>NZ_QXEC01000013.1 GCF_003583405.1 Micromonospora radicis
CCCGCCGACGGCCACGCCGCGAGCACGGCGTCGACCGGCTCGGGCGACAGGAACGAGCGCAGCAGGTCGTACAGCGGCTCCTGCCGGTGGTCACCCGGACGCCGTCGGTCGGCCACCTGCTGGATCTCGGCGATCGCGCCGTCGGCGTCGCCGATCAGCAACCGGGCGATGGATCGCAGCTCGCCGTGCCGGAACGGCGAGATGTTCGCCTGCATCCGGCACGTCAGCCCCTGGCGCGCGAGGCGGTCGGCCTCGTCGACGTCTCGTGGATGGACCGTGATCGCGAGCAGCACGATCGCTTCGATCTCGTTGTTGGGCCCGATCCGGATGGCCTCGCGTAGTTCGCGTTCCGCGTCCGCCGGCCGGCCGCTGAGGATCAGCGCCTCGCCGTAGTTGGCCCGGCTCCCACTCAGCGTCGGGTTCAGCCGCACCGCCTCGGCCAGCGCCTCGGCCGCCTCGGCATACCGTCCCAGGTTGTTGAGGACGATGCCGTGCACGTCGTGCGTGATCGGATCGGTCGGGTCGGCGGCGAGCGCGTCAGCGACGGTGGCGAGCGCGTCCTCCGGGCGGTCCAGTTCCAGTTGGGCGTAGATCAAGGAACGCCGCAGCTGTGGTGCCTTGGGGCGTAGCGCGATGGCCCCGTGCAGCATCTCCATCGCCTCGTCAACGCGGCCGACTGCCCGCAACGCGGAGGCGAAGTTGGCCGTGTGGTACGGGTTGGTCGGGGCCAACCGGGTCGCTTCGGCGTACGCCTCGACCGCCTCCTGCGCGCGGCCGAGCCCGATGAGGACTCCGCCGCGGATCCCGTGCGCGAGGTGGTCGGACCGGTCCAGTTCGAGCACGATGTCCACCTCGGTCAGGGCTTCTTCGTGCCGGCCGGTCTCCGACAGCGCGTGGGCCAGCGCCCGACGCTGCCTCGCGTCCGGCAGGATCTCGACCGCCCGACGGTAGGCCTCGACGGCTTCGGCGTGCCGGCCGGCGCGTTGCAGGGCGATACCGAGGTTGAAGTGGTTCACCGATGACGTCGGGTCGCGCTCGACCGCCCGCTCGTAGGCGCCCAGCGGTGTCGTCTCCACACCCCGGACGTACGCCTTCATCAGCTCACCGGCCACCTCGTCGCTCCAGCCGAGGCTGAGTTGGAGCTGTTCGAGAGCCGCGAGGCCGTTCTGCTTCTCCGCCGGGGGACCGTACTGGCCGGCCCACCGCACGAACTGCAGCGCCAGGTCGTGTTTGCCGTGCTGTTCGGCGCCGATCGCCGCGTACAGCCAGCTCTCCGCGTACTCCTCGAAGCGGAGCGTGGCGAAGGTTCCGCCGTAGAGCACCTCGGCGGAGTCCCCGTCCTCGAGCCGGCCCTTCAACCAGTCGATCAGCTGGGAGTGGCCGAAGACCAGCTCGGCATCGTTCTGGGCGAGGCGTGCGGCGACGAACTGCGCGGCCTCGTAGCGGCCCCACCCCGGGTCGAAGGACGTGCTGGTCCTGAGGATCTGCCTGGCCAGCGGAGATCCGATGAGCTGGGCGTTGCGGAGCGTCAGCTTGTCCCACTGGTCCCACTGTCCGGCGTCGGCCGCGGCGACCCACTCGGACAGTACGGCGGCCACGTGCGAGATGTTGGTCAGGATGGCGGAGCCCGACGCTGGGTCGACGTCGTGGCGCGGTGGCTTGAGCGCTCCGCTACGCAGCTGCTCCACGATCTCGGTGTACGTCGCGTCGACGACGTGCCGGTACTCGGGGAACTCGTGCTCGAGGAAGCCGAGCGCGCCGGCCTCGTCGTTCGTCTCGATGAACGCCTCGAACTCGTCCATCTGCTCGGCGAGCATGAGCCGTGCCAGCTTGAGGCCAACCTGCTTCTCAAGATGGTCGAGGATCCAGTCGAGCAGCTGGCGGGCCTCCGCCTCGGACCCGTACTCGATGCCCACCTCCTTCAGTAGGTTGGGGCCAAGAGAGATGCGTTCCCCCGTCGGCTCCTCCAACGTCTGGCTGTGCTGAAGTTCCCGCGCGGTGGCTACCAGTTCCTCCACCACGCGGAGATCCACCGCGGCTCGCTGGAGGAACTCGAAGATGATGCGGTACCCGGCGCGCTGGGCGCGTGCTATCGACACGAACTCGGCGAGATCGGGCGCGAGCCCGTTGCGCGCGAGGCCGAGAACCAGCCGGCCGTGCCACATCGGCGGCATCGCGGCGACGGTATCGGCGAGCACGCCGGTGCTGAGCGGGGCCGCGGACGTCTTCCTGATGGCCAGCACCGCTTCGCAGCGCACACTCCAGTGCAGCTCCGGGTCGCTGCCGGCCGCCTCCAGGCAGCGCAGACCGGTTCGGCCCGCCTCGGCCAGTCGCTTCGAGGCGTCCGGCCAGAAGTCCACCCCGTCGCCGCGCTCCCGAAGCACGCTCATCAGCGCCATCTCGGTCGACGGCAGCGCATGCCGGGCCATCTCCGTGATCAGTTCGAGTCGCTGCGGCTGACTCAGATCGTCGGACGTGGCCAGCTGGATCAGCGTCTCCTCGTCGGCGAGCGAGGGGTCGTTGCGTAGCAGGTTGTCGGCCAGCCGGAGTCGCATCCACGCCGGTACGCCGTCGTCGCTGTGCAGGTTCAGGGCGGCGGTGAGGCCGCGCTGGTCGTGCACCTCCACGAGAGCGCAGAGATGACGCAGCTTCAGGTCGAGCGCGACACCGCCGTGGTCGAGCTGTGCCGCGAGAAGGTCACGCCCCGCCTCGCCCTGGCGGGCCAGCGCGCGGGCGAGCGACTCCCGGACGGTCCAGTTGACGTATCTGTTCGCCAGGGCGTGGGCGGCGTAGGTGACCGCATCGGTGACGCCATCCTCGATGAGCGCCAGAGCAAGCTCGGCGCGGTCTTCGTACCGCGGTTGCGGCGCGGCCAGCAGCCGCATGCTGGGTCCGACGACGTCGGGAACCGCGGCCCGGATCAACTCGGCGTACAGCCGGCAGCGAAGTCCCCATTCCATGATGCGGTCCCCGGCGGTGTCACGGACGGCCGCCACGCCGGTCGTACCGCACTCCAGCAGTGCCCGCCCGATTTCCAGCCTGGCGTCGGTGTGCATCCGCCGGTTACGCAGCAGCCTGATCGCCGCGGCGACCGCGGGGCGGGAATGCGGGCGCAACACGGCGAGGAACGCGGTCAGGTCCTCCCTGCTCGCTGTCTGCCGTTCGAGCAGCTCGCGGACGAGGTCGGCGTCCTGGCGGGTACCGAGGGCGACGAGGCCGCTGATGAGGCGTAGCCGCAGCTGCCGCGGGCAGTTGTCCGCGACGACGAGCGCGCGGGCCCGCCGCAGCGCGGCCTCGTCTCCGGCTTCGATGAGGGTGGACATGGCGATGTAGGCGATCTCCGCCTCGACGTCGGTACCGGTCTTCTGGCCCGACGACTCCTCCAACGCGGCCACCCGTTCGCCGGCCCAATCACGCAGTGGGCGCACCGAGGACCGCAGCAGGACGCTCAACGCGGCGAGCGCCCGGCGGCGTTCGAAGACCAGCGGGGACTGGGTGGCGGCCAGGATGGCGTCTCGTACCGCGGCTGCCGACGCCTCGTCCCGATAGTCCGGCACCTCGGCGATGATCTGCGCCGCCAGGGTGCGCTGGGTGACCCAGGGATCGCCCTCCTCGGACAGGATGTGGGCCACCAGGGCGGCGGGATCCGTGACGCGGCTGGCCGCCGCCACGAAGACCCGCGTCCAACTGGGGTCCATCCACCGATGCTCGTCGATGCACTTCCGCTGGCCGTCGAGGGTCAGCCCGGCGAAGTAGGTGGCCAGGAGAGTCTCCCGCAGGAGCGGGTGGATGAAACGAACGGTGGGCCGCATCGACGAGTCGCTGGCCTCCACCAGGATCCCGTCGTGGAGCAGTTCCCAGACGACCGGTTCGGCCAGGTCGGCGATGGGGTTGGGGGCGGACTCGAGCTGGGTGGTCAGACGAATCTTGGCCGTCGTCGCCACCGCGTCGTAGTCGGGATGGCGACGGATGGCGGCCCGAAGTTCCGCCTTCGGGATGTCCTCGACGCCGCCGCGCCAGGAGTCCTGTAGGCCACCGAGAACCTCGGCGAGTACCCGCATCCGCAGGAAGGCGTCCGGCATGGCCTCCCGGTCGGCCGGGCTGCGGGGGCCGCGCCAGCGGCCGGACAACAGGTGCAGGGCGACGTCGTAGTACAACTGGGGCAGCGTGGAGCGGCGGTAGTCCTGATGCTGAGCGGTATCGGCCAGCCGGCACAGGAACGACAGCAGTAGCGGAACCTCGGCCAACTGTTCCAGTTCTGGCCGGTCGGCGAAGGCGGCCAGTAGCGAGTCGGCGGCATCCGATCGGTCGTGCAACCAGGCGTGCACGAAGTTGACCGTCTCCCGGGAGGAGAAGCCGACCAACTGGAGATCCTCGCGATTGCCCACGGCAAGCTCGTCGATGATCGCCAGCGCGGCCGGGCGCGACGCCACCAGTAGGGTGTTGTTCACCGAGAGCAGCGTGACCAGGATCTGCTTGAACCGACCGGCCAGGCCGGTCGGCATCTCGTCCAGCCCGTCGACACACAGGAGTACCCGCCCGTCGTTGAGGGCGCGTTCGACCACGGCCACGTACCCACGGCCGTCGTCCTCCTCGGCCTGCGCGGGCGAGAGAGTCGCGGCGACCAATGTGCGGGCCAACCCGCGCACACCCATGCCGTGATCATTCTCGGACGCGAGCGTGGTGCAGGTCAGGCGCACGGGAATGGTGCAGTCGTCGAGGGACCGACCGTCGTCCAGCAGCGCCACGGCGCGCTGGGCGGCCCGCATCGCATGGTGCTTGAGCAGCCACGACTTGCCGAATCCGGGATCACCGCTGACGACGGTCAAGCTGGACATGCTCCGGGCGACCTGCCACCGCTGCCGGACCGGGACACTCTCGCCGGACAACCGGGCGGGGGCGAGGCTACGGCGCAACCAGATGGTCTGGTGCAGCGCCTCGGCGTCGACGCCCTCCGGCATCGTGTCACGCTGAGACCCCGCCTCCCGGATCACCGCGTCGAGAATGTCGCGGGTGGCGGCTACCGGATCCGGCCCTTCGAAGTCGCCGGCCACCGCCGAACGCCACGCCGGATTCTTGCGATGATGGAGATCGTTCAACGCCCAGACCGAATGCTCGAGCTGTTGCAGCATGGCTGCGGCGACGATCCAGGCGCCGTGCGGCTTTCCCGCGCCCCGGGTGGCCTTCACCACGCCGACGATCCGCCCGGCCTCGCGATCCAGGACCGGCGAGCCGCTCATCCCGGGATCGACCGCGCCAAGCTTGACCTTCAGGACGTCGACGCCCTGCACCTCGACGACCCCCTCGAACTCGAGGGTCGCCACATCGGGACCGAAGGAGCCCGGCGCGTCCACGGGCCGCTTGCTGTACCCGATCGCCATCAGTTCCCTGGCGGTGCCCGGCCGACCGAGCAGCACGCACGGCGTGTCCTCGAACTCACCGGCGCGGGCGGCGAGCACCGCCAGGTCGGGCATGGGGTACATGAACGCCTCGATGCCCGGGGCGATGTCCCGCGGATGCTTGTTCCAGACCAGCAGCGCTCGCAGCACGCCCTGCCGGTCCGGCGCGTAGACCACTCTGTCCACGGCGTCGTGCACCACGTGAGCGGCCGTCACCGCGACGCCGGGCGCCACGAAGAAGGCTGTTCCAAGAAGGACGCCGGCCGCATCGGTCAATGGAACAGTCGCAATCCTGACAAGACTTTCCAGCTTTGTCGTCACCTACGTCGCCACCCATCCGGAGCACGCACGGCAGGAATACACAGCACTCTATTGTCGGTACACCGAACCGTCGCGCCCCTCGTCGCACTCGCACCGATCGGCCGATCCACACAGGTCAAGGGGTTCGCATCTCTGTCCAAACTGACCGGGCGCAGGATATGGGCACTGGTGTACGCAAGCTTCTATTCGACTCACACCCGAAAGGTGGCCATGCAGATTCCCCACGCCCGCCGGCTACTGGGCGCACCGGTCAGTTCGTCCGACGGACAGTTCCTCGGCCGAATCGGCGCCGTCTACCTGCCGGAGGGACGAACCCAGCCGCTGCTGGTCGCCCTGCCGGTCGAGAAAGCCACCCCCTGGGTGGTACCCCTGCTCGGCGCCCGGCTCACGGCCGACGGTCTGGTGCTCGGCTACCCGACCGCACTGATCACTACCGGGCCGACCGTCGACCCGGACACGCCACTGTCGCTTGGCGAAGTCCGCGCAGTGCTCGCGCACTACCAGCCGGCCGCCGCCGAGGCCGTGCACGGAATGCCGCTGACCGAACGCGCCTCCGAGGGCGCTGACGTCAGCGCGACGGCCGGCTTCCTGCACCGGATCCCGGTGTTCCCCGGAATCGGCGACGACGACCTACCACCCATCGTGATCACCATCCCCGGCGCAACCGGGTTGCCGGGATGACCGTCCCCGAGCCGGCGTCGTCCCCGTTGTCGGCCGCCAACCAGCGAATCCGGGACACCGCCAAGTGGCTCATCGGCAGCGCCGCGGCGGTAGGCGCCGCCCTCATCGCCGGCAGCCAACTATCCAACATCGGGCGACTCAGCGTCGGATGGCCCACCTCGATGGAGACCGCACGGCTCTGGGTTGCCGCAGCTGGTGTCCTGTTGGGCTTGGCCGGGGTGGGGTTCGCGATCGCCGCTGCGGTGCGCGTGCTGCTGCCGGTCCAGGTGCTCATCTCCGACCTCGCCGAGAACTGGCACGAGCCCGCCGCTGAGCTGCGGCCGGTGGTCGCGTTCTTCCAGCGACGCACGAAGTACCTCCAGGGCAGCAAGAACCCGGAGGAACTGATCAGGCGCCGTGACGAGCTGGTGGAGAGGCTGCCGCAGCCCGACCAGGCTGCCGAGGCGCGTGCCGCGGTCCGCGCCGGCATCGCCTCGTACGACCGGCGCATCGCCGCGATCGAGGAGATGGCCAACCACGAGGCGCTGAAGGCCACCTTCGAACGCGCCCTCCGCCGGGTGTTCCTGGCCACGATCGTCTCCGGCGCGGGAATCGTCGGGTTCGCCTGGGCCGCCAACCCGCCGAGTCCGCCCGCCGGTGCCGACCTGCGCAACGCCCGGTTGATCGGCGCGCAACTGCGCGACGTCGACCTCCGTGGGGCGAAACTCGACGGCGCCGACCTCACCGGTGCCGACCTGCGGGGCGCCGACCTGACCGGCGCCTCGATGATCCAGGTGACGTGGTCCAACACGATCTGTCCGGACGGCACGCTGAGCGATGCTGACGGCGGCACCTGCCAGGGGCACCTCCAGCCATAGTCCGTAGCCCATCGTTGTCCACTCGGGCGAGCGGCCCACCGCCAACAGGTGCGCGATGGAGCCGGAAGGCCAGCGCCACGAGCCAGGCCGGTTACTCGCCGGCGCGCAGTACCTCGCTCAGCCGGTCGCGTCGGCGCAGCGCCGCCGCGACCGGTACGACCGCGGCGGCTGTCGCCACCAGCGCCACCCGGCATGGGAAGCACCTGCCGGATCGCGCCACCCCTCACCGCGACGCGCGAGGAGTTGGCCCTCGGGCTGGAGATCCTGGACCAGGCGATCGGCGAGGCGACGCCGGCCTGACCGGTCGCGTCACCCGTTCGCGTCGCGCCGACAGCGACGCCCGCAGGACGGTGATCGGGGGATAGGCTGCGGGGCGGCGTGCCACCGACCTAAGGGGACGGATGACGGGCGACGCGGTCTCGACCTGCGGAGGCTTGGCGTGAACGATGGGCTGCGTCCCGGTGACCCGACCCGACTCGGCGGGTACGAGCTGCTCGCCCGGCTCGGTGAGGGTGGCATGGGTACGGTCTTCCTGGCCCGGTCGTCGCAGGGACGGCGGGTGGCGGTCAAGGTCGTCCACCCGGAGCTGTCCTCCGACGACGAGTTCCGGGGCCGGTTCCGCAGTGAGGTGAACCGGGCGCGGCAGGTGCCGCCGTTCTGCACCGCCGAGGTGCTCGACGCCGACCCCGATCACGATCCGCCGTACCTGGTCGTGGAGTACGTCGAGGGGCCCAACCTGGCGCAGGTGATCCGGGCGCAGGGGCCGCAGGGGGCGGCGAGAACACACAGCATCGCGGTGGGGGTGGCCACCGCGCTCGCCGCGATCCACGGTGCCGGCGTGATCCACCGGGATCTGAAGCCGGCGAACGTCCTGATCGCTCCGGGCGGGATCAAGGTCATCGACTTCGGTATCGCTCGCGCGTTCGAGGCGACGAGCCAGTACACCCGGACCAACCAGGTGGTGGGAACCGTCGCGTACATGGCCCCGGAGCGGCTCGACACGTCGGCCGGCGTGCCGGTGGGTCCGGCGGCGGACATCTTCGCCTGGGGCCTGGTGGTCGCCCATGCCGCGACCGGCCGCAACCCCTTCGGTGGCGACTCGGCCACCGCCACCGCGATCCGGATCCTCACCCAACCGCCGGACCTGACCGGGCTCGACGGGCCGCTGCGGGATCTGATCTCCCGGGCGTTGGAGAAGGATCCCGCCGCCCGGCCCACCGCCCGGGAACTGCTCGACGGACTGCTGACCGCGACGGACCCGCCGGCCGCCGGTGGCGACCCGGGTGGCTGGTCGACGCCGGCAGGGCCGGTCGACGGCGCGGGCGCGAAGCGGCGTGGGCTGCTCGCCGCGCTGGGCGCCACCGCCGCGGTGCTCGCGGTGCTGGTGCCCGCCTTCCTGTTCGGCCCGCAACTGCTGACCGCCCGTACCGATCCGGACCCCACCGGCGCGCCGGTAACCGGCGGCGCCACACCCACGCCCACCTGGAGCACGCCCGCCGCGTCACCGGCTGCTGGCGCCGACCACACCCGGGCCGCCCTGTCCGGGCACCGACGGATCCTGCTGCACCTGGTGGAGGCCGACCGCAACCTGTCGATGGCGTACGGCGACGAGGTGAGCGCCGGCACCGGAACCGGCCCGGAAGCCCTCTTCGCCCTCGATCCGGTCGGCGTCGACTACATGATCAGATCGTTGAACCCGGACACCGCGGGCCGCCCCTGCCTCGGCGTGAAGATCGACTCCACGGGGTACGCGTCGCTGATCGGCGCCGACTGTGAGCCGACTGTGGCGACCATGTTCAGGATCTTGCGGGAGGCCGAGGACGACGAGGGGCGCACCTCCTACGCCATCCTCAACGACACGTACGGCGTGGTGGAGTGGGACCCGGACGAGAAGGAGATCTACGTGCAGGAGATCGGCGACGCCGAGGTCGGCACCACGTTCGTCCTGGTCGATCGCGGTGCGCTCTGAGACGCACCCCGGCGACCCGGGCAGCGAGGTCGTGCGCCGGTCGGTGCGTGAGGCGGGTCCGGCGGTCGGCCCGGCCCGCGAGCGCCGTCGACCGCGCCGAGGCGGAGCAGCCTCGCAGCGGCCGGCCCGGCGGGCGAACGTCAGCGGCTGCCGTCCCCGACGATGGCGGCCGGTAGGGGAGCGTCGGCGCGGAGCAACCCCTCGGCCACCAGCTCCGCCCAGAACTGCGGCGGCGGGGGCGTGGCGGTCAGTAGCGCGGCGTTGCGGCGTACCTGCTCCGGGTGGTCGGCGCCGACCACCACGGCGGCGACCGCCGGATGCGCGGCGGCGAAGGCCAGCGCCGCCGCCGGCAGCGACGTGTCGTGTCGGGCGCAGACCTCGACGATCGCGTGGACCCGGGCGAGTACCGACTGCGGCACGTGCGCGTACTCGTAGCGCAGTCCGGCGTGCGGCCGGGGCACGGCCAGCAGGCCGCTGTTGAACACACCGGCGTTGAGCACCGACACCCCACGCCGCTGGCAGTCCGGCAGCAACTCGTCCAGCGCCGGCTGTTCCAGCAGGGTGTACCGGCCGGCGATCATGATCGCGTCGATGTCGGTGTCGGTGACGAAGCGGTGCAGCACGGGCCAGTGCTTCGAGCCGACCCCGATCGCGCCGACGACGCCCTGGGCCCGCAGCTCGTGCAGGGCCGGGTAGGCCTGGGCCAGGGCCTGCGCCTGGTGGTCCTCCGGATCGTGGATCAACACCAGGTCGACGCGGTCCACGCCGAGCCGGTCCAGGCTCGACTCCAGGCAGCGGTGCGTCCCGTCGGCGCTGAAGTCCCACACCCGCCGGTGGTCGGCCGGGACGTGGAAACCCTCCGGGTCGCGTCGGTGCGACCCGGACCGTACCGGTACCAGCCGCCGTCCCACCTTGGTGCTGATCGCGTACGCCTCGCGGGGCAGCGTACGCAGCGCGGCGCCGAGCCGGCGCTCGGAGAGCCCGAGCCCGTAGTGCGGTGCGGTGTCGAAGTACCGGACACCGCACTCCCAGGCCGCCCGTACCGTGTCGGTGGCCTCGGCGTCGTCGATCGCGGCCCAGAGGTTGCCCAACTGGGCGCAGCCCAGACCGAGGCGGCTGACGGTCGCCGCCGACCGACCCAGGCGCACGCCGGTCATGTCGCGCCGGCGGGCAGCCGCAGCCCGTGCATGCCGCCGTCGACGGCGAGCACGCTGCCGGTGGTCGAGCCGGCCAGCGGACCGGCCAGGTAGGCGACGGCGGCAGCCACCTCCTGCGGGGTGGTGAGCCGGCCGGTGGGCTGCCGGGCCCGCAGCGCGGCCAACTCGGCTGCCGGGTCCGCGGCGGCGGCCAGCAGCCGGCGTACCCACGGGGTGTCGGCCGTACCCGGGTTGACGCAGTTGACCCGGATGCCCGCCGACACGTAGTCGGCGGCCATCGCCAGGGTGAGCGCCTGGACGGCGCCCTTGCTGGCGCTGTAGAGCGCCCGTTGCGGCAACCCGAGCCAGGCGGCGATCGAACCGATGTTGACGACGGCGGCGTGCGACGACGCCCGCAGGTACGGCAGCGCGGCCCGGGTGACCCGGACGATGCCGACCACGTTGACGTCGAGCACCCGGTGCCACTCGTCGTCGTCGTTGCTCTCGATGGTGCCGAGCGCACCGACGGCGGCGTTGTTGACCAGGACGTCGAGGCCGCCGAACGCGTCGTGGGCGGCGGCGATCGCGGCCCGCACCGACGCGTCGTCGGCCACGTCGGCCGCCAGGCCGAGCAACGGCTCCGGTACCTCAGGGTTGACGTCCAGGCAGGCGACCCGCGCGCCCCGCTCGGCGAGCAGGGTGGCGGTGGCCAGGCCGATGCCGGAGGCGCCGCCGGTGACCACCGCCGTCAGACCGGTGAACTCCCGCCCGCCGCCGCTCATGCCGGCGCCAGCGTCTGCCGCTGCCGACCCAGGCCGTCGATCTCCAACTCGACCACGTCCCCGGCGGCCAGGTACGGCTTGGGCTCCGGCAGCCCGAGCGCGACGCCGGCCGGAGTGCCGGTGTTGATGACGTCACCGGGGTAGAGCACCATGAACTGACTCAGGTAGCGCACCACCTCCACCACCGGGAAGATCATGTCCTTGGTGCTGCCGTCCTGGCGCAGCACGCCGTTGACCCACAGCCGTAGCCGCAGATCCTGCGGGTCCGGTATCTCGTCGGCGGTCACCAGCCACGGGCCGAACGGGTTGAACGTCTCGCACGACTTGCCCTTGTCCCACTGGCCGCCGCGTTCCAGCTGGAACTCCCGCTCGGAGACGTCGTGGGAGATGGCGTATCCGGCGATGCAGTCCCGTGCGGCCTGCGTCGACGGCAGGTAGCGTGCCTGGCGGCCGATGACGACGGCCAGTTCCACCTCCCAGTCCGTCTTGGTGCTGCCGCGGGGCACCAGCACGGCGTCGTCGGGGCCGACCACAGTGTCCGCTGCCTTCAGGAAGACCACCGGCTCGGCGGGCAGCGCCGCCCCGGTCTCGGCGGCGTGGTCGCGGTAGTTGAGGCCGACGCAGACGATCTTGCCCGGGCGCAGCGGGGGACCGGTCCGCAGCCCGGTGTCGTCGAGCACCGGCAGGTCGTCCGGGTGCACCGCGGCCAACCGGGCGAGTCCGTCGGCCGCCAGGAACGCGGCGTCCAGGTCGTCGACCACGGTACGCAGGTCACGCAGCCGTCCGGTGTCGTCGAGCAGCGCCGGGAACTCCCGTCCCGGCGGGCCCACCCGCAGCAGCTTCACCCGTCGCCCCCAGACATCACGTCGCAATGAGTCGGCAATACATCCGATGTCTACCAGGTGATCGTGATGGCTCACAAGGCCGGCGGCCGGTCCTGGCCGGACCACGACCGGGCAGACATCGGACCGGCTCGTCCGGCAGCCGGCGGGCGGCGCGGGTCGCCTTGTCGTCGTCTGCCATGCTCTGGGCCGTGACGACCGGCCACCCCCGATCCCACCGTCGTAGCCGCCACCGTCTACCGCGCCTGCTGCTCGCCGTCGGCCTGGTGGCCGCGCTCGCCGCCGCTGCCGTGCTGGTGGTGCCGTACCTGCTGCCGCCGGGCCCGCGTCCGCTGTTCCAGCTCCCCGTGGCCTGCGGCGAGACCTGGCAGGCGGGCACCTATCCCGGCCACGACGACTACGACGTGGACTTCTTCCCGATCGAGGGAGAGTCGTGGGGGCGGCCGGTGCTCGCCTCCTACGAGGGCACGGTCACCGTGGCGGGGATCAACGGGACGCTCGGCGGCCGTACCCCCGATGACCCGGACGGCCCCCGGGGTCGGGGCGGCGGCTACTGGGTCAAGATCGACCACGGCGGTCGCTGGGAGACGCAGTACCTGCACCTGCTCGAACCGCCGCTGGTGCGGGTGGGGCAGCGGGTCGCCCAGGGCGAGCAGATCGGGCGCCTGGGCAGCACCGGCAACTCCGGCGCGCCGCACCTGCACTACGAGCAGCGCCGGGGCTGGGAGAAGGTCGAGGCCTGGTTCGACGGCCAGCCGTCGGGCATCACCCACGACGACTTCGAGTACACCGTGCGGCTGACCAGCAACAACTGCGTCAGCGGATAGGCCGGCGGCGACGCGGCCGACCCGATGCCGTACCCCGGCGATGCAGTGTGCGGCATTGCGGCGGGCGGCTCGCCCTCCGCCGGGCCGCCCTCCGCCGGACTGCCGGCTGCCGGGTTTGCGGTTAACGTGGGCTCAGGCAACGGCCGGAAGGATCCAGGGAGGACCATGTCCAGCACCAGATTCGGGTTGGCCGGCGCGACGCTCGCGCTGCTGCTCACGGCGGTCGCCGGCTGCAGCGCGGGTGAGGGCGTCGAGGTGGACGGAGCCGACGGCGGGGCCGCCGGTGGGGTCCTCAACGCCGCCATCGGCGGCGAGCCCGACCAACTCGACCCGCACAAGACCTCGGCCTACTACAGCTTCCAGGTGTTGGAGAACGTGTTCGACACCCTCGTCGAACCGGACGCGAACCTGGAGATGAAGCCGTCCCTGGCCACCGACTGGACCACCAGCGACGACCAGCTGACCTGGACCTTCACCCTCCGCGAGGGGGTGAAGTTCGCCGATGGGTCGCCGCTGACCGCCGAGGACGTCGTCTACTCCTACCAGCGGATCATCGACGAGCAGCTGAACACCGCGTACAAGTTCGGCACCGTCGAGTCGATCACCGCGCCCGAACCGACCACCGTGGTCGTCAAGCTGAGCGCGCCCACCCCGAACCTGCTGGCCAATCTCGGCGGCTTCAAGGGCGTGGCGATCGTGCAGAAGGCCAACGTCGAGTCCGGCGAGATCACCACCAGGCCGGTCGGCAGCGGCCCGTTCGCCGTCGCCGGCTACACCTCCGGCGACAACATCCAGCTGGTTCGCAACGACAACTACTGGGGCGAGAAACCGAAGCTCGACGGGGTGCGGTTCACCTTCGTCAGCGACCCCACGGTGGCCCTGCAGAACCTGCGCGGCGGTGAGGTGCAGTGGACCGACAACCTGCCGCCGCAGCAGGTGCCCGCCCTGCGTGACGCCGACGACCCGACTGTGCAGTCGGTGCCGTCGACCGACTACTGGTACCTGGCCCTCAACCAGGCCCGCAAGCCCTACGACGACGTCAACGTGCGGCGGGCGATCGCCTTCGCGCTGGACCGGGAAGCGATCACCCGGGCCGCCAAGTTCGGGCTGGCCACGGTCAACCAGGCCGCCATCCCGCAGAACAGCGCCTTCTACTACGAGTACGCGCCGTACTCCCACGACCCCAACCAGGCCCGGCAACTGCTCGACCGGGCCGGGGTCGGCGACCTGACGATGGACCTGATGGTCACCAGCGAGTACCCCGAGACGGTCACCGCCGCGCAGGTCATCGCCGCACAGCTGGAGGGCATCGGCGTCACCGTCCGGATCCGCAC
The DNA here is from genome assembly GCF_003583405.1 of Micromonospora radicis. Taxonomy (GTDB): domain Bacteria; phylum Actinomycetota; class Actinomycetes; order Mycobacteriales; family Micromonosporaceae; genus Micromonospora; species Micromonospora radicis. The sequence goes on from NZ_QXEC01000013.1 coordinate 14,149, forward strand.
CCTGGACTTCGCGCAGTGGCTCGACGAACAGGGCAACGGCAACTTCGACTCGTTCATGCTCGGCTGGCTGGGCAACATCGACCCGGACGAGTTCTACTACGCCCAGCACCACAGCGGCGGCACGTTCAACTTCCACAAGTACCGCAACCCCGCCGTGGACCAGCTGCTCGACCGGGCCCGTACGGAGACCGACCAGGCCGCGCGCAAGCAGCAGTACGAGCAGGTCGCGAAGCAGATCGTCGACGACGCCAGCTACATCTACCTCTACAACCCCGACGTCGCGCAGGGCTGGTCGACGAAGGTGTCCGGCTACGAGGTACGCACCGACCGGGCGATCCGCTTCCGCGACGTGTCCCTCGCCAGGTGAGCCGGCGGGGGACATCCGATGGCCCGGTTCGTCATCCGGCGGCTGCTGCAGTCCGCCGTCGTGCTGCTCGGCGTGACCCTGGTCGTGTTCCTGCTGCTGCAACTGGTCCCCGGTGACCCGGTCCGGGTCGCGCTGGGCACCCGGTTCGACCCGCAGACCTATGAGGCGCTGCGGGCTCGGGCCGGGCTGGACCAGCCACTGGTGGTGCAGTACTTCGACTACCTGCGGCGGGCGTTGACCGGCGACCTCGGGGTCAGCTTCCGCAGCGGCCGCCCGGTCACCTCGATCGTGTTGGAGCGGCTGCCCGCGACGCTGTCGCTGGCGGTCACCGCCGTGCTGTTCGCGCTGCTGATCGCCGTACCACTCGGCATTCTCTCGGCCGTGCGCAGCGGCTCGTTCATCGACCACGCGGCACGGGTGTTCAGCCAGTTCGGGGTCTCGGTGCCCGACTTCTGGATGGGCATCATGGGCATTCTGCTCTTCGCCGGGGTCCTCGGCTGGCTGCCGCCCTCGGGCTACGTGGCGCTCACCGAGGATCCGGCCAGGTGGGCCTCGCACGTCGCGCTACCGGCAGCCACGGTGGGACTGGTCACCGCCGCCATCCTCACCCGCTTCATCCGTTCCTCGATGCTGGAGGTGCTCGCCGAGGACTACGTGCGCACCGCCGAGGCGAAGGGCCTGCGCACCCGTACGGTGGTGCGGCGGCACGTGCTGCGCAACGCCCTGATCCCGGTGGTGACCGTGGTCGCCGTGCAACTGGCCAGCCTGCTCGGTGGCGTCATCGTCATCGAGGTGCTGTTCGCCTGGCCCGGCATCGGTCGGCTCACCTACGACGCGGTCCAGGCCCGGGACTACCCCGTGCTACAGGGGGCCGTACTGCTGGTGGCCGCCCTGTTCCTGCTGATGAACCTCCTGGTGGACATCCTCTACGCCCGCCTCGACCCGAGGATCACGGTCGAATGAGCGAGACGACCGGGCGCAGCAGCGAGGGGCAACTACGCCGGACGCTGTCGGCCCTGCGGCACGACCCGCTCGCCTTCACCGGCAGCGCGGTGCTCGTACTGCTGGTCGTGGTGGGTGTCGCCGGAACGTGGCTGGCGCCCGCCGGCGTCAACGAGGTGGACGTCGACCGGATGCTGCAGGCGCCCAGTTGGGCACACCCGTTCGGCACCGACGAACTCGGCCGCGACGTACTGAGCCGGGTCATGATCGCGGCCCGGGTCTCGCTCCAGGTCGGTCTGGTCAGCGTCGGCATCGCCCTGACCGTGGGCACCACTCTCGGGCTGCTCGCCGGCTACTACCGGGGCTGGCTCGACAACGTCCTGATGCGCTGCATGGACGTCCTGTTCGCCTTCCCGGTGCTGCTGCTCGCGGTGGCCATCGTGGCGGTGCTCGGTCCGGGGCTGCTGACCGCGACGATCGCCGTCGGGGTGGTCTACACCCCGATCTTCGCCCGGGTCACCCGCGCCGGCGTGCTCTCCGTGCGGGAACAGGTCTTCGTCCGGGCGGCGATCTCCATCGGCGCCTCCGACCTGCGGATCATGCGCCGGCACGTGCTGCCGAACATCGCGGCGCCGCTGATCGTGCAGACCTCCCTGTCGCTGGCCTTCGCGATCCTGTCCGAGGCGGCCCTGTCCTTCCTCGGTCTCGGCGTGCAGCCGCCGGAACCCGCCTGGGGACGGATGCTGTACGACGGCCGGGGTTTCGTCACCGAGGCGTGGTGGCTGGGTGTCTTCCCCGGCGCTGCCATCTTCCTCACCGTCCTGGCGTTCAACCTGGTCGGCGACGCACTGCGCGACGTGCTCGACCCCCGTCAGCTCACCGTCAGCGAGGCCAGGAGAAGCAGCACATGAGCGACTCGCCGGTGTTGGACGTCGAGGGTCTCGCCGTGACGATCGGTACCCGTCGGGGACCGGCCCGGGCGGTGGCCGGCGTCGACTGGTCCGTCCAGGCCGGACAGACCCTCGCCCTGGTCGGCGAGTCGGGCAGCGGCAAGAGCATGAGCGTGCTCGCCGCGACCGGCCTGGCACCCCGTACGGCGCGGGTGACCGGGCGGGTCCGGCTGCTCGGCACCGACCTGACCGAGGTGTCGCCGGAGCGTCGACGCCGGCTACGCGGACGGCACGTCGGCTTCGTCTTCCAGGATCCGATGACTTCGCTCAACCCGGTGCTGACCGTGGGCCGGCAGGTCAGCGAGGCGGGGGAGGAGCACCTCGGCCTGACCCGCCGCGCCGCCCGCGCCCGCGCCGTCGAACTGCTCGACCTGGTCGGCATCCCCTCGGCCGCGCAGCGGGTCGACGCCTACCCGCACCAGTTCTCCGGTGGCATGCGCCAGCGGGTGGTGATCGCCATGGCGTTGGCCTGCGAGCCGGATCTGCTGATCGCCGACGAGCCGACCACCGCCCTGGACGTCACCACCCAGGCCCAGATCGTCGAGTTGGTGGCCGACCTGCAACACCGGCTGGGTACCGCGGTCGTCTGGATCACCCACGACCTCGGGGTGGTGGCCGGCATCGCGGACACGGTGGCGGTGATGTACGCCGGCCGGATCGTCGAACAGGGGCCGGTGGACGCGGTCTTCGCCCACCCCGCCCACCCGTACACGGTGGCGCTGCTCGCCGCCCGACCCGACCCGGCGGCGCGCGGAGCGGACCTGGTCACCATCCCGGGCGCGCCGCCCAGCCCGTGGGAGCTGCCGACCGGCTGCGCGTTCTTCCCCCGCTGCCCGGTGCGCGGCGACGCCCGGTGCGAACACGAACTGCCGCCGCTGGTGCCGGTCTCCGGGCGGCACCAGGTCCGCACCTTCTACCCGCAGGCCACCGACGGGGAGGACCGATGACCGAGTACGCCGCGGTGCCGCGGCAGCGCGAACCGGCCGAGGTGGTGGCCGAACTCGACCGGTTGAACGTGTGGTTTCCGACCCGGGCCGGTGTGGTCCGCGCCGTGGACGGGGTGTCGCTACGTATCCGCCGGGGCGAGACGCTGGGCCTGGTCGGTGAGTCCGGTAGCGGGAAGTCCACCGCCGGTCTCGCGCTGCTGCGGCTGGTCGACCCGAGCGCCGGTACGGTACGGGTGGCCGGGCAGGACGTGACCCGCTGGTCCCGGCGACGGCTGCGGGCGCTGCGCCGGCGGGTGGCGATGGTGTTCCAGGATCCGCAGGCGTCCCTCGATCCGCGCCGCACCATCGGCGCGAGCATCGCCGAGCCGCTGATCGTGCACCGGCTCGTCGACGGTGCCGCCGCCCGGAGACAACGGGTTGCGGAACTGCTGGACCTGGTCGGCCTGCGTCGCGAGCTGGCCGACCGGCATCCGCACGAACTCTCCGGGGGCCAGCGGCAGCGGGTGGGGATCGCCCGCGCGCTGGCCGGTGAGCCGGATCTGATCGTCCTGGACGAACCGATCGCCTCGCTGGATCTCAGCGTGCAGGCGCAGATCATGAACCTGCTTCGCCGGTTGCAGCGGGATCTGGGGCTGACCTACCTGTTCATCGCCCACGACCTCGCCGCCGTGGAGCACATGAGTGACCGGTTGGCGGTGATGTACCTCGGGCGGATCGTGGAGACCGGGACGCCGGCCCAGATCTGGCGGCGGCCCGCTCATCCGTACACCGCCGCCCTGCTGTCGGCGATTCCGGTGGCCGATCCGCAGGTCGAGCGGCGCCGCCGCCGGATCATCCTGCGTGGCGACGTGCCCAGCCCGGTTGATCCGCCGGCCGGGTGCCGGTTCCGTACCCGCTGCCCGCAGGCCCGGGCCGAGTGTGCCGAGACCGACCCGGTGCTCGTCGAGGTCGACCCGGGGCACCGGGCGGCGTGCCTGTTCGCCGGGGATGCGGTGCGGGCGATGTCGGTCACCGAGCCTCGCCGAGCAGGCGGGTCGGACTAGCCCGTCGGTCGGTCTGTCTTGACGTGTCGGCCAACGCTGTCCACTATCCCTATATGTTTGATGGAGTATGTAGGGCATCGGGGGCCTAGTCGTGTACGTCTCCGCGCGATCGGACTACGCCGTACGGGCCATGCTGGCGGTGGCGCAGCGTCACCCGGAGGTGGTGAAGGCGGCCGCGCTGGCGGCGAGTCAGGACATTCCGTACTCCTTCCTGCAGGGGATCCTGCTGGACTTGCGCCGCGCCGGCCTGCTGCACAGCCTGCGCGGCGCCGACGGGGGTTATGCGCTGACCCGTGACCCCGGGCAGATCACCGTGGGTGACGTGCTGCGGGCCACGGGTGGAGCGCTGACGACGGTGCGGGGGGCGCCGGCCGGGGTGGCGACGTACCACGGGGTGGCCGCCGGGCTGGGCGAGGTGTGGCTGTCGGTGCACCGGGCCATCGAGGGTGTCGTCGATCGGGCCAGCCTGGCCGACCTGCTCGAACCGGGGGCCGGGGCCGCCGGCCGCGCGCCACGGGTGGCGTGAGCCCGACTCTGCCGCGTCGCTAAGGCTTGAAAACCTGTCGAGTTGGTGGGATATTCGGTGCGCGGTCGGCGCGGACGATCGAAGCTGCCGCGCCGGCACCTGCTGGGCGCGGCGACCGTTCGCCGCCTTCGGCGTCGCTGGTGGGGCATCGTGGCCCGACCGTGACCGCAAACCCTGTAGCACCTTCCCGCGGTAACCCAAATCGGGCGTATTCCCTATTTAATTGGTCGGATTTATATAGTGCGGCGCGCACTGGATGGAGGACACGACTGCGATGAGGCACCGGATCAGAACGGCCCTCGCTCTCGCCATGGTCACCGGACTGGCCCTGTCGGGCTGCGGCGGCGGCAGCGCGGCCGGCGACTCCACCACGTTGAACATCGTCGGGTTCGCGGTCCCCGAGGCGGCGAACAAGGCCATCGCCGCGGAGTGGAACAAGACCGAGGCCGGCGACGGAGTCCGCTTCAAGACCTCGTACGGCGCCTCCGGCGACCAGTCCCGGGCCGTGGTGTCCGGCCTGAAGGCCGACTACGTGCACTTCTCGGTGACCAGCGACGTCACCCGGCTGGTCGAGTCCGGGCAGGTGGACGAGGCCTGGGACGACGGCCCGAACAAGGGCATCGTCTCCTCCTCGGTCGTGGTGCTCGCGGTGCGCAAGGGCAACCCCAAGAACATCCAGGGCTGGGACGACCTGATCAAACCCGGCATCGGCATCGTGACGCCCAACCCCGCCTCGTCCGGCGCCGCCCGGTGGAACGCCCTCGCCGCCTGGGGGCACATCTCCGCCAACGGCGGCACCGACGCCCAGGCCGAGGAGTTCCTGACCAAGCTCTTCGCCAACGTCGTGTCGCTGCCCAACAGCGGCCGGGACGCCACCACGACCTTCCTCGGTGGCACCGGCGACGTGCTGCTCGCCTACGAGAACGAGACCATCCTGGCCCGGCAGAACGGCGAGGAACTCGACTGGGTGCTGCCCGACACCACCATCCTGATCCAGAACCCCGGCGCGATCCTGAAGGACGCCGATCCGAAGGCCAAGGAGTGGCTGGAGTTCGTACTCGGTCCGCAGGGTCAGCGGCAGTTCGCGCTCACCGGCTTCCGGCCGATCATCGACGGCGTCGACACCAGCGGCATCGAGGGTGCGAACGACCCGAACAACCCGTTCCCCGCCCCGAAGCAGCTGCTCACCGTCGACCAGGACTTCGAGAGCTGGTCGGCGCTGTCCAAGAAGTTCTTCGACGAGAACGACGGCATCATCACCAAGGTCATCGCGGCCTCCGGGAAGGCGAAGTGACCTCGTCCACGCTCGCCCCGCAGCGACCGGCGGCCCACCGCCGGTCGCTGCGGGGCGGCCTGCCGCTGACCCGGGTCTCCGGGCTGGGCCTCGGCGTGGCGATGGTGTGGTTCAGCCTGCTCGTGCTGATCCCACTGGCCGCCGTCGCGGTGGCCGCGGCCGACGGCGGGTGGGCCGGCTTCTGGCGTACGGTCACCAACGACCAGACCGCCGCCACCATCCGGCTCACCGTGGGCACCGCGCTGCTCGTCACCCTGGTCAACATCGTCATGGGCACCCTGATCGCCTGGGTGCTGGTGCGGGACCGCTTCTTCGGCAAACGCGCGTTGGAGATCCTCATCGACGTGCCGTTCGCGCTGCCGACGATCGTCGCCGGCCTGGTGCTGCTGGCGCTGTACGGGCCGGGCAGCCCGCTCGGGGTGAACATCGCCAACACCCGGATCGCCGTGTTCCTGGCCTTCCTCTTCGTCACGCTGCCGTTCATCGTGCGCACCGTGCAGCCGGTGCTGGCCGAACTCGACCCCGAGATCGAGGAGGCGGCGGCGTCGCTGGGCGCCAGCCGGTTCACCACCTTCCGCCGGATCATCCTGCCGAGCCTCACCCCGGCCATCGCGGCCGGCGCCGCACTGTCGTTCGCCCGCGCGGTCGGCGAGTACGGCTCACTGGTCCTGCTCACCGGCAACCTGCCGATGCGTACCGAGGTGGCCTCGGTACGCATCCTCAGCAGCATCGAGAACGACAACCTCGACAGCGCGGCGGCGGTCGCGGTGGTGCTGCTGGCCATCTCGTTGGCCGTCATCGTCGTACTCGACGTCATCCAGCGGAGGGTGATGCGCCGTGGCTGAACACTCGATCGTCACCCGTACCCAGGTCGGCCGCCGTCCCGGCCGTTACGTCCTGCGGGCCGTGGTCACGGCCTACCTGTTCCTCCTGGTCGCCTGGCCGCTGTACCTGGTCGCCCGCAACGCGTTCGCCGACGGCTTCACCAGCCTCAACGACATCCTCACCGATCCCGATGTCACCCACGCGCTGCGGCTCACCGTCGTCATCGCGGTGACCGCCGTCGTGATCAACACGGTGTTCGGCGTCGGCATCTCGATTCTGCTGGTCCGCTACGACTTCCCCGGCAAGCGGACCCTCAACGCCCTGCTCGACGTGCCGCTGTCGGTCTCACCCATCGTCGTCGGCCTCGCGCTGGTCCTGGTCTACGGCGGCCGCGAAGGCTGGTTCGGCCCGACTCTCGAATCGGCCGGTCTGCAGATCATCTTCGCCACGCCGGGCATGGTGATGGCCACCGTCTTCGTGGCGCTGCCGCTGGTCATCCGGGAGGTCGTACCGATCCTGCAGGAGGTCGGCGACGAACAGGAACAGGCCGCCCGCAGCCTCGGCGCCAACGCCGTACAGACGTTCCGCCGGATCACCCTGCCGGCGATCAAGTGGGGGGTGATCTACGGAGTCGTGCTCAGCCTCGCCCGATCCCTCGGCGAGTTCGGCGCGGTCAAGGTCGTCTCCGGCAACGTGCTGGGCGAGACCCGTACGGCCACCCTCGTGGTCGAGGAGAAGTACCTGAACTTCGACAAGGGCGGCTCGTACGCCACCGCCTTCCTCCTCGCCCTCGTCGCCGTCGCCTGCATCATCGTCGTATCCGTCCTCAGGCCGAAGGAAGACCGTTGAGCATCGAGATTGTCAACGTCGGCAAGCGTTTCGGCGACTTCGTCGCGCTGGACGACGTGTCGGTGAGCATCCCCTCCGGCCGGCTCACGGCCCTGCTCGGTCCCTCCGGCGGCGGCAAGTCCACGCTGCTGCGGATCATCGCGGGCCTGGAACGCGCCGACACCGGGAAGGTGGACATCGAGGGTGTGGACGCCACCCGACTGCCACCGCAGAAGCGCAACGTCGGTTTCGTGTTCCAGCACTACGCGGCGTTCAAACACCTGACGGTACGCCGCAACGTGGCGTTCGGCCTGGAGATCCGCAAGCGGCCCAAGGACGAGATCCGTGGTCGGGTCGACGAACTGCTCGCCCTGGTCCACCTGGAACAGTTCGCCGACCGGCTGCCGTCACAGCTCTCCGGCGGCCAGCGGCAGCGGATGGCGCTGGCCCGGGCACTGGCCGTCGAACCGACCGTGCTGCTGCTCGACGAACCGTTCGGCGCCCTCGACGCCAAGGTCCGCAAGGAACTGCGTGACTGGCTGCGCCGGCTGCACGACGAGGTGCACGTCACCACCGTCTTCGTCACCCACGACCAGGAGGAGGCCCTGGAGGTGGCCGACGAGATCGTCGTCATCAACGAGGGGCGGGTGGAGCAGATCGGCTCACCCGACGACCTGTACGACCGGCCGGCGAACGAGTTCGTGATGCGCTTCCTCGGCCCGGTCACCCAGCTCGGCGACCAGTTGGTGCGTCCGCACGACCTGCAACTGTCCACCGACCCGACCGGCATCGGTGTGCTCGGTCGGGTCGCCCGGGTGACCCGGATCGGTTTCGAGATCCGGGTCGACCTGAGCACGACCGACGGCCAGTCGGTGACGGTGACGCTGACCCGCAACGAGTTCCTCGCCCTGGGCATCCAGGTCGACTCGGAGGTGCGGGTCCGGCTCGCGCCGGGCAGCCCCGCCACGACGGTGAGCGCACCCGCCGCGCGGCCCGCGACGCCGACCCTGGCCGCGGCCGGCTGACCCCCCGAGACATCGGCGGCCCCGGCGATCGAACCCGGCCACCGGCGAGGGCCATCATCCCCACCCCGGCGGCTACCGGCGGCGGCCATCATCGCAGCGGCTGGCGGCTGGCGGCTGGCGGCTGGCGGCTGGCGGCTGGCGGCCCTGTCGAGCTGACAGCGCGAACGGTTCAGCTCGACAGGGCGCGCGGCAGCGGCTATGCGGTGGCGGGTACGTGGTGCGCTACCACGACCGGTACGCCGCGCGGCGGCGCATTGACGGCGGCTCCCGGCAGGCGGGACACTATGCCTATCTGGCAGGTAGGAATAGAGTGCCGTCTGCCAGGGGCGATGACGCCGTGGTCGGAGGAGGGTGGCCTGTGTCGACGACCCAGCTGATCCGTACGGACGAGCAGGCCACCGAGACCGCCCGGAAGCTGGCTGCCGGGTACGCGGCACATGCCGCCACCCGGGACCGGGAACGACGCCTGCCCGAGGCGGAACTGGCCGAGTTGTCCGCCTCCGGCCTGCTCGGGATCACCGTACCCAGGGCCTTCGGTGGCGCCGATGTCTCCGTCGCGACGCTGACCGAGGTGTTCCGGACTCTCGCGGTGGCGGACGCCAGCCTGGCCCAGATCCCGCACAGTCACGTCGTCTTCCTCCAGGCGTTGCGCCTGCAGGGCACGCAGAGCCAGCAGCGACGCTACTTCGAGGCGGCGCTGGCCGGGCAGCGCTTCGCCAACGCCCAGGCGGAGCGCGGCGGCCGTACGGCCGCCGCCGACGCCACCACGCTGCGTCCCCGGGCCGGCGGCGGGTACCTGCTGGACGGCGAGAAGTTCTACTGTACCGGCGCGCTGTTCGCCGACTGGCTGGTCGTCCGCGCGGTGCTGGCCGACGCGGCGGTGGCCCGGACCGGCTCGGGGGCGGCGACACCCGCGGGGGAGGCACGGGACATCCCCGCCGCGCCCACGACCAAGGTGCTCGCCTACCTGCCCCGCGACACCCCCGGGGTGACGGTGCGCGACGACTGGGACGGGATGGGGCAACGCACCACCGCCAGCGGGACGGTACTGCTGGACCGGGTGCCGGTCGACGAGACGCAGGTGGTGCCGTACACGCCGATCTTCGCCCGGGCGACCACCTACGGTGCGCGGGCGCAGGTGCTGCACGCCGCGCTCGACGCCGGCATCGCCCGCGGGGCGTTGGACGCCGCGGTCACCCAGGTCGCCCGGGCGCGGCCCTGGTGGGAGTCCGGGGTGGCGCGGGCCGCCGAGGAACCACTGCTCGTCCAACAGGCCGGCGAGTTGGAGATCCTGGTGCGGGCAGCGGAGGCGCTGCTGCGGGAGGCGGCCCTCACCATCGACGCGGCCGAGGCTGACCTGACCGACGACAGCGCCGCGGGTGCCTCCGTCGCCACCGCGATTGCCAAGGTGGCCACCGCCCGGGCCTCGGTGCAAGCCTCCTCGGCCCTGTTCGAACTCGGCGGCACCAGGTCCGCTGCGGACTCGCTGAACCTGTCCCGCTACTGGCGGGACGCGCGTACCCACACCCTGCACGACCCGGCGCGGTGGAAGGTGCAGCACGTGGGCCGCTGGCTGCTCGACGGTACGCCGCCGCCCCGGCACGGGCAGTTGTAGCGCCGGTCCTCGGGAGTTCCGTGCCCACCGCGGCGGCAGCGGTGATCCGTTCGCGCCGGCGGGGAGTGCGACACTCATCGGCTGTCCTCTCCCTCGCGCGGTCCGGAGGTGGCCTCACGATACCCATATAACCCACCGGCTGGATAGGTTATACCCGGCGACGCCGATTCGACATGCATAGATTGAATGATGGGTATAAGCGCAGTTGGATGGCGCTTCGATAGCCGCCTTGCCGCGCTTGGTGGGCGCTCGATCGGTGCCCGGAGGCGAGGTCCGCTGCTGTGAGCGGGGTCACAGTGGGCGTGACGGTTCGGCGGCGTCACGTTACCGTCCAGGTATGTATCGGAGCACGCGTCTCGTCCGGCGCCGCTTCGTCGACTTCCTCCGGGTGTGCAGCAGCGCCTGTTGAGCCGACGTCGCCGCTGAGCGACCCCTCTTCTGAATCGCCTCGCGCCTGGCATGCAGCGGCGTGAGGAATCGGTGTGGGCACCGTGGCCCCACCTCCGCGAACGCCTTCACCAGCCCACGCCGCCCGGGCGCCGCCCTGCCTCCCCCCGGCGCCGCGCCGCGAATCGTCCACATCAGACGGAGGACCGCCATGACCGCCGCCGCCCCACCGAGCGCTCCCACGACGCCACCAGCCGGCCCGGCCGGCGACCCGGCAGAGCAGGCCTTCGCCCGCGAGTGGCAGCAATGGCACCTCGCGCACGAGCGATCCCTCGCCGCCCCGCACGGCTTCCTCGCCGTGACCGGACTGCACTGGCTCACCACCGGGCCGCAACGCTTCCCGGGTGTGCCGGGCCGGTGGCGCACCGGCCCGACGGGTGTCGCCGTCGAACTGGCGCACGGCGAGAAGCTCGTCGTCGGCGGCGAGACGGTGACCGGACGGCACGACTTCGGCACGATCGCCGAACGCGACGGCGTGACCGTCGGCATCGACGGTGGGGTGCTGGAGATCGCCCGCCGGGGCGGACACGACATCCTGCGCCCGCGCGATCCGGACCATCCACTGCGCACCGGCTTCCGCGGCACACCCGCGTACCCACCGACGAGCCGTTGGGTGCTCAGCGGACGGTTCGTGCCGTTCGACAGTCCCCGACCGACCACCGTAGGCGCCGCCGTGGAGGGACTCCAGCACGTCTACGACGCACCCGGCCGGATCGAGTTCACCGTGGACGGTCGGCGGTTGCGGCTGACCGCCTTCAACGGTGCCACCCCCGCAAGCCTGTCGGTGCTGTTCACCGACGCCACCTCCGGCCGCACCACCTACGCGGCCAACCGGTCGTTGGCGATCGATCCACCCGACGCGCAGGGGCGGGTCACCGTGGACTTCAACCGGGCCACGAACCTGCCGTGCGCCTACACCGACTTCGCCACCTGCCCGCTGCCGCCGGCCGAGAACCGGCTCCCGATCGCGGTCGAGGCCGGCGAGAAGATCCCGTACGAGCGGCTCTAGCCACTCCGAACCCCGCCGGGGAGGCCCCCATGGCACCGCCCATCGACGATCTGTCCGCCGTCGACGCCGACGCCGAGGAGATCCGTAACCTACTGCGCCACCAGGCCAGCACCGTCACCGTGGTCACCGCACCCGGCGCACCCGCGGTCGGATTCACCGCCACCTCCTTCACCTCGGTGTCGCTGGACCCACCTGTGGTGTCGTTCTGCGTGAACAACGGCTCGTCGAGCTGGCCCACCGTGGCCACCGCCCGACACGTCGGCGTGCATCTGCTCGCCCACCACCAGCAGGGTCTCGCGGACACCTTCGCCACCAGCGGAATCGACCGGTTCGCCGCGCCGACCCGCTGGCGTACGGGGCCGGCAGGGGTGCCGATCCTGGACGGCACGCTCGCCTGGCTGCTGTGCCGCGTGATCGACCGGGTGACGGTCGGCAGCCACGCCATCGTGCTGGCCGAGCCGGAACTGATCCGCCGGGCGCAGGCCGGCTCGCCGCTGCTCTACCACCGAGGCCGCTACACCGGCCTGGCAACCGCGGCCGAGGCATGGGCCGCCCACGCGGCCGCCTGACCCGCGGCACACCGGATCCACCGCACCCCTCGCGCTGCCCGACAGGAGACCTCGTCATGCCCGCCCGCCGGACATCCGCCCTGACCGCCATCGTCGTACCGATCCTGCTGCTGGCCGGCTGCTCCACCGCCACCAGCACCGCCCCCGCCGAGGCAGCCGGCGAGCCACGCTCCGGCGGCACCCTGACCTGGGCCATCGAGACCGAACCGATCACCCTCAACCCGCACCAGTACGCCCAGGCCAAGGCCCGGCTGCTGGTGTGGAACAGCTTCGAGTCGCTGCTCACCTACGACGAACAGGGCAGGCTCGTACCCTGGCTGGCCACCGGCTGGCAGGCCGGCGCCGACGGGCTCGCCTACACCGTGACGTTGCGCGACGGGGTCAGGTTCACCGACGGCACGCCGCTGGACGCCGACGCGGTCAAGGCCAACTTCGACAAGCTCCGCGAGGAGGGCTACGCCCCCGGCGTCGCCGCCGTGCAACTGCGCAACCTCAAGGCCGTCGAGGTGGTCGACCCGCGCACCGTACGCCTGGTGCTGACCGCACCGGACGTGCTGATCCTGGACTTCCTCGCCTCTCCCCAGGGCGCCCTGATCTCACCCAGGTCGTTGCGGGAGGCGACGAACCTCAAAGCCGGTGGGCTCGACGTCGTCGGCACCGGCCCGTTCATCCTCGACCGCTACCTCCCCGGCCAGGAACTGCACTACAAGCGCAACCCCGACTACGACTGGGCGCCGCCGACGGCCAGCCACACCGGCCCGGCGCACCTCGACGGCATCACCTACCGCTTCCTCAAGGAGTCCGCGGTCCGCGTCGGTGCGCTCACCTCCGGCCAGGTGCAGCTCGTGGAGGGGGTGCCCGCCACCGATGTCCCGCTGATCGACGGCCACCCGCAGCTGCGGCTCATCCGCGAACTCAACTCCGGCTCCGCCTTCTCGTACTACTTCAACGTCTCCCGGGCACCCTTCGACGACCTGCGGGTCCGGCAGGCGTTCCGGGAGGCCGTCGACGTGCCGACCCTGCTGACCGCCGTCTACCAGGACACCGCCACCCGAGCCTGGAGCGTGATCAGCCCCGCCAGCCCGTTCTACGACAAGCGCCTCGAAGGCAGCTACGGCGGCGATGCCGCCAAGGCCAACAACCTGCTCGACGCGGCCGGCTGGACCCAGCGCGACGCCGACGGTTACCGCACCAAGGACGGCAAACGACTCACCGTACGACTGATCCAGGCCGCGCCGTTCGTCCGCGACCGCCGCGACGTGCTCGCCCAGGCCGTCCAGGCTGCCGTCAAGCAGAGCGCCGGCATCGACCTCAAGGTCAGCCTGGTCGACCAGGGCACCGCCGTGAAGGCCTTCGACACCAACGAGTACGAGGTGTTCGAGAACTCCCGGGCCGACACCGACGCCGGCGCCGCGCTGAACCTGCTGCTGCACTCCGCCGGCGGGATCAACCGGACCCGGGTCCACGACGCCCGGGTCGACGAACTGCTGGAGCAGGGGCAGGCCACCGCCGACCCGGCCGCACGCGCCGACATCTACGCCCAACTGCAACAGGTGGTCGTCGCCGAACAGGCCCTCGTCCTGCCGCTCTACGCCCCGGCCGACCAGATCGCCGCCAGCAACACCGTGGGCGGAGTGCGGTTCGAACCCACCGCCGGGGTGCCGGCCAGCGCGTACGACCTGTGGATCGGCCAGTGACCATGGGACGGGTGCAACTGCGGGCCGTGCTCCGCCGCGTCGCCGCCGGGGTGGTCGTGCTCTGGGTGGCGGCCACCGCCGCGTACCTCGCCGTGCTCGCCGCACCGGGAGACACCGTCGACACCCTGATCGGCGACGGCGCCGACACCCCGCAGATCCGGGCCGCCATCATCGCCGAGTGGGGACTGGACCGTCCCGCCCTGCTGCAGTACCTGGACTACCTGTGGCGACTCGCCCACGGCGATCTGGGCCGGTCCTATCTGCTGCAGCGGCCGGTGGCCGAGGTGATCGGGGAACAACTCGCCCCGACGCTGATCCTCTCGCTCGCCGCCGCGACGCTCGGTGTGCTGCTGGCGCTGATCATCGCCGCGGTCACCGCCGGTGACCGCCGACCCTGGCTGCGCCGGCTCAGCTCCGGCACCGAACTGCTGCTGGTCTCCACCCCGCCGTTCCTTATCGGACTGGTGCTGCTCAGCGTGCTGTCGTTCCGCCTCGGGCTGTTCCCCGTGGCCGGCGACGCAGGCCCACGCGCACTGGTGTTACCGGCGGTCACCCTGGCCCTGCCGATCGCCGGGCTGCTCGCCCAGGTGCTCCGCGACGGCGTCGACCGGGCGCTGGACGAACCGTTCGTCCTCACCGCCCGCGCCCGTGGTCTGCGTGAAGGCGTGGTGCTGGCGCGGCACGCGCTGCGCCACGCCCTGCTGCCGGCGGTCACCCTCGCCGGCTGGCTGTTCGGCACCCTGCTCGGCGGCGCCGTCATCATCGAGCAGGTCTTCGGCCGACCCGGCCTGGGCCAGGTCACCCTCACCGCGGTGACCGGCAAGGACATGCCCGTCGTGCTGGCCGTGGTGACGCTGTCGGCCGCCGTCTACGTGGTGGTCAACACCGCCGCCGACCTGGTCTCCCTACTCGTCGACCCCCGGCTGCGAAGGAGCTGACCATGACCGTGACCCTGGACGGTCTCCCCGCCGGTGCCACCGTCACGACCAGCGGACAGGCGGCCACCCGCCCCCGCCGTCGCCTCGACATCGGGTTGCTCGCCGCCGGGGCGTACCTGACGGTGCTGCTGGTCGCCGTGCTCTGGCCGGCGGCGCTGGCCCCCGGCGACCCGCTCGCCGCAGATCCGCGCAACGTACTGTCCGCACCGGACAGCGGCCACTGGTTCGGCACCGACAACCTCGGCCGGGACGTGTGGACCCGGGTGGTGCACGGTGCCGGCCACTCGATCACCATCGCCGTCGCCGCGACCGCCATCGCGGTCGGTGGCGGAGTACTGCTCGGTCTGCTCGCCGGACTGACCCACCGGGTCGCGGACGAGACACTCAGCCGTACCCTCGACGCGCTGTCGGCGTTCCCCACCCTGCTGCTGGCCATGCTCTTCATCGCGATCGTCGGCCCGGGCACGGTCAGCCTGATCATCGCCATCGGGCTGGTCACCCTGCCCCGGCACGCGCGGGTGGTCCGGGGCCTGACCCAGCTGGTACGCCGCTGCGGCTACGTCGAACAGGCCGTCACCTTCGGACTGTCCCGCCCCCGCCTGGTGCTGCGGCACATCCTGCCGAACGCGATCGGACCGATCCCGGTGCTCGCCGTCATCGGTCTCGGCGAAGCGGTTCTCATCGCCGCCGGCCTCAGCTTCCTCGGCATGGGACCGCAACCACCGTCACCGGAATGGGGCGCGATGCTCTCCGAAGGCCGCAACTACCTGCACGTCGCCTGGTGGATGACCATCCTGCCGGGCCTCGCGGTCACCGCGACCGTGGTGTCGCTGACCGTCCTCGGCCGGCACTGGCAGCGTCGACTCGACGGGCGGCAGCGCTGATGGGCGACCTCGTCGCGGTCGAGGACCTGCACGTCACCTTCGACACCCCGGCCGGCGAGGTGGCCGCCGTACGCGGGATCGACCTGACCGTCGCCACCGGCGAGTGCGTGGCGATCGTCGGCGAATCCGGCTCCGGCAAGAGCGTCACCGCCCGCACCCTGGTCGGTCTCGCCGGCCGGGACGCCCGGATCGAAGCGTCCCGACTGGAACTGGCCGGCACCGACGTACGTGAGCACCGCCCCCGCGACTGGCGGCGGGTCCGCGGCCGGATCGCCGCGCTGGTCCTGCAGGACGCCCTGGTCTCGCTCGACCCGCTGCGCACCGTCGGTGCCGAGATCGCCGAGGTACTGGCCAGCCACGACATCGTCCGACGACGGGAACGCGCCGGCCGGGTCGGGCATCTGCTGGACCTGGTGCGTGTGCCGGAACCCCAGCGGCGGGCCCGGCAGTACCCGCACCAACTCTCCGGCGGCCTCCGCCAGCGGGCGCTGATCGCCTCCGCCCTCGCGGGCGAACCGGCGCTGCTGATCGCCGACGAACCGACCACCGCACTGGACGTCACCGTCCAGGCGCAGATCCTGGCGCTGCTCGCCGAACGGCTCGCCGCCGGGCTGAGCCTGCTGCTGATCAGTCACGACCTCGCGGTGGTCGCCCAGGTCGCCGACCGGGTGCTGGTGATGCGGGACGGACGCGTGGTCGAGCAGGGGCCCACCGACCGGCTACTGCGCGCGCCCGAGCACCCCTACACCCGGCAACTGCTCGACGCGGTCCCGTCGGCCTCCTCGCGCGGCCGACGGCTCAGCACGACCACCACATCCGCCCGGGTGGAACTGCCGACCCGCACCGAGACCCGCCCGACCGACACCGTCCTGGAGGCCGTCGGCCTCACCAAACGGTACGGCGCCCACACCGTCGTCCGCGACGTGGGTTTCCGCATCGGGCAGGGCGAGACCCTCGGCCTGGTCGGCGAGTCCGGCTCCGGCAAGAGCACCGTCGCCCGGATCGTGGCCGGTCTGCTCCACCCCGACGCCGGCACCGTGACCTTCGAACGGACACCCTGGACCGGCATACCGGAACGGGCCCGCCGGACCCTGCGCCGCCAGCTTCAGGTGATCTCGCAGGACCCACTCAGCTCGTTCGACCCCCGGTGGACCGTCCGCCAGGTGATCGCCGAGAATCTCGACTCCGGCATCGCCCGGACCGACCGGACCGACCACGTCGTCGAACTGCTGCACCGGGTCGGTCTCGACCGCAACCTGCTGCACCGCCACCCCCGCGCACTCTCCGGCGGGCAACGGCAGCGGGTCGCCATCGCCCGCGCCATCGCCCCCCGACCCAGCCTGATCGTCTGCGACGAACCGGTCTCCGCACTCGACGTCTCGGTACAGGCCCAGGTCCTCGACCTGCTGGCCGACCTGCGCGCCGCCGACGGCACCGCCCTGCTGTTCATCTCCCACGACCTGGGTGTGGTGCACCACCTCGCCGACCGGGTGCTGGTGATGGCCGACGGCGAGGTGGTCGAGCAGGGACCGGTCGGCGACGTCTTCACCTATCCCCGACACGACTACACCCGCGCCCTGCTCGCCGCGCTGCCGGCACTCGTCACCGCCGGCCGACCGTAGGAGGCATCCGTGCCCGACACCCTGCACCTCGCCGTCGCCCTCGACGGCCTCGGCTGGCATCCCGCCGCCTGGCGGCTGTCCGCGGCCGAACCGAGCGCACCATGGCAGGCCACCTGGTGGACCGCGTTGGCCGCCGAGGCGGAACGCGGCACGCTGGACCTGCTCACCGTCGAGGACAGCCTCGCCATGCAGTCGTCGCGCCCGGACGGCCCCGACGGTCGTACCGACCAGCAGCGCGGACGACTCGACGCGGTGCAGATCCTCGCCCGGGTCGCCCCGACGACCCGGCACATCGGGCTCGTGCCGACGGCCACCGTCACGCACACCGAACCGTTCCACCTCTCCACCGCCGTGGCCACCCTCGACCACGTCAGCGGCGGGCGGGCCGGCTGGCGGCCCCGCGTCTCCGCCACGTCCGCCGAGGCCCGGCACTTCGGCCGCCGGGACATCCCACCGGTCGATCCGCTCCGGCTCGACGCGCCGCAGACGGCGCAACTGGTCGACGACCTGTTCGCCGAGGCGACCGACGTGGTCGAGGTGGTCCGCAGGCTGTGGGACAGCTGGCAGGACGACGCGGTGATCCGGGACACCGCGACCGGCCGGTTCGTCGACCGGGACCGGTTGCACTACATCGACTTCACCGGGCGGTGGTTCTCGGTCAAGGGACCGTCCATCGTGCCCCGGCCGCCGCAGGGACAGCCGCCCGTCGCCGTGCTGGCCCACGTGCCGGCCGCCTACGCCTTCGCGGCCCGGCAGGCCGACGTCGTCTTCGTCACCCCGGCCGACACCACGCGGGCCGTCGAGATCGTCGCCGAGGTGCGGGCCGCCGAAGCCGCCGCCGGCCGGGTCGACCCGCCGCTGCGGATCCTCGCCGACCTGGTCGTGCTGCTCGACGAGACACCCACGCTGGCCCGCCGACGCCGCGACCGGCTCGACGAACTGGCCGGCGCGGCGTACGCATCGGACGCGGCGTTGTTCACCGGCAGCCCGGCGCAACTGGCCGACCTGCTCACCGACTGGCACCGGGCCGGCGTGGACGGCTTCCGGCTGCGCCCCGCCGTGCTGCCCGACGACCTCAGCACGATCGTCCGGGGGCTCGTGCCGGCGCTGCGCGACCGCGGACTGTTCCGGACCCGCTATCCCGGTGGGACGTTGCGAGACCTGCTCGGCCTGCCCCGACCGGTGAACCGCCACGTCGCCGCGTCGCCGGCCTGACCGTCAGGAGACCGACATGCCCAAACAGCTCATCCTCGCCGCGCACTTTCCCGGCGTGAACAACACCACCGTGTGGAGCGACCCCGCCGCCGGCAGCCAGATCGACTTCGCCTCGTTCGTGCACCTCGCGCGAACCGCCGAGCGCGGCAAGTTCGACTTCTTCTTCCTCGCCGAAGGGCTGCGGCTACGCGAACAACGCGGCCGTATTCACGACCTGGACGTGGTCGGTCGGCCCGACACGTTGACCCTGCTGGCCGCCCTCGCCGGGGTCACCACCCACCTCGGGCTGGCCGGCACGCTGAACACCACCTTCCGGGAGCCCTACGAGCTGGCCCGGCAGCTGGCCAGCCTGGACCACCTCTCCGGCGGCCGGGCCGCCTGGAACGTGGTGACCAGTTCGGACGCGTTCACCGGCGAGAACTTCCGACGCGGCGGCTACCTGGACCGGTCGCTGCGCTACGAGCGGGCCACGGAGTTCGTCCGGACCGCCCGCGAACTGTGGGACTCGTGGCACCCGGACGCGGTGCTGGGGGATCGTGCCGCCGGACGGTACCTGCGCGACGCCGACGTGGGCGCCTTCGCTCACCAGGGCGATCAGTTCGACATCTCCGGGCAGTTCACGGTGCCCCGCAGCCCGCAGGGACATCCGGTCGTCCTGCAGGCCGGCGACTCGCCGCAGGGCCGGGAGTTCGCCGCGTCGAGCGCGGACGCGATCTTCTCCCGGCACAGCACCCCCGAAGACGGCCGGCAGTTCTACCGCGACGTGAAGGCACGCCTGGCCCGGTACGGCCGCGGCCCCGACGACCTGAAGATCATCCCCGGGGTCACCTTCGTACTCGGCGACACCGATGCCGAGGCCAGGGAACGCGCTCACCACATCCGCCGGCAGCAGGTCTCCCCGCAGACCGCGATCCTGCTGCTCGAACAGCTCTGGAACCGGGACCTGTCCGGCTACGACCCGGACGGGCCGCTGCCCGCCGAGGACCCACAGCTCGACGACGACTCGATCATCAAGGGCCGGACGCGGCTCACCGACGACCCGATCACCACCGCCCGCCGCTGGCGGGCGTTGGCCGAGGAGAAGCACCTCGGCATCCGTGACCTGGTCATCGAGGTGACCGGCCGGCAGTCCTTCATCGGCACCCCGGAACACGTCGCCGAGAGCATGAACCACTTCGTGCAGACCGACGCCGCCGACGGCTTCATCCTGGTGCCGCACCTGACCCCCGGCGGCCTGGACGAGTTCGTCGACCGGGTGGTGCCGTTGCTGCAGGAACGCGGCGTCTTCCGGGCCGAGTACACCGGCACCACCCTCCGCGATCATCTGAACCTGCCCGCGGCCCGGACCCCATCGGCGGTGGCGGCATGAAGTTCCTGCTCATCACGCTGATCACCCACCTGCCGGATCCGGTCACCGGCCGGATCCGCAGCACTACCGAACGATTCCGCGAGGTGGTCGAGGGCGCCGTCCTCGCCGAGGAACTGGGCTTCGACGGCTTCGGTGTCGGCGAACGCCACGAGCGGCCGTTCATCTCCTCCTCGCCGCCGGTGGTGCTGAGCCACATCGCGGCCAGGACCAGCACCATCCGGCTGTTCACGGCGGTCACCACGCTGAGCCTGCTCGACCCGGTACGCGCCTATGAGGACTACGCCACCCTCGACCACCTCTCCGGCGGCCGGCTCGAATTGATCATCGGCAAGGGCAACGGTGCCGCCCAGGCGCAGCTGTTCCACGTCACCCCCGACGACCAGTGGGACCGCAACCGGGAGGGCTACGAGCTGTTCCGCCGGCTCTGGCGGGAGGAGAAGGTCACCTGGACCGGCCGGTACCGGCCGTCGCTGACCGAGGCGGAGACGTGGCCACGTCCGCTGCAACAACCCATCCGGATCTGGCACGGCAGCGCCACCAGCCGGGACTCCGTCGACCTCGCCGCCCGGCACGGCGACCCGATCTTCTCCGCCAACGTCACCAACCCCGTCGAACCGTACGCCGAACTCGTCCGGCACTACCGGGACCGCTGGGCGCACTACGGCCACGATCCCGCCGACGCACTGGTCGGTGCCGGCACCGCCGGCTTCTACGTCGCCCGTACCTCCCAGCAGGCGATCGACACCTACCGGCCGATCTACCAGGCCCGCCTGGCCGCGTTTCGTCGCCTCGGTGTCGAACCGGTCTTCCCGACCCTGGAAGACGCCGTCGAACGCAGTTCGATCCTCGTCGGCAGCCCGCAGCAGATCGTCGACAAGGTGCTGCGCTACCACGCCGAACTCGGCCACGAGGTGATCCACCTGCAGGCCGACCGGGACGGGCTCACCGACGCCCAGCACCGGGCCAGCCTGGAGCTGTTCCAGTCCGAGATCGCGCCGGTGCTGCGGCGCGAGATCCCCAGCCGCACCCTGCACCACCCCTCGACCGTCGCCACCACGGCCTGAACTCGCCACGGGAGCCCCATGCCACCCACCCCGCTGTCCGTTCTCGATCTCGCACCGGTATCGGCCGGAAGCAGCGTCGGTGACGCCCTACGCGCCACCCTCGACCTGGCCCGCCACGTCGAGGACTTCGGCTATCACCGCTACTGGCTGGCCGAACACCATCTCGTCCGGGGCGTGGCCAGCTCCGCGCCCGCCGTGCTCATCGGGCAGGTGGCCGCCGCCACCAGCACCATCCGGGTCGGCTCCGGTGCGGTCCAGACCGGGCACCGCAGCGCGCTGTCCGTGGTCGAGGAGTTCGGCACGCTGGCCACTCTCTACCCCGGCCGTATCGACCTCGGACTCGGCCGCTCCGGACAGCGCCGGGTCGAGGCGGGCCAGGCACCGCTCGTACCCACCCCGGCGACGCCCGCCCGGGTGGTCGACGGGCTACTCATCCCGCCGCAGTTCTCCTACGCCAAGGTCCTCGCCTCGCCCCGATTCGCCCAGATCAGCGCCCTGCTGTACCAGCCCGGCGCGGTGCCGCCACCGTTCGCCGAGCAGGTCGCCGACGTCCTCGCCCTGATCCGGGGTGACTACCACGACGCGGACGGCCTCGACGCGCACGCCGTGCCGGGGGAGGGCACCGACCTGGAAGTCTGGCTACTGGGCAGCAGCGGTGGGGAGAGCGCCCGGCTGGCCGGCGCGCTGGGCCTGCCGTTCGCCGCCAACTACCACGTCAGCCCGGCCACCGTCCTGGACGCGGTGACCGCCTACCGGGACGCGTTCCAGCCCTCGTCCACGCTGGCCGAGCCGTACGTGGTCGTCGCCGTCGACGTGGTGGTGGCACCCACCGACGACGCGGCCCGGCAACTGGCCGCGCCGTATCCGGTCTGGGTGCGCAGCATCCGCACCGGTGAGGGCGCCATCCCGTTCCCCCGTCCCGCGGACGTGGTCGGGCTGCCCTGGAGCGACGCCGACCAGGAACTGGTCGCGGACCGGGTGGACACCCAGTTCGTGGGCGCACCGGAGACGGTCGCCGGACTGCTGGGCACGCTGCGCGACGTCACCGGCGCCGACGAGCTGCTGGTGACCACCATCACCCACGACCCTGCCGACCGGGTCGCCTCCTACCGACTCCTGGCCGAACAATGGCTCGGATGAGTGGGAAAGCGTCGTTTCCGACCCGTCGTCGCCGGCCGGGGCCACCGACCGACGGTACGTCCGGCCGGTCGGCTGAGGTGGCCGCCGACCCCGCTGTGGCAGGTTAGAGCCGTGCAGGAGCTCTCGTTGACCGGGCTGGCCGTGGTGGTCGGTGTGCTACTGGCGGCCACCGCCTTCGGGTGGTGGCACCGGCGCAGGGACGGGCGGATCAGGTCGGTCGCGCCCACGCCCACCGCCGCTGCGGCTGCCACGCTTGTCGGTCTCGGCCTGACCCCCGGTGCGCCGACGCTGCTGCAGTTCTCCTCGGCGGTCTGCGCGCCGTGCCGGGCGACCCGACGGGTCCTGGAGCGGGTCAGCGCCACGGTCGACGGGGTGCGGCTGCTGGAGGTCGAGGCCGAGCAGCAGTTGGCAGCCGCCCGGGAGTTGGGTGTCTGGCGTACGCCGACGGTCTTGCTGGTGGACGGCGAAGGTCGGGTCGCGCGGCGGGTCTCCGGGGTGCCGGACCTCGGCGAGCTTGTCGCCGCGGTGCGCGAACTGACCGCCGGGGCGAACCGGTGAAGCCGGTGGCGTTGACCCGCCGCCGGACGGTGGATCACGGTCGGCTGGCGGCCAGCCTCTGTCGTCGCGCGCGTACCCGCTGACCACCTCGCCACCCCGCCGCGAAGGTGCCCCCGCCGCGGTCCGACCCGTCAGGAACGGTCATGCTTCTCGACCCTCGCGCGCCCCGGTTCGCCGCGGCCGTCACCACCGTCGTGCTCGCCGGAGCGCTGCTCGTCGGCGGCACCCCGCTGTTGGTCGGCCAGGCGGTGGTGTTCGCGATCACCGCGGCCGACCCCCGCCTCGGCCCGTACGGATGGCTCTACCGCACGCTCGTCGCTCCCCGGCTCGCTGCGCCCACCGAACTGGAGCCGGCCGCCCCGGTCCGCTTCGCTCAGCTGGTCGGCCTGCTCTTCGTCGCGGTGGCGCTGGTCGGCCAGTTCACCGGGCTGCCGGTGCTGGCCCTGGCCGCGACCGGGGCGGCCCTGGCCGCGGCCTTCCTGAACGCCACGTTCGGTCTCTGCCTAGGTTGCCTGGGCTACCTGACGTTGCGCCGGCTGATCGGCCGTCCGATGACGGCCCGGGTGCCGGCGAGTTCCTGACCAGCTGCTCGTCTGGGGCAGCCGGGATGGGCGGTGTCCCGGTCTTCCGCGAACCGCCCCGTGGCGAGGTGGTTGCTGCCTAGCATCCTTCCTGGAACCGCAGTTCGCGGTGGGTTCGGCAAACCGGGGGAAGGGCGTGGGGCATGGCTTACGTCACGGCGAAGGACGGCACCCAGATCTACTACAAGGACTGGGGCGACGGCCCAGCGGTGGTGTTCTCGCACGGCTGGCCGTTGAACGCCGACGCCTGGGACGCGCAGCTGCTGTTCCTGTCGCAGCAGGGCTACCGGGTGGTGGCGCACGACCGGCGAGGACACGGCCGGTCCGGTCAGGCGGCCGGCGGCAACGACATGAACGGGTACGCCGACGACCTCGCCTCGCTCGTCGAGACACTGGACCTGTCCGACGTCACCCTGGTCGGCCACTCCACCGGCGGCGGTGAGGTGACCCGCTACATCGGTCGGCACGGCACCGGTCGGGTCGCCAAGGCGGTGCTGATGTCCGCGGTACCGCCGATCATGGTGCAGACGCCGGACAATCCCGAGGGTCTGCCGATCAAGGTCTTCGACGAGATGCGGGCGAACCTGGTGGCCGACCGGTCGCAGTTCTACCAGGACCTCGCGTTGATGTTCTACGGCGCCAACCGGCCCGACGGGAAGGTCTCCAAGGGCGTGCTCGACCAGTTCTGGCTGTGGAGCATGCAGTGCGGGCTGTGGAACGCCTACGCCAGCATCCAGGCCTTCTCCGAGACCGACTTCCGGGACGACCTGGCCAAGTTCGACATCCCCACGCTCGTCCTGCACGGCGAGGACGACCAGATCGTGCCGGTGAAGGACTCGGCGCACAAGACCGCGGAGCTGGTCCCGGGTGCGCAGGAGATCTACTACCCGGGTGCCCCGCACGGTCTCAGCGACACCCACCAGGAGCGGGTCAACCAGGATCTGCTCGCCTTCCTGCGCGGCTGAGCCGCACCGCGGTGGGTCGTCGCTGGTGGGCGGCCCGCCCGGCGGCGGGCCGTGGGCTGCCGACCGTCACCCCCTTCGAGATCTTCTTCGATCTGGTCTTCGTCTTCACGCTCACCCGGATCGTCGCCTTCATGGGCAAGCCACCGGACCCGGTGGCGATGGGCCGTGGCCTGCTGCTGTTGACGCTGCTCTGGTTCGCCTGGTCGGGGTACCTCTGGCTGGGCAACCAGACCCGTGTCGACGTCCCGCCGATACGCCTGCTGGTGCTGGTCGCGATGGCGGGGTTCTTCGTGGCCGCCCTGGTGATGCCGAGCGCCTGGGACGTCGGGCCGGGTCTGGACGGGCCGCTGCTGCTGGCCCTGTCGTACGTGCTGCTGCGCGCCGTGCACCTGGCGCTGTACCACTGGGTGGGCGAGCCGGTGCTGCGGCTGCGGATCCGGCGCTTCGCCGTGGCGAGCGTGCTGTCCTGGGTGCCGCTGCTGGTCGGCGCGGTCCTCGGCGGCTGGGCGCAGACCTGGCTGTGGGCGCTGGCCTTCGTGGTGGAGACCGGTGGGCAGCGGGGCGTCGTGCAGAACCGGCTGGGTGGGTGGCCGCTACGCAGCCCCGAGTACTTCGCCGAACGGCACGGACTGGTGTTGATCATCGCGCTGGGGGAGTCGTTCCTGGCGGCTGGCGTGGGTGTCGGCGTCATGGTCACCCGGATTCCCGTCCTGACCGCCGCGGTGATCGGGTTCGTCCTGATCGCGAGTCTGTGGTCGATCCACTTCGACCGGGTCAGCCCGGTCGCCCAGCAGGCACTGGCGCGGGCGCGCGGTGAGCGGCGGAACCGGATCGGCGCCGACGTCTACTCCCTGGGGCACCTGCCGCTGATCGCGGGAGTGATCTACACGGCGCTCGGCTTCGAGGACGTACTCGCCTCGGTCACCGCCGCCGAGTCGCCCGGCGGGGCGGCACTGGGTTGGCCGGGCGGCGTCGCGCTCTACGGCGGCACCGCGCTCTACCTGCTGGGTAGCCTGCTGGTGCGCTACCTGTCCGGCTGCGGCACCCGAGTGAACCACCTGGCCGTCGCGGTCGTACCACTGCTCCTGCTGCCGGTCGGCCGGGCCGTGCCGGCGCTGGCTGCCATCGGCCTGCTCACCGCCTACCTGGTCGGGCTGGCCGTGCTGCCCCGGCGGTCACCGGCCGGCCGCAGGCCCGCCGGGGCGTCCGCGACCGACCGGTGACGCCGGTCAGAGCGCAGTGAGCGGTCCGTCCGGACGCTCCGGCAACTCGTCGCGACGGGGCGGGTCGGCGCCCGCCCGGGTGCAGGTGACGGCGGCGACCTCGACCGCGTACCGCAGCGCGGTGGCGATCTCCTCGTCCGGCCAGCAGGTGGCGCGGCCGGACAGTCCGGCGAGCAGTCCGGCGGTGAACGCGTCACCGGCCCCGATCGTGTCGACCACGTCGACGACCGGCGCCGGTTGGCGGAACTCGCGGGTGCCGGAGACGGCCACCGCGCCGTCGCCGCCCAGCGTGACCACGGCCAGCGTGACACCCAGCTCCCGCCAGTGCCGCAGCACGTCCGTGACCGACCGGCCCGGGTAGAGCCAGTCGACGTCCTCCTCGCTGGCCTTGACCAGGTGGGCCAGCCGCACCAGCTGCTCGGTACGGGCCCGCGCCTCGGCCACGGTACCGACCAGACCGGCTCGGATGTTCGGGTCGACGCTGACCAGCGCACCCCGCTGCCGGGCGGTACGCAGGGCGGCGGCCACCCGGTCGGCGCCGGGGGAGCGGAACACCGCCAGCGAGCCGGTGTGCACGATGCCCCGGCCGGTGAGCGCCGGGGTCAGCTCGTCGTCGCGCCACTGCCAGTCGGCGGTTCCCTCGACGTAGAAGTCGTAGGTGGCCACCCCGGCCTCGCTCAGCGAGGCGACCGCCAACGTCGCCGGGTCGTCGGTGTCGACGGCGTGGTGCAGGTCGACGCCGTTGCGCTCGGCGTGGGCGCGCAGCCGCCGACCGAACCGGCTGGTCGAGAAGCGGGCCAGCAACGTCGTCGGTACGCCGAGCCGGGCCAGCCCGACGGCGACGTTGAGCGGGCTGCCCCCGGGGTGGGCCGTGAACCGACCGTCCGGGGCCTGCACGAGGTCGACGACCGCCTCACCGAGCACGGTGACCGCCGGTGCCGGGGGCACCTCAGTCACCGGCTTCCGCCGGCCGGGCGACCAGGCCGCCGGTGCGGTCGTACCGGACCGGGATCGGGTCGCTGATCTCGCCGACGAACCGGCCGTCGGCGTGGTCGACGAAGCCCAGCAGGGACCAGCCGTCGCCGTCGGGCACCAGCCGTGGCGCGTACAGGTTCGGCAGCGGGACCGGCTGGGCGGCGGCCATGTCCCACGGACCCCGCACGGTCGCCGACGGCACCGTCCAGAGCTGGTGCTCCGACCCGCGACCAGCGGCGACGGCGTTGGTGCAGAACAGCAGCAGCGGCTGCCCGTCCACGACGGCGACCTGGGGCACCTCGAGGTGTCCGAAGTCGCCCGGTGCGGACAGCGGTGGCCGGACCGTCCAGTTGACCAGGTCCGGGGAGGTGGCGTGGCCGACGACGCCGCGCGCGTCCGCCGGGCCCTGGTTCGACCGGGCGGTGATGAGCATGTGCCAGCCGTCGCCGTCCGGGTCCGGGAACACCCAGGGGTCCCGCCAGGCATGCTCGTACCACATCTCCCGGTCGAGCAGTTCGTACCAGGTGGGGTCGGCCTCCACGAGCAGGCCGTCGCCGTGCCGGTGCCAGGTGACCAGGTCGTCGGAGACGGCCAGGCCGATGCGTTGGACCAGACCGTCCTCCGCGCGCCCGACCCCGGTGTAGAACAGATACCACCGCTGGTCCGGGCCGCGGACGGTGCAGCCGGTCCAGGTGGCCAGGTCGTCCCAGCCCGCGTCGGCGGGTACCAGGGCGTCCGGGACCAACTGCCAGGAACGCAGGTCGGTGGAGACGGCGTGGCCGATCGAGGCGCGGCGGTGACGACGGTGCGGGTCGAGCAGGGCCCGGGAGGCGCGCAGGAAGAACGCGTGCCACCGACCGTCGTCGTCCTGGGCGTACCAGCTGTCCCACACCCAGTGGTCGGGCAGACGTAACATGGCGGGCAACGTACCAGTGAATCGGTTTAGCGGCGACCCCGGGGTCTGCGCCCGCCCCCGGAGGTCCGGTCCCGAACCGAGTGTCCGGTGCCGTGCCGGACGGGACGACCGGGTACCCGGATCAGCCGGCCGGCGGGGCGACGGAGCGGCGTCGGCGCAGCGGCATCGGCACCAGCGAGGCGTCGTGCTCGTCGCCGTCGAGCAGCAGTTCGACCGCCCGGCGACCCATCTGCTCGTGCGGCAGCGCGGCCGTGGCCAGCCCCGGGCGGACCCAGGAGGCGATCGGGTCGTCGTCGAAGGAGATCACCGAGATGTCGTCGGGGATGGTCAGGCCGGCCTCGCCGAGCGCCTGGTAGGCGCCGAACGCCAGCCGGTCGTTCATGCAGATGATCGCGCTGGGCCGGGTCGGCCGGCGCAGCAGCGCCCGGGTCGCCGTGTAGCCGTGCTCGGGCAGCCACTCCGGGCAGAAGCCCTCGACGGCCAGCTCCACCCCGCTGGCGGCGAGCGTGTCCCGGATGCCGCGCAGCCGGGCCTGCGCCGCCAGCGAGATCTCCGGGTCGTGTTCCTTGGGGCGGTTGCGGCCGATCAGGGCGATCCGGTCCCGGTGGCCGTACGCCAGCAGCGTCTCGGCGATCGTGCCGCCGGCCCGCTCGTCGTCGGGCAGTACGCAGGGCAGCTCCTCCGAACTGGTGGCGTTGAGCAGCACCACTCGACCGGCGAGGATCGCCGGTGGCACCGCCAGCCGGCGGGTCGCCATGGCCGCGTAGATCACCCCGTCGACCTGGCGGTCGAGCATGGTCTCGATGGCGTACTGCTCGAAGGCCGCGTCGCCCTGGGTCTCGGTGATCAGCAGGACGTGGTCGCGTTCGCGGGCGGCATCCAGCGCGCCGCGGATCAGGCCACCGGCGAAGCGGGTGGTGGCGACGATGTCGGAGACGAAGGCGATGGTGGCGGTCTTGCGGGTACGCAGGCTGCGCGCGGCGATGTTGGGTCGGTAACCGAGTTCCTCCGCGGCCGCGAAGACCCGCTGGTGCGCCTCGGCGGAGAGTCTGGTCCCCTCCCGCCCGTTGAGCACCATCGACGCCGCGGTCTTGGACAGCCCGGCCCGCGCGGCCACGTCGGCTAGGGTTGCTCGGTTGCGGCCCATCAGTCCTCCGATCGCGGCGATTCACTGCCGCAGTTGCTCCCCATCATGATGCGTGGCGCCGCCCAGCCGGTCGTCGCCGGGCGGTCCCGGACCACCGAGTCCATCTCGTGAACCTGTTGTTTCCGGACCGTTGCGAACTCCTTCTTGACAGCCCCGACCCCTGGGCGCATGCTCTGCTAAATCAGTTTAGCGACGGGGTTTAGCCGCTGGCGGAGGCCCAAACCGCCGAGTTTCTATTGGTACCGCGAGCTGCCAAGCCGGATCGGACGGCACGTACGAGACGTGACGTCCGACGGCCGAAGCGTGGCAACCACCATGCCCGGCCGTCAACCGACGAGGTACGCGGAATAGTCAAGGGAGCCTTTGAGGTGTCGGAGTTCTCGACGAGATTCACCCGCCGACGGCTGGCACTGCTGGTGCCGATGCTGGCCGCGGGCCTGACCATCACCGCCTGTAGCGCGCCCGGATCCGAGCAGCCCACGTCGGAGGACTCCGGCGCCCCGGTCAGCACGGAGTTGGGCACCGACCCGATCACCCTGGAGATGTACGCCGAGACCGGCTTCCCGCTGGCCAAGGCGCTGGCCGACGAGTTCACCAAGCAGCACCCGAACGTCAAGTTCAACGTCCGCGAGGACCAGTTCACCGTCATCGTGGAGAACGCGCCCCGGGTGCTCGCCTCGGACAACGCGCCCGACATCATCCGGCTGCCCACCATGGTCGACCTGGTCAAGGACGGGCTGCTGAAGAACCTCGACCCGTACTTCGACGCGCACGGCTGGGACAAGTTCCCCGCCTCCCAGCTGGTGCAGCTGCGGCTCACCGACGGCGGGGCGGAGCGGGGCAGCGGCTCCCTGTACGGCATGGGACTGGGCTACAGCGTCACCGGCGTCTTCTACAACAAGAAGCAGGCCGAGCAGATCGGCATGACCCAGCCGCCGGCCACCATCGCCGAGTTCGAGGACCTGCTGGTCAAGGCCAAGGCCGCCAACCTGCTGCCGATCATGCAGTTCAACAAGAACACCGCGGGCATCAACTTCCCGTACCAGGCGCTGCAGAACCAGTACGGCGACGCCAGCCAGATCGCTGACTGGATCTTCCAGAAGCAGGGTGCCACCTTCGACACCCCCGCCTCGCTCAAGGCCGCGCAGACCATCGAGAAGTGGGCCAAGGCCGGCTACTTCCCCAAGGACGCCAACGCCATCGACTACACCGCGATGATGGGCGAGTTCCAGAAGGGCAACGGGCTGTTCATGTTCAACGGCGACTGGGAGTCGGCGAACCTGGACAAGAACATGGCCGGTGACGTCGGGTTCTTCCTGTTCCCCGGCGAGACGGCCGACGCCAAGCACGTCGCGATGTCCGCCCCGAACACCTTCGGCGTGGGCGCCCGGGCGAAGAACCCCGACGCCGCGGCCTACTTCCTGAACTGGGTGCACACCAACGACAAGGCCCGGGAGATCTCGGTCAACGTCGGCGGCTCGCACCCCGGCGGCCCGGCCGACCTGCCGCTGCCGCCGGTGGCCGACGGCACCGTGCTGGCCGAGACCCTGAAGGCCTCGCAGCAGCTCGGCGCCGACAACGGCGCGGTCGACTTCACCGCGAACGCGACCGGCGGCATCTTCGCCGCGGCCATCACCCCGGAGATGCAGAAGCTGATCGCCGGTCAGCAGACCCCCGAGGGGTACGTGAAGGCGGTCCAGGCCGAGTACGAGAAGGAACTGTCCCGATGACGTCTGCCCTCGGCAGCGTCCCCGCCGGGTCGGGCACCGCGCCCCGGCCCGGCGGGGCGGACCCACAACTCCCCGTGCGGCCCCACCGGAAGCGGTGGGGCCGCACGGCCCGGTGGGTCGGGTGGCTGTGGGTCCTGCCCGCCCTGATCATGTACGGCGTCTTCGTGCTGCGCCCACTCGTGCTGACGGTGCAGTACTCCCTGTACCGCTGGAACGGCATCGGGACCGCACAGTGGGTCGGGTTCGACAACTACCTGACCGTGTTCACCGACCGCGACCTGCTGAAGATCATCACCAACGCGTTCGTACTGATCATCTTCTTCAGCTTCATCCCGGTCGCCCTCGGTCTGCTGGTGGCCAGCCTGGTCCGGCGCATCACCACCGGCCCCGGCGGCACCCTGGTCCGTACCGTGCTGTTCCTGCCCCAGGTCATCCCGCTGGTCGCCGCCGGTATCGCCTGGAGCTGGGTGCTGTCCAGCAACGGTCTGGTCAACCAGCTGCTCCGGGCCGTCGGACTGGAACGGATCACCCGGCCCTGGCTCGGCGAGTTCAGCACGGCGCTACCGTCGGTCGGCGTGATCGGCACCTGGATCATGCTCGGCCTCTGCACCATCCTGCTGGTCACCGGCATGAGCAAGATCGACCCCTCGCTCTACGAGGCGGCCCGGATGGACGGCGCCGGCCCGATCCGGGAGTTCTTCGCGGTCACCCTGCCCAGCCTGCGCCAGGAGATCGGGGTCTGCCTCACCGTGACCGTGATCGCGGCCCTGGCCAGCTTCGACATCGTCTACATCTCCACCAGCGGCGGCCCGGGCATCCAGACCACCGTGCCCGGCCTGGAGATCTACCGGCTGGCCTTCTCCCAGCGGCAGGTCGGGCTCGCCTCCGCCCTGGGCGTGGTGCTGATGCTGCTGGTCCTGGTGTGTGTGCTGCCGATCCAGCGGCTGACCCGAGGAGAGAAGGCGTGAACCTGACCAGTCGCAGCGAACGCGTCAGCGGACGGATCTTCCTGATCGCGCTGGTCGTGGTCACCCTGCTGCCGTTCCTGAGCATGCTGTCGGCGGCCCTGCAACCCCGCGGCACCGTACCCACCGGCCTGGCCTGGCCGTCGGACCCGCAGTGGGGCAACTTCGCCGACGCCTTCACCGCCGCCAACATGGGCGCCCTGCTCAAGTCCAGCATGCTGATCGTCGCCGGGGTGGTGCCGATCGGCGTGCTCATCGCGACCATGGCCGGCTTCGGGCTCGGCCACCTGCGGGTACCCGGCGGACACATCGCCTTCGGGCTGCTGCTGCTCGGCCTGACCCTGCCCTTCGAGGCCGTGGTCACCCCGCTGTACTACCAGATGCGGGACCTCGGCCTGCTCAACACCCGGTGGGCGATCATCCTGCCGCTGATCGGCCTCTACATGCCGTTCGCGGTCTTCTGGATGCGGGCCCACTTCACCAACGTGCCCCGCGAACTGTCCGAGGCGGCGCGGGTCGACGGCAGCAACACCTGGCAGCTGTTCTGGCGGGTGCACGTACCGCTGGCCCGACCGGCGATCGCCTCGCTGACCATCCTGCTGTTCCTCTGGACCTGGAACCAGTTCCTGCTGGCCATCGTCATGGTCGACGACGCCACCAAACGGACCATGGCCGGTGCGCTGGGCGCGTTCCAGGGGCAGTGGGGGACGGACCTGGTGTTGCTCTGCGCCGGCTCGCTGCTCATCCTCACCCCGACCCTCATCGTGTTCATGATCTTCCAGCGGCAGTTCATCAAGGCCCTGCTCCAGGGCTCCGTGAAGGGATAGCGAGTTGACCGTCCCGCAGCTTGGCGGACACGCCGACGACGGCTTCGGCCCGGTCGCCGACGTGTTCCGCGCCAACTTCACCCACCGCGGGGAGGTGGGTGCCGCGGTCGCCGTCTACGTACGCGGCCGCAAGGTCGTCGACCTGCACGGCGGACTGGCCGACCCCCGGTCCGGTCGACCGTGGACCGCCGACACCCCCGCCGTGGTCTTCTCCGTCACCAAGGGGATCATGGCGATCTGCACCTACCTGCTGGTGCAGGAGGGCCGCCTCGACCTCGACGCCCCGGTCACCCGCTACTGGCCCGAGTTCGGGCGCAACGGCAAGGCGGACATCCCGGTACGGTGGCTGCTCACCCACCAGTCCGGCCTGCCGGCGCTGGACAAGCCGTTCACCCGCGAGGAAGTCATCGCCTGGGATCCGGTGATCGAGGCGATCGAGGCGCAGACCCCGTTGTGGCAGCCCGGCACCGCACACAGCTACCACCCGATCACCTACGGCTGGCTGATCGGCGAGGTGGTCCGCCGGATCACCGGCGAACTGCCCGGCGCCTACTTCGCCCGGGCCCTCGCCGAGCCCCTCGGCCTGCGTACCTGGATCGGCCTGCCGGCGCGGGAACGGGACGCCGTCGCCTGGATGCTGGCGCCGATCGGCGATCTCGGCCCGGCCGGCCACCCGGTCGCCGAACGCGGGATCACCATGGGCGGCGCGTTCGCCTTCCCCGCCGACGACGACGGCCTGGTCAGCTTCAACGACCCGGCCATCCAGGCGGCCCAGATCCCGGGTGCCGGCGCGGTCAGCACGGCCGAGAGCCTGGCCCGCCTCTACGCCGCCTGCGTCAGCGAGGTCGGCGGACCCCGGCTGCTCAGCACCGCTTCCGTCGACGACGCGATCACCGTCCGCGCCGCCGGGCAGCAGGTGTACGGGCACCCCGACGTCGGTCACCGGTGGGGCACCGGTTTCCTCGTGCAGTCGACACCACGGCCGATGGTCGGCGCCCGCAGCTTCGGTCACGACGGCGCGGGCGGGCACCTCGCCTTCGCCGACGACACCCACCAGGTCGGCTTCGGGTACGTGGTCAACCAGATGGGCGGCATCGACGACGAGCGGGCCAACCTGCTCAGCGCCGCGGTCCGCCGCTGCCTGGGGGAGTAACGGCCTTCTCCGCCGCCGGTCCCCCGGTGTCCGCGCCACCGTGTCGGCGCGGACACCGGGGGACCGGCGTCCGGCGCCTAACCGACCTGGCCCAGCGCCGCGACGGACTGCCCCCCGGGACAACGACTCCGCGATCTCGCCGCGCCGACGAAGCGCGGCACGCCACCCCACCACCTCGGCGTCGATGCTCCCGCCGCCGCCACGTCACCGCCGACACGCCAACCGGCGACAGCAATGGGCGGGATCATCGGGCCGGTCGCGGCGCGGCGGTGCGAGGTCAGCCGGTCAGGCGTACGGTGACGGTCACCCGTCCCCGGTCGTCGCGACGGGCGACGGCGTGCCCGGCCCGGTCGACGCCGTCGAGTTGCACCGTGATCGGGCCGCCCTCGTCGAGGAAGTTCCGCCACCAGTTCTTCGCGTCGGGCATCGCCACCCTGATCGTGACGGTGTCGCCGGTGCGCCGGAACGAGACCGGGGTGCTGAAGGTCCGGCCGGAGCGGCGCCCGGCGTACGTGATCACGGTCAGGTTCCGGCTGAGCAGGGGACCCAGACCGGGCGAGGAGCGCAGTGCCATGACGGTCGAGTTGACCCGTTCGACGACTCGCCTGGTCCCCGTTCGCATCCTTGCCACCACTGCCTCCACGCCCGACGGAAACGGTTGCCGGCGAAGGTAACACGCTGATCGGAAGAGCGACCGGGGCGCGTGCGCCGGCCCGATCCCTCGTCGGCCCGTGCGGTTTGCGGAGTTTCCGCTGGCCGGAGCCGGCCGTCGGGCCACGTGTGGCGCGACGGCCGGCTGGCTACCGCGCCATCGGAGGCGGCCGGGCGGCAAGATCAGGCAAGAACTCGCCCGTTCTGGGCAACGCCGCCCGGCCCGGTGGGGCACGCGAGGCGAGTTCAGTCCAGGCAGAACTCGTTGCCCTCCGGGTCGGTGAGCACGATGAAGCCGGCGCTGAACGGCGGTTCGGGTTCGAAGCGGCGTACCCGGGTGGCGCCGAGTGCGACCAGCCGGTCGCACTCGGCCTCCAGCGCGGCCATCCGCTCGTCGCCGTGCAGGCCGGGCGCGACGCGCAGGTCGAGGTGGACCCGGTTCTTGGCGACCTTGTCCTCCGGCACCTGCTGGAAGAACAGCCGGGGGCCGTGCCCTTCCGGATCCTCGATGGCCGAACGGGAGTTGCGCTCCTCGGGCGGCACCCCGATCCGGGCGAGGAAGTCGTCCCACGCGGCCAGCGGGTCGGCGCCGTCGGCCAGGTCGACGCCGGGGGGAGCGGGGTGGACGTAGCCGAGCGCCGCCCGCCAGAAGGACGACAGCGCGGCCGGATCGTGGGCGTCGAAGGTGACCTGGAACTGACGACTCATGCCGCCCACCCTGCCACGTTCGGTCCCGGACGTGCGGCGTACGCGCGGATGAGCCGGGCAGTCATCAGACCAAGCCGTCGCCTCCGTACGCGGTCCGTGGGCTTGATGCGGGTTGATGTCCGGCACGTTGCATCGAGGCGTTGACATACATCTGATGATTACCATACCGTTACAGCGGCATTCTTCGATGCCCAGATCGTGCGGGTTGGCGGTGTTTCGCACCCGCGACCTTCTGTCGCACGGTCACCCGGTGAGTCGAGCCCCGTTGCCGCTGTCCCCGGAAGGGAGACACCACCAATGTCTGAGCCGTACGGACCGAGAGTCCACCGTCGCCTCCTGCTCGGCGGCGGCCTGGGTGCCCTGGGTGCCATGGCCACGCCCCGGCCGTCGGGCGCCGCCGCCGCGCCGCAGGCCGGGGAGGCCGCGCTGGCCTGGGAGAATCCCCCCAACGGCTATCCCGAGTGGAACAACAACATCGGGATCTTCCAGGTCAACGCGCAACCCGCGCACGCCACCCTGATGCCCTACGCCGACCTGCCGCAGGCCCTCAACGCCGACCGGACCGTCTCGCCGTACCGGTCCAGCCTCGACGGCAACTGGCGGTTCCAGCACGTCAACCGGCCGGCCGACCGCGACCTCAACTTCCACCGCACCGACGTCGACGACAGCACCTGGCGCACCATCCCGGTACCGGCCAACTGGCAGCTGCACGGCTACGACTACCCGATCTACGCCAACATCGCGTACCCGTGGTGGGGCCCCAGCGGCTACGACGAGGCACGTACCCCGCCGTTCGTGCCGACCCAGTTCAACCCCGTCGGTCAGTACCGCCGCACCTTCCAGGTGCCGTCGGGCTGGCAGGGCCGGCGGATCCACATCCACTTCGAGGGCGTCAAGTCCGCCTTCTACCTGTGGATCAACGGCACCCGGGTGGGCTACCGCGAGGGGTCCTACACCCCGGCCGAGTTCGACCTCACCGACCACCTCCAGCCCGGCGACAACCAGATCGCGGTCGAGGTCTTCCGGTTCCCCGACGGGGACTGGATGGAGGCCCAGGACATGATCCGGCTCGCCGGCATCTTCCGGTCGGTCTACCTCTACTCGCTGCCCACCGTCCACCTGCGCGACTTCAAGATCGAGACCCCGTTGCGGGACAACTACACAAACGCCGACCTGGTGGTCGCCGCCAGTGTCCGCAACAGCGGTGCCCAGCAGTCCGGCACCTACACCGTGGAGACCCAGCTCTACGACCACAACCGCCAGCCGGTCTGGTCGGATCCGCTGCGCACCCAGATCGCCGTCGGCTCGGTGGCACCCGGCCAGGACGCCACCGGACGGGGCAGCCGGGCCGTCGCGGCACCGCGACTCTGGTCGGCCGAGCATCCCAACCTCTACACCGCCGTCATCCAGCTGCGTGCCCCGTCCGGTGCGGTCGTCCAGATCGTGTCGGCCCGGGTCGGGTTCCGGGAGTTCGCCATCCGGGACGGTCTGATCCGGTGCAACGGACAGCCGGTCTCCCTACGGGGGGTCAACCGCCACGAGATGGACCCGGACCGGGGTGGCGCGCTCACCCGCGCCGACATGATCCGTGACATCCGGGTGATGAAACAGCTCAACATCAACGCCGTCCGCACCGCGCACTACCCGAACATCCCGACCTTCTACGAACTCGCCGACGAGTACGGCCTCTACGTGATGGACGAGGCCAACCTGGAGACCCACGGCGTCATGGGCAGCTACCCGGGCTCCCGGACGGACTGGACCGCACCGGTCATCGACCGGGCGAGCGCGATGGTGCACCGGGACAAGAACCACCCCAGCGTGGTCATCTGGTCGCTGGGCAACGAGGCCGGCGCAGGAAGCAACTTCGTCACCATGCGCAACTGGATCCGGGCGGCCGACCCGACCCGGATCATCCAGTACCAGGGCGACAACCGGCCGGAGGTCAGCGACCTGCGGGTGGAGGGGTACGAGTCGCTGGCCCGTACCGAGCAGCGTGCGCACGACCCCGATCCGCGCCCGTACGTGTCGCACGAGTACGCCCACTCGATGGGCAACTCGACCGGCAACCTCAAGGAGTACTGGGACATCTACCGGCGGTACCCGATCCTGCAGGGCGGGTTCATCTGGGACTTCGCCGACCAGGCGCTGCGCCGACCGGTGCCGAACGGCGGTGGCGCCACCTACCTCACCTACGGCGGCGACTGGGGCGACCGGCCCGACTTCGAGGGCAACTTCTGCGGCAACGGCATCGTCGACGCCGACCGCCGTGCCGGCGGCAAGGCCGTCGAGGTCAAGCAGGTCTACCAGGCGATCAACGTCGCCGCCGGTACCGACATCGCCACCGGATCGGTACGGATCACCAACGAGTACCTGTTCACCAACGTCAACGCCTTCGACTGTCGCTGGTCGCTGGTCGCCGACGGCCAGGTGATCTCCAGCGGTACCCTCACCGCGCAGCAGGCCGACGTCGCGCCACTGTCGAGCAGGACGATCCAGCTGCCGATCCAACGACCGGCCAACATCGCCCCCGGGACGGAGCACTTCCTCCAACTGTCGTTCCGGCTCCGGTCGACCACACCGTGGGCGGACGCCGGGTACGAGGTCGCCAAGCAGCAACTGCCGGTCAACTTCAACAGCCCGCCGGTGCAGCCGACCCCGGTCACCAACGTGCCGACCCTGACCCTGGCCGAGACCGGCACCAACGTCTCCGTCAGCGGCAGCGGATTCGCCCTCACGATCGCCAAGGCGACCGGACTGATCACCTCCTACGACGCGCTGGGCCTCCGGCTGGTCAACGCCGGCCCGACGCCGAACTTCTGGCGGGCGCCCAACGACAACGACCGCGGCAACGGCCACCCGACCCGCAACGCCACCTGGCGCCGGGCCGGCGCCAACCGGACGGTGACCGGCGTGGCGGTGACCCGACTCTCCGACCGCGCGGTCCGGATCACCGTCAACGGCACCCTGCCGACCAGTACCGTCTCGGCGTACAGCACCACGTACACGGTCTACGGCAACGGCGAGATCAAGGTCGACAACACCCTGCAACCCGGGGCGTCGAGCCTGCCGTACATCCCCGAGGTGGGCACGATCCTGATGCTGCCGGCCGGGCTGGACCGGCTGCGCTACTACGGCCGCGGGCCGCAGGAGAACTACTGGGACCGGCGTACCGGCTCCGACGTCGGGGTGTACCAGTCGACCGTCGCCGAGCAGTGGACCAGCTACCTGCGCCCGCAGGAGAACGGCAACAAGACCGACGTACGCTGGGCCGCCCTCACCGACGGCAGCGGCCGGGGCCTGCTGGTGGCCGGCGACTCGCTGCTGGAGGTGAACGCCTCGTACTTCACGCCGGAGGATCTCTCCGTCGGGGTCCGGCACGACTACCAGCTGACCCGCCGTCAGGAGATCGTGCTGCGGGTCAACCACCGGCAGATGGGCGTCGGCGGCAACGACACCTGGGGCGCGCACACCATCGACGCGTACAAGATCTTCCCGAACCGGGCCTACAGCTACACCTACCGGCTGCGCCCGCTGCCGGACGTCACCCAGGCGATGTCGCTGTCCCGGCAGCCGGTGGGCGAGGTCGCCGGCGGCGGGCCGGTGCAGCCGGGCGTGCACTACCGCCTCGTCGCCCAGCACAGCGGCAAGGCCGCGGACGTCAACGCCAACTCCACCGCGCCCGGCGCGACGCTGATCCAGTGGCCGGTCGGCACCGGGCTGAACCAGCAGTTCGACTTCGTCGCCTCCGACGGCGGCCACTATCGGATCCGGGCCCGGCACAGCGGGCTGGTGCTCCAGGTCGCCGGCAACAGCAGCGGTGCCGACATCACCCAGCAGCCCGACACCAACGCGACCAGCCAGCAGTGGCGGATCGTCGACCACGGTGCCGGCGTGGTGAGCCTGGTCAACCGGCAGAGCGGCCTGGCGATGGACGTGTACGCGGTGTCCACGGCCGACGGTGCGCGCATCTCCCAGTGGACGCTGTCGGGCAACCCCAACCAGCGGTTCCAACTCCAGCGCGTCTAGGAACCCGTCCGCCCGGCGGGTCCAGTACCCGCCGGGCGGCGCCGGTGACCGGCGTGCCGACAGGCCGGAGCCCCGACCGGGCGGACCGGTCGGGGCTGCGGCGGTGCCGGTTCGCGCTGCCGGTCAGCTCTTGCGCTGGGCCAGCAGCCACTGCAGGATGCTGCGGTCCTCGTACGTCGGACCGTAGGCGGCGTGGTAGTCCGGCAGCGAGAACGCCTCGTTGCCGTACTCGGTGTAGCGCAGCAGCTCGGCGATCTGCTGCGGCGTCTTGCCCTGCGCCTCGTACGCCGAGCGCAGCGCCGTGTTGGAGCCGCGGGCCAGCGAGATGTTGAGCAGGTGGTCGTTGACGCCGTGGGTGATCCACAGCGGCACCTCGCCGGCCGCGATGGCCGTGGCCTGGCTCGCGCTGATCTGGAAGCCACCGGTGACCAGACCGGCGGTGAACAGGTCGGGGCGCTTGGCGAACGCCTCCCACAGCAGCCGGGAGCCGTACGAGACGGTGGTGGCGTACACCCGCTTGGTGTCCACCGCGAAGTCCTTGCTGAACTGCTCGACCAGCTTGATCAGCAGGTCACCCTCGGCGGGCAGGCCGACCCGCTGGTTCTGCGGTGCCAGCACGATGACGTCCTCGTTGCTGCCGGTCCAGCTGGACTGCAACCAGGCGGTCGCCGGGATGTCGGCCGCGATCTGCACGCCCAGGTTGTCGCCGTCCCAGCCCATGCCGTGACCGGGCAGGACCACCATCAGCGGGTACTTCTTGCCGGGCTGGTAGTTCTTCGGCAGGTTGTAGTGGTACGGCAGCACCATGCCGGCGTTGAGGTACGAGCCGTACTTGAAGTCGTCGACGAGCAGGTTGACCGGCTTCTCGGTGACCGTACGCGAGACCTTCGGCGTCGCCTTGGCCAGCACCGGGCCGTTGCCCTTGCCCTTGCCGGGCTGGGCGTGCACGTCCTTGCGCTGCACCACTCGGGTCGGCAGGTCGGTGTTCACCTTGACGTGGCAGAGGAAGGTCGGGCACTTGGAGAGGATGACCGTCCAGCCGAGGTTCTCGTTCGGGTCCAGCTCGACGATGACGTACCGGCCGGGCACCGAACGCCGGTCGGCCCGGGGGGTCGGCGCGCTGTTGGTGTAGGTGTGGGTCACCTTCCGCTGCGCCAGCTTGGGCAGGTCCTCGATCGGGTTGAACCGGAAGTTGTACGTGGTGTCGGAGACCGCGAAGGTCGAGTTGTCCAGGGTGCGGGGGTTGACCGTCTGCGGGTACTCCACGGCGACCGCGGAGACCTTCTGGCCGTAGGTGTAGACGGTGGTGATCGGGGTGATGCTGCTGATGCCGCCGCCGCTGCCGTGCCGGTCGCTCGCCGCGGCGTAGGCCGTGCCGGACATGCCGATCGCCAGTGCCGCGGCGACGGCGATCAGCGTCCTTCGCAGTCTCATCGGTCCTCCTTGTGGCGCGTCCGTCCGGCTCGTCCTCCCTGGGGCGCGTGCCCCCGCAGCGGTTCGAGGGTGTCGGGCGAGACGGTCGCTAAACTGATTTAGCAGAGCATCTTCCTCCGGCGCTCGCGCTGTCAAGAGCAGCTCGGTAATGCGCCGGAAACGTCGGGTTCACGCATGTCGTAGGCCCGTCCCGGGTGCCGCACCCCGCCGGATCGAGGCGTCGAATCCGTGTCGAATCGGCGCCGTCGTCGCTCGTCGCGGTCGCCGGGGAGCACTCCGTGTGGACCGTCGTCTGTGGCGTATCATCGCCCCTCGATGGGTGTCCCGGAACCGACTCGTCGCGTTCGCTGCCCTCGCCTCGGTGTGATGGCCCTGA
The DNA here is from genome assembly GCF_003583405.1 of Micromonospora radicis. Taxonomy (GTDB): domain Bacteria; phylum Actinomycetota; class Actinomycetes; order Mycobacteriales; family Micromonosporaceae; genus Micromonospora; species Micromonospora radicis. The sequence continues at coordinate 54,703 of NZ_QXEC01000013.1, forward strand.
CCTGCGGCAACCTGGCCGATCGGGGGAACGTTTCGTTCGTTACGAGACCGTGACCGCTGGATTTCCAACCAGGTGTTGACCTAGCCAATGTGAGCGCTAACACTTGGCCTCCAAGTGCGACCCGCGCAGCCGTCCGACGGCGCGAGTTCCAGATTGGGGAAGCCAGTGAGCAAGAGAGTCCTGGCCGCTCTCGGTAGCGCCGTCCTGGCGCTGAGCATGGTGGCCTGTAGTGGTGACGGCGCCGGCAGCGGCGGTAACGACAGTGACAAACCCGCCGACCTGACCATCGGCGTCTCGATGCCGACGCAGACCTCCGAGCGGTGGATCGCCGACGGCAACTCGGTGAAGGAGAAGCTGGAGGCCAAGGGCTACAAGGTCGACCTCCAGTACGCCGGCGACGACATCCCCACCCAGTCGCAGCAGGTCGACCAGATGATCCTGCGCGGTGCCGACGTGCTCATCATCGCGGCGATCGACGGCACCGCGCTCAGCGGGCAGCTGCAGGCGGCGGCCGACGCCAAGATCCCGGTCATCGCCTACGACCGGCTCATCCGGGACAGCCCGAACGTCGACTTCTACGTCAGCTTCGACAACTACAAGGTCGGCGTCGCCCAGGCCACCGCCCTGCTGATCGGTCTCGGTCTGCAGAACAAGGACGGCTCGAAGGGCGACGCGACCGGGCCGTTCGACATCGAACTGTTCGCCGGCTCGCTCGACGACAACAACGCCCACTTCTTCTTCAACGGCGCGATGGACACCCTCAAGCCGTTCCTCGACGCCGGCACGCTGAAGGTCAAGTCCGGGCAGACCAAGATCGAGCAGGTGGCGATCCTGCGCTGGCAGCAGGAGGCCGCGCAGAAGCGGATGGAAGACCTGCTGACGTCGAGCTACAGCGGCAACAGCAAGGTCGACGGCGTCCTCTCGCCGTACGACGGTCTGTCCCGCGGCATCATCACCGCCCTGCAGAACGCCGGCTACCGCAACGACATGCCGGTGGTGACCGGGCAGGACGCCGAGATCGCCTCGGTCAAGCTGATCAACGACGGGGTGCAGAACTCCACCATCTTCAAGGACACCCGGCTGCTGGCCGAGCAGGCCGTCATCGCCGGTGAGTCCTTCCTCCAGGAGAAGGCGCCGGAGGCCAACGACACCGAGACCTACAACAACGGGGTCAAGGTCGTCCCGTCGTACCTGCTGCCGGTGCAGACCGTCTTCAAGGACGACATCAAGCCGATCCTGATCGACTCGGGTTACTTCACCGACGCGGAGGTCGCCGCCGGCCAGGCCAAGGGCTGACGGTGACAATCCGGGCTCGGCGGCGGTGCCCGCCGCCGAGCCCGGATTCCGTTGACTGACCACCTTGCCCCACCCGATCTAGACGCAGGACGGTGATCATGGACGACTACATCCTCGAGATGCGTCGTATCACCAAGACCTTCCCGGGCGTGGCGGCGCTGCAGGACGTGGAGCTGGCCGTGCGACGCGGCGAGATCCACGCGATCTGCGGCGAGAACGGCGCCGGCAAGTCCACTCTGATGAAGGTGCTGTCGGGGGTCTACCCGTCCGGCAGCTACGAGGGCGAGATCCGCTTCGACGGCGCGCCGGTCGACTTCCGCGGCATCCGCGACAGCGAGAGCCGTGGCATCGTCATCATCCACCAGGAACTCGCCCTGGTGCCGTACCTGTCGATCGCCGAGAACATCTTCCTCGGCAACGAACGCCGCGGACGCAGCGGGCTGATCGACTGGAACCGCACCAACGCCGAGGCGGCCGAGCTGCTCGCCTCGGTCGGACTGCACGAGAACCCGGTGACCCCCGTCGTGCAGCTCGGCGTCGGCAAGCAGCAGCTGGTCGAGATCGCCAAGGCGCTGTCCAAGAAGGTCAAGCTGCTGATCCTGGACGAGCCGACCGCCGCGCTCAACGACGTCGACTCGGCCCACCTGCTCGACCTGATGCGCCGGCTACGCGAGCAGGGCATCACCTGCATCATGATCTCCCACAAGCTCAACGAGATCACCTCGATCGCGGACTCGACCACCGTGCTGCGCGACGGCCGGACGGTGGAGCGCCTCGACGTGACGGCGGGCGAGGTGACCCAGGAACGGATCATCCGCGGCATGGTCGGCCGCGACCTGAACAGCTTCTACCCCGACCGGGTCTGCGCACCCGGCGAGGAGGTGCTGCGCATCGAGGACTGGACCGTGCGGCACCCGACCCAGGACCGCCTCGTCGTCGACGGCGCCAGCCTCGACGTACGGGCCGGGGAAGTGGTCGGCATCGCCGGACTGATGGGCGCCGGCCGTACCGAACTGGCGATGAGCGTCTTCGGCCGCTCGTACGGACGGGACATCAGCGGTCGGCTGTACATGCACGGCAAGGAGATCAGGGCACGCACGGTCGCCGAGGCGATCAGCAACGGCATCGCGTACGCGACCGAGGACCGCAAGCGCTTCGGGCTCAACCTGATCGACAACATCCGGAGCAACGTCTCCTCGGCCGGCCTGCGCCGGCTCGCCCGCTTCGGCTGGGTGGACGACAACGAGGAGACCAGGGTCGCCGAGACCAGCCGGCGCGACATGAACATCAAGGCGCCGAGCGTGATGTCGGTGGTCGGCAAGCTCTCCGGCGGCAACCAGCAGAAGGTCGTCCTGTCGAAGTGGCTGTTCACCGACCCGGACGTACTGATCCTCGACGAGCCGACCCGCGGTATCGACGTCGGGGCGAAGTACGAGATCTACACGATCGTCAACCGGTTGGTCGCCGACGGCAAGGCCGTCATCATCATCTCCTCCGAACTGCCCGAACTGCTGGGCATGTGCGACCGCATCTACACGCTGTCGGCGGGCCGCATCACCGGCGTGGTGCCGGTCGGTGAGGCGACCCAGGAGAAGCTCATGGAACTCATGGCGAAGGACAAGGAACCCGTCGGATGACCAGCACCAAGCCCTCCTCGGCGGAGAAGTCGACCGAGAGCGCTCCCGCCGCCGCACTGCACGCCGGCACCAGCGACCCCCGTACGCTGATCCTGAACAACCTGCGACAGAGTGGCATCTTCGTCGCCCTCGTCGTCATCGTCGCGCTCTTCGCCTTCCTGACCGACGGCCTCTCGCTGAGCCCGGGCAACATCACCAACATCGTCCTGCAGTACTCGTACATCCTGGTGCTCGCCATCGGCATGGTCATCGTGATCATCGGTGGCCACATCGACCTGTCGGTCGGCTCGGTGGTGGCGCTGACCGGCGCGGTCTCCGCGGTGGTCGTCATCCGACAGGGCCAGCCCTGGTGGGTCGGCGTGCTGGCCGCGTTGGCCGTCGGGCTGGCGGTCGGCGCCTGGCACGGCTTCTGGGTGGCGTACGTCGGCATTCCCGCCTTCATCGTGACCCTGGCCGGCATGCTGCTGTTCCGTGGTCTCACCCTCCGGGTACTGGACAACATCTCGCTGTCGCCGTTCCCGACCGAGTACAACCAGATCGCCGCCGGGTTCCTCAACGGACTGCTGGGCGGCGACGGCTTCGACGCCTTCACCCTGCTCATCGGCGGCATCGCGGTGGCCGGCTACGTGGTGAGCTGCTTCCGTACCCGGGTGGCCCGGATCCGCTACCAGCAGCCCGTCGAGTCGTTCGTGCTGTTCGTCGCGCGGATGGCCCTGGTCGGCGGGGTGGTCATGTGGTTCGCCTGGCAGCTGGCCCACGCCCGCGGCCTGCCCATCGTGCTGATCATCCTCGCCGCGCTGGTGCTGGTGTACGGCCTGCTCACCCGCCGTACCGTGTTCGGCCGGCAGGTCTACGCGATCGGCGGCAACCTCTCCGCGGCGATGCTGTCCGGCGTGAAGGTCCGTACCGTCAACTTCTGGATCTTCGTCAACATGGGCTTCCTGTCCGCCGTGGCCGGCATCATCTTCTCCTCCCGCTCCAACGGTGCCCAGCCCGCGGCCGGCAACATGTTCGAACTCGACGCGATCGCCGCGGCGTTCATCGGCGGCGCGGCCGTCACGGGCGGCGTCGGGACGGTCGTCGGCGCCATGGTCGGTGGCCTCATCATGGCCGTGATGAGCAACGGTATGCAGATCATGGGCGTCGACCAGTCGATGCAGTCCGTGGTCAAGGGCCTGGTCCTGCTGGTCGCCGTGGCCTTCGACGTCTACAACAAACGCCGCGCCGCCGGGGCCTCCCGCTAAACCCCCTTCCCCCGCACCCCTTCCCCCGCCTCCGCCCCTCCACCCCCTCGATCTTGCACTCGTGGTCGCCGTTTCGTCCGGCATGGCGGCACTTGCCGGGACAGCAAGTGCAAGATCAGCGGGTCGGGCTGGGGTGGGGGCATCGGGGGAGGGGGAAGAGGGGTGGGGGGTGGGTTCAGGTGCGGGTCCAGCGCTGGTTGGGGGCGGTGTGGCAGGACCAGACGATGACGGGGGTGCCGTTGGCGGTGCCGTTGTTGTTGACGTCCAGGCAGAGGTTCGGGAAGCGACCGTTGCTGATGGTGCCGTTGGCGTTGAAGGTCCACTGCTGGTTGGTGCCGCCGTTGCAGTCCCAGATCTGTACCGGCGTACCGGACGTGGCGGTCGGCGCCAGGTCCAGGCACTTGCCGAGCACCTGCAACGCCTGACCGTTCTGGGTGAAGCTCTGGTTGCTGCCGGTGTGGCAGTCCCAGATCAGCGTGGCGGTGCCGTTGGCGGTGGCGCTGTTGTTGACGTCGAGACAACGGCCGGCCGACTCGCTGCGTAGCCGGAAGGTGGTCGGGGGTGGCGGGTTGGTCGTGCCGCCGCCGCTGACCCGGTAGACGACGGTGCCGTGCGCCGGCACGCTGGCGGAGATCGTACCGGTGCTGGTCGAGGTGCCGTTGGTCCACGCGTCGCGCAGAGTGAACGAGCTGCCCGACTTGCCGACCGCCGCCGCCGTGGTGGACACGGTGGTGGTGGCATTGCCCTGGTTGAACAGGGCGACCGCGACGTCGCCGTTGGCCAGCCGCTTGGCCAGCACCCGGCGGGTGCCGTCGTTGGAGACCTGCACGGCCTGCAACGCCAGGGGATCCTGGTTGATCGCGACGAGGTTCTGGTTGCGCAGGATGTTCAGCGTCGCGGTGCTGGCGTTGCGGATGTCGTTACCGGCGATCAGCGGTGCCGCCATGACGGCCCAGAGGGCGAAGTGGCTGCGCATCTCGGTGTCGGTCATGCCGCCGTTGCCGACCACGAGCATGTCCGGGTCGTTGAACGACCCGGGCGAGGCGTACGAGGCCAGCGGCACGTTGACGTTGACGATGTTCTGGATGCCCATCGGGTAGCCGTTGGTCTGGCCGGTGTTCCACGCGTTGGTGATGTCCTCGGTGGTGCGCCACATGTTGGCGATGTCGCCCCAGTTGCGTTGTGGGCCGGTCTTCTCGTGGATGCTGTTGGGGTTGATGCTGTAGACGATGGGTCGGCCGGTGGCCGCCAGGGCGTCGCGCATCAGGGAGAAACCGGCGATCTGGTCGTTGATGGTGCCCCAGGGCGAGCACCAGTCGTACTTGAGGAAGTCGACGCCCCAGGCGGCGAACTGCCGGGCGTCCTGGTACTCGTGGCCGAGGCTGCCGGTGGAACCGGGCCAGGCCCCGAAGTACTGGGCGCAGGTCTTCTCCCGGGGCACCTGGTACAGGCCGAAGAGCAGTCCCCGGGCGTGCAGGTAGTCGCCGAGGGCCTTCATCCCGCTGGGGAAGCGTCCCGGATCGGCCTGCAGGTTGCCCTGCGCGTCGCGGTTCGGGTTGAACCAGCAGTCGTCGACGACGACGTACTTGTAGCCGAGGTCGCGCATGCCGGTGCTGACGATGGCGTCCGCCATCTGCCGGATCAGTGCCTCGTTGATGTTGCAGCCGAAGGTGTTCCAGGTGTTCCAACCCATCGGCGGCGTGCGGGCCACGCCGTTGTTGAGGGCCTGGGCGGGTTGCGGGGAGTGCAGCCCGCCGACGACGCCGGCGGTGAGCGCCAACATCAGGACGCTCAGGACGGTCAGCCATCGTGGTCGTGCGCGCATTCGATCCTCCTCGGATCACGGGACGGGCGGTGCCGGTCTTCGCTGGCTGGACGCGATCGGGCGGCGGATTCCGGCATCGTCGAGGGGGAGTGGCGCGAGTTGCCTTGCCGGCCCGCCCTCAGGGTGAACGGTGCAACGGATCGTGGCGTAGTGGCCGCCGCCGACGGTCCGCTCGCGGTCGCGTCAGCCGTTACCGTCGCGCCGGCTGTGACCCGGTGACGGTGGTGGTACACCCGGACACGGGGGCGCATCGATGTCAGGGATGTTATCGCTGACATCTAATCCTGTAAATCGGCGCGGTTGGTCGCGGGTGGGTGCCGCGCCATCGTTGATCCGCCAGTCAGGAGCGAAGGAGCACGTCAGGGCGCTTGTGGCGCCTTCGAGGGCCGAGCCGATTCCCGGTCGGCCGGGACGGTGGGTGCTCCCGCCCGCCCGTCCTGCGGATCGACGATTGTTAACGCTCATGTGGATCCGGTCGGCCCGACGGCGGCTTCTGCTGGCGATGCCGCGCGACGCCGTGGGGCCGCATTGCGGCGGAGCGCGGGTCGGGGTGGCGACGGGGATCTCGATCACGACCCCGGCTTGCCGGGGTGGGTGCGGCGGCCGGTCGGTCGGCCGGCCGAAGCGGCCACTACGGGCGGCTGGACCAGGCAGTGCACTCCGTTACGGACCTGTTGCCGGCAGGTGTCTTGACGACGCGGGATGTGAGCGTTAACACTGAGGTCCGTCATCGGCCGGAGGTGAGCATGAGCGGTGTGGACGAAGCGGGCGACCGGTACGTCGTCGGGGTTGACTACGGCACCCTGTCCGGGCGGGCCCTGGTGGTCCGGGTACGCGACGGTGCCGAGCTGGGGACTGCGGTGCACGAGTACCGCAACGCGGTCATCGACCGCGCCCTGCCCGACGGCGGCACGCCCCTGCCACCCGACTGGGCGTTGCAGGACCCCGAGGACTACCGCGACGTGTTGCGGCACGCGGTGCCGGCGGCGGTCGCGGCCGCCGGCGTGGACCCGGCCGACGTGGTCGGCATCGGCATCGACTTCACCGCCTGCACGGTGCTGCCGACGCTCGCCGACGGCACCCCGCTGTGCGAGGTGCCCGAGCTGCGCCAGCGACCGCACTCCTGGGTGAAGCTCTGGAAGCACCACGCTGCACAGCCGCACGCCGACCGGATCAACGCGCTGGCCCACGAGCGCGAGGAGCCGTGGATCGGCCGGTACGGCGGCAAGATCTCCGCCGAGTGGCAGTTCGCCAAGGGCCTGCAACTCCTCGAGGAGGATCCGGAGGTCTACCGGCGCGCGGACCGCTTCATCGAGGCCGCCGACTGGATCGTGTGGCAACTCTGCGGTGTCGAGACCCGCAACGTCTGCACCGCCGGCTACAAGGGCATCCGGCAGGACGGGCAGTACCCGTCGAAGGAGTACCTGACCGCCCTCAATCCCGACTTCGGCGACTTCGTGGCCAAGCTGGACGGTCCGCTGCTGCCGCTGGGCGACAAGGCCGGTGAACTGACCGCGCAGGCCGCGACCTGGACCGGCCTGCCGGCCGGGATCGCGGTGGCCGTCGGCAACGTCGACGCCCACGTCACCGCCGCCTCCGCCCAGGCGCTGCACCCGGGGCGGCTGGTGGCCATCATGGGCACCTCCACCTGCCACGTGGTCAACGGCGCCCATCCGGCCGAGGTGGCCGGGATGTGCGGTGTCGTCGACGGTGGCATCAGTGCCGGAGCCTGGGGCTACGAGGCCGGGCAGAGCGGCGTCGGGGACATCTTCGGCTGGTTCGTCAAGCACGCCGCCCCGGCCGGTGCCGACTCGCACGAGCGGCTCACCGAACTGGCCGCGGCCCAGCCGGTCGGCGCGCACGGGCTGGTCGCCCTGGACTGGTGGAACGGCAACCGCTCCCTGCTGGTCAACCACGATCTCAGCGGAATGATCGTCGGGCTCACCCTGGCCACCCGCCCGGAGGACGTCTACCGGGCACTGCTGGAGGCCACCGCGTACGGCACCCGGATGATCATCGAGGCGTTCGTCGAGGCGGGGGTGACCGTCGACGACCTGGTGATCGCCGGTGGCCTCACCTCGAACGAGCTGCTGATGCAGATCTACGCCGACGTCACCAACCGGCCCCTGGGCATCATCGGCTCGGCGCAGGGCCCCGCGCTCGGCTCGGCCATCCACGCGGCGGTGGCCGCCGGTGCGTACCCCTCGATCCACGAGGCGGCGCAGGCGATGGGCCGCGTCGACGAGGCGGTCTACCGGCCGGACCCGGAGCGGGTACGCGCCTACGACGCCCTCTACGCCGAGTACCGAAGGCTGCACGACCACTTCGGTCGCGGCGCCAACGACGTGATGCTGCGCCTGCGGGCGATCCGGAACGCGGCCGTCGAGGCGACCGCGTCGCAGCAGGAGACCGCGTTGGAGGTGGTCGCATGACCGAGCGAGAGTTGCGCGAGACCGTCGCCCGCCTGCACGGCGAGCTGACCCGCTACGGCCTGGTCGCCTGGACCGCCGGGAACGTCTCCGCGCGGGTACCCGGCCGCGATCTCATGATCATCAAGCCCAGCGGGGTCGACTACGACGACCTGTCGGCGGACAACATGGTGCTCTGCGACCTCGACGGGTTACCCGTCGAGGGGGAACTGTCCCCGTCGAGCGACACCGCCGCACACGCCTACGTCTACCGGGCGATGCCCGAGGTCGGCGGCGTGGTGCACACCCACAGCACGTACGCGACCGCCTGGGCGGCCCGCGGCGAGTCGATCCCCTGCTGGCTGACCGCGCAGGCCGACGAGTTCGGCGGGGAGATCCCCGTCGGACCGTTCGCCCTGATCGGCGGCGACGACATCGGCAAGGGGATCGTCAGCACCCTCACCGGACACCGCTCACCCGCGGTGCTCATGCGCAACCACGGCGTCTTCACCATCGGACGTACCGCCCGCGCCGCCGTCAAGGCCGCGGTGATGTGTGAGGACGTCGCCCGTACCGCGCACCTGGCGCGCGCGCTCGGGCAACCGGTGCCGATGGCAGCGGCTGACATCGACGCCCTCTACGACCGCTACCAGAACGTCTACGGCCAACGTCCCTCGCCTCCGGCGAGCACCTAGCCGGGTCGCGGACCCCGGCGGTCCGCGACCGAGTTCGCACCATCACGCACAGGATCCACACCACCGGTAACACCACGCCGCCCCACTTCGGTGGGCGGCGCGGAGACCCGCACCCACCCGAGGAGATCCGATGAGAAACATGCGAATGTCCCTCGCGCCTCGGCGCGCTGTCGCGGCGCTCGCCGCCGTGCTGCTGGCCGGCAGCGTGGCCGCCTGCGGCAACAGCGACACCGGCGCCAGCGGAGGCGGCGACGACAAGATCGTCCTGGGCTTCTCCCAGGTCGGCGCGGAGAGCGGCTGGCGGACGGCCAACACCAACTCCATCAAGGAGGCGGCTGCCGAGGCGGGCATCGAGCTGAAGTTCGACGACGCCCAGCAGAAGCAGGAGAACCAGATCAAGGCCATCCGCAACTACATCCAGCAGAAGGTCGACGTGATCGGCTTCTCGCCGGTCGTGGAGTCGGGCTGGGACACGGTGCTCAAGGAGGCCAAGGACGCCGGGATCCCGGTCATCCTGACCGACCGCGCCGTGGACTCGGCCGACAAGTCGCTGTACAAGACCTTCCTCGGCTCGGACTTCGTCAAGGAGGGCCGGCTCTCCGGTGAGTGGCTGGTCGAGAACTCCAAGGACGCGACCGGCGACGTGAACATCGTCGAGCTGCAGGGCACCACCGGTTCGGCTCCGGCCAACGACCGCAAGAAGGGGTTCGCCGAGGCGATCGCCGCGGACCCCAAGCTGAAGGTCATCGCCTCCCAGTCGGGTGACTTCACCCGGGCCGGCGGCAAGCAGGTCATGGAGCAGTTCCTCAAGGCCCACCCGAAGATCGACGTGCTCTTCGCGCACAACGACGACATGGGTCTGGGTGCCCTCGAGGCGATCACCGCGGCCGGCAAGGAGCCGGGCAAGGACATCACCATCATCACCATCGACGCGGTCAAGGACGGCATGCAGGCCCTGGCCGACGGCAAGTTCAACTTCATCGCGGAGTGCAGCCCGCTGCTCGGCCCACAGCTGATGGAGCTGGCCAAGAAGGTGCACGCCGGTGAAGAGGTGCCGCCGCGGATCGAGACCGAGGAGACCACCTTCACCCAGGAGCAGGCCAAGGCGGCCCTGCCCGACCGCAAGTACTGATCGACGCCCGGGGCCGCCACGCTGACGGTGGCGGCCCCGCCGCGTCGGCCACCCGCCCGACGGACCGGGCACCCGGCCCGGCCATTCCGGTGCCACGTCCGCCCGATCGACCTCGCCGGTCGGTCGGGCGGACGCCACGGGCCCGCCGTAGCCCTCCGTATCGACATAACCCAGAAGAAGGTCTGATGGGATGACGGATACCCGTCCGGTCCTGACAATGACCGGGATCAGCAAGTCCTTTCCTGGGGTGCGCGCACTCCACAACGTCGACTTCCGGCTCTTCCCGGGTGAGGTGCACGCCCTGATGGGCGAGAACGGCGCCGGCAAGTCGACCCTGATCAAAGTGTTGACCGGGGTCTACGGCATCGACGAGGGCACCGTCACCCTGGGCGACGAGCAGGTGGCCTTCAGTGGGCCGATGCAGGCGTCGGCCGCCGGCGTGAGCACGGTCTACCAGGAGGTCAACCTCTGCCCGAACCTCTCCGTGGCGGAGAACATCTTCATCGGCCGGGAACCCCGACGCCTCGGCGCCGTCCGATGGGGCGAGGTACGCCGCCGGGCCCGGCAACTGCTCGCCCGGCTGGACCTCGACATCGACGTCACCGCCCCGGTGGCCAGCTACTCGCTGGCGGTGCAGCAGATGGTCGCCATCGCCCGCGCGATCGACGTGCAGGCCCGGGTGCTGATCCTGGACGAGCCGACCTCCAGCCTGGACGCCGGCGAGGTGGCACAGCTGTTCCGCATCATGCGTCAGCTGCGCGACGAGGGAATCGCCATCCTGTTCGTGACCCACTTCCTCGACCAGGTGTACGGCATGGCCGACCGGATCACCGTGCTGCGCAACGGCACCCTGGTCGGCGAGTACCCGACCGCGGAACTGCCACAGCTCGCCCTGGTCGAGAAGATGATCGGCAAGGAACTCGACGTCCTCGAACGGATCGAGGAAGAGCCTCGGCGGGAACTGGCGGTGCTGGAGGACGGCACGCCGTTCGTGGCGGTCTCGGAGCTGGGACGCAAGGGCGCGGTCGCCCCGTTCAGCCTGAGCATCCACGCCGGTGAGGTGGTCGGCCTGGCCGGCCTGCTCGGCTCCGGCCGTACCGAGGTGGCCCGGCTGTTCTTCGGCGCCGACCGCGCCGACCGGGGCGAGGTGGCGCTCAGCGGCAAACCGACCAGCCTGCGCAACCCGGTGCAGGCCATCGAGCACGGCATCGGGTTCTGCTCGGAGAACCGGCGCGCGGAGGGGATCATCCCCGACCTGACCGTCCGGGAGAACATGATCCTGGCGATGCAGGCCGCCCGGGGCTGGCTGCGGCCGATCCCCCGCCGCCGGCAGGACGAGCTGGTCCAGCAGTACATCAAGGCGCTGAGCATCCGCCCGGCCAACCCCGACCTGCCGGTACGCAACCTCTCCGGCGGCAACCAGCAGAAGGTCCTGCTGGCCCGTTGGCTGATCACCGAGCCCCGGCTGCTCATCCTGGACGAACCCACCCGCGGCATCGACATCGGCGCCAAGGCCGAGATCCAGAAGCTGGTGGTGCAGCTCTCCGACGGCGGCATGGCGGTGCTGTTCATCTCCGCCGAGCTGGAAGAGGTACTGCGACTGAGCCACAAGGTCGCGGTGATGCGGGACCGGGAGATGGTCGCGCAGCTCGACAACGACGACACCGTGGACGCCGACCGCGTCATGCAGACCATCGCCAGCGGATCCCAGGGGGAGGAGGCGAACCAGTGAACGAACGTTTCAAGACGGCCCTGAGTCACCGGCTGTTCTGGCCGGTGGCCGTCCTCGTGGTCATGCTGGCGGCGAACACGATCTACCGCCCCGGCTTCCTGGCCGTCGAGGTCAACAACGGTCACCTCTACGGCACCCCGATCGACATCCTCCGGCTGAGCGCCCCGCTGATCCTGGTCGCGCTGGGCATGACCCTGGTCATCTCCACCGGCGGCATCGACCTGTCCGTCGGCTCGATCTGCGCCATCAGCGGGGCCATCGCCTGCCTGCACATCAGCCAGGCGGCGGACCAGAACAACCCGGTCACCGTCTTCACCGCGCTCGCCATGGCGCTCGGTGCCGCGCTCGCGCTCGGTGCCTGGAACGGTGTGCTGGTCTCCGTGATCGGCATCCAACCGATCATCGCCACCCTGATCCTGATGGTGGCCGGCCGCGGACTGGCCCAACTGGTCACCGAGGGCCAGATCATCACCATCAACTCCGGGCCGTACCGGGCCATCGGCCTGGGGCACTTCCTGACCCTGCCGCTGGCGATCTTCATCGCCCTGGGCGCCGCCCTGCTCGTCGCGGCGTTGACCCGCCGTACCGCGCTCGGAATGATCATCGAGTCGGTGGGCGGCAACCGCGAGGCCAGCCGGCTGGCCGGTATCCGCTCAGGACGGATGGTCTTCCTCGTCTACGTGGTCAGCGCCGTGTGCGCGGCGATCGCCGGCTTCATGATGACCGCGAACGTCTCCAGCGCCGACGGCAACAACGCCGGCCTGTGGGTGGAACTCGACGCGATCCTCGCCGTCGTCATCGGCGGCACCTCGCTGGCCGGTGGCCGGTTCTACCTCAGCGGCACCATCCTCGGCGCGCTGATCATCCAGACCCTCACCACCACGGTGTACGCCATGAACATCTCCCCGCAGACGGCACTGCTGTTCAAGGCGGTCGTCGTCATCGCCGTCTGCCTGATCCAGGCACCGGCCTTCCGGGCCCGGCTCGCCCGACGCAGGCGCGGTAACCCACCCCCGTCGGCACCGACCCCGCAGCGGCAGAAGGAAGAGGTGACGGCGTGAGCACGACCTCGCTGACCGCCGGCCCGCGCTGGGCGCGACTGCCCCGACGGCACGTACCGGTGCTGGTCACCCTCGCCCTGCTGCTGGTCATGTACGGCGTCGGTGTCTCCCAGTACCGGGCTTTCTCCAACGTGCAGGTCATCTTCAACGTCTTCATCGACAACGGTTTCCTTCTCGTGGTCGCGGTCGGGATGACCTTCGTGATCCTCACCGGCGGAATCGACCTGTCCGTCGGTTCGGTGGTCGCGATGACGGCGATGGTCTCGGCATGGCTGCTCCAGTCCGGCCTGCCGGCGCCGCTGGTGCTGGTCATCGCGCTGCTCATCGGGCCGACCCTCGGCTTCCTGATGGGCTGCGCGATCCACTTCTTCGAGATCCAACCGTTCATCGTGACCCTCGCCGGGATGTTCTTCGCCCGCGGCATGTGCACCTTCATCAGCGGCGCGTCGATCCCGATCACCGACGGTTTCTGGACCACGATGTCGCAGTACCGGATCGGGGATCCACGCGGGAACTTCGTCTCGGTCAGCGTGTTGATCGCCTTCGCGGTGGTCCTGGTCGCCGCGTACGTGCTGGCCTACACCCGCCTGGGGCGCAACGTGTACGCGATCGGCGGCAACCCGCAGTCGGCGTTGCTGATGGGCCTGCCGCTGGGGCGGACCCGCATCGCCGTCTACACCATCAGCGGGCTCTGCTCGGCGATCGGCGGCATCCTGCTGTCCTTCTACACCCTCTCCGGGGCGCCGCTGATCGCGATCGGCATGGAACTCGACGTCATCGCGGCCGTGGTGATCGGTGGGACGGTCCTCACCGGCGGGGCCGGGTACATCTTCGGCACCGTGCTCGGTGTGCTGGTGCTCGGCGTGATCCAGACCCTGATCACCTTCGACGGCAGCCTCAACTCCTGGTGGACCAAGATCGTGATCGGCGGCCTGCTCTTCGCCTTCATCCTGTTCCAGCGCCTCATCGGCATCCGCTACAAGTGACCGCCCCTCTCGCGGAAGGCAACTCCCATGGCAGCACAAGCTGAACCCGAGGTCTGGTTCCTCACCGGAAGCCAGTCCATGTACGGCGAGGACACCCTCCGGCAGGTGGCCGAGCAGTCCCGGCAGATCGCCGCCCTGCTCGACGACTCGCCGCACGTCCCCGCCCGGGTGGTCTGGAAGCCCGTCCTGACCACCAGCGCCGACATCCTGAAGGTCTGCCAGGACGCCGCCGTACAGGGTGTGGTCGGGGTCATCGCCTGGATGCACACGTTCTCGCCGGCCAAGATGTGGATCACCGGCCTGGACGCGCTGCGTACGCCGCTGCTGCACCTGCACACCCAGGCGAACGTCCAGTTGCCGTGGGGCGAGATCGACATGGACTTCATGAACCTGAACCAGGCCGCCCACGGCGACCGGGAGTTCGGGTTCATCCAGACCCGCCTCGGTGTGGCCCGCAAGACGGTCGCCGGGCACGTCACCGACCCCCGGGTCGCCGCCCGGGTCGGTGCCTGGACCCGCGCGGCGATCGGCTGGTCGGCGATGCGGTCGCTGCGCCTGGCCCGCTTCGGCGACAACATGCGCGACGTCGCGGTGACCGAGGGCGACAAGGTGGAGGCGGAGCTGCGCTTCGGCGTCTCGGTCAACACCTACGGCGTCAACGACCTGGTCCTGGCCGTCGACCAGGTCGCCGAGGCGCAGATCGACGACCTGGTCAAGGAGTACGACGACACCTTCCGGGTGGCCGCCGAACTGCGACCCGGTGGTGACCGGCACGACTCGCTGCGCTACGCCGCCCGGATCGAACTGGGCCTGCGGACCTTCCTGGAGGCCGGCGGGTTCCGTGCCTTCACCACCAACTTCGAGGATCTGGGCGGACTGCGCCAGCTGCCCGGTATCGCGGTGCAGCGGCTGATGGCCGACGGCTACGGCTTCGGTGGCGAGGGGGACTGGAAGACCTCCGTGCTGGTGCACACCGTCAAGGCGATGTCGGCCGGCGCCCAGGGCGGTACCTCCTTCATGGAGGACTACACCTACGACCTCACGCCGGGCGAGGAGCTGATCCTCGGAGCGCACATGCTCGAGGTGTGCCCGACGATCGCCGCCGACGTGCCGAACGTGGAGATCCACCCGCTGGGCATCGGCGGCCGGGAGGACCCGGTCCGGCTGGTCTTCGACGCCGAGCCCGGCCCGGCGGTGGTGCTCGGCCTGGCCGACATGGGTGAGCGGTTCAGGCTGGTCGCCAACGAGGTCGACGTGGTGCCGCCGCCGCAGCCGCTGCCCCGGCTCCCGGTGGCCCGCGCCGTCTGGCGGCCCCGCCCGCACCTGGCCGGCTCGGCCGAGGCGTGGATCACCGCGGGCGCACCGCACCACACCGTGCTGTCCCAGGCTGTCGGGGTGGAGGAGCTGCACGACCTCGCCGAGATGGCACGTACCGAACTCGTCGTCATCGACGCGGACACCACCCCCCGTCGCTTCGCCGACGAGCTGCGCTGGAACCAGGCCTACTACCGGCTCGCCCGGGGTTTCTGAGCCGGCCCGCCCTGCCGGGTCGACCCTCGTCCGAGGGTGACCGGGCACGTCTGCCCACGGCCGCCACCAGGTCGGTGTCGTGGCCGGCACGACCGCGCCGGATGCCCGGCCGTCGCCTCGACGACGGCCGGGCATCCGTGTCCCTGACACGCTCCCCGCGCCCGACCTCGAAGCGGCTGTGTTACGTCTTGACTAACGGCGTGTTATCGCTCACAGTCGACAGTGAAGGCGGACGATATCTGTGGCTTGCCGGGCTGCTCGCGTCACTTCACCACCAGTGGATCACATTCATCCCCCCGGGCAAGCGGATGAATGTTAGCGATCACACGGTCGTTTGAAGATCACCACGACGCTCGCCGCAGTGGAGAAACCGTCCCCGGTCGTACGGCTCTTCGTTCCGGAAGGAGGATCATGGTTGCCATTGGCGAGGTCTCGTGGCCCGCGTCGAATCGGCGCGGCTGGTGGTCACGGGTGGTGGCCGCCGCGGCGGCGGTGGTGGTGGGTGGCACGTTGGTGGCGGTGGCACCGACACCGGCTGCGGCGGCGACGGTGGACACCAACGCCTGGTACGTGCTGCTCAACCGCAACAGCGGCAAGGCGTTGGACGTGTACAACCTGGCCACGAACGACGGCGCGCGGATCACCCAGTGGGCGCGCAACAACGGTAACCAGCAGCAGTGGCAGTTCGTCGACTCCGGCGGCGGCTACTACCGGCTGAAGTCCCGGCACTCGGGCAAGGTGCTCGACGTCTACAACTTCTCCACCGCCAACGGCGCGTCCATCGTGCAGTGGAGCGACGGCAACGGCACCAACCAGCAGTTCCGGCTGGCGGACTCGGACGGCGGATACGTCCGGCTGATCAACCGCAACAGCAACAAGGTGGTGGAGGTGCAGAACGCCTCCACCGCCGACGGCGGCAACATCGTCCAGTACGACGACTGGAACGGCGCCAACCAGCAGTGGCAGCTCGTCCGCGTCGACGGTGGTGGCACCAACCCGCCGCCGAGCGGGACCTTCACCAACCCGGTGGTCTGGCAGGACTTCGCGGACGTCGAGGTGATCAGGGTCGGCGAGGTCTACTACATGACCGCCTCCACCATGCACTACTCGCCCGGAGCCCCGATCCTGCGCTCCTACGACCTGGTGAACTGGGAGTTCGCCGGGCACTCGGTACCCCGGCTGGACTTCGGCACCAAGTACGACCTGCCCGCCGGACAACAGGCGTACGTGGACGGCATCTGGGCCTCCACGCTGGCCTACCGGCAGAGCAACCGGACGTACTACTGGGCCGGCTGCATCGACTTCTCCCAGACCCACATCTACACCGCCTCGGCCGTCGACGGCACCTGGAGCCGGCACGCCACCATCCCCAACTGCTACTACGACGCGGGGATGCTGATCGACGACAACGACACCATGTACGTGGCGTACGGCAACGGCACGATCAGCGTCGCGCAGCTCTCCGCCGACGGGCGCAGCCAGGTCCGGTCCCAGCAGGTCTACCAGACCCCGTCGAGCATCGGCACCCTCGAAGGAGCCCGCTTCTACAAGCGCAACGGCGCCTACTACATCTGGCTGACCCGACCCGCCAACGGCCAGTACGTGTTGAAGTCCACCAACGGCCCGTTCGGTCCGTACGAGCAGCGCCAGGTGCTGCTCAACATGCAGGGCCCGATCTCCGGCGGCGGGGTGCCCCACCAGGGCGGCCTGGTCCAGCTGCCCAACGGCTCCTGGTACTACATGGCCTTCACCGACGCGTACCCGGGCGGCCGGATGCCGACCCTGGCGCCGATCACCTGGACCGCCGACGGGTGGCCGCAGGTGCAGACGGTCAACGGCGCCTGGGGAGTGAACTACCCCAACCCGCTGCCGCTGCGCCCGGTCAAGCCGCTCACCGGCGTGGACACCTTCGCCGGTACCACCCTCGGCCCGCAGTGGGAGTGGAACCACAACCCGGACAACAGCCGCTGGTCGGTGAACAACGGCCTGCGCCTGCAGACCGCCACCGTGACCAACGACCTCTACCGGGCCCGCAACACGATCACCCACCGCATCCAGGGGCCGACCTCCACAGCGACCGTGGAGCTGGACTACTCGACCATGCGCGACGGTGACCGCACCGGCCTGGCCATGCTGCGCGACGTCTCCGCCTGGATCGGGGTCAGACGCGACAACGGGGCGACCCGGGTCGTGATGACCAACGGGCTGAACATGAACAGCAACTGGGACACCAGCAGCACGGGCAGCGAGATCGCCAGTGCTGCGGTCTCCGGCGGCCGGATCTGGCTGCGCGCCAACGCCGACATCCGACCTGGATCGGGCCGGCAGGCACGCTTCTCGTACAGCACCGACGGGGTCAACTTCGTCTCGCTGGGCAACGCCCTGACGCTGAACAACAACTGGACGTTCTTCATGGGATACCGGTTCGCCATCTTCAACCACGCCACCCAGGCACTGGGCGGCGCGGTGACCGTGCGACGTTTCGAGCTGGCCACGCCGTGACCTCGGTGCACAGGCGGCCCTCGGAACGGGTGCGGCGCTCTCCTCCGGCAGCGCCGCCCACCGGGAGGAAGGTCACCGGACACCGGTGACCCGCGGGTGGCGCCCGATGATGGGCGGGCGCCACCCGCGCACGTCGCGCGGGCCCGCGTCGCACCCCGGTCGGGGATGCGGCCCGGGCCCGTCGCGCGGGGCGGCGGCTCCGCCCGAGGTGTACCGATCATCCGGCGTCGATCCCGGCCCGGCCCGGCCGGGCCGGCCGCCCGTCGTCGGTGACCGGTATCCGCCACACCCGCCTGACCTGCCAGCGATCGATCTCGTCGCTGGCGTAGACTGTGCGTGATCTAGCGCCACCCCGGCGGGCACGGGCCGGCGTGGGCGCCGCGAGAGGGATCGTGAATTCAAGCCGCTCCGGTCAACGTCGACGGGCCGCGGCGACCCACGGGCATGCGGGAGTGTGAGATGGCCGTACGCGATCCTGCGATGACGGACGTGGCTCGCCTCGCTGGCGTCTCCCACCAGACGGTTTCGCGAGTGCTCAACGGCCACCCCAACGTGCGGGAACAGACCCGGCTGCGAGTCCAGGCGGCAATCGCCGAACTGGGCTACCGGCCCAATCGAGCGGCCCGGGCGTTGGTCACCGGGCGTTCCCAGGTGATCGGCGTGGTCGCGCAGAACACCACCCTCTACGGGCCGGCGTCGCTGCTCGCCGCCCTCGAACAGACCGCCGCCGAGGCCGGCTTCGCCGTCAGCGTCGGCAGCGTGCGGGACCTCGACCATCGGTCCATCTCGGCGGTGGTCGAGCGGCACCTGGCCCACCGGGTCGCCGGCATCGTGGTGATCGCCCCGGTGGAGTCGGCGGGCGAGGCGCTGGAGCACCTGCCGAAGGAGGTGCCACTGGTCACCGTCGACGGAGACCCGCGCCGGCCGATGCCGCTGGTGACCGTCGACCAGGCCGCCGGGGCCCGGGCCGCCACCCAGCACCTGCTCGACGCCGGCCACCGTACGGTCTGGCACGTCTCCGGGCCGTCCGACTGGTTCGACAGCGCGGGCCGCATAGAGGGTTGGCGCGCGGCGTTGCTCGCCGCGGGTGCGGAGATTCCGCCGCTGGTGCCCGCGGACTGGTCGGCCGCGGCCGGCTACCGCTGCGGGCAGATGCTGGCCCGGATGCCCGACGTCACCGCGGTCTTCACCGCCAACGACCACCTCGCCCTCGGGGTGCTGCGGGCGCTGCACGAACACGGCCGCCGGGTGCCCGACGACATCAGCGTGGTCGGCTTCGACGACGTGCCGGAGGCGGCGTACTTCATCCCGCCGCTGACCACCGTGCGGCCCGACTTCGACGCGGTCGCCCGGGCCAGCCTGGAGATGTTGCTGGCGCAGATCGAGACGGACAGCGGCGGCGCACTGCGGGAGACGATCGCCCCGTCCCTGGTCGCTCGCCAGAGCGTCGGCAAACCCCCGCGCCGCTGACCCCCGACCCGGCGCGCCCAAGCGCGGTGTTGATCAGGAGGTTCTGGTCGAGGAACGCTCCGGTCCCGACCAGAACCTCCTGATCAACCTGTTCCGGGGTGGTGCGGGTCAGGTCGCGGTGCAGGTGGGCGTGCCGGACGGGGCGGCGCCGGTGCCCTGGAAGCCGAACTCGGTGCTGCCGCCCGCGCCGACCTGGCCGTTGTAGCTGACGTTGCCGAAGTTCACCGTGCCGGTGCTGCCGCCGGCCTGGGCGTTCCAGGTGCCGGTGACCGCGGTGCCGCCGGGCAGCGTGATCCGTACCGTCCAGCCACGGATCGCGGCGTTACCGGCGGTGACCCGCACCGTGGCGACGAAGCCGCCGTTCCACGTGTTCAGCGACACCGAGGCGCTGCAGCCGGCCCCACCGGGCGGCGGCGGGGTGGTGGTCGGTGGCGGGTTGGTCGGCCCGGAGACGCTGTTCAGTGCGTTGAGCACCGAGTTGTACGCGGCCTTCTTGTTGCCGTTGGCGTCGAACAACAGCGGGTTCTCCCCGCGCCGCCACGAGTCGTTGTCCCGCACGCCCCAGACCGTGATGCCGTTGCAGCGGGCCACCGCGAGGCAGGCCCGGGTCACCCGCTCGTAGATGCTGGCCTGGCTGGAGCCCTGGGCGACGTCCAACTCGGTGATCTGCACGTCCACGCCCAGGTCGGCGAAGCGCTGCAGGTTGGCCTGGTAGTCGCTGGACAGCGTGGTACCCAGGTGGGACTGGAAGCCGACGCAGTCGATCGGCACCCCACGCGCCTTGAAGTCACGCACCATGTTGTAGATGCCGGTCGACTTCGCGTTGATCCCGTCGGTGTTGTAGTCGTTGTAGCAGAGCTTGGCGTTCGGGTCGGCCGTGCGGGCGGTACGGAACGCCACCTCGATCCAGTCGTTGCCGGTGCGCTGCAGGTTCGAGTCCCGCCGCCCGCCGCCGCCACCGTCGGCGAACGCCTCGTTCACCACGTCCCAGGAGTGGATCTGACCCCGGAAGTGGCCGGCGACCCGGTTGATGTGGTTGATCATGGCGTTGCGCAACGCCGTACCCGAGAGGTTCTGCGCCCATCCGGGCTGCTGGGCATGCCAGACCAGGGCGTGTCCGCGTACCGACATGCCGTTGGCGCGGGCGTGCGCCACCAGCCGGTCGGCGCCGGTGAAGTTGAAGACGTTCTGCTGGGGCTCGGTGGCGTCCCACTTCATCTCGTTCTCGGCCACGATCGAGTTGAACTCACGGTTCAGGATCGTGGTGTGCTGACTGTTGGAGAACATGAACGAGCTGGTGGCGGCGCCGAAGTAGCGCCCGCTCTGGGCCGCCGCGGCGCCCAACGTGGTGGCGGCGGCGTTGGCGGCGGGAACGACCAGCGCCGTCGGCGCGAGCAGCGCGGCACCCGCCGCGAGTGCCAGCAGGACGGTACGCGGACGAAGCCGCGACGAGCCGCCGTTACGGGATCTGAGGTCCATGGCCGGAACCTTTCCGTGGTGGTGGTGCGGTGGTGGTACGACACGTTGCGGGACGGACGACGAGCCCGGTCCGGGCGCGACGGGGCCGCGCCGAGGCGCAGACACGCGTCGGTGCCGGAACGAGCGAAGAGTTGTCGACCCGTCGTGACAGCCGGCTGCCACGAGACGAATCGGTGCTGCGTACCGTCGAGGTGGCCCCACCCGCGCGGAATGTCAGCGCGCGGCGCCTGACGGATGTGGACCCGGACAGGTCGCCGATGATCGGCGCAACGGCGGACGGCCCGCCTCGGCCTGACGGCCGGCAACCTCGGTGAACGGAGTTGTGCCCGTAACTCCTTGCCCGAAGTTAGCATGTTATCGATAACACTCTCAAGTGACGGCCATGGATCCGATGACAGTCATGGATCTGATGACGGCCATGGATCCGATGCGGCCGCCGTGGGTCCGCCCACTCCCGGTCGAGCGGAGAGCGGGCAGGGGACCGGCCGCGCAGACGCGCGGCCCGAGCCGAGGGCTCGGGCCGCGCGTCAGCGGGTGGTCAGATGAAGCGCCAGCGGTGGTCGCCGGCGCCGCTGTCGTCCCAGAGGACGATCTGGGTGCCCTGGCTCGACGAGGCGTTCAGCACGCCGAGCACCCGGCCGCCGTTGGCGGACTGGATCCGGAAGTATCCGTTGGCGCCGTAGCGCAGCCGCCAGCGGTTCGAGGCCGACCCGTTGTCCGCCCACTGGACGACCCGGGCGCCGTTGGCGCTGCCGCCGTTCTCCACGCCCAGCACCTTGCCGCTGTGGGAGTTGCGTAGCCGCAGGTAGCCGCCGCTGTCCACGATCGCGGTCCAGAGGTGGTCGGCGGTGCCGGTGTCACCCCACTGGATCACCAGGCCGCCGTCGGCGGTGGACATGTTCTGCACCCCGAGCACGAGGCCGGTGGCCAGGTTCTGGATCCGGCGCGCCCCGTTGGGTACGAACCGCCACTGGTTGTCCAGCGTGCCGTTGTCCGGGTCCTGCACCACCCGCGCGCCCTGGGCGGTCGAACCGTTGAGCACGCCGAGCAGCTTGCCGCTGTTGCCGTTACGGATCTTGTGTGAACCGTCGCCGACGTCGACGACGGTCCACCGGTGGTCGGCCGTGCCGGTGTCGGACCACTGCAGGACCTGGGCGTTGTCGGCGGTCGACATGTTCTGCACGCCGAGTACCTTGCCGCTGTTGGCGTTGCGGAACCGCAGCGCGGCGCCGTCGACCACCAGCTGCCAGTCGTGGTCCAGGGTGCCGTTGTCGGCCCACTGCAACGCCGGTGCGCCGTCGGCGGTGGACATGTTCTCGATCCCGAGCACCAGCCCGCTGGCGGCGTTGACCAGCCGGAAGGTGGCCCCGGTCGCCGTCGACGGGCCACCGGCGCCCCAGTAGACCGTGTAGTTGTGGCCGTGCGCGTCGTAGAACGGGATCAGGTTGACCTGGGCGCCGTTGGCGGTGGCGGTGAACGTCAACGCCGAGGTGCTGGTCCGGGTGACCGACGCGGTGGCCAGCGCGGGCAGCGCCGACAGGGCGGTGTTGCCGTAGTTGCCGGAGAGCACCGCCGGGCCGTACCGCAGCGCCACCACGTTCGAGTTGTCGTTGGCCGGCTCCACGACCACCCGCATCGGCAGCCGTACGGTCACCGTGTCACCGGAGGCCCAGGAACGGGTGAGGGCGGCGTACGTGCCCGGGTTGGCGGCGATGTTCTGCACCGCGCCGTTGACGCTGACCGTGGCGCCCTGGGTCCAGCCCGGGATGCGGATGCGCATCGTCCACGAGCCGGCGACACTGCCGGTGACGGTGATCGTGCTGGTGTCGCCGGCCGGGAAGGTGGTGGACTGGGTCACCGTGATCCCGCGTTGCGACCAGTTCAACACCGACGGCATGAACAGGTTGACCGTCAGGGTGCTGCCGTTGTGGAAGTAGATCGAGTCCATCAACGTCGTGTTGCTCTCCAGTCCGGTGCCCTGGCAGCACCAGAAGGAGTTGTAGTCCGTACTCCAGGTGCCGCCGCCCCAGGCCGGTCCCACGCCGCGCCGGCCACCCGGCTGCAGCGGGGTGAAGTAGGTGATGTGGCCATGGTTGTCGGCCGGGTTCTGCGCGCCGATCAGGTGGTTGAGCAGGGCGCGCTCGTAGAAGTCGAAGTAGGCGACCCGGTTCGGGTCGAGCAGCCACAACTCCCGGGTGAGCCGGAGCATGTTGTGGGTGTTGCAGTGCTCGCAGGTGTCGTTGCGCAGGTACCCGGAGATCGCGTTGGGCGCCCGGAAGTGCTCGGCCTGGCTGTTACCGCCGATGGCGTACGTCCGGGTGTTGACGGTGAGGTTCCAGGCGTTGCTGGCGATGTCGCGGTAGCGGGTGGTGCCGGTGGCCTTGAACTCGCGGGCCGCACCGATCCACTTCGGGATCTGCGTGTTGGCGTGCAGGCCGTTGAGCTGGTCGGTGTTGCTGGCGAGCGGGTTGAACACGGCGGCGTGGTCGAACCGCTGGGCGGCGGTCAACCAGCGGGCGTCGCCGGTCTGCTGGTACAGGTCGGTCAGTACGGCGTTCATTCCGCCGAACTCGGTGCCGAGCATGGACTGCATCTGGGCCGAGGTGAGCCGGCCGGTACGCCAGTCGACCCAACCGGCGAGCGCCAGCAGGACGTCACGGGCCTCGGTGTTGCCGATGTGCCGCCACACGTCCAGCAGCCCGACCAGCGTCTTGTGGATGGTGTAGTACGGCACGTTGCCGTTGTTCAGGGTGCGGGCCTCCACGGCGGTGAAGTCGGACTCGGGATAGCCACACAGGTAGCCGGTGTTGAATCCGGCGGCGGCGTTGTTGGCCTGGCACTTGGCCAACTCGGCCACCATGTGGTTGGCCTTGTCCCGGCACGTGGTGTCGCCCAGCACCGCCCACATGTGCGACCAGGCGGTCAGGAAGTGCCCCTGGGAGTGGGTGCGGAACGGGAAGCTGGGCGCCTCCCAGCCGCCGAGCGCCGCGGCGCCCCCGGTGGAGAGCCGGTGGTTGGCGCGGAAGTTGTAGAGCAGCCGGTCCACGTCGACGAAGCGCAGGTAGTTCAGGGTGCGATTCTGGTTGTCCAACCAGCGACTGGCGGTCAGCCGTACCTGGCCCAGCTCGAACGCGTACGCGGACACGCCGATGTCGGGCCGGGCCGGCGGGATCGCCGCGGCGGCGGGGCCGCCGCGCAGCGCGGATCCGACCGTGGTGGCCAGTGCGGCCGCGCCGGCGGCCTGGAGCACGTGTCGACGGTTGAGCGACGGGTGGGGCATGACGGCCTCCGGGCTGTCTGGTGGTGGGCGGAAGGCCGGGGCGGGCGGTCCCTCGGTCGTGGTGGGCCGGCTGCGTCACCGGTGGGGGGCACGACCGCGCACCGGGACCACCCGCCCCGGCGGCGTGGCACCGGGGGGACGGGTGCTGCCACGCGGGGTGGAGGTACGGCGGACCGGGCGGGCGGTGTGACCGCCGCCCGCCCGGGGTCGGCCGGGGCGACGCGCGCCCCGACCGGGTGGACCGTTACGAGGTGACGCGGAAGGTGGCGTCCTGCCGGTCGGCGGCGGCGGAGGATGCGCTGAGCGGGTCGATGCGCAGCACGTACCCGGCATGCCGCAGGTAGTACGTGGGGAAGTTGTACGACCGGAACGACGACCAGGAACTGTCGGCCAGCCCGGCGGTGCGGTAGAAGGTGGCGTCGGCGCGGAAGGTGGCGCTGTTGTCGTTGGGGTCCAACCGGGCCACGTAGCCGCTGTGCCGCAGGAAGCTGCCGGGCACGTTCACCGACTCGAACGACACTCCGGCCGGGTCGGCGAGCCCGGGCACCATCCGCCACATCTGGTCCCGGTGCGGGTCGAACGGGTACGGGTCGATGCGGATCGCGCGGTTGGAGTGCCGGACGAAGTAGTCCGGGAAGTTGGACGACTTCAGCCGTACCCAGTTCGGCAGGCCCCAGCGGCTGACCGCCGCGTTGTACTCGGCCTCGGTGATACCGACGATCGACCCGTGCTTCGAGTTCAGCGGCGGGGTGTAGTCGCGCTGGTTCGCCACCGTCCACGAGTTGCCGCCGACGTTGCTCGTCGACCAGAGGTACATGTCGTTGTTGATCGGGCCGAACGAGTCACCCCACAGCCACCACCCGGTGCCGTCGTTGCGCGGCACCAGGTGCGCGCCCTCGATGGCGGTGCCCTGCCGCAGGCCGCTGGTGTAGGTGGTGAAGCTGTTCGGGGCTCCGGTGCTGGAACGCGCGCCGTACAGGTTTCCGTTGGCCAGGTTCTTGTAGAACATGTACGTCACGCCGCCGCTGACCCGGATGTCGGCGTCGAGGACCGGGAAACCCGGGCTGAAGTAGGTCTGCGGGGCGCTCACGGTGCGGAAGTCGCTGGTGTAGTTGACCAGGAACAGGTCCGTGGTGGTGTTGGCCGAGTAGACGATGCCGTACTGGCCGCGGGCGGCGTCCCAGAACACGGTCGGCGCCCAGGTGTGCACATTGCTGTAGGTGTGCATCTGGATCCGGCGGTACCCGGTGAAGCTGGTCAGGTCCACCGAGTCCCACACGTGCAGGTACTGGCTGTTGCGGCCGAAGTTCAGCCCGAACAGGTCGGTGGCGACCACCACGAACGTGCCGTCCTGCTTGCGGTGGATGTACGGGTCGCGCAGTCCCAGGTCACCGGCGGTCGGGGTGACGACCGGATTGTTCTGGTTCAGCGGGCTCCAGTTCAGACCGTCCCGGCTGACCGCGAGGTGCAGGCCGTAGTTGGCCGCCGACTGGTTCGGCGACTCGGTGAAGTAGGTGTTCAGGTACGCGGTGTAGGTGGCTGCCGAGGCGGGCCGTGGGCTGATCGCCAGCCCGGTCGCGGTGAGTCCGGCGCTGGCCAGCGCTCCCAGGGTGAATGCTCGTCGGCTCAAGGCCATGGGGGTGGGCCTTTCTGGCGGGGGAACGGGTGTGGTTCCGGCGTGTCCGGGGCTGGGGCGGTCCGGGGGTGCCGGCGGTGGTGGACGTGGAAACGTCTGCGCGCGGACGCCTGTCGTGGGTGCTCAGGTGCCGACCGGCGGGGGCCGGGGGACGGTGGAGCGGTGGGCGATCGTCGGCGCTGCGGGCGTGGCATTGTGTGCTGCCCGCGTGTCAGCCGGCCGTCGCCCGTCTCCATGGCACCGGAGCCGGACCTACGTCATGCGTACCGATGAATGTTATCGCTAACATACCGGCCCAGTTAACAGGTACGCAACCCTCCCGTCTCGACATGACACGACCCGGAAACCGTCACGCCGCGGTGACGACTTGACCTTCGACCCGGTCGAGGCCGGACAGTGCCGACCGGATGACGCCCGCCGGGCGTCACACCGGCACGGACAACGGGCGCCGCACCGGCGCGGCTCGGCGGCCGGCTGGCCGCCCTGGTGATCACCGCCATCACCCTGCCCCGGGTCCTGCTGCTCGTGCTGGTGCAGAGCCTGCCGCTGGTGGTCACCGGCAACGCGCTCGGTGCGCTCGCCGAGGTGGGATCGGCCGCCGCGGTGCCGTACGGCTGCGCCGGTGTGCTGGTCGGGGCCGCCGCGGCGGCGTCGGCCGCCCTTCGGGGGGCCCCTACCGGAGGAGGTAAAGGCTGACTAAGGTCAGCAATCGTGGATCGGGATCTGGTTGACGTGGTGCGGCGGTTCAATCGCACGGTGACCCAGCGTGTCGGCGCGCTGGACGACGGCTATCTCGCCCGCGACCGGCCGCTGGCCCAGTCGCGGCTGCTGTGGGAGATCGGCCCGGCCGGTGCCGAGGTCGCCGCCCTGCGGGCCCGGCTGGACCTCGACACCGGGTACCTCAGCCGGCTGCTGCGCGCCCTGGAAGGCGCGGGCCTGGTCGTGGTGGGTCCGGCCGACGGCGACGGTCGGGTGCGCGCCGCCCGGCTGACCGAGGCCGGCCACGCCGAGTGGGCCCTGCTCGACCGGGAATCCGACGCGCTGGCCTGGTCGATGCTCGCGCCGCTCACCGACGGTCAGCGCGGCCGACTCACCGCCGCGATGGCGCAGGTGCAGCGGCTCTTGATGGCCTCGCTGGTCGGCGTGGAGCCCTGCCCGCCGACCGATCCGCGGGCCCGGGCCTGCCTGCGGGCGTACGCGGGCGAGCTGGCCGAACGCTTCGAGACCGGCTTCGAGTTGGCCCCCGGCGACGACGGCGAGACCGGCCTGTTCCTGGTCGCCACCCTCGCCGCCGAGGCGGTGGGTTGCGGCGCGCTGCGGCTGGCTCCGGACGAACCCGCCGAGATCAAACGCCTCTGGGTGTCCCGGTCGGTACGCGGCCTCGGCGTCGGCCGGCGGCTGCTCGGCGAGCTGGAACAGCGAGCGCGGGCAGCGGGAGCCGAGACGGTCCGCCTCGACACCAACCGCAGCCTCACCGAGGCGATCCGGCTCTACCGCAGCGCGGGCTACCACGAGATCCCGCGCTACAACGCGAACCCGTACGCCCACCACTGGTTCGCCAAGCGGCTGGACGCGCCACCGACCAGAACTGAATGATGGCGCGATGGTCCATCTTCGGAAGACGGAGCCGGGGGAGTCCCGATGACCACGCACGAGGTGTTCAACCAGGTACCCCCGCTGGTCGGCCACGACCTCGCCGACGACCCGGCGCTGCTGGACGGGCTCACCCGCGAGGGCGCCGGCTGGGCCACCGCGCAGGTGCGCGCGCTCGGCCGGCTCGCCGGCACCGAAGCGGCGATCGAGCACGGTCGACTGGCCAACGAGTACCCGCCGGTGCTGCGTACCCACGACCGCTACGGCAACCGCGTCGACGAGGTGCAGTTCCACCCCGCCTGGCACGAGCTGATGCGTACCGCCGTGGCGCACGGCCTGCACGCCGCGCCCTGGGCGGACGACCGGGTCGGCGCGCACGTCGCCCGGGCCGCCAAGTTCTACACCTGGCGGCCCGACGCCGGACACGGCTGCCCGATCTCGATGACCTACGCGGCGGTGCCCGCCCTGCGGCACGCCCCGGAGCTGGCCGCGCGCTACGAGCCGCTGCTGACCGCCACGACGTACGACTTCGGGCTGCGGGCACCGCAGACCAAGCGGGGCCTGCTGGCGGGCATGTCGATGACGGAGAAGCAGGGCGGCTCCGACGTCCGGGCCAACACCACCGTCGCCCGGCCGCAGGCCGACGGCGGCTACCGGCTGGTCGGGCACAAGTGGTTCACCTCCGCGCCGATGTCCGACCTGTTCCTCACCCTCGCGCAGGCGCCGGATGGACTCACCTGTTTCCTGGTCCCGCGCGTGCTGCCCGACGGCGCCCGCAACGGGATGCGGCTGATGCGGCTGAAGGACAAGCTCGGCAACCGGTCCAACGCCTCCGGCGAGGTCGAGTACGACGACGCGGTCGCCTGGCGGGTGGGCGCGGAGGGCCGGGGCGTACCCACCATCATCGACATGGTCAACCTGACCCGCCTCGACTGCGTGATCGGCGCCGCGGCCGGCATGCGGCAGGGTCTGATCACCGCCGCGCACCACGCCGCGCACCGGCGGGCCTTCGGCCGCCGCCTGGCCGACCAGCCGCTGATGCGTAACGTCCTGGCCGACCTGGCGGTGGAGTCCGAGGCGGCGACGACTCTGATGCTGCGGCTCGCCGGCGCGACCGACCGGGCGGCCCGGGGCGACGCGGCGGAGGCGGCGTTCAAGCGCCTCGCCCTGGCCGTCGGCAAGTACTGGGTCTGCAAACGCTGGCCGGGGCACGCCGCCGAGGCGCTGGAATGCCTGGGCGGCAACGGCTACGTCGAGGAGTCCGGGATGCCGCGGCTGTTCCGCGAGTCACCGCTGAACTCGATCTGGGAGGGATCCGGCAACGTGGCCGCGCTGGACGTGCTGCGGGCCCTCGCCGGCCGACCCGAGGTGGCGGCGGCGTTCCGTGCCGAGGTGGGCGCGGCGGCCGGCGCCGACCGGCGCCTGGACGCCGCGGTGCGCCGGCTCGACACCGCCCTGGCCGACCAGACCGACCTGGAGGTACGGGCCCGACGGCTGGTCGAACAGCTGGCCCTGGTGTTGCAGGGTGCGTTGCTGGTACGGCACGGGCCTCCGGCCGTGGCCGACGCCTTCTGCGCCTCCCGGCTCGGCGACGACCGGGGCCAGGCGTACGGCACCCTGCCGGCCGGGGTCGACTTCGCCGCCATCCTCGACCGGTCCACCCCGCAGCCGGCCTGACCGCCGGTCCACTTCGGAGCTTGGACAGAATGTGCCCTTCGAGGAGCGCTCTCGCGCCACGATCCCCGGCCTGACGATGGAGTGACGGATGCAGCACTGGACGTACGAGAACATTCCCGACCAGCGTGGGCGTACGGTGATCGTCACCGGGGCCAACAGCGGGCTCGGTCGGGAAACCGCGCGCGCCCTGGTCGGCCGCGGTGCCCGGGTGGTGCTGGCCTGCCGGGACCTGGCCAAGGGCGAGGCCGCCGCCGGGGACATCCGGCAGCGGCACCCGGACGGCGAGGTGCGCTGCCTTCCGCTCGACCTGGCCGACCTGGACTCGGTCGCCGCCTTCGCCACCGCCTACCGGGCCGAGTACGACCAGCTCGACCTGCTGATCAACAACGCCGGGGTGATGTATCCACCGCTGCGGCGCACCCGGCAGGGCTTCGAGCTGCAGTTCGGCACCAACCACCTCGGTCACTTCGCGCTCACCGGCCGGCTGCTGCCGATGCTGCTGGCCACCGAGGGGGCGCGGGTCGTCGCGGTGGCCAGCAACGCCTACCGCACCGGGCGGATCGACTTCGACGACCTCAACTGGGAACGGCGGCGCTACTCCCGGTTCGGCGCCTACTCGCAGAGCAAACTGGCGGTCCTGCTGTTCGTCCTGGAACTGCACCGCCGGCTCACCGGGGCCGGCGCGGCGTTGCGGGTCACCGCCGCGCACCCCGGGTGGACGTACACCGGGGAGAGCCAGGGACGGGACCGCTTCGTCACCGTGGTCAACGCGATCGGTCGGTACGTCGCGATGCCGCTGGAGCAGGGGGTGCTGCCGACGCTGCGCGCGGCGACCGACCCCGACGCCGACAGCGGCAGCTACTGGGGGCCGGCGCACCGGATGGAGAACGCCGGCCCGCCGGTACCCGCCGGCCGCGCCCCCCGGGCCCTCGACGCGGACGTCGCCGGCCGGTTGTGGGCCGAGAGCGAACGGCTGACCGGCGTGCCGATCAGCCTGGCGCCCGTCGAGGGCGGCTGAGCGACGCACCGGTGCCCCGGCCGCGATGGGTCGGGGCACCGGGGCGGGCTCAGCCGCAGGCGGCGCCGTTGAGGGTGAACTGGCCCGGTGGCGGGTTGCTGCCGGTGTGGGTGGCCTGGACACCGAAGCTGACGCTCTGGTTGGCCGCGATCGTGCCGTTGTAGGAGACGTTGCGTGCGGTCACCTGGTTGCCGGTCTGGGTGACCGTGGCGTTCCAGGCGCTGGTGACCTGCTGGCTGCCCGGCCAGGTCCACTGCACCGTCCAACCGTTGACCGCGCTCGGGCTGGTGTTGGTGACGGTGATGTTGGCGACCAGGCCGTTGTTCCAGGAGTCGGCGGCGTACTGCACCCGGCAGGAGGTCGACCCCGGCGGCGGGGTGGTCGGCGGCGGGGTGGTCGGGGGCGGCGTGGTGGGCGGTGGGGTGGTGCCGCTCAGGCCGAAGAAGTCGATCGCCGCCCGGGCCATGCCGGTCGACGGCAGGCTGTGCCCGGCGCCCTGGATGGCGTACGCCTCCACCCGCACCGTGCCGGAGGAGTCGGCGAAGCGGCGGCGGTTCCAGTTGGCCTGCGGGGTGTCGCTGGACGTGGGGGTCTGGCTCAGCCCGGCCACGTTCGTCCACTGCTCGACGGACTCCTGCAGCAGCTGGAAGGGGATCAGGTTGTCGGCGGTGCCGTGCCACAGCTGGACCCGGGGGCGCGGACCGTTGTAACCCGGGTACGCCTGCCGGACGGCGTCGCCCCACTGCTGCGGCGTGCGGTCCATCCGGCCGTTGACGCACTGGCTGTTGGTGGGCGGGAAGTCGGCGGCGTTGGCGAAGCAGTTGAACGGCACCCCCATGAACGCGGCGCCGGCCTTGTAGACGTCCGGGTAGAGCGCCATCAGGGCCTGGGTCATCATCCCGCCCGACGAGCTGCCGGTGGCGTACACCCGTTGCGGGTCGCCGCGGTACTGCTGCTGCGCGTAGTTGACCATCGACATGATGGAGACCGGGTCGCTGCCGCCGTTGCGCTGCTTCGCGGCGGCGGACCACACGTCGAAGCAGTTGCCGAAGCCGGCCTGCTGGGTCGCGGTGGGGTAGATGACCAGGAAGCCGTACTGGTCGGCGAGCCGGGCGAACTCACTGCCCGAGTAGAAGCCCTGGCCGGAGCCGCCACAACCGTGCATGGCGACCAGGATCGCCGGGTTCGCCGGCCGGTTGTCCGGTGCGTAGATGTGCATGCGCATGTTGCCCGGGTTGCTGCCGAAGTTCGTCACCTCGACAAGTGACGCGGCGGCGGCCGGGGGCGGGGCCAGCACGATGCCCGCCACGGCGAAGAGGAGTGCGGCGGCCAGGGAGCCCAGCGCCGCTACGGTTCGGTTCACGTCCACCTCCATGGACTACGGGTCGACACCGGAGCGGCCACGGTGAACCAGACGGCGGTCACCCGGGCCGACGAGGACGGTGTCGCGATGCGGGAGGTGCTGCCCTACGGAACCGGTGTCCGTTCACCTCGCCGTGCCAACGGTGCATTTCATGCCAATCCGCAGCTCGCGCGTAGCCAAAGTATGGGCTCGCGGCGGCGACCCGGCAAGATGCTTGTAGATATCGATAGTTTCGGTTCACCATGATCGCGCTTCTCCACGATCGAGCGGGCGAGCCGGTCGCCCGGGCCGGGACCGTTCGACGGCCGCCGGTCTGCCACCATGCAACGCATGACGGGGGAAGTGCGGACGGAACCGGCGGCGAGCCGCGAGCGCGTCGGCCTGGGCGGCCGGTACTGGCGGCTCTGGTCGGCCTCGGCGGTGTCCAACCTCGCCGACGGCATCGTCAAGATCGCGCTGCCGTTGATCGCAGTCCGGTACACCGACTCGCCGGTGCTGGTCGCCGGGGTCGCGGTCGCGTTCAGCCTGCCGTGGCTGCTCTTCGCGCTGCCGGCCGGCGCGCTGGTCGACCGGCTCGACCGACGTCGGGTGATGCTGGCCGCCAACACCGTGCGCGCGACGTTGCTCGGCGCGCTGGCGTTGGCCGTGGCGCTCGACGTCGGCGCGATCTGGCTGCTGTACCTGGTGGCGCTCGGCGTGGGTGCCGCCGAGACCCTCTACGACACCTCCGCCCAGTCCATCCTGCCGCAGGTCGTGTCACGTGCGGCACTGCCGGCGGCCAACGGCCGGCTGCACGCCGTCGAGTTGGCCGCCAACCAGTTCGTCGGCCCGCCGCTGGCCGGCTTCCTGGTCGCCGCCGGTGCCGCCGTGGCGCTGGCCGGTCCGGCCGGCCTCTGGGCGGTGGCGGTCGCCGCGCTGCTGCTGGTCGGCGGCCGGTTCCGGATCGACCGCGACGGCCAGACCTCGGTACGCGCCGACATCGCCGAAGGGCTGCGCTTCCTCTGGCGACACCGGCTGCTGCGGACGCTGGCGACGATGGTGGGAGTCAGCAACTTCTGCACCAACGCGATCTTCGCGGTGCTCGTCCTCTACGCGGTCGGGCCCGGCTCGGCGATCGGGCTCACCGAACCCGGCTTCGGGCTGCTGCTGACCACCATCGCCGCCGGCATCGTGCTCGGTTCGCTGGCTGCCGCCGGGATCGAGCGCCGGCTCGGGCGGGCCCGGGCGCTCGCCCTCTCGGTCGTGGCCATGGCGGCCGTGGTCGGGGTGCCGGCGCTGAGCACCAACCCGTACGTCATCGGCGCGGTCTTCTTCTGCGGCGGGATCCTGCTCGCCGCCTGGAACGTGATCACCATCTCGCTGCGTCAGCGGATCACGCCGGACCACCTGCTCGGCCGGGTCAACAGCAGCTACCGGCTGCTGGCCTGGGGCAGCATGCCGGTGGGCGCGCTGGTCGGCGGCCTGCTGGCCGAGTTGTTCGGCCTCCGCGCGGTCTTCGCCGTGATGGGCGTGCTGGCGTCGACCCTGCTGCTCGGCATGCTCCGGGTGACCGACGCCAACATCGAGGCCGCCGAACGCGAGGTCAGCACCTGACCGTCCACCGGTCGGCCCCCCGCGACCCGAAACGAGCCCGTACTCCGCAGCGGCCCGGGTCCGCCCCCGCGTCGTCTCGCCCATCGGATGGCCGCCCGGCAACGTCGAGGTGCACCGGAGCGTGCCGCAACTGGTGGTGCTGGCGCACGCGTCGGCCTTCGTCACCCACGCCGGCATGGGAAGCTGTGCCGAGGCGCTCTGGTTCGGGGTGCCCACGGTCGCGATCCCCCGGGCGGTCGACCAGTTCGGCAACGCCGATCGGCTGGTCGAGGCCGGCGCCGGCCGGCTGCTGCCCGCCGAGCAGGTCACGCCCGGGCGCTGCGTACGGCGGTCGACGCGGTCGCCGACGACGCACTGCTACGCGGCCGGCTGGCCGAGATCCGGTCCGAGGTACGGGGCAACGGCGGAGCCCGCCGTGCGGCCGACGCGGTCGAGGACTTCCTCGCCCCGGGCTGACCCGAGCGGTGGGCCGCCCGAGGGGGCGGGGAACCGCCCGCCTGCTGCTCGACGCGGTGATCGCCTCGACCGAGGCGGCGGGGATTCCGCGGTGCCGTGGCGGCCCTTCCTCGGCGGCTGCCGGACATCCGCCGAGGAGGGACACCGGTGACGACGGTGGTTACGGGTACCGCCTGACGTAGACCGGTGCGCCGACCCGGTCCATGTCGGCCGCCTCGCCGACGCCGTTGACCACGTGGTCGATGGCACCCGCGCTGAGGTTGACGGTCATGATGTGGTGCAGCCGCACGCCCGGCCGCTTCGGCACCTCGAAGCCGTTCTCGGTGCGGATCGACGGGTTGTTCTGGTTGAAGACGTACACGCCGCCGCCGTGCAGGGTGTGGTGGCGTACCCGGTCACCGACCTTGTAGCCGGCCCACCCGTTGACCTTGCCGTTGTGCCAGTCGGCCTGCGTGGGCGGGTCGTACGGCAGCTCGTTCTGGTAGAGGACCGTGGTGCCGTGCTCGCCGTTCCAGACCGTGTTGTAGCGCTGGAAGTGCTCCACGAACAGGCCGGTGGCGGTGACGTGGTCGCCGTTGATGACCACGCCGTAGCGTCCGGTGTTGGTCCGCCAGCGGTCGGTGTCGCCGTTGACGCCCTCGGTGAAGCCCTCGACGCCGTGGTCGCCGCGCCACACCCAGGTGTGGTCGATCAGGACGTGGTCGCTGTTGACCTCCAGCGCGGTGTCGGTCCTGCCGATGTGCGGGCCACCGACCCGGAAGTACACGTCGGAGAGGGTCGTCGGGTTCTTCGCGGTGCTCTGGTCGCGGCCGTGTCGTTGGCCGACCCGCAGCAGCACCGGTGACTCCCTGAGCCCCGCGTCGATGGTGACCCCGGCGACCACCACACCGGGTACCCCGGCGACGTCGAGCGGCACCGCCCCGTTCACCGCGGTGAGGGTGGCGTGCCCGATGCCGAGGACGACCGTGTCTGGCCGGCGGATCTCGATGCTGCGGGCCACGTCGTACACCCCGGGGGTGAGCAGCAGGTGCTTGCCGCGGGCGAGTTGGGAGTTGATGGTCTGCACCGAGTCGGACGGCTTGGCGACGAAGAACCTGTCGATCGGGATGCTCTGCCCCGGCGTGCTGCCGTCGGCCCAGGTTACGCCGCGGGTGTCGCGGCGCGCGGCGGGCACCCGGACCTGGTACTTGCCCTTGGCGTCGACGAACAGGTACGGCTTCTCCCGGCTGACCGGCGTGGTGTCCAGGGTGGTGTACGGCGGGTCGGGGAAGTCCGCGTCGTCGGGGGCGCCCACCACCCCGGCGAAGACCTGGTTCCACACCCCGTTGGACCAGCTCTCGACCTCGCTGTTGCGGGTCAGCCACTGCTGCTGGGAGCCGTTGGTGGTGGCCGGCAGCCGGGAGTCGGCGATGAAGCCGCCGCTGGCGTACTGCGGACCGTTGGTGCAGTAGTCCATCAGCGACAGCCCACCGCCGCTGATGTCGAGCCGGCGCATCGACACCGCCTGCGACACCGCCCAGAAGTTGGCCGAGGCGCGGCAGTCGTCCTGGCCGGCGGC
The DNA here is from genome assembly GCF_003583405.1 of Micromonospora radicis. Lineage (GTDB taxonomy): Bacteria > Actinomycetota > Actinomycetes > Mycobacteriales > Micromonosporaceae > Micromonospora > Micromonospora radicis. The sequence continues at coordinate 89,874 of NZ_QXEC01000013.1, forward strand.
GTCGACGCGCAGCGACAGGTTGGACAGGGTGCGCCAGAAGTTGACAAGCGCGATGCAGTTGCCGGTGCCGCCCTCGGTCAGGCAGCGGTTGTACGCCTCGATCTTCCCGTTGACCGTCACGTCGGTGGGGGAGGCGCCCAGCCCGGAGATCTCGGTGTAGTAGCCGACCTTGACCTGCAACGGTTCGGCGGCGGTGCCGTAGCTGCCCGGCCGGAACAGGTACGCGTGCCGGCTGGTACCCATCTCGTTGTCCACCTGGGCGGCGTGGGCCGCGTCGAGGATCGCCTGGATCTGTCCGACCGGCATGCTCGGGTCGAAGATCGTGACGTTGGGGCCGAAGTCCGGCGTCGCCGGTCGGGGCGGGCCGGCGCTGACCGGTGTGTTCGTAGCGACGGCGGCGGTGGCCAACACGAGACCGAAGGCCAGGGCCCGGCCGAGTGGTCGGCGGTGCGGTGTGGGCGGCATGTGGTCGTCCTTCCCGTCGGGCGCGGGGTACGGGCATCGACCCGACGACGTGGCGAACCCCGCTGTGAGAGCGCTCTCTCAGTGAGGCGGGCGGATGTCCCGCGGTGCAGAATCGGGACTCAGATGTTTCTACCGCGTAACTCCGCACCGCGCCATGGTTCGCCGGGCATCGATTCGCCCCGGCACGCCGGTCGGCGCGGTCACGGCGTGACGGGGCAGCTGGTCGAACCCGTTTCGGCGTAACGACCGGGTACCGAGGCGCAGGAGGCCACCGTCACGCCGTAACGGAGCCGACGGCGGTGTGCACGGACCCGGCACACCGCCGTCGGCGCCGGAACGGGGTCGACCAGCTGCGTCAGCCCTCGGAGGGCGTGGGGTGGGCGCCGCGTCGCCCGGCCAGCCGGCCCAGGACGACGTCGACGACGAGGAAACCGAGCAGCGTCACGCCGAACCACGGCAGCGCCCAGCCGAGCGCGGCGACCACCGGCACGCCGACCGCCAGCGCCCACCAGGGCAGTGCACGCAGCGCGCCGCGGGCCGGCGGGGCACCGGCCGGCGCCCGTCGGTCCGACCGGGTGGGGCGCCGCTGCCACCACATCCGGTACCCCCAGACGATGACGCAGAGCAGGCCGATGGCGAGCGCGGCGAGCAGGATCTGGTTGACCGCCCCGAAGAGCAGCCCCATGTGGGCCTGCACGCCGAGCGCGCTCAGCTTGGCCAGCAGCGGCCAGTCGGCGAAGTCGTTACGCGCGGTCACCGCGCCGGCAGCCGGGTCGACGGCGACCTGATCGCGCCCCACCGGCCAGAGGTTGTCGGTCTGGGTCACCGTCCAGGCGGTGCCGGGCTCGCCGGGAACGATCTCGACCGGCCCGGACAGCCCGGCGTCGCGGGCCACCGACAGGACCCGGTCGAAGGTGACCGGGTCGGCCACGGCCGACGACGGCGCCCCGCCGTGCTGGTGTTCGCCGCCGCCGGTGGCGGGTGCGCCGTCCAGGGCGGTGGAGACCGCCGGACGACGGGCGTCCAACGCGTCCAGCCCGGCGCCGAAGTTCTCACCGGCGAAGCGGGACCAGGTCAGCCCGGTGGCGGCGAGGAAGAGCAGACCGACGGAGAGCCAGACGCCGGTGGTGGCGTGCCAGGCCCGGGTCCGCCGTACCCCCTTGCCGGCCGACAGGTCCGGCACCAGCAGATGCTTGGCACGGCCGCGGCCGGTGCGCCGTCGACGCCACCACAGGACGATGCCGCCGAGCGCCAACACCCACAGCCAGCTGGCGGCGATCTCGGAGTAGTGCCGCCCGTACTCGCCCAGGTGCAGGTTGCGGTGCAGGTCGTCGAGCCAGGTGGTGGCGGGCGTGGAGCCGAACCAGGTGGTCAACTGCCCGCGAACCTCGGCGGTGTACGGGTCGACATAGACGGTGTGCTGCTTGTCGCCCAGCTCCGGCAGGGCGAACACCACCTCGGTGGTCCGGTCGCCGACGCCCGGCGACACGCCGACCAGGCTGCCCTCCGGATGGCTGGCCCGGGCGGCGGTGATCTGTTCGGCCAACGACCGCGCCTGCTCCCCGGCGGCGGGCACGAAGAGCTGGTCGCCGTAGAGCGCCCGGTCCAACTGCGGCGTCACGGTGTACGCCAGTCCGGTCAGCGCGGCCACCACCAGGAACGGCGCGACCAGCACTCCGGCGTAGAAGTGCAGCCGGACCAGCAGCGCGGCCAGCGGCGCGGCGCGCCGCTGGGGCCGGGCGGTGGTGGCGACGGACGGCTCCGGGCCGGGGGTGGACTCCGGCGCGCCGGAGAGTTCGGTCAGAGACATGCACAGTTCCGATCGATCTAGGAGGTCGTGATGCGGACCTGGCCCGTGCCCTTCGGGTCAGTGCTGCTGCCGTCGCCCGGATGCCCGCCGCTCGAGCACCTAGTCGGACGGCAGGTCGCCGTGGTTCCCGGGCCCGGCCGGCAGGTTCGCGCCGGGCCGTGGGTCCGGGTACGCGCCCCGCTAGTCGTTCGGTAGCCGGTCGCCCTGCCGGACCAGACCGCCCTGGTAGGCCAGCACCACGAGTTGGGCGCGGTCGCGGGCGTTGAGCTTCGTCATCGCCCGGTTCACGTGGGTCTTGGCGGTCAGCGGCGAGACGAACAACCGGTCGGCGATGTCGTCGTTGGACAGGCCGTGTGCGACCAGCACCAGCACCTGCTGCTCCCGTTCGGTGAGCAGGTCCAGCCCGGGTATCCGGTGTGGCGACGACGATCGCAACTCGGTCAGGAAACGGCTGACCAGCGCGGTGGTCGCCTGCGGTGAGAGCAGGGCCTCGCCACCGGCGACCACGCGGATGGCGCGCAGCAGCTCCGCCGGCGCGACGCTCTTGCCGAGGAAGCCGCTGGCCCCGGCCTGCAGCGCGAGGACCACGTTGTCGTCGTTCTCGAAGGTGGTCAGCACCAGGACGCGGACCCCGGCCAGGTCGTCGTCGGCGCCGATACGGCGGGTGGCCTCGATGCCGTCCAGCCGTGGCATCCGGATGTCCATGAGCACCACGTCGGCTCGGCGGCTGCGGGCCAGGTCGACGGCCGCCTGCCCGTCACCGGCCTCGGCGACCACCTCGAAGCCGGGCTCGGAGTCGATGATCAGGCGGAAACCGGCCCGGATCAACGCCTGATCATCGGCGAGTACGACGCGGATCGTCACCGCGCCCCCTCGGCGGACGGCATCGCCCGGGCCAGGGCGACCGCCCCACAACCCGACTGCTGCCGGGCATCCTCGGTGGGCAACACGGCGCGGACCCGGAACCGGCCGTCGTCGGTGGGCCCGGCGGTGACGCGGCCGCCCGCCGAGGATGCCCGCTCGTGCATGCCCACCAGCCCGTAGCCGGCTCCGCTGCCGCGCTGGAAGGGCCGGATCTCGTTGTGCACGTCGAGTACCACCTCGTCGGGCGTGTACTCGACGAGCAGGTGGGCGACCCGCGGCCCGTAGCGGTGGGCGTTGGTCAGCGCCTCCTGCACGATCCGGTACGCGGCGAGGTCGACCAGCGCGGGAACCTCGCGCGTCGCCCCGCGTTGTTCGTGGTGCACCCGGAAACCGGCCGCGGCGAGCCCGGCGAGCAGTTCGGGAAGATGGGCCAGACCGGGGGTCGGCTCGGTACTCTCCGGCTCACCGGGCCGGCGCAACATGCCGACCACCGCCTGGATCTCCTTGAGCACGGTGTCCGAGGCGTCCCGGATGTGGGCGAGCACCGGGCCGACCTCTTCCGGCCGGCGTTCCAGCACGTGGGCCGCGGCACCGGCCTGCACGCTGATCACGGCGATGTGGTGGGCGACCACGTCGTGCAACTCGCGGGCGATCCGCAGCCGTTCGTCCATGACCCGCCGCCGGGCCTCCTCGTCGCGGGTCTGTTCGGCGCGCAGGGCACGGGCCTCCACCTCCCGCACGTACGCCCGTTGGGTGCGCCTGCTGTCGCCGACCGCCGCGGCGAGGAAGATCCACGCGAAGACACCGAGGACCTCCAGGCGCCACCAGTTGTCCGGGGCCACCACCAGACCGGTGAGGTAGACCAGGAAGGAGGAGGCGACGGCGCAGATCCAGCCCCTGCGGCGGTCGGTGTGCGCGGCGATCGAGTACGTGATCACGCCGATCACGACGATCAGGCCGGGATTGCTCACCCCGTGCCAGATCGCCCCCGCCGCGGCGAAGGTGGCGATGCCCAGCGCCGGCGAGGGCCGGATCCGCCGCAGCAGCAGGGCGACGAAGGCCACCGTGGCGACGAGGACGTCACCGAACGCCGGTCGCCCGTCCTCGGCCGCCTTGCGCAGCACGGCGACGGACAGCACCACGGCCAGCAACAGGTCGAGCAGCAGGGGGTTGGTCACCACCTGCCGGACCGCGCTGAACGGCGTGCCACTTCTGGTCTCCATCACCCTGAACGGTACGTGCCGCGACCGCGCAGCACCTCCTGCACGGGTAGTAGCTGGATCAGTGGCGAGTACCGCGCCCGTAGTACGGTCCGGCCTGCGTACGGACGACGACTTCCGGCGATCCGGATGGCAGCGTGAACACGTTCCGTAGTCGGCGCACTGGAGACTCGATGGCTACCTATCTGTATCGGCTCGGCAAGTTCAGCTTCCGCCGCCGAAGGCTGGTACTGGCGCTGTGGATGGCGCTGCTGGCGTCCCTGGGGGTGGGCGCGTTCACGCTGTCCGGCCCGGCCGCCGAGAGCTTCTCGATCCCGGGCACCGAGGCACAGCAGGCCCAGGACCTGCTCGCCGAGCGGTTCCCCCAGGCGGCGGCCGGCAACGCCCAGGCCCGGGTCGTCTTCGGCGCGCCGGCCGGCGAGCAGCTGACCGATCCGCAGAACCGGGCGGCGGTGGCGGCGACCCTGGCCGAACTGCGCGCCGGGGGACAGGTCGCAGACGTCACCGACCCCTTCGCCCGGACGGTCAACCCGGCGGGGACGGTCGCCTTCGCGCAGGTCACCTACCAGGGGCAGGCCGAGGCGCTGACCGACGCGGACCGGGCGGCACTGCTCGACGCGCTGGAGGTCGGGCGGGCCGCCGGGCTGACCGTCGAAGCCGGCGGCGACGCGGTGCGGGAACGCGGCGGCGGGCAGAACGCCAGCGAGGTGATCGGCCTGGCGGTCGCCGCGGTGGTCCTGCTGATCACCTTCGGCTCCCTGGTCGCCGCCGGGCTGCCCCTGCTGACCGCGATCATCGGGGTGGCGACGGCGCTGGCCGCGATCCAGATCGCCTCCGGCTTCGTGGAACTCGGTTCCGCCACGCCGACGCTGGCGTTGATGCTCGGGCTCGCGGTCGCGATCGACTACGCCCTGTTCATCGTCTTCCGGTACCGGCAGGAACTGCTCCAGGGCCGCAGTGGGGTCGAGGCGGCCGGGCGTGCCGTCGGCACGGCGGGCTCCGCGGTGACCTTCGCCGGCATGACCGTGGTGATCGCGCTCGGGGCGTTGGCCGTGGTGAACATCCCGTTCCTGACCCAGATGGGTCTGGCCGCCGCGGGTGCGGTGGTGGCCGCCGTACTCATCGCGTTGACCCTGCTGCCCGCCTTGCTGGGCTTCGTCGGCCCGCGTGCCCTCGGCCGCCGGCAGCGTGGCGCCCTCGCATCGCCGGCCGCCCCGGTCCGCCGTACGGCCGGGCGGCGCTGGGCGGAACTGGTGACCGGGCGTCCGGTCGTGGCCCTGCTCGCCGCCACGGTGGGTCTGCTGGTGATCGCCATCCCCGCGCTGGACCTGCGGCTGGGCCTGCCCAGCGACAACGCGGGCACGGCGGAGAGCACCCAGCGCAAGGCGTACGACCTGCTCACCGAGGGCTTCGGTGCGGGCTTCAACGGTCCGTTGCTGGTCGCCGTGGACGCGGCGGGCAGCGCGGACCCGCAGGCCGCCGCGGCGGAGGCTGCCGCGACGGTGCAGGCGCTGCCCGGGGTGGCCACGGTCACCCCGCCGTCGTTCAACCCGGCCGGTGACACGGCGATCCTCCAGGTCATCCCGACCGGTGGGCCGGACAGCGAGGAGACCACCGACCTCGTGTACGCGATCCGGGACCAGGCCCCGGCACTGGCCGACCGGACCGGCGCCGAACTGGCCGTGACCGGCGCCACCGCGATCAACATCGACATCTCGGCGCGGATGGGTGGGGCGTTGGTGCCGTACCTGACGGTCATCGTGTTGTTGGCGTTCCTGCTGCTGACCGTGCTGTTCCGCTCGCTGCTGGTACCGCTCAAGGCGATCGTCGGGTTCCTGCTCAGCGTGGCGGCGACCTTCGGTGCGCTGGTCGCGGTCTTCCAGTGGGGCTGGCTGTCCGGGCTGCTCGGAGTCGAACAGACCGGACCGATCGTGAGCCTCATCCCGGTCCTGCTGATCGGCATCGTCTTCGGTCTGGCCATGGACTACGAGGTCTTCCTGGTCACCCGGATGCGCGAGGAGTTCGTGCACGGCGCCGAGCCGACCCAGGCGGTGGTCAACGGCTTCAGCCACGGCGCACGGGTGGTCACCGCGGCGGCGATCATCATGATCAGCGTCTTCGCCGGGTTCATCCTTGCCCCCGAATCGATGATCAAGTCGATCGGTTTCGCGCTCGCGGCGGCGATCCTCCTCGACGCGTTCGTGGTGCGGATGACGCTGGTGCCGGCGGTGATGACGCTGCTCGGCAAGCGTGCCTGGGCACTGCCGGCCTGGCTGGACCGGATCCTGCCGGACGTGGACGTCGAGGGCGACCGGATGCGTACGGAGGAGCCGCGACCCGAGCGGGCCCTGGTCGAGGCCGCGCGCTGATCCGTGCCGGAAGCGCGAACTGCCACCGGGTGCGGCCGGTGGCGGTTCGCGCTTCCTGGTCGCGGTGATGATCTGTTCGGTGACCAGCGGGCCGTAGGAGTCGGCGGCGGACGGCACCACGCGCCGGGGTCAGACCTCCGGCAGGCCCACGTAGTTCTCCGCCAGGCTGGTGGCGTACGCGGGTGAGGTGGTCACGTACCGCAGCGTGGCCGACTGCAGCTTCGCCTCGTACGGGTCGTCGGCGTCGAGCCGGTGCAGCATCGAGGTCATCCACCAGGAGAACTGCTGTGCCCGCCAGACCCGACGCAGCGCGGTCCGCGAGTAGTCGTCCAACAGTCCGGTGCCGCCGTCGGCGTACCAGGCGGCGAAGGCGGCACCGAGCAGCGCGACGTCGGCGAGGGCGAGGTTCATGCCCTTGGCCCCGGTCGGCGGCACGATGTGCACCGCGTCGCCGGCCAGGTACAGCCGCTGCCACTGCATCGGTTCCACGACGAAGCTGCGTAGCGGCGTGATCGCCTTCTCCAGGATCGGTCCCTCGTTGAGCGTCCAGCCGGGCACCGTCTCCAACCGGGTCCGCAGTTCGGCCCAGATCCGCTCGTCGGGCCAGTCGGCGATGTCCTCGTCGGCGGGAACCTGCAGGTACAGCCGGGAGATCTCCGGCGACCGCATGCTGTAGAGGGCGAAGCCCCGTTCGTGGTGGGCGTAGATCAGCTCGTGCACCGCGGGCGCGGCGGCGGCGAGGATGCCCAGCCAGGCGAACGGGTACGTCCGTTCGTAGGTGCGCAGCACACCGTCGGGTACCGCCGCCCGGCTGACCCCGTGGAAGCCGTCGCAGCCGACCACGAAGTCGCAGTGCAGTTCCTCGTCGCGGCCGTCGCGTCGCAAGTGCACCACCGGCGCCGACTCCAGTCCGGACAGGCGGTGCACCTCGGCCTCGAAGTGGATCTTGCCGCCGGCGGCGAGCCGGGCGGCGATCATGTCCTTGACCACCTCCTGCTGCCCGTACACGGTGATCGCCCGGCCGGTCAGCTCGGTCATCGGCACCCGGTGCGACTCGCCGTCGAAGCGCAGTTCGATCCCCTCGTGCCGCATTCCCTCCCGGTCCAGGCGGGCACCCAGACCGGTCTCGCGCAGCAGATCGACCGAGCCCTGTTCGAGGACTCCGGCGCGGAGGCGGTGCTCCACGTACTCCCGGCTGCGGCTCTCCAGCACGACCGAGGAGATGCCGTGGCGGTGCAGCAGGTGCGAGAGCATGAGACCGGCCGGTCCCGCTCCGACGATGCCGACCTGGGTACGCATCGGTGCCTCCTTGACCTGGGTGGTGGTGTGGACCTGGGTGTTGGTGCGACGGCGTCGCCGCCCCAGCCTGCCGGTTACCGGCCGGTGGCGCCGCTGTCGGTTTCCGCCCAGTGGAAGTCCGGCCGGCACACCGGCCGGTTCAGGCGCTCACCCGCTGCGGCGGGTGTGGCTGCCGGGCCGCGACCAGCCGGGCCGCCACCTGGTCGGCGGCCACCCGCAGCGCCGGCACCAGCCGTTGTGGCGCGGCACCGAGGCTGTGCCCGACGACGCCGATCGCGGCCAGCGCGGCCCCGTCGGGACCGGGCACGGTCACCGCCACCGAGCAGGAGCCCAGGGTCATCTCCTCGTGGGTGCGCGCCCAGCCGCGGGTGCGGACCGCGGCCAACTCGCCGGCCAGCCGGCCCGGTTCGGTGATGGTGTACGCGGTACAGCGGGACAACGGCCGGCGCAGGTACGCGGCGATCACCTCCGGCGGAGCGTACGCCAGCAGTGCCTTGCCGACTCCGGTGGCGTGCAGCGGCAACCGGCCGCCGGCCCGGGAGATGGTGGGCACCGAGCGGTGCCCGGTGACCTTCTCCACGTACAGCGCCTCGTCGCCGTCGCGCACCGCCAGGTGCACGTTCTCCCGGACCGTGGTGTACAGCTCCTGCAGGTACGGCAGGGCCACCTCGCGCAGCTGGGTGTGCAGCGGCGAGAGCAGCCCGACCTCCCACAGCCGTACCCCGATGCGGTACGTGCCGTCGGCGGCGCGCGACAGGGCCCGGCCGGTCACCAGTTCGGCGACCAGCCGGTGCGTGGTGGCCAGTGGCAGGCCGCTGCGCCGGGCGACGTCGGTGAGGGTCAGCGCCGGATGCGCCCTGTCGAAGGCACCGAGGACGGCCAACACCCGGGACGTCACCGACGCGCCGGGGGAGCGGCTTCCGCCCGCCATCGCCGTACCCCGGCTCAGAACGGGTAGCGGGCGATGTCGCCCCGCACGGTCAGCCACTGCGTCTCGGTGAACGCCTCGACGTTCGCCGCCGGCCCGCCGAAGCGGGCGCCGGTGCCGGAGGCGCCCACGCCACCGAACGGAGCCACCGCCTCGTCGCCGCCGGACGACTCCACCCAGCCGTGGCGGTAGAGCGTGCCGTGCCAGGTGCCGTTGTCGAGCAGGGACATCGTGCTCCTCCTTTACGGGGCGGGTGCGGGTCCGGAGGAAGTTCCCAGCCTGTTCGCAGGCCGAACGTTCGTTCTCATTCAGAACGCTTGCATGCCTGGTGGTGCGAGTCAACCGGTCTCCGCAACATTTCTGAAACCAGCCGTCCCGTCGCTCGGGGGGCCGTTGACGCGAGCCGACGTCGGACGTTACGTTCGAGATGAGTACGCCAGTCCGCATAGCGAACACCGCCTGCGGGCCTTCGACAACGCGGGAGGTGACCAACCCATGGCGAAGCTCGTCTCGCTGGCCGACGGTGTCGCGGAGCTGGTCCGCGACGGTGACGTGGTGGCGATGGAAGGGTTCACCCACCTCATCCCGTTCGCCGCCGGCCACGAGATCATCCGGCAGCGGCGGCGCGACCTGACCCTGGTCCGGATGACCCCGGACGTCATCTACGACCAGCTCATCGGCGCCGGCTGCGTAGGCCGCCTGGTCTTCTCCTGGGGCGGCAACCCGGGGGTGGGATCGCTGCACCGGTTCCGCGACGCCGTGCAGAACTCCTGGCCGGTGCCGCTGGAGTTGGAGGAACACAGCCACGCCGGGATGGCCAACCGCTACGTCGCCGGTGCCTCCGGCCTGCCGTTCGCGGTGCTACGCGGCTACACCGGCACCGACCTGCCCCGGCACACCCCCAACATCCGCACCATCGACTGCCCGTTCACCGGTGAGACGCTGACGGCGGTCCCCGCGCTGCGGCCCGACGTGACCGTGGTGCACGCCCAACGCGCCGACCGCGCCGGCAACGTGCAGATCTGGGGCATCACTGGTGTGCAGAAGGAGGCGGTGCTGGCCGCCCGCCGGTCGCTGGTCACCGTCGAGGAGATCGTCGACCGGCTGGAACCCGTACCGGGACAGGTGGTGCTGCCCGGCTGGGCGGTCACCGCGGTGGCGCCCGTCCCCGGCGGGTCGCACCCCTCGTACACCCAGGGCTACTCGGTCCGCGACAACGACTTCTACCTGGCCTGGGACGCGATCAGCCGGGACCGGGACAGCTTCAAGCAGTGGCTCGACCGGCACGTCCGGAAGGCGGAGGCGCAGGCATGACCGACTACACCGCCGACGAGATGATGACCGTGGCCGCCGCCCGGCAGTTGCGCGACGACACCGCCTGCTTCGTCGGTATCGGGCTGCCCAGCACCGCGGCGAACCTGGCCCGCGCCACCCACGCCCCGAACCTCGTGCTCGTCTACGAGTCGGGCTGCCTCGGCGCCAAGCCCGACCGGCTGCCGCTGTCCATCGGCGACGGCATTCTCGCCGACACCGCCGACGCGGTGGTCTCCGTGCCCGAGGTGTTCAACTACTGGCTGCAACCCGGCCGCATCGACGTCGGGTTCCTCGGCGCCGCGCAGCTCGACCGGTACGGCAACATCAACACCACCGTCGTCGGCGGCGACTACACCGACCCCAGGGTACGGCTGCCCGGAGCGGGCGGGGCACCGGAGATCGCCGCCTCCTGCGGCGAGGTCGTGGTCATCGTCCGGCAGAGCCTGCGCACGTTCGTCGAACGCGTCGACTTCGTCACCTCGGTCGGATACGGCAGCGGCCCCGGCGACCGGGCCCGCCTCGGGCTGCGCGGCGGCGGGCCGCGTACCGTCATCACCGACCTCGGCGTCCTCGAGGCCGACCCGCGGACCTGCGAACTCACCCTCACCCGGCTGCACCCCGGCGGCACCGTCGAGCAGGCCCGGGCGGCCACCGGCTGGCCGCTCGCCGTGTCGGACGACCTGTCCACCGGCGAACCGCCCACCGACGACGAACTCGCCGTGCTCCGGGCGTTGGAAGCGACCAAGAAGGCCGTCCGATGACCGGGCGGCCGGGCGGCGGCAGCACCCGCGAGGTGTACGTGCTCGACGCCGTGCGTACCCCGATCGGACGCTACGGCGGCGGCCTGGCCGGCGTCCGCCCCGACGACCTCGCCGCCCACGTGCTCCGCGAGATCGTCGCCCGCAACCCCGGCCTCGACCCGACCCGCATCGACGACGTGCTGCTCGGCGACGCCAACGGCGCCGGTGAGGACAACCGCAACGTGGCCCGGATGGCGGTGCTGCTGGCCGGACTGCCGCCGTCGGTGCCCGGCGCCACCGTCAACCGGCTCTGCGGCTCCGGACTGGAGGCGGTGATCGGCGCGTCCCGGGCCATCGCCCTCGGTGACGCCTCGATCTGCCTGGCGGGGGGAGTGGAGTCGATGAGCCGGGCCCCGTGGGTACTCGGCAAACCCGAGCAGGGCTACCCGCGCGGGCACGAGACGCTGCACTCCACCACGCTCGGCTGGCGGCTGGTCAACCCCCGGATGCCGCAGCAGTGGACGGTGCCGCTGGGGGAGAGCGCCGAGATCCTCGCCGAGCGGTACGGCATCACCCGCGCGGCCCAGGACGAGTTCGCGCTGCGCAGCCACCAACTCGCCGACCAGGCCTGGGGCGACGGCCGGTACGCCGACGAGGTGGTCCCGGTGCCCGATACCGACGTCGAGCGGGACGAGAGCATCCGGGCGGACAGCACCCTGGCGGCGCTCGGCCGGCTCAAGCCGGTGTTCCGGCCCGACGGCACCGTCACCGCCGGCAACTCCTCACCGCTCAACGACGGGGCGAGCGTCCTGCTGCTGGCCGACGCCGCCGGAGCCGAACGGATCGGCCGCGCGCCACTGGCCCGGATCGTGTCCCGGGCGGCGACCGCGATCGAGCCGCACCTGTTCGGCATCGGCCCGGTGGCCGCCGCCGAGGAGGCGCTGCGGCGGGCCGGTCTCGGCTGGGGTGACCTCGACGTCGTCGAACTCAACGAGGCGTTCGCCGCACAGTCCCTGGCCTGCCTGGCCCAGTGGCCCGAGCTCGATCCGAAGATCGTCAACCCGCGGGGCGGCGCGATCGCCCTCGGGCATCCGCTCGGCTCCTCCGGGTCGCGGATACTCGGATCGCTGGCCTGGCAGCTACACCGTCGGGGCGGCGGCCGCGGCCTCGCCGCGATCTGCATCGGGGTCGGTCAGGGCCTGGCCGTCGTACTGGAAGCCTGAGGGGAGCCAACCCAGATGAGTGACACCACCGGGAAGCTGGTGCTGCCGGGGTACCGACGCGACGACGTCGACGCCCACCCGCCGCTGCTCAGCCCCGGCTACAAGTCCACGGTCGGCCGGGCACCCCGGCAACCGCTGAGCTACCTGCCGCAGCGGCTCACCGAGATCACCGGCCCGCTGCTCGGCGAGGACCGGCTCGGCGAACTCGACCACGACCTGACCCGCCAGCACGAGGGCGAACCGCTCGGCCAGCGGATCGTCGTGCACGGCCGGGTCGTCGACGGCGACGGCCGCCCGGTACCGCACAGCCTGGTGGAGATCTGGCAGGCCAACGCCGCCGGCCGGTACCGGCACGCGATCGACAACTGGCCGGCCCCGCTGGACCCCAACTTCACCGGCGTCGGGCGTACCGTCACCGACGCGCAGGGCCACTACGAGTTCGTCACCGTGCAACCCGGCGCCTACCCGTGGCGCAACCACGACAACGCCTGGCGGCCCGCGCACATCCACTTCTCCCTGTTCGGGCGGGCGTTCACCCAGCGGCTGGTCACCCAGATGTACTTCCCGGGCGACCCGCTGTTCTTCCAGGACCCGATCTTCAACTCGGTCCGCGACCCGCAGGCCCGCGAGCGGATGGTCGCCCGCTACGACCACGCCGCGACCCGCCCCGAGTGGGCGCTGGCCTACCAGTTCGACATCGTGCTGCGCGGCCGGGAGGCCACCCCCTTCGAGGACGAGGACACCGACGACGATGAGTGAGCGCCGGGGCGTCACGCCCGCCCAGACCGTCGGGCCGTACCTGCACATCGGCCTGCACTGGCCCGACGGCCCGTACGTGGTGCCCGAGGGCACCCCGGACGCGTTCTGGATCCGTGGCCGGATCGTCGACGGTGCCGGCGCGCCGGTGGTCGACGCGATGGTGGAGAGCTGGCAGGCCGACCCGGACGGCCGCTTCGACCACCCTGACGACCCGCGCGGTGCCCGTCCGGCCTCGGTACCCGGCTTCCGTGGCTTCGGCCGCACCGACACCGACGCGCAGGGCCGGTACGCCCTGCACACCGTGCGCCCCGGACCGTTGCCCACCCCGCAGGGCGAGACCGAGGCACCGCACCTGACCGTGTCGGTGTTCGGCCGCGGCCTGCTGCACCGCCTGGTCACCCGGATCTACTTCCCGGACGATCCGGCCAACGCCACCGACCCGGTGTTGCGTACCGTCGACGCCAGCCGCCGCGACACCCTCGTGGCGCGTCCGTCCGCGGACGGGTTCCAGTTCGACATCCGTCTGCAGGGAGAGCATGAGACCGTCTTCTTCGCCGTCTGAGGCGCTGCTGCGCGGACTGTCCGGCACCCCCGACGTCGACGCCGAACTCGACGACCAGCACCTGCTACAGGCCATGCTGGACGTGGAGGCCGCGCTGGCCCGCGCCGGCGCCGACGTCGGCCTGCTGCCCGGGCCGGTCGCCGACGAGATCACCCGACACTGCCGCGCCGAACGGTACGACCCGGCGGCGCTCGGCGCGGCGGCCGACGCCGCCGGCAACCCGGTCGTACCGCTGGTCCGGGAACTGACCGCCGCCGTCGCCGAACCGGCCCGCCCCTGGGTGCACCACGGCGCCACCAGCCAGGACGTGCTCGACAGCGCGTTGTCGCTGGTGGTGACCCGAGCCGCCGCGGTGTTGCTGCGCCAGCTCGACGCCGCCGCCGACACCGCCGCCGACCTGGCCCGGACCCACCGTGACACCGTCATGGTCGCCCGGACCCTCGGCCAACAGGCCGCCCCCACCACCTTCGGTCTCAAGGCGGCCGGCTGGCTGCTCGGCCTGGTGGCGGCCCGCAGCCGGCTGGTACGTGCCCGGGAGACCCTGCCCGCCCAGCTCGGCGGGGCCGTCGGCACCCTCGCCGGGTACGGCCCGGACGGCCCGGCGGTGGTGCGCAGCTTCGCCGCCCAGCTCGGCCTGGCCGCGAGCCCGCTGCCGTGGCACACCCGTCGCCAACCGATCCTCGACCTCGCCGCCGCCCTCGGCGGACTGGTCGCGGCCGCCGGCAAGATCGCACTGGACGTCGGCCTGCTGGCCCAGACCGAGGTCGGCGAGGTCACCGAGGGCGGCGCGGGCCGGGGTGGCTCCTCGGCGATGCCGCACAAGCGAAACCCGGTCGACTCCGTCCTGGTCACCGCCGCCGCGCGCCGCGCGCCCGGCCTGGTGGGCACCCTGTTCGCCGCCGCCGGCCAGGAGCACGAACGCGCCACCGGTGGCTGGCACGCCGAGTGGGAGCCGCTGCTCGAACTGGTCCACCTGGCCGGCGGCGCCACCGCCCGCACCGCCCGGATGCTGGCCGACCTGCGGGTACACCCGCAGCGGATGCGGGCCAACCTGGACGCCACCGGCGGCCTGCTGCTCGCCGAGGCGGTGGCCACCCGGCTGGCCCCGGCCCTGGGCCGGGCGGCCGCCCACGACCTGGTCCGCCGTGCCGCCGCGCGGCCGCAGTTCCGGGACGCCCTGCTGGCCGACCCGCAGCTGCGGGCCCACCTCACCGAGTCCGACGTCGACGCCGCGCTGAACCCGGCCGGTTGGCTCGGCTGCGCCGGGCAGCTGGTCGACCTCGCCCTGGACCGACATCGGGAGCAGCCGTGACCAGCGACCTGCACGCCGACCTCGACGGCCCGCCCGACGCGCCGCTGCTGCTGCTCGGTAGCTCCCTGGGCACCACCGGCGCGATGTGGCAGCCGCAGCTCGCCACGCTGACCCAGCGCTTCCGGGTCGTCCGGTACGACCACCTCGGCCACGGCCGTTCGGCGGCCCCACCCGGGCCGTACACCATCGACCTGCTCGGCCGGCAGGTGCTGGCGCTGATCGACGACCTCGGCGCCGACCGGGTGCACTACGCGGGCCTGTCGCTGGGCGGCATGGTCGGCATGTGGCTGGCCGCGCACGCCCCCGACCGGATCGACCGGCTCGCGCTGGTGTGCACCTCCGCCGCGCTCGGCCCGGCCGACGGCTGGCGGGCCCGCGCCGCCACCGCCTACGCCGGCCGGCTCGACACCATCGCCGACACCGTCGTGCAGCGCTGGTTCACCCCCGCCTTCGTCGCCGCCCGGCCGGAGATCGTCGCCGCGTACCGGAGCATGCTGACCGCCACCCCCGCGGCCGGGTACGCCGGCTGCTGTGAGGCCATCGCCGGCATGGACCTGCGTGCCGACCTCACCGCGGTACGCGCCCCGACGCTGGTGATCGCCGCCGCCGACGACCCGGCGACCCCGCCGGAGCACGCCGCCGACATCGCCGAGCGGATCCCGTCGGCGCGACTGGTCGTGCTCGACGACGCCGCGCACCTGGCCAACGTCGAACAGCCCGAACAGGTCGGCCGCCTGCTGGCCGCCCACCTCGACCCGGAAGGCGCGGTGACCACGTGACCGACCAGCAGCGACACGACGCCGGCATGGCGGTACGCCGGCAGGTGCTCGGCGACGCGCACGTCGACCGGGCCGTCGCCAACACCGACGAGTTCACCGCCGACTTCCAGGACCTGATCACCCGGTACGCCTGGGGCGAGATCTGGACCCGCGACGGCCTGGACCGGCGTACCCGCAGCTGCATCACCCTCGCCGTGCTGGCCACCCTGCACCACGACGAGGAGCTGGCGATGCACGTGCGGGCCGCACTGCGCAACGGCCTGACCGCGCAGGAGGTCGGTGAGGTGCTGCTCCAGGTGGCCGTCTACGCTGGCGTACCGGCGGCGAACCGGGCGTTCAAGGTGGCCCAGGAGACGCTGCGGCAGGAGGCCCAGTGACCGAGGCGGCGCGATCCGGCGAGTTCGTCCAGTCGCTGGAACGTGGCCTCGCGGTGATCCGCGCGTTCGACGCCGAACACCCGCAGCTCACCCTCAGCGAGGTCGCCCGGTCCACCGGGCTGACCCGGGCCGCCGCCCGCCGCTTCCTGCTCACCCTGGTCGAGCTGGGCTACGTGCACACCGACGGGCGACTGTTCTCGCTGCGACCGCGGATCCTCGACCTCGGCTACGCCTACCTGTCCAGCCTGAGCCTGCCCGAGATCGCCCAGCCGCACCTGGAGGCGCTGGTGGCCCAGGTGCACGAGTCCTGCTCGGTGTCGGTCCTCGACGGCGACCAGGTGGTCTACGTCGCCCGGGTACCCACCAAACGGATCATGACGGTGGGGATCAGCGTCGGCACCCGGTTCCCCGCGTACGCCACCTCGATGGGCCGGGTGCTGCTGGCCGCCCAGCCCGCCGGCTGGCTGGACGACTACCTCGCCGCCGCCCGACTGCGCCCGTTGACCCGACGCACCATCACCGACCCGGCCAAACTGCGCACCACCCTGACCCGGATCGCCGTGCAGGGGTACGCGATCGTCGACCAGGAGTTGGAGGAGGGGTTGCGCTCGCTGGCCGCCCCGATCCACGCCGACGACGGGTCGGTGGTCGCCGCGGTGAACGTCTCGGCCCACGCCAGCCGGGGCTCCTTCGAGATGATCCGCAAGGAACTGCTGCCGCCGTTGCTGGCCACCGCCCGGCGCATCGAGGAGGACCTCGCCGCCGGCCCCCGCCGGTAACCGCCGCCCCTCGCTCGCCGGCCGGCGACCCTGATCGGGGCGGGTGGACCGGCCATCCGCCGAATCGGCCCGGCACCGCCGCCCGACATACCACCATGTGGTGGGACGAACGGGGGCGACGTGAACGAGCTACTGCTGATCATCACGCTGGGCCTCACCGTGCTGGTCGGCACCACCATCGGCGGGCGCTACCGGGTCGCGCCACCGGTGCTGCTGATCTCCTTCGGTGCCCTGCTGGCGTTGCTGCCGCCGCTGTCGCACGTGGTGCTCGACCCGGAGGTGGTGCTGCTGCTGTTCCTGCCGGCGATCCTCTACCGGGAGAGCCTGACCACCAGCCTGCGCGAGGTCCGGGCCAACATCGTGGTGATCACCCTGCTGGCCGTCGGACTGGTCGGCGTCACGATGGTGGCGGTGGCGCTGGTCGTGCAGCGCTTCGGCATCGACCCGGCGGTCGCCTGGGTGATCGGCGCGGTGCTCGCACCCACCGACGCGGCGGCGGTGGCCGGGCTCGCCAAGCGGATGCCCCGGCGGCTGCTCACCACCCTGCACACCGAGAGCCTGATCAACGACGGCACCGCGCTGGTGCTGTTCGCCGTGGCGCTCGGCCTGCTCGGCGGGGGCGCGGCACCGAACGCCCTCGAACTGGTCGAGCGGATCGGCCTGTCCTTCGGCGGCGGCATCGCCGCCGGCCTGCTGGTCGGCACGGTGGTGATCCTGCTCCGCAAGCGCATCGACGACCCGCTCCGCGAGGGCGCGATCAGCGTACTGACCCCGTTCGCCGCGTTCTTCGTCGCCGAGAGCATCCACGAGAGCGGTGTCCTCGCGGTGGTGGTCGCCGGACTGATGGTCGCCTTCGCCAGTTCCCGGGTGGTCCGGGCCCGGTCGCGGGTGCTGGCCCTGTCGTTCTGGGACCTCACCACCTTCCTCATCAACGGTGGACTCTTCGTGCTGGTCGGGATGCAGATCCCCCGGGCGGCACGCAACGTGACCAGCCTCTCGCTGGCCCGCGCGGTCCTGGTCGCGGCGGTGGTGGCCGTCGTGCTGGTGGTGGTCCGGATGCTCTGGCTGCACCTGATCGCCATCGCCGCCCGGCTGCTGGACCGGCGCCGGATCGGCCGCGAGCGCCGGGTGAACTGGCGGATCCGTACGGTCGCCGGCTGGGCCGGATTCCGCGGTGCGGTCTCCCTGGCGGCGGCGCTGGCGGTCCCGTTGACCGCCCGCGGCGAGCCCGTCCCGGACCGGGACTTGATCATCTTCTGTGTCGCGGCGGTGATCCTGCTGACCATGCTGGTGCAGGGCACCACCCTGCCGCTGGTGATGAAGTGGGCCCACCTAACCGGCGATCCCGAACGCGCCGACGAGCACCGGCGGGCGCAGCTGCACGCCACCCGGGCCACCCTCGACGCGCTGCCCGGCATCGCCGACCGGGTCGGTGCCGACCAGGAGACCCTGCAACGGCTCCAGGACGAGTACTCCGGCCACCTCGATGCGGTGCGCTCCGACCCGCAGGACGAGACCGCGGCCGCCCAGGAGGTCGAACGCCAACTACGCCTGGCCGCGCTGGACCACAAGCGGCGGGAGATCACCCGGTTGCGGGACACCCGGCAGATCGACGACGCCGTGCTCCACGAGCTGGAGGCCCGGCTGGACATCGAGGAGATCCGGCTGCTCGGACCGCGAACCCTCGAATGAACCGCGGGCCCCGGTCAGCCCGCCCCGGTGTCGCCGACCGGCAGCGCCAGCGCGACCGTGAGGTCGAGCAGGCTACGCGGATCGGTGAGTCGGTCGCCGTACAACTGGCGCAGCTGGCCCATCCGGTACCGCACCGTCTGCGGGTGGACGAACAGGTCGGCGGCCACGTCGTCGCGCCGCCCCTGGTGCAGCAGCCAGCAGCGCAACGTCTCGGTGAGCCGTTCGGCGGTGGCCGCGGGCAACGCGGCGAGGGGCTGCAGCACCCGGGCCCGTAGGTCCGTCAGGGCCTCCACGTCGGCGCTGAGCAGCAGTTCGGTCAGATGCTGCTCGGTGTCCAGCGGCTCACCCTCGGCCGGGTGGGCGATGCCCAGCTCGACCACCCGCAGCACCCGGCGGTAGGACGAGCAGACCCGGGCCCACGGGCGGGCCGGACCGAGCACCGCCCGCCGGCCGCGCAACACCCGGGCCAGCTGGCGCCGCCGGTCACCGTGCGCGTCCGGGACCAGCAGCACCGCCGTCTCCTCGCCCGGTTCACCGGCCGGCAGTTCCTCGCTGCTCTCCAGCGTGCGCTCGTCGAGCAGCGCGAGCGCGCCACGCAGCTTGGCCTGCGGCAGCAGCGCGACGGTGAGGGTCTCCGGCACCGGCCAGTCCGCCCGCTCGGCGCTGCGCGACAGCACCTCCTCGGGCTCACCGGCGAGCAACTGTTGGGTGAGCCGCTCCACGTTGCGGCGCCGGGCCCGGCCCACGCTGGCCAGCTCGTCGGCGTGGCCGGCCACGCTCGCCGCGGAGAGTTCGTCGATGTAGGCGAACATCAGCTCGGCGAACTCGGCCACGGTCGCGGCGGGCAACCCGATCTCCACGGTCGCGGCGGCCAACTCCCGCCAGGAGACCCGGGCACCGATCCGGTAGGCGGCCAGCAGCGCGTCCACACTGCGGCCGGACCGGGCCTCACCGCTACCCAGGGCGTACGCCGCCTCCAGCGCCGGGACCAGCGGTGTGCTGGGGTCGTTGCCACCCTGGGAGCGTTCGAGCAGTTGCAGGAAGGTGCCCAGGGCGATCCGCACCGCGTTCTCGATCTTGTCGCGCATCTGGCCGGTCAGCGTGCCCGAGTAGCTGGGCACCTCGGCCGTGATCGCGCTGACCGTCCGCTCCGCGACCAGCGGTAGCCGGTCACGCAACTCGCGGGCCACCCGCTGGTCCAGCTCGAGACGGGCCGCCCGGTTGGTGGTCCCGGAAGAATCCGCCACGTTGTTCTCCCCGCACAAAAGGGATGGATCGCTTTACCTTCGCTGGCCAAGATTTTATGCCAGCGCGCGGCGACCATCGTCTTATGACCGCCACTGTTCCGCGACCGGACACCAGTGGATCCCTCCGGCGCCGTCTGTGGCGGCTCGCCGAGACGGTGACCACCCCGGTACTGCCCGGTGACTACCTCGACCTGGTCGCCCCGCTACGAGCCGGCGCCGACCTGCGGGGCCGGATCCTCGACGTACGCCCGGAGACCCCGGACGCGGCGACCGTGCTGATCCAACCCGGCCGCAGCTGGCGGGGACACCGGCCGGGCCAGTACGTCCGGCTCGGCGTCGACGTCGACGGTGTGCGCCAGTGGCGGGCCTACTCGGTCACCTCCGCGCCGGGACGGCGCGGCGACCCGATCTCGGTGACCGTCAAGGCGATCCCCGACGGGGTGGTCAGCAACCACCTCGTCCGCCGGATCCGCCCGGGCACCATCGTGCAGCTCGACCAGGCGTGCGGCGACTTCGTACTGCCGCAGCCGGCACCGCCCCGGGTGCTGTTCCTGACCGCGGGCAGCGGCATCACCCCGGTCGCCGGGATGCTGCGCGGCGGCGCGCTGGCCGGCACCGACGTGGTGCTGGTGCACTCCGCGCCGACCGCCGACGACGTGGTCTTCGGCCCGGAACTGCGCGACCTCGCCGAACGCGGCGCGATCCGGCTGGTCGAACGGCACACCACCGTCGACGGCCTGCTCGACGTGGCCGAACTCGACACCCTGGTCCCCGACCACCTGGAGCGCGAGACCTGGGCCTGCGGCCCGGTCGGGCTGCTCGACGCGGTCGAGCGGCACTGGTCGGCGCGGGACCGCGTGGACCGGCTGCACACCGAGCGGTTCCGGCCCACCGTGATCACCGCCGGAGAGGGCGGCACGGTCACCTTCACCCGTTCGTCGGTGACCGTCGAGGCCGCCGGCGCCACCCCGCTGCTCGACGCCGGAGAGAACGCCGGGGTGCTGATGCCCTCGGGCTGCCGGATGGGCATCTGCTTCGGCTGCGTGCTGCCGCTGCGTCAGGGCGCGGTCCGCGACCTGCGCAACGGACAGCTCACCACCGCCCTGCCGGGTGACGGCGTACGCGTGCAGACCTGTGTGTCAGCCGCCGCCGGCCCGTGCGAACTCGAGATCTGATCGGAGAACCGCCGACGTGACCGTCATCCAGAAGAAGGCCGACAACCCGATCGCGCACCTGAGCGCCGAGGACATCGAGACGCTCGGCAAGGAACTCGACGCCATCCGGGAACGGGTGATCGCCGACCGGGGCGAGCGGGACGCCGCGTACATCCGCAAGGTCATCTCGACCCAGCGCAAGCTGGAGGTCAGCAGCCGGGTGGTGCTGCTGTTCTCGCTGTTCCCGCCGGCCTGGCTCGTCGGCACGGCCGGGCTCGCAGTGGCCAAGATCCTGGAGAACATGGAGATCGGGCACAACGTCCTGCACGGCCAGTGGGACTGGATGCGCGACCCGAAGATCCACTCGACCGCCTGGGAGTGGGACCACGCCACCCCCGCCGAGCAGTGGAAGCAGTCGCACAACGAGCTGCACCACCGCTACACCAACGTGGTCGGCAAGGACAACGACCTCGGCTACGGCATCATGCGGGTCGACGAGGACCAGCCCTGGCACCCGGCGTACCTGGGCCAGCCGTTCTACAACTTCCTCAACGCCTGCTTCTTCGAGTACGGCGTGGCCGCGTACGACCTGGACCTGGGACAGAAGCTGAAGAACGGCGGGCACAAGGATCCGGTGTTCCGGGCCCAGCTCCGCGCCGCCGGCCGGAAGATCCGCCGCCAGGTCCTCAAGGACTACCTGCTGTTCCCGCTGCTGTCCGGTCCGTCGTTCTTCCACACCATGGCCGCCAACTTCACCGCGAACCTGATCCGCAACCTGTGGAGCCACTCGGTGATCATGTGCGGGCACTTCCCGGAGGGCGTGGAGACCTTCTCGAAGACCTCGATCGAGGGCGAGACCCGCGGCGAGTGGTACCTGCGGCAGATGCTCGGCTCGGCCAACATCAGCGGCAGCCGGCTGATGCACATCATGACCGGCAACCTGTCGTACCAGATCGAGCACCACCTCTTCCCGGACCTGCCCAGCAACCGCTACCAGGAGATCGCCCCCGAGGTACGCGCGCTGTTCGACCGGTACGGGCTGAGGTACACCACCGGCTCGCTGCCCCGGCAGGTCTTCTCCGCGTGGAAGAAGGTCTTCCGGCTCGCCCTGCCGAACCGGCGTCGGCCCGGCGTCTCCGACGACCGCCCGAACGGGCCCGCCACCGGGCCGTCCGCGCCCCGCACCCTCGCCACCGTGGGCGCCTGACCCCGCCGCCGACGGATCCGGCTCAGCCGACCGCTGCCCGCACCCACTCCAACGCCGACTCCGCATGACGCAGCACCGAGATGTGCCCGTCGCGCGGTGACCGGCGCAGGGCGGCGGTCGGGCAGTGGCCCGCCAGCCACTCGGCGTGCGCTACCGGCGCGATGCCGTCCCGGTCACCGTGCAGCAGGAGCAGGGGCGCACCGATCCGGGCCGGCGCGACGCCCCACGGCGAGACGTAGGCGAGGTCGTCGTCGACCAGCCCGCCCGGATCGCCCTGCTGGGCCGGCCCGACCACGCTGCCGAACCACGACCAGGCGCCGGCCAGGGCCGCCTCGTCCGCCTCGGTGAACTCCGGGTCGTACTCGGCGCCGGAGGCCTCGTGCCGCTCCTTCGCGTCGCGTCCCGCGGCGGCGGCCCGCAGCGACGCCACGCCCGAGGCGATCATGCCGGCGTACCAGTCCAGCCCCTCGGCGTCGTACGGCGCCAGCGACGCGGCGGCGACCACCGCCGTCACCCGGTCGGGCAGCAGCGCCGCGCAGGCCAACGCGTGCGAGGCGCCCCCGGAGTGACCCATCACCGCGAAGCGCGCGACGTCGCGGGCGTCGGCGACGGTCGCGGCGTACCCGGCGGCGTCAGCGAGTCGGCGACCGGGGCGGCGCGGCGACCCGCCGTAGCCGGGGCGGTCGTAGGAGAGCCACCGCAGGCCGAGCCGATCCGCGGCGGCGAAGAGCGGCGCGGGCGGCGAACCGATGTTGGGGGTGCCGTGGTGCCAGAGCACCGCCGGCCGGTCGCCGCCGGTGTCGTAGCCGTGCAGCACACCGCCGTCGGGCAGTTCGGCATCGAACTCGATCACCACGGCGTGAGCATAGCCGCTCGCGTCGCGGCCGGGCCGTCCGCGGCGAACAGGTCCGCCGCAACGGCGGCCACCCGCGCCTGCGGTGACCGCTGTTCCGGCGGCGTGGCGACGATCAGCGTCCGGTCAGCGGCGGCTGGGATGGTGCTGCATCGACCGCCGACCCTTGACGAACGCCAGGATGATCACCCCGGCGAGGGCGATCAGCCCGATGATGACCAGCCAGCGGACCGCCTCGAGGAGTAGCCCGAGCAGGATGATCACGCCGGCGATCACGCCGACGACCCAGAGCAGCGCGCGCATCTCCACCTCCTGAACCGGCCACCGGGTCGGTCCGGGCGGCCTGCCGACACTGCTACCCGAAAGTGACCAGGTCATGCCGGGGTCCGCGAGACATCGACGCAACGCATATCCTGTCCGCCGAGCGCATCGCCGGAGGGAAGCCCATGCCGTCGCGGCAGGACCAGCTGCACTCGTACCAGTTCACCATCCAGCGGGTGGTCGCCGCCCTGGTGCTGCGGGAGACCGATCCGCCGCAGTCGCCGTTGCGCCGGCTCGCCGGAGCGGCCCTGGCCAGCGTGCTGGTGGCGGCGATCGGGCTCGGTGGTTCCGCCCTCTACGGCCTGTTCGTCGGTGGCGGCGCGAAGTGGCGCGACAGCGGTGCGGTCATCGTGGAGAAGGAGTCGGGCGCCCGGTTCGTCTACCGCGACGAGAAGCTGCACCCGGTGCTCAACTACGCCTCGGCGCTGTTGATAACCGGCGCGCAACGACCGCGGACGGTGCTGGTGTCCCGCCGGTCGATCGACGGCGTACCCCGTGGCCTGCCGTTGGGCATCGCCGACGCACCCGACTCACTGCCCGCGCCCGGGCGACTGGCCACCGCACCCTGGACGGTCTGCTCGGTGCACCCGCCCCCGGCCGGCGGGGGCCGACCCCGGTCGGTGCTGACCGTCGGCGCCGCCGCCGACGGTCGCCCGCTGGGCGCGGAGGCGCTGCTGCTGCGCGATCCGGGCGGCCGGCTGCACCTGGTCTGGCAACAGCGCCGGCACCTGATCCGCGACGCCGACCGGGTGCTCGCCGCGCTGGCGACCACCCGGTCCCGCGCCGTCCCGGTCGCCGCAGCGCTGCTCAACACCGTCCCGGCCGGACGGGACCTGGCCCCACTGGACCTGCCCGACCTCGGTGAGCCCTCCACCCGGGTCACCGACGCCCGGATCGGTGACGTGCTGCTGGTGACCAACTCCGGCGGCGCCCGGCAGTACGCGGTGGTGCTGCGCGACGGGCTCGCCGGGATCACCGAGTTGCAGGCGGCCGTGCAACTGGCCCGGACTGGCCAACGCGAGCCGGAACAGATCAGCCTCGGCCGGTTCGCCACCCTGCCCCAGTCGGCCGACCTCGCCCCCGGTGGACCGGACGCGCCACCGGGCACCCCGCCCCGGCTGGCCACCGTGGACTCGCCGGTACTCTGCGCCCAGGTCGGCGACGACACCGGCGCGGTCGACCTGCGCCTCGGCGGCGACCTGCCGGACCTGACCACCGCCGCGCCCACCGGTCGCGGGTCGGGCGGCCCGGTCACCGCCGAGCAGGTGCTGGTGGAGCCGGGCCGGGGCGCCCTGGTCGAATCCGTGGCCTCGCCCGGCGCCACCGGCGGGGCGATCTCCGTGGTGACCGATCTGGGCCGCCGGCACGTACTGGCCGACGCCGAGGTGTCGGCCATGCTCGGCTACGGGCAGGTGCGCCCGGTGCGGCTGCCGGCGGGCCTGGTCAGCCTGATCCCCGCCGGGGCGGCCCTGGACCCACGGGCCGCCCGGCAACCGGCCACCCCCTGACCCAGTGGGGGGCGGCCGGCCGCCGGGCCTCGTCGAACCGACGTCACAGGTTCGCGCAGTACCCGACGCTGAAGGTGCTCGCACCGGGGGCGAGGGTCCTGTTCCAGTCGACACCCCGGATCCGGTACGTGTCACCGGTCAGCCGCTCCCGCCGGAAGTTCCACGCGTCGTAGACGTCGCCCTCGAGGTCGACCACGGCGGCCCACTCGACCGGCCGGTCGCCGGTGTTGGTGGCGGTGATGGTGGCGCAGTAACCGCCACCGCTGTCGGAGTTCCACCGGGCGACCGTGGTCAGCTGCACGTCCACGTTGGAGCCCACGACCAGCTGGCCGACCCCCCAGCGGGCGGTGCTCTGGTAGCCCGCACCCTCCTGTTCGGCCCAGTTGCGGATCGACGTACGGGCACCGTTGGACGCGTCGTTGACCTGGAAGTCCAGGCCGTGGAAGGTGTCGAGGCCGCCGTACTCGAGCAGGCTGATCGCCGCCTCGACCGTGTAGCCGGTCGCGGTGCGTACGGCCGCGCTGTCCAGCCGAGCCGCCTGGAACGCCTCGTCGCCGGTGCCGAACGACACCACGTTGTCGGCGTTGATCCGGATCTGCGTGTCGTCGTAGCGGTAGCTGCCGTTCTTGGCGTTGCCGGCGTCGACGTAGATCTCGACCGAGTCCTGGGTCCACGGATCGGAACCGGAGACGTCCACCACCGGGTCGGTGACCTCCGCCAGCACGTAGAGCGTCTGACCCCGCCACAGGGTGCGCACCGTCGCGGTCGCCCCGTCGGTGCCGGATACCTGCTTCGCCGTGGTCACCGTGGCGGCCTGCGCCCAGGCCGCGTCCACCGCGCCGTCGATGACCGGCGCGGTCGCTGCCTGCCGCACCGCCACGTACGACAGCTCCTCCACCAGGGTCAGGGTGCCCACCGCGCCCGGGGTGTTCCAGCCGGAGGTGCTGCCGTCGTCGCTGACCCGCACGTCGAGGGTGACCGCGTCGCTCCGGGTGGCGTCGCTCAGCGGCAGGTGGGCGACCAGGTGGTAGCCGCCGTCACGGCCGGTCGCCACGGCCGGTACGTCCCCGCTGCCCTCGCGGTCGACCCGGTAGGTCTCGCCGTCGAGGACGAAGCTGACCCGGTCGCTCCCGTCGACCGTGCTGTCGTCCACCGTCACGTACGCGGTCAGGTGGTCCGGCGCCCAGCGCAGCTGGAACCGGGCCTTCTCCGCCACCTTGTGCAGCGGCAGCTGGCGCCAGGTCGGATCCTTCGGCGCGGCGGCGGTCAGCGGCACGTCACCGGCGAAGACGTTGGCGGTGCGCAGCCGCGCGGGCAGCTCACCGTCGACCACCCCGTGGTACGCGGGCTTGGCCCGCAGGTTGTCGTCGAAGACCAGCGGGGCGCCGTTGCCGGAGCGCCACGAGCGACCGTCGGTGAGCCCCCAGACCGTGACGGCCAGCAGATCCTCGGCGTACGCCCGGAAGATCCGGAAGGCGTCCCGGTAGTAGTAGCCCTGGTCGATCAGCTTCGCCTGGGTCACCGGGGTACCGGTGGTGACGTCGAGTTCGGTGACCGCCTGGACCACCGGCAGGTCCGCGAAGGACTCCAGCGCGACCTCCAGGTCCCGCACCGGCGTGGCCAACGAGACGTGGAACTGGTGACCCACCCCGTCGACCGGTACGCCGCGCGCCAGCAGCCGCTGCACCAGCGCCTTGTACCGGGACTGCTTGCCGCTCTGCTCGGTGTTGTAGTCGTTGATGAACAGGGTGACCGGACGATCGGCGCCCTCGGCCGCGTAGACGTCGTTGAACGCCTCGTCGGCGTACTCGAACGTCAGGTCGATGAAGTTCTCGCCGAGGATCCGGTACCACTCGCTGCGGCGCAGGCCGTCGGCGTACTCTCCGCTGTCGCTGACCACCTCGTTGATCGCGTCGAACGCGTACAGCGGGTTGGTGGCGGAGCCGAACGCGCCGTACCGCTCGCTGAGCGACCCGGCGACGTCGAAGATGTGGGTGCGCAGCCGTTCGCGCAGCACCTGCTGGTCGGCCGCCGACGTGCCGAGCGGCTGCCCGGCGGCGTTGGTGAAGAACCAGTCCGGAGTCTGGCTGTGCCAGACCAGTACGTGGCCGTAGACCCGCAGGTCGTTGTCCCGGGCGAAGTCCATCATGGCCAGCGCCTGCTCGTGCGGGCGGAAGGTGCCCTCGGCGTCGTACCAGGCCTCGGGCTTCATGTGGTTCTCCGGCGTGATCTGGTTGAAGTGCCGGGTCAGCAACTGGGCGGCGGCGCCGACCGTCTCCCGGCTGTCGATCGCCACACCGACCGGGAAGTCGGTGGTCTCGTGGATGCCGGTGAGGTCCTCGACGACGGGCGGCTCGGGCACCCGCACGACGATGTCGTCGACGAGGAAGTCGCTGGTGTTGCCGACCACGTCCGAGCCCTGCCAGCGGGTCTCGAAGTAGAGTGACGCGCTGTCCGCGGCGGGCATGGTGAAGCGCGCGGTCACCCGCGTCCACCCGGTGTTGGTCACCGTCTCGAACTGGGCGAGGGTGCTGAACGACTGGCTGTCGCCGGTGGCGCTGGCCAGGCTGAGCCAGATCTGGTCGGTCGGCTGGCCCTCGGCGAACCGCAGCCAGGCGTCGAGTTCGTAGCTCACCCCCGCCTCGAACAGCCCGGTCACGTCGCGGCCCAGGCCGGCGCCCTGGTTGACCCGGTCGCTGACCAGCGCGGCGGAGGCGCCACCGTGGGCGACGTCGGTGAGCGTGACGGTCGGGGCGCCGGGGCCGCTGTCGCGTGGGCCCCAACCGTCCAGCCCGGCCTCGAAGTCGGTGTCGACCACGACGGTGCCCGGCGTCGGCCCGCCACCGCCGTCCGGCGCGGTGATCGACACGTCGTCGAGGAGGAACGGGGTGTCGCCCTCGGCCTCGACGTAGAGGGTGGCGGCGCCGAGCCCGTCGGGCAGCGTGTAGTCGCCGCCGATGCGGACCCACCCGTCCGCGGTGGTCGGCACGGCGGCGCCGATCCAGGTGTAGGTGTTGTCGCCACCCGCGGCCGGGGTCGACTCGACGGTGAAGTGCACCCCGGCGCTGCCCGCGGTGCCGGCGGGCAGCTTCACCCAGGCGCTGACCGTGTACCGGACCCCGGGTCGCAGCAGCGTGGTGGCGTTCGTCGCGGGGCCCTGCCAGTTGGCGGTGCGGCCGGTGACCGACAGGCTGTGGTCGCTCTCGTGGCCTTCGTCGGCGATGGCGAGGGTCACGTCACCGCGCGGCCCCCAGGGCGCGTACGAGCCGGCTTCGAAGTCGTTGTCGAGGGCGACCTGCGCGGCGGCCGGTGCGGGGGCGACGGTGATCGCGGCGACGAGGGTGGCGGCGCAGAGCGCGCCGAGAGTTCGTGATCGGCGGCGGGTTCGTGGGGACGGTTTCCAGAAGCGCATCGGCGGATTCCCTGTCGCTGTTCGGCGAATGGCGGAGGCGGTTGGTGCTGGTGACCCGGGACGGATCCAAGCGCGTGCATGTTATGCCGAGCCGAAACGGATGGCTACAACTTCCGGAAGTTTCCGGAAGAGCGGAACCGGGCCGGCGGTGCGGTCGCCTCTGGTAAGCAACCCGTAGCGGGCCGGTCCGGTGCCGGCCCGAACCAGGGACGGGGGAGCGGGTGACCGGTGGTGCCGACCGTGATCGGGGACTGCTGTTGGCCGGGGTGCTGCTGGGCGCGGCGGGGATCTTCGACGCGGTGGCGGGCATCGGTGACCTGACCGCGCCCCGGTACGTCTCGGTCGGTGCCGGCGTGGTGCAGCAGCACCCCATCACCGGCTGGGCCTGGCTGCACCTGGTCGTCGGTGGGTTCACCACGCTGGCCGCGGCGCTGCTGCCGCTACGGCGGCGCTGGTCGGCCGGGCTGGCCCTGGTCGCGGTGGTGGCCTTCGTGGCGGTGCACCTGTTCTTCCTCGCCTACCACCCGATCCAGACGGTGATCTCGCTCGGGCTGGCGTTGGCCGCCGCCCGGCTGGTGGTCAGGCAGCGGCGGGCGCCGCCGGGCATCGAGCGCGCCTGGTAGGGCCGGCGTGCGGAGTCCCGGGCCGGCGGGGGTCAGCGGGTGGGCAGGCAGACCTGGCCGGTGAAGGCCGGATCCGGCTGCCGGAACTCGGCCCAGGCGGGATTGGCCGCGATGGCCAGCGGTGGCGCCTGCCAGGCGGCGCCGAGCCGCTGCAGGAGGCCGTACTCGTCCAACTGATGATGGACCGGTTCGCCGGAGAGGAAGGCGATCAGGCGGTCCTGGACCAGCCCGCGGTCCAGCAGCCCGCCGTGCACGCCGGGCATCTGGAAGACGGGGATGTCGGTGTAGTCGCCCGGTGGTGCCTCGGCCGCGGTGGTGGTGGGGATGAAGGCGACGATCCGTATCCCGGGTACCGGGCACATCAGCTGGTTGCGGTAGAACGGTGCGTTGTCGATCAGGGAGCGGATGAACGGCTCGTCCGGTGTGGTCTGGGGCCCGCCGACCAGGCGCATCAGCCCGAACACAATCCGCAACTGCCACCCCGTCACCACCCCCCATCCGTGGTTCTGCCCTGGCGGCGGGTAGTAGGCGCGTCCGGCGTTGATCAACGGACTGAACATGACCAGGGTGTCGACGGACGGGTGCGGCTCCGACTGGAGGTACGTACGGGCGACCATCGCGCCCTCGCTCTCGCCGATCAGGGCGACCTGTCGGCCGGTGCGCTGGTGCAGCCGGGTCACCTGCTCGTCGAGCAGCCGCACGCTGTCCGCCACCGAGATGCTGGTGTCGGTCGGCCGGTACGGCCGGGGCTGCCCGTCCGGGCCCAGCCCGCGGTAGGAGAAGCGCTCGGCCCGGTCGTCCGGCGGCTGCTCCCCGCCGTAGGCGGAGCCGTAGCCGGCCAGCACGATGACGGCGTGTTCGACCTCCGGTGGCAGCGGCCGGTCGAGCACCACCGCCTCGGTCCGCAGGTCCTTGCCGGGCACCCGGTCCACCAGCACCGGGATGATCAGGGGTACCGCGAGTGCGGCCAGCGTCGCGATGGGGGTTGCGGGCACCCTGGTCCACCGGGTCGAGGGGGCGAGCAGCGCCGAGCGGATCGTCCGGTTCCAGAGCAGTCCGTTGACCACTCCGGCGGTCGTGGCGACCGGCACCGCCCACCAGCCCGGCACGCTCCAGCACAGCGCCCCGGCCAGGGTGAGCACCACGAAGTTCAGCAGCGACCAGCCGACCAGCGAGATCGACGGCAGCCCCCGCCACCAGGGGCCCACCACGGCGGCCCGTTGCAGGAACGGTGCCAGCAGGAACATCGGCAGCAGGGAGGCCAGCAGTACCCAGGACAGCGCCACCACCGAGGCGGCCACCGAGGTCAGGGCCCACGGCGCGATCAGGAACGCGACCAGTACGGCGAGTCCCAGGTTGCGCCGCAGTAACCACCTGCCCGGTGGCCGGGGTACCCCTTCCGGCCACGCCAGCATCACCAGCACCGTGTGGAACGCCCCCCGGGCCGCCACCAGGGCGGCGAACCAGATCAGGAACGCCGGCCACGAGTTGTGGTAGACGAACAACCAGCGGAGATCGTGGTACGTGTCGTACGGCCAGACCGCGGCGGTCTGCGGGGCCAGGCCCTCTGCGGCGACGAAACCCAGGGACACCACGACGATCGCCTCGACCGTCGGGGCCGTGGCCGTCAGCAGCAGTAGTCCACCCAGTCTCCGGTTCGCCCTCCGCACCACGCCTCCTTCGCCGCCGTCTCCCTCGCAGACTTCCGCACCGGGGGCCGTCGCGTCGGCGAGTCCGGCAGGATCGCCGTCGGCCGGGGAGCGCGCCCGTGCGACGCCGCCGGGCGTCGAGAAGCCACCGGCGGTGGCCCTCCGGCCGCTCGCCGGGGACGAGCGGTCGGGTCTCGGCGGCGGTGAGCGGTCCGGGTGCGCCGTTCGTTCGCCAGGTTTGTGCGACCCGCCGGATTTGTTGTTCGGCTGAGAGAAACAGCAGGTCAAGGCTTTGTCTCGAAAAAAGTTACTGAACGGTAGCTCATTGACTAAGGATCAACGCCCGACTTAGCGTTCCCCTCAATCGAACGGCGTACGGCTCAACCGAACGGGATCCGATCGGTGGGGCGTACGTCGTCCAGACGGGAGGCCGCGGGCATGGCCAACGACGGACAGCTTCGATCCCTACTCACCCCGGTAAGCCTGGGTCCGGTGCGACTGCGCAACCGGGTCTTCGTCCCCGGTCACACCACGAACTTCGGGTACCGCAACCAGCCCACCGCGCGGCTGGCCGCGTACCACGCCGAACGGGCCCGCGGCGGCGTCGGAATGATCATCACCGAGGCGATCCGGGTGCACCCCACCAGCGCCGGCCGCAGCATCAGCCTGGGCAGCTTCAGCGACGCGGTCATCCCGGCCTACCGGGCCGTGACCGACGCGGTGCACGAGCACGGCGCGCGGATCTTCGCCCAGATCATGCACGCCGGGCGGCAGGCCAACGGCGACGCCACCCGGACCGCCGCCTGGTCGTCCTCACCGGTGCCCTGGGCGGGCGGAGCACACGTACCGCATGCCATGGGTAGACAGGACATCGCCGTGGTGGTCGAGGCGTTCGCCGCGGCGGCCCGCCGGATGCGCAGCGCCGGCTTCGACGGCCTGGAGGTCCACGCCGGACACGGCCACCTGCTGCAACAGTTCCTCTCGCCACACACCAACCAGCGCACCGACGACTACGGCGGGAGCCTGGACAACCGGCTGCGGCTCACCCGCGAGGTGTTGACCGCGGTGACCGCCGCCGTCGACCTGCCCGTCGGGCTCCGGATCAGCGCCGACGAGTTCCTGCCCGGCGGGCTGGACCCCGACGCGATGGTGGAGATCGTCGCGCGGCTCCGCGCCGACTTCCCGCTCTGCTACGTCCACGTCAGCCACTCCGCCTACCACGGCAGCTTCACCCTGGCCACCCAGATGGCGGACATGAGCTTCGGCCACGCGCCCTTCCGGCACCACGCGGCCCGGTTCAAGCGTGAGTTCCCCGACCTGCCGGTGCTGGCCGTGTGCCGGCTGGACAGCCTGCCGGAGGCGGCCGAACTGGTCGCCGCCGGTGCGGCCGACCTGGTCGGCCTGGCCCGCCCGCACATCGCCGACCCGCACCTGGTCGCCAAGGCCAGCCAGGGACGCCAGCACGAGGTCCGCTCCTGCCTGGCCTGCAACCAGGGCTGCATCGGCCGGCTGGAACAGAGCCTGCCGATCTCCTGCGTGGTCAATCCCGAGGTCGGCGCCGAGCGGGAATGGCGTACCGCCTGGTCCGAGCTGGGCGGCGCGCCGCGCCGCCGGGTGCTGGTCGTAGGCGGCGGACCGGCCGGACTCGCCGCCGCCGTGGCCGCCCGGCGCGCCGGGCACCACGTCGACCTTGCCGAGGCCGGCGACGCCCTCGGCGGGCAGGTCGCCCTCGCCGCCCGGGTACCCGGCCGGGAACGGCTCGGACTGCTCACCCGGGATCTCGCCGCCGAGGCAGACGCGGGCGGGGTGCGGATCCGGCTGGGCTGGCGGCCCGGCCTCGCCGAGGTGCTCGACGGCGGATACCACGCGGTGATCGTGGCGACCGGCGCCCGGGCGGCCCGGCGGCCACTGCCCGGCGGACCACCCGTGCTCGACCTGCCGCAGGCGGTGACGCGGCTGGTCGCACCGGCCGACGACACCCCGCTCACCGGCGCGTACGTCGTGCTCGACGACGAGGGAACCTGGGCCGCCGCCTCGCTCGCCGAGGGCATCGCCCGGCGCGGCGGTCGGGTGCACCTCGTCTCGCCCTCCGCCGGGATCGCCACCCGGATCACCACCTACTCCCGGCTGGCCCTGCTGAAGCGCCTCGCCGACCTGCGGGTCGCGGCGCACCCGATGCGCAGCCTCCGCGTCGTCGACGCCACGACCGTGGCGCTCACCGGCCCGCTGGCCCACGCCGAGGTCACCGTCACCGACGTCACCGCCGTGGTCGACGCCGGCTCGGCGGTCGCCGTGGACGACCTGTACCGGCAACTGGACGCCCTGCCCGAGGGCCCCTCCGTCCACCTGGTCGGCGACGCCAACGCGCCGCGTACCGCCCTGGAGGCGGTGTACGAGGGTCGCCTGGCCGGCGCCTTTCTCGGCCGTCACGACACACCCGCCGCCGAACTGGTGACCCATGCCCACTGACCCGTGCCGTACGCCACCGGCGTACCGGCCCCCCGCGTGAACCGCACCGGAACCCGACCCCGGTCGGGCCGACCCGAAGGAGTGCACTTGCTGGACATCGAGAAACGACTCACGCTGGACGAACGCTCCGCCGTGGACTTCGTCCTCGGCCTGCGCAAGCGCTGGGCGGACACCGTCTACCCGGCCCTCACCCGCGAGTACGCCGCCACCGGCGAGCCGGCCGCGGACATCGCCACCGCCGGCCGCGCGCTGCGCGAGCTTCCGCTGTACCCGTGGTTCTCCCACCTGGAGCGGGTGCAGCAGAAGATGCTGTGGAAGACCGCCGGTGACGCCGTCCTCAGCCGCCGCGACGAGCTGGCCGACCAGCTCGCGACGGTGCCGGCCGAGCCGCTGGGCTCACTGCGCCTGGACCCCGACCTGGAACTGCCGGACTGGTACACCGACTACGACATCCACATCCAGCCGGGCAGCTTCTTCTCCGACGACATGTCCGCCTACGTCTACGAGTTCGGCGCCCGCATCGTGATGCTGCGCGACAACGACGGCTACAAGTTCCACAGCCTGTTCAGCACCACCGCCCTGCCCGACCTGCCGGGGGCGACCCGGGTGGTGGACATCGGCTGCGGGTTCGGCAAGAGCACCCGCCCGCTGGTCGCCCGCTACCCGGACGCCCAGATCATCGGCATCGACCTGGCCGCGCCCGGGCTGCGCCTGGCCCACGCCGAGGCGGAGGCGGCCGGGCTGGCCGTCGACTACCGGCAGGGCGACGGGCGGGCCACCGGCCTGGAGGCGGGCAGCTGCGACGTGGTCACCGGGACGATGGTGCTGCACGAGATGCCGACCGACGCGATCCGGGACACCATCGCCGAGGCCGCCCGACTGCTCAAGCCCGGTGGGGCGCTGCGCTTCCTGGAGTTCCAGCTCACCGGCGACCCGCTGCGCGACGCGACCGTCTACGAGCACGCCGAACGCAACAACGAGCCGTTCTTCCACGCCCTGTTCGGCTCCGACCTGCTGGCGGTCTGCGCCGAGGTGGGGCTGACCGACGCCAGTTGGACGCCGTTCGACGAGCGGCGCAACGGCGTACAGCCGGAGGGCTGGGGCGACCGCGCCGAGTGGCACTTCCCCTGGGCCGTGCTCTCCGCGACCAAGCCGGAGGCATGATGAGCAGCGAGTTCGACTACTTCGGCGACCCTCGCTTCGGCAAGCTGTTCGACCTGGTCCTGCAGCTCTCCACCGAGCTGCACGTGACCCGGCAGCGGCTACGGGTGGTGGAGGCCCTGCTGGTCCGCCGCGACCTGCTCACCGCCGGTGAGGTCGACGGCTTCGACCCGCAGGCCGACGAGGCGCAGCTGCTCGACACCGAGCGCGACGCGTTGCTGGTCCGGCTGATGCGCATCCTCACCGAGGACGGGCCCGCCGAACACCCGCTGCGCAGCCAGTGGGAGGCGGCACTGAACGGCAAGAGCGGCTGATGGACCCGACGCGACCGGCCGGCCTGGTCGACCACTACCTGCAGCTGTGCGAGGACCGGCAGCTCGAGGCGGCCGGCCGGCTGCTCGCCCCCGGTGCCCGACTGGTGTTCCCGGGCGGACGGCGGTTCGGCTCCCTCGCCGAGATGGCCGCGGCGTCGACCGGCACCTACCGGTGGGTCCGCAAGCACCGCGACCGGTACCTGGTCGGCGCCGACGGCGACGACACCACGGTCACCTCGCTCGGCCGGCTGTACGGGCAGTGGCCGGACGGCAGCACGTTCGACGGGATCCGCTACGCCGACGTGTTCCTCCTCCGCGACGGGCTGATCGTCGAACAGCACGTCTTCAACGACCTGGCGATGGCGGTGGCCGACCGGCCGACCGCGATCACCTGAGCAGCACCACCCGCACCACCAGGTGGTGTCCGGACCGCCCACCGGCGCCCGGCCGCCAGTAACCCCGTCCGCCGGCCCGCCGGCGGACCAGCCCACCCGGCGCCGCCGGTGGGACACGTCCTCGACCCGGCCGGCGCCGTCGGCCGGACACTCCTCGACCCGACCGGCTCCGCCGGTCGCAACTTCCTCGACCAGGGCCGACTCCGTCGGCCCGACATTCCTATCCCTGAACTCTTTGACGAGGTGTTCGAGATGAAGCAGAAGTGGGGTTTGCTGCCGGCGGCGCTCGTCGTCGCGGTGGCGCTGGCCGGCTGTGGGGGATCCGGCAACGAGCCGAGCGGCGAGCAGGGCGCACCGGCGGAGTTGACCTTCGCCATCGCCTCCGCCGTGATCGGCCCGAAGGAAGAGGTCGCCATGTTCGCGGTGGCCAAGGAACTCGGGTACTTCGCCGAGGAGAACCTGACCGTCGAGACCATCAACACCGACGGGTCGGTGGCCGCGCTCCAGGCGGTCGCCACCGGCAGCGCCGACGTCACCGCCGCCGACAGCGGATCCATCCTCGGCGCGGTGGAGAAGAACGTGCCGGTCAAGGCGATCGGCGGGCTGGTGCAGAACTGGCCCTGGGTGATGGCGGTGAAGCCGGACAGCACCATCACCGGCGGTGCCGACCTGCGCGGCAAGAAGATCGGCGTGATCAGCCTGGCGTCCGGCTCGGCACCGTACGCCCGGGCCTACGTCGCCGCGGCGGGCCTCGACCCGGCCAAGGACGTGGAACTGCTGCCGGTCGGCGTCGGCGCCCAGGCCGCCGCCGCGCTCAACGACGGTCAGGTCGACGTGCTGGCGCTGTACACCCAGGCGTACGCGGTGATCGAGAACTCCGGCACGACGCTGAAGTACCTGGACAACCCGGACGCCCTCAACGGGATCCGCTCGCTGAGCTTCGCCGTCGGGGCACGCGGCCTCGACGACAAGAAGGACGTGTACACCCGCTTCCTGCGGGCGGCGTACAAGGCGATGTTGTTCTCGGCGAACAACCCGGAGGCCGCCATGCGCATCGGCTACCAGGTCTTCCCGCAGATCCTCGCCGGTAAGTCGGCTGACGAGCAGCTGGCCAACGACGTCCGCAGCCTCCAGGCGTGGCTGAAGACGGCCACCCCGGCCACCGGCGAACCCAAGGACTTCGCCGACTGGGGCGCCATCAGCGAGCAGGAGTGGACCAAGACCCAGGCGTACACGAAGGAGGCCGGGCAGATCACCGGCGACGTGCCACTGGCCGACGTGTGGGAGCCGGGCCTGCTGGCCGGGGCGAACGACTTCGACAAGGCCGCGGTGCTCGACAAGGCCGCGAACTACACCAAGTAGCGGCAGCGGACGCGGAAGGGAAGACGATGGCCATCAAGGCGATGGGTCGCCGGATGCAGCAGCCGGCAGCGGTGTCGGAGGACTCCTGGATCGAGGTAGTCGGTCTGGACAAGCGGTACCAGCCGCGCCGGTCGGCACCGACCCAGGCACTGCGCGACATCAACCTGACCGTGCGGCGCGGGGAGTTCGTCTCCGTCGTCGGACCGTCGGGTTGCGGCAAGACCACCCTGCTGAAGATCCTCGCCGGCCTCAGCCCGAAGACCGACGGTGCCGTGCGCATCGCCGGCCGGGAGGTGAGCAAACCCCTTCCCGAGGTCGGGATGGTGTTCCAGGCACCCACACTGCTGCCCTGGCGCACCATCTTCGACAACATCATGGTGCCGGCGGAGATCCAGAAACTGGACCGCGACAAGCACCGGGAACGCGCCCAGCAACTGCTGGAGCTGGTCGGCCTGACCGGCTTCGAACGGAAGTACCCGCACGAGCTGTCCGGCGGGATGCAGCAGCGGGCCGGCATCTGCCGGGCCCTGGTGCACGACCCGGCCGTGCTGCTGATGGACGAGCCGTTCGGCGCGCTGGACGCGATGACCCGCGAGTACATGAACGTCGAACTGCTGCGGATCTGGCGGGAGAGCGGCCAGACCGTGGTGCTGGTGACCCACTCCATCCCGGAGGCGGTGTTCCTCTCCGACCGGGTGGTGGTGCTCAGCCCGCGCCCCGGCCGGATCGCCGAGATCGTACCCATCGAACTGGACCGCCCACGCGAGCTGAGCGTGATGTCCTCCGACCGGGCCGGGGTCTACGTGGACCGGATCCGCAACCACTTCAACGCCGCCGGCGTCATCGACTGACAGGGGGACCAGATGCCTACCACCGAAGTGGCGGACCAGACCCCGCACACCCGCGCCCCGGCGCCGCAGCAACCCACCCGACGCCGGTTCGACCTGCGGGAACGGCCCCAGCTGTGGCTCGTCCCGGCGGTGTTCGTGGTGGTCGTGCTGGCCTGGGAGTACGGCACCCAACTGCTCGCCGTCGACGAGTACGTGCTGCCCCGCCCGTCGCAGATCGTCGAGGCGCTGCAACGCCAGCTCACCGACGAACAGTTCTGGGGCCACCTCTGGGTGACCACCCAGGAGGCGCTGCTCGGCTTCGTCATCGGTGTCGGCGCGGCCGTCCTGCTCGGCACCTTCATCTCCCAGATCAAGGTCGTCGAGGCGACGCTCATGCCGTACATCGTGGCCTTCCAGACCGTGCCCAAGGTCGCCCTGGCGCCGCTGTTCGTCCTCTGGTTCGGCTTCGGCCTGACCAGCAAGGTGGTGATGGCCGCGGTCATCTCGTTCTTCCCGATGCTGGTCAACGTCATCGAGGGACTACGGGCCGCCGACGCCGACCGGATCCAGATGCTCACCGTCTTCGGCGCCAGCAAGACGCAGATCTTCCGGATGGTGCGGCTGCCCAGCGCCCTGCCGTTCATTTTCGCCGGACTGGACATCGGCATCGTCTTCGCCATCCTCGGCGCGGTCGTCGGCGAGTTCATCGGCGCCAAGGAGGGCCTGGGCTACCTGCTCCTACAGACCAACTACAACTTCGACATCGCCGGCATGTTCGCCGTGCTGGTGGTGCTGTCGGTGATGGGCCTGCTCGCCCACTTCGTGATCCGACTGCTGCAACGCCGCCTGGCGTTCTGGGCCGAGGACACCAAGGTGATCGGGGCATGAACCCGAACCGGTTCGACGGTCGGGTGGCGCTGGTCACCGGCGCGGCCCGGGGCATCGGCGCCCGGATCGCCGCCACCCTCGCCGAACGGGGCGCCACCGTCGCCGGGGCCGACATCGCCGACGACTGGACCCACGAGCCGGCGGGAGCGGCGCACAGCAGGCACCGCGTCGACGTCCGCTCCGCCGGCTCGTGTCAGGACCTGGTGGCCGAGGTGCTGGACCGGCACGGCCGGCTGGACCTGCTGGTCAACAACGCCGGCATCGTCCGGCGCGGACCGGCGGCCACCATGTCCGAACGCGACTTCACCACCGTCCTGGACGTCAACCTGACCGGCACGTTCCGGATGTGCCAGGCTGCCTACCCGGCGCTGCGGGCCGCCCGCGGCGCGGTGGTCAACCTCGGCTCCACCAACGGGCACATCGCCGTACTCGACACCGTCGGCTACTGCGTCAGCAAGGCCGGGGTGCTGCACCTGACCCGGGTACTGGCCCTGGAGTGGGCCGCCGACCAGGTCCGGGTCAACGCGGTCGGCCCGACCATCGTGCCCACCGACATGACCACCGACGTCCGCGGCGACGCGGCGTACCTCGCCGACAAGCTGGCCACCATCCCGCTGGGACGGATGGCCGAACCCACCGACGTCGCCAACGCGGTCGCCTACCTGCTCAGCGACGCCGCCGCGATGGTCACCGGCCAGACGATCTTCGTCGACGGCGGCGTGACCATCCACTGACCCGCCATCGTCCCCACCAGCGGGAGGAACCATGACCCGACCCGACACCGCCGCCGCGCTCGCCGCGGTCGACGCCCACTTCGACGAGTTCGTCGAGGAACTGCAACAGCTCTGCCGCATCCGTAGCCGCCGACCCGAACCCGAGGAGATGGTCCGCACCGCCGAGTTCATCGCCGCCTCGGTACGCCGCTGGGGCGGGCAGGCCGACGTCGTCGACTGGGCGCACTCGTACCCGTACGTGCTGGCCGAGGTCCCCGGTGCCGGCGACCGGTCGCTGCTGCACTTCACCCACTACGACGTGGAGGTGGAACCGGCCGGCGACGACGCCGACTGGATCAGCCCCCCGTACGCGGCCGAGATCCACGACGGCCGGCTCTACGCCCGCGGCGTGGCCGACGACAAGGGCGCGCTGATGTCGCGCATCCACGCGGTGGCCGCCTGGCGGCTGGCCGGGCTGACCCCGCCGGTCACCAGCCGGTTCATCTTCGAGGGCAAGAAGTGGCTGCACAGCCCGGGCCTCGGTTCCTTCGTCACCGCCCACGCCGACCGGCTGACCAGCGACGGCACGCTCTGGGAGAACTCCTGGGTGGACGCACAGGACCGGCTGCTGCTCAAGCTCGCCGAGAAGGGCGTGCTCTACCTGCGGCTCACCGCGCGTACCCTGCCCCGGGACCTGACCAGCCAGAACACCGCGCTGCTGCCGGCGGCGACCGCCCGGCTGGCCGCCGCGCTGGCTCGCCTGCAGGAACCCGACGGCACGGTAACCGTGCCGGGCTTCGCCGACGACGTACGACCGCTCACCGACGCCGAACGCGACCTGCTCGCCGACGTGCACTTCGACGGGGACTTCCTGCGCCGCCGCGCCGGAGTGGACACCTTCACCGGTGGCCTGGACGACCAGCAGGCGGCCGAGGCGATCCGCACCGTGCCGACCCTCACCGTCACCGGCATCTCCGGCGGCGACATGCGCGACGACGTCACCCTCGGTATCCCGGCCACCGCCGCCGCGAAGCTGGAGATCCGGCTGGTGCCCGGTCAGGATCCCGACCGGGTGCTGACCGCCATCCGCGAGCACCTGGCCGCCACCGGCTTCGGCGACCTCGAGATCGAGGTGATGGCGACGAGCCACCCCAACCTGACCGACCACCGTGACCCGTTCGTCGCGCTGGTCGCCGACGCGGCCCGCCGGGTGTACGGCACCGAACCGGTGATCGAGCCGTACACCCAGTGGATCGGCAACCAGGGTGTGCTCGCCGGCCGCCCGATCGTCGGGGTCGGGGTGTCCCGGGCCGACTCCGGGGTGGACGGCCCCAACGAGAACATCCGCCTGGACGACTACCGGGCGGGCATCAAACACGTGGTGGAGGTCATGGCGGCGATGGCGGTGCAGGAATGACCCGGGCACGCGGAACCGGCCGACGCGGCTACGTCGACGTGCCGTGGGGCCAGGTGCACTACCGCACGGCCGGCGCGGACGACGCCCCGGTGCTGCTGATCGTCCACCAGTCGCCGCTCTCCTCGGCCACCTACGACGCGGTACTGACGCCGCTGGCCGACCGGGGACTGCGGGTCGTCGCCCTGGACACCCCCGGCTTCGGCATGTCCGACCCGCCGCCGCGCCCCTGGTCGATCCCCGAGTACGCGGCCGGGCTGTGGCAGGCCGCCGACGCCCTCGGCCTGGGCCGGGTGCACCTGCTCGGGCAGCACACCGGCGCGATCGTCGCCGCCGAGGCCACCCTGCGCGACCCGGGCCGGGTGCACCGGCTCCTCCTCCAGGGCCTGCCGCTGTACGACCAGGCCGAACGGCAGCAGAAGAAGACGTCGTACGCCCCGGGCTACCGTCCCGACCGCGACGGCAGCCACCTGCGGGTGATCTGGGAGCGGGTGTACGGCCTCTACCCCCGGCTCACCCCGGCGGAGGCGGACCGGCAGGTCGCCGAGTACCTGCTGACCGGCCCGGACTACGCCACCGCCTACCGGGCGGTCTTCGACCACGAACTGGACACCGACGCGCTGGGCCGCACCGGCGTGCCGACGGCACTGCTGCACGGCGACGTCGACCTGGTGCACCGGTTCACCCCGGTCGTGCGGGCCGCGTTGCCGCACGCACCGCTGGTCACCATCGCCGACGGCACCGACTTCGTCGCCGACGAACAGCCCGAGGCGTTCGCCGACGCCGTCGCCGCCCAACTCGGCGTGCCCGGGGAGCCGGTCCGGTGAGCGGCGCGACGGTCCCGGTCGAGGTGATCTACACCGCGTCGGTGCGGGTCAGCGGCGGACGGGGTGGCCGGGCCGAGTCGCTGACCGGCACCCTCCAGGTCGACCTGACCCGTCCCGCCCAGCGGGGTCCACAGGCGCCCGGCACCGATCCGGAGGAACTCTTCGCCGCCGGCTACGCCGCCTGCTTCGACAGCGCCCTCGCCGTCGCGGCCAGGCTGGAAGGGGTCCGCACCGGCCCGACCAGCGTGACCGCCTCGGTGTCGTTGGGCCCCACCGACGACGGCCGGTACGCCATCGCCGTGACGTTGGTGGTGTCCGCGCCCGACTGCCCACAGGACCAACTGGACCTCGCGGTGGCCGCCGCCGACCGGCTCTGCCCGTACTCCAACGCCCTACGGGGCAACACCACCGTGACGATCCAGGCCGATGGACGGCGCTGACCCGCGCGGGACCGCACTGGTGACGCCGACGGCGCCACCGGGCGGCACCACGCCCACCACACCGCTGGCCCTGGCGACCGGCCTGGTCCTGCTCTACCTGGTGTGGGGGTCCACCTACCTCGGCAACCGGATCGCGCTGGAGACCCTGCCGCCGCTGGCGTCCACCTCGGCCCGGTTCCTGGCCGCCGGTGCGGTGCTGTTCGCGGTGGTCGCGGTGCGGCGTGGGGCAGCCGGGCTGCGGCTGCCCCGCCACGAGTGGGCCGCCGTGGCGGTGACCGGGACGCTGATGGTCGGCGCCGGCAGCGCGCTGCTCGCCATCGGCCAGCAGCACGTCCCCTCCGGACTGACGTCGCTGCTGGTCGCCGGGATGCCGGTCTGGGTACTGCTGATCCGCTTCGGCACCGGGCAGCGTCCGGCGCCGCTGGCCGTCGCCGGGGTGCTCGGCGGGCTGGCCGGGCTGGTGCTGCTGCTGGTCGCCCCGACCGAGCGGTGGCATCTGGCCGGGATGCTCACCATCGTGGCGTCCACCCTGGTGTGGGCCGCCGGCTCGATGCTGGCCCAGCGGCTGGCCATGCCCGCCGACCATCTGGTCGGCACCGGCTGGCAGATGGTCGCCGGCGGTACCGGGGTGGCGATCGCCGGCCTGTGCACCGGCGAGTGGGCCGAGCTGCGGTTGGCCGCCGTGTCCGGCCGGTCCTGGCTGGCCTGGACCTACCTGATGGTGGTCTGCACGGTCCTCGGCTTCAGCGTCTACACCTGGCTGCTGCGCCGCGCGCCGCTGCAACTGGCCGCCACCTACGCCTACGTCAACCCGGTGGTCGCGGTACTGCTCGGCATGGCGGTGCTGGACGAGCGGCTGACCGGCCGGCAACTGCTCGCCGGAGTCGTGGTGCTCTCCGCCGTGGCGCTGGTGGTCGCCCGGGAACGGCCGCGACGATGGGCGGGCCTGCCGCCGGCCACGCCCGCACCGCCGTGAGTCGGCCGCCGGCTCCGCAATCCGGGTACGCAGACAGTGAGGACAGACATGACCACGACGACGCTCGCCGAGCGGGACGACACCCGCGTACGCTCCGGCCTCGGCCGGGCCCTCGACGTCATCAACATCATCGCCGAACGGGCACCGGAGACGCTCGGCGTGTCGACGATCGCCCGGGAACTGTGCCTGCCCAAGGCGGTGGCGTACCGGATCCTGAAGGAACTGGTGGCCGACGACTTCCTCAGCTTCAACGAGGACACCAAGCGTTACCGGCTCGGCGCCGGCGCGCTCGCGGTGGGCCTGGCCGCGCTGCGTGCCCTGGACGTGCCGGACACCGCCCGTCGCTACCTGGTCCGGCTGGTCCGCGACAGCGGCGAGACGGCGACCCTGTCGGTGCGGCAGGGCTGGCTACGGGTCTACATCGACCAGGTGCTCTCACCGCACGAGGTACGCATGTCGGTGTCGCTGGGCACCAGCCACCCGCTGCACTCCGGATCGTCGTCCAAGGCGATCCTGGCCGCGCTGCCCGAGGTCGAGGTCGAGGAGTACCTCGCCCAGCCGATGCGGTCGGTCACCTCGGCCACCATCACCGACCCGCTGGCGTTGCGCGCCGAACTCATCCGGGTCCGGCAGCAGGGTTACGCGGTGAGCATGGGGGAGCGGCAGAGCGGGGCGGGCAGCGTCGCCGCGGCGGTGCGGTACGGCACCGGGCAGATCTTCGGCTCCATCTCACTGTGCGGGCCGCAGGACCGCTTCACCCCACAGGTCTGCGCCGCG
Source organism: Micromonospora radicis (assembly GCF_003583405.1). Classification (GTDB taxonomy): domain Bacteria; phylum Actinomycetota; class Actinomycetes; order Mycobacteriales; family Micromonosporaceae; genus Micromonospora; species Micromonospora radicis. The sequence continues at coordinate 132,906 of NZ_QXEC01000013.1, forward strand.
CACGGCGCACTGGTCGCGGCGGCGGCGCACGAGATCTCCGCCGAACTGGGTTACCGGGTGCCGGCCGCCCGCAGCCCCGCCGACCAGGACTAGTCAGCCGGAACGACCACACACCGCCGGGCGGGGGAATCCCCGGCCCGCCCGGCGCCGACACCGATTCCGGGGGAAGGGGAGGTGGGTCCGGTGACCGACGGACCGCTCACCGGCGTACGGGTCCTGGACGTCTCGACGATCCTGGCCGGGCCGCTGTGCTGCCAGATCCTCGGCGACTTCGGCGCCGACGTGATCAAGATCGAGCACCCGACCGCCGGCGACAGCATGCGCGGACACGGCAAGGCCAAGGACGGGCACCCGCTGTGGTGGAAGGAGATCTCCCGCAACAAGCGCACCGTCGGGCTGAGCCTGTCCACCCCGGAGGGCGCCGCGCTGCTGCTGCGGCTGGCCGAACACGCCGACGTGCTGGTGGAGAACTTCCGGCCGGGCACCCTGGAGCGCTGGGGCATCGGCCCGGCGGACCTGCACCGGGTCAACCCCGGCCTGGTCATCGCCCGGATCACCGGCTTCGGCCAGACCGGCCCGTACGCCGGCCGGGCCGGCTTCGGCACCCTGGCCGAGGCGATGAGCGGGTTCGCCCACCTCACCGGCACCGCCGACGGGCCACCCACCCTGCCCGCGTTCGGACTGGCCGACAGCATCTGCGGCATCGCCGCCTCGTCGGCGGTGCTGATGGCGCTCTGGCACCGGGAACGCACCGGCGGCACCGGCCAGGTCGTCGACCTCAGCCTGCTGGAACCGATCATGGCGGCGGTCGGTCCCGGTCCCACCGTCTACGACCAGTTGGGCGTCGTCGAACAGCGACACGGCAACCGGTCCACCCACAACGCCCCCCGCAACACCTACCGCACCAGCGACGGCGCCTGGGTGGCGGTGTCGACCAGCGCCCAGGCGATCGCCGAACGGGTACTGCGGCTGGTCGGCCACCCCGAGGTGATCGACGAGCCGTGGTTCCGCACCGGTGTGGGCCGGGCCGCGCACGCCGACGAACTCGACTCGTACGTCGGCGACTGGATCGGCCAGCGGACCCGCGACGAGGTGAGCCGGGCGTTCACCGAGGCGGGCGCCGCCGTCGCCCCGGTCTACGACGCCCGGGACATCGTCGAGGATCCGCACGTCCGGGAGACCGGCATGCTCGCCGTGGTCGACGACCCCGATCTCGGACCGATGCGGATGCACAACGTGATGTGGCGGATGTCGGCCACCCCCGGCCGGATCCGCTTCACCGGGCGCGCCCGTGGCGCCGACACCGACTCCCTGCTGATCGACGAACTCGGCTGCGACCCGGCCGAGATCGCCGACCTCCGAGCCCGCGACATCGTCTCCTGACGTCGCCGACCCTGCTGAAACGCGAGGAACCGTGACCATCACCGCAAGGCCCGCCGATCGCCTGCTCGACGCCGTACGCGGCGGCGCGCAGATCTACGACCTCGGCCGGCTGCTCACCATCGGCATGCCGCAGTCACCGAACCACCCGGCGTACTGGCTCAGCATGCCCCGCCGGCACGGCGACATGGTCCGCGCCGACGGCGGTTCGGCCGCGAACGACCTGCTGGTCATGGGCACCCACGTCGGTACGCACGTGGACGCCCTCGCCCACGTCTCCCAGGACGGTCGGCTGCACGGCGGGGCCGACGCGGCCCAGGCGCAGACCGGCGGCCGGTTCACCGAACTCGGGGTGCACACCGTGGCACCGATGCTGCGCCGCGGGGTGCTGCTCGACATCCCGGCGGTGCTCGGCGAACCCTGCCCGGCCGGGTACGAGATCACCCCGGACGACCTGGCCACCGCGGCGACCCGCCAGGGCACCCCGGTGGAGCCGGGCGACGTGGTGCTGATCCGCAGCGGCTGGGGTCGGCACTTCGACCACGAGGACCGGCGGGTCTACGTCGGACACGACTCCGGGGTGCCGGGTGTCGGCGAGGCCGGGGCGCGGTGGCTCGCCGCGCGGCAGGTGCACGCCGCGGGCGCCGACACCATCGCCTTCGAGTGCCTGCGACCGGGACAGGGCCACACCAGCCTGCCCGCGCACCGGGTGCTGCTGGTCGAGCACGGCATCTACCTGATCGAGACGATGGCCCTGGAGGAGATCGCCCGCGACGCCGTGCACGAGTTCACCTTCGTGATGACCCCGTTGCCGTTGTACGGCGCCACCGGCTCGCCGGTGCGGCCCCTGGCGGTGGTCGGCCGTGGCTGAGCGGACCCTCGGGCAGCAGCTGGCCGCCTTCGCCGTGGACACCCCCGCCGCCGACCTGCCGCCCGAGGTGGTCGACAGCGTCCGCCAGCGGGTGCTGGACGTGGTCGGGCTCTGCGTGGCCGCGTACCCGCTGCCGACCAGCCGGGCCGCCCTGGCCTACGTACGCGAGCAGGGCGGCCGGGGACAGGCCCGGGCGATCGGACTGGCCGAACCGGTACCGGCCGCGCTGGCCGCCTTCGCCAACGGCGTGCTGGCCCACTCGCTCGACTACGACGACACCCACCTGCCGTCGGTGCTGCACCCCAGCGCCTCGGTGGTACCGGCCGCGCTGGCCGCCGCCGAGGCCACCGGGGCCAGCGGTCGGGAGACCGTCGCCGCCATCGCCGTCGGTATCGAGGTCTGTGTCCGGCTCGGCATGGCCGGCTACGACCGCGCCGCCGGCAACTCGGTCTTCTTCGAGCACGGCCAGCACGCCACCTCCATCTGCGGCACCCTCGGCGGCGCGGTCGCCGCCGCCCGGCTGTTCGGGCTGGACGCCGGGCAGGCCCTGGACTCGCTCGGCGTGGCGGCGTCGATGGCCGCCGGCCTGATCGAGGCCAACCGCACCGGCGGCACGGTGAAGCGGATCCACTGCGGCTGGGCCGCGCACGCCGCGGTGAGCGCCGCCGCGCTGGCCCGGCACGGCATCACCGGCCCGCCGACGGTGCTGGAGGGCCGCTTCGGCTTCTTCCAGGCGTTCCTGCGCGGCGAGTTCGACCCGGCGGAGGTCGTCGACGGGCTCGGCACGAAGTGGGCGGTGCCGGGCATCTTCTTCAAGCCGTACCCGGCGAACCACTTCACCCACGCGGCGATCGACGCCGCCATCGCGCTGCGGGAACGGGGACTGGCCGTCGACGAGATCGACACGATCACCCTGGGCGTACCGACCCCGGTGATCCGCACCATCGGCGCGCCGATCGAACGCAAGCAGGCGCCCCGCACCGGTTACGAGGCACAGTTCAGCGGCCCGTACGCGGTGGTCGCCGGACTCTACGGGGGCGGCGTCCTGGGCGTCGGCCCGGACGACTTCACCGACGCCCTCGCCGTCGACCCGGACCGGCGGGCGTTGATGGCGCGGGTGCAGGTAGTACCCGACGAACGGTGCGACGCGATCTTCCCGTACCAGTTCCCGGCGGTGCTGCGGGTACGCACCCGCGACGGCCGGACCTGGACCGAGGAGGTGCTGGCCAACCGGGGCGGGCCACAGCGTCCGCTCTCCACCGCCGAACTGGCCCGCAAGTTCCACCACAACGTCGCCGGACGGCTCGCGCCCGACATCGCCGGCCAGGTCGAGCAGGAGATCGGCCGGCTGGACCGGGCCGCCGACGTGCGCCGGTTGACCGACCTGCTCGCCGTCGTGACCACCACCCCCACCACCCCCACCACCGCCGGTACGCCGGCACCGGCCCGCGCCTGACCGCTTCGAGGAGTGTGACGATGAGTTCCTTCGACCTGTTGCTGCGCAACGTCCGCGTGGTCCGGCACGACCGGCCCGACGCCGAGCCGGCCGACATCGCCGTCGCCGACGGCCGGATCGTGCGGGTGGCGCCCGGTATCGACCCGACACTGGCCAGCACCGTCGTCGACGGCGGCGGCCGGCTCGCCTTCCCCGGTGTGGTCGACGCCCACCAGCACTGGGGCATCTACAACCCGCTGAGCGAGGACACCGGCTCGGAGAGCCGGGCCAGCGCCCAGGGCGGGGTGACCACCGCGCTGACCTACATGCGGACCGGCCAGTACTACCTCAACCGGGGCGGGCGGTACGCCGACTTCTTCCCCGACGTGCTGGCCGCCAGCGCCGGCCGCTCCTACATCGACTACGGCTTCCACCTGGCGCCGATGATGAGCGAGCACATCGACGAGATCCCCGAGCTGGTGGACCGGTTCGGCGTCACCTCGTTCAAGATCTTCATGTTCTACGGCAGTCACGGCCTGCACGGCCGCTCCGCCGACCAGAACTCGTTCCTGATGATCCCGGAGGGCCAGCGGTACGACTACGCGCACTTCGAGTTCGTGATGCGCGGGGTGCAGGCGGCCCGGGAACGCTTCCCCGAACTCGCCTCGGAGATCTCGCTGTCCCTGCACTGCGAGACCGCCGAGATCATGAGCGCCTACACCCGGAAGGTGGAGCAGGAGGGCAAGCTCAGCGGGCTGGAGGCGTACCACGCCTCCCGGCCGCCGCACTCCGAGGGCCTCGCCGTCTCGATCGCCTCCTACCTGGCCCACGAGACCGGCCTGCCCACCATCAACCTGCTGCACCTCTCCTCGGCCAAGGCCCTGGACGCGGCGCTGCGGATGGCGCAGGCGTTCCCGCACATCGACTTCCGCCGCGAGGTCACCATCGGGCACCTGCTCGCCGACATCACCACCGCGCACGGCCTCGGCGGCAAGGTCAACCCGCCGCTGCGCCCGCGCGAGGACGTCGAGGCGCTCTGGGGGCACCTGCTCCAGGGCCGGGTGGACTGGGTCGTCAGCGACCACGCCTGCTGCCGCGACGAGCTGAAGTTCGGCAACCCGCGCGACGACGTGTTCCTCGCCAAGTCCGGCTTCGGCGGCGCCGAGTACCTGCTGCCCGGGCTGCTCACCGAGGGCCGCCGTCGCGGTCTGCCGCTCTCCGCCGCCGCCGCGCTCACCTCCTGGAACCCGGCCCGGCGGTTCGGCCTGGCCAGCAAGGGCGCCATCGCCGAGGGCTACGACGCCGACGTCTGCCTGGTCGACCCGGACCACACCTGGACGGTACGCGCGCAGGACTCCGAGTCGACCCAGGAGTACACGCCGTTCGAGGGGTTCGAGCTGACCGCCCGGGTCACCGACACCTTCGTCCGGGGCGAGCACGTGCTGGTCGACGGCAAGGTGACCGGCGAACCGCAGGGCCGGTACGTGCCCCGGGCCGGCCGGTAGGCCAGCGGTGTCCCACGTCGCCCGCAGCTACCTGTACGTCCCCGGTGACCGCGACGAGCTGCTCGGCAAGGCGGCCGGGCGGGGCGCCGACGCCCTCGTGCTCGACCTGGAGGACGCGGTCGCCCTACCGGCCAAGCAGCAGGCCCGGGACACGGTCGCCGGATACCTGCGCGCCGCGCCGGCCGGGGCGACCCACTGGGTACGCGTCAACAGCGACCAGTTCGAGCGGGACCTGACGGTCCTCGACGCGTCGACCGCCGGAGTCTGGGTACCGAAGGCCGAACCGGAGCTGCTGCACGAGGTCGACCGGGCGCTGCTGGCCACGGAGGCCCGACTCGGCCTGCCGGAGCGGACGTTGCGGGTGGTGCCGCTGGTCGAGACGGCCCGGGGCGTGCTGAGCTGCGCGCAGCTCGCCGCCGCGCCCCGGGTGCTGCGGCTGGGCATCGGCGAGGCCGATCTGGCCGGCGAACTCGGCCTGCAACCGGACGCCGACCGCACCGAGTTCGCCGCGATCCGCTCGCAGGTCGTGGTGGCCTCGGCGGCCGCCCGGATCATCCCACCCGTGGGTCCGGTCGAGACCACCCTGCGTGACCTCGACCGGCTGGACCGGACCAGCCGTGCCCTGCTGCGGCAGGGTTTCCGGGCCCGCACCGCCGTGCACCCCGGCCAACTCGCCACCATCAACGCCGTGTTCACACCCGACGCCGGGGAGGTGGCGACCGCCCGCCGGGTGCTCGACGCGATGGCCCGGGCCGAGCGGGACGGCTCGGGGGTGGCCGTGGACGACGACGGTCGGCTGCTCGACCGGGCGGTGGTCCGGGGCGCGGCGGAGGTGCTCAGCCGAGCCGACGGGCAGCGATAGCCCGCCGGGGTCGAGGCAGCCCACGGCCCCGCGCACGCCGCCGGCCGTGGCGGTCAGGCGGGCCGGCGCAGGATGCTCACGGCGAAGTCGGCGTCGGCGCGCCACGGGCGCAGGTCCCAGGTGGCGAAGCGGTGCTCCAACAGCAGCCCGGCACCGGCCGCGTCGGCGTCGAAGTCGACCAGCGGGTAACCCCGCTCGGTGCCGAAGCCGACCGCGACCACGCCGTCGGGTCGCAGCTGGGCGGCCACCCGGCCCAACACCGCGCGCTCGGTACCGGCGGCGACGAAGGCCATCACGTTGCCGGCCAGCACGGCCGCGTCGAAGGGTTCCGGGTGGCCGGCCGCCGCCAGGTCCAACTCCGCCAGGTCGGCGACCAGCCAGCGGGGCCCAGGGTGGTCGGCACGGGCCGCCTCGATCAGCACCGGGTCGGCGTCGACCCCGACCACCGTGTGGCCCCGGGCGGCCAGCTCGGCGCCGACCCGGCCGGTACCGCAGCCGGCGTCCAGGATCCGCGAGCGCGGCGGCACCAGCGTGTCGAGCAGTCGTGCCTCCCCGGCCAGGTCGGCGCCCTCGGCCGCCAACTGCCGGAACCGGTCGACGTACCACTGGGAGTGGTCGGGACCGGTGTCGGTGGCCCAGCGGGTCGGGTTGCCGGCGGCGGTGCGGTGCTCACTCATCGGACCACCGTAGCCAGCGACGTTCAGGGCAGCCGGGCCACCGTCACGAACTCGTTGTAGGTGAACACCCGGCCGGTGACGCGCGGGAACGGGAACGAGTACTGACGCAGCACGGTCAGGCCGAGTGCCCGGCAGTCCTGCGCCGCCTCGGCGAAGCCGACGAACCGCACGTGGGACGCGTCGCTGCGGTAGCCGCGTTCCTGCGGGGTGATGAAGACCGCCCGGCCGCCGGAGCGGACGAAGGGCAGATACCCGGCGACCACCTCGCGGGCCTGTTCGGCCGGCATGTGTTCCAGCAGGTGCGCGGCGAGCAGCGAGTCGAAGGCGTCCGGGCGGGCGTACTCGGAGGCGAGGAACTCCTGCGTGGTGTACGCCCGAAGGCCCAACGCCCGGCTGTGCGCCACCGAGGTCGGGTTGTGGTCCACCCCGACCGCCCCCTCGCCGAGGTTGACCAGGTTGCGGCCGAGACCGGAACCCACGTCGAGGGCGCGCCCCAGTCGCAGCCGCCGCAGATGCCACCGGTACGGCGCCTGCACGTCCAGGATCCGCTTCCACCGCGCGCCACCGAGCTGCTGCAACCGTTGGGTGTAGTCCTCGCCCTCGGTGCCGGTGGGACCCTGTCGCGCCTGCCTCATCCGGGGCTCCTTCGCCTCGTCGTGCCACTCGACCCGCGGCGCCCCCGTACGCATGGACGGCGCGGTCGATCGAACGCCTTCGACCGATATGCGCCGGTTCCTAGCCTATCCCGTGATCGACGTCACCGGGAGACGGCAACCGGACCGGTACCGGTGCGACCCGACCGGCGTCGCCGTCGACCTCGACCGGCACGCCGTCCGGCGGCGCCGCCATCGCCTCCCGGACCCCAGTACGACGGGCAGACCCAGGGGCCGCCAGGAGAACGCCAGCAGCCTGGCCGTGGAGCTGGCGCAGACCGGCGCCCGGGTGCTGGCCGAACTCGGTGACCTGGCCGGCGAACTGGTGCCGCTGACCGCGGCGCTGACCCGGTTCGGCGGGTACGCCGAGCGGTTCGCGGCGGCCCTGGACCGCGCCCGGGCCGGGCAGCGGCAGTGGGTGGCCGGCGTCGGTGTCGCCTCCTGCCACGCCGTGTGGATGGAACTGCACGAGGACCTACTGGCCACGCTCGGCCTGGCCCGTGGCGGGCGACCGGAGAGTCGGTAGGTTCCCTGGGTGGCCACTCGACACCTCTACCTGGTACGGCACGGTGCCGCCGACGAGTTCGGCGAACTCCGGGAAGCCGGCTACCGACAGGCGGACCTGCTCGGCCGGCGGCTCGCCGGGCTGCCGATCGACACCGTCTGGCACTCGCCGCTGCCGCGCGCCGCGGCGAGCGCCCGCACCCTGGCCCGGCACCTGCCCGGCGTGCCCGTCGCCGAGGCCGCCGAACTCGTCGACCACGTGCCCTACGTACCCGGCCCGGCCGAGACACCCCCGGCCTGGGTCGACTTCTTCACCGGGTTCGACCCGGCCGAGGCCGCGGCGGGCCGCCGCCTCGCCGAGGCGTTGCTGGCGCGGTTCACCGAGGCACCCGAGGCGGGGCAGGCCGACACGTACGAGGTGCTGGTCACGCACGCCTTCCAGATCGCCTGGCTGGTCCGGGACGCGCTGGCCTGCCCACCGGTCCGGTGGCTCAGCCTGGGCAGCGCCAACACCGGACTCACGGTGCTCGAGTACCGCACCGGCCGGGCACCCCACCTGATGATGTTCAACGACCTGAGCCACCTCCCCGGTGAGCTGCGCTGGACCGGCTTCCCGACCGCCGTACGGCCCTGACCAGCATCAGCCGGGCGGTGGGGCGGGCGCGGCGAGGGCCGGACCGGCCGGGTCCTATCCTGGAGCCCAGCGCTACCGGGATGTGACACATGGTGAAACAGGTTGTTCCGTCGGTCGGGCCGGGGGAGAACCCGACCGTCGAGTCCGCACCGCGGGACCGCGCCGCGCTCGTCGCGCTGGCCCGGGCCACGCTCGACGGCAACTGGGAGCACGACCACACGGTGCCCTCCCGCACCCTCTACCCGCACCAGTGGAGTTGGGACTCGGCGTTCATCGCGATCGGCTGGGCCCACGCCCGTCCTGAGCGCGTCTGGTCGGAGCTGACCAGCCTGTTCGACGCCCAGTGGCGCGACGGGCGGGTGCCGCACATCGTCTTCAACCCCGCCGTCTCCGACGCCGCCTACTTCCCCGGGCCGGGTTTCTGGGCCACCGGATCGGTCGACGCGGCGCCGCCGACGGCCACCTCCGGGCTGGTCCAGCCGCCGGTGCACGCCCTGGCCGCCTGGCACGCCTACCGCCGGGCACCGTCCGATCAGGCGCGTGCCGCGCTGGCCCGGCTCTACCCCCGACTGGTGGCCCAACAGCACTACCTGGCCAGCCACCGTGACGTGGGCGGCGCCGGGCTGGTCAGCATCGTGCATCCGTGGGAGTCCGGACTGGACAACAGCCCGGCCTGGGACGATCCGATGGCCGCCGTGCCGGCCGAGGCGGCGGTGCTGCGGGCGTACCGGCGCCGCGACATCGTGCACGCCGCCGCCGCGCACCGGCCCACGGACCTGGACTACGCGCGGTACGTCGCGATCGTCACCGCCTACCGCGCGGCCGGCTACCGCGACGGCGACCTGGCGCACCGGCATCCGTTCCTGGTGGAGTGCCCGTTGTTCAACGCGGCGCTGGGCGCCGCGGAACACGCCCTGGCCGGCATCGCCGGTGAGATCGGCGCCGATCCGGGGCCGCACCGGGAGCGCGCGGCCCGGATCACCGCGGCCGTGGTGGACCGCCTGTACGACCCGACGACCGGTACCTTCCACCCGCGTGACCTTCGTACCGGTCGGCTGACCGCGGCCCGCACGGTGCTCGGGCTGACGCCGCTGATCCTGCCCGACCTGCCGGCGCGGCAGGTCGAGGCGGTTCTCGTCGAGGCCCGCTCGGCCCGGTTCGGGCTGGCCACGGCGATGCCCCGACCGCTGCCCAGTCACGACCGCACCGCCGTCGACTTCGAGCCGCAGCGCTACTGGCGCGGCCCCAGCTGGATGAACATCAACTGGCTGGTCCGGCAGGGGCTGCTCGGGCACGGGCACGCCGCGCTGGCCGCCGGACTGGGTGCGTCGATGGTGCAACTGGCCGCCGTCGCCGGATGCCACGAGTACTTCCATCCGGACACCGGCGCCGGCCTCGGCTCCCCGGCGTTCAGTTGGACCGCCGCCCTCCTGCTGGACATCCTCGCCGAGGACTGAGCAAGGGCACCTTGGTTAACGCCCGGTGCACAGCCGGGGCCCCCGGCTGACACCTTGACCGAGCAGTGTCGCGGACCACGGGCGGGATGCGCCCGGCAGGTAGGTTGCTGGCCAGGGGCGGCCCCGCGCGGCGCGACGGCGCCGCAACGACCCGGATGGACGGAGGGGTGATGAGTCGGGACAGCTACGACGAGCAGCTCGACCGACTCACCGGCATGCTGGCGACGATGAGCCGAGACGCCGGTGCGGCGATCCGGGGTGCCAGCGCCGCCCTGCTCGACGTCGACCGGGGCGCGGCCGAGGCGGTGCTGGCCGGCGACGCGGTGCTGGACCGGCGGCGGGCCGAGGCGGAGGCGATGATCCCCGAGCTGCTCGTCCGGCACCAGCCGGTCGCCTCCGACCTGCGCCTGGTGGTGTGCGCGCTGCGGATCGCCGGCGCCCTGGGGCGGATGGGCGACCTTGCCGGACACATCGCGAAGGTGGTCCTGATGCGGTACCCGGTGGGGGTCGTCCCGCAGCCGGCGGTACCCGTGCTCACCGAGATGGCCGACGCGGCGGCGCGGATCGCCGACAAGACCGCGCTGGTGCTGGCCACCCGCGACCAGCTCGACGCGATGCAACTCGGGCTGGACGACGACGAGGTCGACGCCGCCCAGGAACGCCTCCTGGCGATGCTCGTCGCCGGCTGGCCGTACGGGGTGGAGTCGGCGATCGACCTGGCCCTGGTCGGCCGCTACTACGAGCGGTACGCCGACCAGGCCGTCAACGTCGCCCGCCAGGTGGTGTACCTGGTGACCGGGACCATCCGGCTCTGACGCGACCGGCTGGGTGACCCGTGCCGCCGCGCCGAGGGCCGGCTGGACTGCGCCGGGAGCGGGGCGGTACGCGCCGCGACGGGTGGCGCATTCCGGGCATCCGGTGCGCTCGGCCGGAGAACGTCACATCCCGTCGCCGGTCGGCCACCACCGGAGCCGCCAAGTTCATGTTTCGTTCACCTGGTTCCGGGGGGCCGGCTACCTGGGCCTCCTAACTTGACTCGCGTACGGCCCGGACGGGCTGATGCACCCCGATAGAGAGGCTTACCTGGTGAACCGCAACGTGCTCTCGCGGCGCGTCCTCGCCGGCGTCGCGCTTGCCGCGCTCGCGCTTACCGGCTGTGCAAGCAACGACAACAGCACGGAGCCGGGCGGCAGCGGCGGCGACAGCGCTTACGCGAACCTGTCCGGCGAGTTGAAGGCGTCCGGCGCCAGCTTCCCCGACGCGTACTACCAAGAGGTCATCGAGGAGTTCAAGGGCGCGGCCGCCAACGTGACGGTCACCTACAACGCGACCGGGTCGGGCACCGGAAAGAAGCAGTTCGGTGAGGGCCTGGTCGACTTCGCCGGCACCGACAGCCTGGTCAAGGACACCGACGGGGTGACCGCCGGTTCGTTCCTCTACGTACCGACGGTGGCCGCGCCGATCACGGTCTCGTTCAACCTGCAGGGCGTCGACAAGCTTCAGCTCAGCCCGGAGACGCTCGCCAAGATCTTCCAGGCCGACATCAAGACCTGGGACGACGCGGCGATCAAGGCCGACAACCCGGGCGTCGAACTGCCCAGTACCCCGGTCGTCGTCGCGCACCGCTCGGACGGCTCCGGCACCACCAACAACTTCACCAAGTACCTGGACGCGGCCGCGGCCGGCACCTGGAAGCTCGGCAGCGGTGACACGGTCAACTGGCCGGCCAGCACCCAGGGCGGCGAGAAGAACACCGGTGTCGCGCAGATCGTGCAGCAGACCAACGGCGCCGTGGGCTACGTCGACCTGAGCGACGCCAAGGCCACCGGCCTGAAGTTCGCCGCCATCAAGAACAAGGACGGCCAGTTCGTCGAGCCGACGCTCGACGGTACGACCGCCGGCCTGGAGGGTGCCGAGATCGCCGCCGACCTGAGCTACAACCCGCTCAACGCCGCCGGTGCCACCGCGTACCCGATCACCGCGCCGACCTTCATCATCGTGAAGACCTCGTACGGCGACGCCGCCAAGGCCGAACTGGTCAAGGGCTTCCTCAAGTACCTGCTCAACGACGGCCAGGAGTTGGCCAAGGAGATCGACTTCGCGCCGCTGCCCGCCTCCCTCAAGGAGAAGGCGCTGGCCCAGGTCGACAAGATCCAGGGCTGATCAGGATCGAGATCGCTAGGGCGGTCCAGCTGGGGACGGGATCACACGATCCCGTCCCTAGCGGAGTACCTGAGCTGGAGTGAAGATGACCTTGACGAACAAGTCCCCCGCCTCCCCCTCGACGCTGACCCGGCGCGGCAGCAGCGCCGTGGGCGACCGCGTCTTCTCCTGGTGGACGCTCGGCACCGGGCTGCTGGTGCTGGCGGTCCTCGGACTGATCCTCATCACCACCGTCCGGGAGGCCTGGCCCGCGCTCGACGCGATGGGCCTGCGCTTCCTCACCGAGCGCACCTGGGATCCGAACCCGGCGACCGGTGACGCCGTCTTCGGCGCGCTGTCGTTCGCCTACGGCACCGCCATCTCGTCGTTGATCGCCCTGCTGTTCGCCGTGCCGATCTCGATCGGTATCGCGTTGTTCCTCACCGAGCTGGCGCCGCGCCGGCTGCGCGCCCCGGCGGTGACCGTGATCGACCTGCTCGCCGCCGTACCATCGGTGGTCTTCGGCCTCTGGGGCATCCTGGTCGTCGCCCCCGCCCTGGTGCCGGTCTACCAGTGGTGCCACGACGTCCTCGGTGGCGTTCCGGTGCTCGGCAACCTGTTCGGCCCGGTGGTCAGCGGGCGCAACTACATGACCGCGGGCCTGATCCTGGCGATCATGGTCACGCCGATCATCACGTCGATCACCCGCGAGGTGTTCAGCACCGTCCCACGGGCCGACAAGGACGCCGCGCTCGCGCTCGGCGCCACCCGCTGGGAGATGATCCGCGGCGCCGTGTTCCCGCACAGCTTCGGCGGCGTGGTCGGCGCGGTGATGCTCGGCCTCGGTCGGGCGATGGGGGAGACCATCGCGGTGGCCCTGGTCATCGGCGGCTCCACCAACATCACCGCCAACCTGTTCGCCCCCGGCAACTCGATGGCCGCCGTCATCGTGCAGCAGTTCGGTGAGTCCACCGGCACCTTCACCGCGGCCCTGATCGGCCTCGGCGTCGTGCTGTTCGCGATGACCGTGCTGATCAACGTGCTCGCCCAGACGGTGGTCCGTCGGGCCGAGGCCCGGATGAAGGGAAGCGTCGCGTGACCGTCACCGCGGCACCCGCCACCCGCCCGACCGCCGACCGGCCCGACCTGACCCGGGCCGCCCTGTCCGGGCGCCGCCGGTTCACCAACCGTCTCGCCACGGCCGCCATCTGGGGGGCCGTGCTGCTCGCCGTCGTCCCGCTGGCCCTGGTGACGTACACGGTCGTCTCCAAGGGCGCCGGGGTGATGAGCCCGAGCTTCCTGACCGAGGACATCCCGAACTCCTACCGCCGGGTCGGCGGCGGCATGGCACCGGCGATCATCGGCACGCTGCTGATCACCGGTGCCGCCGCGCTGATGGCCATCCCGCTCGGCGTCTTCGGCGCCATCTACCTCAACGAGTACGGCAAGCAGCGCCCGCTGGCCCGCCTGATCCGGCTGATGGCCGACGTGATGACCGGCGTGCCGTCGATCGTGATGGGCCTGTTCATCTACATCGCCTGGGTGCGGCTCGTCGGTCAGTTCACCGGCTTCGCCGGGGCGCTGGCCCTGGCCTGCCTGATGCTGCCGGTGGTCATCCGCAGCAGCGAGGAGATGCTCCGGCTGGTCCCCGAGGAACTGCGGCAGGCGAGCATGGCGCTCGGCGCCCGCAAGTGGAAGACCACCCTCACCGTGGTGCTGCCGGCGGCGATCTCGGGCATCACCAGCGGTTCGCTGCTGGCCGTGGCCCGGGCGGCCGGCGAGACCGCCCCGATCATCATCGTCACCGGCATCGCCTTCTCGCCCAACTGGAACCTCTTCGACGGCTCCAACACGGCGCTGCCGGCGCAGATCTTCCGTAACGCCAGCACCTCGTTCCCCGCCGCCCAGGACCGGGCCTGGGGCGCGGCCCTGACGCTCATCGTGATCGTGCTCGGCTTCACGATCATCGCCCGTTTCATCTCGAGCCGGTTCGCCATCAAGGAGCGCTGACATGGCCAGCAACGACACCGACCTGACCACCCGCCCGTCCGTCGCGGTGCACGCCCCCGGCAGCACCGCCGCCGGCGCCGAGACCACCACCGCGCCGGTGATGCAGCTGCGCGACGTCAGTGTCTACTACGGCAGCTACGAGGCGGTCCGCGGCACCAGCATGCCGATCCAGCAGAACCAGGTCACCGCGATGATCGGGCCGTCCGGCTGCGGCAAGTCCACGGTGCTGCGGGCACTCAACCGGATGAACGACCCGATCCCCGGTGCCCGGGTCAGCGGCGACGTCCTGTACCACGGCCAGGACCTGTACGCCAGGGACGTCGACCCGATCCAGGTCCGCCGCCGCATCGGCATGGTGTTCCAGAAGCCCAACCCGTTCCCGAAGTCCATCTACGACAACGTGGCGTACGGGCTGCGGATCAACGGCATCAAGGGCCGGCTCGACGACCACGTGGAGGCGGCGCTGACCCAGGCCGCGCTCTGGGACGAGGTCAAGGACAAGCTCCGCAAGAGCGCCCTGGCCCTGTCCGGTGGTCAGCAGCAGCGGCTGTGCATCGCCCGGACCATCGCGGTCAAGCCCGAGGTCATCCTGATGGACGAGCCCTGTTCGGCGCTCGACCCGATCGCCACCGCGAAGATCGAAGACCTGATGTTCGAGCTGACGAACGACTACACGATCGTGATCGTCACGCACAACATGCAGCAGGCGGCCCGGGTCAGCCACTACACCGCCTTCTTCACCGCCGAGGTGGACGACAAGCAGGTGCGCCACGGCCGGCTGGTCGAGTTCAGCCAGACCGGCAAGCTCTTCACCAATCCCGCCGACAAGCGTACGGAGGACTACATCACCGGTCGCTTCGGCTGAGGCCGTGGGCGGCGGTCGATGGTGGGTCGCGGCGGTGCCCGGCGGCACCGGGACGCGGCCACCGGGGCCGCCTCTTCTGTCCAGCAGTGCGGTGGACCGTCCGACCCGACGAGCCGAACGTCGTGCCGGGCCTGAACCTGAACCGGAGTCGGGGTGCGATGAACAATCTCGTCGAGGTCACCAGGAGTGACCACCGATCCGACGGGCGTTTCGTGCTGCTCGTGGTGGACGACGACGAGGGCGTCGGTGCCGCGCTGGTCGCGCAACTGGCCGACCACCGGGTACGCGGACACCACTATCCGCACGCCGCCGAGGCCCTGCTGGACGCGGGCGCCCTGCAACCGGACGCCGCGATCGTCGCCGCCGGGCTGACCACCATGAGCAGCACCGAACTGGTCCGGCTGCTCGCCCGCCGGGCCGGCATCCCGACCGTGGTCGGGGTGGGTGACGACGACGGCGGGGTCGCGGTGGCGGCGCTCAAGGCAGGCGCCACGGCCGGCGTCCGGCGCCCGTACCGGGCCGAGGAGGTGCTGCCGATCCTGCGGGCGATCCGCCCGGAGACCGCCGGCGCCCTCGACCCGCCGATCGAACTCGGCGGGCTGCGGGTGGACCCGGCGACGTTCGAGGTGAGCCAGCACGGCCAGATGGTGGCGCTGCCGTTGAAGGAGTTCCGGCTGCTCTACTACTTCATGAGCCACGCCGAGCGCACCGTCACCCGCGAGCAACTGCTCGCCGCCGTCTGGGGTGCCGTCGCCGACGACACGTCCAACACCCTGACCGTGCACATCAAGCGGCTGCGCCGCCGGCTCGCGCTGGACGGCGACCAGGCTCCGATGATCGTGACCGTACGCGGGCTGGGCTACCGGTTCGTACCCGCCACGGCGACTCCCTCAGCCTCGTGAACAGCGAGCCCGGCCCGCCGTCCGGAATCACCACGACCGGGACCGCCCCGGAGGGGATGGTGCTGGTGGCGGTGCCGCTGGCATACGTGCCGCAGGTGGCCCGCCTGCTGGCCGACCTCGACGCCCGGCAGCGGATCCCACCGGTGCCGCGACACCGTCCGGCGCCGGAGCGCCGGGTGACGGACTGGACCGTCGACGAGTTGCGCCGGCTGGGCCAGGGCCGCAGCGCCACCCACCGTACGGTGGCCGTCGTGCTCGACGCGCTCGCGGCCGAGCCGGGCCGGCAGTTCACCGTGCGCGAGCTGAGCCAGGTCACCGGACGGCCACGACAGAAGATCATCGGGGCGATGGCGGGGCTCACCCGGTTGCTGAAGGCGCACCATGACTACGCCGGGCGGGGCCTCCCGTTCGAGCGGGTGGCCGGCCGGTCGGAGGCGCCCCGGGAACTCGCCTACCGGCTGGACGCCGAGCGGGCGGCCCGCTGGCGGGAGGCCCGCCCGTCCCGGTCGGCCGGGAACCGGTCGCCGTAGGTGGGTCCGGCCGGCACCGAGCGGGTGTCGGGGGAGCGGTCGTTTACCGCCGGTGGGCCGGGGTAACCAGCGCAGCGCTCACGACGGGAGGGTGCCGTGCGGTTTCCCCTGTTCGTCGACGCGGTGTCGCGTCGCTCCGGCCTGTCGCCCGAACTGTCCGCGGTGGTGGCCCGCGCGGTGCTGGGCACCGTGGCGGAGCGGATGACCGGCGGCGCGTCCAGCGACCCGACCGGCTACCTGCCGCAGGAGTTGAGCGGCGGACCGGCGTCCCCGATCGCACCCGAGGAGTTCCTGCGCCGGGTCGGCGAGCGGGCCGGGGTGGACGAGCAGACGGCGGGTGTCGGCGCCGCGGCGGTCTTCGCGACGTTGCGCGAGGCGGTCACCGTCGACGAGTTCCGGGAGCTGGTCGCCCGGCTACCCGGCGCTGCCGGTCCGATCTTGGGTCCGGACGACGGGCACCCGTAGCGCGCCAGCCCCGGCCGCCCTGGACCTCGCTGCCGCCGCACCGCTGCCGCCCGCGCCGGGCTGCCAACCGGGGCCGCCCTGCCGGTGGGCCGTCCGGCGAGTACCGATAGGCTGCCCGCCGTGGCAGGTCTGTTGAGGAGTGTGGCGGCCCGCGTCGGCGCGGTGATCCCGACGCCCCGCCGTTCCGGGCCGAGTCCGGCCAAGGTCGCGCGGCCGCGCCAGGTCACCGCCCTGCAACGCCGGGAGCTGTCGTACGCCCCGGAGCCCGACGGGCAGGCCGACCCGGGGGAGATCGTCTGGACCTGGGTGTCCTACGAGGACGATCCCCGCCAGGGCAAGGACCGGCCGGTGCTGGTGGTGGGACGGCACAGCCGGACGCTGTTCGGGCTGATGCTCTCCAGCCGTGACCGCGACGGCGAGCGGCACTGGCTGGCGCTCGGGCCGGGCGAGTGGGACCGGGACAAGCGACCCAGCTGGGTACGGCTGGACCGGGTGCTGACCATGCGCGAGGACGGTATCCGACGCGAGGGTGCGGTGCTGGACCGGCCCCGCTTCGACCGGGTCTGCCAGGCGCTGCGCGCCGGCTACGGCTGGCACTGAACCGCGCCGACTCGGCCGCCCTTGTGCGACGTGCGCTACGGCCGTCCTGAGTCGCCCCGGGCGCCGACTGCTCCGCGCGCCGGATGTCGCCGACGCCAACGCCCGCGGCCGGGCCGTCAGCACTCGGCGAGGTGCGCGGTGTCCCGCAGCACGCGCCGGGACCGGGCCGCCCCGATGCCCTTGGCCTGGTACATCGCCGCGTCGGCGCGGTCGAGCGCCTCGGTCAGCCCGGTGCCGTGCACCGGTGCCAGCCCGACCGAGGCGGTCACCCGGAGCGTGGCGGTACCCAGCGGGATCGGCGCGGCGAGCATGTCGCACAACCGGCGGGTGGCGTGCTCGATCCACCGGTGGTCGACGGTCGGGGTGACCAGCAGCCCGGCGAACTCGTCGCCGCCGAGCCGGGCCACCAGGTTGTCACCGGCGAAGGCGGCGAGCCGCTCGGCGACGCTGATCAGCACGTGGTCGCCGGCCGCGTGGCCGTACCGGTCGTTGATCTGCTTGAAGTCGTCGAGGTCCAGCACGACCGCGACCAGTGGACGGCCGGCGCCGTCGGTCAACAGGGTCGCGGCGAGCCGGTAGAAGGCGCGGCGGTTGGGCAGCCCGGTCAGCGGGTCGTGGCTGGCGGCGTGCCGTTCGGCGGTCAGCTCGGCCTGTAGCCGGCCGATCTCGGCCTCGGCGCGGACGGCCCGGCGTCCCAGCTGCCAGGAGGAGAGCAGCGCTCCCACGGCGCAGATGCCGGACGCGACGGTCAGCGGATCCGGCACCAACCCTCTCCCTTCGCCGTGACGCGTGCCCAGCACCGGCCGACGGGGTCGCAGACACCTCGTTTCCCCTGTTGGCGGCCAGGTTTGCGTAACAGATCGTGAGCGGATGGGCACCGCGTACATGCGCTATCATGCTCGCTGTCCAATGCAGATGCAATAGCAGATGCACGTGCATATCGCCCGATGTCCACACCGTCCCCTCGTGCCGCTACCGCTCCTCCCACGGCGCCGGCGCCAATCGGAGAGAACACACCCATGCCGCAGCAGCCGCCAAACGGTGTCCCCGTCCACCAGTTACCGCCCCTCGCCTGGCAGAAGAGCCGGCGCAGCAATCCCAGTGGAAACTGCGTCGAACTGGCGGAGTTGCCCGGGGGAGCGGGGATCGCGATGCGAAACTCCCGGCACCCGGAGGGGCCGGCGCTGATCTACACCGTCGACGAGATCGCGGCGTTCGTGCTCGGCGCCCGTGACGGCGACTTCGATCACCTGATCGGCTGACCTCGCATCCCATTGACGGGATTAGCCGCGCCGGGACGGAGGTTCACCTCACTCATGGTTCATGGCATGCTTACACGTCGGTCGGGCCGGTCCAGCGGCGCGACCGCGGACGGCATGCGGAGGACGGCAGGTGACCATGGTTTCCGCCGAGGAGGGCCCGGCGGCGGGCCCGACCGTGCTGCGGATGCTGCTGGGTGCGCAACTGCGGCGGCTGCGGGAGTCGCGTGGCGTGACCCGCGAGAACGCCGGCTGGGAGATCCGCTCCTCCGAGTCGAAGATCAGCCGGATGGAACTGGGCCGGGTCGGCTTCAAGGAACGCGACGTCGCCGACCTGCTCACCCTCTACGGCGTCACGGTCGAGCAGGAGCGTGCCGCGCTGCTCAAGCTGGCCCGCGACGCCAACAATCCGGGCTGGTGGCACCGGTACGGCGACGTGCTGCCCTCGTGGTTCCAGTCCTACCTGGGCCTGGAGGCCGCCGCGGCGCTCATCCGCAGCTACGAGGTCCAGTTCGTGCCGGGGCTGCTACAGACCCGCGAGTACGCCCGCGCGGTGGTGCTGCTCGGTCACGGTCAGGCCGGGCCGAGTGAGATCGACCGCCGGGTGGATCTGCGGATGCGGCGCCAGGACCTGTTGCGCCGACCGCGTCCACCCCGGTTGTGGGCGGTGGTCGACGAGGCGGCGCTCCGGCGTCCGATCGGCGGGCCGCAGGTGATGCGCGGCCAGCTTCAGGCGCTGATCGAGGCGACCCGAACCCCGAACGTCCGGCTGCAGGTCATCCCGTTCGCCGCCGGTGGGCACGCCGCCGCCGGTGGTGCCTTCACCATCCTGCGCTTCGGTGACCAGGATCTGCCCGACATCGTCTACATCGAGCAGTTGACCAGCGCGCTCTACCTCGACAAGCGGGAGGACCTCGAGTTCTACGCGGTGGCCATGGAGCGGCTCTGCGTCGAGGCCGAGCCGCCGGAGCGTACGCCCGAGATCCTCGAACGGATGATCGCCGACCTCGACGCCGAGTGATCCCACCGGGTACGCGCACCGAGCGTGAGGGTGGGTGGTGCGCCGGCGGGCGGACCAGGCAGACTGGGCGACGATGTCGCCGCTGACCCCCAACCTCCGGTTGCACGACCGCTACGTACTGCACGACCGCATCGGCCTCGGAGGCATGTCCGAGGTGTGGCGGGCCGACGACGAGATCCTGGGCCGACCCGTCGCGGTCAAGGTGCTCGCCCGGACGCTCGCCGTCGACCCGGAACTGCGGGCCACCATCCGGCGCGAGGCCCGCGCCGCGGCCCGACTCACCCATCCACACGTCACCCAGGTGTACGACTACGGCGAGGCCAGGCTCCCCGGTGGGATCGTGCCGTACCTGGTGATGGAACTGGTCGACGGGCGCAACCTCGCCGATCGACTGGCCGACGGGCCGCTGCCCTGGCCGGCGGCGCTGCGGATGGGCGCGCAGGTCGCCGCGGCGCTGGCCGCCGCGCACCAGATCGGGGTGGTGCACCGCGACGTCAAGCCCGGCAACGTCATGCTCACCGAGACCGGCGCCAAGGTACTGGACTTCGGCATCGCCGCCCTCGCCGGGCCGCTGCCCGCCGCCCAGGCCGGACCGGCCGCCGAACCCATCATGGGTACCCCGGCGTACACCGCACCGGAGCGGTTGCGGGCCGAGGCGCCCAACCCGGCCAGCGACGTGTACGCCCTCGGCGTGCTGCTGTACCGCACCCTCACCGGTGACCTCCCGCTGCCCGTGCAGAGCTGGGAGGACGCGTTGGTGGCGCACGCCAACCGTCGTCCGGTGGCGCCCCTGAGGCTGTCGGGGCTGCCCGCCGACGCCGCCGACCTGGTGCTGGCCTGCCTCGACCCCGACCCGAGCCGACGGCCCACCGCCGGGCAACTGGCCGCCCGGTTCCGCGACGCCGTCAGCGGGGTGGCCGGCCCGTCCACCACGGTGCTGCCGATCATCGCCACCACCGCGACCCGGTCCAGCTCCACCGTCACCGCCGACGACGAGCCGGCCGGGCCGGGCACGCATCCGCCGACGCTCGTCGACCGCACCGGCACCTGGCCCGGCACCGCCGCGCCGAGGGCCGGTTCCCGGTCCACGAGTCCCCGGCCGTCCGCCGGCCGGGCGCGCGCCGACGGACCCCCCGGGCGGCGGCCCGGTCGGCCCCGCCGCCCGGGACCGGCACCGGCCAACGCACTGGTCGCGGCCGCCCTGGCCCTGTTCGTGGTGCTGGGCGGGCTTCTCTGGCTCGGCAACCGCGGCGACGAGTCGGCCACGGCCGCCGCCGGTGCCACCCCGCCGACCACCTCGGTCGCACCGTCCCCGACCCGGCCCGCCCTCACCCCGTCGACGCCGTCGACCGAACCGGTGGACCTGCGCGGGCTCGCCACCGAGTTCATCGCGACGCTCACCGAGGCGCAGCTCACCGACGACGTCGACCGCAAGGCCGCCGACCGGCTGCGCAAGGACCTCGCCAAGCTCGTCGCGGGCAAGCCGAAGGACCGCGAGAAGCGGATCGACGACCTACGCGAGCGGATCGAGGACGAGGCCGAGCACGGGCGGATCCCGGCCGAGTTCGCCGCCCGGATGGACGACCTGCTCGACCGCCTGGAGGCCAACCTGCCCGAGGACGACTGACCGTCCTCAGGTGAGCGTGGCGCGGACGTACTCACCGGGCTCGGTACCGGCGCGGGCCAGCACCGAGCCGTCCGGCGCCCAGATCCCCGAGCGGCCCGCCGGCTCGGCGAAGCCGCCGCCGGTCGGGCTGGCGAAGCTGGCCACCGCGACGAAGATCCGGTGTGTGGTGGCGATCCGCGACGCCCGCTCGTCCACCATCGACCGATCGCTCGCCAGTTCCGCCACGGAGGCCAGGTATCCGTCGACGCCGAGGGCACAGGTGGCCGCCGCGTGCTCCGCGACCGAGGTGTCCTTGCAGATGGCCAGGCCGAGCCGCCAGCCGTCGACGGTCAACACGACCGGCTCCGGGCCCGGCGTGAACCGGCGGGCCTCGACCGCACCGAGCCACACCTTGCGGTACACCACCCGGACACCGGTGCCGTCCACCGCGAGGGTGGCGATGTGCTCGCCGACCACCGGCGCACCGACCAGGGCCAGGGTTCCGGTCGCCGCGCAGGCGTCCACGAGCGGTGCCAGCCGCGGATCGCCCGGGTCGACCGGCGCGGCGTCCAGCTCGTAGCCGGTCAGGGAGAGTTCCGGAAAGACCACCACCCGGGCCGCGGCCGCGCCGACCAGCGCCGCGTGCGCGGCCGCGTTCGCGGCGACGTCGTACGCGCGGCAGGCCGGCTGGGCGACGGCGATGTCGAGGGGACCACGGATCGACTCCTGCACCCTGCGGAGCCTACGAGTCCGGCCTCCGGAAAGTCGATACCGGCGTAACGCGTCCCAGGTTCGGTTCGTAGCGTGTGGGCATGATTCGAGCCCCACACACCCTGTCCGGTGCTGAGGTCGTCGGCCAGTCCGCGCCGCCCGAGGACGGACTGGTCGGCTTCGTCACCGACCTGATGGAGCGACTCGGTGCCCCCGGGGCCGGGCTGGCCGTGGCGCTGGAGAACCTCTTCCCACCGATCCCGAGCGAGGTGATCCTGCCGCTGGCCGGGTTCGTCGCGGCCCAGGGCCGGATGAGCCTGGTCGGGGCGATCTTCTGGACCACGCTCGGGTCGGTGGTCGGCGCGCTGGCGCTGTACTGGATCGGCGCCGCGCTCGGGCGGGAGCGGACCCGGGCGATCGCGGCCAAGCTGCCGCTGGTGAAGCTGAGCGACATCGACCGGACCGAGGAGTGGTTTCTGCGGCACGGGGTGAAGGCCGTCTTCTTCGGCCGGATGATCCCGATCTTCCGGAGCATGATCTCCATCCCGGCCGGGGTGGAACGGATGCCACTGCTGACCTTCGCCGTCTACACCACGCTGGGCAGCCTGATCTGGAACACCGTCTTCGTGCTGGCCGGCTACCTGCTCGGCGACAACTGGCACCTGGTCGAGGGGTACGCCGGCATCCTGCAGAACCTGGTCATCGTCGGCTGTGTGCTCGGGCTGGGCTGGTTCGTGGTCACCCGGCTGCGCCGGTCCCGCCGGGCCGGCGGGCTGCGGGCCAACGACTCCGGGGCCGGGCTGACCGACGCCGCGCCGACCGGCGTACCGGACCCGCAGGGCCGTGGCACCATCTACCGCAGCGCCTGGGCCGACGACCAGCGCGACCGGGGACCGGGAGAGGGCTGATGCCGTGGTGACCAGCGACGGGCCGCAGTGGGCCGACGAGGTCGGGGTGGTCGAACTGCCCGGCGGGGTGCGGGTACGTGGCCGGCGGATCGCTGACGTGGTCTCGCCGGCCGACTTCGGCCTGCTGCTGGCACCCGGGCCCACCCCCTCGTGGGCGTACCGGCGGGTGCGGTGGCCCGACTTCTGGGTGCCGACGGACCGGGCCGACGCCCTCGACGCCCTGGGCGAGGCGCTGCGCCGCGGGTACGCGGGCGAACGGGTCGAGGTCGCCTGTCGGGGCGGGACCGGTCGTACCGGCACCGCCCTGGCGGCCCTGGCCATCCTCGACGGGCTGCCCGCCGAGCAGGCGGTGGGCTGGGTCCGGGCCGTCTACCGGCCGGGCGCGGTGGAGACGCCCTGGCAGCGCCGCTGGCTACGCCGGCTGCGCTGAGCCACGCGCAACGCCACGGGCGGGACCGAGCCGCTCGGCCGCCGGAGACGGCGCCGCTCGGCCGCCGCTGCCGTGCCGCTGCTCGCCCCGGCGGGCAGGGTCGGGCATCCGTACGAGCGGGCGCGCGGCGGGCGGGGCCGAGGCCCACCACCCACCGCGCGCCGTCGACCCGTGCCGGGTCAGCGCGCCACGCAGGGCCGGGCCAGGTTGACCAGCTCGGCGGGGCGGTTGCCGTCGACCCGGCCGATCGCGGTGGCGATCCGGTTGATGGCGGCCACCCGCTTGTCCTCCAGCGGGCCGACGATGGCGTTGCGGACGAAGTTCGCGCCACCCTCGGGCCGGACCGCCAGCTGCGCGAGGCGGGCGTCGGCCTCGGCGATCTGCCGGTCCAGGTTGGCCAGTTCACGCTGCACCTCGGCGGCGGCCTGGTTGGGCACCGCGGGCAGCCGGTCGGCCACGCTCGGGCAGCTCACCTTCTGCGCGACGCCGGCCCCACCGTTGTTACCCGCGTTCCCGTTGCCCGCGTTCCCGTTGCCCGCGTTCCCGTTGCCCGCGTTCCCGTTGCCCGCGTTCCCGTTGCCCGCGTTGCCGTTGCCCGT
>NZ_QXEC01000014.1 GCF_003583405.1 Micromonospora radicis
GCAAGAAACCGATGGCCGGCACCCGAGAAGGGTGCCGGCCATCGGCATACCCACCGTCGCCAACACACCCCGTGCCGGGCGGCCACCGGACGGAGCCCGACCCGGACGGGGCTGGGGGCGACCGTACCCGGCACAGGGATCAAGCCTGACCGCCCGAAGCCGGGGCACGGTCGCCCCAACCCCCACCCCAACCAGAGAAACTCGAACCCCGCCGGAACCGACCGGAGTGAGTCCCCCGCGAGTGGGAACAAGAACAGACGTGGGTCGGTTGTACCGAGCGTCGGTGTGATCCAGTGTCCCCGGGCCTCACCTATATCGCCTTCGCGGAATACCGTTCGGCTGGAGCCGCGTCGTGCCACTCGCCGAGAGGCGACCTGCGCACCGACACCCACCGCCGCCCTCGGCCCGCCTCGGGTCGGGGGCGGTGTCATGCCCGGTTCCGTCGACCTGGCTCGCCGCGGCGGCTCGGCTGGCCTAAGGTCAGGACGGAGAGTGCGGGCGGAGGTGACGAACGTGGGTCTGCGGGACGTGTTCCTGGGCTGGCCGGTCTTCCGGCAGCTCACCGGCGCCGACCCGCTGGGTCGGGGTGCCGCGGCGCAGTCCGCCCGTTCGGCCGAGCTGACCGCCCGTACCCAGCACGCCGACCGGGTGGCCCGTTCGGTGTGCCCGTACTGCGCTGTCGGCTGCGGTCAGCGGGTCTTCGTGGCCGATGGCCAGGTCACCCAGATCGAGGGCGACCCCGACAGCCCGATCTCCCGGGGGCGGCTCTGCCCGAAGGGGTCGGCCAGTAAGAGTCTGGTCACCAGCCCGCTGCGGCAGACGACTGTGCGTTACCGCCGGCCGTACGCCACCGAGTGGGAGGATCTGGACCTGGAGACGGCGCTCGACATGATCGCCGACCGGGTGCTCGCGGCCCGCGAGCAGACCTGGGAGGACGTCGACGAGCAGGGTCGTCCGCTGCACCGTACGTTGGGCATCTCCAGTCTGGGTGGGGCGACCCTGGACAACGAGGAGAACTACCTCATCAAGAAGCTGTTCACCGCGATGGGGGCGCTTCAGATCGAGAACCAGGCGCGGATTTGACACTCCGCCACCGTCCCCGGTCTGGGGGCCAGCTTCGGTCGCGGTGGTGCGACGGTCTTCCAACAGGACGTGGCCAACGCTGACGTCATCGTCATCCAGGGTTCCAACATGGCGGAGGCCCATCCGGTGGGTTTCCAGTGGGTGATGGAGGCGCGTAGGCGCGGGGCGAAGGTGTTCCACGTCGACCCGCGGTTCACCCGTACCAGCGCGGTGGCCGACGCGTACCTGCCGATCCGGGCGGGGACCGACATCGCGTTGCTCGGTGGGGTGGTCAACCACATCCTGACCAACGAGCTGGACTTCCGGGAGTACGTGCTGGCGTACACGAACGCCGCGACGATCGTCAGCGACGACTTCGTCGACGCCGAGGACGCCGCCGGGATCTTCTCCGGCTACGACCCGCAGACCGGCAGCTACGCGCAGGACTCCTGGCAGTACGCCGGGCACGAGCGGGACTCCGGCAGCGGCGACACCGCGCAGGCGCGGGAGACCGCCGCGGGGC
This sequence comes from Micromonospora radicis, assembly GCF_003583405.1. GTDB lineage: Bacteria > Actinomycetota > Actinomycetes > Mycobacteriales > Micromonosporaceae > Micromonospora > Micromonospora radicis. The sequence goes on from NZ_QXEC01000014.1 coordinate 1,586, forward strand.
TGCGGCACGAGTCGCACGGCGCGCCGATCTCGGGGCAGGCCGAGCGGGACGAGACGCTGCAACATCCGCGCTGCGTCTACCAGATCCTGAAGCGGCACTTCGCCCGGTACACGCCGGAGATGGTGGAGCGGGTATGTGGTCTGCCGCAGGAGAAGTTCCTGGAGTTGGCGCGTGCCTGGACGGAGAACTCGGGCCGGGAACGGACCGGCTGCCTGATCTACTCGGTGGGCTGGACCCAGCACACCGTCGGGGTGCAGTACATCCGTACCGGCGCGATCATCCAGCTGCTGCTGGGTAACGTGGGTCGGCCGGGTGGCGGTGTGCTGGCGTTGCGCGGGCACGCCAGCATCCAGGGCTCCACCGACATTCCGACGTTGTTCAACCTGCTGCCCGGCTATCTGCCGATGCCGCACCACGCCCAGCACCCCACGTTCGACGCCTGGGTGGATGCCATCCGGCATCCGGGTCAGAAGGGCTTCTGGGGTAACGCCCGCGCCTACGCGGCGAGTCTGTTGAAGGCGTACTGGGGGGACGCGGCGACGCCGGAGAACGACTTCTGCTACGACTACCTGCCCCGGCTCACCGGGGACCACGGCACCTACCGGCAGGTGCTGGACATGATCGACGGCAGGATCAGGGGCTACTTCCTGCTCGGTCAGAACCCGGCGGTCGGTTCGGCGCACGGCCGGGCGCAGCGGCTGGGCATGGCGAACCTGGACTGGTTGGTGGTCCGCGACCTGTTCATGATCGAGAGTGCGACGTTCTGGCAGCGTGGCCCCGAGGTGGCCACCGGCGAGATCGTGCCGCGGGAGTGCCGGACCGAGGTGTTCTTCCTGCCCGCCGCGTCCCACGTGGAGAAGGAGGGCACCTTCACCCAGACGCAGCGGCTGTTGCAGTGGCGGGAGAAGGCCGTGGAACCGCCGGGCGACGCCCGTTCGGAGTTGTGGTTCTTCTACCACCTGGGGCGCCGGCTGCGCGAGAAGCTGGCCGGTTCGACGCTGCCGCGCGACCGGGCGTTGCTGGACCTGACCTGGGACTATCCCACGCACGGTCCGCAGGCCGAACCGGACGCCGAGGCGGTGCTGCGTGAGATCAACGGGTATGACACGAGCACCGGTCGTCCCCTCGCCGGGTTCGCCGAGGCCCGCGACGACGGTACGACCGCCGTGGGTTGTTGGATCTATGCCGGGGTGTACGCCGACGGGGTGAACCAGGCGGCGCGGCGTCGGCCGGGCCACGAGCAGGACTGGGTGGCCGCCGAGTGGGGGTGGGCCTGGCCGGCGAACCGGCGCATGTTGTACAACCGGGCCTCCGCCGACCCGCAGGGACGGCCGTGGAGCGACCGCAAACGTTTCGTCTGGTGGGACGCCGCCGCCGGGCGATGGACCGGTCACGACGTGCCCGACTTCGAGGTGACCAAGGCGCCGTCGTACCGGCCGCCGCCGGGCGCCACCGGCCCGGCGGCGCTGGCCGGTGATGACCCGTTCGTGATGCAGGCCGACGGCAAGGGCTGGCTGTACGCCCCGAGCGGCGTGTTGGACGGCCCGCTGCCGACGCACTACGAGCCGCCGGAGTCGCCGGTGCGTAACCCGCTCTACGCCCAGCAGGCCAACCCGACCCGCAAGATGTACGCCGACCCGGTGAACTCGACCAACCCGAGTCCGCCGCAGCAGCACAGCGAGGTCTTCCCGTACGTGTTCACGGTCAGCCGGTTGACGGAGCATCACACCGCCGGTGGGATGAGCCGTACGGTGGCGCCGTTGGCGGAGTTGCAGCCGGAGATGTTCGTCGAGGTCTCCCCGGACCTGGCCGGGTTGGCCGGGTTGACCCACCTCGGTTGGGCGCATCTGGTCACCGCCCGCGCGGTGGTCGAGGCGAAGGTGCTGGTGACCGACCGGCTGGTGCCGTTGCGGGTGGACGGCCGGGTGATCCACCAGCTGTGGTTGCCGTACCACTTCGGGTACGAGGGGTTGGTCACCGGCGACTCGGCCAACGACCTGTTCGGCATCACCCTGGATCCGAACGTGCTGATCCAGGAGAGCAAGATCGGTACGTGTGACGTGCGGCCCGGTCGCCGGCCGACCGGGGTGGCGCTGCGCGAGTTGGTGGACGACTACCGTGTCCGGTCCGGTGCCGGACCGGGTGCCGCCGCGCCGGCGGTCACCCCGGGTGCGCGGTTCGAGGCCGGCGGTGCTCCTGCGCCGGACGGTGACGGAGAGGGGAACCGGTGATGGCCGACCCGTACGACCGGTCCGACCCGCAGGACCCGGCCTCGGGTGCCGGCTGGGTCGAGGCGCCACCGCGGATGGGCTTCTTCACCGACACCAGCGTCTGCATCGGCTGCAAGGCGTGCGAGGTGGCCTGCAAGGAGTGGAACGGGGTGCCGACCTCCGGACTGGACCTGCTCGGCATGTCGTACGACAACACGGGTGCGTTGACCGCGAACTCCTGGCGGCACGTCGCCTTCGTCGAGCAGCCCCGTCCCGCCGGTCACCGGCCCGCTGCGGATCCGGCGGGCGCCGCCGCGGCGACCGGCGACCCGGCCGGGCCGGCGTCGGCCACCGGCGGGGAGTTCCTCGGCATGCCCGCCGCCGGGCCGCCCGGCCGGACCGGCAGCGCGCAGGGCCGCACCGACTTCCGCTGGCTGATGATGTCCGACGTGTGCAAGCACTGCACCCGGGCCGGCTGCCTGGACGTCTGCCCGACCGGCGCGTTGTTCCGCACCGAGTTCGGCACGGTCGTGGTGCAGGAGGACATCTGCAACGGCTGCGGCTACTGCGTGTCGGCCTGCCCGTACGGCGTCATCGACCGGCGGGCCGACGACGGCCGGGCCTGGAAGTGCACCCTGTGTTACGACCGGATCGGCGCCGGGATGACGCCGGCCTGCGCGCAGGCCTGCCCGACCGAGTCGATCCAGTACGGGCAGCTGGACGAGCTGCGGGAGCGGGCCGCCGCCCGGGTCGCCACCCTGCACGAGCGGGGGGTGCCCGAGGCGCGGCTGTACGGTCACGACCCGCACGACGGCGTCGGTGGTGACGGTGCGTTCTTCCTCCTGCTCGACGAGCCCGAGGTGTACGGGCTGCCACCGGATCCGCAGGTCACCACCCATGACCTGCCGAAGATGTGGCGGCGGGCCGGGGTGGCCGCGCTGGCCATGGCGGCCGGCGCGGTGGTCGCGTTCCTCGGCGGTCGCCGGTGATCCCCGAGCGTCCGTCGGTGGGCGAGCGGTTCCGCCGTTTCCGGGAGCGGCTGCGCGGCGACACCCCCACGTCGGCCGAGCCCGTCCGCCCCGGTCGGGTGGGCGCCGGCCCGGATGGGCGATCCGGCGGTTCCTCGACCGGACCGGTCGACGCCTGCCCGACCGGAGTCACCGGCGGTGGTGGTCGGGCCGGCCGGGGACCTGGTCGGCGTGGCCGCGCCGACGCCGACCTGGCCGTGCCGCCGGCCGAGTTCACCTCGTACTACGGGCGGCCCATCCTCAAGCCACCGGTCTGGACCTGGGAGATCGCCGCGTACCTGTTCACCGGCGGGCTCGCCGCCGGGTCGTCGCTGTTGGCGGCCGGTGGGCAGCTCACCGGCCGACCGGCGGTACGCCGCGCCGGGCGGGTCGCGGCGCTGGCCGCGGTCACCGCCAGCGCCGGTCTGCTGGTCGGTGACCTGGGCCGGCCGGAACGCTTCCACCACATGCTGCGGGTGGCCAAGCCGACGTCTCCGATGTCGGTGGGCACCTGGATCCTCACCGCGTACGGCCCGGCCGCCGGGCTCGCCGCGCTCGCCGAGGCGGCTCCGCTGCTGCCCGAGCGGGGTCCACTGGGCCTGGCCCGTCGGGTGTTGCCGCCGGTGGGGCGGGTGGCCGGGCTGGCCGCCGCGGCGACCGCCCCGGCGTTGGGCACGTACACGGCGGTGCTGCTCTCCGACACGGCCGTGCCGTCCTGGCACGAGGCGTACCCCCATCTGCCGTTGGTGTTCGCGGGCAGCGCCCTGGCCAGCGGCGCCGGGGTGGGTCTGCTGGCGGTGCCGCCCGCGCAGGCCGGCGCGGCCCGCCGGCTGGCGGTGGCCGGTGCCGCCCTGGAGTTGTTCGGGGCGCATCGGCTGGAGACCGGCCTCGGCCTGGTCGGCGAGCCGTACCGGACCGGTCGTGCCGGTCGGCTGTTGCGGGCCGGGCGGGCGTTGACCGCCGCCGGGGTGGCCGGCGCGCTGCTGGGCCGGCGCAGCCGGCCGCTGGCCGCGATCTCCGGCGCGGCGTTGCTGGCCGCGTCGGTGGCCACCCGGTTCGGGGTGTTCCAGGCGGGTGTCGCCTCGGTGCGTGACCCCCGGTACACGGTGCTGCCGCAGCGCGAGCGCCTCGCCCGTCGGCGCGCCGACGACGCGGCGACCGACACACCGTAGCGGGCCTGCGGGAACGCGCCGGTGACCCGCGACGGTGGCGGCCGGTCACCTCGCGGTGTCGCCGTGACCGCCCTGTGATCCAATGCTCGGTGGAGGCGTTCAGGTGGCTGGTGCCCCTCCCGGTCTTCAAAACCGGTGTGGTCCGGGATCCGGGCCAGGCGGGTTCGATTCCCGTCCGTCTCCGCCAACGCTGCGAGGAGATGACCCGATGGGCGACGGTCACGCCGACCCGCGCCGCCGCGTGCCGCGTACCGACGCGTTGCTGGCGGCGCCGCGGCTGGCCGCCGCCGTCCGCATCCTCGGTCGGGACCGGGTCAGGGCCGCCGTCCGGCAGGCCCAGGACCGGGTGCGGCGCGGCGAACTCGACCCGGAGCAGGCGACCGAGGCGGCGTTGGCCGGATTACCACCGGCCGCCCCACGCGCGGTGCTCAACGCCACCGGGGTGCTGCTGCACACCAACCTCGGCCGGGCCGCGCTCTCCGACGGCGCGGTGGCGGCCCTGGTCGCCGCCGCCGGGCACACCGACGTCGAACTGGACCTGGACAGCGGGCGGCGGGCCCGCCGTGGCCGCGACGCCCTGGCCGCGCTCGCCGCCGCCGTGCCGCACGCCGAGGCGGTGCATGTGGTCAACAACGGCGCCGCCGCCCTGGTCCTCGCCGCCACCGCCCTCGCCGTCGACGCGGAGATCGTGGTCAGCCGGGGTGAGCTGGTGGAGATCGGCGACGGCTTTCGCCTGCCCGACCTGCTCACCAGCACCGGCGCCCGGCTGCGGGAGGTGGGTACCACCAACCGGAGCACCCTGGCCGACTACGCCGACGCCGTCGGCCCGCGGACCGGTTTCGTGCTGAAGGTGCACCCGTCGAACTTCCAGGTAACCGGCTTCACCTCGGCGGTGCCGGTACGGTCGCTGGCCGGCCTCGGCGTTCCGCTGGTCGTCGACATCGGGTCCGGGCTGCTCGCCCCCGATCCGCTGCTGCCCGCCGAACCGGACGCGGCGAGCACCCTGCGCGCCGGGGCGAGCCTGGTCACCGCCAGCGGCGACAAGCTGCTCGGCGGCCCGCAGGCCGGCCTGCTGCTGGGCGCCGCCGGCCTGGTCGACCGGCTGCGCCGGCACCCGCTGGCCCGGGCGTTGCGGGTGGACAAGCTGACCCTGGCCGCGCTCGCCGCGACGCTCGGCGGTGCCGGCACACCCACCCGCGACGCGTTGCACACCGACCCGGCGGTGCTGCGGGCGCGCACCGAACGGCTGCGTGACGCGCTCGCCGCCGACGGCCGCAAGGTCGAGGTGGTGCCGGCGGTGGCGGTGGTCGGTGGCGGTGGCGCACCCGGGGTGGAGTTGGACTCCTGGGCGCTGAGCCTGCCCGAGCGGTACGCGCGGCCGCTGCGCACCGGCGAGCCGCCGGTCCTCGGCCGGGTCAGCCAGGGCCGGTTGCTGTTGGACCTGCGCTGCGTACCGGACGAGGCCGACGCCGCTGTGCGGGCCGCCGTGCTGGCTGTCGCGGTGGACGACTGACCATGCTGGTGGTGGCCACCGCCGGGCACGTCGACCACGGCAAGTCGACGCTGGTGCGGGCGTTGACCGGGATGGAACCCGACCGGTGGGCCGAGGAACGGCGTCGGGGCATGACCATCGACCTCGGGTTCGCCTGGACGACGCTGCCCTCCGGGGTCACCGTCGCGTTCGTCGACGTGCCCGGGCACGAACGGTTCGTACCGAACATGCTCGCCGGTGTCGGTCCGGTGCCGGCGGCGGCGGTGGTGGTCGCCGCCGACGAGGGTTGGATGCCGCAGTCCGCCGAGCACCTGGCCGTGCTGGACGCGCTCGGGGTGGCGTACGGGCTGCTGGTGGTGACCCGCGCCGACCTCGCCGACCCCGGCCCGACCCTGCGGCAGGCCCGGGCCGAGTTGGCGACGACCTCGCTGGCCGGGGCGCAGGCGGTGGCGGTCAGCGCGGTCACCGGCACCGGCCTGTCCGACCTGCGTGCCGCGCTGGACCGGCTGGCCGCGCGGCTGCCCGGCCCGCAGCACGACGCCCCGGTGCGGCTCTGGGTGGACCGCAGCTTCACCGTGCGGGGCAGCGGCACCGTGGTCACCGGCACGTTGGGCGCCGGTGGGCTGCGGGTCGGTGACGAACTGGTGGTGGCCGGCACCGGCGAGGCGGTACGGGTGCGTGGCCTGCACCGCCTCGGCGAACCGTGCCGCGAGGTCGGTGCGGTGGCCCGGGTGGCGGTCAACCTGCGTGGGGTAGCCCACGACCGGTTCGTCCGGGGCGAGGCGCTGCTCACCCCGGGCCGGTTCGGCGGCACCGACCTGGTCGACGTACGGCTGACCGGTGACCCGGTGGCCGACCTGCCCGCCACGCTCACCCTGCACGTCGGCTCGGCGGGCGTGCCCGCCCGGGTCCGGCCGCTGGGTGCGGACACCCTCCGGCTGCGGTTGGGGCGCCCGTTGCCGCTGCTCGTCGGGGACCGGGCGGTGCTGCGCGACCCCGGCCGACGACACGTGGTGGGCGGGGTGACGGTGCTGGACGTACTGCCGCCACCGTTGCGGCGTCGGGGTGCGGCGGCGGCCCGGGCGGCCGTGCTGGCCTCCGTGGACGGCCGCCCGGACCTGGCCGGTGAGCTGCGTCGGCGGGGTCTGGCGCGGGCCGTCGACCTGATCCGGGCCGGGGTGCCGGTGGACGTCGCACCGGTGGCGGGGCAGTGGTTGGCCGATCCGGAACACTGGCGGCAGCTGTGTGGTCGGCTCGTCGCGGCGGTCGCTGAGTACGCCCGGACGCATCCGTTGGAGCCGGGCGCGCCGGTGGAGGTGCTGCGGCAACGCCTGGAGCTGCCCGACCGGATTCTGGTCGAGGCGCTGGTGCGGCCGCCGCTGCGGCTCGCCGCCGGGCGGGTGAGTACCGCCGCGGCGGATGCCCTGCCCACGCCGGTGGCCCAGGCGTTGGCGCTGCTGCGGGCCGACCTGTCGGCCCGTCCGTTCCGGGCGCCCGACGCCGATCGGCTCGCCGCCGTCGGGCTCGGTGCCCGGGAGATCGGTGCCGCGGTACGCGCCGGTGCGCTGTTGCGGCTGGCCGGTAACGTCCTGCTGCTGCCGGACGCGCCGCAGCAGGCGGTACGGGTGCTGGCCCGGCTGCCGCAGCCGTTCACGCTCAGTGCCGCCCGGCAGGCCCTGGACACCACCCGCCGGGTGGCGGTGCCGCTGCTGGAGTTGCTGGACCGCGGCGGGCAGACCCGCCGGCTGCCCGACGACGTGCGGTTGGTGGTGCCGACGCCCGACGAGGTGGCGGCCATGCCGCAGTGATCCGGCACCGGCGGGGCCGGTCGTGATCCGGCACCGGCGGGGCCGGTCGTGATGCGGCACCGGCGGGGCCGGGTTGGGGTAACCGCCGGCCGGCGGGCCGTCCGGGCACCTACCGTGACGCCATGGACCCGAGTGCGGTCTGGCGGGACAGGCAGCACCGGTGGCGGATCGAGGCGTACCGCGCACCGGACCTGCGGTTCGCCATCTTCGCCACCAACGGCACCACCGAGTCGGCGCCGCTGTGGCTGTTCGGCATGTCGGCGCTGGCCCGCTGGCTGATGAGCCACAAGATCTCGCTGGACGACCTGGAGACCGACTGACCGTCGTCGCCCAGAAGAGGGACAATCATCGCGTTCCGGCCTTCCGTCGCCGGCCCGGTCGTACGGTGCGAGCTGTGAAGGACCGAGGCATCCGGAAGTTCGTCGCGGTGCTCGCCGGGCTCGCCGTGATCTACTTCGGTACCACCGGCCGCTCCTCCTCCCCGGAGGACGGCGGTGGCATCTCCGGTGGGCTGGTGGTGCTCGCGCTGCTCGCGTCCCTGCTGGTGTGGCACCTGACCAAGCCGGCGGCCAAGTGAGGCCGACCCCGCGTGCAGGCGGCGGCCGAGGTCGGCTCAGCGCCGCGCGGCGCTGCGGCTGATCTGACCCGCCGACTCCTCACCGAGCGCCACCCGCACCAGCGCCGACGCCAGTCGGCTGAAGTCGACGTCGTCGACCAACCCGGCCAGCCGGTCCGTGGTGGCGGGCAGGCCGAGCCGTTTCGCCCCGGCGACGGTGCGCCGGTCGGCGTAGGGCCGCAGCTCCGGCCAGACCGCCTGTACCTCGCGCAGGAAGATGTCGGCGCCGGTGGGGCCGATGCCGGGGAACTCGACCAGCAGCCGGCGCAGCGTGTCACGGTCACCGCCGGCCTCCCGGTGCAGTCGCCGTAGGTCGCCGTGCCAGCGGTCCAGACAGAGTCGGGCACCGGTGCCGAGCATCGTGGCGGTCCGCTCGTCGTAGCGGCGGTAGTGGCCGCGACCCAGCGCGTCGACCCGCTGCTGCCAGCTCGCCGCCTCCATGGCCTGCGGGGTGCGGTAGCCGGCGGCGAACAGCTCGCGGGCGGCGGCCACCCCCACCTGGGCCCTGATCCGGGTGCTCAGCAGGGTGACGAGCACCAGCAGTTGGTACAGCGGCGCGGGTCGGTCGGCGAGGGAGATCCCCGCCTCCTCGGCGTACGTACGGCGGGTCAGCAGCGCCCGCGCGACAGCCCGTTGGTCACCCATCCCCGGCGGGTACCCGCCCCGCGGCCGGTTAGGCCCGGCCCGGGGCCCCGGCCGCGGTGTGCCCTCGACGGCGGCGGGTAAGCCGCGGGTGGACGCCGGCCGCCGGCCGTCGTCCGGGCACCCTGGCGAGAGGAGACGACCGTGACGAAGCCGCAGCAGGAGGAGCTCCGCCGTAACGACCTGGGCGCGACGAGCCAGGAGAGCAAGGGCCCGGGCCCGGGCGGGCATCCCCGCAACCGGGGTACGTCGCCCGGGGACACCGGTCGCCCGGTGCCCCGCGGGCAGGTGTCGCCGTACGGGCCGGCCGGGCAGCCGGTCGCCGAGGACGAGAGCGACCGGGTCTAACGCCCACCGGGAGTCGACGGCCGCAGCCTGTTCCAGGTGGCTGCGGCCGTCAACCCGTACGCGAGGTGCGGGACGAGGTCGGCGAGCCAGTCGGCCCGCCGCCAGGTACGCGGGTCGGTGACGCCGAGCAGCGTCAGCGAGCCGTCGGACAGGGTCATCGCCCCGCCGCCGAGCAGCGCGGCGGCGCGCAGGGTCGGCTGCCGCCGCCCCCGGGCCAACATGGCGAAGCCGACGGCCGCGGCCACGCCCAGGCCGTAGCCCATCAGCGCGCCGATCCCCGACCGGCGGTTGGCCGCCTGCTTCGGTGGCCCGAGGCTCACGTGGGCGGCGTCGGTCAGCCGGCCGGCGCTCTCCTCGGGAGTCTGGCTGGCCGGTCGGGCCCGCAGGGTGATGTCCAGGTAGGTCACGACGTTGAGGGCGGTGGTGCCCACCGCCCCCGCGATCAGCCCGTCGGCCAGTGCGCCGCCGCTCACTTCGGGTCGCCCGGCTCGCGGTTGCCCTTCGGGCCGTACGTGCGTTCGCCCCGGACGATGCCCCGCTGGCCCCGGTCCTCCTGCAGGATCCGGTTGGCGGTCTCGTCGGCCCGTTCGTCCGCTGCGCCCCGGCCGGAGTTGTCGATGGCGTTGCGGATGCGGGCGCGCTGCTTGTCGTAGGCGTTGCTGCCCGGCCTCGGTCCTGGCATCGCTGCCTCCTCTGGATGGTCGCCGGTGACGTACGCGCCCCGTCTACCCGCCTGGACCGGGGCCAACCCCGCCGGCCCGCCCAGCTCGCGTCGGCCCAGCCCGGCCAGCCCAGCCCGGAACCGGTCAGCCGGGTGCGCGGACCACCGCGACCGGGCAGGAGCTGTGGTGCAGCATCGACCGGCTCACCGAGCCGAGCAGCAGCCCGGTCAGCTCGCCGCGCCCCTGACCGCCGACCACCAGTAGCTGCGCCCGCCGGGAGAACTCGGCGAGCACCTTCGGCGCCCGGCCGCGTACCGACTCTTGGATGATCGGCACCTCCGGGTAGCGCTCGGCCAGCCCGGCGACGGATTCGGCCAGTGCCCGCTCCTCGTCGGCGCTCAGCTGTGCCTCGTCGTAGACGAGGGGCTGGATGTCGCCGGGGCCGGTGGAGACCGGATGGCGGTAGGCGTGGGCGGCGAGCACGGTGGCGCCGCGCCGGGCGGCGGTGCGCACCGCGAACTCCACCGCCCGGCGGGACAGTTCGGAGCCGTCCACGCCGACCACCACCGGCCCGTCGGGCTGGGCGGTGCCGCGGGCGACCAGCACGGGGCAGTCGGCGTGGGCGGCCACGGTGACCGCGACCGAGCCGACCACCAGTGCGGCGAAGCCGCCCAGGCCGCGGTCGCCGAGCACCACCAGCGCGGCGGTGTGGGCGGCGTCGAGCAGTACGGCGGCCGGCTGCCCGTCGACGATCTCCCCGGTCACCCGCAGGCCGGGCGCGGCGGCGGTGGCCTCGTCCACCGCCGCGGTGACGAGTTGTTCGGCCTGACCGCGCAGCCCGCGGCCGGGCGGACCGTCGGTGGCCGGGGTGACGGGGGAGTGCAGCGTCGGCCAGACGAAGGCGTGCACCACCCGCAGCGGCCGGTGCCACCGGGCCGCCTCGGTCGCGGCCAGCCGGACCGCGGCCCGCGCCGAGTCCGAGCCGTCCACGCCGACCACCACCGCCGTCGCGCCGTCGGCCGAGTTCACCGCCACCTCCCAGTCGGGGCCCGTACCGGACCGGTCTGGGTCAGTATCGCGGGGCGGTGCCGGTCAGCGGGGCGATACCGGTGAGCGGCGGGGTGTCGGTACGCTGGCCCCGAGCGCCGGGAGGGAGCGTCATCGATGGTGGAGCCCGACCAGCCGAGTACGGCACGGATGATCGACTTCTGGCTCGGCGGGGAACACCACCACGCGGTGGACGTGGCCGCGGCCCGGGCCTTCGAGCAGGCGTACGGGCCGTGTGCGCCGGTGTTCCGGTCCCTGCGGGCCTTCCTCGGCCGCGCGGTGCGCGCCATCGCCGCGACCGGTGTGGACAGCTTCCTGGTCTTCGGCGCCGGGGTACCGACGATGGGCAACGTGCACGAGTCGGCACCCGAGGCGACCGTCCTCTACACCGATGTGGATCCGGTGACCATCCGGCTCGGGCAGCGCCTGCTGGCCGGCAGCGACCGGGCGGGTTACGGCTTCGGTGACGCCACCGACATCGGCACGATCGACCCGGCGTTGCTGCACCGGTTCGTGCCGGGTTGGGGCCGTCGGCCGGTGGGTGTGGTGTTCCTCGGGCTGGCCGCCTTCCTCGCCGACGACGTCCTCGCTCGTACCCTCGACGAGCTGTACACCGCGACGGCGCCGGGCAGCCACCTGGCGATCGACTTCGATACCGAGGAGTTGGCTGGTTACCCGGAGGCGCTGGCCATGATGGGTCCGGCGTTCCGGATGCGGGCGCCGGCGACGTTCGGCTCGCTGCTCGGGCGGTGGACGCCCACATCGGAGGGGATCGTTGCGGTCCGGCACTGGCGGCCGGCGCGGCCGGTGGAGCCGGTGCCGGACGCCTTCTACGGTGCGGTGGCGGTGCGGTCGACCGGGTGACCATGGGCGGGGCCGCCTCCGTATGATGCTTGCCCCTAGGCAAGTATCTTCGGAGGATGGTCATGGCGGATGCGCTCACGGGGGTTTCGCGCGCCCTGCGGGAGGCCCCGCCCGACCGCGTGGTCGAGGCCGCCGACCGGGCCATCCGGTCCGTCCTCGGCGCGTCGGGCACATCCGTGTTCGTCGCCGACTACCGGACCAACGGCCTGTGGCCGGTGCTCGACTCGCGCCAGCCGGAGGCTGCCACACAGGCCGTGCAGAGTCTGGTCCAGCGTTGCTTCAGCAGCCAGCGTTCGGTACGAGACACCGGTGTGGAGGGTCGGTGCCGCCTCTACCTGCCCCTGTCGGTGTGGGGTGAGCGGCTGGGTGTGCTCATGGTGGAGCTGCCCGGGACGCCGTCGGAGGAGGTCGTCGGCCGGGCGGCGGACATCGCCGGTGAGGTGGCCATGGCGTTGCGCGCGGCGGACCGGGAGACCGACCGGTACCGCCGGGCCCGGCGGCGGGAGCGCCTGAGCATGGCCGCCGAGCTGCAGTGGGAACTGCTGCCGGGACGCAGTGTCAGCCACGGCGCCTTCCACCTGGCCGGGCAGCTCGAACCGGCGTACACGGTGGGCGGTGACCACTTCGACTGGTCGGTGGACGACGACCGGCTGACCGTCACCGTGCTCAACGGCGACGGCATCGGACTGGCCGCGGCGCTGCTGACCGCGGTCACTGTCAACGCGATGCGCAACGCCCGGCGTTCCGGTGGCGGGCTGGTGGAGCAGGCCGAGCTGGCCTCCGACACCGTCTACTACCAGCATCGGGGGCATCGGCACGTGGCCACCGTGTTGCTCGAACTGGACTGTGCCACCGGCCGGGTACGCGCGGTGGACGCCGGCTCGCCGCACCTGATGCGGCTGCGCGGCGGCACCGTCACCCGGGTGCAGCTGGAACAGCAACTGCCGTTGGGCATGTTCGCCGAGACCCGGTACGACCTGCAGGAGTTCGACCTGGACCCGGGCGACCGGCTGTTCGTGGTCTCCGACGGGGTGTGGGGCGCCGATCCGAGTGGTCGGGAGACGTACGGGCAACGGGCGATGGCGAGGTCGATGCGGGCCACGCGGTTGCAACCGCCGACCGAGGCGGTTGGTACGGTGATGCGCGAGCTGCAGGCCTTCCACGCGGACACCGACCTGCGCGACGACGCGGTCGTGGTCTGTCTGGACTGGCATGGTTCGGCCAGCCGGGAGGACGGTTGACCGACGACGCCGGGGCGGCCGGGCCGGATCAGCGGGACAATCGCAGGGGACGTCGGGTGGAAAGACCGGAGCTCGCCGCGGCGATCGACGTGGCCGCCGAGGCGTTGGTGGGTGTCCTCGACGCGGCCGTGTCCCGGCAGCGGCTGGTGGTCTCGCCGACCCAGTTGCGGGTGCTGGCGTTGCTCAGCAGCCGGCCGGCGACCAATGTCAACGGGCTGGCCGAGCTGTTGGACGTGGTGCCCTCGTCGGCGAGCCGGCTCTGTGACCGGTTGGAGGCGATCGGCCTGGTGCGTCGGGTGGCCGACCCACGGGACCGGCGCGAGGTGCGCCTGGAGCCGACCACCGCCGCGCAGGCCCTGCTGGGGGAGGTGCGTTCACGCCGGCACGAGGCGGTGCAGGCAGTGCTCGACCGGATGCCACCCCGGGTGCAGCAGGACCTGCTGCGGGCGTTGGTGGCGTTCGGGCAGGCCGCGGCGGTCGCGCAGCAGCCCGAGGCCGCCGCCCACACCGCCTGAGCGACCACCGGCCCGGCCGGGTCCGCCAACCGGAACCCATCATCCTAGGACGCTCTGCGCGCGGTGACCCACGCCACACGAGACGCCGCACCGCGCAGCCACCGCCGCTGGGCAACGGCACCGTCACCGGGGCCCGATATAGTGGCAGCGCATCCGGCCGGCCCGAGATCATCGGCGGTGGCCGGCAGGGCCAGGGGAGGTCCCGGAACGGGATCGCAGGGGGCGCCGGCGCCAGCCGGCTCGACAGCGCGCACCACGTGCCACGGCGGACCACGCACGGACCCGCGGTGGCCGGCGTGTGTCGCGGAGGAGGTTCGGTGGCGCGTCGGCCCGCTGGGGCGCAGCAACCGCAGGCCGCGGGCACCGGTGCGGACGCGCCCGACGACCGGGTGCTGACCCTGCCGAACCTGATCAGTTTCGCGCGGCTGCTCGGCGTACCGCTGTTCCTGTACCTGTTCCTCGTCGCGCGCGCGGACGTGGCCGCGATCGTGGTGCTCGCGATCGGTGGCACCAGCGACTGGGTCGACGGCTGGATCGCCCGCCGGCTGCGTCAGGTCAGCCGCCTCGGCGAGTTGCTCGACCCGCTGGCCGATCGGCTCTACATCCTGGCCACCCTGGTGGCGTTCACCGCGCGGGAGGTGGTGCCGTGGCAGTTCACCGTGGCGCTGCTGGGCCGGGAGTTGCTGCTGCTCGGCTCGCTGGCGGTGCTGCGTCGCCACGGCTACGGTCCGCCGCCGGTGCACTACGTCGGTAAGACGGCCACCTTCCTGCTGTTGGCGGCCTTCCCGACGCTGCTGCTGGCCGCCTCGGTGCCGGCCGCCGCGGCGGCCGCGGGTGCGGTGGGCTGGGCGTTGGCATGGTGGGGCTTGGTGCTCTACTGGGTGGCCGGTGCGTTCTACGTGGTGCAGGCGCGGCAGTTGGTGCGGGCGGTACGCGGAGGGTCGGCATGAGCGAGCGCACGGGTGACGACTCCGGTGAGGGTCGGCGCGGCCCGCGGACGTTCACCCCGGACTTCCTCACCGAGTTGTTCCGTAACCCGTTGGATCCGGGTTACGGAGATGCGGCGTTGCGCCGGGCGCGCACCGGGCAGCCGGCGCGGCCGGGTTGGTCGGTGAGTCCGGTGAGTGTGGTGGTGATCGTGCTGCTCGGTTTCCTGTGCGCGGTGGCGTACCGGCAGACGACGGCGGAGGAGCCGGGGCGGGCGCAGGCCCGGTCGGGGTTGGTGGCGCAGATCAAGCAGCGGCAGGCCGACACGGACGCGATGTCGGATCGGGCCGAGGTGTTGCGCGAGGAGGTGAACCGGCAGCGGCAGGCCGCGCTGGGTGGTTCGCAGGCGACGCGGTTGCGCAACCTGGAGGCGAGCACCGGGCTGGGGCGGGTCCGCGGCGACGGTGTGGTGGTGCGGCTGGCCGACGGGCCGGCTGGTCAGGGTTCGCTCAGCGGCGCCAACGTGGGTCCGGCCGAGGTGCTGTACAGCGACCTGCAGGGGGTGGCCAACGATCTGTGGGGTGCGGGCGCGGAGGCGATCTCGATCAACGGTCAGCGGTTGACGTCGACCTCGACGATCCGCAACGCGGCCAAGGCGATCCTGGTGGACTTCCGGCCGGTGACCGGGCCGTACGAGGTGTCGGCGATCGGGCCGGGGTCGATGCGTAAGCGGTACGAGGCGAGCCGCAGTGCGTTGACGATGCGCAAGGTGGCGCAGGACACCGGGTTGTCGTTCGAGGTGCGGGACGCCGATGACCTCACCCTGCCGGCGGCGCCGGAGCCGCAGCTACGCTACGCGGAGCCTGCGGTGAGTCCGAGTGCGTCGCCGTCGGGTGGTGACGAGTCGTCCGGCTCGGGTACGTCCCCCAGTCCCTCCGGAGGTGGTCGATGATCGCGGTGCTGGCGCTGTTGGCTGGCGTGGTGCTCGGGCTGTGGTTGGATCCCACGGTGCCGGCGGCGCTGCAGCCGTACCTGCCGATCGCGGTGGTGGCGGCGTTGGACGCGGTGTTCGGTGGGGTCCGGGCGAAGCTGGATCGAATCTTCGACGACAAGCAGTTCGTGGTGTCGTTCATCTCGAACGTGCTGGTGGCCGCGCTGATCGTGTATCTGGGTGATCAGTTGGGGGTGGGCGGGCAGCTGTCCACCGGTGTGGTGGTCGTCCTGGGGGTGCGCATCTTCGGAAACGTGGCGGCGATCCGTCGGCACATGTTCCGGGCGTAGGTTTGTGGCGTGAGTGACGAGCACACCGAGACGGGTACGGGGTGGCCTCAGCCGGCGGGGCCGGCTCGGCCGGGTGGGCCGGCGGGCGATCCGGATCCGCGGCCGGAGGCGCCGGATCCGGATGAGTTGAGTCCGTTGTCGCCGCAGGGGCGGCCGGCGCGCGATGGTGCGCAGCCGGCGGAGCCCGACGAGTCGCCTGCCGTGGCGGATCCGGTCGAGCGGCAGGCACCGGCTCCACCGGTGGAGCCGGCCGAGTCGGTGGTGGTGGAGCCGGCCGGGACGGTTGCCGGTGTCTGGTGGCGGCGGTTCGGTTCGGCGACGGTGATGATCGCCGCGTTGTTGGGGTTGCTGGGGTTCACCCTGGCGGTGCAGTTGAAGACGACGTCGACGGATTCGTCGTTGGCGGCGGCGCGGCAGGAGGACCTGGTGCGGATCCTGTACGACCTGGAGGCGCGGGAGAGTCGGCTGCGGCAGGATGTCGCGACGTTGGAGGAGAGCCAGCGGCAGTTGCGTTCGGGTGAGCAGGGGCGTCAGGCGGCGTTGGCGGAGGCGAGTCGGCGGGCTGACGAGTTGGGCATCCTGGCGGGTACGTTGCCGGCGCGGGGGCCGGGTCTGGCGGTGCGGTTCGAGGCGGGTTCGAAGCCGATCTCGGCGTTCCGGGTGTTGGACGCGGTGCAGGAGTTGCGGGGTGCGGGTGCGGAGGCGATGCAGATCTCCGGTGGGGATCGGGCGTCGGTGCGGATCGTGGCGTCGACGTACTTCCTGGACGGGGAGAACGGGTCGTTGGTGGTGGACGGGCGGCGGTTGACGGGTCCGTTCACGATCACGGTGATCGGTGATCCGGCGACGATGCGTACGGGGCTCAACATTCCTGGTGGGGTGGTGGCGTCGGTGGCGCAGGACGGCGGTAACGTGATCGTTGAGGATCGTGAGGTTGCCGAGGTTTCGGCGCTGCACAAGCCGAGAACGTTGGAACACGCCCGTCCGGTCGGCTAGGCCGGCCGGGCCGGCACCGGTTGGTCCGGTGTCGCGATGGATGAGGACGCTGCTGGTGATTCCTGAGGATCTGCGTTACACCGCTGAGCACGAGTGGGTGGGGGCCGCTGACGGCGGGGCCGTGCGGGTCGGCATCACCCACTTCGCGCAGGATGCTCTGGGCGACATCGTGTATGTGCAGTTGCCGGAGTCCGGTGCGGTGGTCGCGGCCGGTGAGTCGTTGGGTGAGATCGAGTCGACGAAGAGCGTGTCGGAGATCTACGCCCCGGTGGGCGGTACGGTGTCGGCCCGGAACGAGGTGTTGGTCGACACGCCGGAGGTGATCAACACGGATCCGTACGGGTCGGGTTGGTTGGTGGAGATCACTCCGGTGGATGTGGCGGCGGTCGACGGGCTGTTGAGCGCGGACGCGTACCGCGAGTTGACCGAGAGCTGAGCGTTTCCTGTGCCGGCGGGTCGGTATCTTGTGCCGCGCGTCCGGTTGCCCTGTTTTTCGGCGCTGGCTAGGCTCGCCCAGTCGACCGAGAACCCATTTGTTGAGCGTCGCGGACAGCCTTTCGGGGCACGGAGAGCCAGCCGCTGGGTGGATGTGCGCCCGGCGGCCAGACCCGCCGTCTCCCGACGCCGACCGAAACAGATCCGTGAGGTGGTCCCATGACTCGCCCAGGCGACGAGTTCCCCCCGCTCGACGTCACGTCGACGCTCAATCTCGGTTCGCTCGAAGAAGCGTTGGAGGGGCCGGACACCGATGTGGTGCCGAGCCGGATGTCCGGTTCGTTGCCGCCGGGGATGGCGCTGCTGGTGGTTCGTCGCGGTCCGAATGCCGGTGCCCGGTTCCTGTTGGATCACGATGTGACGACCAGTGGGCGGCATCCGGACAGTGACATCTTCCTGGACGATGTGACGGTGTCGCGTCGGCATGCCGAGTTCCACCGGGACGGTGGGACGTTCACGGTGCGGGACGTGGGCAGCCTGAACGGCACGTACGTGAACCGGGAGCGGGTCGAGGCGGCGACGTTGACCAACGGGGACGAGGTGCAGATCGGCAAGTTCCGGGTGGTGTTCATCGCCGGTCCGCGCCCGGAGGGTGAGGCCGGCCGGGGGTGAACGAGCCTGCGGCCTCGACGCCGTCCGGGGCGGGTCATGTCCAGCCGTTGATGAGTATCGGCGAGGTGTTGGCCCAGCTGCGGGTGGATTTTCCCGACGTGACGATCTCGAAGTTGCGGTTCCTTGAGGCTGAGGGCCTGGTGGAGCCGCAGCGGACGGCGGCGGGTTATCGGAAGTACGGCTGGGAGGATGTCGCTCGGCTGCGGTTCGTGTTGACGGCGCAGCGGGACCAGTACCTGCCGTTGCGGGTGATTCGCGAGCAGTTGGCGCAGTGGGACGCCTCGGGTGAGGCACCGGAGCGGGCACGGCCGGCGTTGGTGGCGGTGGGTCCGGACGGTGAGGTACCGGGGCGTGGCGTGGCGCAGCCGGGTGAGTCGGGTCAGTTACGGCTGGACCGGTCGGAGCTGGTGGCGCGTAGTGGGCTCGACGAGTCGACGTTGGGCGAGTTGGAGCGGCTCGGGTTGGTGGTGTCGGATCCGCCGGGTTGGTACGACGGTGATGCGTTGATCATCGCGCGGGCGGTGGCGGGGCTGTCGGCGTACGGGTTCCAGCCGCGGCATCTGCGGGGTTACCGGACGGCGGCGGATCGGGAGGTCGGTTTGTTCGCGCAGTTGGTGGCGCCGTTGGTGCGGCAGAGTGATCCGGCGGCGCGGGCGCGGGCGGCGGAGACGTCGCGGGAGTTGGTGGCGTTGTCGCAGCAGTTGCATGCGGCGTTGGTGCGGGTGGGGTTGCGCTCGACGTTGGGTCGGTGAGGTGCGTTGTGCGTGCTGATCGGCGGGTTCGTGAGTGGCGTAGGCTTGCGGGGGTAACCCCTCTTCTGGCGCGGTTGTTGGGTGCGGGAAGCGCATGGGACGGCCGTGTCGCGGTCCGTGTACCGTGCAGGGAAGGGCGCGGTGCGGCGTAGGTGACAACGACACGGAGGCGGCGGTGCGCGAGCTGAGCGTGGTCGGGGTTCGGGTGGAGTTGCCCAGTAACCAGCCGATCGTCCTGCTCAGGGAGGTCGAGGGGGACCGCTATCTGCCGATCTGGATCGGCGCGGTCGAGGCGACGGCGATCGCTTATGAGCAGCAGGGTGTCAAGCCGGCCCGGCCGTTGACCCATGATCTTCTGCGGGATGTGTTGGCGGCGTTGCAGGCGCCGTTGCAGGCGGTGGAGATCACCGAGCTGAAGGAGAACGTGTTCTTCGCCGATCTGTTGATCGGTGATGGGGTGCGGGTTTCGGCCAGGCCCAGTGATTCGATCGCGTTGGCGTTGCGGGTTGGTGCGCCGATTCGTTGTGCCGAGCAGGTCCTCAGTGAGGCGGGGATCGTGATTCCCGACGAGCAGGAGGACGAGGTGGAGAAGTTCCGGGAGTTCCTGGAGCAGGTGCGGCCGGAGGATTTTGCCGGTTGAGTGGGTGGCCCCGGTGTGGCTGGGGTCGGTGTTTCCTCGTTCCCGGGGTCGCTGGCGGTTGTCGGTGACTCCTGGTGATGGTGATGCTCGTCGCTGTCGATGCGCGGCGTGTCGCGATGGTTTCTCCGTGGTAACCCTCGGCGGTCGCTATAGGGTTGCCGTGTCGAGGGGTGCGCGTCCCGGAAACGACGTGTCACCGCACTGACGGGGAGGTTGTCCGGATGCACGAGCCGCGAGATTCCGATCCGGTTACGGGGCTGGACGAGTCGGGTGGGACGCCCGGTTCGGCAACTGACAGTGACGGTGCGGTGGGGTACCGGGGTGTGACGGCATGCCATGCGGTGGGGATCAGCTATCGACAGCTGGACTACTGGGCGCGTACGGCGTTGGTGGTGCCGAGTGTGCGGGATGCCTCGGGTTCGGGGACGCAGCGGTTGTACTCGTTCCGCGATCTGGTGGTGTTGAAGGTCGTGAAGCGGTTGCTGGACGCCGGGGTGTCGTTGCAGAACATCCGGAAGGCGATCGAGGCGTTGCGGTCGCGTGGTGTGGAGGATCTGGCCGGGATCACGCTGATCTCCGATGGGACGACGGTGTACGAGTGTCGTTCGCCGGAGGAGGTGGTCGACCTGTTGCAGGGTGGTCAGGGTGTGTTCGGCATCGCGATCGGTGGGGCGTTCAAGGAGATCCAGGGTTCGTTGTCGCATCTTCCGGCGGAGCCGGCGGGGGTGGCGCCGGAGTCTGAGCCGCAGCCGCAGGAGCCGGCGGTGGGTGACGAGTTGGCGGCGCGTCGGGCGCGGCGTCGGGCCGGCTGATCCCGCCGCCTGGGACCGCCGCAGGCCGGCCCGTTCTCAGGAACACGCCCTTGGTCGACCGGCGCCGGGCCGCGTGGCGGCTGGTCGGGTCGGCGATGTGGGTACCGCCCGTGGGTTTGCCGGGTGGGCTGCTTTCTTTGAGTTTTTTCTCGGTCACTTTGGGTGTGGGGCCTGGTGCGGGTGTCGGTCGGGTGGCGTTCCGGCCGGTCGGGCGAGGGCGGGTTGTCGGTGCTGGTTGGCGTGGGGGTCGGTGGGGGCTGCCGGATCGGCCGGTCGACCGGGTGTGGTGACCTGATGTGATCGGCTGACGCCCCTCTGTGGATGAATCGCCATCCGCTTGTCACTCTTCGTGATCGAGTGCTGTCGGGTAGCTGATAGGTCGGTCCTGACGGGGGCGGCGCGGCACGCTATCGTCCGTCACGGTCCGCTTGGCTTCACTGCCGCAGCGTCGCGGTTCGGTCGTGCCGGTGGACCGTCGTCGTGGTGCGCTGTCGCGCCAACCCCCTGCCTGACGGAAGGAACGCCCCTGTGACGGTTACCGAAGAGTCCACGCCGGTGTCGCACTTCGAGCGCATCGGTGGGGCCGGCTCGGTCACGGCCGCTGTCGAGCTGTTCTACGAGCGGGTGCTGGCCGACCCGGAGTTGGCCGGCTACTTCGTCGAGGTGGACATGGCGGGGCAGCGCCGGCACCTGGCGCAGATGTTGACCGTCGTGCTTGGTGGCCCGAACGCGTACACCGGCCGTGATCTGGCCACGGCGCACCAGCCGTTGGGGATTCCGGTGGCGCACTTCCGGCAGGTGGGTGGGCATCTGACGGCGGCGTTGACGCAGTTGGGTGTGCCGGGCGACGTGATCGAGGATGTGCAGGCGGTGTTGGCGCAGGTGCAGGAGCAGGTGGTGGCCGGCGGGGCTGGGGCGGACGCCTGAGCGTGGACGTCTCTCGGCTGAAGCAGAGCTGGTCGGTGGTCGTCGGGCACGGCGACCAGGTGCCGCTCTACTTCTACTCGACGCTGTTCCTGGCGTATCCCGAGACCCGGCAGCTGTTTCCGACGAACATGGCCGGTCAGCGGGACCGGCTGGTCACCGCGCTCGGTCACATCGTGTCGGAGGTGGACCAGGTCGACCGGCTCGTCGGCTACCTGCAGGAGTTGGGGGCCGACCATCGCAAGTTCGCGGTGCGGGCGGAGCACTACCCGGCGGTGGGGCAGGCGCTGCTGGCCACGTTGCGGCATTTCCTCGCCGAGGCGTGGACCGACGAACTGGCGCAGGACTGGGCGGCCGCGTACGGGTTGGTGGCGAAGGTGATGACGGAGGCCGCCCAGGCGGCGGAGTCGGTGCATCCACCGTGGTGGGTGGCGGAGGTGGTCGGCCATGAGCGGCGGACGTTCGACGTGGCGGTGCTGACGCTACGGCCGCAGTACCTGTTGCCGTTCGCGGCCGGCCAGTCGGTCGGGGTGTCGCATCCGGCGGTGCGGTCGTGGCGGTACTACTCGCCGGCGAACGCTCCCCGTGCCGACGGCACGCTGGAGTTGCATGTCCGGGCCGCGCCGGGTGGCGCGGTGTCGTCGCGGCTGGTGTACGGGTGCGCGGTGGGTGATCAGCTGCATCTGGCGGCGCCGGTGGGGGACGGTTTGACGCTGCGCTCGGCGGGGTCGGCGGATCTGTTGCTGCTGGCCGCCGGTACGGGTTGGGCGCCGTTGAAGGCGCTGGTGGAGCAGGTGGCGGCGGAGGGGTCACGGCGCCGGGTCGACCTGTACGTCGGGTTCCGTTCCCGTAGCGAGTGCTACGACGGTGAGGGGCTCGACAAGTTGGTGGCGTCCCACCCGTGGTTGACGGTGACCCAGGTGCCGGGGCTGGACCTGCACCGGCCCGGCGAGGTCGGGCATCCGGTGGACCGGGCGCTGGCCGACGGGGACTGGCGGTCCCGGCACGTGTACGTGTGTGGTTCCGATGACATGGTGTCGCGGACGGTGGCGACGCTGACGCGGTCCGGGTATCACCCCGGGCAGGTGCACCACGAGGCGCTGGGCGGGCAGTGGTACGGCCCGGCGTGGCGGTCGGCGGTGCAGGATCCGACGGTCCCTGACGATTCCGGAGGTGCCCGGTGAGTGAGTCGCGTAGTCGTGCCGGGGCGGGTACGGCCCCGGTGGGCCGGTACGACGGCACCCGTGTCGTCGGTGGGGTGCCGGCGCGGGTGACCGCGGACCGGGTCCGGCGGTGGGAGTTCGGGTCGGCGTCGTTCGCGCGGCGCGGCTACGACCAGGCCGACGTGGACCGGTTCCGGATGCAGGTGGCCGACGAGTTGGATCTGTTGGCCACGCAGGTGGCGAACCTGCGGGCGGAGAACGAGCGGCTGGGTGACCATGTCGAGTTGCACCGGCACGGGGTGATTCCGAGTGCGGAGCCGGTGGCGCGGTTGCCGGCGGCCAAGGAGGTGAATCTGCTCTCGGCGGCGCAGCGGGAGGCCGAGCAGATCATCGCCCAGGCGCACGACTACGCGCGTCGGGTCGCCGAGTACGCCCGTACCCAGTACGAGAGTTACGTGCGGGCGGCGGTGGAGCAGGCCCGGCAGGAGGCGGAGCGGGCGGTGCAGGAGTACCGGGCGTCGGCCGGTGCGTCGTTCGACGACGGGGTGGCGGCGCGGGAGGCGCTGCGGATCTACGGCGAGATGATGATCTCGCACATGCGGGCGGCGGCGCGGCATCTCGACGACGGCAGTGCCCAGTTGGCGCGCACGATGGAGCGCATCGGTGCGCCGGCGGGTGCGGCGCCGCGTCACCAACAGCCCTGACCCGGCGGCTACGGCACGGGCGGGTCGCGGAGGGGCGGGCGGCTGGTCGCGGTCGTCGGGCTGGGGCAGCATTGGTCGGGTGGAAGACGTGATCGAGCCGGTGGTGGGGCTGGCGGCCGGCGGCGGGGTGGTGGTGCTCAGCGGTGCCGGGTTGTCCACCGAGTCGGGCATTCCCGACTATCGGGGGCCCAGTGGGGTGGCTCGCCGGCAGCAGCCGATGACGTACCAGACGTTCGTCGGTGACGGGCAGGCCCGCCGCCGGTACTGGGCCCGTAGTCACCTGGGGTGGCGGTTGGTGGCGCGGGCGGCCCCGAACGACGGGCATCGGGCGGTGGCCCGGCTGCAGCGGGGTGGGCTGGTGACCGGGGTCATCACCCAGAACGTCGACGGGCTGCACACGGCGGCGGGTAGCCGGGACGTGGTGGAGTTGCACGGCCGGCTCGACGCGGTGGTCTGCCTGGCCTGTGGGGATCGGACGACCCGGCAGGAGTTGGACGGGCGGCTGCGTCGGGTGAATCCGGACTTCGCCGGGCGGGGCGCCGCGGTCAACCCCGACGGTGACGTGGAACTCGACGACGCCGAGGTGGCCGCGTTCCGTACCGTCGACTGCCGGGCCTGCGGCGGCCTGCTCAAGCCCGACGTGGTGTTCTTCGGTGAGACGGTGCCCGCCGGTCGGGTGCGGCGGTGTTTCGCCCTGGTGCAGCAGGCGCGGCTGCTGCTGGTGCTCGGGTCGTCGTTGACGGTGTTGTCGGGGCGCCGGTTCGTCACCGCGGCGGCGCGGCACGGTGTGCCGGTGGTGATCGTCAACCAGGGGGTGACGCGGGGTGACGGGCATGCCCGGCTGCGGGTGGACGCGGCGCTGGGCCGGTGGCTGCCGGCCCTGGCCGACCGGCTGCTGACCGGCGAACCGGCGCCGCGCGACCCGCGCCCGGTGCCGGTGGCGCCGGGCGGCACCGCCGGGTTGGTCGCGTAGCGCGGGGGTACGTTTCCGGACGGTTACCGGTCCGGGGGTTCGCGGTGGCCCGTCGGGGACGCTGGTAGCGTTGATCGCGCCGGTAGCACCCACGTGGGAGAGACCGCCTGGCGGTAGC
Organism: Micromonospora radicis; assembly: GCF_003583405.1. Taxonomy (GTDB): domain Bacteria; phylum Actinomycetota; class Actinomycetes; order Mycobacteriales; family Micromonosporaceae; genus Micromonospora; species Micromonospora radicis. The sequence goes on from NZ_QXEC01000014.1 coordinate 25,607, forward strand.
CGGGTCGGCGCCGAAGGGGCAAATCCTCCCCGGAACCTCTCAGGCAAAAGGACCGCGTCGGGACAGGCACTGTGGAACACCTGCGGGTGTGACAGAGGGGGAGGGCCGACCTGTCGACCCCCGCCCCCGCAGGAGTGCCGCCGATGACCGCTGAATCGTTCGCCGACCGTCACATCGGTCCCGGCCCCGACGACGAACGTCGCATGTTGGAGACCGTCGGCTACGCCTCGATCGACGAGTTGATGGACGCGGCGATCCCCGAGGTGATCCGCTGGCACGGCCGGCTGGACCTGCCGGAGCCGGCCAGTGAGCACGACACCCTGGCGGAGCTGCGGGCCCTGGCCGGCCGTAACACCGTCGCCGTGTCCATGATCGGGTTGGGGTACCACGGTACGCACACCCCGGCGGTGATCCGGCGTAACGTGCTGGAGAACCCGGCCTGGTACACCGCGTACACGCCGTACCAGCCGGAGATCAGCCAGGGTCGGCTGGAGGCGTTGCTGAACTTCCAGACGATGGTGTCGGACCTGACCGGGCTGGCCACCGCCAACGCGTCGATGCTCGACGAGGGCACCGCGGCGGCCGAGGCGATGACCCTGGCCCGGCGGGCGTCGAAGAGCCGCAGCCGGGTGTACGTGGTCGACTCCGACGCCCTGCCGCAGACGATCGCGGTGATCGCCGGGCGGGCGGAGCCGCTGGGCATCGAGGTGCGGGTGGTGGACGTCGACCGGGACGCACTGCCGGCGGAGTTCTTCGGGCTGCACCTGCAGTACCCGGGCGCGTCGGGGGTGGTGCGTGACCACGCGCCGCTGGTCGAGGCGGCGCACGCGGCCGGGGCGTTGGTGACCGTCGCGGCGGACCTGCTGGCGTTGACGCTGCTGCGGGCGCCGGGGGAGATCGGCGCCGACATCGCCGCCGGCACCACCCAGCGGTTCGGCGTACCGATGGGCTTCGGTGGGCCGCACGCCGGCTACCTGGCGGTACGTGCGGGCCTGGAGCGGATGTTGCCGGGCCGGCTGGTCGGGGTATCCCGGGACGCGGCCGGCGCACCGGCGTACCGGTTGGCGTTGCAGACCCGGGAGCAGCACATCCGCCGGGAGAAGGCGACCAGCAACATCTGCACCGCGCAGGTGCTGCTGGCGGTGATGGCCAGCATGTACGCCGTCTACCACGGCCCGGACGGGCTGCGGCGGATCGCCGAGCGGACCCACCGGAGGGCGGTGCGGCTGGCGGACAGCCTGCGCGGCGCCGGGGTGGACGTGCCCGACGTGCCGTTCTTCGACACGGTCACCGCGGTGGTGCCGGGCCGGGCGGCGGAGGTGGTGGCCGCGGCCGAGCAGCGTGGCGTGAACCTGCGGCTGGTGGACGCCGACCGGGTCGGGATCTCCTGCGACGAGACCACCACCGAGGCGCACCTGGCGGCGGTGTGTGCCGCGTTCGGGGTGCCGCTCGCCGCCGGGGACGCCGAGCCGCGGCTGTTGGCGGCGTTGCGCCGCGGCAGTGACTTCCTCACCCACCCGGTGTTCCACGCTCACCGGTCGGAGACGGCGATGCTGCGTTACCTGCGGCGGTTGGCCGATCTGGACTACGCCCTGGACCGGGGCATGATTCCGTTGGGTTCGTGCACGATGAAGCTCAACGCCACCACCGAGATGGAGCCGGTGAGCTGGGCGGAGTTCGCCCATCTGCACCCGTTCGCGCCGGCCGGGCAGACCACCGGCTACCGGGAGATGATCTCTCAGTTGGAGGGCTGGCTGGCGGAGGTGACCGGCTACGATGCGGTCAGTGTGCAGCCCAACGCCGGTTCGCAGGGGGAGTTGGCGGGTCTGCTCGCGATCCGCGCCTACCACCGCAGCCGCGGCGAGACGCACCGGGACGTGTGTCTGATCCCGTCGTCGGCGCACGGCACCAACGCGGCCAGCGCGGTGATGGCCGGGATGCGGGTGGTGGTGGTCGGCTGCGACGCCGACGGCAACGTCGACCTGGTCGACCTTGACACGAAGATCGCGGCACACGCCGACGCCCTGGCGGCGATCATGGTGACGTACCCGTCGACGCACGGCGTGTACGAGACGGGCATCGCGTCGCTGTGCGCGAAGGTGCACGACGCCGGTGGTCAGGTGTACGTCGACGGGGCGAACCTCAACGCGCTGGTCGGGTTCGCCAAGCCGGGCCGGTTCGGGGCGGACGTGTCGCACCTGAACCTGCACAAGACGTTCTGCATCCCGCACGGTGGTGGTGGTCCGGGGGTGGGGCCGGTGGCGGTGCGGGCGCACCTGGCGCCGTTCCTGCCGGGTGACCCGGCGGGTGCGCCGGTGGACGGGCGGCCGGCGATCTCGGCGGCCCGGTACGGGTCGGCGGGGATCCTGCCGATCCCGTGGGCGTACCTGCGGATGATGGGTGCCGACGGGCTGGCCCGGGCGACCGGGGTGGCGGTGTTGGCGGCCAACTACGTGGCGGCGCGCCTGCGGGGGCACTTCCCGGTGTTGTACGCGGGCAACAAGGGTCTGGTGGCCCACGAGTGCATCCTGGATCTGCGGCCGGTGACGAAGGCGACCGGGGTGAGCGTGGACGACGTGGCCAAGCGGTTGATCGACTACGGGTTCCACGCGCCGACGATGTCGTTCCCGGTGGCGGGGACGTTGATGGTGGAGCCGACCGAGAGTGAGGACCTGGCCGAGCTGGACCGGTTCTGCGACGCGCTGATCGCCATCCGGGCGGAGATCGACAAGGTGGGCTCGGGGGAGTGGCCGGCTGGGGACAATCCCCTGGCCAACGCGCCGCACACGGCGCAGATGCTCACCGGTGACCAGTGGCCGCACCCGTACCCGCGGTCGGTGGGCGGCTACCCGGCCGGGGTGGACCGGGTGGCGAAGTACTGGTCGCCGGTGCGGCGGGTCGACGGCGGCTACGGTGACCGCAACCTGGTCTGTTCGTGCCCGTCGCCGCAGGCGTACGAGGACTGAGGTCGGGGCGTCTACCGCAGGCGGCGGGATGCCGCCTGCGGTGGCGCGTCGGGCCTGGGCGCCGCCGGTGACCGGCCGGGGGACTAGCCTGGGTCGACGCGGGAAAGGTCGTGACGGATCGTGGTCGTCTCAGGCGGCGAGAGCGTGTCGGGCGGGGCCGCGGTGCGGTGCGATGCTGCTGCCGTCGGGCAGCAGTTCGCCGGTGTCCTCGAAGACGATCACCCCGTTGCAGAGCAGGCTCCAGCCCTGCTCACGAAAGCAGGCGAGGACTTTGGCGGCTTCCCGGTCGGTGGCTTCGGCGGAGGGGCAGGTGGGTTGGTGCTGGCACATCGGGTTCTCCGGACTGTGGGGGCACTGTGTCATGGTTCACATGACCAGTGACGCACAGTACCAAGCGGAAGCGCGCCGCATCGAGCAGATGTGCGCGTGGTGCGTGGGAAATCCGCTGAACGGATGAGCCACATTCAACCAGACGTCGTGGAAGCGCTCCCACGGATGGTGGTCGATCCCCCCGCCGTACCCGCCGGCTGCCGGGGCCGCCTCGTCGAACGCGCCCGCTGGCAATGGCACCCCACCGACGGCGGCGACCCCGCCACACGTACCGAGGAGTTCCTCGCCGCCCACGGCCTACCCCTGCACGACCTCGCCCGCCCCGCACCCGCCCACGACCCGCACGGCGTCTGCGGCGCCGCCCTCTACCTCTCCGCCGCCGCCGGCGCCCTACTCGCCGGCGGCAACCCCGGCCCGGCCAACCCCGCCGACCTGCCCGAGGTCGCCGTCGTCGTCTACGCACACACCGACACCCCACCCGCCCCACCGGCGACCACCGGCTGGTGGCACGGACCGTGGACCGAGAGCTGGCAGCCCCACCAGCACGCCCACGCCGTCCACACCGCCCGCCAGGCCATCGGCCGCGGCGAGGTCTACCAGGTCAACGTCGTCGGCCACGCCAGCGCCCCCTACACCGGCGACCCACTACCCGCCCTGACCCGACTCGGCCGGCTACCCGGCGCCCGCTACGGCGGCGTGCTCACCGGCACCGGCTGGGCCATCGGCTGCGCCAGCCCCGAAACCCTTATCGAGGTCCACCACGGCACCCTCACCACCCGCCCGATCAAAGGCACCCGCCCCGCCACCACCGCCGGCCGCACCGACCTGCTCACCTCGGCCAAGGAACGCGCCGAACACATCATGATCGTCGACCTGGAACGCAACGACCTGGCCCGCATCGCCGCCACCGGCAGCGTCCGCGTCGACGACCTGTTCGCCGTCCGCCGCTGGTGCGACCTGTGGCAGGCCGAATCCACCGTCCGCGCCACCGCCGCCCCCGGACTCGGCCTGGCCGACCTGCTACGCGCCGTCTGCCCCGGCGGCTCGGTCACCGGCGCCCCCAAACTCGCCGCCCTCGACCACATCGCCACCCTCGAACCCGTCGGCCGCGGCGCCAGCATGGGCGCCCTCGGCTGGATCACCCCCGGCCACCTCGACCTCGGCCTCACCATCCGCACCGCCGCCGTCGACCGCCACCGCCTCCACGTCTGGGCCGGCGGCGGCATCACCTGGGACAGCGACCCCGACGCCGAAGTCGCCGAAGCCGCGGCCAAGACCGCACCGGTACGCGCCGCCCTCGCCCCCGACCGATAACCTTGCCGACATGACCATGCGTGACATCCGCATCATCGGCGACCCCGTGCTCCGCACCCCCAGCGAGCCCATCACCACCTTCGACGCCGAACTGCGCGCCCTGGTCACCGACCTGATGGACACCCTGCTCGGCAAACCCGGCCGCGCCGGCGTCGCCGCACCCCAGATCGGCGTCAACGCCCAGGTGTTCGTCTACGACGCCGACGGCCACCGCGGCCACATGATCAACCCCACCCTGGAACTCTCCACCGAACTCCAGGACGACGACGAGGGCTGCCTGTCCATCCCCGGCCTCTACTTCCCGACCCCCCGCGCCCTGCACGCCACCGCCCGCGGCTTCGACCAACACGGCGAACCACTCACCATCGCCGGCAGCGGATTCCTCGCCCGCGCCCTGCAACACGAGACCGACCACCTGCACGGCCGCCTCTACGTCGACACCCTGCGCGGCGAAACCCGCCGCCGCGCCCTACGAGAGATCCGCGCCGGCCGCTTCGAATCGCCCCGCCGCGCCTGAACCCACCCACCCGGCCCGGGTGATCTCGTACTCCACCTCACCCTGCTCCGCACCCGGCAGCGGATCCGGCCACGACTGGTGGAACGTGCGCACATACCGCATCCCCACCGCCGCCATCGTCGCCCGCGACGCCACGTTCACCGCCATCGTCTCCGCGAACACCCGCCGCAGACCCAACTCGGCGAAGCCGTACCGGAGCAACTCCCGGGGCCCTCACTGGCCAGCCCCCGACGCCACCACCGCGGCGACAACCGGTAACCCAACTCCGCCTGCCCGGCCACCGGCCCCTGATCAGGACGCTGCGGCGGCTCCAACAACCACCACCCGACGAACTCACCACCGACCAGACCGGCCCAGAACCCCAACCCCGGCGCCTGCCGCGCCACCGCCAACCGACGCCGATGCATCCGACGCACCTGCTCGGCCGAACGCACCGGCCCCAGAAAACGCATCACCTCCGCATCGGCGTCCAACTCGATCTCACCCGCCAGATGCTCATCGGCCAACGGCACCAACCGGACCCGCTCCGTCCGCAACACCACCTGCGACATGCGCGCATTCTGCCGACCAACGGCCCACCACCGCGACCGGAAACCCCCCCCACCACCCGACACCGGCGGCCCACAGCCCGCCCCACCGACCCGGCGCGGCCCGCTCAACGAGCCAACCACTGGTCGTAACCCAACCTCGCCACCAACGCCAACACCACCACCAACAACACCACCCGCACGAACCCGGCACCCCGACGCAACGCCATCCGCGCCCCCACCATCGCCCCCACGATGTTGCACACCGCCATCGCCGCACCCAACACCCACCACACGTGCCCGAACACCGCGAACACCACCAACGCCCCCGCGTTGGTGCCCGCGTTCACCACCTTCGCCATCGCCGAACCGTGCACGAAGTCCGCACCCACCAACGCGGTGAACGCCACCACCAGGAACGTGCCGGTACCCGGCCCGATCAGCCCGTCGTACAGCGCCACACCCACCCCGGCCACCAGCACCGCCACCACGACCCGGACCCGGGTACGCCGCCGCGGCACCGCCGACACCCCCAACCGCGGCCGCAGCACCACGAACAACGCCACCGACAACAACACCACCAACACCACCGGCCGGTACGCCGACGGCGGCACCGCACCCGCCAACGCCGCACCCAACCCCGCGAACACCACCGCCAGGGCACCCGCCGGCCCCGCCACCGCCCAGTCGATCCGGGTACGACGCGCATACGTCACCGCCGCCACCGACGTCCCCGCGATCGCCGTCAACTTGTTCGTCCCCAACGCCGTCGCCGGCGGCATCCCCGGCACCGCCACCAACAACACCGGCAACAGCAACAACCCGCCACCACCCACCACGGCATCCACCCACCCCGCCAGGGCCGCAGCGGTCAACAACAACACGACAGTCGACGGATCCAACTCCACGCGCCGCATTCTGCCCACCCCGCCGCCCCCGACACGGCCCGAAGTGGCACGCCTCACCGACCCCGCAGCCGCCGCACCCAGATCCCCACCCCGCCGACCGCTACGAACAACAACATCGAACAGAACAGACCCTTCACCATGGCCGAAACTGTGCCACCACATCGATAAAGTGGCAGCGTGCGCCTGGCCACGTTCAACCTGCTGCACGGACGGTCACTGACCGACGGCCTGGTCGACCCGGACCGCCTCGCCGCCGCCGTCACCGCGCTCGACGCCGACGTGCTCGCCCTGCAGGAGGTCGACCACGACCAGTCCCGCAGCGGCAACCACGACCTCACCGCCATCGCCGCCCACGCCCTCGACGCCCCCGAACACCGCTTCGCCGCCGCCGTCGTCGGCACCCCCGGCGAAGCGTTCCGCCCCCTCACCCACGACGACGACGGCCACGGCGAACCCCGCTACGGCGTCGGACTGATCTCCCGCCACCCCGTCACCACCTGGCAGGTCACCCGACTCCGCCCCGCACCCGTACGCTCCCCGGTCTACGCACCCGGCCCCGGCGGCGGACTCATCCTGCTGCGCGACGAACCCCGCGTCGTCCTCGCCGCCGTCCTGGACACCCCCCACGGCCCACTCACCGTCGCCGCCACCCACCTGTCCTTCGTCCCCGGCTGGAACATCCACCAACTCCGCCAGGTCGTCCGCGCCCTACGCGCCCTACCCGCCCCACGGATCCTGCTCGGCGACCTCAACCTGCCCGCCTGGGCCGCTCGACTCGCCTCCGGTTGGCGACCCCTGGGCCGCCGCCCCACCTACCCTGCCGGCCAACCCCGCGTCCAACTCGACCACGCCCTCGCCGACCGACACGCCTTCGACCAGCTACCGCCGGTCACCGCCGTAACCACCCCCCGCTCCACCATCTCCGACCACCGCCCCCTGCTGGTCGACCTCGGCCCGTGACCGCCCGACAGCCGCCCGCAACGCGTTGCGGAACAACATCGCCACCGTCACCGGGCCCACCCCACCCACCCGCGGTGTGATCGCCCCCGCCACCCGGTCGCACGACGGATCCACATCCGGCAACAACCGCCGCCCCGCGTACCGCACCCCACCACCGACCACCACCGCACCCGGCCGCACATGCTCCGGCCGCACGATCCCCGGCACCCCCGCCGCCGCCACCAGGATCTCCGCCCGCCGGGTGTACCGCGGCCAGTCCGCCACCCCCGTGTGCACCACCGTCACCGCCGCGTTCGCCGTCGACCGCTTCTGCGCCAACAACATCGCCAACGGGCGCCCCAACGTCGCACCCCGACCCAGAATCACCACCTCACGCCCGGCCACCGGCACCCCGTGGAACGCCAACAACGCCTCGATCGCCGCCGGCGTACACGGCAGGGGACCGGGCAACCCCAACGCCAACCGCCCCATGTTCACCGGATGCATCCCGTCGACATCGGCATCCGGATCCAGCACCTGCAACGCCCGGTCGTAGTCCAACCCCGCCGGAATCGGATACTGCAACAACACCCCGTGCACCCCCGCGTCGGCGTTGAAGTCCGCCAACACCGCGTGCACATCGGCCTGTGACGCCGACGCCGGCAACCGCACGTGCGGAGCGGCGAACCCCAGCTCCGTCGCCTGCCGCTGCTTGATCCGGATGTAACCCACGCTGGCCTCGTCGTCACCCACCAGCACCGTCGCCAACGCCGGCACCACCCCGGCCGCCCGCAACCCCGCCACACCCCGCGCCACCTCGGCCAGGATCTGCTCCGCCACCGGCCCACCCGGCAACAACCGGGCCGTCGTCATCGTCGACATGACACACCTCGCCCGCGGAGGCCCAGGCGGACGACCCCCACGACGAGAGCTCCCCGATGGTCGATCCCATCCCCGGTGCCGCCAGTCGCGTCACCACCAGCCTGCCACACCCGGCGACCATCCCGCTCAGCCCGGCGGACCGAACGCCAACGCCCACCGCAACGCCACGTCCCGCACCCCGGTGAACCGCCGCACCTGCGCCAACCGGCCCGCCCGCACCGCCATCGCCGCCATCCGCTGCGTCGGCCCCCGCCGCAACCCGTCGTACCGCGCCAACGCCGAGGCCACATCCGACTCCCCGGCCAACGCCTGCGCCAACACCACCGCGTCGATCAACGCCTGACAGGCACCCTGCCCCAGATCCGGGGTCATCGCATGCGCGGCGTCACCCACCAACACCGAACGCCCCCGCACGTACGACGGCAACGCCGGCAGGTACCGCACCTCGTGCCGCAACAACCCACCCGCCTCGACCCCCGCCAGCACCGCCGGCAGCGGATCGTGCCAGTCACCGAACCACCGGCGCAAAGCCGCCAGATCACCCTCCGGCGGCCGGTACCCCGACGGCGTGGTCACCGCCGCGTACCAGTTCGTCACCCCCGCCGCCTGCGGCGTCACCCCGAACTTGCGACCCCGCCCCCAGGTCTCACCACCGGCCGGCACCTCCACCGCCACCGTGCCCCGCCACGCCGTCATCCCCGAGTACCGCAACGGATGACGAGCGCCGAACATCGCCGCCCGGGTCGCGCTGCCGATCCCGTCGGCACCCACCACCACGTCGTACCCGTCAGCCAGCGCCGCCACGTCGCGCACCGGCGAGGAGAACCGCACCGTTCCCGCCGCAAGCGCCTGTGCCAACAACCCCAGCAACGCCGGCCGCGACAGCAGCAACACCCCCTCGCCGTGCCGCCGACGGATCCGACCCACGTCCAACGTGGCGATCACCGAACCATCGGGGCGACGCATCGCGCCGTCCGGCTGCGCCCGCCCCCGTTCCCGCGCCACCGCACCGACCCCGAGCTGGTCCAGCGCCCGCAACGCCGACGGCCAGATGCCCAACCCGGTGCCAGCCTCGGGCAACCCCGCGGCCCGCTCGAACACCGTCACCGTCCACCCGGCCCGCAGCAACCCGATCGCCACCGCCAACCCACCGACGCCGCCCCCGATGACGGCCGCTGAACCTCGCATCACCCGACCGTACTACAGGCGTAGTCGACAGCACTACTGCTGTAGTCTGCCAGTCGTGGACGCCCGCCAACGACAACTCCTCGACGCCGCCATCACCGTCCTCGGCACCCGCGGCACCCGCCACCTCACCCACCGCGCCGTCGACGAGCAGGCCGGCCTACCCATCGGCTCCACCTCCAACCGCTACCGCACCCGCGAATCCCTCCTCGCCGGTGTACTCACCCGCATCCTCGACACCGAAACCAGCGCCTGGACCCACCTCGCCGCCAACCTCCACCCCATCGACACCGACACCTTCGCCACCACCCTCGGCGCCCTCGTACACGAGCTCACCACCACCGGCCGCACCCGCACTCTCGCCCGGCTCGCCATCTTCACCGAAGCCGCCCACCAACCCGCCCTGCAACAACAGATCGCCCACCGCCAACAGGACCTCGCCACCTGGGCCACCCCACTACTGGCCGCCCTCGGCGCCCATCACCCGGCCACCGCACTACGGCTCCTGCTCGCCCTCGTCGACGGTCTGCTCAACAACCAACTCGCCAACCCCGACCCGGCCTTCGACCCGACCGCCGCCATCGCCACCGTCCTACCGGCCGTCCTCACCGCTCAACCCGGCTGAGGCCACACCAACCCGACCAGCGCCCGGTTCGTACGGTTGGCCCGCACCGCCTCCCGCTGCTGCCCAGCGGTCACCTCGATGTACGTCTGCGACGACGCCAACGACGCGTGCCCCAACAGCCGCATGATCTCCGCCGCGCCCGCACCGTCCTCCGCCAACCGGGTCGCGAAGGTGTGCCGCAAGGCGTGCAACCGAGCGCCGGCCGGCACCCGGTCACCCACACCGGCCCGCCGATAACAGGACTCCACCAGGTACTGCAACCCGCCCCGACGCAACGGCTCGCCCCGCCGATCCACCAACAACGGCGAATCCGGCCGAACCGTACGCGCACCGAACCGGCGAACCCGGCTGTCCAGATAGTCCGACACCACCGCGTCCAGACCCGGCTCCACCGGCAGCACCCGCGGGCGCCCACCCTTACCGGCCACCTCGACCCGCCGCTCACCGGGCCGACCGGACAGCGAACCGACCCGCAACGCCAACAACTCCGACAACCGCAACCCCGCGCACAACGCCAGCGCCAACACCGCCACGTCCCGCTCCGGCCACGGATCGCGCTGCCGCCCCTCACCCCGCGCCGCCGAGGTCAGCAACCGCTCCGGAGTGTCCTCGCCCCGCAGCGGCTTGGGCTGGGGGAGCGGCGCCCGGGGCCGGCCGACCGCCGGCATCGGATTGCCCGGCACCACCTGCTCGGCCACCAGGAACGTGAAGAAGCCGTTCCAGGTGGACCAGGCGCGCCCGACCGAGGTGGCGGCACGGTCGGCGGCGAACCGCGCGAACGCCGACCGCAGCAGCCCGGGGGAGAGCGCGTCGATCCGGAGATCGGCCAGGGGGAGGGGAGGGGTGGCCAGCTCCGCCGCGAGCGCGGCCACCGCGAGCAGATCCCGCCGGTACGCCTCCTGCGTGTGCGGCGAGGGCTTCCGGGTGGCCCGAGCCGTCAGGAACTCTGCTACCAACTCGATGACCGGTTCACCCGATTTGTCATGCATAAGGGATATTATGCATGTTTCTCGGGTTGGCCGGCAACGGGAGGGAAGCGGGGAAGGGCTGCGTTCCGGTCCACCTCGAACAGTTCGACGTCGAGGTGAGGGGCAGCACGGCCCGTGACGTGTTCGGCAACGCGATCTGGCGCCACGCACGGTTGGACGGCGTTCGTCGACGCCGCCAAGCGCCGGACGTTCCACTGAGTCAAACCCTGATCCTCGGGGTGGCGTACCGACCCCCTCGGGGGCGGGATTCCGGTGCCCGAACCCCGCTACTTGACATAATGTACATTATCGAATCTGAGGTCTGGTGGTCAGGGGAGTCGGATCGGTGTCAGGACGCCACAGCCAGCGCAGCGCGTCTGGCAGCAGGACGCCACCGTGGTTGGGACTGTGGCCGCCGTCGCCGAGCACCAGCCGGAAGTCGTAGCCGGCCTGCGCCAGGGCGGCCGCGACCCGCAGGTTCTCGGCGAGCCAGTTCCGCTCGGGTTCGTTCCAGTGCAGGTCGCGATGGCCGGCCTGCAGGAAGATCCGCAGCGGCTTGCGGGGTGCGCCGGCGATGAGTCGCGGGTACGGGTTACCGCCGGGCATCTGGGTGAAGCTGGACAGGCAGCCGATCACGCGTTGGAACCGGTCCGGGCGTAGCCAGGCGGCGGTGAACGCCGCGTTGCCGCCACTGCTGCCGCCACAGATGCCCCACCGTCGCGGGTCGGCACTGATGGCGTAACGCTGAGTCACCTGCGGGATGATCTCGGTGAGCAGGAAGGTGACGAGGCGGTCGTCGTACGCGTCGTACTCGATGTTGCGGTTCTTCGGCTGGTCCGATCCGACCCGGATACCGGGGTCGACGAACAGTCCGACGGTGGCCGGGAGGTCGCCGCGGTCGATGAGGTTGTCCAGGACGACGCTGGCCCGTACCTCGCCGTCAGGATCCAGATACCACCGTCCGTCGAGGAAGACCAGCAGTGACGCCGGTTGCGCCGGGTCGTACCGGGCCGGCAGGTGGATCCAGAACTTCCGTACGGTGCCCGGGTAGACGGCGCTGTCGGTGCAGTCCAACTCGACGGTCCGGCCGACGGGTACCCGGGGCTGCCGGTGGGAGTCGGGCCCGTGCAGGTACCGGACGTCGGACTGGTCGACGGGAAGAGCGCGGTACGGCACTTCCGTGGTCACGGGGTGATGGTAGGTGTCGGTGGCCGGTGCGGCGACGTGGTTTCGGGACGCGGGCTCGCCGGCCACTCCCCTCGCTCGCCGCAGGCTGGTCTGGTCGAGGACCTGCCGGGCCGACGGACATCAGTTGGTCCGTCTTGATTGCAGTCAGAAATCATTATTTCTCTGTGCAATCACGCGACACCCAGTGTGCCACCCGCTTGTGGCGATCTTCCGATCCACGATCTCGGTGCCCCGCGCTGCCCCACCCCCGGTGGTGGTCACCGCCCAGCCGACGGTATGTGCTCAGAGGCCGCCGCCGACGCGCAGGATGGCGCCGGTGGTGTACGAGGCGTCCGGGCTGAGTAGCCAGGCGATGGCGGCGGCGACCTCGTCGGGTTCGCCGGGGCGGCCCAGTGGGATGCGGGTGGCGGCGCGGTCGGGTCGGTCGGGTTGGCCGGACAGGGCGTGGATGTCGGTGCGGATGATGCCGGGGGCGACGGCGTTGACCCGGATGCCCTGTGGGGCGAGTTCCTTGGCCAGGCCGATGGTGAGGGCGTCGGTGGCGGCTTTGACGGCGGCGTAGTGGACGTACTCCCCTGGGCTGCCGAGGGTGGCGGCGACGGAGGAGATGTTGACGATGGCGGCGCCGTCGGTCATCCGGTGGGCGGCCTGTTGGGCGCAGAGGACGTAGCCGATGAGGTTGACGTCGACGACCTCGCGGAGGTCCTCTGCGCGCAGGTCGGTGAAGGGGCCGATCGGGCTGGTGATGCCGGCGTTGTTGACCAGGCCGGTGATGGGTCCGAGTTCGGCGGCGGCGTCGAACAGGGCGGTGACCTGGTCGGGGTCGCGGGTGTCGGCGGGTACGGCGATGGCGCGTACGCCGGTGGCGCGTAGCTCGGCGGTGAGGGTGTCGGCGGTGGTGTGGTCGCGGCGGTAGCCGAGGGTCAGGTGGTGGCCGGCTGCGGCGAGGCGGCGGGCGGTGGCGGCGCCGATGCCGCGGCTGCCGCCGGTGATGACGGTGACGGGTGTCATTGGTCCCCTCCCCTGGCGCCGGGCTGACGGCGGGGACGTTACCGGGGCGGTCGTGGGGGTGGACAGCGCGATGTGGTGGAGCACACGTGGTGGTGCGTAGGCTCGCCCGACGGTTGTGCTGGTGTCGAGTGAGGAGTGCCGGTGGTGGGTGTGGGTGACCTGGTCGAGGACTTCGAGTTGCCGGACGAGACGGGGCGGGTTCGCCGGTTGTCGGAGTTCCTGGCGGTGGGGCCGGTGGTGTTGTTCTTCTATCCGGCGGCGCTGACGCGGGGGTGTACGGCGGAGAGTTGTCACTTCCGGGATCTGGCGGCGGAGTTCGCGGCGGTGGGTGCGCAGCGGGTGGGGATCAGTCGGGATCCGGTGGCGCGGCAGGCGGAGTTCTCGCGTCGGCACGGGTTCGACTTCCCGTTGTTGTCGGATCCGGATGGTGTGGTGGCGGGGCGGTTCGGGGTGCGGCGGCGGTTGCCGCTGGGGGCGTTGAGTACGCGGCGGATGACGTTCGTGATCGGGACGGATCGGCGGGTGGTCGAGGTGGTGCACAGCGAGTTGGGCATGCACGAGCATGCGGATCGGGCGTTGCGGGCCCTGGGGGGTTGATCTTCCGGCTGTCGCAGTGGGCTGGTATCAAGGCTGCGGTCGAACATGGGTACGGAAGAGGGCGTGATGGCGGGTCAGGGTTTGTCCACCGATGAGGTGCAGGGCATCCGGGAGGCGTTGGCGGCTGGTCGTAAGCCGAAGGTGGTGTTCACGGCGTCGGCGGGTCAGGTCGCCGGGCAGTTGGGTCAGGTGGTCGAGTTGACCGATCCGGCGGTGTCCGACGAGTTCGTGGTGGTGCGGTTCGGGCGTGACGAGTTGCCCTTCTCCCCCGCGGATGTGGCGATGGCGCCGCGGGGTGCGGGGCGGCGGGTGGTGGAGCCGAAGGTGGAGGCGGTGGAGCCGGCGCCGGAGGTGGTGGCGCCGGAGTTCGTGTTGGACCGGGTGCCGCAGCCGCGTCGGGAGGAACCGGTGCAGCGGGAGGAGTCGAAGGTGGAGACGGTGGAGGCGAAGCCGGCGCGGCGGGCGGTGAAGGTCGTGAAGCCGAAGGGTCCGGCTGGTCTGACGGTGACGTTGGCGTACGCCGAGGGTGAGTGGACGGTGGCGGCGCAGCAGGGTGGGAAGGTGTTGGCAAAGCCGTACGTGTTGAAGCCGGCGGAGGCGCTGCGGATGGTGGCGTTGGTGGATGTGCCGGGGGTGCACGAGGCGGTGGAGCAGATTCTGGCGGCGGAGCGGTCGGAGGCGGAGCGGCAGGCGGAGAAGTTGCGGGCGGAGTTGGCGGAGATCGAGGCCCGGTTGGCGGAGTTGCGCGAGGCGGGCTAGCGGTTGGTGGTGGTGTGGTCGGGGGTCCGGGGCGGTTGTCTCGGGCCCCCGGTTTTTGTGTTCAGGGGTGGTCGGGGGTGTCGGCGGGTGGGTCGGCGGTGGTGGTGGGTTGGTGGTGGACCGGGAAGTTGACTGAGTTGGCGATGAAGCAGAGGTGGTGGGCCTGGTCGTGCAGGGCGGTGGCGGTGTCGGTGGTGTCGGGGTCGGCGACGGTGACGCGGGGGTGCAGGACGGCTTCGGTGAAGTGGCCGTTGCCGGTGTGGTCGGTGGTCATGGTGCCGGTGGCGTGGTCGACGTAGTCGGTGACGACGATGCCGTGGTCGGCGCAGAGGTGCAGGTAGGCGAGCATGTGGCATTGGGACAGGGCGGCGAGGAGGAGTTGTTCCGGGTTCCAGCGGGTGGGGTCGCCGCGGAAGGTGGGGTCGGAGCTGCCGGGGATGGGTGGGCGACCGGCGGTGGTGATGTCGTGGTCGCGGCGGTAGTCGCGGTAGCCGCTGGTGCCGGTGCCGAGGTTTCCGGTCCAGGTGACGGTGGTGGCGTAGGTGTGGGTGTGTAGGCGGGGCATGGTCAGTCTCTCGGTTCGTGGTGGGTGAGTAGACGGCGCAGGAGGCGGACGAGTTCGTGGCGGTCGGTGGGGTCGAGGGGGGCGAGCAGGGTGTCCTGGGCGGTGTCGAGGGCGTGTTGCAGGTGGGTGAGTTCGCGGCGGCCGGCGGGGGTGATGTGGATGATGTTGCGGCGGCGGTCGTTGGGGTCGGGTTGGCGGTGGACGAGGTCGCGGTCGGCGAGGTCGTTGATGGTGGCGACGATGTCGCTGCGGTCGATGCCGCTGTGTCGGCTGAGGTCGGCCTGGCTGGCGGGGCCGGTTTCGGCGAGGGTGGCCAGGAGTCGGTAGTGGTAGCCGCGGGCGTGGCGGGTGCCGAGTGCGGTGCTGACGATGCGGCTGGCGTGGGTGGCGGTCTGGGTGAGCAGCCAGCTGGGGGTGGTGCGCAGGTCGTGGGGGGTGTCGGCGGGCTGCATGGGGTGGACTCTACCGGTGGTTGTTGGTCGTACCCACGATCAGGTGTTACGTTGGCTCGGCCAACATTGGTCACGCCAACGGAATGGAGTCGGGGATGTCCGTCACCCTCAACGGTCAGCTGCTCGGTCGTACCCACCACGCCACCCGGGCGCTCCTGGAGCGGGAGTTGACCGCGCTCGGGCTGACCTTCGCCCAGTCGCTGCTGCTCACCGTCGTCGCCGCCGCGGACGCACCGATCCCCGTCGACCAGGCCGTACGGCGGCTGGTCGACGGGTTGAAGACCGATGCGGCGAGCGCCCGTGGCGTGCTGGCCGAACTGGTCGACGCGGCGCTGGTGGCACCGGCGCCCGGCGACGGTCACCTCGTCTCGGTCACCGAGCGGGGGCGGGTGGTCCAGAGCCGGGCGGCCGCCGCCGGTGCGGCGATCGGCGCCCGGCTCTGGGCGGACCTGCCGGTCGACGACGTGGCGGCGGCGGCGCGGGTGTTGGAGACGGTGCGGCACCGCGCCGAGGCGGAGGTGGCCGCGCGCTGACTCCGGTCGGGGTCAGTGCTGCGGGATGTGGGCCACGCCGATGCGCCTGCGGAACACCCAGTAGGTCCAGCCCTGGTAGGCCAGCACGATCGGGGTGAAGAACACCGCCACCCAGGTCATGATCGTCAGGGTGTAGGGGGTGGAGGCGGCGTTGCTGGCGGTCAGCGTGCCGGCCGGGTCCAGCGTGGAGGGCAGCACGTTGGGGAAGAGCGCGGCGAACAGGGTCGCCACGGCCAGGCCGATGGCCACGGCGGTGCCGGTGAAGGCCCAGCCCTCGCGGCGTACCTTGGCGGCGGCGAGACCACCGACCAGGGCGAGGGCGGCGCCGGCGGCGAGCACGACGGCGGCGGCGCTGGACCGGATGGTGAGGGTCCAGGTCAGGAAGGTCACGGCGAGGGCGGCGGTGCTCAGGCCGAGGCGGACCGCGAGGGCGGCGGCGCGTTCGCGGATGTCGCCGACGGTCTTGAGGGCGATGAACACCGCGCCGTGGGTGAGGAAGAGCGCCGCGGTGGTCGCGCCGCCGAGCAGGGCGTACGGGTTGAGCAGGTTGAGCAGTCCGCCGACGTACTCGTGGTCGGCGTCCAGGGGTACGCCGCGCAGGATGTTGGCGAAGGCGACGCCCCACAGGACGGCGGGGATGAGGGAGCCGAAGAAGATGGCGTGGTCCCAGCGCCGTTTCCAGGAGGCCTCGGGGCGCTTGTGGCGGTACTCGAAGGCGACGCCACGGGCGATCAGGGCCAGCAGGATGAGTAGCAGCGGCAGGTAGAAGCCGGAGAAGAGGGTGGCGTACCACTCGGGGAAGGCGGCGAACATGGCGCCGCCGGCGGTGATCAGCCAGACCTCGTTGCCGTCCCAGACCGGCCCGATCGTGTTGATCATGACGCGGCGTTCCCGGTCGTCGCGGCCGAGTACGGGCAGCAGCATGCCGACGCCGAAGTCGAAGCCCTCCAGGATGAAGTAGCCGGTGAAGAGCACGGCGACGAGGAGAAACCAGATGGTGGTCAGTTCCACGGTGGGGCTCCGGGTCAGTAGGCGAAGGCGAGGGGGCGGTCGGCGTCGTCGGTGTCGTCGGGTTCCGGCTCGGGCGTGACGTCGGGTACGCCGGCCTTGGCGTAGCGGACGAGGAGTTTGACCTCGACGACGGCGAGGGTGGCGTAGATGAGGGTGAAGGCGGTGAAGCTGGTGAGGACCTCGGCGAGGGAGACGCTGCGGGAGACGCCGTCGCGGGTGAGCATCTCGCCGAAGACGATCCAGGGCTGGCGGCCCATCTCGGTGAAGATCCAGCCGAAGGAGTTGGCCAGCAGTGGCAGGATCGGCATGGCCAGGCCGGCGCGCAGCAGCCACTTGCCGCGCGGGGTGCGGCCCTTGCGTTGTGACCAGAGGACCAGCAGTGCGATGGCGGCGGCGGCGAGCCCGAAGGCGATCATGAAGCGGAAGCTCCAGTAGGTGACCGGGATGATCGGGGTGTAGCTGCCGGGGCCGTACTGGGCGGTGTAGAGGGCCTGTAGGTCGTCGATGCCGTGCACGGTGCCGTTGGGGTCGCCGGTGCCCAGGTACGACAGCAGGTACGGGATCTTGATGGCGAACAGTTCGCGGCTGCCGTCGAGGCTGCCGATGGTGAGTACGGAGAACGAGGCGGGGCTCTCGGTGGTGTAGAGGCCCTCGGCGGCGGCCATCTTCATCGGCTGCACCTGGGTCATGATCTTGCCTTGGATGTCGCCGGTGATGACCACGACGGTGGCGGCGATCAGGGTGACCCAGGATCCGAAGCGGGCCGCGAACCGGTAGGCCGGGGTGTCGGTGCTGTCCGGGTTGCGGATCAGGTGCCACAGGGCGACGGCGACCAGCAGGGAGCCGGCGACGAGGAAGGCGCCGGCGATGGTGTGCGGGAAGGTGATCAGGGCGACCTTGTTGGTGAGTACGGCGACGAAGTCGGTCAGTTCCGCGCGGCCGGTGTCGGGGTTGTAGCGGTAGCCGACGGGGTTCTGCATGAAGGAGTTGGCGGCGAGGATGAAGTAGGCCGACAGGTTGGTGCCGATCGCGGCGGCCCAGATGCTGGCCAGGTGCAGGCGTTTGGGCAGCCGGTCCCAGCCGAAGATCCACAGGCCGATGAAGGTGGATTCGAGGAAGAAGGCGACCAGGGCCTCGATGGCCAGGGGGGCGCCGAAGATGTCGCCGACGAAGCGGGAGTAGTCGCTCCAGTTCATGCCGAACTGGAACTCCTGCACGATGCCGGTGACCACACCCATGGCGAAGTTGATCAGGAAGAGTTTGCCGTAGAACTTGGTGAGCTTGAGGTACTTCTCGTCGCCGGTGCGGTGCCAGAGGGTCTGCAGGATGGCGACCAGGACGGACAGTCCGATGGTCAACGGTACGAAGAGAAAGTGGTAGACGGTGGTGACACCGAACTGCCAGCGGGCGACGTCCAACGCGTCCACCTGCGACCCCCAGCTACTCATACTACAAGACGTAGTAAATACTACAGCTCGTCGTACGAGGATTTGCAGAGGCGGGCGACCCGAACCGTGGCGGGACCAATGACCCTGCTCACCTCTGCCGTAGGGCCCACCGGCGACGACATCCGCGAAGAGCCGCCCCGGGCCCGGACGAAGGGCCCGGACGTGCGACCATGCCCGCTGATGGACCTCGCCCACTCCCCCTGGCGACCGCCGCTGATCTGGCGTGCCGCGCAGGTGCTCGCCCGTGTCGTGGTCGCCCTGCTGGCCCGGCTGGAGGTCACCGGCGACATCCCCGCGCCACTGCGCGGCGGGCCGCTGATCCTGGCCGCCAACCACATCAGCCCGTTCGACCCGATCGTGCTCGCCGCCGCCTGCCGCCAACGCCGGATCGCGCCCCGGATCATGGCCACCGGCGGGCTGTTCCGGGTGCCGGTGATCGGCGCCGCGATGCGCGCCGCCGGGCACATCCGGGTCGATCGGGGCACCAGCGGGGTGCACCGGGCCCTGGACGACGCCGCCGCGGCGGCCGCCGACGGCGCGGCGATCCTGGTCTACCCCGAGGGGCGCATCGGTCTGGACCCGGGCCTGTGGCCCGAACGCGGCAAGACCGGCACCGCCCGGCTCGCCCTGGCCTGCGGCGCCCCGGTCATCCCGGTCGCCCAGTGGGGCAGCCACGAGGTACTCCCCTATCAGGCGCCCAAGGGCCTGCTAGCCGGCATGGCCCGCGCGTTGCTGCGCCGCCCGACGGTACGGGTGCACTTCGGCGCACCGGTGGAACTCGGCGACCTGGCCGGTGGGGCGCCCGGCGCCGCCCGGCGGGCCACCGACCGGATCATCGACGCCCTCACCGCCACCCTCGCCCCACTGCGCCCCGACGAACCGGACCGGCCCCGCCACGTCGACCCCACCCGCCCGGTCGACCCCACCCGTGCCCACCCCCGCCGCCCCCCACTCCCGCCCCGTTGATCATGAGGTTGACGGCGGCACGGAGATCAACTAGTGCCGCCAACCTCATGATCAACGGGGGCTGTCTAGGGGAGGGGGTGGTTGCGGGCGGTGAGCCAGAGGGCGTACCACTGTTCGTGGGTCAGCTCGGGGGCGCGGCGGGCGGCGTCGGCGCAGGCGCGGATGCGGTCGGGGTGGGCGGTACCGATCACCGGCACGATCCGGGCCGGGTGCCGTTGCAGCCACCACAGCAGGATCGTCTCCGGGGTGGTGCCGTGGTGCTCGGCGAGCGCGGTGACGTGCTCCGCCGTGGCGTGCTCCGCCGGGTTCTGCTGGGCGCCGGTGAACCGGCCCTTGGCCAGCGACCCCCAGGCCTGCACACTCATCCGGTTGCTGCGGCAGTGCTCGACGGTGCCGAGGGGGAAACCCAGCTCCGCGGACTGCCGGGTGTTGACCAGTACGCCGGCCTCCAACCAGTCCCGGTCGGCCAGGCTCATCTGCAGCTGGTTCACCACCAGCGGCAGGTCCAGGTGCGCCTGTAGGTACGCCACCTGTGCGGCGGCCATGTTCGACACCCCGAAGTGCCGGACCAGGCCCTGCCGGTGCAGCGCCGCGAGCGCCTCGGCTACCTCCTCAGGGTCGGCGAGGGGGTCCGGGCGGTGCAGCAGCAGCACGTCGATCACGTCGGTGCGCAGCCGGGTGAGGCTCTGCTCGACGCTGTGCACGATATGGCTGCCGCGTAGGTCGTAGAACCCGGGTGCGGTGCCGTCGGGCAGCCGGATGCCGCACTTGGTCTGTAGCAGGATGCGGGAACGCAGGCCGGGCGTACGGGCCAACACCTCACCGAAGACGGCCTCGGACTTGCCGTGGCGGTAGATGTCGGCGTGGTCGAAGGCGGTCACCCCGATCTCCAGGGCCGCCTCGATCGCCGCCTCGGCGGCCGCGATCTCCGGTGCGCCGTAGGGCTGCCGGTCCCATCCCCCGCCCAACCCCATGCACCCGTAGACCAGTCGGTGCGTACGGATGTCGGCGGGGGCGGTCGGTGGCGGATCACGGTGCTCGGTCATGGGACGTGGATAGCACAGCGGTCCCGGCCGGGCGGCGCGCGGGCGACCGGGCGGGTGGTTCGCCACGTCCCGGCCACCGGCAGGTCACCCACGCCGGGCATACTGCGCTGCGTGCCACCCGCCCACCCCTACCTCGACACCGCGACCCCACTGGCGTTCGCGCACCGTGGCGGCGCCGCCGACGGCGAGGAGAACACCACGGCGGCCTTCGCCCGCGCCGTCGAACTCGGTTACCGGTACGTGGAGACCGACGTGCACGCCACCGCCGACGGGGTGGCCGTGGTGTTCCACGACGACACCCTGCAACGGGTCACCGGGCAGCGTGGTCGGCTCGCCGAGCTGCGCTGGGCCGACCTGGCCTCGGTCCGGGTCGGCGGCTCGGCGGCGGTGCCGCGCCTCGACGAGGTGCTGGCCGCCTGGCCGCAGGTGCGGTTCAACATCGACGTCAAGTCCGACCGGGGTGCGGCACCCACGGTGGCGACCGTGGCCCGCGCCGGTGCCGGTGACCGGGTGCTGCTGGCCTCGTTCAGCGACACCCGGCTGGCCCGGCTGCGCGCCTTGACCCACGGGCGGGTGGCCACCAGCCTCGGCGTACGCGGGGTGGCCCGGCTGCGGTGGGCGTCGCTGACCGGGCGCCGGCTGCGGCTGCCGCCGTCGGTGGTGGCCGCGCAGGTGCCGGTGCGCTTCGGTCGGCTGCCGGTGGTGGACCGCCGGTTCCTGCGTACGGCGCACCGGCTGGGGTTGCAGGTGCACGTCTGGACGATCGACGAACCTGCCGAGATGCACGAGTTACTTGATCTTGGGGTTGATGGCATCATGACCGATCACGTCGGCGTGCTGCGCGACGTCTACCGCAGCCGCGGCCACTGGGCCGCCTGAGCAACCCGGGCAAAGGACCCCCACATGGCCGAGACGGTGACCCCCGCCGCGCAGGACGACACCCCGCCCCCCGCCAGCACCCGCCGCGAACGCACCGGCTGGTACCTCTACGACTGGGCCAACTCGGCCTTCCAGACCACCGTCATCGTGGTGTTCCTCGGGCCGTACCTGACCAGCGTGACCAAGATGGCCGCCGGGTGCGCCCCCGACGCGGACTGCACCGCGTACGTCTACCCGCTGGGTGTCAAGGTCGCCGTCGGCTCCTACTACCCGTACCTGATCTCGCTGTCGGTGCTGCTGACCGTCTTCGTGTTGCCGGTGATCGGGGCGATCGCCGACCGGTCGATGCACAAGAAGCGGCTGCTGGCCGGCGCCGCGTTCACCGGGGCGTTCGCCACCGTCGGGATGGTCTTCGTCACCGGCGACCGGTACCTGCTCGGCGGCGCGTTGTTCATGGTCGCGAACATCGCCTTCGGGGCGGCGATCGTGGTGTACAACTCGTTCCTGCCGCAGCTGGGCGGGCCGGACGAACGTGACGGCATCTCCAGCCGGGGCTGGGCGTTGGGTTACCTCGGCGGTGGCCTGCTGTTGGCGCTGAACCTGGTGGTGGTGCAGTCGTTCGACGACGGCACCACCGAACGGACCCTCGACCTGGCCCGCTGGTCGATCGTCTCGGCCGGTGTGTGGTGGGCGGTGTTCACCCTGTTCCCGCTGCGGTGGCTGCGCGAACACCCCACCGCTGCGGCGTTGGCCGCCGGTGACCGGGGCAACGTGCTGCTCGACGGGTTCCGGCAACTCGGCCGCACCCTGCGGGAGGTCAAGGCGTACCCGTTGACGTTGTTCTTCCTGCTGGCCTTCCTGGTCTACAACGACGGCATCCAGACCGTCATCACGTTGGCCAGCGTGTACGGCACCGAGGAACTGGGGCTGGGCCAGAGCACCCTGATCGTGACGATCCTGCTGGTGCAGTTCCTGGCCTTCGGCGGCGCGTTGGGGCTCGGTGGGCTGGCCGCCCGCATCGGCGCCTGGAAGACGGTGCTGCTGAGCCTGGTGCTGTGGACGGCGGTGATCGTCGCGGCGTTCCGGCTGCCGGCCGAGGCACCGGTGCCGTTCATGGTCCTCGGCGCGGCCATCGGTCTGGTGCTGGGCGGCAGCCAGGCGCTGAGCCGGTCCCTGTTCAGCCAGCTCATCCCGGCCGGCAAGGAGGGCGAGTACTACGGCTTCTACGAGATCAGCGACAAGGGCACCAGCTGGCTCGGCCCGGCGGCGTTCGGCCTGGTGTTCCAGCTGACCAACTCCTACCGGGTGGGCTTGGTCTCCCTGCTGATCTTCTTCGTGGTCGGTTTCCTGCTGCTGCTGGCGGTACCGATGCGCCGGGCGATCATCGCGGCCGGCAACACCCCACCGCGGGTGCTCTGACCCACACCGGCGGGGCGGCGGTGATCCACTGCGGGGCGCCGATCGGCTAGGCTGCCCGTCCGTGACGAGCCCTGCTGACGCCGTACCGAACTGCCGGTCCCGTTCCGCGCTGGACGGGCCGGGCGACGCCCCGGCCGGGTGTGTCGCCGCCCGTGGTGTCGACGGGCGGCCGGCGCACGCCGCCGCGCTGCGGTTCTACTGGGGGCCGATGGACTGCGGCAAGTCCACGATGGCCCTGCAGATGAACTACAACCACTCCCGGCAGGGCCGGCGGGGTCTGGTCACCACCCGCATCGACCGGTCGATGGGTCCGCAGGTCACCACCCGCATCGGGCTGGCCCACGAGGCCATCGAGATCACCGACGAGCTGGATCTGCGGGAGTTGGTCCGCGAGGCCTGGGCCGACGGCGTACGGGTGGACTACCTGATCTGCGACGAGGCCAGCTTCTACTCGGTGGAGCACGTCGAGCAGATGGCCGAACTGGTCGACAGCTACGACGTCGACGTGTACGCCTTCGGTTTGGCCACCGACTTCCGGTCCTGTCTGTTCCCGGCCGCCCAGCGGCTGTTCGAACTGGCCGACTCGGTGGCCCGCATCCAGGTCGAGGTGCTCTGCTGGTGCGGGCGTGAGGGGCTGCTCAACGCCCGCGTCGCGGGTGGGCGGGTGGTCCGCGAGGGCGAGCAGGTCGTGATCGGCGACACCGTCGACAGTGCCGACCTGCGGTACCAGGTGCTCTGCCGGCGGCACCACCGCAGCGGCGACCTGGGGCCCCGCGCCGACGCCTGAGGGCCCTCGACCTCGCCCACACCCCACCCCCGGATAACGAAACGATCACTGCCGCGAACCTTTTCCCGGGTCCGCCCCCTCCTGTTGCGTGACGACATCGAGCACGGGCCGCACCGGCCCGCGAGGCGGCGGGGGTACCAGACGGATGAGGTTCGCGTTGCGGCGTGCCCGCGCGACGAAGGGGCTGCTGCTCGCCGCGGCCGGGGCGGCCCTGGTGGCGACGGTGACCCTGACCGGGTTGGCCGCCTACAGCCAGGACGTGGTCGGCTCCGGAACCCGCAACGTGCTGGCCGAGGCCAGCGCGCAGGAACGCTCGATCCTGGTGCGCGCCTCGGCCGGGCGTACCCCGCAGGCGCTGCGGGACCGGGACGCCGCGCTGCGCGACCACGTCGAGGCCGACCTGGCCGGTATGCCGGCCCGGATCAGCACCGCCGGGTACGCCGCCGGTCGTCAGCTGCGCGGCGACACCGGCGACGCCGTCGCCGACCACACCGGCGCCACGTACGCCTCGGTGATGTTCCTCGACGACCTGCCCGCGTACGCCCGACTCGTCGACGGTGCCTGGCCGCAGCCCGACGCGGCGCGGGTGCAGACCGCGCTGGCCGCCGCCGCGGCGCAGACCCTGCGGGTGGGCGTCGGCGACCGCATCCCGATCACCGACGGGCTGACCGAGCGGGTCACCGAGGTGACCGTGGTGGGCGTCTTCACACCCGTGGACCCGGAAGCCGCGTACTGGCGGCTGGCTCCCGAGACGGCGACCGGCACCCTGCCGACGGCGGCCACCTACGGCCCGATGGTGGTGACCCGGGACGACTTCACCGACCGGTTCCTGGCCAACGCCTCCGCCGGCTGGCTGATCGAACCGGACCTGTCGGAGGTGAGCACCGGCGCGGCACTGGACCGGCTGGGTGGGTCCGCGACCCGGATCCTCACCGAGACCCCCACCGCGGCCGGTCTCGGCGACTCGGCGCTGGCCACCGGTGACCTCGGGGTGCTGGTGCAGCGGCTACAGCAGGCCACCCTCGTCGGCCGGTCCGCGCTGGTCACCCCGATGCTGCTGGTGGTGGTCCTCGGCGGGTACGCGTTGCTGCTGGTGGCGGGTCTGCTCACCGAGCACCGCCGGGGTGAGACCGCGTTGCTGCGCGCCCGGGGTGCCGCCCGCTGGCAACTGGCCGGGCTGACCGCCCGGGAGGCCACCCTGGTCGTGCTGCCCGCCGCCGCGCTGGCGCCGCTGCTCGCCGCGGAACTGGTCGGACTCGCCGACCGGCTGCCGGCGCTGGACGCGGTGTCGCTGCGGGTGGACCTGGCACGCACCTCCGTGGTGTGGCTGGTCGCGGGGGTCGCCGCGGCCGGCTGTGCACTGGCGATGATCGGGCCGAGCCTGCGTCGCGGCGACAGCTACGTCGCGGACCTGGCCAGCCGGTCCCGACCCAGCCGCCGGGGCATGGTGCAGCGGGCCGGGTTGGACCTCGTCCTGGTCGGTGCGGCCGTGCTCGCCTGGTACCAGCTCAGCCGCTACTCCTCACCGCTGTCCCGCTCCCGCGGCGGGGACCTGGGCGTCGATCCGCTACTGGCCGCCGCACCCACCCTGGGGGTGCTGGCCGGGGCGGTGCTGGCGTTGCGGCTGCTGCCGCCGCTGATCCGCCTCACCGAACGGTGGGTGGATCGCAAGCCGTGGACCGCGACGGTCCTCGGCACCTGGCAGGCGGGCCGACGCCCGCACGCCGGACCGGTGCTGCTGCTCGCCCTCGCCGTCGCGGTCGGCACCCTCGCCTGGTCCCTGGCCAGCACCTCCGACCGGTCCCTGCAGGACCAGGCCGCCCACCGCGTCGGCGCCGACCTGCGGCTGACCGAGGTCAACAACACCGCACCCGACGGCCGCGCCGACCAGGTCGCCGCGCTGGCCGGCGCCCAGGCGGTCCTGCCGGTGTGGCGGGACACCGCCCGGCTCGGGCCGACCGGCGAACCGGCCACCATGCTGGCGATGGACGCCGAAACCGCCGGTGACGTGGTACGGATCCGCGCCGACCTGGCCGGCGGCTCCACCGGCCAGCTGTTCGACAGCCTCGCCGGGCAGCGGGTCGAGGCGCCGGCGACCGTGCTGCCGGCCGACGCCCGTCGACTGACCGGCCGGCTGCTCACCCGCTCCGACGGCCGTGTGGTCAGCGGCTCGGTACGCCACCACGCGGTGCTGGTGGGGCCACGCGACGCGCACCGGCGGCTGCCGCTGGGGACCACCCGTGACCGGGAACCGATGCGGTTCGCCGTCGACCTGCCGGCCGAGGGCGGCCCGTGGCGGCTGGCCGGGTTCACCGCCGAGACCTCCGGCTCACCGGCGATGACGATGGACTGGCGGCTGTCCGACCTGCGGGTCGGTCCGGACGGCTCGGCGGGCACCCCGGTCGACCTGACCGGCGCGGGGCCGTGGCAGCTGAGGGACCGGCACGGGCAGGTGGCCTCCGCCACCACCACCGGCGCCAGCCTGAACATCCACTACGTCCGCGACATCCCCCGAGGCTGGTACGACCAGCCGTCCCTGGTGCAGCTGAGCATCGCCCGGCCCGCCGGGGCCGGCCGGGTGCCGGTGGTGGCCACCCCGCAGGCTCTCGCCGCGCTGCGCGTGGAAGCCGGTGCGCAGACCCGGCTGTTCCTCGGCGGCGCCGACGTCGACGTGACCGTGGTCGGCACCGTCGCGTCGCTGCCGGGCGACAACACGGACGCCGCCCTGCTGGTCGACCTGCCGTCGCTGAGCACCCGACTGTTCCACGACAACGGGCTGCTCCGGGCGACGCAGGAGTGGTGGCTGTCCACCCGGCCCGGTGCGGCCGAGCAGGTGGCCACCGCGGCCGGTGAACTGGGCGGCCTGACCGTGTTGAACCGGGCGGACGTCGCCGCCGAACTGGCCCGCGACCCGTTCGGGATCGGTGCTCGCGGCGCGTTGTTCGGTGCCGCACTCGCCGCCGTGCTGCTCGCGGCCGTCGGCATCGCGGTGGACGTCAGTGCCACCGCCCGCCGCCGGTCCACCGAACTGGCCGTACTGCACACCCTCGGCGCGGGACACCGCCTGGTCGCGCGGTCCCTGCTGGCCGAGCAGTCGCTGCTCGCCGGCATGGGGGTGCTGGTCGGTCTGGCTGTCGGTGTCGGCGTCGCCGCGACGATGGCACCGCTGGTGATCCTCACCCCGTCCGCCGACCGGCCCGACCCGCCGCCGCTGCTGAACGTCGACTGGCCGCCGGTGCTGGCCACCGGTGTGGGTCTGCTGGTGCTGGCGTTGGCCTTCAGCGCCATGGTGTCGACGACCATGCGGCGGCGTTTGGCCGCCACCCAACTCCGCACCGGGGAGGACCGGTGAGCGCGAGGAGTGAGCTTGCGAGCCCCGCAGTCGCGAACGAAAGGCTTGTCCGGTGAGCGCGAGGAGTGAGCTTGCGAGCCCCGCAGTCGCGAACGAAAGGCGGAACCCGTGAGTGTGCGACGGATCCGGGCGTACGTCGCCCAGCTGGGGTTGCTGGCGGTGCTGGGGCTGGTGGCGGCGCTGCTGGTGACCGCGGCGCCGCGGTTGGCCAACGGGTACGCCGACCAGGGGTTGCGGGCCGATGTGGCGCGGCTGCCGCACCTGGTCCGGGACGTGTCCATCGCTGTCGAGCGGCAACCGGACGAATCCACCGCCGCCGGCGGCCAGTACTCCCTCGACCGGTACGCCGACGCCCTTCCGCAGCCGTTGCCCACCCTGGTCGGCCCCCGCTGGTATGCCGCCGGTCTGCACGAGGAGAAGCTGACCGCCACCGGTGACGACCCGCCGATGGACGGCGGTGCGGTGAAGATGGTCGGCCTGCGGGCGCAGACCGGGGTGCAGGAGGCCACGGAGGTCGTCGCGGGACGCTGGCCGGCTACGCCCGAGGGTGGGCCGGCGGAGTTGGCGGTGTCGCGGGCGCTGGCCGAGCGGCTGTCGCTGCGTCCCGGCACCCGGCTGCGGCTGACCGGGCCGACGGGGGTGGCGCAGGCGCAGGTCGTCGGGGTGTTCGAACCGATCGACGCGGACGACCCGGTCTGGGACGACCTGGCGACCGCGCTGGAGCCGATCGTTCCGCTGGAGGACGGCGACCCGTACGTCACCCGGGCGGTCACCGACTGGGTAGGGCTGGACTCCGTGGCGAGCGCCAGCGGTGTCCCGCCGGTGTACAGCTGGCGGTACCGGGTCGACGAGAACCGGTTGACCAGTTCGACGCTGGAGCAGGTTACCGCGGCGGTGGCCGAGACTCGGCGCACCGAGTGGCTGCCCGGGTCGACGGTGCAGAGTTCGCTGGACTTCGCGCTGGTCCGCTTCGCCGGCCAACTGAACGCGGTACGGACGCTGCTGGCCATCGTGCAGGCCGGGCTGATCGCCAGCCTGCTCGGGCTGATCCTGCTGGCCGCCCGGCTGGTGGTGCAGCGTCGCCGCGACGAGTTGGCGTTGCTGCGGGCCCGGGGGGCGTCGCTGGGTGCGATCGGCCGGCGGACGCTGGCCGAGGCGCTGCCGGTGCAGCCGGTCGCGGTGCTGGCCGGTGCGGTGATCGGCAGCCGGTTGCCGGGGCGTACCGACGGCGTGCCGTGGCCGGTGCTGCTGCTGGCCGTGCTGACCACCGCCGCGGTGCCGGTGCTGGCGATGCTCACCGGGCGGCGGGTCGGCACTGTCACCCGGCGTACGGATCTGGCCCGGCAACGTCCGTCGCTGCGGCGGTTGACCGTGGAGGCCAGTGTGGTGGTGCTGGCCGTGGCCGGCGTACTGCTGCTACGTCGTCGTGGTCTCGACCCGGCCGGTGGGGTCGACGCGTACCTCAGTTCGGTGCCGGTGCTGGTCGCGGTGGCCGCCGCGGTGGTGGCGATCCGGCTGCTGCCGTGGCCGCTCGGGCTGGCCGGGCGGCTGGCCGGGCGGGCCCGAGGTGCGCTGCTGTTCCTCGGGGTGGCCCGGGCCGGTCGGGGCGCGCCGGTGGCGTTGGGGCCGCTGGCGGTGCTGATCGTGGCGGTCAGTACGGGCGTGTTCGGTGGGGTGGTGACGACCACCGTGGCCGCCGCGCGGGACCGGGCCACCTCCCTGACCGTGCCGGCCGACGCCCTGCTGACCGGGTACGCCTTCGCTCCCGACGCCGGTGCCGGGCTGGCCGAGGTGGCGGGGGTCGAGGCGGTGGCCCGGCTGTGGGTGGACTCCAACCGGCGGCTGCTGTCCGACGAGGGGCCCGGGGCCCGGCAGCTCGGCCAGGCCCGGGTGCTGGTGCTGGATGTGCCCGCCTTCGCCGAGGTGGTGGCCCGCAGCGGTGTCGACGTCGACGTGCCGGCCGCGTTGCGTGCCGCCGGGCGCGGCGACGGACCGGTGCCGGCGGTGGTCTCCCCGCGGGTGGCGGCCGCCGTCGGTGCCGCCGGGGTGGCCGACGTGCAGGGACGGCTCTACGGGTTCGAGGTCGCTGCCGTGGCCGAGGCGTTCCCCGGTGTCGGGTTGGGGGTGGAGCGGTTCGTGGTGCTGCCGTGGCAGGCGCTGCCCGAGTACGAGTACACGCCGATCATCCCGAACCAGTACCTGCTGGCCGGTGACGACATCGACCAGGAACAGCTGTTGGGGGTCGCCGACGACGCGCAACGGCGGCGGCAGGCGGCGGTGCTCGGTACGGAGGTGACCCGGCCGCAGCTGCCGGCGTCGGTGCAGACGTGGGCGGCGTACCGGGAGGGGTTGGACCGCAGCGGCGCCAACGAGGTGCTGACCCTGGCGTTCACCGCCGGTGCGGTCGGCGGGACGGTGTTGGCCGTGCTCGCGGTCGGGTTCGCGGTGGTCGCCGACGCCGGCGGTCGGGGTCGGATGCTGTCCCGGCTGCGCACGCTCGGGCTGTCCGCCGCGCACGGCCGCCGGCTGCTGGTGTACGAGTTGGTGCCGCTGGTACTGGTCGCCGCGGTGACCGGGGCGGTGGTGGGCGCCGGACTGCCCCGGATTCTCGGCCCGACCCTCGGGCTGTCCGCGTTCGCGCCCGGCGTGCCGATCCGCGACCACCTGGATCCGGTGGTCGTGGGTGGGGTGCTGGCGCTGGTGGTGCTCGGTCTGCTGGCCGGTCTGGTGGCGGAGAACCTGGTGAACCGACGGATGCGCCTCGGTGAGGTGCTGCGTCTGGGAGAGGAGAACGGATGAGCGGGCTGTTGGCGGGGCCGGGCCGGGTGCGGCGGGGCGGGGGGTCGTCGTGAGCGTGCTACAGGACGCCCCCGACCTGGCGACGCTGCAACGGCGGGCGGCGCAGCGGGCGGCCGACCGGGCCGGTGGCGCGGATCGGCTGCGCGGGCACATCGTCTGCGACGGGCTGGTACGGATCTTCACCAGTGAGGGGGTGGAGGTCGTCGCGTTGCAGGGGCTCGACCTGGTCGTCGACCGGGGTGAGCTGGTGGCCATCGTGGGGGCGTCGGGTTCCGGCAAGTCCACCGTGCTGAACATCCTGTCCGGGCTGGACACCCCGACCGCGGGCATCGCCCGGGTGGCCGGGTACGACCTGCTGACCATGTCGGCGCGTAAGCGGCTGCGGTACCGCCGGCACACCGTCGGGTTCGTGTGGCAGCAGACCGCCCGTAACCTGCTGCCGTACCTGACCGCCCGGGAGAACGTGCAGCTGCCGATGCGGCTGGCCGGGCGCAGTGGCCGGGCGGCGCGGCGGCGGGCGACGGAGCTGTTGGAGATGGTCGGCGTCGGGCACTGCGCGGACCGCCGGCCGGGGCAGCTGAGCGGCGGTGAGCAGCAGCGGTGTGCCGTCGCGGTGGCGGTGGCCAACGATCCGGAGGTGCTCTTCGCCGACGAGCCGACCGGTGAGCTGGACGAGGCGACGGCCGCGGAGGTGTTCGGGGCGCTGCGCACCATCAACGCGGAACTGGGGGTCACCGTCGTGGTGGTCACCCACGACCCGCAGGTCGCCTCGCAGGTGCGCCGGACCATCGCGATCCGTGACGGGCGGACCGCTTCGGAGGTGCACCGCACCGCGCGGATCGGCGCCGACGGTGTCGAGGAGCTGGTCACCGAGGAGTACGCGGTGCTGGACCGGGCCGGGCGGATGCAGCTGCCCGCCGGTTTCGTCGACGCGTTGGCGTTGCGGGACCGGGTGAAGTTGACCCTGGAGCCGGATCACGTGCAGGTCCGTTCCGGTGTGGAGAGGGGTACGTCGTGAGCGAGGATCTGGTCCGGGTGCAGGGGCTGTGCCGCGACTTCGGCAGCGGCGACCGGGTGGTCCACGCGCTGCGGGAGGTGTCGCTGCGGGCCGGGCGCGGTGAGCTGGTCGCGGTGCGGGGCCGTTCGGGTGCCGGCAAGACCACCCTGCTGAACCTCATCGGCGGGCTGGACCGGCCCACCGCCGGGCGGGTGTGGGTGGCCGGGCAGGAGGTGACCGGCGCTGCGGAGCGGGAGCTGCTGCGGTTGCGGCGCGACACCGTCGGGTTCGTGTTCCAGTCGTTCGGGCTGATCCCGATCCTGTCCGCGGCGGAGAACGTCGGCGTGCCGATGCGGCTGGCGAAGGTGCCGGCCGCGCAGCGGGAGGAACGGGTGTCGGTGCTGCTGGAGCTGGTCGGGCTGGGTGGACACGCGGCGCAGCGGCCGTACGAGATGTCCGGCGGGCAGCAGCAGCGGGTGGCGATCGCGCGGGCGTTGGCCAATGACCCGGCGTTGCTGATCGCCGACGAGCCGACGGGGCAGTTGGACTCCGAGACCGGCCGGGCGGTGATGGACCTGCTGCGGGCGTTGGTGCACGCCCGGGGCATGACGGCCCTGGTCGCCACCCACGACCCGACGCTGATGGAGTTGGCCGACCGGGTGCTGGTGCTGCGCGACGGCCGGTTGGTGGGGGCCGGTGCACCGGTCGGGGTGTGACCGGGTTGGTCGTGACCGGGGCCGGGGTGTGATCAGTACGGGTCGCCGCAGATCCGCCAGTCGCCGTCCTCCCGCACCACCGACAGGTCCCGCTGTTCGCTGGTGCCGCTGTCGCGGGTCAGCCGTACGGTGACGGTGCCGTGCGGCTGACCGCCGCGGGTGGCCACCGACACGTCCACGATCTCGTAGTCGCGTACCACCGGTGGGGTGCGTACCCAGCTGGTGAAGCCGAGTTGGCTCCACCGGCCGCGCGCGTCGGCGCAGAGCCGCTCGTACGCGCCGTCGGTGTCGCCGGCGGTGACCTGGCGAAGGAAACCGTCGGCGGTCTCCCGGACGGGGCCGGCGGCCTGGGTGACCAGCTGCACGTTCCAGGCACCCAGGCCGGCGACGCCGACGCAGCACAGGGCGACGCCGACAGCGGCGACGACGAACCCGGTCCGGACCGGGTGGCGTCGCCGGGCCGGCCTGCTCCACGGCTGCGCAGCGCCCACACCACCAGACGGTAGAGGTATCGGCCGCGTCGGCGGGCCGAAAGTGGCGCCGCCCGGTGGTCAGCCGCGGCGGCGGGCGCGGGCGGCCCAGATGGCGTACGCGGGGTCGCGGTCGAGGTTGTGTCGGTCCCGGTCGTAGCGTCGGGTGGTACGGGGGTCGGCGTGACCCATGGCGTCCTGCACGTCTTCCAGCGGTACGCCCTCGGCTCGGGCGGTGGTGGCGAAGGCGTGCCGCAGCGAGTGCGGCGACAGCCGGGCCCAGGCCGGGATGCCGGCGCTGCGGGCGAGCCGGCGCACCAGCCGGAACACCGAGTGGCGGTCCAGCCGGGCGCCGCTGGTGGTGACCAGCAGTGGCCCGGTGAGCCGGGTGGTCTCCACGCCCTGTTCGGTGGCGCGCTGCGCCAGGTAGGTGTCGACGGCGTGGGCGGTGGACGGGGTCAGCGCCCGGCGGCGGGCCTTGCCGCCCTTGCCGGTGAAGCGCACGCTGCGGTGTCCCCGTTCCGCGCCGAGGTCGGCCAGGTCCAGGGCGACCAGTTCACCGACGCGCAGCCCGAGGTCGGCCAGCAGGGCGATGGCGGCCCGGTTGCGGGCGGCTGTCGGGCCGGTCTCGGCGTCGGCGGCGGCGAGCAGCGCGTCGACCTCGTCGGGGGTGAGCCCGACGGTGGCGGAGTGGTCCCGGTCGACGCGGGGCCGGTCGGCGTCGGAGACCGGGTTGGTGTCGACCGCCCGCAGCTTGACCAGGAAGTCGTACCAGCTGGACAGGGCGGACAGCCGACGGGCCACCGTGGCCGGGGTCAGCGGGCGGCCGGTACGCGCCACGACGGTGCCTTCGAGTGTCCGGGCGTACTCGTTCACGTGCAGGAAGTTCGCCCGCAGCGGGTCGAGCTGTCGCTGGGTGCACCAGGCGAGCCAGGTGGCGACATCGCGCCGGTACGCGTCACGGGTGTGTTCGCTGAGTCGGCGGTTGCGCAACCACGCCTCGGTGACGGCGACCGGGCCGCCAGGCAGCGCGGGATGGTCCGGGGTGCGCAGCAGCACCGCATTGTCGAGCGAACGCATGTGAAAAAGGCTCTCAGCCCTGGGGTCGGTTGACGATCAGGCGCGCCGGGGCGGGTGGACTCGGCTGCCGAGTGTGCGGGGAGGCATACGGGTGGCGGCCGGGTTCGGCGGGAACCGCGACGGCGGGGGCGGGACGCGGTGTCCCACCCCCGCCGTCGCGCGGCGTTCAGGCGTTGATCTGCTTGCGGCCGTTGCCGGTGGCGCTGACGGTGACCCGGCGGGGCTTGGCCCGCTCGGCCACCGGGATCCGCAGCGTCAGCACGCCGTTGTCGTAGCCGGCCTCGAGCTTGTCGGTGTCCAGGGTGTCGCCCAGGAACAACTGCCGGCTGAACACACCCATCGGACGTTCGGCGGCGACGAGTTCGACCTTGTCGCCGGCGGGCCGGCGACGCTCGGCCCGCACGGTCAGTACGTTGCGTTGCACCGTGCAGTCGATGCTCTCCGGGTCGACGCCGGGCAGGTCGAACGCGGCGTAGAAGTAGTCGCCGTCGCGGTAGGCGTCCATGTGCATGACGGCGGGGCGGCTGGTGGTGCCGAAGAACTGCTCGGCGAGCCGGTCGATCTCCCGGAACGGGTCGGTGCGCATCAACATGTCGTGCCTCCTCGGTTCCTCTGGCCGAAGGTTCGGGTGGTAGTTGAGCCTTGTGGACTCAACTTCCTGCTTCTTGTTTAGCGCCTCCGCCGGGCGTCGTCAACTGCGGCCCCGATGTGTCAGTGGTCACGCTTGGGTAGCAGGGCGACCAGGGCGGCCGGCACCACCAGGTGCATCGCCCCCAGTGCGAGCTTGGCGCCGCTGGTGGCGTCGGCCTGCAGCAGCGGCGCAAAGGACAGCAGCGTGCCGGCGATCGCGAGGCTGAACCAGATGCTGGTGGCCCGGTCACCGGCGAACCGCTCCAGGGTCGCCAGCGCCACCCACCCCAGCAGCGCCGAACCGAGGGAGACCACGATCACCGGGGCGAGGTTGACGACGAACTCCGGCCGACCCGGGCTGCGTACCGCGTAGTCGACGCCGCCCAGCGCGCCGATCAGCCAGATCGCGGCGCTGGCGGCGACCGCGGCGAGAGCGCCGGTGGCGCGACGCCGCAGGGGCGAGGCGGTGTCGATGCCGGCCAGGGTGGTGCTGCTCATGGCTGCTCCTAAGGCAGGGGATGCCGATACCGCGACCGTACCAGATAGTCTCGCCCGAAACTATCTCTCTGCAAACGATCTGTGGTTCCCGAAGGGCCGGACCGTAGGCGCAGATGCGGATCTGCGGCGCTAGCAGACCGAGCCGGCCGCCCCGCAGACCCCCGCGCCGGAGAGCCGCTCGTCGACCAGGCGCCGGATCGCGCGGAGGAACACCGCCCGCTCCGGCTCGGGCAACGCGGCCAGTACGTCCTGTTCGATCCGGGCGGCGATCTCCTGTGCCTGGTCGAGTACCCGCTCCCCCTGCGGAGTCACCTCCACCAGCCTGGCCCGCCGGTCGGTCGGCGACGGCACCCGCCGGGCCAGGCCGGCCGCCTCCAACTGGTCCAGGGTCACCACCATGGTGGTCTTGTCCACCCCGCACGACTCACCGATCTGCCGCTGGGTCAGACCACCACCACGGGCACGCGCCAGCACGTTGTGCGCCCGGGGCGAGATGCCCAGCTCGGCCAGCCCGGCGGCCTGCTCGGCCCGCAAGGCGTGACTGGCCCAACTGAGCAGGAACATCAGGTCCGACGGGCGGCCCGGCGACGGGGATGTCATCTATCGAGATTAACAAGATGTTCCGGGACGGGATGGTTGCCCGGTCACGTACCAGGGGCAGCGTCAACGGCCGGTGTCGCCGACAATGCCTACGTGACCACTCCGACGGCACCGGCGGGCACCCTCGACCCGCCGCGACGGCCCACGCTGCCCGCCCCCGGCCCCCGCAGCACCGGGCCGTGGCTGGTCGCCGGGGCGGTCACCCTGGTCCTGCTGGCACTCGCGCCCCGATACGGCTACCACCGCGACGAGCTGTACTTCCTGATCGCCGGACGCCACCTCGACTGGGGCTACGTCGACCAGGGCCCGCTGGTGCCCGCCCTGGCCCGGCTGATCGACACGATCGCGCCGGGCAGCCTGCTCGCCCTGCGTACCCCGTCGGCGTTGCTGGCGGGCGGCGCGGTGCTGCTGGTCGCGGCGATCGCCCGGCAGTTCGGCGCGGGCCGCGGCACCCAGACCTTCGCCGCGCTGCTCGGCGGCGTCTCCGGCATCGTCCTGGCCAGCGGTCACCTGCTCAGCACCACCACCGTCGACCTGGTGGTCTGGCTGGCCGCCGCGCTGTTCACCGTACGGCTGCTGCGCACCGGGGACAGCCGGTGGGCACTGGCGGTCGCGGCGGCCCTGGGGCTCGGCATGTTCAACAAGTTGCTGCCCGCGTTGCTCGCCGTGGGTCTGCTGGCCGGGCTGGCGATCGCTGGCCCGCGCCGGCTGCTGCGCGACCGCTGGGTGCTGGCGGCCGCCGGGCTCTTCGCGCTGCTCGCCGCCCCCACCCTGGGCTGGCAGGCCGTCAACGGGTTCCCCCAACTGGGCGTCGCCGCCACCATCTCCACCGGCGACAGCTCCTACAGCGGCCGACTCGACGCGTTGTTCCTCCAGTTCGTGATCATCAGTCCCTACGTCGTGCCGATCTGGGTGGCCGGTCTGGTCGCGCTGCTGCGCCGACCCGGGTGGCGGCCGTACCGGGCACTCGGGTGGGCCTGGCTGGTCGTCGTCGGCATCGTGCTGCTGGCCGGCGGCAAGGGCTACTACGACGCCCCGCTGCTGCTGGTGCTCACCGCGGCCGGCGCGTTGGTCGCGGCCGGCTGGGCGGCGTCGGGCCGGCGCCGGGTCCGGCGGCTGTCGCTGCTGGCCGTCGTCGTGCTGACCGCCCTGGGCAACGGGGTGCTGCTGCTGCCGACGTTGCCCGCCGACCGGCTGCCCGGCTTCGTGGTGGCGGTCAACTACGACGCGGGCGAGACCATCGGCTGGCCCGCGTTCGCCGACTCGCTCGCCGCCGTGCACCGCGACCTGCCGGCCGACGAACAGGCCCGCGCGGTGATCCTCGCCGCCAACTACGGGCAGGCGGGCGCGGTGGCCCGCTACGGTCCACGACGCGGCCTGCCGCCCGCCTACTCGGGGCACAACAGCATGGCCGACTTCGGCCGGCCACCGGCCGACGCCGACGTGGTGATCGCCGTCGGCTGGCCACAGCCGGACCGGTTGCGGTCCTGGTTCACCGAGGTCACCCCGGCGGGCCGGGTCGACCAGCGGGTCGAGGTCGACAACGACGAGAACGGCGGGCCGATCTGGCTGTGCCGCGGGCTGCGCCGTCCGTGGGCCGAGATCTGGGACACCGAGGTACGCCACACCGGGTGACCCCGTCCCGCACGTAGCGCCATGACCGTGCGGGTGGGCGGGCTAAGGTGCTGCGATGGGCATCCACTCCGCCGCGATCGAGGCGCTCAAGGCCGATCCCGCCACTGCCTCGCTGCGCCGCTCGCTGGAGGTCTACTACGGCGACCCCGGGCGGGACGCGGCCATGGACGCCTTCTATGCCCGTTTCGTACGCTCCGGCGACCTGGTCTTCGATATCGGTTCGCACGTGGGCGACCACATCGGCAGTTTCCGCCGGCTCGGTGCCCGGGTGGTCGCCGTCGAGCCGCAGCCGCTCTGCCTGCGGGCACTGCGGGCCATCTACGCCGACGACGACCAGGTCACCGTGGTCGAGGCGGCCTGCGGGGCGCAGCCGGGGCGGGTCGGTTTCCTGGTCAACTCCGCCAACCCGACGGTCTCCACCGCCTCCACCGACTTCGTCGCCGCAGCCATCGGCGCCGGTGGCTGGGAAGGCCAGGTGTGGGACGGCCAGATCGAGGTGCCGGTCACCACCGTCGACGCCCTGATCGCCGAGTACGGCACCCCGACCTTCGTCAAGATCGACGTGGAGGGCTTCGAGGACGCCGTCCTGGCCGGTCTGAGCCGTTCACTGCCCGCGCTGTCGTTCGAGTTCACCACCATCAGCCGGTCGGTGGCGCTGCGTTGCCTGGACCGGCTGGCCACGCTCGGCTTCGGTGGCTTCGACGTGGCACTGGGCGACGAGAAGGTGTTGACCCTCGGCTGGGTCGGTGCCGTCGAGATGGCCACCCACCTGCTCACCCTGCCGCACGAGGTCAACTCGGGCGACGTGTACTGCGTACGCTGAGGCGGTGCTGTCGCAGATCAACGGCCTGTCGGGACACTTCACCGAGGACAGCCTGCGGGCCTACCTGCTCAGTCGGGCGACCCGCGCCGACAACGGTTGTCTCCTGGTACGCGGCTACGGCAGCCGGCGCGGCGTGCACCAGAAGCTCGCCGGCCGGGCCTGGGCGCACATCGCGGCGTACGTGGTCCTCGTCGGCGGCTATGACCCGACCCTGCGGGTCCACCACGACTGCGGTACCCCCGACTGCATCGAACCGGGCCATCTGCGTCAACTGAGCCACCCGGACAGCTGCCGCGAACGCACCCAGCGCCCCCGGTGCCGCAACGGCCACGAGCGGGAGACCGATCCGGCGACCGGTCGCCTCCGGCGGGTGTGCCGTACCTGCAACCGGCAGGCCCAGCAGCGCTGGCGGGAACGGCAGGCCGCCGAGGTCGTCGCGGCCCGCGCCACGTACGCCCCGCCCCCCTCCTGACTTCCGCTGGGGCCACGGAACCCCGCCGCGACACCAGCGTAAGTCCTTACGCACCTTAACAGTCATTATGATGCATCAGGCTTTTGCCCGTTTTGTGGCGGATAATTAATGGATTGTCGGTCAATGTAATCCATTAATTGGTCAAGCCGACCGCCAGACCCAACCCCGCCGCCCCACTGAGACCGCCGGGCGATCGTTGGCCGGGCCGGCCAACGATCGCCCGCACCACCGTCGACCTGATGGCGCGAACGACTCACCCCACCCCCACCCCACTCCCCGCGCATACCCCGCGCCCCCACTCCGCGATGCCGACGGGCGCGGCGGGGGTGGGGGTGTCAGTCGAGGACGGGGATCAGTTGACCCGCAGCTGGCCCAGCCGTAGCTTCCAGCGAAAAATCAACGCTAAGAAGTTGATCTAGGCGAGTGGGGCGGCGTGTCCCTCTGGGGACCGCCGACCCCAACGCAGCATGTGGCCGGCCCCCCCCGGGTGCCGGCCGTGCTGCGCGTCGTTGACGGTGGTGCGGCAGAGGTGGCACCGGGCCGTCGACGTGCGACCCCTTCGCCTTGTGCCTCGATCGGGCGTGGTGGTTGGTGACGGTCCGGCGGCGGCGAATGTGAAATGCGGTTAGGACTTGGCGCAGGGGTGTCCGAGAATCGATCGTTTCCCGAACAAGATCAAAAAGTAGATCGGCGATCGGTCAGGGCTGTCCAACAAACCTGTCCAGAAACCGGGCGTGTCCAAGAATCCGCCGCAGCGCTTGTTGGGCACCATGGACGGCATGGGGCCACCCCCGCGCCCGTTCCGGTGGACCTTCTCGCGCCCGCTCCGCTTGCCGGGGTGCTCGTCGGCTACGGCCGGGTGTCGACCCGCGAGCAGAACCTCGCCCGCCAGGAGGCTGCGCTGACCGCGGCCGGCTGCTGTCGGGGTACTCGTTGGAGTGCAGAGGTGAGTACGGCTAGATCAGCTGTACCTAGCTCTGCACTCCAGGCCGTACCCCGACAGCTGCGCGCGCTGCTTCTTCGACAAGGCCTCGGGCAAGAACGCCGACCGGCCGGAGCTGGCCCGGATGTTCGACTACGTCCGGCCCGGTGATGCCCTGACCGTGGTGTCGCTGGATCGGCTCGGCCGGTCCCTGGAGGACCTGATCGGCATCGTGGGTCGACTCAAGCGCCAGGGGGTGGGGTTCCTGTCGCTGCACGAGAAGTTGGACACCACCACCGCCGGCGGCATGTTCGTCTTCCACGTCTTCGCCGCCCTGGCCGAGTTCATTCGCACGATCATCGTGGCCAATACCAACGAGGGCCTGGCCGCCGCCCGCGCCCGCGGCCAGCGCTTGGGCCGGCCACCGGCGATGACTCCGGAGAAGCTCGCCTACGCCCGCCAATTGCTCACCGAGCCGGACCGGTCCATCAGCGCCATCGCCAAGCTCGTCGGCGTCTCGCGCAGCACCATATACAAGGCACTGCCCGAACTGCTGCCACCGCAGTTGGCGCAGCAGCGCCTCGCCGCCCAGATCGCCGCCCTGCCCGACGACACCCGGCCCGCGCCCGACCTCGCCCTGTACAATCCTCTGCTCAGCACCCCTCCGCGTGGCCGAGGCGGGCCCCACGCTGGGCAGTGAGCGCTGAGAAGCCGCGACGGTCGGCTGTCATGATCGGCACGTTCTTACCCAGGGGACGTGAGACTGCCGGGTGGCGGCGTCACTGCGTCGACATGCTCCTGCAAGGGAAATTGGCGCACATAGACGCATGAGTCGGAGATGCTCTCTTCGTCTTTAATTCCCGTGCGTCTCCAGGCAGGGAGCGGACCTCCAAGTCATGCAAATGGCAGACAGCAAATCGGCAGCCTTGACGACGGCGACTGACAGTGCTTGGGTGAATTCGACTAGTCATCATCACAGCCATGCGCATGTGCCATCCGCAGCAAGGATCGGAGAATCGCATGAGGCGATCGACGGCGGCCGTGATGACGGTCGCCCTCGGGCTGTCCACTATCGCGGTGGCCAGTCCGGCATGGGCGAACCCGTCGGGCTGCTCCCAGGGCAACCCGATGATTTCCCAGAGCGGCGGCTACATGACTGCCGACAACGACGCGTACTGCTCCACGTCCGCGACCCGCACCTTCCGCATCGAGATCAAGAGGAACGTGAGCGCTCTGCCCGACCCGGTGGTGTCCAGCTACGACGACTACTACACGGGCAGATTCTACTACGCTAAGACCAGCAGCTGCGACGGCGGACGGACCGCGAACTACTACGGCCGCTCATTTTTCACCTCTCACCCGACCTATGAGGACACCGGCAACCTTCAGGTGACCACCTGCTGATCCTGACGCAATTCGGGGGACCCGCGATGGATGACCCAGTCATCGGACACGGACTGGCGCAGCGGTACGGGAGGCGGAATGTGTTTCGCAATCTCGACGTCGTGGTTCCGCGCGGGGTGACGGTTCTGTTGGGCCCGAACGGGGCCGGGAAGACGACACTGCTGCACACCATCGTGGGTCTCAAGCGTCCGGTGGCGGGGAACCTTCACGTTCTCGGTCGTGATGTGCTGCGCCGCGGCGGTCTTCGGGCCGTCGCGGCGCGGATCGGTTTCCTGCCACAGACGGTGTCCCACTACCCCGGCTACACCGTCCGGGATTCCGTCGGCTACGCCGCTTGGCTCAAGGGCGTACCGGAGCGAGACATCGGCGTGAAGGTGGACCGGGCGCTGCGGTTGATGAATCTGTCCGGCCGGGCCGCCTCACGCATGGGCAGCTTGTCAGGCGGGCTGCTGCGCCGGGCCGGTATCGCGCAGGCGATCGTGCACGAGCCGGCGCTGCTCATTCTCGACGAGCCGGCGGCCGGTCTCGATCCCCAGCAGCGCATCGAGCTGCGTCGTGTTCTCCGGAAGGTTGCCGACACGGCCACCGTGCTGGTCAGTACGCACGTGGTGGACGACGCCCGGCACGTCGCGGACACCCTGATCGTGCTCAACGAGGGTTCGGTGGTGTTCACCGGGACGGTGGCCGGGCTGGAAGGCCTCGCCAGGACAGGAACGGACGGGGACAGCGATCTGGAGCGCGGCTATCTGGCCGCGCTGCGGCAGCCGGCGGTGCGCGCGTGACCCCGGTCCGCATCGAGCTGCGCCGTGGGCCGGGCTTGTGGAGCCTGCCTGTCCTGGTAGGGCTCGGCGTGTTCATGGCCCGCGCCCAGATGAGCGCGGACAACGTCTGGTCGTACGCCACCGGCGCGGTGACGAGCGCCCCGGTGCTGATGGCTCCGCTAGCCGTGGGTGTTGCCGCCTGGGCGGGAGGCCGCTCGCAGCGCCGCGCAGCCCGCCACGCCTGGCTGCTGGCGGGCCGCGATCCGGCGCAGGCTCCGCTGGTCGAGGCCGGCGTGCTGGCGGCCTGCGCCACCGTGGCCTACGCCCTGGTTTCGATGGTGACGCTGGTGCCCACGGCGGCGACCGCGACGTGGGGTGGCCCGTTCTGGTGGTGGCTGGCCTCGGCCGGGGTCGGATTCACCGCCGCCATCTGTGTCGCCTACGGCGTGGGCGTGCTGCTGCCAGGTCGGTTCACCCCGTTCATCGCCGCGCTGGTCACTTACCTGGCCACCACCTGGAACCTCGGGCAGTACGGCACCTGGTACGCGATGTTCCCGTTCACCGTCGAGCTGATCCCACCGTTCAGCGCACCGCATGCCCCGACCATGCGCGGCCAGATGCTGTGGTTCACCGGCCTGGCGCTGCTGGCCCTGACCCTGGTCGCCGTCAAGGTGCGCTCCTCGGCCCGAGTGGTGATCCCGGCAGTCGGGGCGTCCCTGGCCTTGGCCGTCAGCGGCGCCGCGATCGTCATCGGCGAGAACGGCCGCTACGTCGACGTGAACCGCCACATCGTCTGGTCCTGCTCCGGCAGCTCACCCCAGGTGTGCATCCATCCCGCTTTCGCCAACAGCTTCTCGCCGATCAGTCAGCGGGCGCAGGCAATCACCCAGCGCCTGGCCGCCACACCATTCGCCATCAGCCGGGTGGAACAGCGCCCCCGAGGCGTGGGCGGCCTACCCACACCAGGCGCGATCGCCTACGCCCTCGACGCCCCCACCGTCGAGCACTACGACCGCGCGAGCCTCGACATCGCCATCGCCGCCCTCGGCGTCGACTCCTGCGCCCACGGGCCCCGGCGGGACAACACCGCTCACGCCATGGCGCAACTCGTCGTGGCGTGGGCCGTCGGCGACGACAACCTGTTCACACCACGCACCCCTGATCAGCAGCAGGCCAAAGTGCACTTCCTCAGTCTGCCGCTGAGAAACCAGCAGCAGTGGCTCACCGCCCACGCCGGCGCCGTTCGTACCTGCTCCCTGGCCCCGCAGTCGTTCACATGATCGGCCCCCGGCTACTCCTGAAGTCCCGACGAGCGGCGCCCCTGCTGCTGGCCCTCATCACCGTCGCAGTCGTCGCCCGCGAGCTCGCAGGCCAACACCTGTTCATCGGCGCCAGCGAGCCGATCCCGCTACCCTGGGCCGCCGTTCTGCCCGCGATCACCGCCTACCTCACCACCGCCGCGGCGTGGTCGGCGCTGCCGATGCAGGAGCACCTCGCCGTGCGCCGTGTCGACCTGTACGACCTGCTCTACCTGGCCGCGGCCGTCCTCATCGGCACCGCATTGGTCGCCTGGGCAGCCGAGCCGCTCACCGGCACCATCACCGAACCCGGCGCGCTACGCAACTACCTGGGCCTGCTCGGCTACTCCCTGCTCGGAGCCGCCGCCTTCCGCCTCAGCATGGGCTGGATGGTCCCCATCACGGCCTTCGGCATCGGTTTGGTCGTCGCAGGCACCGGCACCAATCTTCCGCCGCTGGACTGGCCAGCCCGCAACGACACAGACCCGGCATCCTGGGCCGTCAGCACCGCGCTCCTGCTCACCGGACTGGCAGCCTTCGCCAGCCCCACGCGCCGACGCGCCTCAGCGTTGCATGCGGCGCGCGTCGAACTCGAGTAGAGGATCCGGTCGAGACCTCAACCGTCGACGTTGCCCGCCCGCGCAGTATGACCGCAACCCCCGCCAGCAACGGCGGCTACCCGGGGCCGGCTCAGGCGAACTCCGCCGGACCGGGTAGGCGCAGCGGCCGGTAGCCGTCGGCGTCGAGCTGGGCGAGTTCGCCGTCGATGTCCACGGAGTGGGTGCCGTAGAAGTGCACATTGGCGTGGTGGGTGGGCCAGATGTGGGCGAGGACCTCGTCGTCGACCTGGCGGCCGCCGGTGCGCAGCGCGCCGACGGCGAGGCCGTGGTATTCGGTGGACCAGCAGACGATGGCGTTGGTGGCCAGGGTCAGGCACCACATCTGCTCGGTCTGCTGCTCGTGGTGCCGGCGGCGGATCGCGCCCTCACCGGCGTAGGCCAGGGAGCGGCGCAGGGCGTGCAGGTTTTCGCCCTTGTTCAACTGCCGGGCGATCCTGCGCCGGTAGGTCTCGTCAGCCAAGTACCGGGCCGCGTACACGGTGCGGCGCAGCGCCCCGTACTCCTTGATCGCCGAGGTGAGGGCGTTCTGCTGCCGCTTCGATGAGCACAGCTTCCCGACCACCAGGGCGGCGGTGGCGTGCCCGCCCTGCACCGAGGCGGCGACCCGCAGCAGGTCGTCCCACATGCTGACGATGAGG
Organism: Micromonospora radicis; assembly: GCF_003583405.1. Taxonomy (GTDB): domain Bacteria; phylum Actinomycetota; class Actinomycetes; order Mycobacteriales; family Micromonosporaceae; genus Micromonospora; species Micromonospora radicis. The sequence continues at coordinate 69,144 of NZ_QXEC01000014.1, forward strand.
TCGGTGTTCAGCCGGCGGGTCAGCAGCGGGCCCGACCGCGGATACCGGGCCAGGACGTCGGCCTTCGCGCCCGTGCGGTAGAGGGTGATCTTCCCCAGGTCGCGGATGCGCGGCGAGAGCTGCTTGCCGACCAGGTCGAACAGGGCGAAGTTGGCCAGGGTGGCGCCGTGGGTGTCGGTGGCGTGCTCGAACGTCGGCAGGTCCGTGGCGTTGCCCAGCAGCCCGTCCAGGACGTAGTGCGACTCCGGGGCGGTGGCCACGATGACCTTCGTGTCGAACGTCGAGTGCTGATCGGAGACGTGGGTGTAGGTCGACACGCCCTGCCCGCGGGCGAAATACCGCGACAGGTGCCGCGCGGTGATGGACTTGCCCTTCACGGGAAACCGCTGCCCGTCGGATGACGACAGCGCCCCCGACCCGAACGCCCGGGTCAACGGCAGCCGGTGGTGGTAGTTCACCACCGCGGCGTTGGCCGCCTCCAGAGTCTCGGGTCGGAAGTACCACTCGGCGGTCCACGCGAGGACGTCGTACGGTACGCCGCAGGACTCGGCCATCGCGGACAGGCCCATGTTGGTGGCCTCGGCGATGATCACATACAGCAGGTTGCGCTTGAGCTCCGCCGGCCGGTTCACCTTCCCGCCCGCGTGCACCAGATGGTCGGTGAACCCGGTCCGCGCGTCGACCTCCACCAGCACCGACGCGAGAGGTAGGTGGGGCAGCATCGCGGCCAGCTCGGCGCGTAGCGCGTCGGCTTCGGCCGGTACGTCCTCGGCCGTCAACGGCGGGATGATCAGCTCCCCGTCGTCGGTGAGCCGCACCTCGCCCGGATCGCCCTTCGCCAGCTGGGTCTCCAGGTCGGCCAGGGCGGTATGCAGCTCCTCGTCGGCCTGTGCGAGGGCGTCGGCGGCGGCGGCCGGCTTGCCGACCAGGTGGCAGAACTCGGTGCGCTGCGGCGCCCACGCCTCAGCGGTCAGCAGGAACGACGCCGGGTCGGCGTACCGCCGCGACCCTGGCACGAACACATCACCGGAGCGCAGCCCATCGCGCAGGCCAATCAGCACCGCGATCTCCCAGTAGTGCCGATACTCGGTCACGTTCCCGGCCTCCGCCGCAGCGGCCAGGTACCCGGCCCACCTCGTGGGCACGAACCCCACCGGCGCCCCGGCCGGCACCTTCCGGGTCCCGGTCGCGTACAACTCTGCCAGCACCGCCACCGCCTGCAAGAGCTGCTCGGTGCCCGGCCCGCCGGCAAACCGCACCGCCGCCAGCACAGCCGGGGCGAACTGGCGCAGGTAGGTCATCGAGGCGTGCATCATCGCCAAATGCCCGTGATCACGCGGCAGCCGCTCACGTCGCTCGGTCCAGGCCGCGCGCATCCGCTCCATCCCGATCCGGCCGCGCAGCAGCCCACCGATCTGCTCATCACCCACTCCTGGGTCGAGCACGATGGTCAGGATTTCGTCGAGCAGGGCCTGCCGGTTCTCCCCACCCTTGGCGCGCTCCGCCAGGGCCTCGACGACCTTCTGCCGCGCGGCCGACTCACGTCCGGAGACGGCCTGGTCGAACAGAAGCAACGTCTCATCGAGGACATCAACGGCGGACTGGGCGAGCAGGGTCAACAGGATCGGATACCGCCGCTCCGGCTCGCGGCGCTGCAACGCCTGCCCGGTCAGCCGCCGCCCCACGCCGGCCAGGAACCGGCGACGCTCGGTCGGCAGCATCGACAAGTCCAGGGTGTGCGCGTCCAGGCGGCGCAGGTAGGCCAGCTTCTCCAGCTCCGCCTTCACCGCCGTCGGACTCGACGACGTCGGCCCCACCCCCAACCAGGCGAGAGGGGTGCGCCCGAGGTAGGCGTCGGGCACCAGCAGCAGGTCCAGCTCCGCCCGGCGACGGTCGGTCAGCAGATGCGCCACCCGCGTCCACGTCTCCGCCCGCGCCCGGGCCCGCGCCGTGGCCACGTGCTCCAGCAGGTGCACCACACCGGGCCGCACCACTCGCGATGAGATCAGATACTCACAGGCCAGCCGGAACAGCAGCTTCGGCGAGTCGTGCTCCATCGCCCGCGCGAACAGGAACTCGTCCAGGTCCTTCCACTCGGCGGTGTCCATCGCCCGCCACCCGCAGTACGCCACCACCTGCCGCAGATGATCCGTGCGGGTCTGCTCCCGCTCCCCGTAGCCGCGCAACTCGCCCATCGGCACACCCAGCCGCTGCGACAACCGGCCCACCACCGCCGCCGGCGCCGAGACCACCTCGTCCGGCACGAACCCCAACCACGGCAGCGTGCACAACTGCACCGCCGCGCCCAGCACGTTGCGGCCGGTCCGGAACTTCCGCAGGAACGCCTCGTCCGGGCCGGTCACCGTGAAGTAGCGGATCAACTCAGCCCGCGTGACCTCCGGGAACCCCCGAAGCCGCGCCAGCTCCTCCTCGGAGAACACATCCCGAGTCGCCACCCACCACCGCCCGCACATCGACCGTCACCGAACGGACGGCACGCTACGGGTCACCCACCACGAAGATCAATGGACCTTAGCGTTGGTTTTTCGCTGGAAGCTACGGACAGGCCCAGCTGGGCGCCCAGACCCGGCCCGGACCGGTCGACCTCGGCGCGGATCAGCGCCAACTCGCGCCGGAACGCATCGTGGACCATCTTCAGCGCCGCACCCCACGACGACGCCCGGGGCGGCCCGCCGGGCTGCTGGTAGAGCGCCACCACCGGGGATGGTCCGGGAGGTCTTCGCCTGGTAGTGGGCCCAGCCGGGGTCGGCCTCCACCGCGCGGGCGAAGAGCCGGTCGCGTTCGGCGCCGGTGAGCACCTGCGCGCGGGCCGGGTAGGTGAAGGTGCCGTCCTCGACGGTGACCTGCGGGTCGGCGACCAGGTTGCGGTACCACTGTGGGTGGTTGGCCGCCCCTGCGGCGGAGGCGATCACCAGGATTCGCTCCGCACCGTCGGGCAGGTACGCCACCGGGGTGGTGTGCCGGGCGCCGGTGCGCGCCCCGGTGGTGGTGAGCAGGACCAGGCGGGCACCTTCGAACGGGCCGCCGACCCGGCCGGCGTTGGCCCGGAACTCGTCGATGATCTGCTGGTTGAAGTCGTTTGGCATGTGCTGCTTTCTGCGTCGGGCAGGAGTGGGCCACGTCCGTCGCCGGTGGCCTCGGCGCAAGAGCGCACCGCAGACGGCGCGCGAGAACAGCAGACGGCGCGCGGAAGTCAGCACGCGAAGATGGCGCCAGGGCGGCGGGCCACGGGCCCACGCCCGGTTCACCGGCGGACCGGGTACCCCGTCCGCTTGTGGCCAATGGCCGACCCGGCAGTCACCCGACCGACACTAGTCAGTACGGGCGGTAGTGGCAACGGCGTGGGTCAGGCGGCGCGGCAGCGGTCGGGGAAGGGCGAGGGCATCGCGGCCGTGTTCGATCGGGACGGCATTGCCGCTAGGCTCGGTTCCGACTTCGGAGCGCGGGGCGGACGATGGTGAGTACGTCGGGTGTCGTCGGGATCGCACTGGTCGCCCTCGGCCTGGTGCTGACGCCCGGGCCGAACATGGTCTACCTGGTGTCGCGGTCGGTGACGCAGGGACGACGAGCGGGGATGATCTCGCTGCTCGGGGTGGCGGCGGGTTTCGCGGTCTACCTGGCCACCGCGGTGGCCGGTATCGCCACCGTGTTCGTGCTGGTACCGGCGCTGTACACGGCGGTGAAGCTGGCCGGTGCGGCGTACCTGCTGTGGCTGGCGTGGCAGGCGGTGCGCCCGGGCGGGCACTCGCCGTTCACCCCGACGCCGCTGCCACCGGACCCGACGCGGCGGCTGTTCACCATGGGGCTGGTGACCAACCTGCTCAACCCGAAGATCGCCATCCTGTACGTGTCGCTGTTGCCGCAGTTCATCGACCCGGCGCGCGGCAACGTGGCGGGGCAGAGCCTGCTGCTGGGGCTGACCCAGATCACGGTGGCGTTGACGGTGAACGCGTTGATCGTACTGACCGCCGGGGGCATCGCCGGGTTCCTGGGCCGGCGGCCGCTGTGGCTGCGGGTGCAGCGGATGCTGATGGGCACGGTGCTGGCGGCGCTGGCCGTCCGCATCGCCGCCGACCGTTCCCGGGCCGCGGTGGCGGCCGGCTGAGCTGCGGTGGCGGCCGGCTTGCGCGTTCAGTCGGGGTGCTCGCGCAGCACCGCGACGCCGCCGGGGCGCAGGAACACCGCGTCGTCGACGGTGGTGCCGGTGAGCAGTTCCTCGCCGCGTGTGCCGACCCGCTGTTCGCGGTGGGTGTGGTTGAGCAGGAACAACCAGCTGCGGTCGCCGTCGCGGCGGCGTACCGCCTCCACGCCCTCGGGTGCGGCCGGGCAGACGGGTGGGACACCGGCGGCTCGGGCGGCGGCGGAGAGCAGCCAGCGGTAGGTCTCGTCGTCGGGTCGGGTGGACAGGTACCAGGTGGTGCCGGCGCCGTACCGGTGGCGGGTGACGGCCGGCATGCCGTCGAGCACCCCACCGACGTACCCGCTGACCACGTCCGCTCCGGCCAGGCGCAGCGTCTCGGCCCAGATCCGGCCGGTGCCGCCGGCCGAGAGGGTGAGCTGTTCACCGTCGGCCAGCGGGTGGAACTCCTCGGCCCACACGCCGAGGACGTCGCGCAACGCGCCCGGGTAGCCGCCCAGCCGCACCCGGGCGTGTTCGTCGGCGACCCCGCTGAGGTAGGTGGCCAGCAGGTGTCCGCCACGGTGGACGTGTTCGCGTACCCAGTCGGCGGTCGCGTCGTCGACCAGGTACAGGGCGGGCAGTACGAGCAGCCGGTACCCGTCGAGCGGGTCACCGGGTACCACCATGTCGCAGCCGTAGCCGGCCTGCCACAGTCCCCGGTGCGCGGCGGTGGCCTCCGCGTGATGGTCGAGGCGGTCGGCCGGTAGGCCGGGATGGCGCAGCGCCCAGCCGCTGGCCGCGTCGACGGCGAGCGCCACCGACGCCTCGACGGTGCCGCGTACCTCGTTGAGCCGGTGCAGTGCGGCGCCGAGTTCGACCGTCTCGCGGAAGATTCGGGTGTCCGGCCCGGCGTGCGGGACGAGGGCGGAGTGGAAACGTTCGGCGCCGCCGGTGGGCGCCCGCCACTGGAAGAACATGGCGCCGTGCGAGCCGCGGGCGACGTGGGCGAGGCTGTGTCGCAGCATCCTGCCCGGTTCCTTGGTGTGCGAGCGGCCGGTGGTGTGGATCTGGTGGGCGGCGGTCTCCATCAGCAGCCAGGTGGCTTCGGGTGCGCCGCGGCGCACCGGGGCCTGGTCGGCCGGGTCGTCGCCGCCCGCCGTGGCGGAGGTCGGGGCAGCGGAGGTCGGGGCGCCGCTGGTCGAGGCGCCGCTGGTCGGGGCGTGCCGCGCGGCGGCGTGCCGGGCCCAGCCGCGCGCCAGGTCACCGACGAACGCGGTCTGCTCCTCGGCGCCGACGTCGACCGCCGACGGGTAGTGGTCGACGGCGACCAGGTCGACCTCGGTGGCCCAGCGGGCGTGGTCGACCGGTACCCAGTCGCCGAGGACGTAGTTGGTGGTGATCGGGATCGTGGGGTTCGCGGCGCGCAGCAGGTCGCGTTGCTCGGTGTACGCGGCGAGCAGGGTGTCGGACCAGAATCGGCGGAAGTCGAGCAGTTGACCCGGGTTGGCGAGGTACTGGGTGGCGCGGGGGGTGCTGATCTGCGTCCAGTCGGAGTAGTGCTGGCTCCAGAAGCTGGTGGCCCAGGCGTCGTTGAGGGTGTCCAGGTCGCCGTGGCGTACGGCCAGCCAGCGGCGGAACGCCCGGGCGGTGTGGTCGCAGTGGCAGGTGGTGCCGTACTCGTTGTGTACGCGCCAGAGCGCGACGGCCGGGTGGTGGGCGTAGCGGTCGGCGAGCGTGGCGGCGATCCGGCGGGCGGCCGCGCGGTAGGCGGGTGCGGCGGCGCAGTAGGTGTCCCGGCTGCCGTGGTGCAGCCGGACTCCCTCGGCGGTGACCGGCAGCGCGCCCGGGTGGGCGGTGGAGAACCACGGCGGCGGGGAGGCGGTGGGGGTGGCCAGGGCGACCCGGATGCCGCCGCTGTGCAGCAGGTCGAGCACCTGGTCGAGCCAGTCGAAGGTGTACCGGCCGGGGGCCGGTTCCAGTCGGGACCAGGCGAACACCCCGACCGTGACCAGGTTGACCCGGGCGCGGCGCATCAGCGCGACGTCCTGTGTCCATACCGACGGCGGCCACTGTTCCGGGTTGTAGTCACCGCCGTAGCAGAGCCGGTCGTCGCCCCACATGCCACCCACCCACCCATTTAGTTGGATAGGCATCCAAACTAGGGATCGGATTTACGCATGTCAACGTCGCCGATACTTCCGAGGTGGCCGCTTCGCATTGACAGTTCGTTGGGAAGTTAAAGAAACTGTCGGCACGCGAGGACGGGCGGCCGGTACTCGCCCCTGGTAGGCGTCGCCCGCCGACCAGGACCGGTCACCGCTCAACGGTGAGGCGGTGGCCGTCAGACCCGCGCGGGCCACCGCCCGCCGGCGGCTGACCGTCGCGTGCCGCGCCGGGTCTGGACGGAGCCGGGCGCGGCACGCGACGAGGGCGGCGCGGCCACGCGCCGCCCGGCCGGATAGCATTAGTTGGGTTTCCAATCGAATAGACCGATCGGCGACGATCCGTCCCACCAGGACACGTGCCGGCAGGCCGGCGGGCACCCGGTCCCGCCGGTGCGGTACGCGAAGATGGACGCGCGCCGCGACACCGGCGCAGGGAGCGGGCAGATCGTGATCAGCATCCACAACGAGCCGCAGCCGACCGACCTCGGCGACGTACGGGTCGCCAACCGGGCGGTCGTCCTTCGGCACGTACGCCGACACGCCCCCTGCTCCCGCGCGGACATCGCCGCCCGCACTGGCCTCAACAAGGCCACCGTCTCCAGCCTGGTCGGCGAGCTGATCGACCAGCGACTGATCCGGGAGACCGGGCTGACCGAGAACCGGGTCGGCCGGCCGGCGACGATGCTGATGCTCGACGGTGCGCCGTACGCCGCCCTGGGCCTGCAGATCGGCGCCGACGAACTGGTGGCCGTCGCCATCGACCTTGCCGGCAACCGGCTACTGACCTGGCGACGCGCCTTCACCGCCGGCACGGTCTCCCCCGCCGAGACCCTGCGCGCGCTCGCGGCGCTGGCCCGCCGGGCGATCGGCCGGGTCGGCGCGCAGGGCCGTACCGTGCTCGGCCTCACCGTCGGGGTGCCCGGGTTGGTCGACCCCACCGGGGCGGTGCCGTTGGCCACCGCCCTGGGCTGGCGCGACGTCTCCCTCGCCGCCGAGCTGCGCGCCGCACTGCGGGAACCGGACTTCGCCGTGGGCGTGGACACCGTCGCCAACCTCGCCGCCCTGGCCGAGCAGCGGCACGGCGGCTACGCCGACGGCGCCGACCTGGTGCACCTGACCGGCGGCACCACCATCGGGGCCGGCGTCATCGCCGACGGCCGGTTGCTGCGCGGCGGGCGCGGCTTCGCCGGCCAGATCGGCCACCTCTGCCTCGACCCGTCCGGGCCGGCCTGTGACTGCGGCACGCGCGGCTGCCTGAGCGCACTGGTCGGGCTGCCCGCGGTGGTGCGGCGGCTGCTGCCCGACGCCGAGGCCGACGGTCCGGTCACCGACTACCTGCCGGAGCTGGCCCGGATCGTGACCCTGGCCCGGCGCGACGACCCCGCGGTACGCGCCGGGCTGACCGAGATCGGCCGCCACCTCGGCCAGGGTGTCGCCGTCCTGGTCGACCTGCTCAACCCGGAGGTCGTGCTGCTCGGCGACCACCTGGGCACCCTCGCGCCCTGGCTGTTGCCGGCAGCCCGCTCCACGTTGGCCGCACGCGCCCACGCCCCGGGTGCCGGCGGCTGCCAACTGGCCGCCTCCACCCTGGACACCGCGGCGGCACTCGGCGGTGCCACCGCCGCACTGGCCACCGTCGAGGCAGGCCGGCCACCCACCCGCTGACCCACCCGCCGGTACCCGAGTCTTGACCGGACTCGGCGGGGGTGCCAACCTCGAAGCGAGCCGTCCCGTTCGGGCACCCGGGGCGGCTTGCTTTCCACGGATCGTCGAAGCGCTTCGCCAGCGTCCGGGCCGACGGCCGTCATCTCACCCTGACCCGCGATGCCGCTCGGCCATCCGTCGTCGAAGCGCTTCGACCTTCGGCGCGCCGGGCACTGGAAGGCGAACCACCATGAGCGACCACACCCTGCCCTCCGTTCACCACCGCGTCGACGATCTGCTCGCCCGGCTCACCCTGCCGGAGAAGATCGGCCTGCTGCACCAGTGGCAGGCCCCGGTACCCCGGCTCGACCTACCCGGCTTCCGGACCGGCACCGAGGCCCTGCACGGGGTCGCCTGGCTCGGCCCGGCCACCGTCTTCCCGCAGGTCATCGGCCTGGCCAGCAGCTGGAATCCCGAGCTGGTCCGCGCCGTCGGCACCGCCGTGGGCACCGAGGTACGCGCCAAGCACCAGGCCGACCCGCAGCGGGTCGGGCTCAACGTGTGGGCGCCGGTGGTCAACCCGCTGCGGGATCCGCGTTGGGGACGCAACGAGGAGGGCTGGTCCGAGGACCCCGGGCTGACCGGCCGGCTCGCCACCGCGTACGCCGAGGGGCTGCGCGGCGACCATCCGGACCGGCTGCGTACCGCCCCCACGGTCAAGCACTTCCTCGGCTACAACAACGAGACCGACCGGGCCACCACCTCCAGCGACCTGCCGCCCCGGGTGCTGCACGAGTACGAACTACCGGCGTTCCGCGCCCCCATCGCCGCCGGTGCGGCGGTCGCCGCGATGGCCTCCTACAACCTGGTCAACGGGGTACCCGCACACCTGAGCCCGCTGATCGCCGACGAGTTGCGCCGGTGGGCACCCGGCGAGGTACTCGTCGTCGGCGACGCGGGCGCGGTGACCAACCTCGCCGGCGTCCAGGGCCAGTTGCCCGACCAGGTCAGCGGGTTCGCCGCGGCGCTGCGCGCCGGCATCGACAGCTTCACCGAGGACGACACCGACGGCACGCCCACCCGCGAGCGGATCACCGAGGCACTGGACCGGGGGCTGATCGGCGTCGCCGACGTGGACCGGGCGGTACGCCGCATCCTCACCGTCCGACTGCGCCTGGGTGACCTGGACCCCGCCGACACCGACCCGTACGTCACCACCGCCGAGGTCCTCGACTGCCCGGCGCATCGTGACCTGGCCCGCCAGGCGGCCCGGCAGGGCGTGGTGCTGCTGCGCAACGACGGGCTGCTGCCACTGACCGGGCAACTCCGCATCGCCGTGCTCGGCCCACTCGCCGACACCGTGTACGAGGACTGGTACAGCGGCACCCTGCCGTACGCGGTGACCCTGCGCGACGCCCTGGCCGGGCGGGGCGAGCAGGTCACCACCCATCCGGGTATCGACCGGATCGTGTTGCGGGTGGCCGACGGGTACGTGCGCGGCCCGGCGGACGCCGACGGCGGGCCGTTGACCGTCGCCGCCGACGCCACCTGCTTCGACGTGTTCGACTGGGGTGGTGACGCGGTGGCGCTGCGGGCCGTCGACAACGGCCGGCACGTCGGCACCGACGACGACGGGCTGCTGGTCAACGACCGCAGCGGGCCGGGCGGCTGGGTGGTCCGGGAGACGTTCCGGTTCGTCCCGTGGCGCGACGGCACGGTGCTGCTGCGGCACCTGGCCACCGGCCGGTACGTCGCCGTCGACGGGGCCGGGCGGCTGCGGGCCGACGCGGACACGACCGAGGCCGCCACCGCCTTCGACGTCGAACTGGTCGCCGACGGTGCCGCCGAGGCCGCCGCGTTGGCCGCCGACGCCGACGTGGCGGTGGTGGCGTTGGGTAACCACCCCATGGTCAACGGCCGGGAGACCGAGGACCGGGTCGACCTGGCCCTGCCGGCCGGGCAGGAGGCGATGCTACGTGCCGTGTACGCCGCCAACCCGCGTACCGTGCTGGTGCTGACCAGCAGCTACCCGTACGCGATCGGGTGGGCGCAGGCGCACCTGCCGGCGGTGCTGTGGTCCTGCCACGGCGGGCAGGAACACGGCCGGGCCTTGGCCGACGTGCTGTTCGGCGACGCCGAGCCGGGCGGCCGACTCACCCAGACCTGGTACGCCGACGCCGCCGAACTGCCCGACCTGCTCGACTACGACGTGATCGGCGCCGACGCCACCTACCTGTACTACCGGGGTGATCCGCTGTACCCCTTCGGCCACGGGCTGTCCTACACCGACTTCGACTACACCGACCTGCGGTGCAGCGCCACCACCGCAACCGCCGGCGAGCAGGTCGAGGTGCGGGTGGAGGTCACCAACACCGGGACACGTCCCGGTACGGAGGTGGTGCAGCTCTACACCCGGCAGCGCCGCTCCCGGGTCAAGCAGCCCCTGCGGCAGCTGCGGGACTTCGCCCGGGTCACCCTCGCCCCCGGCGAACGGCGGACCGTCATGCTGCGCCTGCACACCGCCGAACTGGGCTGGTGGGACGCCGACCGGGGCGAACCGGTGGTGGAGGACGCCACCCACACCCTGCTGGTCGGGCGGTCCGCGACCGACGTGCGGCTGGTCGGCGCGGTGGCGGTACGCGCCGAACCGGCCAGCCGGCCGGCTCGGTTGTCCAGCGCGAGCGGCGCCCGGTGAGCGGGCGCGGCGGGCGGGTACCGTCCGGCCAGCCCACCATCTCCGACGTGGCCCGGCACGCCGGGGTGGCGGTCAGCACCGTGTCGTACGTGCTCAGCGGCAAACGGGCCATCTCGGAGCTGACCCGCAGCCGGGTACTGGCCAGCATCCGGCTGCTCGGCTACCACCCCAACGCCGGTGCCCGGGCGTTGGCCAGCCGACGAGCCAACGTGATCGCGCTGGTGCTGCCGCTGCGTTCGGGGATCCAGGTGCCGGTGGTGATGCAGTTCGCCACCGCCGTGGTGACCTCCGCCCGCCGTCACGACCACGACGTGCTGCTGCTCACCTCCGACGAGGGACCGGAGGGGCTGCACCGCATCGCCGCCGGTGCCCTGGTCGACGGGGTGCTGGTGATGGACGTGGAGTTGGACGACGTCCGGGTGCCGCTGCTGCGCGAGCTGGGGCGGCCCAGCGTACTCATCGGCGTACCCGCCGACACCCGCGCGTTGACCTGTGTGGACCTGGACTTCCACCGGGCCGGTCAGCTCTGCGTGGAGCACCTGGCCGGGCTCGGACACCGCCGGATCGCCCTGCTCGGCGCCCCGGCCGCCGTCTACGACCGGGGCACCGGCTTCGCGCACCGCACCCGCGCCGGAGTGTTGGCGGCGGCGGCCCGGCACGGCGTCGACGCGGTGGCGCTGCCGTGCGCGGAGAACGCCGCCGACGTGCAGCACCGGGTGGTCGGACTGTTCGCCCGGCACCCCGACGTCTCGGGCCTGATCGTGCAGAACGAGGCGGCGGTCGGGCCGGTGCAGGCCACCCTCGCCGCCCTGGGCCGCCGGGTGCCGCAGGACGTGTCGGTGGTGGCGGTCTGCCCGGACCAGTTTGCCGAACACGCCAATCCCCGGCTGACCTGCGTGCCGGTGCCCGCCGAGGAGATCGGCCGGCAGGCGGTGTCGCTGGTGATGCGCAAACTGCACGACGAACCGGTGCCGGAGGTCACCCTGCTGGCGCCGCAGTTGACCGTCCGCGAGAGCACGGCCACCGCCCCCGCCCGGCAGCCGGTGGCCGTCGACGGCCCGGCGGTGTGCGGGTGACCGGGCCACCGCACCGGATCTGGGACGACCAGCCGGCCGCGTGCTGGCAGGACGCGTTCCTGTCCGGCAACGGCGAGTACGGGATCATGGTGTACGGCCACCCGTACGCCGAACGCATCGTGGTCAACCACCACCGGTTCGTCCTGCCCAACGGCACCCGCGACGCCCGCCCACCGCAGCTGGCCGCGCTGCTGCCCCAGATCCGGGAGCTGATCCTCACCGGCCGGCGGGCCGAGGCGGGCCGGCTGCTCGCCGGTGACGGGCCGCTGCGGTGGACCCAGTCGTTCCATCCGGGGTTCGCCCTCACCGTCGACACCGACCGTGGGTCGCCGCCCCGGGACTACCGCCGCTACACCGACTTCGACACCGGCGAGGTGGTCGCGCAGTGGGCCGGTGGTGCCCGCCGCTCGTTCGTCTCCCGCGCCGACCGGCTGGTCGTCACCCACCTGGACCTGGGCGACTGTGTCCTCGGCGCGACCGGTGACCTGCCCGGCCGGCCCGAGCAGGTGCGTTACGCGGTGTCCGCCCACGAGCGCGACGGGCTGGTGTTCCTGCGGGTACGGGGCCGCTACCCGCGGGCCGACGGCGGGTACGGCTTCGAGGGGTTGACCCTGCTGCGCGGCGACGTCGAGGCCGACGGGGACCGGGTCCGGGTACGCGGTCCGGCGCTGGCGTTGACCGTGCTGGACCGGCCGGCGGCTGCCTGGCGTACCGGGGAGTTGACGCGCCGGCTGGTGGCACACCGCGACGCCCGCTACTGCGCGTTGCGGGCCCGGCACCTGACCCGGCACCGTGCCGCCTACCGGCGGGTCAGCCTGGACCTGGACGTGCCGGCGGCGCAGCGGGACCTGCCGGTCGGTGCGCTGCTGGCCCGGCAGGCGGCCGCACCGCACCTGCTGGACCGGGCCCTGCTGGAACGGCTGTTCCACGCCGGCCGGTACCTGCTGCTCAGTGCCAGCGGGGTGCTGCCGCCCCGGTTGACCGGCCTGTGGCTGGGTTCGTGGGACGCCGCCTGGGCGGGTGACTTCACCACGGACGCGAACCTGAACCTGCAACTGGCCGCCGCGAACCTCACCGCCCTGCCGGAGGTCACCGACGCCCACGCCCGGCTGGTCGGCGCCCAGGTCGACGACTGGCGGCGCAACGCCCGCGCGATCTTCGGGACGCGGGGTCTGCTGGCACCCAGCCGCACCGACGGCGAGCACGGGCACCTGTTCCACCGGCATCCCGACTGGCCGTTCACCGCGTGGCTGCCCGGCGCCCACTGGCTGCTGTTCCCCCTCTACGAGCGGCACCTGGTGACCGGGGAGCCGTTGGGTGAGGTGGCCGGTTGGCTGGTGGAGGTGGCCGAGTTCTTCGCCGACTTCCTGACCGTCACCGCCGACGACGGCACGCTGGTGTTCGTCCCGTCGTACTCGGCGGAGACCGGTCCGCTGGACGCCGACGGGGTGGCGGTACCGGCGGCGGTGAACGCCACCATGGACATCGCCGCGGCCCGGCACGCCTTCACCGTCGCCGCCGCGGTGACCGGCCAGCACCGGTGGATCGAGTTGCTGGCCCGGCTGCCGGCGTACCGCCTGGACGAGGCGGGGGCGTTGGCCGAGTGGGCCTGGCCCGGCTACCGCGGCGACGACGGGCACCGGCACGTCAGCCACCTGTACCCGGTCTGGCCCCTCGACGAGATCAACCCGGACGACACCCCGCGGCTGGCGGCCGCCGCGCACCGGGCGTTGTGCCGCCGCGGCGACGAGGACCTGTCGGCCCACGGCAGCCTGCACCGGGCGTTGGCCGCCGCCCGGCTGCGCGACGGGCCGCTGGTCGCGGCGAACCTACTCAAGATCGTTGGCCGGGACATGTTCTTCCGGTCCCTGATGAGCGCCCACAACCCGGGACGGGTCACCTACAACGCCGACGCCGCGCACACCCTGCCGGCGGTGCTGGTCGAGTCCCTGGTGCAGGGCCGACCGGGCCGGTTACGGCTGCTGCCGGCACCACTGCCCGGGCTGCCCACCGGCACGCTGCGCGGCGTCACCTGCCCGGGGCGGGTGACCGTCACCGAGTTGACCTGGCGCCCGGGTGCGGTATGGGCCCGGCTGTGCTCGCCGGTGCCGCAGCGGCTGCGGGTCACCGCCCCGTTCGGCGCGACCATCGTGGACCTGCCCGCCGGTGCGCCGACGACGGTGGAGTTCACCGCGAACGGGCCGCCCGGATGGGCGCACTAGACTTCCGCTGCGATGGACCTGCAGCCCGCCACCGACATCCGCCCCTGCGCCCACTGCGGACGCGACGTGCCGCAACGTGCCGGCGCGGGCCGCCCGTTCCGGTACTGCCGGGACAACGACGGCGCCTGCCAGCGCGCCTCCCGCAACAGCCGGATGCGGCACCGCAACGCGCCCGGCCTACCCGGCCAGGTGGCCCGCACCTGGGAGGCGGTGGACCGGCTCGACCAGATCGTGACCACGCTGACCGAGGCGCTGCACGCCGAGTTGTCGCCGGCCGGGGTGGAACGGCAACTGGCCGAGGTCCGAGCGGAGACGGCCGGCGCGGTCGCCGCGGCGCAGACCGAACGCGACGAGGCGCTGCGCGCGGCCGAGGACGCCGCCGCGCGGGCCGAACGGGACCGCCGGCAGGCGCAGGTCGCGGTCGCCGAACGCGACGCCGCCCGCGCCGACGCGGACCGGGCCGGGCAGCAGGCGACCGCCGCCGACGAGCGCGCCGCGGCCGCGGCCGCGGCCCGGGACGAGGCTTCGCGGGCCACGGCCGCCGCGCAGGCACTGCACGCGCAGGCCGAGTCCGACCGGGACGCCGCCCGCGCGCAGTTGGCCACGGTGCGGGCCGACCTGGACGCCGAACGTCGCCGCGCCGCCGAGCTGGGCGCCGAACGGGACACCGCCCGCGTCGAGGCCCGCCGCGCCGAGCAGGTCGCCGCCGACGCCGCCGGCCGGGTCGAACAGCTACAGACCGAGCTGGCACGGTGTGGCTCGGAGCTGGCCCGGTCGCAGGCCGAGGTGGCGCGGCTGCGGGGGGACAACGAGCAGGTCCGGGCCGACGCCGAGCGGGCCGCCACGCAGGCCGAGGCGGCGCGGGTACGGGCCGAACAGGCCGAGGCGGCCCGCGCGCACGCCGCCGCCGAACGGGACCAGGCGCGGACGGTGGCCCGTGAGCGGGCCGACGACCTGGCGGCGGTGACCGCCGAGGTGCGCGAGCTGCGCGTCGAGGTGACCGCCGCGCAGGCGCAGGCCGCGCAGTTGACGGCCCGGCTGCACGCCGCCGAGTCCGATCGCGACGAGGCCCGGCAGCGGGTCGCGCAACTCGCCGGCCAGGTCGGTGACCTGGCCACCGCCCTGGCGCGGCTCACGCCGGGCCGCTGACCAGGGCCACCCGCCCCCGGCGTGGCGCGGCCCGAACGGCCCGCACCCGGCGGCGGCCGGTTACCATGGTCCGCTGGCGGTGACGGTCCGCCGCGACGACCCGGCCGGGACGAGCCCGCCGGGCGTACACCATGGCCAGCTACCCTTGTCTGCGTATCCCGCGGCAGCGGGCCGGCGCGACGTGGCCGCGGGAATGCCCCGGCCGGGGCGGACCGTTGCACCGACAGGACCAGCACCACCGAAGAGGGGAAGTCGATCATGGGCGAGCGTATGCTGCGCGGTAGCCGACTGGGCGCGGTCAGCTACGAATCCGACCGCAACACGGAGCTCGCGCCCCGGCAGACCCGCGAGTACCTGTGCGCCAAGGGCCACCAGTTCGAGGTGCCGTTCGCCGTCGACGCCGAGGTGCCGACCACCTGGGAGTGCAAGTTCGACGGCAGCGTCGCCCGGCTGGTCGACGGCAGCGAGCCGGAGCAGAAGAAGGCCAAGCCGCCGCGTACCCACTGGGACATGCTCCTGGAGCGGCGGTCGATCGCCGAGCTGGAGGACATCCTCGCCGAGCGGCTGCAGGAGGTTCGGACCCGCCGCGGTCGCGCCTGACCGAACGACGACGGCGCCCCCGGAAGATGACTTCCGGGGGCGCCGTCGTCGTTCGTGGGCCGGTCAGCGTGGTTCGACGATCTCACCCTCGATGGCCCGGCCGGCGTCGGCCGCAGGCGGCGGGCTCGCCGGTTCCGGCCGCGGGGCCTCACCCGTCGGCTGCTGCGGCGCACCCCGGTACACCCGCACCCGACGCGGCCCGAACAGGTCACTGGCGGCCATCGACGACATCCGGCGCTCACTGGCCCGTTGCATCCCGGTACTGGCCAGAGTACGCACCGGCGGCACCAGCAGCACCACACCCACCAGGCCACTGACCAGACCCGGCGTCGCCAGCAGCAGCGCACCGAGCAGACCCACCAGACCGTCGGTCACCTGACGACCCGGCGGGCGACCGGACTGCGCCGCGTCGCGGAACCCACGCCAGGCGCGGATCCCCTCCCGCCGCAGCAGCACCATCCCCAGCAGCGAGGCCGCGAACACCAACAGTGTCGCCGCGCCGAAGCCGATCACCCGGCCCACCAGCACGAACACGGCCAGCTCCGCGGCCACGGAAACCAGCAGGGCCAACGGTACGAACCTCAGTGCCCGGCGCATATCACCCCATCCGCCTCACGGCGTGTCGTCCTACGGCCCGCCCGGCGGGCCAGCCGTCGTACCTCCAAGCATGACACGACCCGGCTCAGGGCCACCGTGCCTGCCCGGCCGTGGCCGCCCGCCAACCCCGCCGCATCGCACCCCGACGGTCCCGCACCGCCCAGCCGGTGATCCGCCACAACGCCTCGGCCACGATCAGCGGGCTCATCTTGCTGTCCCCGCGTTCCCGTTCGGCGAAGGTGATCGGCACCTCCACGATCCGGGCACCGGCCCGGTGCGCCAGGCGGGACAACTCCACCTGGAACGAGTAGCCCTGCGAGCACACCGAATCCAGATCCAGGGCGTCCAGCACGGTCGACCGGTAGACCCGGTAGCCGCCGGTGGCGTCGGCCACCGGCATGCCCAGCGCCAGCCGCGCGTACAGGTTGCCGCACCGCGACAGCAGCAGCCGCCGCAGCGGCCAGTTGACCACCCGCGCGCCCCGCGTCCACCGCGAACCGATCACCACGTCGGCGTGCGCGGCGGCGGCCAGCAACGCCGGCAGGTCCTCCGGGGCGTGCGAGCCGTCGGCGTCCATCTCCACCACCGCGTCGAAACCCCGCCGCCGGGCCCACCCGAACCCGGCCAGGTACGCCGCACCGAGCCCCTGCTTGCCCTCCCGGTGCAGCACGTGCACCCGCCGGTCGGCGCGGGCCAGGTCCTCGGCGATGGCACCGGTGCCATCGGGGCTGTTGTCGTCGGCGACGAGCACCTCGACCTGGGGTGCGGCCGCACGGACCCGGCCGACGATCGCCGCCACGTTGTCGGCCTCGTTGTACGTCGGGATGACCACCAGTACCCGGCCCACCCCGGGCACCCCGGTCACCGTCGGACGGATGTCGGTCCTCTGCACCACCGCTGCCCCCCCTCGTGCCGGCGCGTGGATCTAGCCGGGCCGGGCACCCGTACGGCGGCGCAGCACCGCCGCACCGGCCAGTGCCGCCACCGCCAGGGCGGCCAGCAGCACCTCCGGCAACACACCGACCCGGGTGGCCAGCGTGCGCCCCTGCGTCAGCGGCAGCTGCCGTACCACCACCGCGCGGGTGTTGAACCCGGTCGCATCGCTTACCCGCCCGTCGGGGGAGACGAACCCGGACACGCCGACCGTGGAGGCCATCAACGCCGGCCGGCCGTGCTCCACCGCCCGCAGCCGCACCATGGCCAACTGCTGGCGGGCCTCCGCCACGTCGAAGGTGGCGTTGTTGGTCTGCACCACCAGCAGCTGCGCCCCACCGATCACGGTGTCGCGGACCAGCCCGTCGTAGGCGACCTCGAAGCAGATCACGTCACCGAGCACCACCGCCGGGGTACGCACCACCCCCGGCTCGGTGCCGGCGACGAAGTCGGCGCGGACCCGGTCGACCTGCTTGCTCACCATCCGGGCGATGTTCCGCAGCGGCACGTACTCGGCGAACGGCACCGGATGCCGCTTGATGTACAGCTGCTCCAGGTCCGGGCCGCTACCCGGACGCCACAGCAGCCCCGCGTTGCGCACCTGCCCCTGCTCGGGACCGGACAGCACCGCGCCGACCAGGATCGGCACCCCGACGGCGTCGGCGGCGGCGGAGATCCGGGCACCGGCGGCCGGGTTACGCAGCGGGTCGATGTCGCTGGCGTTCTCCGGCCACACCACCAGGTCCGGTCGGGGCCGGGCCCCGGCGGCGACCTCACCGGCGAGTTCGATGGTGGCGTTGACGTGGTTGTCGAGCACCGCCTGCCGTTGGGCGTTGAAGTCCAGCCCGAGCCGCGGCACGTTGCCCTGCACGATCGCCACCGTGACGTGCTGCCCGCCGGCGGGCGCCGCCAACGGCACCAGCAGGCCACCGGTGAGCAGCAGCACCACGACCGCACCGGCACCGGCGGCCGGCGCCCACCACCGGTCGCCGCTGCCCCGCCGGGCCTGGGCCAGCCACCAGACACCGGCCACGAGCAGCCCACCGGTCAACGCCACCGCGAAGGTCACCAGCGGCGCGCCGCCGAGCGCGGCCAACCGCAGCAGCGGCGACTCGTCCTGCGCGAACGCCAGCCGCCCCCACGGGAACCCACCGAACGGGGTGCGGTCGCGCAGCGCCTCCTGCCCCACCCACAGCACCCCGGTCAGCGGCGGCCACAGCGCCGGGATCCGGTCGGCCAGCGGCGACACCCACGCCGTGGCGGTGCCCAACAGCGCCAGGTAGCCGGCCTGCAACAGGAACAGCAGCAGCCACGGCAGGTAGCCGGTGTGCAGGTTCGTCCACGCCAACAAGGGCGCGAACAGGGCCACCCCGGTCAGGAAACCCAGCCCGGCGCCGGCCCGCAGCCGCCGCCGGTGGGTGGCGGCGGCCAGTAGCGCCACCCCCACCGGCGCCAGCGGCCACCACCCGTACGGTGGGAACGCCAGCAGCAGCGCCAGCCCGGCGGCGACCGCTATCGGCACGGCCACCGGCAGCCGCAGCGGCCGTGGGGCGGGTTCGGGACGCCCGGGCGCGGTCGGCGCGGCGGCGGGGTCCACGGTCGGTGCGGGCGAGTCGGGGGCGATCACGCGCCGAAGGCTACCTGGCCGTCACCGCCGTGCGCGCCACCGGCCGCCGGGGCCGACTCGGCGGCTGCCGGGCGTGGCGGGTTCACCGGCGGCGGGCCACCAGCACCGCGTCGTGGATCACCACCTCGCGGCCCTGTGGATCCAGGCCCGGCCGCGGCCGGGCCTGCGCCACCAGCACCTCGAACCGCCCGGCGGGCAACTCCTCGGCCACCTGCTCGGCGGTGAACATCATCTCCGGGAAGTGCATCCGGCGGGCCGTGGTGCGCAGGTCCCACGGGTGATGCCCGACGATCAGCAGCCGCCCACCGGGGGCCACCGCCGCGGCCAACCGGGCGAACACCTCCCGCCGCGGCTGCGTCGGCAGGTGCAGGAACTGCGCCGACACCAGGTCGTACGCGGCCGGCGCCGGCGACCACCGCAGCAGGTCCGCGTGGGTCCACTCGATCAGCTCGGCGACCTGCGCACCGGCGGCCCGGGCGTGTTCCGCGGCCCGCCGCAGCGCGGTGGCGGAGATGTCCACCCCGGTGACCCGCCAGCCCCGCCCGGCCAACCACACCGCGTCGGCGCCCTCACCACTGCCCACGTCCAGGGCCCGCCCCGGCGGCAGGCCGTCGACCTCGGCGACCAACTGCGGATTGGCCTGCCCGCTCCACACCGCCGGCCGGGACTGGTAGCGGTGCTCCCACGCCGCCTCGGTGAACATCGTCTTCTGCTGCCGCCGGTAGGCGGCCACCGCCTCGCGGGTCTCCTCCGCCATCAGATCCGCGTTGATCGCCGCACCGGCCGTCACACCGGCCGCGGCGGCCCCGATCACCTGCGCGGCCACGTCGGTGACGTTGCCGGCCACCCACACCCCCGGCACCGCCGTGGCGCCGGTCGGGTCGGCCGGCACCTGCCAGCCGACCGGATGACCGCCCAGCTGTGCCTCGACCGGCGGCAACCCCAACGACTCCAGCAACGTCGACCGGGCCGTCACGCGTGGGGCCACCACCAGCGCGTCCAACTCCACCCGTTCACCGGAGGCCAGCCGCACCCCGGTGAGCCGGTCGTCGACCACCTCCACCTCGGCCACCGGGCCGGGCACCACCGTCACCGCGCGGGCGGCGAGCCGCTCGGCCTGCTCGGCGTCGGGTGCCGGCCCGTCGTGCAGCAGGAGCAGCACGTGCGGGCTCCACTGCCGCCACAGCTGCGCCTGGTGAACCGCCAGCGGCCCGGTGGCCAGCACCCCGATCCGCCGGTCGGCCACCTCCCGCCCATGGCAGTACGGGCAGTGCAGCACGTCCCGACCCCACCGCTGGGTCAACCCGGGCACCTCGGGCAGTTCGTCGACAAGTCCCGTGGTGACCAGCAGCCGCCGGGCCCGCACGGTCGGCCGCCCGTCGACGGTGACCAGGAAACCGTCCGGTGCGCCCGCGACGGCGTCGACCCGGCCGGTGACGATCCGCCCGCCGTAGCCGGTCACCTCACCCCGCCCGACGGCCAGCAGTTCCGCCGGCGGGATGCCCTCCCGCCCGAGGTAGTTGTGCACCCCGTCGGCGGGGGCGTTGCGCGGCTCACCGGCATCGACCACCAGCACCGAGCGGCGGGCCCGGGCCAGCGTCGCGGCCCCCGCCAACCCGGCGGCACCGCCGCCGACCACCACCACGTCGTACTCGTCGTCCATCCCGTGCCCCCTTGTCGGTTCGTCCCGCCACACGCTGCCCCGACCAGCACAGGACGGCAAGTATTCTTGCTGTTATGGCAAACGACGAGGGGGCGGTGCTGGCGGCGGTGGGCCCCCGACTACGGGCCCTGCGCAAACAGCGCGGCACCACCCTCAGCGAACTCGCCCACGCCACCGGCATCTCGGTGAGCACCCTGTCCCGGCTGGAATCCGGCCACCGCCGCCCCACCCTGGAACTGCTACTGCCGCTGGCCCGCGCCCACCAGGTGCCGCTGGACGAACTGGTCGGCGCACCCGCTGTCGGCGACCCCCGGGTACGGACCCGCCCGATCGTGCGCCACGGCATGACCTTCCTGCCACTGACCCGCCGACCCGGCGGGCTACAGGCGTTCAAACAGATCCTGCCCCCGCACACCCCACCCGACCCGCGACCAAAGTCCCACGAGGGCTACGAGTGGCTGTACGTGCTCTCCGGCCGGCTACGCCTGCACCTGGGCGAACACGACCTGATCCTCGAACCGGGAGAGGTCGCCGAGTTCGACACCCGGGTGCCGCACTGCGTCACCAACCCCGGCCCGGAACCCACCGAGGTCCTCCACCTGTTCGGCCCGCAGGGCGAACGCCTGCACGTACGGGCCCGCCCCGCCGCCAGCTGACCTCCACCCGGTGACCCGAACGCCACCGCCGGCAGGCCCAGCTCGGGGACCACCACAAGCGAAATCGGGGCGCGGCGGATGCCGCGCCCCGATGCTCCCAGGCCCCTCCCGGCCGGTGCGGCGAGAATGGGGCGCCACGACCTTCGGACCGACCGGACGGCGACTGGCTGTCCCCGTCGGGCCGTTGTCTACTGGCCGTACACCTCACCCTGCCCGTACACCGGTTACCGCGGCCGGTTCGCGCCGCCCCGCCGACCCCCGCCCGCTGGACCTGGCCGCCGCGACGACGTGC
Source organism: Micromonospora radicis (assembly GCF_003583405.1). Classification (GTDB taxonomy): domain Bacteria; phylum Actinomycetota; class Actinomycetes; order Mycobacteriales; family Micromonosporaceae; genus Micromonospora; species Micromonospora radicis. The sequence continues at coordinate 90,604 of NZ_QXEC01000014.1, forward strand.
ACCATGTCGCTCGGCCAGCGGACGAAGGGACGAAGCGAACAACAGCCGCTTCCCGTGGTAGGACTCAAAGACGGTACGTGGCCCACCCCCGGCCTTGTCAACCCACCCCCGACGAGTCGTCGTACCACCTCGGCGTGTCGCACCCGGATCACCGCGCGCGTCAGCGCAGCAGCGTACGCAACAGCGCCCGCGCCGCCCCGGGATGCTCGGCCGCCAGCAGACCCGCCGCGGCCAGCACGTACTCGGCGTCCACCACCGGCCGGGCAGCCCGCGGCAACGCCCACCCACCGGCATGATCGGTCAACACCGCGTCCAGCACCCCCACCGCGTCGTTGTCCCGGGCGTGGCGCAACACCCCACCCGAACCGACCAGCAGCCGCACATCCCGCAGATCCCGCCCGGCCCGCTCTCCGGTACCCACCCCACGGGCATGCCGCCGCAACGCCACCGTCGCCGCCAACGCCGCGATCCGCGCGTCCACCGCCCGCCCCGCCGCATCCGCCGGCAGAAACCCCGGATCCGCGGCCCGCAGCGCCGCCGCGGCCGTCAACCCGTCCACCTCCGCCGGCCCGACCAGCCGCTCCTCGGCCGCCGCCCGCACCACCCCCGGCGCACTCCACCGCATCCCCAGGTCACCCTCGACGGTCCGGGCCCGCCACAACGCACCGGCCACCTCCCGGCCCGGCCCGTCGGCCCGCTCGTCCGGCGTCAGCACCGAGTACACGTCGGTGGTGGCCCCACCCACGTCGACCACCACCAGATCCCCACCGGCCACCTCGGCCAGCGCTTCCACCCCGGTCAGCACCGCGTCCGGCGTCGCCGCCCGCACCAGCCGGGCGAACCGGCCACCCCGCGACAACCCCTTACCGCCGATCACATGACGCAGGAACACCTGCCGGATCGCCGCCCGCGCCGACAACGGCGCCAACACCCCGATGCGGGGCAACACGTTGTCCGCCACCGTCACCGGCACCCCCGCACCCACCAGCAGCGCGTGCAGTTCGGCCCGTACCTCGACGTTGCCGGCCAACACCACCGGCACCCGCCAGCGGGCCCGCGCCAACCGGGTCGCGTTGTGCGTCAACGTCTCGGCGTCACCACCGTCGGTACCCCCCACCAGCAACACCACGTCCGGGCGGGCCGCCCGCAACGCCGACAACCCGACCCGACCGAGCCGACCCGCGGCCACATGCACCACGTCCGCCCCCGCCGACAACCCCACCCGCCGACCCGCCTGCGCCGTCACCAACGGCTCGTAGCCGACCACCGCCAGCCGCAACCCACCCCCGGCCGACGAGCACACGTACCACGGCACGTCGACCACCCCCGGCCCGGACACCACCGCCGCCACCGCCGCGTCCAACCCGTGCAACACATCGGTGCCGACCGTGGTCGGCACCGCCGCCGCCGCGACCAGCCCACCGCCGTCGAGGTCGACCACCGCGACCTTCGTGTACGTCGAACCGACGTCGGCGCAGACCGCGACGCTCACGCCACCGGCGGTACGACCACCGTGCCGGTCGCCGTCACCGCCACCACCGGCTCGGCCAACACCTCGGCCGCCGACTCGCCCCGATCCGGCCGCCCCCGGCACACCACCCGCGCCTCGAAGTCGATGGTGCGGCTACGGGTACCCACCCGCGTCACCGTCGCCACCACCTCCAGCACGTCCCCGGCCCGCATCGGCGCCCGGAACTGCACATCCGAGTACGAGGCGAACAAACCCTCGTCACCATCGGTACGAATGCACACCTCGGTGGCCACGTCACCGAACAACCCCAACGCGTACGCCCCGTCGACCAGGTCGCCCGCGTAGTGGGCATGCGAGTACGGCACGTACCGCCGATGCGTCACGGTCAACCCGACCCGGGAATCAGTCATCACTTCGCCCTCTTGTTCATGATCAACGCATGGACCAGGTAACTGGCCACCTCACCCGGCGTGGTACCCCGACCGAAGATCCGATCCACCCCCAACTCGGCGGTCATCGTCTCGTCGAACCGCGGCCCACCCACGATCAGCAGCGGCCGCCTCCCCGCCGGCATCGCCTCCCGGAACGCCGCCGACATCTCCCGCGTGTTGTGCAGATGCGCATCCCGCTGCGTCACCACCTGCGACACCAACACCGCATCGGCCCGCTCCACCCGAGCCGCCTCCACCAACTCCGGCACACTCACCTGCGCCCCCAGATTGGTGACCTTCAACTCCCGGTAGTACTCCAGGCCCTTCTCCCCCGCGATGCCCTTGACGTTGAGGATCGCGTCGATGCCCACCGTGTGCGCGTCCGTGCCGATACACGCCCCCACCACCGACAACTTGCGCCGCAACCGCTGCTTCACCACCGCGTTGACCTCCTTGGCACCCAGCAGCGGAAAGTCCCGCTCCACCACCTGCACCGCCGCCAGGTCCACCAGATGGTTCACCCGCCCGTACACCACGAAGAAGGTGAACCCGTCACCCATCTGCTTCGCGTGCACCAGCATCGCCGGATCCATGCCCATCTTGTTCGCCAACTGGACCGCCGCACCCTCGGCACGCTTGTCATGCGGCACCGGCAACGTGAACGACATCTGCACCATGCCGTCACCCGTCGTGTCCCCGTACGGCCGCACGACCTTCTTCTCCGGCGCGCTCACCGGCCGACCCCTTCCAGGATCTCCGTCGCCGGGTTGTAGTAGTCGCCCTCGTGCCGCGCCACCCCGTCCAGGCCCTTACCCCGATCCGCAGGCCGCTTCATGATCCCGAACGTGCCCTCGGCGATCGCCGACAACAACGACTGCTCACCGATGCGCTCCAACAACTCCACCGCCGCACCGAGCACCCCATTCGCCCGCTGCTGGATGAACCCACCCGGCGCCGGCACGAAGTCCTCGTGCAACCCACCCGCCGCACCCAACACGTACCGCACGTTCTGCAAAGCGATGTCCCGATCCGACAACCACGGCGTCACCACCGCCTCGGTCATCATCCCCACCAGCAGAATCCCCTGCCCGGTCATCGCACCGACCAGATTGAAGAACCCGTCGAGCAGATTGCCCCGGAACACGTCACCGGTCATGTGCTTCGTCGGCGGCATCCACTTCAACGGCGCATCCGGAAACAACTCCCGCGCCAACAACGCGTGCGCCAACTCCAACCGCAACGACTCCGGCACATCCGGACTGATCTCGAACGCGTGCCCCAACCCCAACTGCCAGTCCGCCAACCCCGCCTCATGCGCGAAGTACTCGTTCAGCAACTGCGACACCGTCACCGTGTGCGCCTCGTCCACCGCATCCGCGGTGGTCAGATAGTTGTCCTCACCGGTGTTGATGATGATCCCCGCCCGCGCGTGCACCTGCCGCGAGAACCGCTGGTCCACGAACGTACGCACCGGATTGATGTCCCGGAACAGAATCCCGTACATCGAATCGTTGAGCATCATGTCCAGCCGCTCAAGACCCGCCAGGGTCGCCATCTCCGGCATACACAGACCCGAGGCGTAGTTCGTCAACCGCACATAACGGCCCAACTCCTTCGACGAGGAGTCCAACGCCGCCCGCATCAACCGAAAGTTCTCCTGCGTCGCGTACGTACCCGCGAACCCCTCCCGAGTCGCCCCCTCCGGCACATAGTCCAACAACGACTGCCCCGTCGACCGGATCACCGCGATCACATCCGCACCGGCCCGCGCCGCCGCCTGCGCCTGCGGAATGTCCTCGTAGATATCCCCCGTCGCCACGATCAGATAGATCCACGGCCGCCGCGCCGGATCCCCGTACCGCCGCACCAACCGGTCCCGCTCCGCACGCCGCCGGTCGATCTGCCGCACCCCCACGCCCACCGCCCGCCGCGCCGCCCGCCGCGCCACCGTCGCCGCCCGCCCCGACGGCACCACGAACCGCACCGAACCCGCCGCCGCCTTCTGCGCCAACAACGTGACGTCCGAGACACCCTCCCGGACCAGCGCGTCGAACACCGGCACCGCCACCCCGTGGCCCAACCCGACATCCGCCACCACCGCGTCGACCAACCGGTTCACCCACGGAATGCCATCCGGATCAGCACCAGCCACCCCGGCCAGCCGCAACACCGCCCGCTCCACCGACACCGTCGTATGGCTACGCGCCAACTCCACCACCGGCCGACCAGCCCGCCGCGCCAACTCCCGCGCCCGCGCCACCAACACCGGATCCAGGTCAAGCTTCCCCGTCACCACGGACCAGCCCACCACAGCGTCGACGCCTCGCCCACGACCTACCCCTCCTCGAAGATCACATCACCACGCAGCACCGTGGCCCGGCACACCGGCAACGGCGTCGGATCCGCCGCACCCCGCAACTCCGGATCCTCGGCCTGCAACACCGGCAAACCACGCTCCACCCCCACCGGCGTCGACCACACCGCGAACGTCGCCGGCGCACCCAACGCCAACACCCCCTCGCTGTCCAGGTGCACCGCCCGCCAACCACCCCGGGTATGCGCCGCGAACGCCGCCCGCTCACTCATCCGCTGCACCGGGTTGTGATGCGCCGCCGCCGCCCGCACCGAACCCCACGGATCCAACGGCGTCACCGGCGAATCGGAACCGAACGCCAACGCCACCCCCACCGCGTGCATCGCCCCCATCGGATTCGACGCCAACGACCGCGCCAACCCCAACCGCGCCTCATACATCCGACCCGCGCCACCCCACAACCGGTCGAACGCCGGCTGCATCGACGCCACCACCCCGAACTCCACGAACCCGGCGATCAACCGCCGATCCATGATCTCCGCGTGCTCCACCCGATGCCGCGCCGCCCGCACCCGATCCGTACCCAACCGCTGCGCCGCCGCCGCGAACCCCGCCAACACCGTCGAGATCGCCGCGTCACCGATCGCGTGGAACCCGCCCTGCATCCCGTGCGCCGCACAGTCCAACAGATGATCACGCACCTGCTCGACACTCAGATACCCGTGACCACACCCGTCACCATCGACGTACGGAGCCGACACATGCGCCGTACGCGACCCCAACGCCCCGTCCGCGAACAGATCACCACCGGCCCCCACCGCACCCAACTCCCGGGCCCGGGCCGCACCACCCAACTCACCCCAGTACCCGTACACCTCCGGCAACCCGGCACCGGAGATCGACAACAGCCCGGTGAAGTCCACCTCGTCGGAGATCTCCGGCCCACCACACTCGTGCACCGCGGCGATACCCAACGACGCCGCATGCGCCAACGCCACCCGCTGCGCCGCCACCCGCTGCGCCCGCGACACCGAACCACGCGCCACCGCCCGCACCACATGGTGCGCGTCCCGCCGCAACCACCCCGACCCGTCGTACCCCGGCGCATCCACCACCTCCGGACACGCCGCCAACAACGCCGACGACACCAACGCCGAATGAATCGACGCCTGCGACAGATACACCCGCCGCCCACCGGCCGCCCGAGCCAACTCCGCCGCCACCGGCGGCCGCGGCACCGGCCACGTCGACTCGTCCCACCCGTGCCCCAACACCACCGCGTCCACCGGCAACCCCGCCGCGAACACCGACACCGCGTCCAACAACTCCCCGGCCGACCGCACCCCGGACAGGTCCAGCCCCGACAACGCCAACCCGGTGTCACTGACATGCACATGCGCGTCCACGAACGCCGGCGTCACCAACGCACCAGCCAGATCCACCACCCGGTCAGCCACCGGCGCATCCGCGTCCGCACCCAACCAGGCAATCCGCCCATCCCGCACCAGCAGCGCCGTCGCGGACGGATCAGCCGGACAATGCAACACACCGGCGCGGTACAACGTCGAGGGGTTCTTCGTCATGGCCTCAGTCTGCCGCCAACCGCGCCTCGAAGAGCCCGCGCACCCCCGGCTCGCCCCGCAGCAACCCCAACGCCAACTCCGCGTGCCCCGGCACGAACCCGTTACCGACCAGCATCGTCACGTCCGCCGCCAGACCCTCGGCACCCAACGCCGCCGCCGCGAAGCTCGTCGCCATCGAGAAGAAGATCACCGTGCCGCCGTCCGCGGTCGCCAACACCGCACCGTGCTCACAACCCGGCACGTCCACGCAGACCACCGTCACGTCCGCCGGCACCCCCAACGCCGACGTCACCGCCGCCGACAACCCCACCGGATCCCGGGCATCGGCCAACACCACCTCGTCCGCCAACCCCGCCGCCACCAGCGCCTCCCGCTCGCCGGCCACCGGCACCACACCGACCGTACGACCCGCACCCGCCCGCCGTGCCGCCGCCAACGACAGCGAGCCACTCTTGCCCGCGCCGCCGACCACCGCCACCGTCACCGGCGCGGCCTCCGAGCGCTGCGCCACGTACCGCGACACCACCCGCGCCGTCAGCGCCGGCGCACCGCACACGTCCAGCACCGCCAGCGACAACTGCGGGTCCAGGTCCGCCGGCAGCACCGCCGCGATCGACCGGGCGAACAGGATTGCCCACCCGTCACACGGCACCTGCTCACTGCGCCCGTCCCACCGCGCCAGCCCGTCGGTCACCACCAGCGGGGTCAGCGTCAACGACACCAGCGTGGCCACCCGGTCGCCGGGCGCGAACCCCAGCGGAGAGCGCCGGCCAACCTCCGCCACGGTGCCGATCAGCATGCCGCCCGACCCGGTCACCGGGTTCTGCATCTTGCCCCGGGTCGAGATGATCTCCAACACCTCGGCGCGGACCGCGTCGCCGTCACCGGCGTGCTTCTCCCACAACTGGCGGAAACTCGCCGCGTCCAGGTTCAGCCGCTCCACCCGGATCCGCACCTCGTTCGGCGCGATCTCCGGCCGCGGGTCCAGCCGCCAGGCCGCCTGCGGCAGCACTCCCGCCGGTTCCACGACACGGTGCAGACCCACCGGTGACGTCACGCCGACCTCCCCTGTCCAGCCGCCTGAACCTCGGGCTGAGGCTCGCGTAGCGGGAAAACTTACGGCAGACTAATTTCTTCACCGGATAATTTCCAGTAGCCTTGCGATCCGCTGACCACCGACAACCACAGGAGGGGCCGTGACCCAGACCCACCCGCCGGTGCAGACCGAACCGGCGACCCCGCCGGCCCCCACCAGCACCACCGGCCAGCCCTACGAATACCGCCGCAACCCACTCGTCGAACCCGACTGGACCCGCTTCCCCGGCTGGCGCCACGTCACCCGCGACCAGTGGGAGAACGCGCAGTGGCAGCGCGTCAACTGCGTCAAGAACGTCAAGCAGCTCCGCGCCGTACTCGGCGACACCGTCGACGAGACCTTCTACACCGACCTGGAAGCCGACCAACGCGCCCTGGCGACCATGTCCATGCTGGTACCACCCCAGATGATCAACACGATGGTGCCGTTCGCCCCGCTCACCACCGAGGCACTGCTCGCCGACCCGATCCGGCGCTACATGATCCCGGTCGCCTCCGACCGCCGCACCGACTGGCCCTCGCACCCCTACGCCAGCCGCGACTCGCTGCACGAACACGACATGTGGGTCGCCGAGGGCCTCACCCACCGCTACCCCACCAAGGTCCTCGCCGAACTGCTCTCCACCTGCCCGCAGTACTGCGGGCACTGCACCCGGATGGACCTGGTCGGCAACTCCACCCCCGCCGTCGACAAGCTCAAGCTCACCCTCAAGCCCGTCGACCGGTACGACGCCCACATCAGCTACCTCAAGGCCCACCCCGGAGTCCGCGACGTCGTGGTCTCCGGCGGCGACGTGGCCAACGTGCCCTGGCGCAACCTCGAGTCGTACCTGATGCGGCTACTCGAGATCGAGACCATCCGCGACATCCGACTCGCCACCAAGGCACTGATGGGCCTGCCCCAGCACTGGCTCCAGCCCGACGTCGTCGAGGGCCTGGAACGGGTCGCCCGCACCGCCGCCCGCCGCGGCGTCAACCTGGCCATCCACACCCACGTCAACCACGCCCAGTCGCTCACCCCGCTGGTCGCCCGCGCCGCCCAGACCGCGCTCGACGTCGGCGTCCGGGACGTACGCAACCAGGGCGTCCTGATGCGTGGCGTGAACGCCACCAGCGAAGACCTGCTCGACCTCTGCTTCGGACTTCAGGGCGAAGCCGGCATCCTGCCGTACTACTTCTACATGTGCGACATGATCCCCAACGCCGAACACTGGCGGGTCCCGGTCTGGCACGCCCAGCAACTGCAGCACGACATCATGGGCTACCTGCCCGGGTACGCCACCCCGCGGATCGTCTGCGACGTACCGTTCGTCGGCAAACGCTGGGTGCACATGGTCACCGACTACGACCGTGACCGCGGCATCTCGTACTGGACCAAGAACTACCGCACCTCCATCGAGTCCGCCGACCTGGCCGCGCTCAGCAAGCGCTACGCCTACTACGACCCGATCGACACCCTGCCCGAGGTCGGCCGGCAGTGGTGGCGGACCCACCGCGACGACTGACCCAGCACGGACGGCGGCTCATCGGCCGCCGTCCACCAGGCCGACACGCGAGGGCGGGCCGCCGGTATCCGGCGGCCCGCCCTCGTCGCGCTGAGGTCACCGAGTGAACGCGTCCTTGGCGTTGCGCCCGGCGTCCTTGACGTTCTCACCGGCCTGCCGCGCGCGGGCCTCGCTCTGGTCGTTGGCGCCCTCGGCGCGCATGCGCTCGTTGTCGGTCATGTCGCCGATGCGCTCCTTGGCGGCGCCGCTCAGTTCCTCGACCTTGTTCTTCGCCTTGTCGGTGAAGCTCATGTCGCCTCCTCTGCTCCGCCGTTGGGGTCGTGCCCCTGTCGCTGTGGTGTTCCCCGTCGGCCCGGGGGGAAACCCGGGGCGGGTCACATCGCGTAGTGCATCCTAGGAAGCTAGGTGAAGTCCTCGAACGGTCGGCTCGACACCCACCGGCGTCTCGAGTGGGGTTGACTGGACGGATGGGACAGGGACAGATCATGCTGATCCGGCACGGCGCCACCACCTGGAGCATCAGCCGCCGGCACACGTCGTACACCGATCTGGAGCTCACCCCCGACGGCGAACTACAGGCCCGGGCACTCGGCCCGGCCCTGGCCGACCAGCGGTTCGTCGGCGTGCTGACCAGTCCCCGCCTCCGGGCCCTGCGCACCGCGCAGCTGGCCGGTCTGACCGTCACCGACACCGACGAGGACCTGGCCGAGTGGAACTACGGCGAGTACGAGGGCCGGACCACCGCGGAGATCCAACACGACCGCCCGCACTGGAACGTCTGGACCGACGGCTGCCCCGGCGGCGAGTCGCCCAGCGAGGTCGGCGAGCGCGTCGACCGGCTACTCACCAGACTGCACCCCCTGCTGGACCGCGGGTCGGTCGCCCTGGTCGGGCACGCCCACTCGCTGCGGGTACTCGGTGCCCGGTGGATCGGACTCCCGCCGTCCGCGGGTGGGCTGCTGCGTCTGGACACCGCCACGCTCAGCCTGCTCGGCCACGAACACGGCCGGCGGGTCGTCCTGCGCTGGAACCACTCCCCCGCCCCGTCGGCCGAAGCCACGTCGACCGCCCGGCACTGACCCACAAACAGTCGACCGGCTCCGGTCCACCTGCGATGGTGGACCGGAGCCGGTCGACTGTGGACTCTCAGGTCAGAGGTGACGGCCCGCCTCGTCGAGGAAGTGCTGGGCGTACCCCTCCGCCGGGATGTCCCCGAGGTAGTACTTCTTCAGATCCTGCCGGGTGCTGGCCAGCGGGTCGCTGCCGAGCAGATCGTCCAGGACCGGATCGAGACCCCGCACCCGGCCGCCGTACGCGTCGATCACGTACGCCGCCCGCGCCAGCGGGAACGCGTCCGTGAACCGGTCCGCCGGCGTGGAGACGGCCACCATCGCGAACGGCTTCTCCGAGTACAGGTAGTCGGCCACCACACTGGACACGTCCGACACCATCACGTCCGAGGCGTTGAAGCAGTCCACCACGGACATCTTCGTCTCGGCCTCGGCACCGAACACGTGCGGCCGACCGTTGGCCCGACGGTCCTCGGCCAGCAGGGTCTTGATCCGCTCCGACTCGGCGGTCAGCGCCGCCGACCGTCCGGTGTAGGGGTGCGGCCGGAACACGATGCTGCAACCCCGCGCCACCAGCGCCTTGACGATCTCGAAGCCGACGAGCAGCGACGAGTAGTTGGAGTCGGCGTAGAAGCCGGCCCAGGTCGGGGCGTACAGCACCCGCGGATTGGCGATCGAGGCGATCGGCTGGGCGGCGATGGCGACGTTCTCCACCTGCGGCCGTCCGACGATGGCGAACATCTCCGCCGGCATGCTGACGCCGTTGGCCGCGAACCGGTCGATCGCCGCCTGACCGGCGACGAAGTTCTTGTCGTACATCCGGAAGACCGGGTTGTGACTCGGCACCTTGTCGCTGTCACCGTGGTTGAGCTGGATGTGCGTCAGGTGCGCGTACCGGACCATGTGGTTGTTCTTCGTCGCGGTGTTGACGTAGAACGCCGCCCGCAGCGACGGCACGATGACGTCGTCGAGCTGACCCAGCCCCGAGCGCAGCACCACCGGCGCCGTGGTCAGGCGCAACACCTCGTTGAAGTTGGCCTCGGTGCGCACCAGCACGAAGTACTTCTTGCCGAGACGGTCCAGGTAGGGCAGCCACATGCCCACCTGGTACGCGGTGCCGGCCGGTGCGTCCCAGTGCAGCAGGAAGGCCGGCTCGTACGCGGTCAGCGCGGCGTTCAACCGGGTCTCGCTGGCGTGCCGGGCCCGTACCCGGGTCGTCGCCTGCCAGCCGGTGAACACCACCAACGCCAGCGCCGCGACCGAGACCACCAGGGAAACCACCCCCAGGGTGCCGACGAAGGCGAACCCGAGGGCGACCACCACCGCGACGCCGTTGACCAGCACTGCGCGGCTGGTGTTGGGGCGCAGGTTCGGACGCAGGCCGCTGCCGCGCAGGTTCGCCGAGACCGGGTAGACCGACCGAGAAACCGCCGACACCGCCGGCTCGGCGAGAATCGCCAGGGCCGCCACGCCGACGCCCAGCGCCAGGCCGAAGCCGAGGCCGCCGTGCACCGCGGCCAGCACGTAGGCGCTGGCGAGCAGGAGCAGGCGGGTCACCACCGTCGCCCCGGACGGGGCCGAACCGCCACTGAACGCGTTGCGCCACACCCAGCCGAGCAGGCCGACCGCGACCAGGGCCGGTGCCAGCGCCCAGAACGGTGAGCCGGCCACCGCCGCGAGCAGCAGGGCGGTCAGCGCCGCCAGCTCGGCGGCCAGGGTCGGCAGGCGACCCGCCAGCCACCCGCGAAGCCCGGACTTGGGCGTCACCGTCGGACCCCCGGCGTGCCCGAGCCGTTCATCCGCAGCACCCGGCTGACCCGGCCGCGCCAGCTCGCCAGGAAGTTCTGCTGCACCTTCAACTCCTTCTCCAACTGGGTTACCCGCTCCTCAAGTGACGCCTGCTGTCCGCGGGGCTCGCGGAAGGGTGGTTCGAAGTCGTAGGCCGGACGGGCCAGGTCACCCTCGTGTCCCTGCCGCAGCCAGCGCAACCGCGACATGACCTGGCGGCGACCGACGGTGTCCGAGGCCATCAGCGTGTGCACCGGACCGGGGAACTTGGCGGCGGCGAGCGCCTGGTCGTACGCGGGGTTCTCCTTGCCCGGCTGGAACACGTGCTCGAGGTCGTTGTGCTCGAGGAAACGCAGGTACGTCTCGAAGGTCGGCGCCTGCCGGGGCGCGAAGGTGTCGAAGTCGGCCTCCTGGTACAGCTGCTGCGCGTCGACGTCCGGCGGCAGGTCGGCGTAGAGCCGGTACGGGATGCCGTGGTACTCGGCCAGCTCGACGGTCCGGGAGTCGTGCGCCAGCACCACCGCCGGCGTACCGGCCAGCACGGCGGCCACGTTGCCGTGGATCCGGGTACCGAAGGCGAAGTGCTGCTCGGCCATGAACTCGACCCACGTCGAGGCGTCCACGAAGAACCGCATCCGGTCGTTCTCGTAGAGCGGGTGCTCGGTGTGGATCGGCATCCGCTTGTTGCCGACCTTGGCCGGGTTCTCGCCCCAGAGCATCAGCGCCAGCCGGTGGTGCTGCTGCGGCACGATCACGCTGTTGGGGTAGCGGTTCGTGTTCGCCTCGACCAGCCGGTCGACGCCCTTGACCTTCGGCGTGTACGAGATCGCCAGCGGGCTGTCCGGGGTCAGGTAGTTGACCTTGCGGACCAGCGGGCCCAACGGCCCGTTGCCGAACATCGACGGGCAGCCGATCACGCGTACGTGCTCGTCGCCGAAGCCCAGGTACTTGAGCATCCGCGCGGTGTACTCGCCGCGCACGCCGATCGAGGCGGACCGGTCCAACACGGCACGGGTGAACCGGGTGACGATCCGCTTGTACTCGTCGGGCAGCGAGTCGAACTCGGTGCCGTACGGCAGCTGCGCGCCGATGCCGACCACGGTGACCGGGATCGTCAGCTTCTCGATGACCTTGGCGAGCCGCTCCAGGTGGGGCAGGAAGGTGTCCCGGTAGGAGTTCGCCATCGGCAGGACGAACCGGTCGAACTCCTCGTTCGTCCGGTCGACGTATCGGCCCAGGTGGACCGGGCGCTCGTGCACGTACGAGTTGGCGACCAACTCGGCGTCGGGCACGCTCAGCACCCGGAACACGGCGCTGTAGAAGAGCATGTTGCCGGAGTTCGACCCGAACACGCCCAACCGTGAGGTGGCGAGGCTCTGCTCGTGGGAGAGGACTGTTGTCGGGTGTTTGCCGGCGCGTACGAGGATGCGAGTCATGACCGGACTCCGGACACCGAGTGGTTGAAGGGCGACCGCATCGGTCGGTACATCTCGTCCTCCCCTTGAAGACACGCCGATCGACCCGGGCGCCGAGGCACCGCCGCGGAACACCGGCATCGGCCGGTGTCGCTCATGATCGGGTCTCACTTCCGCAGAATCAGGGATGGATCCTAGCCCCGCCTGGTGTCGGTGGACCCCACCGGGGGGTCGCGTTTCTCGATCTTCTCGACCGGTTTGCGGCGTTCTGTCGGCCCATCCGGGGTTCACCGGCAACCGCACCGACGTTCACCGGCGGCCCACCCGGCGGCCGCCCGAGGTTCACCGGCGGCGGAGCCCGCGCGCCTCGCGCGACGCGCCGGGTCCGGCTCCCCGCGGCCGTGCGGGCACGGCCGCGGTCACGGGGTGGTCGGCTCCGGCGGCGCACCCCGCAGCCGGTGCTGGTACGCCGGCTCCGCGATCTTCGGCGGACGGTGTTCGTAGGGGGTGGAGAGCACGACCGTGGTCCGGGTGGTGACGTTGGCCGAGATCCGGATCTCCTGCAGGACGCGCTCCAGGTCGGCCGGGCCGGCCACCCGCACGAGCAGCAGGTAGAAGTCCTCGCCCGCCACCGAGTAGCACGAGTCGATCTCGGGCAGGTGGGCGAGCCGCTCCGGCGCGTCGTCCGGCTGCGAGGGGTCGAAGGGCCGGATCGCCACGAACGCGGTCAACGGCAGGTCGAGCGCCTCGAAGGAGACCCGCGCGGCATAGCCCTTGATCACGCCGCGTTGCTCCAGCCGGCGCACCCGCTGGTGCACCGCCGAGACCGACAGGCCCACCCGCTCGGCGAGGTCCGTGTACGACAGCCGGCCGTCCGCGGTCAGCGCGGCGACGATGGCCTGATCGATCTCCTCCACGGCGTGAAACCTACCCGCAAAGCCCGCCCGACGCGACGACCGGGCCCGCCCCGCGTCGCGCTCGGCGAGCCCGGTCGTCACCCAGGGTCACCGCCCGGGGTCTCAGTCCACCGCGGCCGTCCAGGGGTCGCGGCCGTCCAGGAGTCACTGCCGGGCGAGGGCCCGGGAGATGACCAGGCGCTGGATCTGGTTGGTGCCCTCGACGATCTGTAGCACCTTCGCCTCCCGCATGTACCGCTCCACCGGGTGGTCGGCGACGTAGCCGGCGCCGCCGAGCACCTGCACCGCGTCGGTGGTGACCCGCATCGCGACGTCGGTGGCGAACAGCTTCGCCTTGGCCGCCTCGATCGAGTACGGGCGGCCGGCGTCGCGCAGCCGGGCGGCAGCCAGCGTCAACGCCCGGGCGGCGGAGATCTGGGTGGCCAGGTCGGCCAGGGTGAACCCGAGTCCCTGGAAGTCGATGATGGCGCGGCCGAACTGCTGGCGCTGCCGGGCGTAGTCGACCGCGTAGTCCAGGGCGGCCTGGGCCAGGCCCACCGCACAGGCGGCGATGCCGAGCCGGCCGGAGTCCAGCGCGGACATCGCGATGGTGAAGCCGACGCCCTCGCCGCCGACGAGCCGCTCGGCCGGTACCCGGGCGTCGTCGAGGACCAGCTGCGCCACCGGCGAGGAGCGCAGGCCCATGGTGCGTTCCGCGACCTGCGGGTGGATACCCGCGGTGGCCCGGTCGGCGAGCAGGCAGGAGATGCCCCGCGGGCCGGGGCCGCCGGTACGGCAGAAGATGTTGTAGAAGTCGGCCACCTGGGCGTGGGTGATCCACGCCTTGGTGCCGGTCACCAGGTAGTCGTCGCCGTCGCGGACGGCCCTGGTGGTCAGCGCGGCGGCGTCCGAGCCACCCTGCGGTTCGGAGAGGCAGTACGCGCCGAGCAGCTCGCCACCGATCATGTCGGGCAGCAGCTTGCGTTGCTCCTCGGTGCCGAACGCGGCGACCGGGAAACAGGACAGGGTGTGTACGGAGACCGCCTCGGCGACGGCCAGCCACCGGCCGGCCAGGATCTCCAGCACCTGGAGGTAGACCTCGTACGGTTGGGCGGCGCCGCCGTACTGCTCCGGATAGGGCAGGCCGAGCAGGCCGGCCCGGCCCAGGGTGCGCAGCACCTCCCGGGGGAACTCGGCGCGGGACTCGTACTCGTCGACCTTCGGGGCGAGTTCCCGGTCGGCGATCTCGGTGGCCAGCTCCAGCAAGTCGTGGGCCTCGTCGGTGGGCAGGATCCGGTCGACAGTCATAGCGCGATGAGCTCCGTGGGGGTGGTGTTGAGCCGTCTTACGCCGTCCGTCGTGCAGACGACGATGTCCTCGATCCGGGCGCCGTGCCGCCCGGCCAGGTAGATGCCCGGTTCGACCGAGAAGGCCATGCCGGCCGCCAGCGGACGGTCGTTGCCCGCCACCACGTACGGCTCCTCGTGGCCGTCCAGGCCGATGCGGATCGCGGCGGCGACGTCGGCGGCCACCTCGACCTCGGTACGCCCGGGCCGCAGCCACTCGCCCATCCGGGCGTGTACGGCGTCGATCGCCGCACCGGCCTCGGCGAGTGCGGCGATCTCCGCGGCGGACTTGTGGATCCGCAGTTCCCGCAGCACCTCGGAGGCGAGCCGCTGCCGGGCGCCGGGCACCGCGGTACGCAGCGCGAGGACCTGCTCGGCCCACATCCGGTCGGCCAGCCCCACGGTGGCGACCGGCCCGCCGAGCGCGGCGGCCACCAGCGGGTACGGGTCGGTGCCGTCGGCGTGGTCGACCACGCGTACGCCGGTGGCCGGTGCCGGGGACGCCTCGGCCGCCGGTCGTTCCAGGGTCGGCACGATCAGGGTCGGCTCGCCCTCGGCGGGCAGCACCAGCAGGGTCAACCGCTCACCGGCGTGCGCGTCGTAGCCGGTCAGGTAGCGCAGGTCGGAGCCGGGGCTGAGCAGCAGGGCGTCCAGGCCGGCGGCGGCGGTCGCGCGTTGCGCGGCGGCCAGCCGCCGGGGCGGATACAGCTCGTCGGTTCCCACCCCGTCAGCTTAACGGTCGTTTGGGGGCGGGTGTGTGGACGGTCGCGCCGAGCGTGGCCCGCCGACCGGTCAGGAATCGAGAAGCACTCCGCGTCGCGCCGCAGCAAGCTGACCCTCAGGACATCCCGCCCGGCACATCCCGCCGGGCCGGGCAGCTCAGCTCTGCTGGAGGTCGCCTTGCGCTGGAACAACATCGTCCGCCAGACCCACCGATGGACGTCGATCACCTTCGTGGTGACCGTCATCGTCGCCTTCGTCGCCGCGGCACAGGCCGACCCCGTCGAATGGCTCTTCTATCTGCCGCTGCCCCCGCTGGCCCTACTCCTGTTCACCGGGTTGTACCTGTTCGCGCTGCCGTACGCCGTCCGGCGGCGACGCACCGCGAGCTGAGCGGGACGGCGACGCACGCGAGCCGGACCGACCCGGCTCAGTGCATCAGCCAGAGGCAGAACGGGTGGCCGTCCGGGTCCAGGCAGACCCGGACGTCATCCTGCGGCTGGAACTCGGCCAGGGTCGCGCCGCAAGCCAGCGCATGGTCCAGTGCGGCGTCCAGATCCTCGACGCCGATCTCCAGGTGCATCGACATCTGCTGCCGGTCCGGCTCGGCCGGCCAGGTCGGGCGAACGTACGCCCGTTCCCGCTGGAACGACAGCCCGACGCCGCCGTCGGCGTTGCTCAGGATGACGTCGTCGGCCTCCTCGACCTTGATCTCCCAGCCGAGCAGCCGCCGGTAGAAGCGGGCCAGCGCGGCCGGGTCGGGCGTGTCCAGGTTGACCGTGGTCAGCGTCAGTCGGGTGGGTACGGACATTCGTCGTCCTTCCGGTCGTGCCGGGCGCGTCGAACGTCGGTGGGGTGTGCCAGGCTGTCGCACGTGGCACAGCAGACCCCGATCATGCTCGTCGACGCGCCCAGCCTCTACTTCCGGGCCTACTTCGGCATCCCCGAGTCGGCCGCGAAGACCGCCGACGGCCAGCCGGTCAACGCCGTACGCGGCTTCCTGGACATGCTCGCCCAGCTGGTCCGCACCCGCCAGCCGGGACGGCTGGTGTGCGCGATGGACCACGACTGGCGGCCGCAGTGGCGGGTCGCGCTGCTGCCGTCGTACAAGGCGCACCGGGTGGCGCCCGAGGGCGGCGAGGTGGTGCCGGACACGCTCTCCCCGCAGGTGCCGATGATCCTAGAGGTGCTCGACGCGCTGGGCGTCACCGTCGTCGGCGCGACCGGCTACGAGGCCGACGACGTGCTCGGCACCCTCTCGGTCAGCCAACCCGGGCCGGTGGAGGTGGTCTCCGGCGACCGTGACCTGTTCCAGCTCGTCGACGACGAGCGCGGGGTACGGCTGCTCTACATCGGGCGCGGGGTGGCCAAGCTGGAGGACTGCGACGACGCCGCGGTCCGCGCCCGGTACGGCATCCCGGCGCGGCGCTACGCCGAGTTCGCGGCGCTGCGCGGTGACCCCAGTGACGGGCTGCCCGGGGTGGCCGGCGTCGGCGAGAAGACCGCCGCCCGGCTGATCGAGCGGTACGGCGACGTCGCCGGCGTCCTGGCCGCCCTGGACGACCCGGCTTCCGGCTTCGCGCCCGGCCTGCGCACCAAGCTCGCCGCCGCGCGGGACTATCTGGCGGTGGCGCCGAAGGTGGTCCGGGTGGCCCTGGACGTGCCGCTGCCCCCACTGCCCACCGAGCTGCCGACCGCACCGGCCCACCCGGAGCGGCTGATCGAGCTGGCCGAGCGGTGGAACCTCGCCGGCTCCACCCGCCGCCTGGTCGACGCCCTGGCCAACCGCGCCGCCCTGCCGGCACCCGGGGCTGGTGCGCCCGGGGACGCGTGCCCGGGACGATCGTCTTCAGGACACTGATTTCACAGTGAAATAAAAATTTCGGTGTGAAATCACGCCTACCCACAGATCTTCCGCCGGCCCGACGATCCGCAGGCAGTCAATGCCTGGCCCTTCCGCGCGTAACCCGGCCAATGTTGGAAGACGCAGCGCCAGAACGTGTCGATCACTCCGACAGACAATCCGGTCGCCTTACCCGAAAGGCAGTACGGCGGCCCTGCCGAACAGGCGACGTGGTGCAGGTGGCCGAGTCAGGCGACCTCGCGCAGGTAGCCGTCGATGGCGGCGGCCAGCACCTGCTCGCCGGGGCGGGCCCAGACGTCGGCGTTGAAGACCTCCACCTCGATCGGGCCGGTGTAGCCGGCCGCGTCCACCGCCTCGCGCAGGCGGCGCAGCTCGATGCAGCCGTCGCCGGGCAGCGCCCGACCGAGCAGCACGCCCGCGGGCAACGGGGTGGTCCAGTCGCAGACCTGGAACGAGGCGATCCACTCCCCCGCGCGGGCGATCTGGGCGTAGACCGTGTCGTCCCACCACACGTGGTACGCGTCCACCACGACGCCGACGATGCCCGGGTCGAAGCGTTCGGCGATGTCGAGGGCCTGCCCGAGGGTCGCGATGACACAGCGGTCGGCGCTGAACATCGGGTGCAGCGGCTCGACGGCGAGCCGTACCCCGGCGGCTTCGGCGTACGGGGCGAGTTCGGCGATCGCGTCGGCCACCCGGTGCCGGGCACCGTCGATGTCCTTGCTGCCGGCGGGCAGCCCGCCGGAGACCAGCACCAGCACCGGAGCACCGAGCGCGGCGGCCTCGTCGATGGCGCGCAGGTTCTCCGTCCGCCAGTCGTCGGCGGTGAAGAAGCCGCCCCGGCACAGCGTGGTCACCGTCAGCCCGGCGTCGCGGACCAGCTTGGCGGCGCGTTCGACGCCGTACTCGGCGACCGGCTCGCGCCACAGACCGATGCCGGGCACCCCGGCGGCGACGCAGCCGGCCACCGCGTCGGGCAGCGGCCAGTGCTGGGTGGTGGCCTGGTTGAGGGAGAAGCGCCGCAGGGCGGCGCGGTGGCCGGTCACTGCTCCACCCCCGCGACGGTGAAGAAGGCCCGGGCCCGGCCGGCGGCCAGGTCGGCGTCGGGCAGCAGGCCGGCGTCCTCGGCGAGGGTGAGCAGGGTGGCCAGCTGCGCCGGGGACCGGCCGGACTGCAGGCCGCCGACCATAGTGAAGTGGTCCTGGTGGCCGGCCAGCCAGGCGAGGAAGACGATGCCGGTCTTGTAGTACCAGGTGGGGGCGGCGAACAGGTGCCGGGCCAGCGGCACGGTGGGCGTGAAGATCCGGTCGTACCCGGCCAGGTCGCCCCGGTCGAGGGCGGCCAGCGCGGCGGCGGCGGCCGGCGCGATGGCGGCGAAGACGCCCAGCAGCGCGTCGGAGTGCCCGGTGTCGTCGCCCCGGATCAGCTCCGGATAGTTGAAGTCGTCGCCGGTGTAGAGCCGGACCCCGGCCGGCAGCCGGCGACGCAACGCCACCTCCCGTCCCGCGTCGAGCAGCGACACCTTGATCCCGTCCACCCGGGACGCGTGGGCCTTGAGCAGGGCGACCACCGTGTCGGCGGCCAGGTCCAGGTCGGCGGAGCCCCAGTAGCCGGTCAGCGCCGGGTCGAACATCGGGCCGAGCCAGTGCAGCACCACCGGACCGTCGGCGGCGGTCAACAGCTCGTCGTACACCCGCAGGTAGTCCTCGGGGTGACGGGCCGCGGCGGCCAGGTGGCGGCTGCACATGAGCACCGGTACCGCTCCGGCGTCCTGCACGTCGGCGAGCTGCTCACGGTAGGCGGCGGTGACCTCGGTCAGGGTCGCCGGGCCGGGCGGAAGCTGGTCGGTGGCGACCCCGGCGACGATCCGGCCGCCGGCCGCGCGGGCCTCCGCGGCGCTGCGCCGGATCAGCTCCCGGGTGGTCGGATAGTCCAGGCCCATGCCGCGCTGCGCGGTGTCCATCGCCTCGGCCACGCCCATTCCGTACGACCAGAGGTGCCGGCGGAAGGCCAGGGTGCGGTCCCAGTCGAGCACCGCGGGCGTACCCGGGGTGTTGTCGGCGCCCGGGTCGGCCACCACGTGCGCGGCGGCGTACGCGATGCGGCTGCGCGGCGGGCCGTCGGGGCGGGGATGGCCGGTGCCGCCGGCCAGCCGCAGCCGCCGCCCGCCGGGCAGGGTGACCGTCGTGCCGCTCACAGCGCCAGCTCCGGCACCTCGACACGGCGGCCCTCGCGGGCCGACACCAGGCCCAGCTCGGCCAGCTGCACCCCGCGTGCCCCGGCCAGGAAGTCCCACCGGAACGGCTCACCGGCGACGACGTGCCGCAGGAACGCCTCCCACTGCACCTTGAAGCCGTTGTCGAAGTCCTCGTTGTCCGGCACCTCCGTCCACTGCGACCGGAAGTCCTCGGTGACCGGCAGGTCGGGGTTCCACACCGGCTTCGGGGTGACCGCACGGTGCTGCGCCCGACACCGGCGCAGCCCGGCCACGGCACTGCCCTCGGTGCCGTCGACCTGGAACTCGACGAGTTCGTCGCGGAACACCCGCACCGCCCAGGACGAGTTGAGCTGGGCGATCACCCCGCCGTCGAGTTCGAAGACGGCGTACGCGGCGTCGTCGGCGGTGGCCTGGTAGGGCCGGCCGGCCTCGTCGACCCGGCGCGGGACGTGGGTGGCGATGGTGGCGGAGACCGCGCGTACCTCGCCGAACAGTTCCGCCAGCACGTAGTGCCAGTGCGGGAACATGTCCACCACGATGCCGCCGCCGTCTTCGGCGCGGTAGTTCCAGGAGGGACGCTGGGCGGGCTGCCAGTCGCCCTCGAAGACCCAGTAGCCGAACTCACCACGCACCGACAGCACCTGGCCGAAGAAGCCACCGTCGAGCAGCCGCTTGAGCTTGCGCAGGCCGGGCAGGAACAGCTTGTCCTGCACCACCCCGGTGCGTACGCCGGCGGTGCGGGCCGCGCGGGCCAGGTCGAGCGCGGCGGCGGTGTCCTCGGCGAGGGGTTTCTCGGTGTAGACGTGCTTGCCGGCCTCGACCGCCGCCCGGATGGCCTTCTCCCGCTGCTGGGTGACCTGGGCGTCGAAGTAGATCTCGACGTCGTCGCGGGCCAGCGCGGCGCTCAGGTCGGTGGTCCAGTCGTCCAGGCCGTGCCGTTCGGCGATCTCCCGCAGCTTGGTCTCGCTGCGCCCGACCAGGACCGGATGCGGCCAGATGCGGGTGCCGTCGGGCAGCGGTACGCCGCCGGACTCCCGGATGGCCAGCAGGGAGCGCACCAGATGCTGCCGGTAGCCCATCCGGCCGGTGACGCCATTCACGATGATGCCGATCGACCTGCGGGTCATGTCGGTCCTTCCGTCGGTGCAGGTGTCAGGTAAGCGCTTTCCTGACAGCCTAGGACCCACTCCAGCCCCGGGGCAAGTGAGAGGAAGGGCACCTTGTTGACGCCTCGTGCATAGCAGGGCCCCCCTTCTTGACCGCCCTGCTCGGGGACGCATCAGCGGCGAGGAAACTCGGTGGCCGCCGTCGGCTGCCATGGACGAGCATCACGGAATGGATCAGTCCGAGGAGATTGTCGAGTACTACACCGTCCACTCCCGCGAAGACCTCCGCCTCGGCAGTCGGCCGCAGGCCCGGCTGGAACGAATCCGGACAGTGGAACTGCTGCGGGACTTGCTGCCTCCCCCGCCGGCCCGGGTGCTGGACGTCGGCGGTGGCACCGGCGAGTACGCCCGCACCCTCACCGCCTTGGGCTACCGGGTATGCCTGCTCGATCTCGTACCCGATCACGTGGCGCAGGCTCGTGCCGGCCAACCTGCCATCGTGGCGAAGGTCGCCGACGCCCGCGCCCTTCCCGAGGACGATGATGCCTACGACGCGACGTTGCTGCTGGGCCCGCTCTACCACCTGACGCAGCGGGCCGACAGGTGCACCGCCCTGACGGAGGCCGTCCGCGTGACGCGGCCGGGCGGCCGGGTCCTCGCCGCCGGGATCTCCCGCTTCGCCGGCCCGCTCGACTCCGTGGCCACCGGGCGACTCACCGAACGGATGATCGAGGAGGCTAGGACGCTGCTCACCGACGGCAACAACGACCCGAGCCTCGGCTTCACCCACGCCTACTTCCACCGCGTCGAGGAACTGGTCGACGAATGCCGTACGGCCGGCCTGACCGACGTCACCGTCGACGGAATCGAGGGACCGGCCTGGATCGCCGCCGAGGCCGCCGTGAACGGCCCCCCAGGCGGACAGGGTGTTCGGCGCCGCCCTGGACCTCGCCCGGGTCTACTCCAGGGAACCGGCCCTGGTCGGGTCGAGCGCGCATCTGCTCGCCAGCGGCGCGGTGCCCGACCGCGCCCCCGGGACCGGGTCCCGCCCGGTCACGCTACGGGCCTGACCGATTCGACCATGGCACACGGTACGGTGACGCTGGCGGTCCGGGCGCGTGGCCGGCGCGACGCGTGAGGGGGCGGGTGTGGCGACGCTGTCCGATGTGGCACGGCGGGCGGGAGTCTCACCCGCCACGGCGTCGCGGGTGATCAACGGCAGCAGCAAACCCGTGACCGACGAGCTGCGCGAGCGGGTGCTGCGGGCCGTCGCCGACCTCCAGTACGTACCCAACGCCCACGCGCAACTGCTGGCCCGCTCGCATCGGGGTGCCGTGGGCGTCATCGTGCACGACGTCTCCGACCCGTACTTCTCCGAGATCACCCGGGGCCTGCAACGGGTCGCCACCGACCGGGGGCGGCTGCTGATGATCTGCAACAGCTACCGCGACCCGGAGCGGGAGTTGGAGTACGTCGAGCTGCTGCGCGGGCAGCAGGTCGCGGCGATCATCCTGGCCGGCTCCGGCTACCACGACCCCGACTTCACCCGGCTGCTCAACGGGAAGCTGGCCGCGTACGAGGCCACCGGCGGACGGGTGGCGGTGATCGGCCGGCACGAGCACTCCGGCGACGCGGTGATGCCCGACAACCGCGCCGGTGCCCGCCTGCTCGGCGAGGAGATCCGCCGGCTCGGGCACGAACGGGTCGGGGTGGTGGCCGGGCCGAAGATGCTGACCACCACCACCGATCGGCTGACCGGGCTGCGTGAGGCGTTCGCCGCGCACCACCGGGAACTGCCCGAACACCGCATCCGGTACGCGGCGTTCGACCGTGACACGGGTGCCGCCGCCACCGCATCGCTGCTCGACGCGGAGCCGGAACTGACCGCGATCGCCGCGCTCAACGATTCGATGGCCATCGGCGCGCTGTCGCTGCTGCGCTCGCGGGGCATAGCGGTGCCCGGCCAGGTCAGCGTGTTCGGCTTCGACGACATGCCGATGGCGCGCGATGTCACCCCGGCGTTGACCACGGTCCGGCTGCCGCTGGTGGAGCTGGGTACCCGGGCGATGGCGCTGGCGCTGGACGCGGGATCGGCCAAGCCCCGGGTGGAGTCGCTCGCCGCCGAACTCGTCCGCCGCGACAGCTCCGCCCCGGCGAAAGGAATGGCACGTTATTAACGCCTCGTGCATAGCAAGGGCCCCTTATTAACCCTCGCGATTAACGAATCAACCTCGCGCTGCCGAGTTGCGCGAGTGAGATAGACATCAGCGCATGCGTAGATTCCTGATGTCGGCTGTGCTGGCCATGGCGCTGGTGACCGGCGCGGCCGGGGTGGCCGGGGTGGCCGGGGTGGCGGTGGCCGCCCCGCCGGGCGGCCCGGCGGGCGGCCCGGCGACCCAACCGGCGACCCATGGCTGGTCGATGACCGGTGGAGAGCTGACCTGGCGTTCGGACAAGCGGGTGCCCATGGGCGCTGCCGCCGTCGAGTTCTGGTCGGGCGACGAGCGACTCGGTCGGGTCCGTCCGCACCCGGACGGCCGGACCTTCAGCCTCCGGCTCGACGGGCCCGTCCGGCTGGACGAGTTGACGGTGCGGGCCGGCGGCAGGCGGCTCGACCAGCCTGCACCACGCAGTCCGCGCCGCGCCCCGCCGGTCACCGCCACGCCCGGCCCACTGCCGGCCGGCAGCGTCGACCCCGGACTCGCCGGTCCCTACCGGCACATCACCGGGGAGTACGATCTGCCCGCCGTCAAGCTGCCCGATTTCCCGGAGAAGGTCGAGATGCGGGCGGTGGTGGTCGCGCCGCAGGGTGCCTCCGGTGCCCGGCCCCTCGCCCTGTTCCTGCACGGGCGGCACGTCAGCTGCTACCGCGGCGACGTGACCGTGCCGCTGGTGTGGCCCTGCCCGACCGGGGCCGAGCCGGTGCCGAGTCACCGTGGCTACCTCCAGGCACAGCGGCTGCTCGCCTCGCAGGGCTACGTGACGGTGTCCATCTCGGCCAACGGGATCAACGCCCAGGACTGGGAGCCCGAGGACGGCGGCGCCCAGGCCCGCTCCGCACTCGTGCGGCTGCACCTGGGCAAGTGGGCCGACTGGGCCGGCTCCGGCCGGGCCGGCGCCCCGGCGATCGTGCGTGCCGCGCCGCGCGCCGACCTGTCGCAGGTGTTCCTGATGGGCCACTCCCGCGGTGGCGAGGGCGTCAACCGCGCGGCGATGGACTCGCTCACCCCGCCGCCGGCCGCGAACGACGGCTATTCCGGTCGAGTCCGCTGGACGATCCGCGGCATGATGCTGATAGGTCCGACCATCTACGGCCACAACCCGGTGCCGGACGTCCCGTCGGTGACGATCCTGCCCGGCTGTGACGGTGACGTCTACGACCTCCCGGGCCAGTTGTACGTGGACGCGACCCGGGGCGTCAGCCGCAGTCGGGCGCTGCGCAGCGCGCTGTACGTGGTGGGCGCCAACCACAACTTCTTCAACACCGAGTGGACGCCCGGGCAGTCGGTAGCGCCCTCCGAGGACGATTTCGAGTGGTCCTCCGGTGGCGAGCACGACCCGGTCTGTTCCCCCGGTACCCCGACCCGGCTCACCCCGGCCCAACAGCAGAATCTCGGCGCGACCTACATCGCCGCCGCCGCGCGGCTCTTCGTCGGCGGCGACGACCGGATTCGGCCGCTGCTGGACGGCAGTGGCCGGCGGGCACCCTCGGCCGACCCGGCCCGGGTGTTCAGTCACGCCCTCGGCGGCAACCGCACACCGTTGATCGTCCCGGATCCGTCGACGAGGCTGTCCGGTGGAGCGCGGATCTGCGACCAGGTCAGCGACGACGCGGAACGCTCCTGCCTCGATCCGGCCGACCCGAACGCGCTGCTGGCACACTTCATGCCATTCTGGTCCGGCCCCGAGCCCGACCGGTACGCGGCGGCGTTGAGCTGGTCGGCCGCCGGGCGGCCGATCCGGCTGGCCCCGGCACGGCCGGTCACCGTGGCCGGTGCCGGTGCGCTGGCGATGCGCGTCATCGTGCCACCCAACACGACCGGGACGAGGCTGGACGTCACCGTCGTCGGGGTGGACGGCCGGCGCAGCCGGCTGGGTGAGGTACGGATCGACGGCCTGCCCGGCACCGACTACACGACCTCGTACTGGGCGCAGGAGGTACGGGTGCCGCTCAAGGGCGCACCCGCCCGGTTGGCCGCCATCGAACTCACCCCGCGTACCGCGTCCGGCCGCGCCTGGCTGCTCGACGCGTGGGGTTGGCAGCCGGGCACGCCCGACCCGGGCGCACCGCGCCTGCCACGGATCGACGTCGGCACCCTCCAGGTCCGCGAGGGCGACTCCGGCGCGAAGACGTACGAGATCCCGGTGAACGTGACGGGCAGCGGCAACGGTGTGGTACGGCTGTTCCTGTCCGACGAAGTGGCGTTCACGCAGCGATCCTGGCTGGCCACCGTGCGTCCGGGTCAGCGCAGTGTCCGGGTGCCGGTCGAGGTCGTCGGTGACACGGTGTGGAACTACACCGAGCGGCACACGCTGCTCGCCAAGGCGGAGCGGGGCGTCGTGGTCGGTGATTACCACGGAGGGCTCGCGGTCGTCAACGACGACCCGGACCCGGGCGTCTCCGTCGAGTCCAGCTCGGTACGGGTCGCCGAGGGCACGACGCTGAGCTGGCGCTTCACCACGTCCGCGCCGACCGAGGCGGGCATCTTCGCGTACTACCTGCCGACGGCTCCGGCCGACGGTGTGGAGTTGTCCACCACCGACGTGGACCCGGACTGGTACGCCCAGAACGCCTACGACTCGGTGGAGCCGTCCCGGCCGCTGTCGCAG
The DNA here is from genome assembly GCF_003583405.1 of Micromonospora radicis. Classification (GTDB taxonomy): domain Bacteria; phylum Actinomycetota; class Actinomycetes; order Mycobacteriales; family Micromonosporaceae; genus Micromonospora; species Micromonospora radicis. The sequence continues at coordinate 116,256 of NZ_QXEC01000014.1, forward strand.
AGCTGGCTGTATCCGTCCCTGTTCATCCCCCCGGACGCGACCGCCGGCGAGTTCTCCATACCGACGATCACCGATGCGCTTGTCGAGCCGGACGAACTGGTCGAGCTGCAGGTGTACGGCATCGCTGGCAGTCCGGTGCTGCCCGAGGTACTGACCGGCGTGGTCACCGACGGCTGACGGCGACGGGCCCGGGGCCGCCCAAGGTGAGTGCGGCCCCGGGCCCGGCACGGGTCGGACAGCGGGCCACCGGCCACATACCCTGGTCGGGTGTCGAGGCCCAGTCCCACCCAACGGACCCTCTCCCCCGATGACGTGGTCGACTTCGTGCGCGCCTCGTTCGGCCCCGACCACCGAGTGATCGACTGCGGACCGTTGTCCGGTGGCGGCTTCGCCGCGGTGTGGTGGGTCCACCTCGACGATGATCGCGCGGTCGTACTCAAGGTGGCCCCGCCGCCCACGGCACGACTACTGCGCTACGAGACGGACCTGCTGGCCGCCGAGGCCCGTTACTTCCGGCGGGTCGCCGAGGGCGCACCGGGAGTGCCGGTGCCGCAGGTGCTGCACCACGGTCGGAACCACCACCTCGGCGAGTGGCTGTTCACCACCCGGCTGCCCGGCCGGGCCCTGCCCGACCTGGACGGTGCCGACGCCGAGGCCCGCGCCGACCTGGGTGCGGCGGTGGCCGCCGTGCACCGGATCACCGGCGACCGGTTCGGCTACGACGGCGGCCGGGCCGCCGGGTCGACCTGGCGGGCCGCGTTCGCGGCGGTCATCGACGACCTGCTCGCCGACGCCGCCGACTGGGACGTGGCGCTGCCCGCCCCGCCGGAACGGTTCCGCGGGCTGGTCGCCCGGCACGGCGACCTGCTCGACCAGGTACGCCGACCGGCCCTGTTGCACTTCGACTGCTGGGACGGCAACGTGCTGGCCGCGCCCGACGACACCGGCACGTACCGGATGTGCGGCCTGGTCGACGGCGAACGGTTCCTTTACGGCGACCCGCTGCTCGACCTGGTCTCCCCGCTGCTGTTCCGCCGTGCCGAGGACGAGCCGGACCACCCGTTCCTGCGTGGCTACGCCGCCGCCACCGGCGGCGCGCTGGTGTTCGACGCCGGGATACGCCGCCGGTTGGCGCTGTACCGGATGCACCTGCACCTGCTGATGACCGTGGAGATGCCCAGCCGGGGCATCACCGTCGACAACGACCCCGGTCGGCACACCCTGCTGGCCGAACTGCTGGAACGCGACCTGGCCGACCTGGCCCGCGACTGAGCGCGTCGCCTAGGGGCAACCCCACCCCCGCGCCGGCTACCCGGACGTGGTGGCGAACCGGGCGAGCGGGTTGGCCAGCGCGCCGACGAGTTGCAGGGCGGCCGACGGGTCGGCCAGGTCGACCATCTGCTGGTTGTCGCGCAGTTGCAGCCGGTTCAGGCAGGACAGGGCGAACTCGGGGGCGAACAGGTCGTAGCGGGCCAGCCGGTCGGCCAGCTGCGGTACCCGGGCGGCGTAGTCGGTGGCGCAGTCGGCGACCGTACGCCAGAAGGTCTCCTCGTCGGCGATGCCCTGGTCGGCGAGGGTGGCGCCGAGGAAGCGGAAGAAGCAGTCGAAGACGTCGGTGAAGATGGACAGCAGCTTCATGTCCTCCGGCACGTCGGCGCGGATCCGTTCGACCGCCGGAGGCAGGGTCGCCTCGGTGCTCATCACCACGATCTCCTCGGCGATGTCCTTGAAGATCACCCGCTGTACGGTGTGGTCGCGCAGCACCAGGATGACGTTCTCGCCGTGCGGCATGAACGCCAGGTCGTAGGCGTAGAAGGCGTGCAGCAGGGGGGTCAGGTAGGCGCGCAGGTAGCGGCGTAGCCATTCGGCCGGTGCCAGCCCGGAGGCGGTGATCAGTTCGGCGGCGAAGGACCGGCCGTCGGCGTCGACGTGCAGCAGCGACGCCATGGTGGCCAGCCGTTCGCCGGAGGCCAGGGTGGGCACCGGGCTCTCCCGCCAGAGCGCGGCCAGCATCTTCCGGTACGGCGAGTAGCGGTCGGTGGCGGCCTCGTACTGCCGGTTGCGGTAGCCGACGGCGGCCCGCTCCCGGATGATCGTCAGCCCGGTTTGCTGGAACACCTCGTCGGCGGCGATCAGGTCGGCCAGCCAGTCGTTGATGGCCGGGGTGGCCTCCATGTACGCCGCCGACAGTCCCCGCATGAAGCCCATGTTCAGCACCGACAGCGACGTCTTGACGTAGTGCCGGTGCGGCGCGCTGACGTTGAAGAAGGTGCGGATGGACTGCTGGGCGAGGTAGTCGTCGGTGCCCTCGCCGAGGTGCACCAGTCGACGGCGGGCCACCTCACCGGCGAAGGTGACCGACAGCTTGTTCCACCACTGCCAGGGGTGCACCGGGATGAGCAGGTAGTCGGCCAGGTCCAGGCCGAGGGCGGCCATGGTCGAGGTGAACCGGGCCAGTGTCGCCTCGTCCAGCTCGGCCCGGAGCAGTCCGTCGTAGTCGAGGTCGGCGGCGCTGCTGAAGGTGGCGTGGTCGCGGTGGGCGGCCAGCCAGACCAGGCGCACCGGCCGGGCGGCCTCGGGGGCGTAGCGGTGGTACTCGTCGACGCCGAAGCCGAGGCGACCGTTGTTGGCCACGAAGCAGGGATGCCCCTCGGTCATCGACGTCTCGACGGTCTGGAAGTCGGCCTCGACCAGCTTGGCCGCCGTCGGCAGGGCCCGGTCCAGCTTGTAGGCGATGCCGGCCAGGGTGGAGCTGATCTCCTCCAGGTAGACCGGCAGGATCCGGTCGGTGAGGCCGAGCGCGTCGCGCAGGTCGAGGCAGAGGTCGACGGCGTCCAGCGGCAGCGGCTCGTCGGCACGGTGCCGGGTGATGCTGTCCGGGTCGATGTCCCAGTGCTCCAGGGTGCGCAGCCGGGCGGTGAACCGGTAGCGCACCGCGCCGGAGTCGCTGGTCACCGCGTACCACCGTCGGCCGGCGGGGTCGGCGGCCGGGCCCTCCGGTTCGGGGGTGATCAGCCGTTCGTGGGCGAACTCGGCGAGGGCCTTGCGGACCAGCAGCCGGTTGGCCCGCTCCCAGGTCTGCGGCCGCAGGTGGCCCACCGGTGAGCAGCAGGAACGCGGCGCGGCGGAGTCCCGCGTCCGTGCAGGATCGGATTGCCGGTCGGTGGTGGTCACAGCGTTGCTCCTTGGCTACGGGTCGCGGCGAGGAACCGCTCGCGGGTGCAGATGCTGAGCAGGGCCTGCTTCTCCGGCTTGGCGATCGGGCCGAGCACGTCGAAGCCGACGGCGGCGTTGAGGGCGTGCACGGCGGTGTTGCCGACGTCCGGCTCGACCACCACCCGGGCGGTGTCGGGGTCGGCGAACAGCCAGGACATCACGGTGGTGAGCACGGCGCGGGTGAAGCCGTGCACCGGGGTCTCGGTGGGCGCGCAGAGGAAGTGCATGCCCACGTCGCCGGGCCGGGCGTCGTAGAGCCCGACCAGCTCGACCTGGGCCGGGTCGTACCGTTCGGCGAGGAAGGCGGGTCGGCCACGCCACAGCCCGAGGAAGGCGTCGTGGTGCGGGTGCGCGGCGATGCGCCGGTACTCCTCGGTGACCCGGGCCGGGTCGGCGTCCTGCATCAGCCAGAAGGTCGCCTTGGGGTGGGTGACCCACCGGTGCAGCAGCGGGGCGTCGGCGGCCACGTCGAGCGTACGCAGGGCGAACTCGCCCAGCACCGGATCGGTGCGGGTGTACACGGGGCCGTTCACGCGGGTACCCCGAACTCCTGGAAGGTGATCGACTTCTCGATCGGGTAGACCTCGCGGCCGAGCAGTTCGCGGATGATCCAGGCGTTGCGGTACGGGCCCATGCCGAGGTCCGGTGAAGTGATGCTGTGCGTGTGGGTGCCGCCGTTCTGCAGGAAGACACCCCGTCCGGTGTGGTCGACGCTGTAGTTGCGGGCCACGTCGAGGCGGCCGTGGCCGTCGAAGCGCAGCCGGTCGCGGATCGGGTCGCAGAAGGCCGGCAGCTGGTAGCGGTAGCCGGTGGCCAGCACCAGCCCCTCGGTGTCCAGCAGGTGCTCCCGTCCCTGCTCGACGTGGTGCAGCCGCAGGGTGTGCCGGCCGGTGGCCGGGTCGTGGGTGACGCCGGTCAGTTCGGTGTTGGTCAGCAGCCGGGTGTTCACCGGGCCGGGCACGCTGCGGGCGTAGAGCAGGTCGAAGATGTCGTTGACCAGGTCGGCGGAGATCCCCTTGAACAGCCCCTTCTGCTCGGCTTCGAGCCGGTAGCGGGTCGGCTCGGGCAGGGCGTGGAAGTAGTCCACGTAGTCCGGTGAGGTCATCTCCAGGGTCAGCTTGGTGTACTCCAGCGGGAAGAACCGGGGTGAGCGGGTCACCCAGTTCAGCTGGTAGCCGTACGTGTCGATGTCGGCGAGCAGGTCGTGGTAGATCTCGGCGGCGCTCTGCCCGCTGCCGACGACGGTGATGCTGCGTTTGGCCCGCAGCTCGTCGCGGTGTTCCAGGTATCGGGAGTTGTGCACCGCGTCGGAGTCCAGCCCGGCGCAGGCCGCCGGCAGGTGCGGCGGGGTGCCGGTGCCGAGCACCAGGTGCCGGGCCCGGTGGGTGACGGTGCCGCCGTCGACGGTGGCGGTGACGACGTACCGGTCGTCGGTCGGGTCGTACTCGACGGCGGTGACCTGGTGGCCGAAGCGCAGGTTGGGCAGCTGCGCGGCGGCCCACCGGCAGTACGCGTCGTACTCGGCGCGCAGCGGGAAGAAGCTCTCCCGGATGTAGAAGGGGTAGAGCCGGCCGATCTGTTTGAGGTAGGCGAGGAAGGAGTACGGCGAGGTGGGGTCGGCCAGGGTGACCAGGTCGGCCAGGAACGGGGTCTGCAGGCGGGCCGACTCCAGCAGCATGCCGGGATGCCAGGAGACGTCGTCGCGGGCCTCCAGGAACAGCCCGTCGAGTTCGGTGAGCGGCGCGGTCAGGCAGGCCAGGCCCAGGTTGTACGGGCCGAGGCCGATCCCGATGAAGTCGTGGCTTTCCATCCGGCCCTCCAGGCTCGGGTGCGGGGTCGGCATGCTCAGCCGACCGGGCAGGTGAGGTCGACGGCGGGTACGGCGTGGGTGTGCGCGTACCGGCCGGCGTGCTCGGCGATCAGGTCCAGCACGTACCCGACGTCGTCGCTGCCGGTGGCGGGGTTCAGCACGGTGAACTTGAGGTACTGCCGGCCGTCGACCCGGGTGCCGGCGACCACGGCCAGGCCGGAGGCGGCCAGCGCCGCCCGGGCGTGCAGGTTCGCCGCGTCGGCCAGGTCCGCCGGGGTGCCGGCGGGCCGCCAGCGGAACACCACCGTGCTCAGCGCCGAGCGGGTGAGCACCTCGAAGCGGGGGTCGGCCGCGGCCAGTTCCCACGCCTGTGCGGCCCGGTCGCAGACCTCGTCGAACAGTTCGCCGACGGCGTCCGGACCCATCACCCGCAGGGTCAGCCAGAGTTTGAGGGCGTCGAAGCGGCGGGTGGTCTGCAGGCTCTTGTCGACCTGGTTGGGGATGCGTTCGGCGACCGCCCGGGCCGGGTTGAGGTAGTCGGCGTGCCAGGTGGCGTGCCGCAGCGTACGTCGGTCGCGGACCAGCACGGCGCTGGAGCTGACCGGCTGGAAGAACGACTTGTGGTAGTCGACGGTCACCGAGTCGGCCCGCTCGATGCCGTCGAGCTGGTGCCGGCGGGTCGGCGAGACCAACAACCCGCAGCCGTACGCGGCGTCGACGTGCAGCCACACGCCGGCGGTGGCGCACACCTCGGCGATCTCGTCGAGCGGGTCGATGGTGCCGAAGTCGGTGGTGCCGGCGGTGGCGACGACGGCCATCACGGTCAGGCCGGCGCGCCGGCAGCGGGTGACCTCGTGGCGGACGGCTCCGGCGCGCATCCGCCGGTCCGGGCCGGTCTGCACCACCACTACCGCGTCCGGGGCCAGGCCGAGCAGCTTGGCGGCCTTCTGCACGCTGAAGTGGCCGGCGGCCGAGGTGATGATCCGCAGCTGGGGCAGCAGGATCCGCCGGTCGGTCGGGCTCGCCCCGGCCAGGGCCTCCTCCCGGGCCAGCAGCAGCGCGTGCAGGTTGGACTGGGTGCCGCCGCTGGTGAACACGCCGTCGGCGGCCGGGCCGAGGCCGATCCGGGCGGCGGTCCAGTCGATCAGGCGTCGTTCGATCAGGGTTGCGCCGGCGCTCTGGTCCCAGGTGTCCATTGAGGAGTTGACGGCGCTGAGCACGGCCTCGCCGAGCAGGGCCGGGATGACCACCGGGCAGTTGAGGTGCGCCAGGTAGCGCGGGTGGTGGAACCAGACGGCGTCGCGCAGGTACACCTCGTCGAGTTCGTCGAGGGCGGCGGTGGTGTCGCGCAGCGGCCGGTCCAGGTCGATCGCGTCCACCAGCGGCGCCAACTGCTCCGGGCGTACGCCGGTGAACGGTCCGGTCGCCTCGGCGACGCGCCGGGCCACCCGGTCCATGCCGGCGGTGACCGCGGCGCGGTAGTCGTCGGCTGTGCCGTCGTTGAACAGGTGGGCTCGGGCGGATGCGGGCCGGGTCGGCGTCGCGGTGGGCACCGGCAGGGTCATGGACTGTCCTCCACGCTCGGCGGATCGGTTCTCGGGCAGCCGGAACCCGCCGCCGGCGCGGCGCGCGGCGGCGGGTGCTGCGGTCGGTGCGGGGTGGGGGGCGACCGGTGGGTCGGTTCACACCGGTCGCCCGTGGCGGCTCAGGTGAGCTTCTTCGCGCCCTGGATCGCGGTGGCGAGGTTCTCCAGCAGCGGGGCCGCCCCGGCGTACGAGAAGCGGGGTACGGCGTCCCAGCCGGTCACCTGGCCGGCCTGCACGGCGGGCAGTTGCTTCCAGGTGGGCTTGGCGGTCAGGTCGGCCGGTTGCAGAGCGGTGCTGCGGTTGTCGAGCAGGATCAGGTCGGCCGGGAACTTGCCGGCGTTCTCCCAGCTGAGCGCCTCGAAGTAGTCGCCGGCTTCGAGTTTGGTGGGCACCACGATGTCGACGCCGAGTTCGGCGAAGTACATCAGGTCGGTGCTGACCTTGGGGTTGGAGACGTAGAACAGGTCGGGGCTGCCGGAGGCGGCCATCACCTTGATGCCGGGGTTGGCCTTGACCGCCTGGCGCACCGCCTCGGCGGCGGCGTCGAAGCGCGCCTTGGCGTCGGTGACCTTCGGGGCGGACAGGTCGGCGCCGAGGGACTCGGCGAGCTGGGCGTAGCGCTCGATCGGTTTGGTCATCGGTACCCGGGCGGTGGTGATGGTCACCACCGGCGCCAGCGGAAGGATCTTGTCCTTGCTCTCGTCCGGGACGTACCAGTAGGCGCCCGGGTCGTACATGTGCGTGACCAGTAGTTCCGGGCGCAGTGCGGCGTACTTCTCGACGCTGAACTCGCCCCAGACGTTGCCGAGGATCTCCACGCTCTCGACGTCGAGGTCGCCGGCCTGCGGTTCCTTGCTGCCATCGGACTTCTTGGTCTCGCCGAAGACGCCGACCACCTCCTGCCCCAGTCCGAAATCGACCAGCGCGGCGGCCGACCCGGTGAAGGCCACCACGCGGCCGGGGCGGGCCTGCGCGGTGACCGTCTCGGGGCGGTCGTCGGTGAACGACCACGGCCCGGAACTGTTACCACTGCTGGGGTTTGCCGTGTCGTCCCGGCCGCAGCCGGCGAGCACGGCGGCGAGGGCGGCGGCGCCACCGGCGGCGAACAGCCCCCGGCGGGAGAGGCGGCGTACGGAAACGGGATCAGGCATGGCGTCGTCTTTCGATCAGGGTCCAGGGTGGCCATGGACAGCCGGGGTTAGGCTAACCTAACCTAACTGCCTGTCAAGTCCCGCTCGGCGTTTCGCACCACACTGGAGTTCACACTGTCCGTCATCGAGTCGCCACCCCACGAAACGCCGCACCGGGCTCCACCACCACCGCCGTCGCGTCGTGCCGCCTACCGTGCCGCCGGTCTCGGTGCCGCGGCCCTGGCGCTGGTCGCGGTCGTGGTGCTCAGCATCGCCGTCGGCGCCAAGCCGATCCCGCTGGCACAGGTGTGGCCGGCGCTCACCGACCCCACCGCCGCCGAGTACGCCGTGGTGCACGAGATGCGGCTGCCCCGCACCCTGCTCGGCCTGCTCGCCGGCACCGCGCTCGGGGTGGCCGGCGCGGCGATGCAGGCACTGACCCGCAACCCGCTCGCCGACCCCGGCCTGCTCGGCATCAACGCCGGTGCGGCCGCCGCGATCGCCACCGCCGCGTTGCTGTTCGGCGTCGGCGCGGGCGCCGGCCAGATCTGGTTCGCGCTGGCCGGCGCCGCCGCGGTCACCGTCGGGGTGTACGCCGTCGGCGGTGGCCGCACCGCCACCCCGGCCCGGTTGGCGTTGGCCGGTGCCGCACTCAACGCGGCCCTCTACTCCTACGTCAGTGCGGTGATGCTGCTCGACGCGGCCGGCCTGGAGCGGCTGCGGTTCTGGACGGTCGGCTCGCTGGCCGGTGCCGACGAGGACACCGTGCGGCGGGTACTGCCGTTTGTCGCGGTCGGACTGCTGGCCGCGCTGGCCGCCGCCCGCCCGCTCAACGCGCTCGCCCTGGGCGACGACAGCGCCCGCGCCCTGGGCGCCCGGCCGGCGTTGATCCGGGCCGCGGTGATCGTCGCCATCACCCTGCTCTGCGGCGCCGCCACCGCCGCCTGCGGGCCGCTGGTCTTCGTCGGGCTGCTGGTGCCGCATCTGGTACGCGTGCTCACCGGGCCCGACCTGCGCTGGCTGCTGCCGTACTGCGCGCTGCTCGCCCCGGTGCTGCTGCTCGGCTCCGACGTGCTCGGCCGGGTGCTCGGTCGCCCCGGCGAGTTGCAGGTGGGGCTGGTCACCGCCGTGCTCGGCGGGCCGCTCTTCCTCTGGCTGGTGACCCGGACCAGGACGGCCCGGCCATGATCGTGATCCGTACCCCGGGCGGCTTCTCCCTGCGGGTGCACGCCCGCGCCCTCACCGTCGGCGCGGTCGGTACGCTGCTCGCGCTCGCCGTCGGCGTGCTGGCCGTCGGCCACGGCGACTATCCGATGTCACCGGCCGACGTGCTGCGCACCCTGACCGGTGGCGGCAGCGCCGCCGAGCAGTTCATCGTCGTCGAACTGCGGCTGCCGCGGCTGGTCACCGCGCTGGCCGTGGGTGCCGCCCTCGGGCTGGCCGGCGCGGTGTTCCAGGCGCTGGTCCGCAACCCGCTGGGCAGCCCGGACGTGCTCGGCTTCACCCAGGGCGCGGCGACCGGCGCGTTGCTCGTGGTGGTGGTCGGCGGCGGCAGCACCGCCCTGGCCGGGGCCGCCGCCGCCGGTGGCGTGGTCACCGGCCTGCTGATCTACCTGGTCGCCTGGCGGCGCGGGGTGCACGGCTACCGGCTGGTGCTCGTCGGGATCGGCGTGTCGGCCATCCTGACCGGGGTCAACGGCTACCTGCTGACCCGGGCGCCACTGATGGAGGCGGCCCGGGCGATGCTCTGGCTCACCGGCAGCCTCGACGGTCGCGGCTGGTCCGACGCCGGGCCGCTGCTGGTCGCGCTCGCGGTGACGGTGCCGGTGCTGCTGGCCTGCGGGCCGGCGCTGCGGATGACCGAACTCGGCGACGACGCGGCCAGCGGGCTGGGCGTACCGGTGGCCCGGCTGCGGATGGTCCTGCTCGCCGCGGCGGTGCTGCTGGTGTCGCTGTCGGCCGCCGCCGCCGGCCCGGTGTCCTTCGTCGCCCTCACCGCACCGCACCTGGCCCGCCGGCTGACCCGGGCGCCGGGCACCAACCTGCTGCCGGCCGCGGTCGTCGGCGCGCTGATCCTCGTCGTCGCCGACCAGATGGCGCAGCGGATCTTCCCCCAGCAGCTGCCGGTCGGTGTGGTGACCGGGGTACTCGGCGGCGGCTACCTGGTCTGGCTACTGGCCACCGAACGCCGGGCGGGCCGGCTGTGAGCACCATCGACGAGAACGGAGCGACCAGCATGACCTCCCGGCTGGGTGGCAGCGGGCTACGGCTCGCCTACGAGCGGCGCGTCGTCGCCGACGACCTGACCGTCGCCGTCCCCGACCGCTCGTTCACGGTCATCATCGGCCCGAACGCCTGCGGCAAGTCGACCCTGCTGCGGGCCCTGTCCCGGCTGCTCAAGCCGGCGGCGGGCGCGGTGCTGCTGGACGGCGAGGACATCCACCGGCGACCCGCCCGGGCGGTGGCCCGTACCCTCGGTCTGCTGCCCCAGTCACCGACCGCACCCGACGGCATCGGCGTGGCGGAGCTGGTGTCCCGGGGTCGTTACCCGCACCAGGGGCTGCTGCGGCAGTGGTCCCGCGACGACGAACGGATCGTGGCCGAGTCGATGGCCGCCACCGGCGTCGCCGACCTGACCGACCGGCTGGTCGACGAGCTCTCCGGCGGCCAACGGCAACGGGTCTGGCTGGCGATGGCGCTGGCCCAGCAGACCCCGCTGCTGCTGCTCGACGAGCCGACCACCTATCTGGACATCGCCCACCAGATCGAGGTGCTCGACCTGTGCGCCCGGCTGCACGAGGAGCAGGGCCGTACGCTGGTCGCGGTGCTGCACGACCTCAACCACGCCGCCCGCTACGCCACCCACCTGATCGCCATGCGCGGTGGGCAGGTGGTGGCCGCCGGTGAACCGGGCCGGATCGTCACCGCCGAACTGGTCGAGGAGGTCTTCGGGCTGCCCTGCCGGGTCATCGACGACCCGGAGACCGGCACCCCGCTGGTGGTCCCGGCCGCCCGCACCCGCGCGCGGCAGCACGGAGGGCGGGCATGAGCGGGCGGAGGTACCGCGACGCGTACGGGATCCCGCACCTGGCCGCCGACGACCACGAGGCGTTGGCCTTCGCCCAGGGTCGGGTCACCGCGCTGGACCGGGCCTGGCAGATCGAGGTGGAGCGGCACCGCTCGCAGGGCACCAGCGCGACCTTCCTCGGCCCGGACGCGGTCGGCTGGGACGCCTTCGCCCGTCGGGTCCGGCTGGACGACACCGCCCGGCGCTGCCACGCCGCCCTCGACCCGGCCACCGCCCGCTGGGTGGGCCGGTACGTCGACGGGGTCAACGCCGGCCTGGCCGCCGGGGCGCAGCGGGCACCGGAGTTCGCCGCCACCGGGCTGACCCCCGGACGTTGGCAGCCGTGGACGCCGCTGGCGCTCTGGCTCACCCACCACGTGCTCTTCGCCGGTTTCCCCGGCAAGCTCTGGCGGGAGCACGTGATCCGCCGGCTCGGTCCGGCCGCCGCCGGGCTGTTCGCCGTCGACGGTCCCGTCGCCTCGGGCAGCAACGGCTGGTTGCTGCCCGCCGGGCGGACCGCCACCGGCGCGGCGCTGATCGCCGGTGACCCGCACCGGTTCATCGAGGCCCCCGGCATCTACCAGCAGATCCGGCTGGCCTGCCCGGAGTACGACGTGCTCGGCTTCGCCGTGCCCGGGGTGCCGGGCATCGCGCACTTCGGCCACGCCGGACAGGTCGCCTGGGCGATCACCAACGCGATGGCCGACTACCAGGACGCGTACGCCGAGCGGCTGCGCCGCCGGGACGGCCGGGTCGAGGCGTACGGGCCGCGCGGGTGGCGGCCGGTACACCGGCACGTCGAGACGATCGAGGTGGCCGGTGCGCCGCCGGTCGAGGTCGAGGTGATCGAGACCGAGCGGGGGCCGGTGATCTCCGGTGGCCCGGACGAGCATCCCGACCTCACGGTCAGCCTGCGTCATCCGCCCCGGGTCACCGGCGAACTCGGTTTCGCCGTCCTGCCGGCGCTGCTGCGCGCCCGCACCGTCGACGACGTGGACGCGGCCCTGGACGGCTGGGTGGAGCCGGTGAACGTGGTGCTGGCCGCCGACACCGCCGGTGGGCTGTTGCACCGGGTCGCCGGCCGGGTGCCGCGCCGCCATCCCGACAACGGGGTGCGGGTGGTGCCGGGCTGGGACGAGGCGTACGCCTGGCGGGGCTGGCACCCGATGCCGAAGTCCCCGGTCGGGCAGGTGGCGGTGATGGCCAACGAACGGGGCATCTCCGCCGGGCTCGGGGTGGAGTTCGCCCCGCCGTACCGGGCCGAGCGGATCCGTGCGCTGCTGACCGCCCGCACCGACTGGCGGCCGGAGCAGCTGGGCGTCGTACACACCGACACCCGGCTGGCGGCGGCCGGACCGCTACTGGAGCTGCTCGCCGACGTGGCCGGGCTGAGCAGCGCGGCGACCGCGCTGCGCGACCGACTGCTGCGCTGGGACCGCCGGATGGACGCCGACAGCGTCGACGCGGCCCGCTTCGCCGACCTGCGGGCCGCGGTGGTCCGCCGGCTGGCCGCCCACCCGACACTGGCCGTGCTGGCCGAACCGCCGGCCCACCCGGAGGTGTTCGGACCCTGGCTGGCCCTGCTGCCCCGGGTCGGGTACGCGGTGTTGCCGCTGCTGCACGCCGACCTACCCGGACTGGACCGCGACGCGCTGCTGCGGGCCGCCGCCGAGGAGGTCGCCGCCACCGACGACCCCCGCCGCTGGGGGCAGCGGCACCGGCTGGCGCCGTGGCGGGCGCTGCCCGATCCGGCCGCACCGGCCGGGCCGGAACTCTCCGGCGACCACGACTGCGTGTTGGCCACCGCCAGTGTGCCCGGCCTGACCGACCTGTGTTCGCGGGGGCCGGCGGCCCGATACGTGTGGGATCTGGGGCGGCGCGCGGACAGCCGGTGGGTGGTGCCGCTCGGCGCGACCGGTGCCGGGCCGCACCGCGACGACCAGTTGCCGGTGTGGCTGCGTGGCGAGCTGGTCGAGGTGACCTGCGACTGGGATCGGCTGACCGAGGAGCACGATGACTGACCGGCACCACCACCAGCGGCACGTCCCCGGTTTCGGTGTGGTCGCCTTCCGGCCGGTCGACCCGGACGCCGACGCCGAGGTCATCCACGGCTGGACCAGCCAGGAACGGGCCCGCTTCTGGGGGATGCGCGACGCCGACCGCGACCGGGTCGCCGAGATCTACCGGTACGTCGACTCGCTACCCACCCACCACGCCTGGCTGACCCTGCGCGACGGGCAACCGGTGGCGTTGTTCCAGACCTACCAGCCCGAACACGACCCGCTCGGCGAGGTCTACCCGGTCCGCCCCGGCGACCACGGCGGCCACCTGCTGATCGGTACGCCGGTGCGACCCGAGCCGGGCTTCACCGGCACGCTGCTCGGCGAGTTCGTCGCGTTCGTCTTCACCGACCCGGGCCGGCTGCGGCTGGTGATGGAGCCGGACGCCCGCAACGACAAGGCGATCGCCCGGCTGCGGCGGGCCGGCTTCGTCGAGGGCCCACTGGTCGACCTGCCGCACAAGCGGGCCCGGCTGATGTTCCTCGACCGGCCCGCCGGGTGACCGGGGCAACCGAGCCGCCGTTACGGCGGTGTCGACCGCGCCGGGATCCCACCGTCGCACCGGGATGATCGACCTGCCGGCTCAGGCGATCTCGCAGCGTTGGGACAGGGCGTAGCGGGTCAGCACCACGTCGCCGATCTGACGGGCCTCGACCACCTGGGCGCGGCGGGCGGAGTGCCACGGGAAGTGGCCGTCGCCGACGAACCGCGGCGCCCGGCGGTCGCCCACGAAGAACGGGGCGACCACCAGGTGCAGTTCGTCGGCGAGCCCGGCGGTGAGAAACTGGCCGTGCACCACCGCGCCGCCCTCCACGAGCAGCCGGCGTACCCCCCGGTCGGCCAGGTCGGTCAGGACGCGGGTCAGGTCCACCGGGTCACCGGCGTCGACCACGGTGGCCCGCTCCCCCAGCCGGTGCCGGGTCTTCTCCACCGCCGCGCCGGCACTGTAGACGATCCGTTCGGTGTCGCCGACGGTGAAGAACCGGGCCGCCGGGTCCAGGTCGCCGCAGCCGGTGACGGTCACCCGGATCGGGGACTCCGGCAGTCCACGGGCGACCCGGTCGGCCCGGCGGCGGTCGCAGCGCACCAGCAGCCGGGGGTCGTCGCGGCGGACCGTGCCGGCGCCGACCAGGATCGCGTCGCAGCCGGCCCGGACCTCGTCGACCCGGTCGAGGTCGGCGTCGTTGGACAGCAGCAGCCGTTCGTCGGTGGCGTCGTCGATGTAGCCGTCGATCGAGGTCGCGCAGCTGAGCACCACGTACGGCCGGTGCGGTACGGCGGAGGCGGTCACCGGACGAACGGAAGGTCGACGGTACGGGCGGCGCGGCTGGCCTTCGCCGCGAGGTAGTCGGCGTTGGCCGGGGAGAGGAACACACCGGTGGGTACCTGCTCGGTCACCGTGATGCCGAGCCGGGTGAGCTGCTCGGTCTTCTCCGGGTTGTTGCTCAGTACCGCGATCGGTCCGACGCCGAGGGCGGCGAGCATCTGCGCGGCGACGGTGTAGTCCCGTTCGTCCTCGGCGTGACCGAGGGCGACGTTGGCCTCGAAGGTGTCCAGCCCGGCGTCCTGCAGCGCGTACGCGTCGAGCTTGGCGTACAGGCCGATGCCGCGTCCTTCCTGCCGCAGGTAGAGCAGGTACCCGCCGACCTCGGCGATGCGCTGCACGGCCTCGCGCAGCTGCGGGCCGCAGTCGCACCGCTGGCTGCCGAACACGTCACCGGTGAGGCATTCGCTGTGCGGGCGGACCAGCGGCACCGCCCCGGTGCTACCGGCGTGGTCACCGAGGGCGAACGCGAGGTGCTCCCGGCCGTCGACCAACCCGTCGAAGGTGTGCAGCCGGGCGGTGGTGGTGTAGCCGTCGGGGAACCGCAGCGGCACGGTGACCTGCGTCCGGATGGTGGCGACAGGCAGTGATTCGGACATGGGTCTCCTCGTCAGACGGTGGCGGGTACACGGACACGTCGGGCCAGCAGCACGGCGGCTCCGGGCAGGCTCGCGACGAGCACCAGGGCGCCGTACACCGTCGCGGTGGCCACCCCCTCGGCGGCGGTCAGGCCGGCGGCGGCGAACGCCCACGCGGCCACCCCCTCGCGGGGGCCGAACCCGGCCACGTTGGCCGGCACTCCCATCGCGAGCAGGGCCAGCAGGGTCAGCGGTAGGAGCAGGCTCAGTGGGGCGGTGGAGCCGGCGGTGCGGGCAGCCACCAGGAACGTGGCGAGGTGTCCGGCGACCGCCAGCGCGGAGGCGAGCAGCACGCCGGCCCAGGAGCGCCGGCCCAGCAGTCCGGCGCGGACGTCGGACACGGCAGTGACCAGCGTGCGGGTGACCCGGGAGGCGCCGGAGTCCGGCAGCAGCCGGGCGGCCAGCACCAGCGCGACGAACACGGCCACCACGATCCCGGTGGCCACCGGCAGGTACGGCCGGACCGGCGACGGGAAGGCGAACAGCAGGACGACCGCGACGGCGATCAGCACGACCTGGCCGGCGACGCGGTCCCACACCACGGCCCGGATGCCCCGGCCGACGTCGCCGACGTCCCGGCCGTGGCGCACCGCGCGGTGCACGTCACCGAGGATCCCGCCGGGCAGGGTGGCGTTGAGGAAGATCGCCCGGTAGGTGTGCGCGACGGCGTCGCGCAGCGGCAGCCGGGCGCCGAGCCCCTCGGCGACCAGGCGCCACCGCCAGGCGACGCAGACGGTGCTGAGCGCGCCGAGGGCGAGCGCGGCGGCCAGCGCGGCGGCGTCGATCAGCCGCAGGCCGGCCAGGAACGGCCCGGTGCCCAGCCAGCCCAGCAGCCCCACCAGTACGGCGAGCCCGAGCGCCGGCTGCAGCCAGCCCCAGCGGTTGCGGCCCGCCGGGGCGGCCGTGGGCGCGACGGCACCAGCTTCACCCCCCACGCGACCCTCCCCCGGCATGGTGATCTTCCCTGACTGTACGCACGTAACCGGCGGGCCGCCGGTTCAATCAGGCAAGGCCAACAGGTCGGTGTGCTCGACCAGTACCCCGAGTCGGCCCCCGTCAGCCTCGGCGAGTCGACGCCGGGCGTACTCGCGGGTGATCTCCGTCAACTCGGGGCGTTGCTCGCAGGCGGCGGCCAGCCAGCCGGTGAACCACCGCGCCGCGAGGGTGGCCTGGGCCGGGCCGAGCCGCCACGGGCTGGGCCGGGTCCGCACCGTCATCCCGTGCCGGGTGAACCCGTCGGCGCAGGCGTCGACGGCGTCCGGGCCGAGCAGCCGCCGGCCGCCCGCCGCACGGCGCTGGTGGGCGTTGAACGCGGCGCCGATCTCGTCGTCCAGCGGATCGGCCGGGGTCAGCCGCACCGTGCCGGTCACCGAGATCAGGAACAGCGCCGGGCAGCGGGCCCCGGCGCTGGCCGCGACCAGACGGTCGATCTCGGCTGCAGTCAGCATGTCGAGCAGTGCCGAGGCGGTGACCAGGGCCGCGCCGGCCAGGTCGGCGGCGGTCAGCCGGGTCAGGTCGCCCTGGCGGGTGGCCACCGTCACCGGGGAGCCGTCGGCGGCGGTGGCGGGCATCCCGGCGCGGGCCCGGGCCAGCAGGTCCGGGTCCTGGTCGTAGAGGATCCAGTGCTGCGGGCCGGGCAGCAGCGGCGCCAGCCAGCGGCCCAACGATCCGGTGCCGGCGCCGAGGTCGTGCACGACGTACGGTCCGTCGCCGGTCAGGGTGACGCGGACGGCGTCGACCAGGTCCGCCGCGCGGGCCGCCACGTCGGCCGGCTCGCGCAGGGCCAGCCACTGTGCGAAGTCCGGCGGCAGTTCGATGGGCGGTGCCGCTACCACCTGGTGTTCGGTCATGACGCCGTCGCCTCCCTGAGGGCCGTGGTGATCCGGTTGGTGGTGCTGGTCCAGTCGTCGAGGGCGGCCCGGCGCAGGTGGGCGGCCCGGCGCAGGCGCTCGCGCAGCGTCGCGTCGGTCAGCCAGTGGCGTACCGCGTCGGCCAGGGCGTCCGGGTCCTCGGGCGGCACCAGCAGTCCGGGGCGTTCACCGGCCGCGTACCCAAGGGCGTCGGGCAGGCCGCCGACCGCCGTGGCGAGCACCGGGATGCCGCGCGCCAGCGCCTCGGTGACCACCATCCCGTACGTCTCGCCCCGCGACGGGTGCACCAGCAGGTCGGCGGCGGCGTACGCGGCGGCGAGCCGGTCACCGACCAGCGGACCGGCCAGCCGGATCCGGTCGCCGAGCCGGTGGCCGGCGATCCGGTCGCGGAGCCGGTCCACGAACGCCGGTTCCCGGTGCAGCGGGCCGGCGCAGGTCAGCGTCCAGTGCGGGTCGGGTACCGCGGCGAGCGCCTCGACCAGCACGTCGTGGCCCTTGTGCGCGGCGACCGCGGCGACGCAGAGCAGCGCCGAGCCGGTCGGTGAGCCGGTCACCGCGGGCGCCGGGTCCACCCCGGGGGCGGCGACGTGCACCCGGGCGGGCGCCAGCGCGTACCGGCGCAGCAGTCGGTCACGGGTCCAGGCGCTGGTGGCCACGACGGTGCGGGCCGCCGCGAGGGCCCGCGCCTCGGTGTCGTCGTCGCGGGGCAGGTGCACCAGCGGGACCAGCCGCAGCCGTCGGGCGTGCGCGGTGAGCGCGTCGGGGACCACCGAGGCGACCAGGCCGTCGACGAGCACCAGGGCGTCGTCGGGCAGTCCGGCGAGGACCTCCGCCAACCGGGTGTGCTCGGCCGGCGCCGGCTGCGGCCAGGCGCCCGGTACGGCGTGTTCGCGTACCGTCCAGCCGGCGTCGACGAGTCCGGCGCAGATCCGGCGGTCGTAGCCGTTGCCGCCGCTGGGTGCCGCCGGGTCGTCGATGTCGCCGGGCAGGATCACGTGCAGGGTGGGCACGTCAGGCGGTGTCCCCGGCGCCCGCAGCCGGCAGCGACCGTTCGTAGCTGGCCCAGGCGACGTGGGACTCGTGCAGGGTGACGGTGAGGCCGGTCAGGCCGTGGGCGCCGGGGCCGAGGTCACCGGCGCGCACCCGGTCGGCGAGGCGGTCGGCGATGGTGCGGGCCAGTACCTCGGTGGTGGTGTTGGTGCCGGCGAAGGCGGGCTCGTCGTCGAGGTTGCGGTAGTTCAGTTCGGCGAGCACGGCCTTGAGCTGGTCGGTGGCGAGTCCGATGTCGACCACGATGCCGTCGGCGTCGAGGTCGGGGCGGCGGAAGGTGGCGTCGACCACGAAGGTCGCGCCGTGCAGCCGTTGGGCGGGGCCGAAGACGTCGCCGCGGAAACTGTGGGCGATCATGATGTGGTCACGGACGGTAACGCTGAACACGGAGTCACTCCCCGTCGTAGGTGATGAGATGGCACAGCGCCGGCAGGTCGCCGGTGCTGAGTCGGGACAGGACGTCGGGCAGTTCGGCGAAGGGTGACCGGCCGGTGAGCAGCGCGTCGAACGCCGGGTCGGCGAGCAGGTCGAGGGCGAGCGCCATCCGGTCGGCGTAGCTGCGGCTGCCGCGGCGGGCGGGGGCGACCGTGCCGACCTGGCTGCTGCGGATGGCCAGCCGTCCGGAGTGGAACGCCGCGCCGAGGGACAGCTGCACCTGCCGGTCGCCGTACCAGCTCAGTTCGAGCACGGTGCCCTCGGGCGCGAGCAGATCCAGGCCGCGTTGCAGGCCGGCGGCGGTGGCGCTGGCGTGCACCACCAGGTCGCGTCCGCCGGTGGCGGTCTCGGGTGCGGCGAAGTCGACGCCGAGCGCGGCGGCCACCTCGGCGCGGGCCGGGTCGGTGTCGACCAACTCCACCCGCACGCCCGGGAAGCGGGTCAGCAGGGCCGCTACCGCGCAGCCGACCATGCCGCCGCCGATCACGCTGACCCGGTCGCCGACCAGCGGCGGCGCGTCCCACAGCGCGTTGACGGCGGTCTCCACCGTGCCGGCCAGCACCGCGCGGGCCGCCGGCACCCGTTCCGGTACGACGGTGACCGCGTCGGCGGGCACCACGTACGCGCTCTGGTGCGGGTGCAGGCAGAAGACGGTACGTCCGCGCAGGTGCGCCGGGCCCTGCTCGACCTCGCCGACGCTGAGGTAGCCGTACTTGACCGGGGCGGGGAAGTCGCCCTCCTGGAACGGGGCGCGCATCGTCGCGTACTGGCTGGCCGGCACCTGCCCGGTGAAGACCAGCGTCTCGGTGCCCCGGCTGACCCCGGAGTACCGGGCGCGTACCCGCACCTCGTCCGGGCCCGGCTCGGGTAGCGTCACCGGGCGGATCTCCCCCACGCCCGGGGCGCGGAGCCAGAAGGCACGGGCGGCTCGCGTCACCGGCATTTCTCCTCACCTGCGTCCGGACCGAACCGATCCGTCATGTTTTCCGTACCTCCCCACAGGGGTCGTCGATCATAAACACGGAGGCACGGTGTCCACAGTTCGAACCGGTCCGCAAATCGGGCTTATCGTCCAGATTGTCCTGCTGGTGGGGCTCGCCGCGACCGTCGGCCTCGGCCTCGCGGGCTGGGCGGCGGGGCTGGCGTACGGCGCCGTGACCTGCGTTGCGCTGCTGCGGGCCGGCTCGGGCCGACTCGGCCCGGCCGACTGGGTCACGATGGGCCGCGGACTGCTGGTGGGCGGGGTCACCGCGCTGATCGTCGACACCCTGGTCGCCGGCCGTCCCGCGCCGGTGGCGGTGCTGGTGACGATGACCGCCGTGGCCCTGGCGTTGGACGCCGTCGACGGCAAGGTGGCCCGCCGGACCCGCACGGTCAGCGCGCTCGGTGCCCGGTTCGACATGGAGGTCGACTCGGTCCTGGTGCTGATGCTGTGCCTCTACCTCGCTCCGTCGGTCGGGCCCTGGGTACTCGTCATCGGCCTGGCCCGGTACGCCTTCCTCGCGGCGAGCTGGGTGCTGCCCTGGATGGACGCGCGGCTGCCCCCGCGGTACTGGCGTAAGGTGGTCGCCGCGGTCCAGGGGATCATGCTCGTCGTCGCCGCGTCCGAGCTGCTGCCCGGGCCGGTGACGATGCTCCTGCTACTGGTGGCGCTCGGCCTGCTGGTCGAGTCGTTCGGGCGGGACGTGGTCTGGCTGTGGCGGCATCGGGCGCCTCGTACGATGCCCACCATCGTCGTCGCGACGGTGCCGCGCGGCATCCGGCTGGCCGACCGGGTCGACGACCGCGACCTGCCGACCGCGCCCGTCCTGTCGCTGCGCTGACCCGGGAGAACCAGTTGTCGATCGCCGATCCGGTGCCCGCCGCGGGCACCGACGAGACCATCCGCGTGGCCGGAGCCGACGCCGCGCCGCCGACCCCGGCGCCCGAGGGTACGAGCGCCGACGCACCGCAGGCGCCGGTGAGCCGGCGGCGTCGGGTGACGGCCCGGGTGGTCACGGTGCTGGCCGCCGTGTTGGTGCTGGTCGCCTTCACCCTGCCCAACCAGCCGTGGCGGATGCAGCCGGGCGCGTTCCTGCGGATCCCGCTGGAGGCGTTGCTGCTCGCGGCCCTGCTGCTCGCGCTACCCGGCCGGCCCCGCCGGGTGGTCGCGGCCGGCGCCGGGCTGCTGCTCGGGCTGGTCGTGGTGGTGAAGATCGGCGATCTGGGTTTCTACTCCTCGCTGGGCCGCCCGTTCGACCTGGTGCTGGACTGGACCCTGCTGGACGATGCGTTCGCCTTCGTGGCCGAGTCGATCGGTCGGCCCGCCGCCATCGCGATCGCGGTCGGCGTGGTGCTACTGCTGCTGTCGGTGCCCACCCTGACCGCGCTGTCCACCCTCCGGTTGTCCCGTCTGCTGGTTCGGCACCGCACCGGCGCCACCCGGGTCGTCGCGTCGCTGGTGCTGGTCTGGGCGCTGCTCGCCGTGTTCCAGGCGCGGATCGTGACCGGGGTGCTGGTGGCCGACAGCAACGCCAGCGCGGTGGTGTACGAGCATGTCATGGAGGTGCACGAACGGATCACCGACCGCGCGGCCTTCGAGACCGAGGTGGGCCGTGACCCGTTCCGTGACGTCCCCGGCGACCAGTTGCTGACCGCGCTGCGCGGCAAGAACGTGCTGATCGCCTTCGTGGAGAGCTACGGCCGTGACGCGGTCTCCGACCCGGAGTTCGCCTCCGTCCAGCGCCTGCTCGACGAGGGCGCCGGTCGACTCCAGACGGCCGGTTTCTCCTCGCGCAGCGGCTTCCTCACCTCGCCGACGGTCGGTGGCGGCAGCTGGTTGGCACACGCCACGCTGCTGTCCGGGCTGTGGATCGACAACAACCAGCGCCACAAGAGCCTGCTCGCCAGCGACCGGTTCACCCTCGGCGACGCCTTCCAGAGCGCGGGCTGGCGTACGGTCGGGGTGATGCCGGCGGTGAACCAGGCCTGGCCGGAGGGGCAGTTCTACGGCTACGAGCAGTTCTACGGCGGCCCCGACCTCGGCTACCAGGGTCCGAAGTTCGCCTTCTCCCCGATGCCGGACCAGTACGCCATCCACATGTTCCACCAGCGGGAGCTGGTCGGGCCGCGGGATCGGCCGGTGATGGCCGAGCTGGCCCTGGTCTCCAGCCACTCCCCCTGGACCAAGGTGCCGTCGGTGGTGGACTGGGACGACATCGACGACGGTGAGGTGTTCCGCAAGGGCATCATCGGCACCCCGACGGCCCAGGCCCGCACCGGCTACCGGCACGCGGTGAGCTACACGCTGCGTACGCTGATCTCCTACCTGGAGACCTACGGCGACGACGACACCGTGCTGGTCTTCGTCGGTGACCACCAGCCGGCACCGGTGGTCACCGGCGACAACCCCAGCCCGGACGTGCCGATCCACCTGGTCGCGAAGGATCCGGCGGTGCTGGAGCGGATCGCCGACTGGGGCTGGCAGGAGGGCCTGACGCCGGACGCCGACGCCCCGGTGTGGACGATGGACAGCTTCCGTGACCGCTTCCTGACCACCTTCGGTTCCGCCCCGGCCCGACCTCAGGCCCAGTCGCGCTGAGGTCGGTGGGCCGCCCGGGGCCGGCGGGGGCGCGTCAGGCGCCTACCGCCGGCTCCACCGCTGGTTGGCCTGACCGTTGCAGGTCCACAGCACGAGCCGGGTGCCGTTGGCGGTACCGGCGGCGTTGGCGTCCAGGCAGAGGCCGGACTGTACGCCGGTGATGGTGCCGTCGGCGTTGACGTTCCACTGCTGGTTGGTCGCGCCGTGGCAGTCGTAGATGGTGACCCGGGTGCCCGGGGTGAGGCCGTACCCCTCGGCGTCGAGGCACTTGTTGCCGTACACGGTCAGCGCCCGGCCGGACGTGTGGGTCCACTGCTGGTTGGTGCCGCCGTGACAGTCCCACAGCTGTAGTTGGGTGCCGTTGGCCGTGCTGTAGCCCGGCACGTCGAGGCAGCGACCGGACTGGGCGCCGACGATCGCGCCGGTCGTGCCGCCGGTGCCGGGGGTGCCGATGCTGCCGGGCACCGACTGGAGCGCGGCGTACCAGACCGCGGCCATCTTGTCGTAGCCGTTGGCGGTGGGGTGGATGCCGTCGATCAGGTCGCCGGTGGTCAGCGCGGCGTGCATGTTCACCAGGTGCACCCGCTTGCCCGCGGCGACCTTGCTCTGCACGATGCCCGGGATCGCCGCGTTGAAGGTGCGTACGGCCGCCGCCTGGTTGGTGTTCGTGATCGTGATGAGCTGCGCGACGAACACCTGCGCGTCGGGGACGGTGTTGGTGATCTTGTCGATCAGCGTGGAGAGCCGGTTCGGCGCGGTGCTGACGTTGTAGTTCTGCAGGATGTCGTTGGTGCCGATGTGCAGCAGCACGGTCTGTGGCCGTTGGGCGTTCAGCCAGCCGACGACGTTGGCGTCGATCTGGTCGATGCGCCAGCCGGGATGCCCCTGGTGGTCCCGGTCGCCGAGGCTGGCCGGCCCGTTGACCTGGGATCCGACGAAGTCGACGGTGTATCGGCCGCCGACCAGGCGTTGCCACAGGCCGATCCGGTACCCGCCGGGGATCTGGGTGCCCTCGGTGATGGAGTCACCGAGCGGCATCACCCGCACCCCGCCGTTGGACTCCGCCTGCGCGGTGCCGGCCGGGGCGAGCGCCGTCGCGGCCAGCAGGCCGAGCGCCGCGACCGCCGACAGCCATCGTGCCCTGGTACGCATCATCGAACTCCTGCCATGGAACGGTAAGTGAACGTTAACAACGACGTTAATCGATTGTTACGGTCTCGTTCCCGGCAGTCAACCTCGGCCCGGCCGGCGCGCCCTAGCCGGGCTTGCGGGCCACCAGGACGTCACGGACGATGGCCTGGTCCACCGGGTGGGCCAGGCCGCGCCACGGCCCCTCGTCCAGCACGACGAGGCCGGCGTCGGTCAGGTGCCGCGCCGCCGCCTCCCGCCCGGCCACGTTGGTGTTCCAGGAGATGCCGAGCGCCCCACCGGGCCGCAGCAGCCGCGCCCAGCCCGGCACGGCGGCGCCGAGCAGCGCCAGCGGGTCGCGGGCCAGCACGTCGGCGGTACGACTGCCGTGCTGCACCCCGTACGGCGCGTCGGCGACCACCAGGTCGACGCTCGCCGGCCGGAAGAACTCACCGGCCCGCGTGGTGTCGGCGCTGACCACGTCCACCGCCTGCACGTCGCCGGCCTTGTGCGCCTCCCTGGAGGCGGCCACCTCCAGCCGCAGCCGCCGGCCGACCACCTTGCGTTCCCGGCGCACCGGGCCGGACTCCAGCACCCGGTGCTTGATCCGCTTACGCTTCAACCAGGTGGTCAGGAACGCCTGGTACGCCTCGAAGTCCTTGGCGTCGCGGTCCAGGCCGGCGGCGTCGAAGCCGTACATCATCGCCTGGTTGACGGTGGTACCCCGACCACACAGCGGGTCGAGCACCCGGAACCGCCGGGTCAGCAACTCACCGGCCCAGGCGGAGGCGAGCAGGGTGACGTTGAGCAGCAACTTGGTGAACTGCTCGTTGGTCTTGCCGGGGTACTTCAGGATGGTGACCAGGTCGTCGTCGTAGCGGTCCAGCCGGGCCAGCGGCACCGGGCGCAGCAGGTCGCCGGCGAACTCGAACAGCGCGTACGCACTCGACAGGTTGCCCAGCAGCGCCGCGTCCCGCTCGCTCAACCCGCCGTCGACACCGAACGTGACGTACGGGACCCCGCCCACGGTGGCCGTCTCGACTCCCGAGATCCGCCCGTCGAGCACCGCCGCACCGAAGATCTCCAGCTCGGCCCGCGTCAACTCGACGGCGGCCCCCGAGTAGACCCGGTTGCCCGAAGGCAGAATCAACACCCCATACCGCTCCACAGCGAGCCACTATCCCACGCCGGCCACCCCACCCTCTCCCCCACCCCCGACCGCGTTGATCATGAAGTTGTTGCCCCGACACGCCGGAGCGGGGGGCAACAACTTCATGATCGCCGGGGTGGGGTGGGGTGGGGGTGACCACCCGTTGGACTTGATCAGGGTGCCGGTGGTGGCCGACGCGCGCAGGCTGCCGGCGAAGAGTTGGTTGACCCGGCTCGCCTCGGCGGCGGTGGCCACCTGCAACCCGGTCGCGGCCAGCACCGCCGCCAGCGCGACGGTGGCCGCGCGCAGCCCGCCGCGGGTCGTCGGATCGGCTCAGCCGGTGCGCAGTTCGGCGGGGTTCGTACTGGAGCGTTGCAGCAACACGCTCACGGCGATCACGAGCAGCACGGCCAGCAGGGCGAACGACATGATCGCCCCGATCTCGGCCCACGGCACCGGGGTCGTCAGGGTGTGGGTGGCCACCCGGTACTCCAGGTACCGGCCGGCCTCCGCACCGGCGCACTGCGCCGGGGTGCCGACGCAGAACTGCCGGCTCCAGGTCGCCGTGGCGCTGCCGGTGAAGGCGCGCATCCCGAGCATCCCGACCAGCCCCGCGAGGACGATGCCGGGTACCGCCGGCAGCAGCACCCGCCAGCACCGAGTTGCAGCGGCAGGGTCACGTTCTCGACGCCGGTCAGTTTCCGGCACGATCTGCCCGAACTGGAAGAGCACCCCGAAGGCGGTACGGCGCAGCCGGGAGCGGGCCGCCTCACCGGCGGTACCGATCTCACGGCCGGCGAAGCGGACGCTGCCCCGGTCCGGGCGCAGGATCCCAGAGAGGCAGTGCAGCAGGGTCGACTTGCCGCAGCCACTCGGGCCGGTCACCGCGACGATCTCACCCCGGTCGACGGTGAGCGACACGTCGCGCAGGGCCGCGGTCTGGCCGTACCACTTCTCCAGGTGTTCCGTCTCGCAGATCGGCCCGCTCACGCCCGGACCTCCGCGCGCAACTGGCTGATCCGGTCCAGCGTGGTCGCCATCCAGCGCAGGTCCGCGTCGAGATGGTTGAGCAGGTAGTCGGCCGCGGCCAGTTCGGTCACCGAGACGCCGCCGCCGGTCTTGACGGCGAGACGTGCACCGCCGGCGGCACCGCCTGGCTCAGCCAGCCGTCCAGTTCGATGCGGCCGTGCCGGGTGAGCCGGTAGGCGACGCGGTCGGATCCACCGGCCCGCTCGTGCGCCGCCTCCGCGATGTATCCGTCGCGCAGCATCCGGGCCAGGGTCGTGTACATCTGCCCGAAGGCGAGCGGCCGGACACCGAACAACCTGGGAGTAGCATCCGTCAACGCACCGTCCGCCCGCCGTGTCGACCGACGAGAGGCAGGCCGCGAGCATCGGACGGGACGTGCGGCGCGATGACGTGCGATGCGATCAGGTACGGCCGGGGCTCGGCCCGGCATCCAGGAATGCGCCGATGGCGCCGGAGACGGCCGGCCAGTCGGCACCGAACTCGGCGAAGTGACTGTCCGATTGGCTCTCGACGAGTTCGGCCCGCCGGATCGCGCGTACCAGATGCTCGGCGTGACCGAAGGGGACGGCGCCGTCGCGGCGGGTGGCGATCACCAACGTCGGCTGCCCGATCTCGGCGCTGACGTCGGGGCCGGGCCGCACGTCGTTGCGGAATCCCGAGCCGGAGCGCATCCGGGAGAAGAGTGCGACCAGCGCCGCGCGCTGCTCGGGGCCCAGTCGCGCCACCACCTGTCGAGGCGGCATCGTGGAGAGGCCGCCGAACAGCATCCGCAGGCCGCTGTCCGGCGAACGGCGCAGCAGCCAACGGATTCCACCCCAGGTCAGGCGCTCGGTGGCGGGCGGGAAGAGCAGACCCGCGAGCAGCCGGGTACCGCGGGTCGGCCACTTCAGCGGCGCCTGGGCGGTCTGCAAGATCAGCCGCTCGACCAGGTCAGGGTGCCGGGCCGCCAGCGCCATCGCGCTGCGCCCACCGGCGGAGATGCCGACCACGGCCGCGACCCGGTCGATGCCGAGCCGCCGGCAGAGGTCGGCGACGACATCGGCGAAACCGGCGGGCGTCGTGCCGGTCGATGTCGGGGTGCGGCCGTAACCGGGGCGGGAGGGCGCCAGCACGGTCAGGTCCGCGTCGGCGTACGCGGACTCGTCCAGGGTCAGACCGGCCCGCATGTGCGCGCCGTGCATGACCACCACTACGCGGTCACCCCGGCGGTCCAGCCGGTACTCCACAGTGCCGGCGGCAAGCCGGGCCACGGTCGTCGACAACTCCCCCGTGTCGCTCACCCGACCATGGTAGGACGCATCCACGACGGCCGCCGTCCCGCAACCAGGCACCCTGCGCATACGTGGACTCAGGAACCGACCGCCGCGGAACGCTGGCCGGAAGCAGATCCCTGGACAGACGTGATTTCAGGGTGAAATTTTTATTTCACCCTGAAATCAGCGTCCCCCGCATCAGTTGCGGGACGGAAGCGGGCGGCGTACCCATCGGATCACTCCAGCTGGCGATCGGTGGATCTCCGCCGGGACGAGGCCCGGCTCGCCGAGGACGCCGAGCGCCGGATCACCGAGGGCTGGATCACCGAACGCTGGACACCGAACGGCGCTCAGGGTTGGCGTCATCCGGGGGCGGTCGGGGGCGGGCCGAAGAGGCCGTGGCGCAACAACTGCTGGTTCGCGGCGCTGCGCCGGGCCAGCACCTGCGGGTTGAACATCGGCTGGTCGAGGTTGGGTTGCATGACCGGCTCCAGCAGCAGCGGCCCGAGGATCAGGCACAGCATCTGGAAGGGCGCCCACTGCGGGTCGCCGCCGATCCGGCCGCCCTCCGCGCCGGCCAGCCGGTCCAGTTCGATCTGCGCGCCGGCCAGGAGCCGGGCGAACAGGGCGGCGCTGGACGCGCTCTCCTCCAGCAGCACCCGGCGCAGGTATCCGCGCAGCAGCGGATCGGCGCCGAACATCCGGGCCGAGACCGCGCCGAGCGAGACCATCAGTTCCTCGGTGCCATCGATGTCGCGCAGCGCCGTACCGATGCGGTCGAGCACCTCGGCGTCCACGGCGGCACGGAGGCCCTCCTTCGAACCGAAGTGGTGGACCACCAGGGCGGGCGACAGACCCGCCGCGGTGGCGACGGCCCGAACCGAGGTGGCCTCGAAGCCCCGTTCGGCGAAGAGTCGCAGCGCGGCCTCGCGCAGACGCGCCCGCCCAGTCAGGTCCGATGCCGGCATCGCTCGCATGCAGGAAACCGTATGCCACCGCCGGGTCGGGGCCCGGAAGGGTGCCACCGCCGGGCTCGGGGGCATCCCCGAGGCCGATCCCCGGGGGTCACCCGATCCCAGACTGAACAAGTGTTCAGTAGTTTGAACGCATGAACAATCTGCCTGCGGGTGGCCCGGTCACGGCGCCGCCGTCGGATCCGCCCGGACCACGTCCCCGCCGCCCCCACCTGCACTATCTGGACAACCTACGGGTCGCGATGATCCTCATGGTGGTGGTGCACCACGCGGCCCAGCCGTACGGGCCGGCCGACTGGTGGTACTTCCGCGGCGATCGGCAGCACGAGGACCTGGCCACGCTCTCGGCCGTCGGCGGGGCGTTCCGGATGAGCCTGTTGTTCTTCGTCGCCGCGTACCTGGTGCCGCGCTCGGTCGACGGCAAGGGCGGCTGGGCGTTCGCCCGCGGTCGGCTCGCCCGGCTCGGCGTCCCGTTCCTGGTCGGTTCCGCCACCATCATCCCGGCGCTGATGTACACCTACTACGTCCAGTACCGCGGCTATCCACCGATCTCGTACGGCCGCTACTACCTCGACGTCTTCCTGGGCTTCGGGCCGGAGCCGGCGGGATGGACCGGTCCGATCTGGCCGGACCTGCAGTTCGGCCACCTCTGGTTCATCCAGAACCTGCTCGTCTTCAGCCTGCTCTACCTCGCCTGCCGTGCGTTCGCCCGGCTCGCCGGTCGGTGGTGGAAACGACCGGCCCCCGCCTGGCTGACCCGGGCGCCCGGCCACCGGTCCCTGCTCGGTCTCACGTTCGGCCTGGCCGTGATCGCGTTCCTGGTCCGGGTCGACTACCCGCTCGACGAGTGGGTGCCGCTGTTCGAGTTCGTGCAGGCCGAACCGGCCCGCCTGGCCCAGTACACCGCGTTCTTCGCCGCCGGAGTGCTGGCCTACCGGTACGACTGGCTCGGCCGGCTGTCCCGCCGGGTCGGCTACACCTGGCTGGCCGTCGGTTCGCTGCTCACCGCCGGCCTCTTCGTCACCGGCACCGACACGCCCTACTTCGCCACCGGCGGCGCCTCCGCCGCGTCGGCGTGCTGGACCCTCGTGGAGACGGCCCTCTGCGTCGGTCTGAGCGTCGGCCTGCTCACCCTGTTCCGGGACGTGTTCACCGGCCACCACCGGCTCAGCCGCGCGATGGCCGACGGCTCCTACACCATCTACCTCATCCACCTGCCGATCGTGGTGGCGCTCCAGTTCGCCTTCGCCGGCGTCGACCTGCCCGTGCCGGTTCTCTTCGCCGCCGTCGCCACGCTCGCCATGGTGGCCAGCGTGGCCATCGCCGTACCGCTGCGCCGGCTACCCGGCCTGCGGGCCGTGCTCTAGGCAACCGGACCAGGCTCGCCGGGCGGGACGACCGGCGCCCGCCCCCCGCGGGCGCCGGTCGATGGTGCTCAACCCTTCACGCAGACCACCTGCTTGAGGTGTGCCACCACCTCGACCAGGTCTTCCTGCTGTGCCATCACCTCGGTGATGTCCTTGTACGCGCCGGGGATCTCGTCGACCACCCCGGCGTCCTTGCGGCACTCCACGCCGGACGTCTGGGCCGCCAGGTCGGCGGTGCTGAACGTCCGCTTCGCCTGGGCACGCGACATCCGCCGCCCGGCCCCGTGGGAGGCCGAGCAGTAGGCCGCCTCGTTGCCCCGGCCGCGCACAATGTACGAGCCGGTGCCCATCGACCCCGGGATGATGCCCAGCTCGCCGGTGCCGGCCCGGATCGCGCCCTTGCGGGTGACCAGCACGTCCACGCCGTCGTAACGCTCCTCGGCCACGTAGTTGTGGTGGCAGCTGATCGGCTCGTCGTAGCCGACCTGCGGAAACCGGTCCCGGACCACGTTCATCAGCACGGCGAGCATGACCGCCCGGTTACGCCGCGCGTACTCCTGCGCCCACCACAGGTCCCGGCGGTAGGCCGCCATCTCCGGCGTGCCGGCGAGGAAGACCGCCAGGTCCCGGTCGGGCAGGTCGGCGTTGTGCGGCAGCCGCCGCGCCACCGAGATGTGCCGCTCGGCGAGTTCCTTGCCGATGTTGCGGGAACCGGAGTGCAGCATGAGCCAGACCCGGCCGGCGTCGGCGCCGCCCTGCTCCAGGCAGACCTCGATGAAGTGGTTACCGCCACCGAGGGTGCCCAGCTGCCGCTGGGCCCGGGTCTGCAACTGCGCGACCTTGCGGTCCAGGTCGGTGAAGCGCCGCCAGAAGTCGTCCCAGCCGCGCTGTTCCAGCCCCCGCACCCGACGCGGGTCCACCGGGTCGTCGCGCTTGGCGAAGCCGACCGGAACGGCGTCCTCGATGGCCCGGCGCAGCCCGGCCAGGTCGTCGGGCAGGTCGGCGGCGGTCAGCGAGGTGCGTACCGCCGACATGCCGCAACCGATGTCGACGCCGACGGCGGCCGGTGCGACGGCCTGCCGCATGGCGATGACCGAGCCGACGGTGGCGCCCTTGCCGAAGTGCACGTCCGGCATCACCGCGACGCCCTGCACCCAGGGCAGGGTGCCGATGTTGCGCAGCTGCCTGGCGGCCTGCGCCTCGATGCCGTACGGGTCGGTCCACACCCGTACCGGCGCCCGCGTCCCGGCGAGCACGCTGAATCCCATGGCGTTCTCCTGAAGTCGAGGCTGATCCCCCGCCGGTCCACGGCGCTGGACGTCCCCGGACAGGGAGACGGAGCAGCACGAGGGCAGGGTGCGGAAGGTAGGGAAAGGCCGCCCGACCCGGACAGGGTGGGGCGGCCTCGGCGACGGGCAGAGGGCCCCGGTCAGGGGCGCGGCTCCGGTCGCCGGGGCAATCGGACGCGGCGGCACGACGCCGGTTTGCCACCGGAGTACCAGCCGTGACACGAGCTGCGGCGGGTGATGCGGGCAGGTAGCGACACGGGATTCTCCTTCCGGCTTCCGTCGGTCCGTTGTGGTGTCGACGACACTAGAGCCGCCGCCCCGGGACCGCAAAGGATATTCGGATCCGGCCCGCCGGACGCCGGACCGGGCGCCGGCGGGCCGAGCCCGGAACTCCTCGGTTCAGGCCCGGGCCGCGTCCTCCCGCTCGCCGGCCACCCGGTCCAGGTGCGCGGCGAGTTCGTCGGTGAGCAGCAGGTCGCCACGGATGTCGTCCTGTGGGTAGCCGGCCCGCCCGACCATGTGCGCGGCCACCGGCGCGGTGGCCAGCTGGAAGATGCCGACCAGCACCAGCGTGGTGACGTCCACGCCGGTACGCAGCCGCAGCCCCGCGCCGACCAGGACCAGCAGCAGCCCGAGGACCTGCGGCTTGGCCGCGGCGTGCATCCGGGTGAGCAGGTCGGGGAAACGGACCAGGGCGACCCCGGCGGCGAGGCTGAGCAGGGCGCCGCTGATCAGGCAGAAGGCGGCGACGATGTCGAGCACGGCGTCGAGGCTCATTTGCTGTTTCTCCGGGCGGCGAAGCGGGCGACACTGACCGACCCGACGAATCCGAGAACCGCGAGGACCACCAGCACCGGCAACGCGGTGCCGTCGCGGCTGTAGGCGGCCTCGGTGGCGATGGCGGCGACGATGATGGCCAGCAGCACGTCGGTGGCGACGGCCCGGTCCAGGATCGACGGACCGCGGATGATGCGGGTCAGGGTGAGCGCGCCCGCCACGGCGAGCAGCGCGGTCACGGTCACGGCGACGATGGTCATGTCGTTGCCCCTTCCAGGTCGACCGGTGGCGGTGGGGTGGAGCCCGCACGGACCTGCCGTAGTTCCTCGGGCGAGCCGATGGCGGCGATGATGCGCGCCTCCAACGCCAACACCTCGTGCCGGAACTTCTCCACCTCGGCGAGGCTGTCCACGTTGATGACGTGGATGAACAGGGTGCCGGTGTTGCGGTCGGCCTCCAGGATCAGGCTGCCCGGCACCAGGGACAGCGCCTCCGCGGTGAGGGTGAGGTTCAGGTCGCTGTTCACCCGCAGTTTCACCGCGATGATGGCGCTGCGCGGGATGTGCCGGGGGCGCAGCGCCAACCAGGCGATCTGGACCGAGGCGACCACCAGGTCCCGCAGGAAACGCAGCAGGAAGCGCAGCGCGCCCCACGGGTGGACCCGTCCGGCGAAGGTCACCGGCGGCAGCGGGAAGACGGCCAGCAGGATCGCGGCGACCACCAGT
The DNA here is from genome assembly GCF_003583405.1 of Micromonospora radicis. Taxonomy (GTDB): domain Bacteria; phylum Actinomycetota; class Actinomycetes; order Mycobacteriales; family Micromonosporaceae; genus Micromonospora; species Micromonospora radicis. Next base: position 147,715 of record NZ_QXEC01000014.1, read on the forward strand.
CCGCTGATGACGTTGGCCCAGGAGAACGTGCCCCAGAGCAGCACCCAGACGATGACCAGGAAGGTCATCGCGACGATCCGGTTTCGGCGTCGCGCGGTGCGGCTCAGTGGCGGGTTCGGTGGCTCCGTCGGCTCGGCCGGGGTCATCGGGTCGGGCTTCACGGCGCACCTCCCGGGAAGACGGCGTCGACGTACGGGGTCCGCTGCAACAGGTCGTTGGCGGCGTCGGTACTGAGATCGAAGAGCGGACCGGCCACCAGGGTCAGCACCAGGCCGAAGGCCACCAGGGCCACGGTCGGCGCGATCATCATCCCCGGCAGTACGGCACCGGTCTGCCCGGCGGTGACGGGCTGCTGCGGCTGCACGGCCCCGCTGGTGCGGGCCGCCTGGGCGGCGTCACCAGGTTCCGGCATGTCCGGGTGCGGTGCCCGCCAGAAGGCCAGGTTCCACACCCGAGCGACGGCGTAGAGGGTTAGCAGGCTGGTCAGCAGGCCACCGGCGACCAGAATCCAGGCCAGCACACCGCCGTCGTCGATGCCCGCCTGGACCAGGCCGAGCTTGCCGAGGAACCCGGAGAACGGTGGGATGCCGGCCAGGTTCAACGCGGGCACGAAGAACAGGACCGCGAGCAGCGGCGAGAGCCGGGCCAGGCCGCCGAGGCGGTCCATGGCGGTACTGCCGCCTCTTCGTTCGACCAGGCCGGCGGCGAGGAACAGGGTGGTCTGGATGGTGATGTGGTGGACCACGTAGAAGATCGCCGCGGAGAGTCCGAGCGACGAGGTGAGCCCGACACCGAAGAGCATGTAGCCGATGTGACTGATCAGCGTGAACGACAGCAACCGCTTGATGTCGGACTGGGCGACCGCGCCGAGGATGCCCACCACCATCGTCAGCACCGCAGTCACCAGCAGCAGGGTGGCCGTACGGCCACCGGGGAACAGCAGCGTCTCGGTACGGATGATCGCGTACACGCCGACCTTGGTGAGCAGGCCGGCGAAGACGGCGGTGACCGGGGCCGGTGCGGTGGGATAGCTGTCCGGCAGCCAGGCCGACAGCGGGAAGACCGCGGCCTTGATGCCGAAGGCCAGCAACAGCATGCCCTGCAACACCAGGCGCAGGTCGTCGGGGAGGGCGTCGAGCCGCTCGACGAGCTGGGCCAGGTTGAGCGTGCCGGTCGAGGCGTACACCAGGCCGATCGCGACCAGGAAGATCACCGAGGAGAGCAGGCTGACCACGACGTACGTGGTGCCGGCCCGGATCCGGGTCTCCGTGCTGCCCAGCGTGAGCAGCACGTAGCTGGCGACCAGCAGGATCTCGAAGCCGACGTAGAGGTTGAACAGGTCACCGGAGAGGAAGGCGTTGCAGACGCCGGCGGTCAACACCAGGTAGGTGGGGTGGTAGACCGACAGCGGCGTCTCCTCGTTGCCGTCGGCCATACCCTGCCCGATGGAGTACACCAGCACGCAGAGGGTCACCGCGGCGGAGACCACCAGCATCAGTGCGGCGAGTTGGTCGGCGACGAGCACGATGCCGATCGGGGCGGCCCAACCGCCGACCTCCACCACCAGTGGGCCGTCGATGCTGGACCGCACCAGCAACAGCACGGCCACCGCGACGGTTGCGGTGAGCACAGTGAGGCTCACCCACCGCTGCGCGCGCGGGCGCCCGAGCAGGATCAGGGTCAGCGCCGCGCCGAGCAGTGGCATCACCACCGGCAGTGGAACCAGGTACGTCATCCGGCCCTCCCCGCGTCGGCCGAGGCGGTCAGCGACCGCTCGGGGTCGGCTTCCGCGTCATCGTCGTCGTCACCGGTGCCCGCGTCGGCGTCACCGGGGCCCTCGTCGCGCTCCGCGAGATCCATGATCCGGCGGTCCTCGACGTCGTCCTGTACCTCGTCGTGCCCGTTGAGGTGCCAACTGCGGTACGCCAGGGCGAGCAGGAACGCGGTCATGCCGAGGGTGATGACGATGGCGGTGAGGATCATCGCCTGCGGTAGCGGGTCGCTCATCTCCTCCTGCGGTGCGCCGCCGACGATCGGTGGTGCACCGGCCCGGCCGCCGGTGAGCAGCAGCAGGTTGGCGCCGTTGCCGAGCAGGATGACGCCCATCAGGACCCGGGTGAGGCTGCGTTCCAGCAGCAACGTGACACCGGCGGCGACGAGCACGCCCACCACGATGACGTAGGTGAGGTTGGGGGTCACACCAGCTCCTTTTCCCGTGCCTCGGCGTCCTCGGCGTCCTCGGTCTCCTGCTGGCGGTCCATCTCCGCGCCGAGACTGCGCAGGATGTCCAGCACCAGACCGACGACGATCAGGTAGACGCCGACGTCGAAGAAGGCCGAGGTGACGAAGTGGACCTTGCCCAGCACCGGTACGTAGAAGTCGAGCAGGGCGGTCTGCAGGAACTCGCCGCCCAGCAGCATCGCGGCGAGGCCGGTGCCGACGGCCACGAAGAGCCCGGCGCCGAGGACCGCACCGGCGTCGACCGGTGCGGCGCCGTTGAGTTCGGTACGGCCGCCGGCCAGGTAGCGCACGGCCAGGGCGAGGCCCGCGACCAGGCCCGCGGCGAACCCGCCACCGGGGGCGTTGTGGCCACTGAACAGCAGGTAGATGGAGAACAGCACGATGGCGTGGAACAGCAGTCGGGTGACCACCTGCAGGATGACCGACTGGGCGCGGGCGGTGGCGCCGGTGGTCAGCCAGCGGGGCCGGGACTCCGCCCGCCCACCGCCGGGGATGTCGCCGCGTCGGTCGAGGTCGCGGGCATGGCGGAAGATCAGGCTGGCCACGCCGGTGGCGGCCACCACCAGTACGGCGATCTCGCCCATGGTGTCCCAGGCCCGGATGTCGACCAGGGTCACGTTGACCACGTTCTTGCCGCCGCCGTAGGAAACGGCCTGGTCAGGGAAGTCGACGGAGATCGGGATGGCCTGGCGGGCGCCCGCCGCGACGTAGGCCATGCCGGCGGTGACCACGCCGACGGCCACGCCGATGGCGACCCGCCCTCGGCGGCTGGAGCGGATCGGCCGTTCCGAGAACTTCACCGGCAGCCGGCGCAGCACCAGCACGAACATCACGATCGTGACGGTCTCCACGAGGAACTGGGTCAACGCCAGGTCCGGCGCGCCGTGCAGGATGAACATCAGCGCGATGCCGTAGCCGGCCACACCGACCAGGATCATCGCGGTGAGGCGGCGCAGCGCCCGGGCGGCCATGATCGCGGCGATCACCACCACCGCAGCGGCGAGTCCCTGCAACGGCGTGTCCCACAGGTGGAACCGCTGCGGCCAGGGACTGCCGGCCAGCAGCGCGCCGCCGGGCAGGACCACCAGCACGACGAGGATGACGCCGAGGTAGAACGGCAGCGAACCACGCTGGGTCTTACCGGTCAGCTCCACCGCGAGCCGGTCGATCAGGCTCATGCTCTTCTTGTAGGCGGCGGCGCCGTCGAAGGGCAGCCGCAGGGTGGCCCGGACCCGCTCGCGGCGCATCAGGTGGAACAGCCCGGCACCGCCGGCCACGGCCAGCGCCGACAGCCCGAGCGCGGGGGTCAGGCCGTGCCACAACGCCAGGTGGTAGCCGGGCTCGGCGCTGCGGTAGAGGTCCGCGTACGGGGCGAGCAGGCGGTCCACCGCGGGGGCGAGCAGGCCGGTGGCGGCGCCGGCCAGGGCCAGTACGGCAGCCGGGGCGAGGAAGGGCCAGGAGATCTTCCGGACGCTGGTGGCCGGGACGTCGGGCTTGTCGGCGAAGGCGCCCCAGAGGTAGCGCAGCGTGTACGCCACGGTCAGCACCGAGCCGGCGAGCACCCCGGCCAGCACGACCAGGTCGGCGGTGCCGCCGTGCAGCAGCGCCTCGACCGCCGCTTCCTTGGCGACGAACCCGGCCATCGGCGGCAGCCCGGCCATGGAGGCCGCGGCGAGGCCCGCCACCACCGCCAGGGCGGGGGCGCGACGCCCCACGCCGCTGAGTTCACGCAGGTCGCGAGTTCCGGTGGCGTGGTCGACGACGCCCACGGTGAGGAACAGGGTGGCCTTGAACAGGGCGTGTGCCAGCACCATCGCCACGCCGGCCAGGGCGGTGTCCCGGGTACCCGCGCCGAGGACCACCATCAGCAGGCCGAGTTGGCTGACCGTGCCGTACGCCAGCAGCAGCTTGAGGTCGACCTGGCGCAACGCCGACCAGCCACCGAAGAACATGGTGATCAGACCGGTGACCAGCAGGATCGGTCGCCACGGCGACAGGTCGGCGACGGCCGGCCCCAGCATGGCGACCAGGAACACGCCGGCCTTGACCATGGCGGCGGCGTGCAGGTAGGCGCTGACCGGGGTGGGCGCGGCCATCGCGCCGGGCAGCCAGAAGCTGAACGGGAAGATCGCCGACTTACTCAGCGCGCCGAGCAGCACCAGCACCAGGGCGACCGCGAGGTATCCACCGCCGGGCAGGTTCTCGGCGACCTCCGACCACCGGTAGGTGCCGGCGTGCTGGCCGAGCATGACGAACCCGGCGAGCATCGCCAGGCCGCCCAGCGTGGTCACCAGCAGCGCCTGCATGGCCGCCCGCCGGCTGGCCCGCTTGGCCGGGTCGTAGCCGATCAGCAGGTAGGAGAAGACCGTGGTCAGCTCCCAGAAGACGTAGAGCAGCAGCAGGTCGTCGGAGACGACCAGGCCGAGCATCGCGCCGGCGAAGGCCACGAACACGGCGGCGAACCGGCCCAGTCCGGGGTCGTCGGAGCGGAAGTAGCGGGCGCTGTAGGCGAGCACCAGCGCGCCCACGCCGCCGACCAGCACCACCATCAGCCAGGACAGCGTCCCCATCCGCAGGGCCAGTTCCAGCCCGAGTTGCGGCACCCAGCTAAGCGTCTCCACCACCGGTTCGCCGGAGCGGACTCCGCTGGTCTGTGTCAGCGCCCACGCCAGCGTCGCGCCAGGGACCAACGCGACCAGGTAGAGGGCGTGCCGTCCCCAGAGCCGCACCAGCGCCGGGGCGATCAAGGCTGTCAGCGCATGGACCGCCACCAGTACCAGCACGCGCACCCTCCTCAAAGATCATCAGTCGGTGCAACGACCCTATCCGGTAAGGACCGCACTCTGCATCTGCCGTGATTTGGATCAAAGGTGTGTCCGGCGACAGAGTGCGCGAAACGGTGGCGGAGTTCACCTGCGTTTCATCGCCGGACGCACGCCCGAAACGCACCACCGGACGGACGTCCCGGACGGCGGAAAACGCTCGTTCAGTCCTTCAACACCCGGCGGCCCCGCCCGTCGTCCCGGTCGATGCGCAGCTCGCGTTCGAGTTCGACGATGAGGGTACGGAGGTCGTCGAGGCGTTGACTGACCGCGATCCGGTCCAGTTCGTCGGGTATCCCGTCGCCGTCCTCGTCGTAACCGGGGGCCATGCCCTCGGTCATCTCCAACCGGCGCGCTTCCTCCATCGAGTTCACGAAGACCGCGACCAGGATGTTGAGCAGCAGGTTGACCGTGATCACCACGAAGCTGCCGTAGTAGAGCACGGTCCAGGCGGACAGCTCCATGCCCTGCTCGACGAGGTCCGGCAGGGTCTCCAGGGAGAGCAGCACGAACAGCGTCAGCAGGGACCGGCCGATGTCCCCGTACTCGTCCGGATAGACCTCTCCGAAGATCAGCCAGCCGGCCATGCCGTACACGTAGAGGGTCACCATGGCCAGGGCGAGGAACCCGGCGACGCCGGGCAGGCTGCGCCACAGCGCGGCGACGATCATCCGCAGGCCGGGTGAGAACCGCACCAGCCGCACCATCCGCAGTACGCGGATCACGCGCAGCAGCGCCGAGTCGCCGTGCAGACCGGGGATGAAGATCGCCGCGGTCACCAGGAAGTCGAAGACGTTCCAGCCCTGCCGGAAGAAGTCCTGCGGCCGGCGGCCGTAGGCCAGCACCCGGATGGCGATCTCGATGACGAAGATCACCCGGAAGCACCACTCGACGCCGTACAGCGCGGTGCCGGCCGGACCCAGGTCGGGGTAGGTCTCCAGGCCGAGGACCACGCCGTTGGCCAGGATCACCACGACGATGACGAGTTCGAACGAGCGGGAGGCCGAGATCGTGGCACACGCCTCGACCAGGCGGGACCGGGGTGCGGTGTCGGCCGGCCCGCGTCGCTGGGCCGGCACCGGGCTCTCGCTCACCGGGCCGCCGGCCCCGGCGGCACCGTCGGGGCCGGCCAGACCGGCCACCGTGCGTCACGGTCACATCGACGTACGGCAGTCATGGTCCACAGCCTACGGTGCGACCGGGACCGGATCAGCCACCGAGTCGGCGGACCATGTTCATGATTGTCTCCACCTGGGCGCCACCCTTGATGGGGTAGTTCGTGGCGCCCAGGTAGCCCCACCAGTCCCAGCACCCGTTCGGGTTGCTCGGCACGGCGATGGCCTGCGGGTACAGCACGATGGTGGCGTTGGTGTCGGCGTACTGGTTGAGGTTGGCCCGGTCCACGAAGGCGGTGCCGACCCGGCTGTGGCCCTGCAGGCAACCGTGCAGGGCCACCAGCAGCCGGCAGGTCGCCCCGGCCGCGCAGGACGCCGGGACATAGGCGAATCCGTTGGCGTCCATGCTCAGCCCGCTGGCCCAGCCGCCGGGGGCGAAGGTGTGCTGACTGAACCGGACCAGGGTGCCGCCGAGCGGACCGGTGTTCGGCGGCTGCACCGTGCCGTACAGCTTGCGCAGGAAGGTGTGCTGCGGATCGGTGCCGCAGTCGTTGAGGTACGGCGCCGCGGTGGCCGTACAGCCGACGGTGCCGTACGGGGTGACCCAGCCGTGCCCGGCGGTGGAGCCGCTGTCGTACTGCACGCTGGCGCCGAAGTGCTGCTGGTAGCGGACCAGGTCGTCGCTTACCGACCGCTGCACCGTCCGGTCGGCTCCGCCGTGGAAGACGTAGACCGGTTCGCCGGACAGGCCGCCGACCGGGTCGATCCAGCCGTACCCGGCCCAGGTGCGGGTGTAGGTCTGCAGGGTGCTCAGGTACGTCGGGTAGATGTTGTCGCCGCAGCCGTACAACGCCTGGGCGACGTTGTTCTGCGCGCAGTAGTAAGGGCCGGCGGCGAACAACGCCGCTCCCCTGACCTTCTGCGAGTAGGCCACCTGGAGTTGGGTGGCCAGGTACGCCCCGGAGGAGACACCGGCGACGTACACGCCGGAGACGCGGTACGTCGACAGGCTGCCGGAGACGGGCGCCTTGGTGTACGGGGTGGCGGCGGCGTACCCGGGCGACGGGGCGTACGCGGGGGCGAGCAGCAGCACCGCGACGATGGCGGCGAGCAGCCGGCGGGCGGGTGTGGACATGACGCTCTCCCGGGGTCTGAGTGAGCGCCGGCGGTGGTGTCGGCGTACGGCGACGCTAACGTGACGCACGTCACCGGCGACATGAGTGCGGCGCACACGTCGGCGACCGGCGCTGTGGTGCCGATCGCCGGTGACTCGCCGGCTTCGAGGCCCACCGTCCCCCGTACGCCGCCATCGCTCACCGCCCGGTCCGCCGCCCCGCGAGCCGGTCAGCCGGCCGAGGATCGGGCGACCGGCAGGTCGAAGTAGGTCTCCGGCCAGGGTTCGTCGCGGTAGCGGAAGTGCCACCACTCCCGGTCGTAGCCGACGAACCCGCCGTCGGTCATCAGTTGCCGCAGCAGCAGCCGGTTCTGCCGGGCGGTGGGGTCGATCCGGGTCGCGTCGGTGTGCGCGAGGGGGTCGAAGCAGTCGAAGCCGGTACCCATGTCGACGCTGTTGTCGCCGAACCGTTCGGCGTACCCGGCGGCGCAGTCGGCCAGCGGCTGACCCGGCAGGTACCGGGCCTGCTCGGGTGCGGGCACGTCGACCAGGGTGACGTCGACGGTGCTGCCGCGGCTGTGCGCGGTGGGCGCGCCGAGGTAGCCGCGGTCGAACAGCTCCGACTTGGCCACCCGGGGGTAGAACTCCGCCTTCATCTGCTGTTCGTCGGGGCTGCGGGCCCAGGTGACGAACTCGTCGGCGGCGCGCTGCGGGCGGTAGCAGTCGTAGACCTTGAGGCCCCGGCCGGTGGCCAGTGCGGCGTCCTGCACCCGGCGCAGCGCGGTGGCGGCCGCCCCGGTGAGCAGACAGAGTGGTTCGGGGTAGCCGGCGACCGGCCGGCCGACGAAGTTGTGCGGGCCGGCGTACCGGATGTCGGTCAGGATCCGCGGGTCCGCGTCGGACAACACGACGAAACCGGGCAGGGTCGGTGCCGGCGAGGGCGGTGGTTGCGGCGCCGGCCGGGTGCAGCCGGCCGCGACGAGCAGCCCCACCGCCAGCCCGACGGCGAGGCCGACCCGGACCGCCGGCCGGTCGCGCCGCCCGGCCGCGGGCCGGACGGTCACGCTCAGCCGCGCGGGGTCGGGCGGCGGCCCGCCGCGCGCAGCCGGCGACGCCGGCCGAGGAAGCCCAGGGCGAGGACGGTCGAGCCGAGGGCGAGGACGACGTACGAGGCCGTGCGGAGTTGGCCGGCGAGTGCCCGCCGACCGGCCGAATCGGCACCGGAGGCACCGCCGGGCAACGCCTGGGGCGGCACCGCGGCGGACGGGGTGGCGGAGGCGGTGGTGGCACCGGGGCGTACCAGCACCCCGACCGAGGCAGCGTGGGGCAGGGCGAATCCCCAGTCGAGCAGCGCCGCGCCCTGCTGCCAGCCGCGCTGGTCGAGTACGTCGGCGCCGAGCAGCGTGACGACCAGCCGGCGACCGTCACGCTCGGCGGCACCCACGTAGGTGTGCCGGGCCAGGTCGGTGTAGCCGGTCTTGCCGCCCAGCGCACCCGGGTAGTGGTACAGCAACTGGTTGTCGTTGTCGATGGTGAACGCCGTGGCACGCTGCCTCGGCTGGGCCGGGATGGCCGCCTCGCGGGTGGCCGCATAGCGGCGGAAGTGTCCGTCGTCGAAGCACGCCCGGGCGATCAGGGCCAGGTCGTACGCGCTGGTGAACTGGCCGGGGCCGTCCAGTCCGGACGGAGTGGCGGCGTGTGTCTGGTACGCGCCGAGCAACCGGGCCTGCTCGTTCATCGCCCGCAGGCCGCCGGCCATCCCGTCGGCGCCGCCGCCGAGGCGGGCCAGCGCGTTGGCCGCCTCGTTGCCGGAGCGCAGCAGCAACCCCAGCCAGAGCGTCTCGACCCGGTACCGGCCGCCCGCCACCAGACCGACCGCCGAGCTGCCCGGCTCGATGTCGAGGTCGGCGTCGGTGACG
>NZ_QXEC01000015.1 GCF_003583405.1 Micromonospora radicis
CACCGGCCTCAACCTGCGCCGCGTCGACGACCTGTCCGTGGAAATCCACGGCGACCCGTCCACCCACCTCGGCCGGCTCATCCGCGCCTGCTGGGACCTCGGCGAACACCCCGACTACCAGCGGCTACGCCGGTGGGCACACCAGTTCGGCTACGGCGGCCACATCACCACCAAAAGCCGCGCCTTCTCCGTCACCCTCGGCTTCCTGCGTCATCAGCGCACCATCTGGCGACGCACCGAAGGTCACCCCCACACCTGGGACGACGAACAGGCCGAACGGGTCATCTACGAACTCGGCTACCAAGCCACCGGCTGGATCACCACCGGAGACGCCCTCCTCGCCAACACCGCCGCCGCCCTCGCCCGCGCCCGACACCAAGCCGGACTCGACGCCCTGGCCGACGAGCATGCGGACCACCACCGGACCGCCGCCCAACCCCTGGCCGCTTGACACGTACGTGTCAACGACCCGTGAACCCGTTCCTTGACAACTCCACAGCGACACGCCAAACCAACCGGCCAACCGGAAGGAGCCTCGCTATGCCCACCCGTCCCCGACCGCTGATCGCGGTCAGGCTCATCGGTCCGACGGCCACCGTCAAGTCCCACGCCGTCACCATCGCCGCCCAGCTCGTCGCGCACTTCGGCCGCGAGCGGGTCACCTGCCGCACCAGCACCCGCCCCGCCGGCTACAGCGGCGAAAGCCGCACCTACATCACCCTCACCAGGAAGGAGCCCCGATGACCCCACCCGCCACCCCGGAACCGCTCTGGGAAATCGAAGACGTATCCGCCTACCTGCGGGTGCCCGTCCAGACCCTCTACCAGTGGCGCAAACGCAAGTACGGCCCACCCGCCGCCCGCGTCGGCCGGCACCTGCGCTACGACCCTGACGGGGTACGCGCCTGGTTCACCGATCAGTCCAAGGCGGCCTGACATGGCCCACATCGTTGACCGCTGGTACCGCAGCGTCGTCGGCCCCGACGGCAAAACCCGGCAAGAACCCAAGCCGGAATGCGGACAGGGAATGCGCTATCGCGTCCGGTACATCGCCCCGGACGGGAAGGAGAAATCGCAGTCCTTCCCCGACAGGAAGAAACGCGAGGCACAGGCGTTCCTCGCCAACGTCCAAGCCGACATCCTCAAGGGAACCTACGTCGATCCCGACGCCGGCCGCACCACCTTCAAGCAGTACGCCGACGAATGGCTCGCCGCCGCGACCACCGATTTACTGACCCGCGACCGCATCGAGTACGAACTTCGCCTGCACGTCTACCCGGTGCTCGGTCATAAGCCGATGGCCTCGATCCAACCCGCCACCATCAGGGAATGGGCACGCCGGATACAGGAGTCCGGCTTGTCGGTCGGTTACCGTCGGGTCCTCTTCACGGACGTGTCGATGATTTTCAACGCGGCCGTTGATGACCGAAAGATCATCAGCAATCCGTTCTCGGCCAAGAGCATCCGCCGGCCCAAACCCGCCCCCACCAAAGTGGTGCCGTGGTCCGTCGACCGCCTGGCCGCGTTCCGCGAGAACATGCCCTGCCGGTATCGGGTGGCGGTGGACCTGGGCGCGGGTTGCGGCCTACGGCAGGGCGAGATATTCGCTACCAGCCCCGGTGACCTGGACGAGACCCGTCCCGTTCTGCACGTCACTCGTCAGATCAAGCTCGTGCGCGGCGTGCTGATCTTCGCGCCGCCAAAGGGCGGCAAGTCCCGCGAGGTTCCCCTACCGGCCTCGGTCGCCGGCCGGCTCCGGCAACACGCTCAGGACTGCCCACCCATCGCGGTGACGCTGCCCTGGGGCACCCTGAACGGCGAGCCACGAACTGTCGAGCTGTACCTGACGAACCCCGCCGGTACGGCGCTCACCCGCTCGATGTTCAACTCCGGCGTCTGGAAGCCCACGATCCGGGCCACGGGCATCCCCGACGACCGGCACAACGGGATGCACGTACTCCGGCACACCTACGCCTCGGTCCTCCTGGACGCCGGAGAGAGCATCAAAGCCCTATCGGCCTACCTGGGCCACGCCGACCCCGGATTCACCCTCCGGACCTACACCCACCTGCTGCCGACCAGCGAGGACCGCACCCGGCGCGCCATCGACACGGCATTCGGTCAGGACCAGGCCGACGACGACCCAGCAGCCGGAGACGGCCTGGAAACGGCATGATCATGGTTCAGCGACCCTGCGAACGCCCGGAAGCACAGGTCAAGGGCACTTTCGTCACTACTTCCAGCGGAAGTGGACGAAGAGGCGGCCGAAGTTCTTGGAGTCCTTCTCGACCCGGTGGTAGAGCTGCTTGACGTCCTTCTGGTCGAGGAAGCGCAGGACACGCTTCTTCAGCTGGCCGGAACCCTTGCCGGGGATGATCTCGACGAGGGTGGCCTTCTTCGCCACCGCCTCGTCCATGATGTTGCGCAGCGCCCGGTCGATGTCGTGGCCCTTGTTGAAGATGTCGTGCAGGTCCAGCTTCAGCTTCATGCCACGTCCACCGTCCGGTCGGCTGCCATCCGGCAATGGTAGGCAGGCGGGGCGCCGGGCTGCGCCGGAGACGGCGAGGGGCGGCCCGCTGCCGGGTCGCCCCTCGCCGTTGCTCGCGTTGCCGTCAGCGACCGCCGCCGACCCGGGTCTCGACCCGGCGCAGGGCGCTCGCGTAGTCGTCGTTCGCCGCGTGCATGGCCGCCGCGATGCGCAGGTGGCGCAGCGCGTCCGGATACCGGTTGAGCCGCTCCAGCGTCCGGCCCAGCACGTGGTGGGCGTAGTGGTCGCTGGGGTTGCGGTCGACCAGTTCCCGCAGCTGCTCCTCGGCGCGGCCGAGCTGGGCGGACTGGAAGTACGCCCGGGCCAGCAGCTGCCGGACGGAGGCGTTGTCCGGCTCGGCCTCGACGATCGGTTCGAGCAGGCGGGCCGCGCCGCTCGGGTCACCGGACTCGAAGAACAGGTTCGCCCGGCGGTACTCGGCCAGAAGATCCATTCTGCCCACCCCCTTCGTGTCGCACCACTGTCCCGACGCTGGCACAACACCGGCCGTACCGCGACTGTTCCCGGGCCTGGCCCGACGGTCGACCGGGGCCCTTCCTCACACGACGGCGAGATCCCAGGCGCGGACGCCGCCGACGATCCCGGCGCTGTTGGGCACCACGACCACGTCGTCGCCCATCCGGGCCAGCTGTTCGGGGCGGATCAGCCGGGAGTTGCCGCCACCCAGGTAGAGCCGGTCCCAGCGGAACACCGGCCGCAGCCCCTCCACCACCTGCCGGATCCGCCGGGACCAGAACGCGTCACCCAGCCGGCGACGTTCCGGTTCGCCGACGTACGTGTCGTAGGTGCTGCCCCAGCGCACCGGGGCGTGGGACAACTCCAGGTGCGGGGCGAGCACGCCGCCGTCGAAGAGCGCGCTGCCCAGCCCGGTGCCGAGGGTCAGCACCAGCTCACAGCCGGTGCCGGCGACCACCCCGGCGCCGTGCACCTCGGCGTCGTTGAGCACCAGCGTCGGCAGCCCGAACGCGGCGCTCAGGGCGGTCCGCGCGTCGTAGCCGGACCACTGGGCGAGCAGCACCGGGTCGACCCGGCTGCGCGGGCCGGAGCGGGTCACGTAGTGCGGGGTGGCCACCACCACGCCGTGCCGGATCATGCCCGGCATCCCCACCGTCACCCGGTCGGCGGCGGGTAGCCGGGCCCCCAGGTCGAGCAGGGTCTCGACGAACAGTTCCGGCGCCAACGGGTACGGCGTGGGCACCCGCAGCGGCTGGGCCCGCATGGTGCCGGCCCCGTCGAGGACGGAGGCCTTGATCCCGCCGCCACCGCAGTCGATCGCCAGAGTGGTCTGCACAACCGTGAGTCTGCCTCCTGTTCCCCGGCTGGACACGGCGGGTCGCCGCGGACCACTCGCGCTGCTCGTCGGCGGGTAGGCTCGGCTGTTTGTGAGCGCCACGCTGATCGCCAAGGACCTCGCCGCCGGCCACGGGGACCGCACCCTGTTCACCGGGCTGGACCTGGTGGTCGCCCCCGGTGACGTGATCGGCCTGGTCGGGGTCAACGGGGCGGGCAAGTCGACGCTGCTGCGTACCCTCGCCGGGTTGCTGCCGGTGGCGGCCGGCAGCGTCGCGGTGAGCCCGCCCGGCGCGAGCGTCGGGCACCTGCCGCAGGAACCGGAGCGGCGACCCGGCGAGACGGTCCGGGCGTTCCTGACCCGACGCACCGGGGTGACCGCCGCGCAGGCCGCGCTGGACGCCGCCGCCGAGGCGCTGACCGTCGGCGAGCCGGGCGCGGACGACGCCTACGCCGCCGCGTTGGAGAGCTGGCTCGGCCTGGGCGGCGCGGACCTGGACGAACGGGCCGAGGAGGTGACCGCCGAGCTGGGCCTCGCCGTCGACCTCGACCACGAGATGACCGGCCTGTCCGGCGGGCAGGCGGCCCGGGCCGGGCTGGCGTCGCTGCTGCTCAGTCGGTACGACGTGTTCCTGCTCGACGAGCCCACCAACGACCTGGACCTGGCCGGCCTGGAGCGGCTGGAACGGTTCGTCACCGGCCTGCGGGCCGGCACGGTGCTGGTCAGCCACGACCGGGAGTTCCTGGCCCGCACGGTGACCCGGGTGCTGGAACTGGACCTGCACCAGCAGCAGGTGAACCAGTTCGGCGGCGGCTACGCCGCGTACCTGGAGGAGCGGGACGTGGCGCGCCGCCAGGCCCGCGCCGAGTACGAGGAGTACGCCGACACGAGGTCGTCGCTGGAGGAGCGGGCCCGGACCCAGCGGGCCTGGATGGACAAGGGTGTCCGCAACGCCCGGCGCAAGGCCACCGACAGCGACAAGCTGGGACGCAAGTTCCGATCCGAGGCGAGCGAGAAGCAGGCGGCCAAGGCCCGGCAGACCGAGCGGCTGATCGAGCGGTTGGCGGTGGTGGAGGAGCCGCGCAAGGAGTGGGAGCTGCGGATGGAGATCGCCGCCGCGCCCCGCGCCGGCGCCGTCGCGGCCACCCTCCGCGACGCGGTGGTACGCCGGGGCGACTTCACGCTCGGCCCGGTGCACCTGCAGATCGGGTACGCCGACCGGGTGGCGGTGACCGGGCCGAACGGCTCCGGCAAGTCGACGCTGCTGGGCGCCCTGCTGGGCCGCCTGCCGCTGGCCGCCGGCCAGGCCGCGTTGGGGCCCGGTGTGCTGGTCGGCGAGGTGGACCAGGCGCGCGGGTTGTTCCTCGGGGACGGGCCGCTGCTGGACGCCTTCCAGGCCGCCGTACCGGACCTGTCGCCCGCCGACGCACGGACGCTGCTGGCGAAGTTCGGGCTGCGCGCGCAGCACGTGCTGCGCCCGGCCGCGACGCTCTCCCCGGGCGAGCGGACCCGGGCCGCGTTGGCGTTGTTGCAGGGTCGCGGGGTCAACCTGCTGGTGCTGGACGAGCCGACCAACCACCTGGATCTGCCGGCGATCGAGCAACTGGAGTCGGCGCTGGCCGGCTACCCGGGCACCCTGCTGCTGGTGACGCACGATCGGCGGATGCTCGACGCCGTGCGGGTCGACCGGCGGCTCTCGGTGACGGCGGGGCAGGTCACCGAGTCCTGACCGGACGGGCCCGGATTCCGGGGATAAGCGAGGCATAACGGGCACCGGGCCGGGTAACGGGGCGGCCGGAGGTAGCCGAGATGGTCGCATTGGCACACACTCCGCCCTCAGCCGACCGGCTGCGGGCGGTCGACGGGTTCCTGACCGAGGCGTGGGCGGACCAGGTCCGCCACGACGAGCGGCTCCGGTCGCTCGGGGTAGAGGTGCGCTTCGACCGGGGCGTCGCCCACCTGACCGGCGCGGTCGACGACCCGGCGCAGCTGCGGCTGGTACGCGCACAGGTCGGCCGGCTGGCCGGGGTCTTCGGCGTCTGGTGCCGGGTACGGGTCGGCGACCGCGACCCGGTGGTGGTGGACCTCGGCTGTGGCGGGACCAAGCAGTGGCCGGGCAACCTCGGGCTGGACATCTTCCCGGCGCCGGGGGTGGACGCGGTGGCCGACCTGTCCGGCTCGCTGCCGCTGGCGGACGACTCGGTGGACGTGCTGTTCGCGGTGCACATCCTGGAACACCTGATCGACTTCCTGCCGCTGCTGGACGAGTGCCACCGGGTGCTCCGCCCGGGCGGCGTACTGCACGTGATGAGCCCCTGGTGGGGGCACGTGAACGCGGTCGCCGACCCGACCCACGTCCGACTGCTGGACGTACAGACCATCAAGGGTGTCTGCGTCATGCGCCCCCCGGGCACGCCGCGCTGGTACCCGCTGCACGCCGGCACCGACGGCGCGTCGATCTTCGCCGACCTCGCCCCGCTCGGCCCGGACGACGACGGGCCCTCCGCCACCCACCTGGCCCGGTTCTTCGACTAGGGCCCCAGCGACGCTCGCCGGGCCGGCTGCCGCAGCCGGCCCGTGGCGAGCTGGTCACGCCCCGGACGCCGCCCGGCGTCCGGGGCATTCGTCTGTTTCAGCACTGGTCACCAATATTTCTCACCGGTAACACGCACCGAACAAGGCATTGATCGACACTGATGGCACTCCGGTGACTCACCGGTAACCCCCGTCCCACCGCCCACCCCCGCGGAGGTCAACTCGTGCCCAGACGTCTCACCATCCCCCTCGCCTCGGCCGTAATCGCGCTGCTGACCACCCTCGCCGTGGCCACACCCGCCGCGGCTGCGGTGACACCGACGCAGAAGCTCTCCGTGTTGTCCAGCTGGACCCAGACGAGCGCCAGCAGCTACAACGCCTGGAACTCGGCCCGGCAGAACCGGGCGGCCTGGGCGGAGTACAACTTCGACTGGTCCACCGACTACTGCTCGTCCAGCCCGGACAACCCGCTCGGGTTCAGCTTCTCCCTCTCCTGTTTCCGGCACGACTTCGGCTACCGCAACTACAAGGCGGTCGGCCAGTTCAGCGCCAACAAGTCGCGCCTGGACAGCGCCTTCTACGAGGACCTCAAGCGGGTCTGCGCCACCTACAACGCGGTGGTCCGACCGGCCTGCTACAGCCTGGCCTGGACCTACTACCAGGCGGTCGCCATCTTCGGTTCGGTCGCCGCCGTCGACCAGGCCGACATCGACCGGGCCGCCAAGATGAAGGTCGACGCCGAACGCGCCGCCCGGAGCTGACCCCGCGGCGGGGCGCCCGGCCGGGGTCCGGCCGGGCGCCCCGGCACGAGCGAACCGTCAGGCGTGCTCGGTGTGCCGGTCCGCGGCAGCGGTCGACTGGCGGGGAGCCGCCCGGCCGGCCCGAGCCGCGAACCGGGCCGAATCGCCGGCCAGGTCGGGATGCTCCACCCCGAGCGCCAGGGCGACCGCCTCGTCGAGACCCAACTCGGCACCCTCGGCGTACGCCTCGTCGAAGGCGGCGTCGCCAAGCGTCCGCCGCAACGCCGCCTGCTGCTGCGACCAGTACGCGTCGTAGATGCCGGGGGTGGACCGAAGGCCCGCCCGGGTGGCCTGGGCCGCGCCGAACAGCCGGGCCGCCGTCACCGGCTCGTGCCCGCCGGCACACCGCACCGCGATCGCGTTGAGCGTGTCGCAGGCCCGGCCGTGGAAGCCGTGGTTCATCCGGGAACGCAACGCGGCCAGCAGGTGCTCGTGCGCCGCCACCAGGTCGCCCCGGGCCAACGCGACCATGCCGAGCAGCATGTCCACCGAGCGGCGTCCCCGGTCGACCGGCCGGGCCGCCTCGACCGGCCGGGCCGCGCCGAGCAACTCCGCCGCCTCGTCCAGCGCCCCTCGCCGCCACAGCAACTCGGCCAGCCGGAACACCGCGAACTGCGCCTCGGCTTCGACACCCTGGTCGCGGGCCCAGTCTATGACCTCCCGGCAGACCCGCTCGGCCTCGGCGAACTGTCCCATGTCGACCAGCGGGGCGGCCCGACCGGCGAGCACCCGGGCCAGCAGGCCGGCGTCACCGGCCTGCCGGGCCGCCGCCTCCGCCCGCTGCGAGTAGCGCAACTCCTCACCGAACTCACCGTCCGCGCCGGCGTGCAGCGAGTGCAGGTGGTACGCCGCCGCCAACTCGCCCTCCGGGATGACCTCACCGGTCTCGGCGATCCGGCTGTAGAGCCGGAACAGCCACAGTCGGCCCTCCCGGGCCAGCCCGCGTTCCCGCCACCACTGCTCCAGGCCGCCGGCCAGGCGCAGGCCGGTACGCGCGCTGCCCCCCGTCGCGCACCAGCGCAGGGCGGCGCGCAGCTCACCGGCGAGCGGATCCAGCGCGTACAGCGAGAGGGTCACCGGTTGCCCGTCCGGCCCCAGGTGCGCGCGTTCCAGCGCGTGCGCGGACCAGGCCACGTGCCGGTTCCGGGCGGCCTGCTCCTCACCGGCCTCGGCGAGCCGACGGGCCGCGTAGGCGCGGATCGGATCGAGCATCCGGTAGGTGTAGCCCGAGGGGTACGGTTCCGCGAGGACCAGGGACTTGTCCACCAGTACGGAGAGTGGGTCGAGCGGGTCGTCGCCGAGTAGCCACTCCACCGTCCGCAGATCGACCGGGCCGGCGAAGACCGCCAGCCAACGCAGCAGCCGCGCGGCCCGGGGACCGAGGGTCCGGTACGACCAGGTGACCGTGGCCTGCATGGTCAGATGCCGTTCGAGCGCCGAGCGGGACGCCTCCCGGGTCGTCGGATCCGCCGGCACCGGACCGGCCGCCGCGGCGGCGAACAGTCCGCTGCGGCGCTGGTCGTCGACGGCCACCCGGTCGACCGGTGCCGGCGCCCGGTCCTCCCGGCCCGCGTCCAGGGTGCCGAGCACGTCGTCGAGGCGCTCGGCGAGCTGACCGACCGAGAGCACCCGTAGCCGCGCGGCGGCCAGCTCGATGGCCAACGGCAGCCCGTCCAACCGCCGCACCACCCGTCGCAGGTCGGCCGACTCGGCCGAGTCGGGCTGCCGGCCGCCGCGTGCCGCCGCGGTACGGTCCAACAGCAGCGCGACCGCGTCGCTCTCCGTACCGTCCGGTGGCGGGTCGACCGACAACGGCGGGATCCGCCACACCACCTCGCCGGGCAGCACCAGCGGCTCCCGGGTGGTGGCCAGCACCCGCACCCCGACCCCACCGGCGAGCAGCCGGGACACCGCCTCCGCGCAGGCCACCGGCTGGGCGTCGCAGGTGTCGAGCACGATCAACATGCGGCGGCCGGCGGCGTACTCCACAAGCGTGTCGACCATCGGGCGGCCCGGTTCGGGGCGCAGCCCGAGCACCGCGGCGATGGCGAAGGCCACCAGGCCCGGGTCGGTGACCGCGGCGATGTCGACGAACCACACCCCGTCCGGGTACTCCTCCACCAGATCGCCGGCGAGTTCGACGGCCAGCCGCGTCTTGCCACCGCCGCCCGCGCCGAGCACGGTGACCAGCCGGTGCCGGGCCACGAGTTCCCGCAGCTCGGCCCGCTCGGCCTCGCGTCCGACGAACGAGGTGACCTGGACCGGCAGGTTGTGCGCCACCGCGTCGGCGGTACGTGGGCGTGGGAACTGCCGTTCCAGGCCGGGGGCGACGAGCTGGAAGAGACGTTCCCGGTCGTCGAAGCCGCGTAGCCGGTGCAGCCCGAGATCGAGCAGGGACGCGCCGGTCGGGAGCGGATCGGCGTGCCGCGCGGTCGCCGCCGAGCAGAGGATCTGCCCGCCGTGCGCCGCGGCGGCCACCCGGGCGGCCCGGTGCACCTCGGAGCTGGCGTACTCACCGTCGCGCGGCTCCGCCCAGCCGGTGTGCAGGCCCATCCGCACCCGCGGCGCCGCCTCGGGGGTGGGCCACTCGTGCTCACGGAGTGCCCGCTGGGCGGTCAGGCAGGCGGTCAGCGCCGCGCCGGCGTCACCGAAGGCCAGGAAGAACGAGTCGCCCTCGGTGAGCAGCTCCGCGCCCTCGGTGGCCGCGATCGTGCGCCGCAGCAACCGCCGGTGCTCGGCCAGCACCGGCCGGTAGCCGGGACCGAGCAGCTGCGCCAGGCGGGTGGAGCCCTCGATGTCGGTGAACACGAAGGTCACCCAGCCGGCCGGGAGATGCGTCCGTGACGACATGCGTGGAACCTCCCCCTGGCCTCCACTTCATACTTGCCGAAGGCAGATCATCACGCATCGTGAGAACGGTCGGCCGAGGCTCCGCCCCAAGGTGCCATCAAACCCGGCATCCGGGCAAGGTCGCCAGCATTCGTCCCACCACCCGCGACAGTGCCGCGCACCAGCAGGGCGCCTAACAGCCGCAGCCACCGCCGCAGCAGCCCCCACCGCCCGACGGCGCGGGCCGGTCACCGGACGTACCACCACCGCGGCCGGTGACCGCGACGGTGGACAGCAGTTTGACCGTGTCGTCGTGCCCCTGGGGGCAGGCCGCCGGCGCACCGGCGCGGGCCATCGGGCGGTTGACCTCGAAGGTGTCACCGCAGGCGCGGCAACGAAACTCGTACCGGGGCATGTCATCAGGGTACGACCGGACCTGACGCTCGCCGGAAGATGGGTGATACTCGACGGGTGGCAGACGGCGAAGAGCGCATCCCCCTTCGACCCCTCCGGCCGGCCACACCCCGCGCCGGCTCCGACACCACCCTGGACGGGCCGGCCCCCGAACTGCCCCGTCCCCGGCGGCCCTGGCTGGGCCCAGCCAGGCCCGCCACCGAGCCACCCACACCGACACCGGCCGCCGAACCAGCGACCGACAAGACCGACGACCCGGCGGTCGCCCCCAAGACCGACGACCCGGCGGTCGCCCCCAAGACCGACGACCCGGCGGTCGCCGGGGCCGATGCCTCGGCGGCCGACAAAGTGGACGATCCGCCTGCCGGCAAGGCCGACGACACGGCAACCGGCAGGGGCGACGAAACCGGAGCCGGTAAGGACAGCCCGGACGGTACACCGGTCGGCTCCACACCGGAGCCGGCGTCGTCGGGCCCTCGGCGCCGACGGAGGCGCTTCGCGCACGCCATCCCGCTGCCCGGTCCACGCGCCGCGGCCCGGGCGACCCGCGCCTGGTCGCGCCGACCCAGCGGACGGCTCACCGTGCCCGGGGTGTTCCTGCTCGCCCTGGTGGCCGCCACCGCCACCGCCGGTGCGCTGGTGGTACCGGCGACCATCGGCGCGTCGCGGCCGGTCGCCGCCGGTGCGCCCGACGGCGACGGTCTCCCGCCCGCCACCGGTGCGCCGCCGCCCGGCGCCGCACCGCCGCCGGACACGACGCTGCCGCCCGGCGCGACGCCGCCGACCGGGCCCGGCGTGATCACCCCGACCGCGCCCGGTGGTGTCGCACCGGTCGCCGGACGGCCGTCGGACGCGCTCGCCGGCTGGGCCCGCGAGGTCGGCGCCAAGGTCGGCATCGACCCGATCGCGATGCAGGCGTACGGCTACGCCGAACTCGTGCTCGCCGAGACCAACCGGGGCTGCGGCCTGAGCTGGACCACGCTGGCCGCGATCGGTTTCGTCGAGTCCCGACACGGGCAGGCCAACAACGCCCGGCTGGGTCCGGACGGGCGGGCCACCCCGGAGATCATCGGGCTGCCGCTGGACGGCCAGGGCGGCCGGATGCGGATCGCCGACACCGACCGGGGTGAACTGGACGGGGACACCGTCCTCGACCGTGCGGTCGGCCCGATGCAGTTCATCCCGACCACCTGGCAGGAGGTGGGTGCCGACGCGGACAACGACGGTCGCAAGGATCCGCACAACATCCACGACGCCGCCCTCGCCGCCGGCATCTACCTGTGCAAGGGCAACCGCAACCTGACGATCCCGGGTGACTGGTGGAACGCCATCCTGTCGTACAACAACGTCCGCCCGTACGCCCAGGACGTCTTCAACACGGCCAACCGGTACGGACAGGCCAGCCGTACGTGATGTGATCGTCCGCGTACATTGGAGAACTGGACACTTCCCCCAGGCTGCCGTTAAAGGCAAGCTAGACGGGTGATGGTGCGCGAGTGGGACCCCCGGACCGCGTCGTCCGCCGAGATCGCGTCGCTGCTGGAGACGTTGAACGCGGTTCTGGCGGCCGATCTTCCGCAGGATCCGCCATGGCAGGAGGACTGCCTACGGGAGTACCTCGCCGAGGTGATGCCGGGCGAACGCCGGATCGCCTGGGTGGCCCAGGCCGAGCCGGCCGCCGACGGCACCCCCGGGGCGATCCTGGGCCAGGTGCACGTACTGCTGCTCGGCAGCATCGGCGTGCTGGAGGTGCTCGTACACCCGTCCGTCCGCCGTGGCGGGCTCGGCCGCGACCTCGTCCTGCGTGCCGCCCGACGGGTCTACCAGGAGGGCTTCGAGTCGATCGGGGTGGAGGTGGTCGGCGACACCCCGTCCGTCGCCTTCTACGAGTCCCTGGGCTTCACCCGGGAGTACGTCGAGACCCGCAGCGTGCTCGACCTGTCGGGCGTCGACTGGGCCGAACTGGCCGAGATGTCCACCGGTGTCGGGTCGGGCTACCACGTGCAGTTCCACCCGGGTGGGCCGCCGGACGATCTGATCGAGGCGTACGCGCGGGCCAAGGCCGAGATCCGGGACGTCGAGGACGGCGAGCTGCGACCGAGCTCGTACGACCCGCAGCGGCTCCGGGACAGCCTGGACTGCCTGCACCGGCGGGGCATGAAGCCCTACATCGTGCTCGCCCTGCACGAGCAGACCGGCGAGGTGGCCGGCCTGACCGAGGTGGTGGTGCCGGCGCAGCACCCGACCCGGGCCGACCAGTACGACACCATCGTGGTGCAGGATCACCGCGGCTACGGCATCGACCGGGCGATCAAGGCCCGGATGCTGTTGGAGCTGCGCTCGGCCGAGCCGCAACTGACCGAGGTGCAGACCTGGAACGCGCAGGCCAACGAGGCGATGCTCAAGGTCAACGCAGAGCTGGGCTACCTACCCGACCGGGAGTGGTGCGAGTACAGCGTGGACGTGGCGGAGTTGGTCCATCGCCTGGACAGCTCCCGCTGACGCACCGGCGGTCAGTAACGCCAGGTCCGCGGATCCGGTGGCGGGTCGAGAATCAGGTTCAGGTGGGCCGGGTAGCGGCACTCCGCGCGCGACGTGCGGTGTGTGACGTGGGTCAGTAGCGCTGCCGGAGGAGGTGGGCGGCCTCCACGGCCCAGTAGGTGAGGATGATCTGGGCACCCGCCCGGCGGATCGAGGTGAGCGTCTCCAGCATCACCCGCTCCCGGTCGATCCAGCCGTTCGCGGCGGCCGCCTCGACCATCGCGTACTCGCCGGAGACCTGGTATGCGGCGACCGGTACGTTCACCGCGGCCCGGACCGCCGCGACCACGTCGAGGTACGGCAGGGCCGGCTTGACCATCACCATGTCCGCGCCCTCGGCCACGTCCAGCTCGACCTCGCGCAGTGACTCGCGCAGGTTGGTCGGATCCTGCTGATAGGTGCGCCGGTCGCCCTCCAGGGCGGACTCGACCGCGTCACGGAACGGGCCGTAGAACGCCGAGGCGTACTTCGCGGCGTACGCCAGCACCGCCACGTCGGTGTGCCCGGCCGCGTCGAGCGCCCGGCGTACCACGCCGACCTGGCCGTCCATCATCCCGGACGGACCCACCACCGCCACCCCGGCGTCGGCCTGGGCGACCGCCATCTCGGCGTACGCGGCGAGGGTGGCGTCGTTGTCCACCGCACCGTCCGGCGTGACCAGCCCGCAGTGCCCGTGCGAGGTGAACTCGTCCAGGCAGAGGTCGCTCATCACCACGGTGGCGTCGCCGACCTCGGAGACCACGTCCCGGATCGCCACGTTGAGGATGCCGTCCGGGTCGATGCCGCCGGAGCCGTACTCGTCCCGGGTGGCCGGAACCCCGAACAGCATGATGCCGCCGACGCCGGCCTGCACCGCCTCCACCGCGGCCTTGCGCAGCGAGTCACGCGAGTGCTGGAGCACCCCGGGCAGCGAGCCGATGGCGCGCGGCTCGGTCAGCCCCTCCTTGACGAACATCGGCACGACCAGTTCGGCCGGGTCGATGCGGGTCTCGGCGACCAGCCGCCGCACGGCCGCGGTGCGGCGCAGCCGGCGGGGCCGCATCTCCGGGTACGGCACGGGAGTCCTCCCTAACGACTAGCGGAACCTCAGCGCGGTCGGCCCCTGCACCTTCGAACCACGGCGCTGCTTCGCCGGCATCGCGGCGAGCTTCTCCCGCAGCTCGACGGCGTAGCCGGCGAGCGCCTCCACCAGGTCGGGTACCGAGGCGTGCGGCGGCTGGACGTCGACCCGCAGGCCGAACTCCGTCGCGGTCTCCGCCGTCTTGGGCCCGATGACAGCAACAACGGTACGCGCGTGCGGCTTCCCGGCGATACCGACCAGGTTCCGGACGGTGGAGGACGAGGTGAACAGCACCGCGTCGAACCCGCCCGACTTGATCGCGTCGCGGATCTCGGCGGGCGGCGGGGCAGCCCGGACGGTCCGGTAGGCGGTCACGTCGTCGACCTCCCAACCGCGCTCGGTGAGCCCGGCGGCGAGCGTCTCGGTGGCGATGTCGGCCCGCGGCAGCAGCACCCGACCGACCGGGTCGAGCACCTCGTCGTGCGGCGAGAACTCGGCCAGCAGGCCCTCGGACGACTGCTCACCGGCGGGGATCAGCTCCGGCTGGATGCCGAAGGCGCGGACCGCGTCCGCGGTGGCCTCACCGATGCAGGCGATCTTCACGCCGCCGAAGTGCCGGGCGTCCAGGCCGTGCTCGGCGAACTTCTCCCAGACCGCGCGTACCGCGTTCACCGAGGTGAAGATCACCCAGGCGTACCGGCCGTCGACCAGGCCCTTGACCGCCCGCTCCATCTGCGCCGGGGTACGCGGCGGCTCCACCGCGATGGTCGGCACCTCGCACGGAATCGCCCCGTACGCGCGCAGCCGGGCACTCATCGCACCGGCCTGCTCCTTGGTCCGGGGCACCAGCACCTTCCAGCCGTACAGCGGGCGGTTCTCCCACCAGCTGAGGTTGTCCCGCTGGCCCACGCCGTTGCCGACGGTCAGCACCACCCGGCCGGTGAAGCCGAGCGCCGCCGCGACGAACGAGTCCACGCTCGACGTGGTGGTGTACTGCGTCTCACCGGTGCCGTCCCCGGTCACCCCCACGTCGGTGGTGCCGTCGGCCCCGGCGGCGAGCAGCCCGTCCCGGATCGCGGCCAGATCACCGGCGTCCACGGCCAGCGCCAGCGAACCGCGCTGCACCGCGGCGGCGAGGGCGTCGAAGTCCAGGGTGCTGACGTCCTCGACGTCGGCGGCGGTACGTACGCCGGGCAGCGGCACGCCCGCGTAGGTGGCCACGCCCTCGGCCTGGCCGACCCCGGGCACCACCTCGAAGTGCGCGGCCGTACGCGCCACCGCCTGCACCTCCTTGACCACCGAGTCGTGCCCGAACGGGTCGCCGGCCACCAGGTGCACCGCGTTCTGCCCGGACCGGGCGGCCGAGATCAGCACCTTCGCCACGTCGCCCGGGGCGCCCTCGGCCGGGCTGAACTGGGTGTCTTCCTTGGCCTCGGCCCGGACGGCGTCGAGCAGCGACTCGGGGACTCCCCGGTCGTACACGACCTGGTCGGCGTCGACCAGGGCGTCGTGCGCCCGGCGGGTCAGCAGGCCCGGGTCGCCGGGTCCAGCCCCGACGAACGCGATCCGGCCTACGGGCTTACGGGTGCGGGTCATACTGTGCTCCCAAATTGCTGGGTCCCCGGGCCGTCGTGTCCTTGCGGGCCGAGGATCGAGTCGGCGCCGAGTTCGAGGAGTTCGGCGGCGAGTGCCTTACCGATCTCCGCCGCGTCGGCGGGCGTACCGGTGCGGGACAGCCGGACCTCGCGGCTACCGTCCGGGCTGATCACCGCCCCGCGCAGGTAGATCTCCTGGACAACATCGCCCTCGGCGCCGGAGCCGGTTGGCTCGCCTTCGGCGACGACGGCATAGGCGGCGACCGGTGCGGAGCAGCCGGCCTCCAGGGTGGCGAGCATCGCCCGCTCCGCGATGACCGCGGCGCGCGACGGTGCGTGGTCGAGCGTGGCGAGCAGTTCGACCATCTCGGGGTCGTCGGCCCGGCACTCCACCGCCAGCGCGCCCTGGGCGGGCGCCGGCAGCATCAGCATCGGGTCGAGCGTCTCGGTGATCGCGTCCGTCCGGTCGATGCGGGCCAGGCCCGCCCGGGCCAGGACGACGGCGTCCAGGTCGGCCTCCGGGCCGAGCACCCGGGCCAGCCGGGTGTCGATGTTGCCCCGGATCGGAGTGACCGACAGTTGCAGACCCAGCGCGTGCAGCTGGGCGATCCGGCGCAGCGCGCCGGTGCCGACCGTCGCCCCGGGAGCGAGTTCGGCCAACGTCTTGCCGTCCCGGGCGACGAGCGCGTCGCGCGGGTCCTGCCGCGGCGGCACCGCGGCGATGTGCAGTCCGGCCGCGGGCGCGGTCGGCAGGTCCTTGTACGAGTGGACCGCGAAGTCGATCGTCCCCGCGATCAGTGCGTCGCGCAGCGCGGAGACGAAGACGCCGACCCCGAGCCGGTGTACCGGCGCGCTGGACCGGTCACCGGCGGTGACCACCTCGACCAGCTCGACCGGGCGCCCGGTGCGGGCGGTCAGGGTCTCGGCGACCTGCCCTGACTGGGCCATCGCCAGTTTGCTGCCGCGGGTGCCGAGGCGCACCGCTCGCTGCCGCTCGCTCATCGCTCACTTCCGGTGGTCGGCGTGATGTCGGGAACGTTGTCCACCGGTGAGGTCTGCGGAACCTCCAGGTCGAACAGTTCGCGCAGCAGCGCCGCGTACTGGTCGCCGCCGGGTTCGGCGGCGAGTTGGCGGACCCGCACGGTCGGTTGGTGCAGCAGCCGCTGGACCACCCGGTGCACGGTACGGGCCACCTCGGCGCGCTGGTCGTCGGTGAGGTCGGGGCGGCGCTGGGCGAGTCGGCGCAGCTCAGTGCCGACCACGTCGCCGGCCCGTCCACGCAGGGCGGCCACGGTCGGTGCCACGTCGGCGCCGCGCAGCCAGGTGAGGAAGGACTCGACCTCGGCTGCCACGATCCGCTCGACGGCGGCGGCGTCGGTGGCGGCCGGGCCATCGGCCAGCAGCGCCGCCATCCGGTCGATGTCGATCACCTCGACGCCGGGCAGTTCGGTCACGCCGGGCCCGACGTCGCGGGGTACGGCCAGGTCGAGCAGGACCAGTGGTCCGCGGTCCTGGTCGCGGCCGGCCACCGCGTCGGCGACGACCGCGCGGGTGAGGACCGGCTCGGTGGCGGCGGTGGCGGCCACTACGATGTCCACCGTGGAAAGCGTGTCGGTCAGCTCGGCCATCGGCCGCGCGCCGGCGCCGTACGCCTCGGCCAGCCGCACGGCCCGGTCGTCGCTCCGGTTGGTGACGGTCAGCGGACCGGCGCCGAGCCGGGACAGCGTCGCCACGCCCAGCGAGCCCATCGCACCGGCGCCCACCACCAGTGCGGGCCGACCGGCCAGCTCGCCGCCGAGGTGGTCGGCGGCCAACCCCAGCGCGGCGGTGACCACGCTCTGGCCGGCCCGGTCGATGCCGGTCTCGGAGTGGGCCCGCTTGCCCACCCGCAGCGCCTGCTGCATCAGCTCGTGCAGCAGCCGCCCGGCGGTGTCCGCCCCGCTCGCCCAGTGGTAGGCGTCGCGGAGTTGGCCGAGGATCTGTGCCTCGCCGATCACCATCGAGTCGAGTCCGGCGGCGACCCGGAACACGTGGCCCACCGCGGCGGAGTCGAAGTGCACGTAGAGGTGGTTGGCCAGCGCCGCCGGCTGGCAGCCGGCCTGTTCGGCGAGGACGGCGCAGATGTCGCCGAGGCCGCCGTGGAAGCCGGAGACCGCCGCGTAGACCTCCACCCGGTTGCAGGTGGAGACCAGTACGGCCTCACTGACGTACGGCTGCGCGACCAGGCGGTCCAGGGTGCGGGCGAGGTCGTTCGGGGCGACCGCGAGCCGTTCCAGGGTGGCGACCGGCGCAGTGCGGTACGACGCGCCCACGACGAGGAGCTTCACGTGCCGATCGCCTCCTGGCTCTCGGTGACCGCGAGACCGCCCGGCAGGGCGGTGAGGGCGGACCCACCGGTGGTGGGCAGCGCGGTCAGGGACGCCTTGCGGTGCTCGTGGAAGGACAGGATCTGCAGCTCGATGGCGAGGTCGACCTTGCGCACGTCGACCCCGTCCGGGACCGAGAGTACGCACGGCGCGAAGTTCAGGATGCTCGTCACGCCGACGGCCACGAGCTGGTCGGCAACCGCCTGCGCGGCGGTGGCGGGGGTGGCGATGACCCCGATCGCGATCGACTCCTCGGCGGCCACCCGGGGCAGCTCGTCGACGTGCTGGACGGTCATCCCGTTGATCTCCTCGCCGACCCGCGCCGGGTCGGCGTCGAGCAGGGCGGCGATCCGGAAACCACGGCTGACGAAGCCGTCGTAGCCGGCCAGGGCGTGACCGAGGTTACCCACCCCGACCAGGGCGACGGCCCGACGCTGGGTGAGGCCGAGCACGTACTCGATCTGGTCGATCAGCAGGCCGACGTCGTACCCGACGCCACGGGTGCCGTACGAGCCGAGGTGGGAGAGATCCTTGCGGAGCTTCGCGGAGTTCACCCCGGCGGCGTTGGCCAGCCCCTCGCTGGAGATCGTCTCGTGGCCGGTTTCGGCGAGATTGTGCAGCGCACGGAGGTACTCGGGGAGCCGGGCCACCGTCGCCTCGGGCAGGTCCGGGAGCGCCGGTACGGCACCGGCGCGGCCGGGCGCGCCAGGGTGACGGTGCTGACTCATGAGACTCCGTGCGGTGCGATCCTCGACCAACTCCACCGGCCGGCCGTTTGGGGACTCCCGCTGGCGACCGGAATTGCCGGCTGTGCTAGCAGGGCGCGTCGGAATTACAGAGTAGGCGCTTGTGAAGACGTGCACAAATCGCGATCTTGTCGGCCCACCCCCCGCCCTCACCAGCCCCTCCAACCAACAAGATCGACCGGCACCCCATCCCGACCACCGCGCGATTATTGCTCAATCCCGACTTCTCTGACCAATCACACGCAGCGGCGGAGCCATTCCTATTGGTTGATCATGGAATCGAATGCCCGGAACGCTGCCATTCGGCGGCGGGCAGGTCACGCCCGGCGGGTCACCCCGGCGAGGGCGGTGGCGAGGGTCACCGCCTCGGTGAGGGTGTCGGCGACCGGGTGGCCGGAGGCGCGCAGGCGAGCCTCGTCGGTGAACCCGCCGGAGTAGAGCACCGCTCGGCCACCGACGGAGCGGGCGGCGTCGGCGTCGTCGATCGAGTCGCCGATCAACACCACCGACGTACCGTGCACGCCGAGTTCGGCCAGGTGCCGGGTCAGCGACTCGGCCTTGCGGTCGCCACCGACCGTGGCCCGCAGCCCGTCGACCCGGGTGAACCGCCCGGTCAGACCGTACGTCTGGACCGCCGGCACCAACTCGTCGTGGAACCACATGGACAGCAGCGACTGGGTGCCGGGCCAGGCCGCCATCGCGTCCACCGCGTCGTGCGCCAGCTCACAGCCGGTCAGACCGATCCGGTACGCGTCGTGGAAGATCTTGTCCAGCCGACCGAACGCCTCGTCGTCCACCGCCCGGCCGAGCACCTCGGCGTAGTAGTCGGCGATCGGCCGGCGAAAGCGAACCCGATGCTCCCGGGCGGTCACCGTCGGCCCGCCCTCGCTGACGAAGACGGCGTTGGTGCAGGCCACCACCAGGCTGAGGTCGTTGAGCAGGGTGCCGTTCCAGTCCCACACCAGATGGGGGCGCGCAGCGGTCATCGCCGCACCCTATCCGGCGACCACCCGCCCCCGTCAGCCCTGCAACCGCTACAGCTGCGGGGTGGTCAGATCCCGCAGGAGACGCTGCTCCTCGACCCGCCAGTAGCCGTGCTCCTTGCCGTCGAGCAGCACCACCGGCAGCCGGTCGCCGTACTCGCGCTCCAGGTCGGCGTCGCCGCTGACGTCCCGCTCGGTCCACCGGTCGCCGGTGACCGCGACCACCCGGTCGAGCGCCGCCTTGGCGTCCTCGCACAGGTGGCAGCCGGGTCGGGTGATCAGGGTCAGGCGGGGCTCGCGCATCGGTCTCCTTCGTCGTGCCGGGCGGGAACACCTGAACCCGGCCAGGGTACGCCCACGGCGGACGTTCCGCTTCCGGGCACGCGAACCGGCGCCACCCGCCCGGCCCGCCGGGCCGGGCCGCCGCATTGCGCGCACGCGAGCCGGCGCCACCGGGGCGGCCCGCCGGGCCGGGCCGGGCGGACGCTCACCGGAGCACCCCGCAGTCCCGTGCACGGTACCGGCAGGCGTCACCCAGGGTGCCCGACGGACGCCTCCCGGGCGGGTCGTACCCGAAGTGGACCGCACCTCTACGCGACCCCTCGCGGCACTGCCCACCACTGGCCTGACCTGCGGATCCATTGCGGATCACCCGGGTGGCGGATTGTCAACCACACTCGACGGACAACCGGTCCGCCAGGTGTGCGACGCGGCAGGAAATACTTTGGCCCTGTGTAACGGACTTGCCACGCGCGGGTGACGTTGGCCCTATCATCACTCGGGTCGGCTCACCCCATTTGCCGTGAGTCGACACCCCTCAGCCCGAGGAGGCCCCCGTGCCCGTCAGCGCATTGGACCAGCACCTCAAGGGGATCTGCCGCCCGCCGGCACACCCCGGAGCCGCCCTGTCCGGCGGCGACCAGACCCGTCCACCAACCCCCGCCGGAACGTCGGCCCACGACGGAACGGAGGTGGCGCGATGACCGCCTTCGGCTTCGCACCGCGCCCGATGGGACTGACCGGCCCGGCCGCCCGAATCCCGGTCAACGAACGCGGCGCCCACGCCCAGCAACAGGCGGCGGGAAACCTGACCGGCCGGGGCGAGAGCACCAGCCGGCGGGTGGGCAGCCGGCCACACCAGAACGAGCCTCCGCACCGACCATCGGTGCCGGGCGGCAACACCATGCCGGCCGGCGGGGTCGCCACCCCGAACCGCCCGACGATGCCCGCCCAGGCCCGGCGCAGCAGCGACGCACCGGTGACCGACCTGCCGGCGGCCGAGACCGCGGTGATCCCCGCCGTGACCGCGCCGACCGGTACGTCCACCGGCTACCCGAGCCGACCGGACCCGTCCGACCCGGCCACCGAGGTGTGGGCGCTGGTCGAGCGCGCGCAGGCCGGCGAGGCCGAGGCGTTCGGGCTGATCTACGACCGTTACGTGGACACCGTCTTCCGCTTCGTCTACTTCCGGGTCGGCAACCGGCAACTCGCCGAGGACCTCACCTCCGACACCTTCCTGCGGGCACTCAAGCGGATCGGCAGCTTCACCTGGCAGGGCCGAGACCTCGGCGCCTGGCTGGTCACCATCGCGCGCAACCTGGTCGCCGACCACTTCAAGTCCGGTCGCTACCGGCTTGAGGTGACCACCGGCGACGTGCTCGACGCCGACCGCGAGGACCGCGGCCCGGAGGGCAGCCCGGAGGCGGCGGTGGTGGAACACATCACCAACGTCGCGCTGCTGAGCGCCGTCAAGCGCCTCAACCCGGAGCAGCAGGAGTGCATCGTGCTCCGCTTCCTCCAGGGCTTCTCGGTGGCCGAGACGGCCCGGGCGATGGGCAAGAACGAGGGCGCCATCAAGGCCCTGCAGTACCGCGCCGTCCGAGCCTTGGCCCGGCTGCTGCCGGAAGGCTTCCAGCCGTAGTCCCGGCGGTACCGCGTCCGCCCGCTACCGGCGATCGTCCGGGCAGGTCAGCGGCCGTTTCAGAGACTCACCGTGATCGCTTTGGGGGATTTCGCCCCTCGCCGGCCCGTAACCGGACCCCGGCGCGGCGCGTTTCTCCGGGTGCGACCGGTGACACCCGGACCCCCGGGTCCGTCCCACTGGTGGACGACGGCGCCCACGGCGTACGCCGTGGTGTCGGCGGTCATCGGTCGCTGGCGGTGACCGCGGCCGACCGGCCGCGCCCAGCGAGAGGAGGTGCCGCGGTGGACAACGCACTCTTCTCCCGTCGGCGCACCGAGCGCTTCGCGCAGCTTCTGGACGAAGCGAACGGTGGCCGACGCCATCACGTCCGCTCCCGGATCGACGACCAGCTCACGCCGCTCGTCGCGCTCGGCCGGCAACTCGGGGCCAATCCGCCCGAGCCGGCGGTCGACCCGGAGTTCCGGACCGGCCTGCGGGCGATGCTGCTGGCCACCGCCGTCCGGGAGGGCATCGGTACGCCACCCGCCACGACACCGGCCGAGAAGACCGGCGTCACCCGCGGGTCCCTGCTGCCGGCCGTCACCGCACGCCGGGCCCGCGCCCGCGGCGCGATCCTGGTGGGCATCGCGGCCGGCGCGATCGCCGTCTCCGGCATCTCGGCCGCCAGCGAGAACGCCGTACCCGGTGACGCGCTGTACGGCATGAAGCGCGGCACCGAGCGGGCCCAGCTCGCGCTCGCCAGCTCCGAGATCAGCCGGGGCCAGCTCTTCCTCGACTTCGCCGGGACCCGACTGGCCGAGGCGTCCGCCCTGCGCGGCAACCGGGTCGGCTACGGCGCGGTGCTGGACGACATGGACGCCGACACCCGGCAGGGCGTACGCCTGCTGACCGCGGCCGCCGCACAGCGCTCGGATCCCACGGCCCTGGACGCGGTCGATGCCTTCCTCACCCGGCAGCGCCGGGCCCTCGACGTCCTGACCGACCGGGGCTCCCGTGCCGACCAGGAGCGCACCGCGCAGTCGTTGGCCCTGTTGGCGTCGGTGGGCGAGCGCGCCGACGCACTGCGCCTGGGCATCGCCTGTGGACAGCAGATCAGCACCGCCAGCGACGAACTCGGCCCCACGCCCGGCACCTGCCCCTGACCTGGTGACCAGCACACGACCACTGGGATCCACGGCCCGGGCGGTACCCGAATCCGCCAGCTACCCTCGCGAAGGGATCGCAGCCGTCGAGGTGAGGGGGAACGGGTGGCGCGCAGCCGGAAGGTGACCGTCAGCACCGATGTGCACGGGCACACCGCCGGTTGGGCAGAGACCGACCCGGCTCCCCCGGCGGCGCCGGATCCACGCGCCGCAGCCTTCTTCGACGTGGACAACACGATGATGCAGGGCGCCTCGATCTACTGGTTCGCTCGCGGTCTCGCCGCACGCAAGTACTTCACCACCACCGACCTGGCCCGGTTCGCCTGGCAGCAGCTGCGCTTCCGGGTGCTCGCCCGCGAACACGCCGGGGACATGTCCCAGGCCAAGGAGGCCGCCCTCGCCTTCGTGGAGGGCTGGCGGGTGGAGGACGTCGAACGGCTCACCGAGGAGATCTTCGACGAGCTGATGGCGCCCCGGATCTGGGCCGGGAGCCGCCGGCTGGCCCAGCGGCACCTGGACGTCGGTGAGCGGGTCTGGCTGGTCAGTGCCGCGCCCGTGGAGATCGGCCGGGTGATCGCCGCGCGGCTCGGGCTGACCGGTGCGATCGGCACCGTCGCCGAGATCGCCGACGGGGCGTACACCGGCCGGTTGGTCGGTGACCTGATGCACGGTCCGGCCAAGGCGGAGGCGGTAACCCAGCTCGCCGTCGTGGAAGGGCTGGAGCTGAGCCGCTGCACCGCCTACAGCGATTCCGCCAACGACCTGCCGATGCTCTCCGCGGTGGGCCGGGCGGTGGCGGTCAACCCGGACACCACCCTGCTCCGGCAGGCACGCCGGCACGGCTGGGAGGTACGCGACTTCCGCACCGGTCGCCGGGCCGTCAAGATCGCCGTTCCGTCGACGGCCGCCGCCGGGCTGGTGGCCGGCGCGGTCACCGCCGGTGTGGTGCTGCAACGTCGACGCCGCAACGGTTGAGCAGCGCCGGCCCGGCCATCCTTCGAGCCGGGGTACGGCCGGAGTTCGACTACGGCCCGAACGGGTCCGGTCGGCGTTCGAGTAGCTGGTGCAGGGTCTGCTGGATCGTCTCGCGCACCTGATCGGCAAGGTTGAACACGACCAGCGGGTCGTCCGCGGAATCGACCAGGTGGGCGGTCGGGATCGGCGGGCAGAACTCGATCAGCCACTTGCTCGGCAGCGGCACCATGCCCAGCGGGCCGAGCCAGGGGAAGGTCGGCGTCACCGGGAAGTAGGGCAGTTTGAGCAGCCGGGCGAGCGGCTTGAGGTCGGCGAGCATCGGGTAGATCTCCTCGCCGCCGACGATGGCGACCGGGATGATCGGAGTACCGGTGCGCAGCGCCGCCGAGACGAAGCCACCTCGACCGAAGCGTTGCAGCTTGTAGCGATCCGAGTACAGCTTGCCGATGCCCTTGAAGCCCTCCGGGAAGACGCCCACCAGCTCACCGCCGCGCAACAGCCGCTCGGCGTCCGGGTTGCAGGCGACCGTGCCGCCGGTCTTACGGGCGAGTTCGGAGATCACCGGCATCCGGAAGACCAGGTCGGCGGCGAGCAACCGCAGGTAGCGGTGGTCCGGGTGTTCGTGGTGCAGTGCCGTGGAGAGGATCAGCGCGTCCAGGGCGACTGCGCCGGAGTGGTTGCCCACCACCAGCCCCGCCCCGTCGGCGGGTACGTTCTCCAGCCCGGTCACCTCGGTACGGAACCAGTCCCGGTAGAGCCGGCGGAGCAGGGGGTGGAAGACCGCCTCGGTCAGCTCCGGGTCGAAACCGAACTCGTCCACCTCGTAGTCGCCGGCCAGCCGACGGCGCAGGAACGCCAGCCCGCCCGCGACCCGCCGGTCCCAGACGTCACCGGAGCGGTCCGGTACCGCCGGTGCGATCGGCTCGGCCGGGCGGTGCCCGTTGCTGCGGGCCCGGTCCTCGTCCGCGCCCGCCGGCACCTCGTGCCACTCGTCGAGCGGCAGGTCGTCACGCCGCTCCGCCGACCCGGTCACGACTGCTCCCGGACGGCCGCGCGGACCTGTCGGATCCGGTCGAGCACCAACTGCTCCGCGGCGGCCAACTGTTCCCGGGTCACCACGGCCCGGCCGTGGTGTGCGCGGATGAAGTCGTCGAAGGCGGCGGCGGTGGAGCGGGGGGTGAAGCCGTACTCCCGCTCCAGCCGGGCGGTGTCCACCACCCGGCCGTGCACGAAGAGATCGACCTGGTCGAGACCGTAGCGGCCGTAACCCAGGGCGCGGGCGAGCGCGATGGCGCCGGACAGGCCGGGTTCCAGCACCGGTACGGCCACCCGACCGGCCCGGCGGATCGCCTGGGACAGTGCGAGCACCCCCGGCCCGGCGACGTTGTACGTGCCCGGGTGGTCCTCGACGACCGAGCGGTGCAGCACCTCCAGGGCGTCGTCGAAGTGCAGGAACTGCAACCGGGCGTCCCGTCCGAAGATGGTCGGCACCACCGGCTGCGAGAAGTAACGGGTGAGCGTGGTGTCGGCCGTCGAGCCGATGAACGGCGCGAACCGCAGCACGGTGGCGGTGACGTCGGGGCGCCGCCGACGGAAGCCGCGGACGTACCCCTCGATGTCCAGGATGTCCCGGCCGAACCCACCGCGCGGCACCTCCCGCGGCTCGGTCTCCTCGGTGAAGACGGCGGGGTCGCGGAACGAGGCCCCGTACGCCGCGGTCGAGGAACGGACCACGATCTTGCGTAGCCGGGGGGCCCGCTGGCAGGCCGCGAGCAGCTGCATGGTGCCGATGACGTTCTGTTCCTTCATCGCCGCCCGGCCGCCCTGCTGCGGATCCGGAGCGCTGACCAGCGCCAGGTGCACCACGGCGTCGACGTCGAGGTCGGCCAGGAGGCCACCGACGGCGCCGGCGTCGACGCGGATCCGCTCGACCTGATCCAGCAGAGCGGCGACCTCTGGCCCCGGCTCGGCCAGGTCGACACCGATCACCCGGTCGATCCGCGCATCGGCGGCCAGCCGGGCGGCGACGTGCGCGCCGAGGTAGCGACTGACCCCGGTCACGACGACAACCCCCGGAAGGCTCGACGAGCCACCGGGGGTCATGTCTGGCACCTACCCCGACGGCCGGGACCGAGCCGGGGCAGCCACGGCCTGATCACCTGAGCCTCCGAGGGTCGACAGTTGGCAAGCGACGGAGCCGGGCCAGCGCCCGGCACCGGTCACTTGCCGAGACGGCGACGCTGGACGCGGGTCTTGCGCAGCAGCTTGCGGTGCTTCTTCTTAGCCATGCGCTTGCGGCGCTTCTTGACCACCGAGCCCATACGAAAGCCTTTCGATGCAACGTGCGGCGCGACCGGCGAGACACCACGAACCAGTGGCGTCGGCGACCGCTTGCGGACAGCGGACCGGACCGGCGGGGTGGGCGCGGGGCGCACCAACGGTCACGATCGCCCGTCCAGCGTAGCGGGACTGCGTCAGCAGGACCAACGCGCCCCCGGTCGATGCCCGATCAGTGGGCCCGGCGGCACCGGCCTGACACGCGGGTCAGGCGGTCTCCTGGAACGCTCCGCGAAGGTACTCGTGCACCGCGTGCTCCGGCACCCGGAACGACCTGCCGACCCGCACCGCGGTCAGGTCACCGCTGTGCACCAGGCGGTAGACCGTCATCTTCGACACCCGCATGACCGTCGCCACCTCGGCGACGGTCAGGAACCTGACATCCGACAGCCGACCGTCGGACTGCGACCCGGCCATGGCTCACCCGACCCATCCCATGCCCGGCGCGTGCCGCCCCACGGGTCCTCCCGCGCGGCCGGCGACGCGCGTGTTACCAGTACGGTAGCGGGGCGGTTGTGACCGGCGCGATCCCTTCCTGCAACTGATCATGGATCCGGCCCGGGTCACCGAGGAAAAACCCCTGGTCGGGTGGCCTGCGGCCGAATCGGCCCGGCCGATCATCTTCGGCCACCGGGGCAACCAGGGTCACTCGGCACGGAGGGCGACCACCGGGTCCAGCCGGCCGGCCCGCTGCGCGGGCAGCACCCCGAAGACGATCCCCACCGCCGCCGAGACGCCGAAGGCCAACGCCAGCGACCACCACGTCACCGCCGCCGGGATCGGGGAGAGCGCCGCCACCAGCAGCGCACCACCGACCCCGAGGGCCATCCCGGTCAGGCCGCCGATCGAGGTGAGCAGCACCGCCTCCAGCAGGAACTGCACGCCGATGTCCCGTGGGCGGGCACCGACCGCCTTGCGCAGCCCGATCTCCCGGGTCCGTTCGCGTACCGACACCAGCATGATGTTGGAGACCCCCACCCCACCGACCAGCAGTGAGATGCCGGCGATAGCGGCCAGTACGCCGGTCAGGATGCCGAGGATGTCACCCAGTA
The DNA here is from genome assembly GCF_003583405.1 of Micromonospora radicis. Classification (GTDB taxonomy): domain Bacteria; phylum Actinomycetota; class Actinomycetes; order Mycobacteriales; family Micromonosporaceae; genus Micromonospora; species Micromonospora radicis. The sequence goes on from NZ_QXEC01000015.1 coordinate 27,138, forward strand.
CGCCGAGGATCTGCTCCTGGGTGACGGCGCTGAACTCGGTGCCCGGATGCCGGCCCTGCAACTCGGCCACGATCCGCTGGCCGAGGTCGTCGATCCGCTCCCGGTCCGGCGCCTTCACCGCGATCGCGTCGACCCGCTGGGTGCCGTACAGCCGCTGGGCCGCCGTGACCGGGATGTGCACCTCGTCGTCCCGGTCGACGCCGAGGCTCTGACCGAGCGGGGTGAAGACACCGATCACCCGGAACCGGACCCCGGCGACGTTGACCTGCTGGCCGACCGCCTCCCGGTCGGGGAAGAGCACCCGGGCCACCGAGTCACCGAGCACCGCGACCCGCCGGCCGGTGTCCACGTCGGACCGGGTCAGGTACCGGCCCCGACCCAACTCCCGGGCGAAGACCGTCGGAGTGGTCTCCAGCACCCCCTGCACGGTGGTGAAGTCCTGCCGGGCACCGGCCCGTACGGTCGCGCCCGAGGCCACCGTCACGGCGACCCGGCTGGGATCGCCGACCACCCGGGAGACGGCGTCCACGTCCTGCAGCGTCAGCGGTGAGACCGCCGGCGCCGAACCGACGTCCAGCCGCCCCGGTACGACCAGCAGCAGGTTGGAACCGAGCCCCTCGACCTGCTGTTCGACCGTCTGCTTGGTGCCGGTCCCGATGGCCACCAGCAGCACCACCGAGGCCACCCCGATGATCACCCCGAGCATGGTCAGCAGGCTGCGCATCCGGTTGGCCCGCAACGCGTCCGCCGCCACCCGCCATGCCTCGGCCAGCCTCACGAACCGACTCCGGCCTCGCCCGAGCCGATGCCGCCCGAGCCGATGCCGCCCGAGCCGATGCCGCCCGAGCCGATGCCGCCCGAGCCGGTGTCGGCCAGGCCGGTGTCGGCGACGACCACGCCGTCGCGCAGCGTGATCCGGCGGCGGGCCCGGGCCGCCACCTCCGCGTCGTGGGTGACCATCACCAGCGCCACCCCGGACTCGACGTTGAGCCGCTCCAGCAACTCCAGCACGGCCGCGCCCGTGGTGCTGTCCAGGTTGCCGGTCGGCTCGTCGGCCAGCAACACGGCCGGGTCGGTGACCAGGGCGCGGGCGATCGCCACCCGCTGCTGTTCACCACCGGAGAGCTGGTTGGGGCGGTGGTCCAGGCGGTGCCCGAGGCCAACCCGTGCCAGCATCGCGGCGGCCCGCTCGCGTCGCTGCCGGGCACCGACCCCCCGGTAGACCAGCGGCAGCGCCACGTTGTCCACCGCCGAGGTACGCGGCAGCAGATGGAACGCCTGGAAGACGAAGCCGATGGTCTCGTTGCGCAGCCGGGCCAACTCGGGTGCGGACAGGTCACCGACCGCCCGCCCACCGACCACCAGCCGGCCACCGGTCGGCTGGTCGAGGCCGCCGAGCAGGTGCATGAGGGTGGACTTGCCCGACCCGGAGGGCCCGATCAACGCCACGTAGTCACCGGCCGCGATGGTCAGCGACACCCCGCGCAGGGCGGGTACGGAGACCCCGTCCAACTGGTACGTCCGGGAGACGTCCAGCGCCTCGATCGCCGGGGCCGACGCCGAGCCGTCCCGGTCGCGGCCGGCGCCTGGGCTCACCCGACCTCCTGACCGTCGCGCACCTGGTCGGTGCCGCGGACCACGATCCGGTCACCGGCCTGCACCCCGTCGACGATCTGCACCAGATCCTGACCCTGCACCCCGACGGTGACCACCGCCCGGTCGGCCCGACCGTCGCGGACCACCCAGACGGTGTCCCGGCCGTCGGCGGAGAAGACCGCCGAGGCGGGCACGGTCACCGCGTCCGCCGCCTCCCGGACCCGCAGCCGCAGCACCGCGTTCATGCCGGGCCGGGGAGTCGGTGCCGGTTCCGCCTCGCCGAACAGGCCCGGGCCCAGCGCCAACCGGACCCGGTAACTGACCCCGCCCCGGGCCGAGGTGCTGGGCAGCACGTCGATCGAGCGCACGGTCGCCCGGTAGGTGGCACCGGTGACCGCGTCCAGCTCGACGGTGCCGGTGAGACCGGCCCGGACCAGCAGCACGTCGGTCTCGTCGACCTCGGCCAGCAGGCCCAGTTCGCCGGTGTCCACCACGGTCAGTACGGGCGTGCCGGCGGTGACCCGCCCGCCGACCGGGACCGCGGTGTCCACGCCCGGCGGCGGGCCCGCCGGTGCGGCGCCGAGCGCACCCGGGTCGATCCCAGCCGGCATCCCACCGGCGGCGTCGAGCAATCCGGCGAGCGCACCCGCCGAACCGGCGCCGGTGCTGACCCCGCCCGGCTGCACGACCCCGGCGATCGGCGCACGCAGGGTCAGCGCGTCGACGGTCGCCTTCGCCAGGTCGTACGCCTGCTGTGCCTGGATCCGTTGGGCGGTGGCGAGGGCGCCGACGGCCGAGTTCAGGTTGCGTACCCCACGCTGGACCTCGCGCACCGCGCGGTCGGCGGCGCGGGCCGCGGAGTCGTACTGCCGCTGGGCGGACTCGACCTGCGCGAGCAGCGCCTTGCGCAGCTCCGGATCGCTGATCTTCGCCGCGGCGGCGCGGGCCGCGGCGTGCGCCTCGCTCGCGGCCCGATCGGTGCCGCGCAGCGAGCCGGTGAGGTTGCCGCCACCACCGCCACCGGCCCGGTTGGCGGCGTCCAGCGCGGCCCGGGCCTGCCGGAGCCGCTCCCGTGCCGACGGCGAGTCGACCACGGCGAGCACCTGGCCCCGCTTGACCCGCTGGCCCGGCCGCACGCGCAGGCTGGCCAGCATCCCGTCGGCGGGCGCGGTGAGGGTGGCCGCCGCCCGGGCGACCACCGTGGCGGGTGCGTCGATCTCCTCCGTGACCGGCGCGCGCACCGCCGAGGCGAGCGCGATCGGCGGCTCCTCGGCGCCGCAGGAGGCGGCACCGGTGAGGGTCGTGACGGCGATGGCGAGCAGGGCGGTGAGCAGGCGGGGCCGCGTGGCTGGGGGCAGCCGCGGCGGTTCGGGGCGGCGCACCCGACACATGCTACGAGGCCGTGTCGACCAGCGACGACGCGCCCGTCAGCGCACCGCCTTACGGATCTGGGCGGCGCACTCGGCCTGCAGGTCGGACCAGGGCTCACCGAGGATCTCCTCGGCGGTCTGGTTCGCCGGTCGGCGGTCGTGCACCACCGCCTTGAAGAAGGCGAGCAGCTTCTCCTCGCCGAACCGGTCGGCGAAGTGGCGCACGGCGAGGTAGGCGATGCCGTACCGGCCGTTCACCTCGTCGCCGCTCATCTCGTCGGTGGGATAGAGGTCGTCGAGCTTGCCGTTCCAGTCACCGCGCACCAGCCGCCGGGTCTCGGCCAGTGCCGGGTAGTCGGCGACCGGCTGGCTGTCGGCGGCCGCGTGCTCGGCCAGCCCGTCGACCAGCCACCAGGCCGGATCCTCCCAGTAGCCGTCGGGCAGCGTGGCGGCGTGCGTCAACTCGTGCCGGAGCACCTGGTCGAGGTAGGGGCCGTAGGACAGGCTGTCCGGCTCGAGTACGACCTCGTGGTGGCCGCCGCCGATACCGATCGCCAGCCCGACACCCCAGTGCGGTTGCTCGCCGCCGTACCAGGTCCGCCACTCCTTCTCGCCGGCGTAGAAGATCCGGTACCGGTCCGGTGGCGTGCCCTCCACCGCGTACCGGTCGGCCACCCTGGCCGCCGCCTCGGCCCGCACCTGCAGGAACGGCAGCAGTTCGCGGTGCTCGCGGGTGGTCGCCACGATGGTCCGCTGCCCGACCACCGAGGTCAGCTCGCTGACCTCCCACGGCATGCTGCCGGGTTGGTCGCTGTACTGGTCGTAGCGGTTCGGCGAGGGCTTCGACTTCTCGATCTCCAGCAGGCGGGGCTCCGGGCCGTCCCGCCACCGGGTGTCGATGACCATCGGGGTCGGCTGGCAGCGGCGCACGACCAGGCAGTACTCGATCGAGACGCGCATCCGCCACTCGCCCGCCGCGCCCGCGCCGGTGGGCAGGCCGCTCGGGCGGGCCGTCCAGCGGGCCACCCGCAGCGCCTTGAGCGAGTCGTACCGGCGGCGCAGTTCGGTGCGCGCGGTGTCGGAGTCGGCGATCGCCAGGAACCCGGCCCGATCGCCGCCGAGCAGGGCGGCGGACTGGCGGTCCAGCTGCTCGCCGATCCGCTCGGCGAGCTGCCGGGCGGCCAGCGTGGTCGGGTTCTCGTCCGGGTCCTCGGTCGGGGCGGCGGACTCGGTCGGCGTCGCATCGTCGCGGCCGACGTCCATCAGCAGCACCACCGCCGCGGGCAGGCTGCAGGCCACCAGCAACACGACCATGAGCAGGGACGCCCACAGCCACCACCGCGTCCGCGCGGGCCTGGCCGCCGGACCCGGTACGGCAGCCTGCGGCATCGGCGCGGTGGACTGCGGACCCGGTGTGGCGGGCGCTGGATCGAGGTCGGCGGGCGCGGCGGACGCTGGATCCGGCGTGGCGGGCTGCGGACCCGGCGTGGCCGGTGGTGGCGTGGTGGCGGCGTCCTCGTGCTCCCCGTGTGTCACGCCGGGAAGCGTACGGGCATCACGCCATCCGCGCGATCATCCTTTCGCCGCGACAGCGGTCACGCCGTCGACGGTTCCGCGCGATCCCGCGGCCATCGACGGAACGCGACACTCAGCGCCGTGATCATCTGGTCGAAGGACCGGTCGACCTCGCGGGGCAGGCCGAAGTCGCCGGCCGCCTCCAACGAGACGAAGCCGTGCGCGGCGGCCCGGAACATCCGGACCGCGTCCACGGCGGAGTCACCGTGGATGTCGTATCCACGAAGAATGGCGTAGACGACGTCGACCGCCCGTTGTCCGGCGGCCAGGTGTGCCGGGTCGGCCGGGTCCGGCACCCGCTGGGTCGTCGGGTAGCGGCCGGGGTGGCGGTGGGCGTACGACCGGTACGCCTCGGCGACCGCCCGCAGCGCGTCCTCGCCACTGCGGCCGGCGGCGGCCGTGGTCATCTCGTCGGCCAGCTCGGCGGTGGCCAGCGCGGAGAGCTGTTGGGCGAGCGCCTCCGCGCCCTTGACGTGCTTGTAGAGGCTGGGCAGCGCGACGCCGAGCCGGTTCGCCAGGGCGGCGAGGGTGAGCCGGTCGAAGCCGACCTCGTCGGCGAGCCGGGCCGCCTCGCGCACCACGACCTGCTTGTTCAGTCCGGCTCTAGGCACGGTCGGTCACCGCCAGGAAGTCGCGCAGGATCACGGTCGTCTCCGCCGCCCGGTCGGCGTGCGGGTAGTGCCCCGCATCGCTGATCATCTTCGCCTCCGCGACCTGGAAGAGTCGCCGGGCGGCCCGGGCCTCGGCGCCCGGGTCGGTGAAGTCGGGATCCTTCGTCCCCATCAGCACCAGCACCGGCTGGCGCACCTGCGGGGCCCGCTGCGTCCAGTGCGGTTCCGCCGGTGCGGCCACTCCCCGGACCGCCGCCATCCGGCCGGGTCGGCGCAGGCCCGCGACCAGCTCACGGCGGTACGCCGCGTCGTCGGCCGGCCGGTGCACCGGGAACAGGGTGCGGTGGAACATGCCGAACAGCCGCGGGCTGCGGAGCACCGCACCGAGGGCCAGGCGCAGGAAGGGGTTGAGTTCCGGCTGCCCGACGAACGCGCCCACCAGCACGATCCCGTTGACCAGTTCGGGTGCGTCGGTGGCGGCGAAGACCACGGCGGCGGCGCTGGAGGAGTTGCCGACCAGGGTCGCCGGACCGCCGATGTCGCGCACCACCGCCAGCAGGTCGCCGCCCACCTCGCCTGGGGCGTACGTCGGCCAGCCGGTGGTGGAGTCACCGTGCCCGCGTACGTCGACCGAGGCCACCCGGTAGCCCGCCGCCACCAGCAGCGGGATCAGGTGCCGGTAGGAGCGCCGGTTCTCCCCCATGCCGTGGGCCAGGACCACCAGCGGCCCCTGCCCGTGCACCTCGTACGCGATCCGGCCATCGCCGCGCGCGACAAAGCTAGCATTCATAGCCAGAAAGCTAACATCATTAGCCTGAGGTGTCAAGCGAGGTGGGTACGGCCCGACCGGAGACTCGCGCCGGACGCCGCCGCACCCGGCGTGAGCCGGGCCGCTACTTCCGGGAGGCCACCGCACGGGCGAAGAAGGCCAGGTTGGCGGGGCGCTCGGCCAGGCGGCGCATCAGGTAGCCGTACCAGTCGTCGCCGTACGGGACATAGGTGCGGACCTGGTAGCCCTCGCCCACCAGCCGGGCCTGCTCCTCCGGCCGGATGCCGTAGAGCATCTGGAACTCGAAGCGGTCCGGGCCACGGTCGAACCAGCGGGCCCGGTCCTCCCCGATGGCGATCAGCCGCGGGTCGTGGGTGGCCAGCATCGGGTAGCCGTCCCCGGACATCAGGATGTTCAGGCAGCGGACGTAGGACTTGTCCACCTCGCGGGCCGACTGGTGGGCCACCGACTCCGGCTCCTTGTACGCCCCCTTGCACAGCCGCACCCGGGACCCGGCCGAGGCCAGGTCGCGGCAGTCCGACTCGGTACGCCGCAGGTACGCCTGCAGCACCGCGCCGGTGGACGGGAAGTCCTTGCGCAGCTTGGCCAGGATGTCCAGGGTCGAATCGGTGGTGGTGTGGTCCTCCATGTCCAGGGTGACCGTGGTGCCGACGGCCTCCGCCGCGGCGCAGATCGCCCGGGCGTTGTCGTAGGCCGACTGCTCGTCGAACGCCTGCCCGAGCGCCGACAGCTTGACGCTGACCTCGGCCGCCGGGGTCAGCCCCGACTCACCGAGCCGCCGCAGCAGGGTCAGGTACTCGTCCCGGGTGGCGGTGGCCTGCTCGGGGGTGACGGTGTCCTCGCCGAGATTGTCGAGGGTGACCGCGAGACCGTCGTCGACGAGTTCGCGGGTCACGCGCAACGCGTCGTCGGTCCCGGCGCCGGCGACGAACCGGCGCACGACGTCCCGCGAGAACGGGGCCGTCGCGACGAGCCGCTCGACCCGGGATGACCGGGAGGCGGCGAGAATGACGGAACGGAGCATGAGCCGAGCGTAACGTCCGACCAACCCCCCGGGTGCGGCCCCCGTACGCCCGCCCCCGACGAGGGGCGGGGCGGCGCGGTTGGCGTTCATCGGTTACAACGATGACGTGGAAAACCGCCCCCGCCGCCGGCTCCGGTCGGCCTCCGTACAGCTCGGCGCGCTGACCGCCCTCGCGCTCGCCCTCTCCGGATGCAACATGACCTCCGACGACGACGATGACGACTGTGCGATGGGCCCGAGTGGCGGCGGCGACACGGTGGCCCTGGCCATGCGGATCCCGGCCCCCGCCGCCGAGTCGGCCGCCCGCACGGCGCCGGAGCCGGCCGCGGCGGCCGTGCCCGAGCGCGGCGGGTTCGGCACCCACCTCGCCTCCTGCGGCGGCTGAGGTGCGCCGCGAGCTGGTCGACCCGCGGCCCGACTGGGACGCCACCATCCGCGCCCAGGGACTGGTGTACGTCGACACCGAGCTGCCCGACGGCGGGGTGATGTCGTACTGGGACGAGACCGCCGCGTACGCCTTCGAGCTGGACGAGGTGCTGCGGCTGGAGGAGGCCACCGAGGAACTGCACCGGATGTCGGTGGCCGCCGCCGAGCACGTGGCGGCGCGCAACCGGTACGCCGAGTTCGGCATCCCCGGCTGGGCGGCCGAGGCGGTCGCCCGGTCCCTGCGGGAGGCCCCGCCCACCCTGTACGGCCGCTTCGATCTCTGGTACGACGGCAGTTGGCCGCCGAAGTTGCTCGAGTACAACGCCGACACCCCGACCGCGCTGGTCGAGGCGAGCATCATCCAGTGGTACTGGCTGGAGCACACCCGGCCGGAGCTGGACCAGTGGAACAGCCTGCACGAGCGGCTCGTCGGCGCCTGGGCGAAGATCGGCGCCGACCTGCACGAGCGCCGGGTGCACGTGGTCTGGTCGAACGAGGAGGAGACCGGCGAGGACCACATGACCGCCGGCTACCTGGCCGAGACCGCTCGCCAGGCCGGGCTGGACGTCGACCTGCTGCCGGTTCAGGAGATCGGCTGGGACGGCCGGCGGTTCGTCGACACCGCCGACCGACCGATCGCCACCTGCTTCAAGCTCTACCCGTGGGAGTGGATGCTCGCCGAGCCGTACGGGCCGCTGGCGCTCGATCCGGGCACGCCGACCACCTGGATCGAGCCGGCGTGGAAGCTGCTGCTGTCGAACAAGGCCCTGCTGGCGGTGCTCTGGGAGCTGTATCCGGGGCACGAGTTGCTGCTGCCGGCGTACCTCGACTCGCCGCGCGGCATGCCGGAGTACGTGGCCAAGCCGCTGCTCGGCCGGGAAGGCGCCGCGGTACGCATCGTCAGCGCCGCAGGTGAGTTCACCAACCCGGGCGACTACGGCGAGGAGGGCTTCTGCTACCAGGAGTTCCGGGCGCTGCCCGAGTTCGCCGGCAACCGCCTGGTGCTGGGCAGCTGGGTGGTCGACGGCGAGTCGGCGGGTGCCGGCCTGCGGGAGAGCGCCAGTCTGATCACCGACGGCTACGCCAGGTTCCTGCCGCACTACATCGACACGCCGCGCGCGGGATGAGTCGTCTACGGTTGGAAGGGTGAACTTCGACGCGTACGCCCGGACCGGAGTTGACCTAGTCAACGCCCGTCTGGACGGCCTCGACGACCTGCGGGCCATCTTCCCCGACGAGAACGCATGGATGCGCGACGACGTCGCGGAGCGGGACCTGGCGATCTTCCGACGCGCGCAGAAACGGTTACGGGACGTCTTCGAGTACGGCACGTCCGGGCGGGATGCCCAGGCGGTGGCCGAGCTGAACTCGCTGCTGGAGGCGTTCCCGGTGCAACCGCGCATCTCCGGCCACGACTCCAGCGACTGGCACATGCACGTGACCAGTCGAGGTGCCTCGGTGAGTTCGGAGTTCCTCGCCGGTGCGGTGTGGGGGCTGTCGGTCTGGCTCTGCGAGTACGGCAGCGCCCGGTTCGGCGTCTGCGCGGACGACCGCTGCGGCAACGTCTACCTGGACACCTCGTCCAACTGCTGCCGGCGGTTCTGCTCGGAACGCTGCGCCACCCGCTCGCACGTGGCCGCGCACCGCGCCCGCAAACGGGCCGCCGTGCCGGCGCAGACCGACCCGCTCACGCCCGTGTCCTGATCCGTCCGGGCCGCCCGGCGCCGGGGTCAGGCGTCGACCGGGGACGGGGTGCTGAGGTGTTGCCGGGCGAAGGCCAGCGCCTCGCGCAGATCCGCTTCCCGGACCTGTCGACTCTTCGCGCCCCGGGTGGTCACCTCGACCGCGACCGAGCCGTCGAAGCCCCGCCCGGCCAGCGACCGCAACAGCTCCGCGCAGGGCTGCCCGCCCCGGCCGGGCACCAGGTGTTCGTCGCGCCCCTCACCGGTGCCGTCACCGAGGTGCACGTGCGCCAGGCCGGCACCCATCCGGTCCGCCATCGCCAGCGCGTCGGTGTGCGAGGCGGCGCAGTGCGACAGGTCCAGCGTGTACGAGGGGTAACCGGCCTCGGTCGGATCCCAGCCCGGCACGTACGGCACGAACTGCCGGCCGGCCATCCGCACCGGATACATGTTCTCCACCGCGAACCGTAGCCCGCCGAACTCGCCGGCCACCTTGTCCAGCCCGTCGGCGAAGTTGCGGGCGTAGTCCCGCTGCCAGGTGAACGGCGGGTGCACCACCACCGTCGGCGCCGCCAGCGTCTCGGCCAGCTCAGCGGCCCGGCGCAGCCGCTCCCACGGGTCCGGGCTCCACACCCGCTGGGTCACCAGCAGGCAGGGCGCGTGCACGGAGCGCACCGGCGTGCCGTAGTGGTCGGCCAGCCCACGCAGCGCACCGGCATCCTGACTGACGGCGTCGGTCCACACCATCACCTCGAGCCCGTCGTAGCCGAGCTCCGCGGCCAGCTGAAACGCCGCCGCGGTCCGCTCAGGGAAGACCGAGGAACTGGACAGGAGCACCGGGACGCGGGAAGTCACACCACCGAGGGTAGCCGCCGTCGATCGGGTCAGCCCGACGAGAGACGGCAAACCGGACATCGGGTACGCGGTGCGTCACACCGGCGCGAGTTGATCCAACCGGCTCAGGATCACGCCCTCACGCAACGCCCACGGGCAGACGTCCAGCGAGTCGACGCCGAGACGACGCATCACCGCCTCGGCGACCACGGCGCCCGCCAGCAGTTGGTGCGCCCGGCCCGCGCTCACCCCCTCCAACTCGACCAGCTGCGACGGCGGGATGTGCCGGATGAAGCCGAGCACCTGACGCAGGCCGGAACGGGTCAGTCGGCGACGGGCCCACAGGCCGGCGCCGCTGGGCGCCGCGCCGGCCAGGCGGGCGAGCGTGCGGAAGGTCTTGGAGGTGGCCACCGGACGTTCCCAGCCCACCCCGGTCATCCGCTCGACCACCGGGTCGAGCCGGCTGTCGACGTAGGCGCGCAGCTCCTCGACCAGCTGCGGTGGCGGCGGCGTACTGCTCTGCGGGTCGACGGCGAGCCGATCCCGGGTCAACCGACCGGCACCGAGCGGCAGCGACACCGCGACGTCGGGATCCTCGTCGATGCCCGCCGCGATCTCCAGCGAGCCGCCGCCGATGTCCAGCACCAGCAGCCGCCCCGCCGACCAGCCGAACCAGCGCCGGACCGCGAGGAAGGTCATCCGCGCCTCGTCGGCGCCGGAGAGCACCGCCAGGCGTACGCCGGTGGCCGTCCGAACCCGGGCCAGCACGTCGGCGGCGTTGGTGGCGTCGCGTACCGCGGAGGTGGCGAAGGCGAGCAGGTCGTCCACCTGCCGCTCGGTGGCCGCCGCACGTGCCCCGCGAACCGCCTCCACCAGGGCTTCCGCGCCGGCCTCGCGCAGCGCACCGTCGGGGGCGATCTGCTCGGCCAGCCGCAGTACCACCTTCTCCGAATGCGCCGGCCACGGGTGTGCGCCGCGATGGGCATCGACCACCAGCAGGTGAACCGTGTTCGAACCGACGTCGAGGACACCCAGTCGCATGGGGAGAACCCTAGGCCAACCGGTTCGCGTCACTGACCGGTCGGGCCGGCACACCACGCGTACGCTGGGCCGGGTGACAGGTCAGATCGAACTTCGTGTGCTGGTGGACGACCCGGCGGACCCGCGCAGCAGGGAGGTGCCGCTGGACTTCCCACGGGAGTGGATCGAGTTCGTCGACCCGGCCGACGAGCGGCACGTGGTCCGCGCCGACCTCACCTGGCTGTTGTCCCGGTGGACCTGCGTCTTCGGCCGGGGCTGCCACGGGATCGTCGCCGGGCGTTCCGCCGACGGCTGCTGTTCACACGGTGCCTTCTTCACCGACTCCGACGACGAGAAGCGGGTCCGGGCCGCGGTGAAGCGCCTGACCCCACAGAACTGGCAGCACTTCCGGCGGGGCTTCCGCAACTGGACCGAGAACGACACCGTGGACGGCAAGACCCCGGCGCGCCGTACCGCGACCCGGGACGCGGAGGGCCCGTGCGTCTTCCTCAACGAGGCGGACTTCCCCGGTGGCGGCGGCTGCGCCCTGCACGCCCAGGCGCTACGCGACGGGGTGCACCCGCTGGAGTACAAACCGGACGTGTGCTGGCAGTTGCCGATCCGCCGGGACCAGGACTGGGTCAACCGGCCGGACAACACCAAGGTGCTGGTCTCCACACTGGCCGAGTTCGACCGGCGGGGCTGGGGTGCGGGCGGACACGACCTCGACTGGTGGTGCACCTCGTCCACCGACGCACACGTCGGAACCGAGCCGATGTACCTCTCGTACGCCCCGGAGCTGACCGCGCTCGTCGGCGAGGCCGCGTACGCCCACCTGGCCGAGCTGTGCGCGACGCGACTGCGGCAGGGCCTGATCGCCCCGCACCCGGCCGATCCGCGCTGACCTCCGGCCGACCCCGCTCCGACCGCCGCCGACGCGCCGCCACCCCTTAGGTAAGCAGAGTCGTTAGGGCGCGGTCCGGGGAAGGGTGGGGTGCCAGGGAGTCACCGAGCGTGCTTCCGGGGCCGCGCACGGCGCGTCAGCCAGCGGAGCCGAGAGCTTCGGTGGGGGTCGGTGCCGGGCCCGATCAGGGCTCGAACTTGTAGCCGAGGCCACGCACGGTGACGATGTGTCGCGGTGTGGAGGGTTCCGGCTCGATCTTGGACCGCAGCCGCTTGACGTGCACGTCCAGGGTCTTGGTGTCGCCCACGTAGTCGGCACCCCAGACGCGGTCGATCAGCTGCCCGCGGGTGAGCACCCGGCCCGCGTTGCGGAGCAGGAGTTCCAGCAGCTCGAACTCCTTGAGCGGCAGCTGCACCGCCCCGCCGTCGACGGTCACCACGTGCCGCTCGATGTCCATCCGGACCGGGCCGGCGGCCAGCGTCGGCATCCCCGACTCGGTCGTCTCCGGGCTCTGCCGGCGCAGCACCGCCCGGATCCGGGCCACCAGCTCACGCGGCGAGTACGGCTTGGTGACGTAGTCGTCGGCGCCGATCTCCAGGCCGACCACCTTGTCGATCTCGCTGTCCCGGGCGGTGACCATGATGATCGGTACGGGCGAGCGCTGCCGCAGCTGCCGGCACACCTCGGTGCCGGACATCTCGGGCAGCATCAGGTCGAGCAGCACGATGTCGGCGCCGCTACGGTCGAACTCGGTGAGCGCCGAGGTGCCCGTGGCGGCCACGGAAACCTCGAACCCCTCCTTGCGGAGCATGTACGACAGGGCGTCGGAGAACGACTCCTCGTCCTCGACCACCAGTACGCGGCTCAACGGCGTTTCCTTTCCATTCACGGTCAGACCTGCCGGACCTCGGCCGGACCGGTCTCGATACCAACCGACGGCAGTGTCGCCAGAAGGTCGTCCGGAGGACGGGTGGGCAGCCGTAGGGTGAACGTCGACCCCCCACCAAGAGTGCTCGCCACCTCCACCCGTCCGCCATGGTTGCTGGCGATGTGCTTGACGATCGCCAGCCCCAGCCCGGTGCCGCCGGTCGCCCGGGAGCGGGCCTGGTCGGCCCGGTAGAACCGCTCGAAGATCCGATCCACGTCGGTGGGGGCGATCCCGATGCCCTGGTCCGTCACGGCGATCTCGATCTGCTCGGCGGAGACACCGGCGGTGATCCGTACCGTGGTGTCCTCGCCCGAGTAGTTGATGGCGTTCTCCACCAGGTTCGCCACGGCGGTGGCCAGTTGACTGTCGCTGCCGTACACGGTCAGTCCCCGCTCGGCGTCGACGGTGACGCTGATCCGTCGGGCCGCGGCGGCGGTCCGGGTGCGGTCGACCACCTCGGAGATCACCCAGTCCACCTCCACCGGCTCCGGGGCCGGTTGCGGCTCGGCGCCCTGCAACCGGGTCAGCTCCAGCAGTTCCTGCACCAGCCGTCCCAGCCGGGTCGACTCGTGCTGGATCCGCTCGGCGAACCGGCGGGCGGCGACCAGGTCCTCGGCGAGCTCGGGCTGCGCCGCGCCGGCCGGCGCGGTGGCGTCGAGCAGCGCCTCGGCGAGCAGTTGCAGCGCGCCGATCGGGGTCTTCAGCTCGTGGCTGACGTTGGCCACGAAGTCACGGCGGACCCGGGCCAACCGGTGCGACTCGGTCACGTCGGCCGCCTCCACGGCGATGTAACCGCCGCCCAGCCACATGGCCCGCAGGTGCACGCCGAGCGGGTTCTCCCCGGCGTTGTCGCGGCCCCGCGGCAGGTCCAGTTCGATCTCGCGGCGCACTCCGGTACGCCGTACCTGGCCGGCCAGGGTACGGATCAGCGGATGCGCGGTGACCGAACCGGGCTGACCACCGGTGCGCAGCAGCCCCATCGCGCGGGCCGCCGGATTGACGAGTACGGGCACGTCGTCGGGGTCGAGCACGACGACCCCTGCGCGCAGCGAGTCGATCGCCCGCCGGCCGAGCCCGGCCTGCACATCCTCGACGATCGTGTGCCTCCCCCTACCGAACCGACTACCGAACCACCCGCTCCGCCCGGAGCCGGCCGGACGACGGGCCGCCGGGACGAGCCGAGCCAGCCACAGGCCGACGACCAGTCCGGTCACCAGCGCCGCAGCCACACCCACCGTCACCGCCCACGTCACCCGGTGATCGTAGGGTCATTGTTTGTCGGGCTACCGAACAGAACAGGACGAAGCACACTCACTTCCGGGAAAGTTCACTTCCGTGTCCGGTGCCGTTCACCGGCGTTCACCTGCGAGCCGCCCGCCGGCCCTAACTTGGGCGACGACCTGCGCAAAGCACCGCCGGCCCGGTCGCCGGCGCCAACCCCACAGGACGTGAGTATGCGCGACGAGTTCCGGGCCGAACTACAGTCCGTCAGCCAGTTGCTGGTGGAGATGGCCGAGGGCGTCCGGGCTGCGCTCCGGCAGGCGACCCGGGCCCTGCTCACCGCCGACCGCCGGGCTGCCGAGCTGGTCGTCGAGCAGGACGCCGAGATCGACGGACGCTACCGGCAGGTGGAGGAGCGGGTCTGCGACCTGCTGGCCCGCCAGGCACCGGTCGCCTCCGACCTGCGCGCCATGATCACCGCCCTGCACGTCGCCGCCGACCTGGAGCGGATGGGCGACCTGGCCGACCACGTCGCCAAGACCGCGCTGCGCCGCCACCCGTCGCCCGCCGTACCGGCCGAGCTGCGGCCGGTCTTCACGGACATGGCGGGCATCGCCGACCGGATGGCCGAGAAGATCGCCGCGGTGCTGGCGCACCCGGACGCCGACCTGGCCGCCGAGCTGGACCGCGACGACGACGCGATGGACGAGCTGCACAAGGGCCTGTTCGGGGTGCTGCTCGGGGCGGACTGGCCGTACGGGGTGGAGACGGCCATCGACGCGACCCTGCTGGGCCGCTTCTACGAGCGGTTCGCCGACCACGCGGTGAACAGCGCCGAGCACGTCGTCTACCTGATCACCGGCGAGCCGGTCAGCCCCGCCTGAGTCGGGCACGCGAAGGGCTCCTTCTCGACGGCTGCGTCGGGAAGGAGCCCTTCGGCACCTCGGGGGCGCCGGTCAGCGGCCCTGGTTGGCGACCGCGGCGGCGGCGGCCTTGGCGGCCTCGGCGTCGAGGTAGGTGCCGCCCAGGGTCTGCGGACGCAGCAGCGGGTCCAGGTCGTAGCGCAGCGGAATCCCGGTGGGGATGTTGAGCTTGGCGATCGCGTCGTCGCTGATCTGGTCCAGGTGCTTCACCAACGCGCGCAGCGAGTTGCCGTGCGCCGCCACCAGCACCGTCCGGCCGGCCAGGATGTCCGGCACGATCGAGTCGTACCAGTACGGCAACATCCGCTCGACGACGTCCTTGAGGCACTCGGTACGCGGCATCAGCTCGGTCGGCAGCAACGCGTACCGCGGGTCGCCCACCTGGGACCACTCGTCGTCGTCCGCGATCGGTGGCGGCGGGGTGTCGTACGAGCGGCGCCAGAGCATGAACTGCTCCTCGCCGTACTCGTCCAGGGTCTGCTTCTTGTTCTTGCCCTGCAAGGCGCCGTAGTGCCGCTCGTTGAGCCGCCACGACCGGCGCACCGCGATCCAGTGCCGGTCGGCGGCGCCCAGCGCCAGTTCGGCGGTACGGATGGCGCGTCGCATCACGCTGGTGTGCACCACGTCCGGCAGCAGGTTGTGCTCACGCAGCAGCTCGCCGCCGCGGCGCGCCTCGCTCTCGCCCTTCTCCGTCAGGTCCACGTCGACCCAGCCGGTGAAGAGGTTCTTGGCGTTCCAGTCACTCTCGCCGTGCCGCAGCAGGACCAGCGTCCCGACGGTGGGTCCCTCGCTAGCTGTCATGCCGATCATCCTGCCGCAACCGGTGACCGGACGCGCGGGAAGGGTGGTGACGACCACCACGTGGAAAACGGCGTGACCTTGGTTCCGGCGGCCAACTAGGTTGTAAGGATCATCTAGATCATCAGTCATTACCGAAACGGGGGCGCCGAGGTGCGCGCGATGCGGGGTTGGTTCCGGGAGACCACGGGCGGCCTACCCAGAACCTTCTGGTACCTGTGGACCGGCAGCCTGATCAACCGGCTCGGCTCGTTCGTCCTCGTCTTCCTCGCCATCTACCTGACCCAGGAACGGGGCTTCTCCGCCTCCGAGGCGGGCCTGGTGCTCGGCGCCTGGGGCGTCGGCGGCGCGGTGGGCACCACCGCCGGCGGTACGCTGACCGACCGGTGGGGTCGGCGGCCGACCCTGCTCACCTCCCACCTCGGCGCGGCGACCATGATGCTCGCCCTGGGCTTCGCCCGTGACCTGTGGACGATCGCGGCGGGTGCACTGCTGCTGGGCCTGTTCGCCGAGGCGGCCCGACCCGCGTTCGGCGCCATGATGATCGACGTCGTGCCGGAACGGGACCGGCTGCGCGCGTTCTCGCTCAACTACTGGGCGATCAACCTCGGCTTCGCCTGCGCCGCGGTGCTGGCCGGATTCGCCGCCCAGGCCGGCTACCTGCTGCTGTTCGTGGTCAACGCGTCGACCACGGTGGTCACCGCGTTGATCATCTTCGCCAGGGTGAAGGAAACCCGGACCATCACCGTCGACACGCCCCGGGGCGGCAAGCCGACCGGCGCCCTGCGCGCCATCCTGTCCGACCGGGTCTACCTGGGATTCGTGACGCTGAACCTGCTCGGCGCACTGGTCTTCCTCCAGCACATCTCGATGCTGCCGATCGCGATGGCGGACTCCGGCCTGAGCCCCGCCACGTACGGCTCGGTGATCGCCCTCAACGGCGTGCTGATCGTCGCCGGCCAACTCTTCGTGCCCAAACTGATCCGGGGCCGCAGCCGCTCGCACGTGCTCGCCCTGGCCTCGGTGGTGATGGGGATCGGCTTCGGACTGACCGCCTTCGCAGACGTGGCCTGGTTCTTCGGCCTCACCGTGCTGATCTGGACGGTCGGCGAGATGCTCAACTCGCCGTCCAACGCCACCCTCATCGCCGAACTCTCCCCCGCCGAACTGCGCGGCCGGTACCAGGGCGTCTTCTCGCTCTCCTGGCAGTTGGCGGGGGCCGCCGCGCCGATCCTCGGCGGGCTGGTCCGGGAGCAGGCCGGCAACGCGACACTGTGGCTCGGTTGCGCGGTCATCGGCGCGGTGATGGCGGTCGGCCACCTGGTCTCCGGCCCGGCCCGGGAACGACGCGCCCTGACACTGCGTACCGCCGGGGCCACGCCCGTGGTGACGACCCAGTCGACCGCGCCACAGCCGGCCGCGCCGCAGGCCGCCGAGCCGGTGGCGACGACACCCCGGTAGACCCCGGGGGTACGCGGTACCCCGCCCACGCCCTCCGGCAAGATCTGTTAGGTAACCGAACAGATCAGGGAGGTCGGGGTGCGGGCCGCAGACCAGCGCGAACGCGCAGCCACCGGAGCGTTGGGCCGCTGGTTCGCCGACACCGCCGGTGGACTACCCGCCACCTTCTGGTACCTCTGGGCGGGTCTGCTGGTCAATCGGGCCGGGGCGTTCGCGATGCTCTTCCTGTCGCTCTACCTGACCGCCGGGCGGGGCGCCAGCGAGGCGCTGGCCGGTGTGATCGTCGGCGCCTACGGCGCGGGTGGAGCGGCCGGAGTACTGCTCGGCGGGGTACTGGCCGACCGGTGGGGCCGCCGCGCGACCCTGGTGGCGGCGCACCTGGTGACCGCCGCGCTGATGGTCGTACTGGCGCTGAGCCAGCACCTCGGCGTGATCGCGGCGCTCGCGCTGCTGGTCGGGGTCACCCACTCGATGCCGAGCCCGGCCTTCGTCGCGGCGATCGTCGACGTGGTGCCCGAGCACCGCCGGTCCCGCGCGTTCAACCTGCAGTTCTGGGCGTTCAACCTGGGCATGGCGGCGGCCTCGCTACTGGCCGGGCTGCTGGCCGAGGCGAGCTACCTGGCGCTGTTCCTGGTGGACGCGGTCGCCACGCTGGCCACCGCCGTACTCATCGCATGGAAGGTGCCCGAGACCCTGGCCCGCCGGTCACCAACGGCCGCGCCACCGCCGGCTGCCGGCGTACGTCGGCCCGGGCTGCACACCGCGCTGACCGACCGCAACTTCCTGGTCTTCGTCGGCTTGACCTTCGTGTTGGCCGTCCTCACCATGCAGACCTCCACGATCATGCCGCTGGCGATGCGTGCCGACGGGCTGGGGCCCTCGGCGTACGGCGGGGTGGTGGCCCTCGGCGGGGTGCTGATCGTACTGGGGCAGCTCTTCGTCCCCCGGCTCATCGACCGGCACCGTAAGGCGCACGTGCTCGCCGTCTCCACCGCGCTGCTCGCGGTCGGTTTCGGCGCGTTGGCCCTCGCCGACGATCTGACGTTCTACCTGGGCGCCTGCGTGGTCTGGACGATCGGCTCCATGCTGGCCGCGCCGCCGAACGCGCAGATCAACGCGGACCTGGCGGCACCGGCCCTGCGGGCCCGTTACCAGTCGGTCTTCTACCTGGCCTTCCCGGCGGCGTCGTTCGTGGCGCCCACGCTCGGTGGGTTCAGCCTGCAGCGCTGGGGCGACGGGCACTGGCTGATCGTCGGCGTCCTGGGGTTGCTGGCCGCCGGTGGCCACCTGCTCGCCGGGCCGGCCCGGGAGCGGCGGGTGGCCGCGCTGCGCGCCGCCGCGGCGAACCCGGCCGAGCCGACGCTCACCACGTCACGTTGAGCGTGGACCCGCCG
The DNA here is from genome assembly GCF_003583405.1 of Micromonospora radicis. GTDB lineage: Bacteria > Actinomycetota > Actinomycetes > Mycobacteriales > Micromonosporaceae > Micromonospora > Micromonospora radicis. The sequence goes on from NZ_QXEC01000015.1 coordinate 45,695, forward strand.
CGACGCGATGTGCCCGGCACCATCCGGTGCCGGGCACATCGCGTCGTACGACCGGCGGCGGCGGGCGAAGCTCACCCCCGTAAGCGACGCCCGCTCACGCCGCCGGTCCAAACAGGTGGGCCACCGTCCCCCAACGGTGTCGATCCACCCGTCCCCCGACACCTCGCCCGGTTGCACAGATCTGATCGATCCGCCGCTCCCCCGAACGGTTCCGAGCGTGGCGCGGTGTAATAAAGCTAGTTCGGCTGGTGGTGCCGATTCAACCTGGCTGGCTGTCTCGCCCGTCACAGCGCCGGTGTCCGGTCCCGGAACGGCGCATATCGGGCCTCGCCCCTGGCCAACAGCGGGTACCCGCCGAGGATTCCCACAAACCTCTCAGCCGTCTTCCCGATCGGGTGACTCGGTGCGGAAGAAGTTGCTCTGCCGGCCGTCACGCAGCTGCTCCTGGTAGATCAGGTTCAGCCGCCGCAGGTCGAAGGTGTGGAACCACTCCTCCCAGGTGATCTCGCGGATCCGGCTGCTCTCCCGGTAGCCGGGGATGTTGAACGTCAGCATGCCGGCCCGGCCCTCCCGCTCGGTACCGCTGATCGTCGCCGGCTTCGCGCCACGTGCCCGGGCCCACCGCCGGATCACGTCATGATCGGTGGTCACCAGGCTCCGCCCGGGGCGCTCCGGCCGATCCTGCACCGAAGAGATCACCTGCGAGGACCGGGACGACCGGGCCGTCGACCGGCCGGTCCGCACCGCGCCGCTGCGGGGTGCGGCCTTCGCGGCGCCCCGAGCCGGAGCCGCCTTCGCGGCCGCCCGGGCCGGCGCGGCCTTCCCCGCCCCGCGGGCTGGCGCGGCCTTCGCCGCCCCGCGCGCCGGAACCGCCTTCGCCGCCCCGCGCGCCGGAACCGCCTTGGTGCCGCCCGAGGCGGCCTTGCGGGCCGCGGTGGTCCTCGCGGTCGACGTCGCCCTGCGCGCGGTGCCCGTGGTCTTGCGCGCGGTGGTGGTGGTGGCCTTACGTGCGGTCCGCTTGGCCGGTGCGGCCTTCGCGCGGCCCGGAGCGGTCCGCGCCGACGTCGCCTTCGTGCCGGCGGCCTTCGTGCCGGCGGCCCGGCCGGCGGGTCCGCTGCTCCGACGCGCCGCCCCACCGGAACGCAGCGTCCGGACCAGCGTCTTCACCAGTTCCGGCTTGCGTAGTGCGGAGATGCCGGAGACGCCGTGCCGGCGCAGTTGGCCCCGGATGTCGTCCACCCGCATCCGGGAGATCTCCGACTCGGAGATCCGCGGACTGTTCGGGGTCTGGTTGCCGGCCTGCCGCTTGGTGCTGGTCGCGGTCCCGCCGCGACCCGAGCTGTTTCGCTGAGCCATGGACGCTCACGCTCCTCGCCACTGGAGTCTCGGCGCGCGGCGGGTCCCAACGCCGCACCGCGCGGGGCGGCTTACCCAGCAGGAACGCTCTGAACCACGGTTCGGCGAACCCGTTGCCTCAGGGCTCGCCCGCACCACCGGCGGCCGGGCCGGAGGGTTCGAAGAGGTGCGCGAAGGCCGCGAGGTTCGCGGTGGATTCACCCCGCTTGACCCGCCACTCCCACTCCCGCCGGATCGAGCTGCCGAAACCGATCTCCAGCATCGTGTCGAACGACTCGTCGGCGTAGCTCAACACCGCGCCGAGCAGCCGGTCCAACTCGTCGGCGTCGACACCGGCGGGGTTGACCCGACCCGTCAGGTAGACGTCACCGACGGCGTCGATGGAGAACGAGACGCCGTACATCCGGGCGTTGCGCTGCAACAGCCAGGCCCACAGCTCCTCGCGGCGCTCGTCCGGTTGGCGCATCACGAACGCCTCGATCCGCAGCGCGTGCTCACCGACGATCAGGTTGCAGATCGTCTTGAGCTTGTGCGTACCGGGCAGGGTCACCGCGTACGACCCCGGGCCGGTGGACTCGCAGACCAGTTCCCGCTCCGCACAGACCGACTCGATCAGCGCACCCAGCTCACTCACCGGGCCCACTCTACGGCCGGCGGCACCAGCACCGCTCGGGCACGCGACGGCCGTGCCCCGCCCCGCGCCCTCAGCGGAAGGCGGCGAGTTCGGAGGTGAGTCGGGCCCGGTGCGCGGTCATCGCCTCACCGTAGACGGCGAGTAGGCGGTCGGCCGTACGGTGCCAGGAGAAGTTACGGGCATGCTGGGCGGCGCCGACCGACAGTTCGGCCCGGCGGGCCCGGTCGGGCAGCAGACGGGCCAGCGCGCCCGCCCAGTCGCCCGGGTCGTGGCCGCGTACCAGCACCCCGCTGACCTGATCGCGCACCGCGGTCACCAGACCACCGACGGCGGCGGCCACCACCGGCGTACCGCAGGCCTGGGCCTCCAGGGCCACCAGGCCGAAGGACTCGTTGTACGACGGCACCGCCACCAGGTCCGCCGCCTGGTACAGCAGGGGCAGTTCGGCACCGGTGCGCGGCGGCAGGAAGTGCACCCGGTCGGTGACACCGAGCGAGGCGGCCAGCTCGATCAGGGCGGTGGGCCGGTCCAGCCCGCTCCCGCTGGGGCCACCGCAGATCACCACGGCCACCTCCCGGGCCAACGCCGGATCCCGTCGGCGCAGCGCGGCGATCGCGCGGATCAGCACGTCCGGGGCCTTCAACGGCTGGATCCGCCCGACGAAGGCGACCAGCTGGCCGGTGGTGGGCAGGCCCAGCCGGACGCGGGCCGCGGCGACCGCGGCCTCCCGGTCACCGGTCAGCGGACGGAAGCGGTCCAGGTCCACGCCGGGCTCGACCACGGCGACCCGGCTCGGGTCGGCGGCGTACCGTCCGATCAGGTCGCGCGCCTCGACCCGGGTGTTCGCGACCAGCCGGTCGGCCTCGGCGACCACCTGTTCCTCGCCGATCACCCGGGCCTTGGGCTCCGGCCGGTCCCCGGCGGCCAGTTGCGCGTTCTTCACCTTGGCCAGGGTGTGCGCGGAGTGCACCAGCGGCACCCCCCAGCGCTCCTTGGCCAGCCAGCCGACCTGCCCGGAGAGCCAGTAGTGGGAGTGGATGAGGTCGTAGTGGCCGGGCGGGCGGGCCGCCTCGGCGCGCAACACCCCGGCGGTGAAGGCGCAGAGCTGGCCGGGCAGTTCCTCCTTGGTCAGCCCTTCCAGCGGCCCGGCCATCACGTGCCGGACGTGCACCCCGGGAACCACCTCGACCACCGGGGGCAGGTCACCCGAGGTGGCCCGGGTGAAGATCTCCACCTCGACGTTCGCCTCGGCCAACCGCCGGGCGACCTCCAGGATGTAGACGTTCATGCCACCGGCGTCCCCGGTGCCGGGCTGGTGCAGGGGTGAGGTGTGCACCGACAGCGTCGCTATCCGCCGGGGCCGGGGCCACGGCAGCGCACCTCGCTGACGACCGACACCGGTGTGCAATTCCGCCACGTCCGCTCCCTTTGCCACGGTTGATGCCGTCCTGCACGACCGGCGTGCCTCTGCGTCAACCTCCGCGCCGGATGTCATCTTCCCGATCGGCGTGCGGAAATACGTCGGCCAGGCCCGCCAGCGTGACCGACCTCATCGTGGCGGCGGCTCCGGTGCCGCCCGGGCAGGGGCGAGAATGGCCGGATGAGTCGTGTCGCCATCGTCACCGGAGCGTCCAGCGGGATCGGCGCCGCCACCGCCCGCCGGCTTGCCGGCGAGGGCTTCCACGTGCTCGCCGCGGCCCGGCGTACCGACCGGTTGGCCGGGCTGGTGGACCAGATCACCGCCGACGGCGGTACGGCCACGGCGGTGGCCTGCGACGTCACCTCCGACGAGTCGGTGGCGGCGCTCGCCCAGGCCGCCCGGCAGGCACCCGGGCCGGTGACCCTGCTGGTCAACAACGCCGGTGGGGCACGCGGGCTGGATCCGGTGGAGACCGGCTCGGTCGAGGACTGGCAGTGGATGTACGACGTCAACGTGCTCGGCACCCTGCGGGTCACCCAGGCGCTGCTGCCCGAGTTGGCGGCCTCCGGAGCCGGCACCATCGTCGTCGTCTCGTCGACCGCGGGTTTCACGGTCTACGAGGGCGGTGGCGGCTACACGGCCGCCAAGCACGCGCAGACCGCCGTCGCCGGCACGCTGCGGTTGGAGCTGTGCGGCCGTCCGGTCCGGGTGATCGAGATCGACCCGGGCATGGTGAAGACCGACGAGTTCGCCCTGGTGCGCTTCGGCGGCGACGCCGGCCGGGCGGAGGCGGTGTACGCCGGGGTCGCCGAGCCGTTGCTCGCCGACGATGTCGCCGACTGCATCGCCTGGTGCGCCACCCGCCCGCAACACGTCAACGTGGACCGGCTCGTGGTCCGCCCACTGGCTCAGGCCGCCCAGCACAAGGTGCACCGGGCGAGCTGAGCCGGGCGATGGCGCCGCGACCGCTCGGGGTGATCACCCGGGGCACCACCAATCCCAACCGGCTCCGCCGGGTGGACAACTGGATCGTCGAGACCTGCGGCGAGGTGCTGCGGGCCGCGCCGGACCCGCTGGTGGTCGACCTCGGCTACGGCGCGACCCCGGTCACCGCGGTGGAACTGCGGGCCCGGCTCGCGGCGGGGGTCCGCGCCGACATACGGGTGGTCGGATTGGAGATCGACCCGGTCCGCGTCGCCGCCGCCCAGCCGGCCGCCGACCCGCCCGGGTTGGCCTTCGCCCGGGGCGGGTTCGAACTGGCCGGGCTCCGGCCGGCCCTGGTCCGCGCGTTCAACGTGCTCCGCCAGTACGACGAGAGCGAGGTCGCCGACGCCTGGGCCACCGTCACCGCGCGGCTGGCGCCGGGTGGCCTGCTGGTCGAGGGCACCTGCGACGAGCTGGGCCGGCTCGCCGGTTGGGTACTGGTGGATGCCGACGGCCCGCGTACCCTGACCCTGGCCGCCCGGCTCTCCACCATGGACAGTCCGGCCCAGCTGGCGGAGCGGCTACCCAAGGCGCTCATCCACCGCAACGTCCCCGGCGAAGTCGTCCACGACCTGATCCGGGCGCTGGACGACGCCTGGCGGGCCGCCGCCGGCTATGCCCCCTTCGGGCCCCGGCAACGCTGGCTGCACACCGTCGCGGCGGTACGCGCCCAGGGCTGGCCCGTCCTGCACCGCCCCCGCCGCTGGCGGCTGGGCGAAGTCACCCTGCCCTGGCCCGCCGTCGCCCCCTGATCCGGAGGGCAGGAAGGGCCGAGCAGGTGCCGCGGGGTGCGGGACTGTCAGAGGGTGAGTCAGACCGGCCGGGGGACCCGCTCCCACCTGATCACTGTCAGAGGGCGCAGTTGACCAGGACGGGTTCGGGGTGCAGGGTGACGGCGAAGCGGGCCTGCACGCCGTCCCGGATCTCGCGGGCGAGGGTGAGCAGCGCCTCGGCGCTCGCCGCGCCGGTGGGATTGGTCAGCGCCAGGGTGTGCTTGCTGGAGATGGCGACGCCCTGGGGGCCGGGGTAGCCCTTGCCGAAGCCGGCCTTGTCGATCAACCAGGCGGCACTCACCTTGACCTGGTCCCCCGCGCCCGGCCAGGCCGGCGGCTCCCCGATGTCGACGGCCCGCTGCCGCAGCACCTCGTACGCGGCCCCGTCGAGCACCGGGTTGGTGAAGAACGAGCCGACCGAGCGGGTGTCCGGGTCGGCCGGGTCGAGCACCATGCCCTTGCCGGCGCGCAGCCCCAGCACGGTGCTCCGGGCCTGGGTCAGCGGCACCCGGTCACCGACCTCGACGCCGAGCGCCCGGGCGAGTTCCGCGTACCGCACCGGGCCGGAGAGCGGCGAGCGGGCCAGCCGGAAGTCGACCGAGAGCACCACCCAACGCTCGCTGTACTTGAAGATGCTGCCCCGGTAGGCGAAGCCGCAGTCCACGGCGGCCAGGTGACCGGTGGTCGCGGTGCTGCGGTCGTACGCCCGCACGCCGACGATGGTCTCGGCGACCTCCTGGCCGTACGCGCCGACGTTCTGGATCGGGGTGGCCCCGGTCGAGCCGGGGATGCCGGAGAGGCACTCCAACCCGGACCATCCCCGCTGCACGGTGGCGGCCACCAGGTCGTCCCACGGTTCGCCGGCCTCGACGCGGATCGTCACGGTCTGCTCGTCCTCGGCGAGCACCCGCAGCCCCCGGGAGCGGACCAGGACCACGGTGCCCGGGAAACCACCGTCGCCGATCACCACGTTGCTGCCGCCGGCGAGCAGCAGAACCGGCTCCGGCGCCTCGCGCACCCGGGAGACGATCTCCTCGGCGGTGGTCGCGGTGACGATCTTCCCGGCCGGGCCACCCAGGCGTAATGTGGTGTATTGCGCCAGATCGTCCTTGGTGGCGGGTTCGGTGGCCGCTGTCGGCTGGGCGTAGACGTCAGACACGCCTTTCACCCTAGGCTGGAGGGCAGCCGCGGCACCCACTGGTGGCCGGGTCACCCCCGGGAGGATGGCGATGAGCAGAATGCACGGCACCAAGGACTTCTGGATCGGCGCGCTCCGGGCGGAGGGCCCGGCATTCGCCGCCGCGGTGGCCGAGGCCCCGCCCGAGACACCCGTGCTGTCCTGCCCCGGCTGGACGGTGGCCGACCTGGCCCTGCACCTGGCCGGGATCTACCAGTGGGTGGGCTCCGTCGCCGGGACGGGCGCGAGCACCGCGCCCGAGCAGCCCCGGGCACAGCGGCCCGAGCCCACGCCGGGGCGCACTGCCGCGCAGCAGTGGCAGCGGGCGTACGACGAGCTGATGGCGCTCTTCGAGGGGCTGGACCCGGAGGCGTCGGCCTGGAACTGGGCCCCGCAGCCGAAGAAGGCGGGCTTCTGGCCCCGCCGGATGGCCCACGAGACGGCGGTGCACCGCTGGGACGCCCAGCTCGCCATCGCCGCCGGTGAACCGATCGAGGCCAAGCTCGCGGCCGACGGGGTGAGCGAGGTACTCGACACCTGGCTGCCGGCCGGCCGGCGGAAGGCGGGCGGCCCGTGGCGCGGGGTGGTCCGGCTCAGCGCGACCGATGCCGCACAGGACTGGTACCTGCGGCTGCGCGGGGAGGGGGTGGCCCTGCTGGACACCGGCACCATCCTCGACCACGACGACCATCACGCCCGGGTGCACGTCAGCGGCACGGCCAGCGACCTGCTGCTGGCACTCTGGGGCCGGGTCAGCTTCGAGACCCTGACCGTCTCCGGTGACGCCACGCTGCTCGACGGGGTACGCACCGGCTGAGCGCCGGGGCGCGCTGATCAACACCCACCCCGCCGGAACGGCGGTTACCGAGCGACTCGGTAACCGCCGTTTCGCCGTAGCGGCGCCCGGACCCGGCGCCCGGACCCGGCACCGGCAGGCGAGCGCCGGCGGGTGGGCCGTGGCCGATCTGTGACCTGAGCCGAGAGAGCGCTCTCTTGACATCGGTCCGGAGCGGACCGCAGGCTACGTGAGAGCGCTCTCAGACCCATCCCACCACCACCCCACCTGAGAGGGGTTCGCCAGATCATGGCCACTTTCCCGCGCCACCGCCTCGCCGCGGTCGCCCTGGCCGCCGCGGGCGCGTTGCTCGTCAGCGGCTGCGGCAGCGACACCGGAGCCGAGGACGGCAAGATAACGCTCACCGTCGACGTCTTCGGACAGTTCGGCTACGAGCAGCTCTACCAGGAGTACATGGACGCCAACCCCGGCGTGAAGATCGTCGAACGGGGTACCGGCGGCAATCTCGACGAGTACTCGCCACGGCTGACCCAGTGGCTCGCCGCGGGCAAGGGCGCCGGTGACGTCGTCGCCATCGAAGAGGGCCTGATGGTCGAGTACAAGGCCAACCCGGACAACTTCGTGAACCTGCTCGACCACGGCGCCGCCGAGCTCAAGGGCAACTTCCTGGAGTGGAAGTGGAACCAGGGGCTGACCGCCGACGGCCAGAAGCTGATCGGGCTCGGCACCGACGTCGGCGGCATGGCGATCTGCTACCGCAGCGACCTGTTCGCCAAGGCCGGGCTGCCCACCGACCGCGAGGAGGTCTCCAAGCTCTGGCCGACCTGGGATGACTACATCACGGTCGGTGAGCGGTTCAAGGCGGCGAACACCGGGGCCTCGTTCCTGGACGCGGCCACCAACACGTTCAACACCATCGTGTTGCAGACCGCCGGCAACGCGCAGGGCTACCACTACTACGACACCAGCGAGAACCTCGTGGTGGACAGCAACCCGGCGGTCAAGCAGGCCTGGGACACCACCATGAAGATCATCAACGCCGGCCTCTCCGGCAAGTACGGCTCCTGGTCGGAGGAGTGGGTCTCGGCCTTCAAGCAGGCCAAGTTCGCCACCATCGCCTGCCCGGCCTGGATGACCGGGGTGATCGAGGGCTACGCCGGGCCGGAGGCCAAGGGCAAGTGGGACATCGCCCGGGTGCCCGGCGACGGCGGCAACTGGGGCGGCTCGCACCTGGCCGTACCGGCGCAGAGCAAGCACCAGGAGGAGGCGATCAAGCTGGCCAAGTTCCTGACCAGCCCGCAGGGCCAGATCGGCGCCTTCAAGACCAAGGGCCCGCTGCCGTCTTCGCCGCAGGCGCTGGAGGATCCGGCGATCGCCGAGGCCAGCAACGCGTACTTCTCGGACGCCCCGGTCGGGAAGATCTTCGGCGAGGGCGCGAAGACCCTGAAGCCGGTCTACATGGGCCCGAAGAACCAGGCGGTCCGCACCGAGGTCGAGAATGCCGTACGCACCGTCGAGCTGGGCCAGCGCAACCCGGACCAGGGCTGGCAGGACGCCGTGAACAACGCCAAGAAGGCCGCCGCCAAGTAACCGGCCCGACGGCCTCCATCCCCGCCGCCGATCCAGACACCGCCGTCCGCGCAGCACGACTGCGCGGAGCGGCCTGGATCGGCGCGGGGCGGGGGCGTGGAAAGGAGTCAACGGGTCATGGCGTTGCAGCTCGACGCGCGACCGCCGGTCACGCCGACACCGGGCCGGTCCCGCCCGTCCCGGGTCGGCCGGCTCAGCCGGATCGACGCGAAGTACTCGCCCTACCTCTACATCGCCCCGTTCTTCGTCATCTTCGCGATCTTTGGGGCCTGGCCGCTGGCGTACACCTTCTGGGTCTCACTGCACGACTGGGACCTGCTCGGCAGCGATCCCGACTTCATCGGCGCGGCCAACTACACCCAGCTGCTGGCCGACAGCGACTTCTGGCACTCGGTGGTCAACACCCTCGGCATCTTCGTGCTCAGTACGGTGCCGCAGCTGCTCCTGGCGCTCTGGCTGGCGAACCTGCTGAACCGGCAGCTGCGGATGCGGACCGGCTGGCGGATGGCGGTGCTGGTGCCGAACGTCACCTCCACCGCCGCCGTGGCGATCGTGTTCGGGGTGCTGTTCGGCCGAGAGTTCGGCATGATCAACTGGCTGCTCGACCTGGTCGGTATGGACGGGATCGAGTGGAAGGCCAACCGCTTCGCCTCCTGGGTGGCCATCTCGACGATGGTCGACTGGCGGTGGACCGGCTACAACGCCCTGATCTTCCTGGCCGCCATGCAGGCCATCCCGCGCGACCTGTACGAGGCGGCGGCCATCGACGGCGCGAACCGGGCCCGGCAGTTCTGGTCGGTCACCGTGCCGCTGCTCAAGCCGACGATCATCTTCTGCGTCATCATCTCCACCATCGGCGGGCTGCAACTGTTCACCGAGCCCCGGCTGTTCCACTCCGGCACCAACCCGATCCGGGGCGGACCGCTGCGCGAGTCACAGACGATGACCATGTACATGTTCGAGAACGCCTTCGCGCCCTACTACAACTTCGGCTACGGCTCGGCGGTGGCCTGGCTGCTCTTCGCCCTGATCGCCATCGTCGCGGCGATCAACGTACTGATCATCCGCCGGCTCGGCGCCAGCGCCCGGCCACCAGAGGCCAGGCGGAAGGGAGGCTCCCGATGAGCGAGCGTGGCGAGCGAATCATCCGGCTCAGTGCGGTGGTGCCTCGGCGCGGCGCCGAGCGAAGCGAGGTGGCGCGATGAGCAAGCTGTGGCGGGCCAGCCCGCTGACGTACGGCGCGCTGATCGTCGCCGGAGCGCTGTCGCTCTTCCCGATCTACTGGATGTTCGTGGTGGCCAGCCGGTCCAGCGACGTGATGGGGCAACTGCCGCCGCCGATGACGCCCGGCGGCAACCTCGGCGCCAACATCGCCCGACTCTTCGCCAACACCGACGCGTACTTCCTGACCGGCCTGATCAACTCGGCGATCGTGGCGGTCACGGTCACCGTCTCGGTGGTGTTCTTCTCCTCGCTGGCCGGCTTCGCCTTCGCCAAGCTGCGTTTCCGGGGCAGCAACGCGCTGCTGATGCTCATCATCGCCACGATGATGATCCCCACCCAGCTCGGCATCATCCCGCTGTACATGCTGATGACGAAGCTGAACCTCAACGACCGGCTGCCGGCGGTGATCATGCCCGCGCTGGTCACCGGCTTCGGCGTGTTCATGATGCGGCAGTACGCCCGCCAGGCGGTGAGCACCGAGCTGATCGAGGCGGCCCGGATGGACGGCTGCGGCACCGCGCGGATCTACTGGAACGTGGTGCTACCCGCGCTGCGGCCGGCCGCCGGGGTACTCGGCCTGCTCACCTTCATGACCACGTGGAACGACTTCCTGTGGCCGTACGCGGTCCTCAACGACCCGGAGAATCCCACCGTGCAGCTCTCCCTGCGGGCCCTGTCCGACGGCTACTACCAGGACATGTCCCAGGTGTTCACCGGTACGGCCATCGCCACGCTGCCGCTGTTGCTGGTGTTCGTACTGTTCGGACGGCAGATCATCGGCGGAATCATGGAAGGTGCGGTCAAGTCATGAGCGAGCGAATCATCGGGGTGCCGGCATGAGCGAGCGTTTACGGTTTCCGGAGAACTTCCTCTGGGGGGCCGCTACGGCCGCTTACCAGATCGAGGGGGCGGCCCGCGACGACGGACGCGGCGAGTCGATCTGGGACAACTTCAGCCGCACCCCGGGCAAGGTGCACGCCGGGCACACCGGCGACGTCGCCTGCGACCACTACCACCGCTACGCCGAGGACGTGGCGATGATGGCGGAGCTGGGGCTGCAGGCGTACCGCTTCTCGGTGTCCTGGCCCCGCATCCAGCCCGACGGCAGCGGCCCGGTCAACCCGCGTGGCCTGGACTTCTACGACCGGTTGACGGACGCGCTGCTGGGCCGTGGGATCGACCCGATCGTCACCCTGTACCACTGGGACCTGCCGCAGACGTTGCAGGACCGGGGCGGTTGGACCGCCCGGGAGACCGCCGAACACTTCGCCACCTACGCCGCCGCGGTGTACGCCCGTCTCGGTGACCGGGTCGGCACCTGGACCACGCTCAACGAGCCGTGGTGCTCGGCGTACCTGGGTTACGGCAACGGGGTGCACGCCCCGGGGGTGCAGGATCCGGGCGCCGCCTTCAGTGCCGTACACCATCTGCTGCTCGCGCACGGCCTGGCCACGCAGGCGCTACGGGCCGGCGGAGCCGGGCGGGTCGGCATCACCCTCAACCCCGCCGACGTACGCCCCGCCGACACGGACAGCGCGGCGGACGCCGCCGCGGTACGCCTGGTCGACGGCCTGCACAACCGGATCTTCCTGGATCCGCTGCTGGTCGGCGGCTACCCCGACGACGTCCGCGAGCACGTCGCCCGGCTGGTCGAGCCGGCGTTCGTGCAGGACGGCGACGAGAAGATCATCGCGGCGCCGATCGACCTGCTCGGGATCAACTACTACGCGCCGACCTACGTCGCCGGGCGACCGGACGGCGCCGGTGGCGGCGGCGCGTACCCGGGCACGGCGGGAGCGGTGGAGTTCCTGCCACCGGTGGGTCCGCTGACCGACATGGGTTGGATGATCGAACCGGCCGGGCTGACCCGGTTGCTGGAGCGGATCGCCAACGACTACCCGCCGGTGCCGTTGTTGATCACCGAGAACGGGGCGGCGTTCCCGGACAAGGGCACCCCGGACGCGACCAGCCCGACCCAGGACGACGACCGGATCGCCTACCTCGACGGTCACCTGCGTGCGGCACACGAGGCCATCGCCCGGGGCGTCGACCTGCGCGGCTATCTCGTATGGTCATTGCTGGACAACTTCGAGTGGGCCGAGGGGTACCGGAAGCGATTCGGAATCGTGCACGTCGACTACCTCACCCAGCGGCGTACACCGAAGTCCAGCGCCCGGTGGTACCAGGAGGTGATCTCCCGGAACGGGCTGTGACGAGGTGGTGGTAGTGCCGATGACGGGGGCGCAACGGCCCACACTGGAAGCGGTGGCGCGACGGGCCGGGGTGTCCCGGGCCACCGTCTCCCGGGTGGTGAACGGTTCGACCACGGTCGCCGAGCCGATCCGGGCGGCGGTCCGCGAGGCGGTGGCCGAGCTGGGGTACGTGCCGAACCTGGCCGCGCGCACCCTGGTCACCCAACGGACCGACTCGATCGCCCTGGTGATGCCGGAGGAGGCCACCCGGGTCTTCTCCGACGACCAGGTCTTCCCCGGCATCATCCGGGGCGCCGCACAGGAACTGGAGGCCGCCGACAAGCAGCTGGTGCTGATGCTGGCCGGCTCGCCGGCCGGGCACGAGCGGGTCGAGCGGTACACCACCGGCCGCCACGTCGACGGGGTGCTCTTCGCCTCGCTGCACGGCGCCGACCCGCTGCCCGCCAAGCTGGCCGCGTTGGGCATCCCGGTGGTGTGCAGCGGCCGACCGCTCGACGGCGCGGACGTGCCGTACGTCGACGTCGACCAGGTCGGCGGGGTCACCCGGGCGGTCCGGCACCTGATCGACGGCGGGCGCCGCCGGATCGCCACCATCGCCGGACCACAGGACATGGTCGCCGGGATCGAGCGGTTGGCCGGCTACCGGGAGACGGTGGCCGCCGCCGGGCTGCCGGAGTTGGTGGCGATCGGCGACTTCACCCGGGAGTCCGGCGCGGCGGCGATGCGTGAACTGCTCGCCGCCCATCCCGACCTGGACGCCGTCTTCGCCGCGTCGGACCTGATGGCGCACGCCGCCCTGCGTACGCTCCGCGAGGCGGGACGGCGGGTGCCGGCGGACGTCGCGGTGATCGGCTTCGACGACATCGAGACCGCCGCGTACACCGACCCGCCGCTGACCACCGTGCGGCAGCCGATAGTCGAGCTGGGCCGGCAGGGCACCCGCCTGCTGCTGCGGCTGGCCGCCGGGGAGGACGTCGAGCCAGCGCTGATCCTGCCCACCGAGCTGATCATCCGCGAGTCCGCCTGAGGGTGCCTGTCCAGCACCCGAGGGTGGGTGGATCTGTTGTCGTTGGGACGACAACAGATCCACCCACCGCACGGTTCAATCGATTCATGCGGATGCCCCGAGATGACGCCGACCCGTCGCAGTGGTTGCTGTTCGAGCAGGCGGCGATCGTCACCTGGGCGCAGGCCACCGCCGAACTGAGCCCGTCGCGGGTACGCCACCTGCTGGCCACCGCGCGATGGAGCCGGGTGTGCCGGGGCATCCTCCGGGCCGAACCGCCCGGCGGGCCGTACTCCCGGACACAGGCATGGTGGGTGGCGGTGCTCGCGGCCGGGGAGGGCGCGCTCCTCGCCGGGCTGGCGGCGGCGACAGCGGGCGGGCTGCGCGGCACCTATCGTTACGACACCGTCGACGTGCTGATCCCGCACGATCGGCAGCGCGCCGACCTGCTGCGCCGGCTACCACTCGGCCTGCCCGCGGTCCGGGTACGCCGGGCTCGGCACCTGCCCGACACCGACCGCCAGCGGGGCCGCCCCGACCGTACGTCGATGGCACGATCCCTGGTGGACGCGGCGCAGTGGGTGCGTACCGACGACGAGGCGCAACTGATCCTCGCGGCCGGCTGCCAACAGCGGCGGACGACCCCGGCGGAGATCGGGGCGGTGTTGGACAGGATGCCCCAGGCCCGCCGGGGCGCCCTGATCCGGGAGACGCTGCACGACATCGCGGGCGGCGCGGAGGCGCTCTCCGAGATCGACCTGGTCCGGTTGTGCCGTCGCCACGGGCTGCCGCCGCCGCAGGGACAACATCGGCGGCGGGACACCGACGGGCGGGTGCGTTACCTGGATGCCTACTGGCCGCGCTGGCGGCTGCATGTGGAGGTCGACGGCGGGCACCACATGGAAGCCCGGCACTGGGCCGCTGACCTGCACCGACAGAACAAGATCTGGATCGAGGGCGACCGCATCCTCCGCTTCACCGCGTTCGACGTCCGACACCGCCCGGCCGAGGTGGCAACCCAGCTCCGCGCGGCCCTGAAGGCCGCCGGCTGGCAGGGCTGAGCTGGGGTACGCGCACGCCGCCCCCGGGGCGGCCAGGGATCCGGCTCGTCTCTGATGCCCGGCCCGCCGCCTCTCAGCGGTCGCCGTGCGACCGCCATCGCCCGCCTCACCCGGGCCCGTGCCTCTTTCCCCGCCACCACGCCCCAGCGACGCGCCACCGGAGGCCCGCTTCCCTGCGGGCCGCCGATTTGGCAAGGCCGCCGGGTGAGGTGGGGAGAGTTGTTGTCGCTGGGACGACAACAACTCTCCCCACCTTCCGCGATAACCAGAGGCGGAGCCGGCGGTGGACCGGCTAGCCTCCGCCGGATGCCTGAACCACAGTTCCTCCTGCGCCAGGCCCGCCCCGACGATGCCCCGGCGGTGGTGGCGCTGCGGCGACTCGTCTTCCCGTTCCTGCTGCGGGGCGTCGCGTCCACCCGGCAGTTGATCGCCACACCGCCGCCGGGTCTGCACTGGACCGGCTTCGTCGCCGAGGTCGACGGGCAGATCGTGGGCTGGGTGTGCGCGTCCCGCAACGAGCACACCGCCGAGGCGGTCGGCGAGGTGTCGCTGCTGCACGTACATCCCGACCAGCGGCGACGCGGGATCGGCGGCGCGCTGCTGGCCGAGGCGCTGACGCACCTCGCCCCGCTCGACCTGACCCGGCTGCACGGGCGTGCGCTGCCCGAGGCGCTGCCGTTCGCCCGTCGGCACGGCTTCGCCCCGAGCCGCCGGGAGCACTACTCGGCCCTGGACCTGCGCACGCTGCCACCGCTGCCGACGCCTCCCGACGGTGTGCGGCTGGTCCCGCTGGCGGGCGTCGACCCGCGCCACGTGCACCGGGTGGACGTACTGGCCAGTGCCGACGAGCCGGGCGACGTCGTGTCCGGCGCGATCGGCTACGCCGACTGGCTCGCCACCACCTGGGACAACGTCGGCCTGGACCGGGCCGCCAGCACCGGCGCCGAGGTCGACGGTGAGCTGGTCGCGATCAGCCTGGTGAAGCGGGACGGTACGCGGATGTGGTCCGACTACACCGGCACCGTGCCGCAGCACCGGGGACGCGGGCTGGCCCGGCTGGTCAAGCTGGCTGCGCTGCATCGCGCGGCGGAGGACGGCGTCACCACCGCGTACACCGGGAACGATGCGGCGAACGCGCCGATGCTGGCGGTCAACACCCGGCTCGGCTACCGACAGGTCGCGACCCAGTGGTCCTGCGTCCGAGAGTTGCGCACAGCAGCCCGCTGACGCCCGCCCGGGGCGTCAGCCGGTGGCGTGGACGCGCTCGGCGGTGGCGTACGTGTCGGCGCCGAACAGCACCAGCCGAGCCTCGGTGACGGTCGCCGGGGTGGCGGCGCGCAGCACGGCCAGCGCCTGCCGGACGGCATCGTCGACCGGCCAGCCGTAGATCCCGGCGGAGATCAGCGGGAAGGCGACGGTGGCGGCACCCAGTTCGTCGGCGACGGCCAGGCTGTTGGCGTAGCAGTCGCGCAGCAGCGGTGCACGGTCCTCGGTGGCCGACCAGACCGGGCCGACGGTGTGCACCACCCAGCGGGCCGGCAGGTCACCGGCGGTAGTCGCCACCGCCTGCCCGGTCGGCAGACCCCGGCCGTACCGGGACGCCCGCAGCGCCCGGCATTCGGCGAGGATGGCCGGGCCGCCCCGGCGGTGGATCGCGCCGTCGACTCCCCCGCCGCCCAGCAGCGACGAGTTCGCGGCGTTCACCACCACGTCCACCCGCGCCGCGGTGATGTCCCCCTCGACCAGGGTGATGTCCATGTCACGCCGCCGTGATGGGTTGGCCGAGGGAGCGGCGGGCCAGCAGCGCGGCACCGGCCACCGCCGCCGGCATCAGCAGGACGGCACCGAGCGGGATCAGGAAGCAGACGAAGACGGCCACGCCGAAGCCGAGCGCGGTGGGCCGATCGGCCTTCAACACGGCCCGGCGGTCCCGCAATCCCTTGCCCCGACGGTAGAACGGCGCGCCGACCAGCTCCACGGCGAGCAGCCAGCCGCCGACGGCCGCACCGATCACCGGCACGACGGTCTGCCCGACGATCGGGATGAAGCCGGCCGCGAAGAGCGGAATGCCGACCAGCACCGCCAGGGCCACCAGGCGGACCGAGTCGACGACGCTGCGGCGTAGCGAGGGCCAGAACGGCACCTCGACCGCGTCGGGCGCGCCGCCGTACCGCTGCTCCACCCGCTCGGAGATCTTCTCGTAGAAGGGGTCGCCGACGACCAGGGTGACGGCCGTGAAGGTGAGCACGGTGAGCAGGCCGCCGAGGCCGAGGAAGGCCAGCGCGGCGATCACCCGGACCGCGCCGCGGGTGGTCGCCGGCCAGTCGTCGGCGAAGGGTGTCACCGCGGCGGCCAGGTCACCGACGAAGAAGACCAGGGTGGCGTACGCGGCGAGAAAGATCCCGCCGGAGATCAGCGCCGGCACCACGCCGAGCAGCATCAGGCCGGGATTGCGTACGTACAGACCGATGCCGCGCAGCAGCAACGCGGCACCACCGGCGAACCGCCGTGCGGCACTCGTGGCGGTGCCGGGGATCCCGGAAACGTTCACACCGCCGAGCCTAGTGCGGCGCCCGCGACCGTCGGCGACCGTGGCGCGGTGCGGTGCGGTGCGGTGCGGTGTCCCGATACGGCCGGAACCCGGTGCGGCCGGAACCGGTGCGGCCCGGGCCGGATCAACCGGTTGACGGATCCCTGGGGTCAACCGCAGCCGATGAAGATCACCAACAGCCGGTCGATTCGCCGTCGGCCCGGCGCCGCGACGCTGGCGGGGTACCCGAGAACGCGACGGCGAAAGGCGACGGCATGCCGGTCATCGAGGTGACCAACCTGCACAAGCGGTACGGCCGGACGGTGGCGGTGGACGACGTGTCGTTCGACGTCGCGGCCGGCGAGATCTTCGGGGTGCTCGGCCCGAACGGCGCCGGCAAGACCACCACGGTGGAGATCGTCGCCGGGCTGCGCGTCCCCGACGGGGGCGAGGTGTCGGTCCTCGGGCTGGACCCTCGCCGGGACGCCGCCCGCCTCCGCCAGTCGGTCGGGGTGCAACTTCAGGAGAGCCAGTTGCCGGACCGGCTCCGGGTCGCCGAGGCGCTGGAGTTGTACGCGTCGTTCTACCGCGATCCGGCCGACCCGGCCCAGCTGATCGAGGAGCTGGGGCTCGGCGAGAAGCGGAAGACCCCGTACGACAAGCTCTCCGGCGGCCAGAAGCAGCGGCTCTCCATCGCGCTGGCGCTGGTCGGCAATCCGAGGATCGCCATCCTGGACGAGTTGACCACCGGGCTGGACCCGCAGGCCCGCCGGGACACCTGGGGGTTGGTCGAGCGGGTCCGGGAGCGCGGGGTGACCATCCTGCTGGTCACCCACTTCATGGAGGAGGCCGAGCGGCTCTGCGACCGGCTCGCCGTGATCGACAGGGGGCGGGTGGTGGCCCTGGACAGTCCGGCCGGGCTGGTCGCGGCCGTGGCGCCGGAGCAGCGGATCCGGTTCCGGCCGTCGGCACCGTTGGACGATCGGCTGCTCGGCGACCTGCCGCAGGTGACCGGGGTGAGTCGCAGCGGCACCCAGGTCGTGGTGACCGGCACCGGGGACGTGCTGCACGCGGTCACCTCGGTCCTCGCCCGCAACCAGATCATCGCCGCCGACCTACGACTGGAGCAGGGCACGCTCGACGACGCGTTCGTCGAGCTGACCGGGCACCGGCTGGCCGACTGAGGAGAACCACCATGTACGCCTTCGGCCAGATCCTCAAGACTGAGGCGAAGCTCTACCTGCGCGACCGCTCGACACTGGTGCTCACCGTGGCCCTGCCCACCCTGATCCTGGTGGTGCTCGGGTCGATCCCGGCACTGCGCGAACCGAGCCCGGACTTCGGCGGCCGGTCCTTCGTCGCCTACTTCACCCCGTCCCTGTTGGTCGTCACGCTGGCGATGATCGGCGTGAACGCGCTACCCACCGTGCTGGCCACCTACCGGGAACGCGGCATCCTGCGCCGGCTGGCCACCACCCCGGCCAGCCCGCTGGCCCTGCTGGTCGCGCAACTTGTCCTGGCCCTGGCCGGCATCCTGGCCAGCGCGGTGCTGCTCGCCGTGGTGGCTCGGGTGGCGTTCGGCGTACCGCTGCCGCAACACCCGCTCGGGTTCGGCGCGGCCCTGCTCCTCGGCACGGTGGCGCTGCTCGCGGTGGGACTGCTGGTGGCGGCGGTCGCCCCGACGGCCAAGGCCGCCCAGTCGCTGGCCATCCCGGTGTTCATGGTGGTCATGTTCTTCGGTGGGGCGTACCTGCCGAGGTTCCTGCTGCCCGACTTCCTGGCCACCGTCGGCGGGTACACGCCGCCGGGGGTGCAGGCCCTGCTGGACGCCTGGACCGGCACCGCACCGCAGCCGCTACACCTGGGGATAATGGCGGTGGTCGCGGTGACCGCCGGGGCCGGTGCGGCGAAACTGTTCCGCTGGGAGTAGGCGGGGATCCGATGAGCTGCGACCGCGAGGGCGAAGATCCACTGTCCACCTGGAAGGCCCGGGAGGCGGCGCTCTACCGGGTACTGCCGTACGGCGGGCTGGCCGTGGGCACCCTGCTGACCCTCGTCACACCGGCGCCCCGTGGCCTTCCGCTGCCGGTCACCCTGCTCCTCGTCGCGGCGGCCGGCGGCTGGGTCGCCTGGTTCATCACCCTGCATCCCGGCTGGCAGAGCCGTCGTCCCCGGATGGCGGTCTACTACGCCGGACTGCTCGCGTTCGGCGCGGTGCTGGTGGTCGCCAGCCCGTGGTACGGCTACTTCGCCTGGATCGGCTACCTGCACGCCTTCCCGGTGCTGTCCTGGCGGTGGCGGATCGCCGGGGTGGCCGTCACCGCCGTGCTGGTCGCCACCGCGCAGGGCGGGGGCACCTCCGCCGCCAGGTCCGACTGGCAGCTCTGGCTGGTGCTGGTGCTGTTCAACATGATCGTCGCCGGTGCGGTGGTCTGGTTCAGCATCGTCGCCGAGCGGGAGGACACGAAGCGCAAGCGGTTGGTGGCAGAACTCGCCGCCGCCAACCACCGGCTCACCGAGGCCGCCCGGGAGAACGAGGGGCTGCACGCGCAACTCGTCACCCAGGCCCGGGAGGCGGGCGTGCTGGACGAGCGGCAGCGGATGGCCCGGGAGATCCACGACACCCTGGCCCAGGGGCTGACCGGCATCATCACCCAACTGGAGGCGGCCGAGCAGGCCCGGGACCGGTCCGCCGACTGGCACCGGCACGTGGACAACGCGCTGGCCCTGGCCCGGGAGAGCCTCACCGAGGCCCGCCGCTCGGTGCGCGCCGTCCGCCCGGAACCGTTGGAGACCGCCCGGCTGCCCGACGCGCTCGCCGAGCTGGGCGGTCGCTGGTCGGCCGTGCACGGGGTACGGGCCGAGGTCAGCACCACCGGTACGCCCCGCCCGCTGCATCCGGAGATCGAGGTGACCCTGCTCCGGGCCGCCCAGGAGGCGCTGGCCAACGTGGCCCGACACGCGGCGGCGACCCGGGTCGGGCTTACCCTGTCGTACATGTCGGACGAGGTCACCCTCGACGTCCGCGACGACGGTACGGGCTTCGACGCGGTCAACGGGCCACCGTCGCGGGAACCCGACGGCGGCTACGGGCTGACCGCCATGCGGCAGCGGGTCGACCGGGTCGGCGGTCGCCTGGACGTGGAGTCCGAACCGGGCGCCGGCACCGCGATCTCGGCCTCGGTGCCGGCGCTGCCCGGAGGTGCCGGTTGACCCCGCCGGTGCGCCTGCTGATCGTCGACGACCATCCGGTGGTCCGGGACGGGCTGCGCGGCATGTTCACCGGCGACCCCGGGTTCGAGGTGGTCGGCGCGGCGGCGGACGGCGCCGAGGCGCTGGTGCTGGTCGCCAACACCAGCCCCGACGTGGTGCTGATGGACCTGCGGATGCCGGGGATGGACGGGGTCACCGCGATCGGCCGGCTGGTCGGCTCGGGCAGCCCGGCGAAGGTGCTGGTGCTGACCACGTACGACACCGATGCGGACGTGCTGCCGGCGATCGAGGCCGGCGCCACCGGCTACCTGCTCAAGGACGCGCCCCGCGAGGAACTGGTCCGGGCGGTACGCGCCGCCGCCCGGGGCGAGTCGGTACTCTCCCCCGCCGTGGCCGGCCGGCTGATGGGTCGGCTGCGGGCACCACACCAGCCGGCCGAGGAACCGCTCAGCCAGCGTGAACTGGAGGTGCTCACCCTGGTGGCCCGCGGTTCGTCGAACCGGGAGGCGGCCGCCCGGCTCTTCATCAGCGAGGCCACGGTCAAGACCCACCTGCTGCACGTGTACGCCAAGCTCGGCGTCAACGACCGGGCCGCGGCCGTGGCCGCCGCGTACGACCGGGGCCTGCTCACCCCCGGCGGGCGGTGAGGTGCGGGCGTCCCGGTTGATCTCGATGCTGCTGTTGTTGCAGGCGCGGGAGGTGATGACCGCGGCGGAGCTGGCCCGGGAACTGGAGGTCTCCGAGCGGACCGTCTACCGGGACGTCGTGGCGCTCTCCGCCGCCGGGGTGCCGGTCTACGCCGACCGGGGCCGGGCCGGCGGCTACCGGCTGCTCGGCGGCTACCGGACCCGGCTGACCGGGATGACCCGGGACGATGCGGAGGCGCTCTTCCTCGCCGGGCTGCCCGGCCCGGCCGGGGACATGGGACTCGCCGACGCGGTGGCGGCGGCGGAACTCAAGCTGCTCGCGGCGTTGCCGCCGGGCCTGCGCGACGCGCCCACCCGCACCGGACAGCGGTTCCACCTGGACGTGCCGGGCTGGTACGCGCAGCGCAGGCCACCGCCGTGGCTGGCCGAGCTGGCCGGGGCGGTCTGGCGGGACCGGGTGGTGACGCTGCGGTACCGCCGCCGCGACGACGAGGTCAGCCGCCGGGTCAGCCCGTACGGCCTGGTGTTGAAGAGCGGGATCTGGTACCTCGTCGGCCGGGTCGACGACGAGCTGCGCACCTACCGGGTGGACCGGGTCGTCGGGGTCGAGCCGCACGACGAGAGCTTCGACCGGGAGCCCGACTTCGACCTCGCCGCGTACTGGCAGGCGCAGGCCGAGTCGTTCCTGCGCGGCATGCTGCGGGCCGAGGTGCGGCTCCGGCTGAGCCCCGTCGGCCTGCGTCGGCTGCGACACCACGCCGACATCCCGTTCGGGTACGCCGAGGCGGTCGCCGCGGCCGGCGAACCCGACGGGCAGGGCTGGGTGACGACCCGGCTGCCCGTCGAGTCCGTCGACGTGGCGTACAGCCAGCTACTCGGGCTGGGCCCGGAGGTGGAGGTGCTCGACCCGCCCGACCTGCGGGTCCGGCTGGCCGACGCCGCGTCCCGCACCGCCGCGCTCTACCGCGGGCGCCCGGCGGGTGCCGTCCCGGCCGGAGTGGACGGCCCACCCGACCGGGAGGGTCAGCGGTAGCCGGTGACGTCGGCGGGCCGGCCGGCGTCGACCACCTCCGCGAGGTACCGGAAGGCGTCCGGCCGGCTGCCGTCGAGGTCGGTGAAGCCGTACACCTTCGCCAACTCACCGGCGGAGACCGAGCGACCACTCCAGCGGGACCGGTCGGGGTCGGCGGCGAGCGCGGCGACCGCCCGGCCGACGAACGCCGGGGTCTCCGAGATGAGGAAGTGCGGATCCTTGGCGGCCCCGTCGCGCCAGTTGGCCTCGGTGACCCCGAAGTGCTCCAGCATCGCCTCCGAACGCAGCCAGCCGGGGGTGAGCGCGACGGCGGTGCCGGCGTACGGCTTCAGCTCGTGTGCCCAGCTGAAGGCGAGCCGGTTGACCGACGTCTTGGCCAGGTCGTAGAAGACCGACAGCCGGTAGTTGTCCTCGTTGTACACCTTCGTGCCGTCACCGATCTCGACCACCAGGCCGCCCGGCCGACGGATCAGCAGCGGCAACGCGAAGTGACTGGTGATCACATGGGTGTCGACCGCCAGCCGCAACGTCCGGAAGCCGGCGTCCAGCGGCTGTTCCCAGACCGGCTTCTCCCAGGTGATCAACGGATCGGCGCCCCACACGTCGTTGACCAACACGTCGAGTTGCCCCTGTTCGGCGTCGATCCGGGCGACCAGCGCACGCACCTCGTCGGGGACCAGGTGGTCGACCCGGACCGCGATGCCGGTACCACCGGCGGCGGTGACCAGCTCGGCGGTCTCCTCGATGGTCTCCGGCCGGTCCAGCTCGGAGCGACTGGCTCGGCTGCTGCGGCCGGTCGCGTACACGGTGGCGCCCGCGGCGCCGAGTTGCACGGCGATCTGCCGGCCGGCGCCCCGGGTGGCCCCGGCGACCAGCGCCACCTTCCCTGTCAGCGGTTTCGTCATGGCAGCCACGCTGCCAGCAATACCTGACAACCGAGGTCAGGTTTCGGCGGTCAGCCGTTGAGGAACTCGGAGATCCGTCCGCGCAGGTCGGCGCGTTCCGTCCAGAGCACACCGGGGCGGGCGTACCGGTGCAGGGTCGCCCCGGGCAACGCGGCGGCGAGCTGCTCGGCGACCGACACCGGATGCAGGTCGTCGCCCTCACAGGCGATCACCAGGGCCGGCGCGGTCACCGCCGCGAGCCGACCGGCGTCCGGCACCGGCGCCTGTCCGGGCAGGTCGGCCAGCCCGGCGGCGAGGCCGTCGCGCAGCAGGTGGTCGAGGCGCTGGCGCAGGTACGCCCAGCCGGCCGGGGTGTTGCGTACGGCCGGCGGCAGCTCGACCGAGACCACCTCGGCCACCGCCGCCGCGTCCCCGCTCTCCACCGCCGTCAGCAGCTCGGTCAGCCGAGCCTGGGCGACCGGCCCCCGGGGCTGGTCGAGGGCGGCGGGCAGGAAGAAGACGAGCCGTTCGAACCGCTCCGGGCTCTCGACGAGCAGCCGGCACAGCGCACCGGCGCCGAGGCTGGCGCCGAAGGCCCGGGTCGCACCGCTGAGGTCGGCCACCGCCCGCAGGTCCCGGGCCAGGTCCAGATAGCTCCACCGGCCGTCGGGCGCCGCCGATCGGCCGTGGCCGCGGAACTGGAAGAAGACCTTCCGCCCGTCGACGCCGCTGCCGAAGGGGCGGGTGGTGGCGATGCCGTTGCCCAGCCCGTGCGCGAACACGGTGACCGGGTCACCGGTGCCGGTGACCAGCCGCTCCAGCCGTACCCCGTGCGGGGTGGCGACGAGTTCGGTCTCCGGTTCGGGCAGCGGGGGTCGGCCGCTGCGCGGACCGCCCGGGCCGGGGCCCCAGGTCCGGGGTCCGCCGTCCGGTGGTGGTGGCCAGCGGAAGGCCCTCACCACGATCCTCTGCTGTCGCCCAGGTCGCGTAGGCCGACCCGGACGTCGAGCAGATAGATCAGCGCCGCCGCGATACCGATCAGTCCGAAGATGCTGAGCGTGCTCTGGGTGAGCAGGGTCAACAGCAGGGTGACCCCGAGGATGGCGATCCAGCCACCCTTCGGCAGCGTGCCGATGGCGGGGAAGGCGTCGGAGCGCTGCGTGATGGCGTGCACGAGGGCGACCCCCTGCACGATCAGGGCGAAGACGAACAGGATCAGGTCGATCACGAAGCGGACATCGAAGACGAAGATCGGCGCGGCGTTTGCCATGACGGCAAGCTTATGTCGGCAACCCCGGTTCCGTCCGACAGGACGGTGACCGGGGTCGCCGACGGTGGGTCACTCGGCGGCCGGACGGCTGCGCTTGGTGGCCCGGGGCAGCTTCGTCGACGGGCTGTCGGTCCGCTTGGTCGCCGGCTGCCGGGTGGTCGCCTTGGCGCGGGTGGCCTTCTTCGCGGCCTTGGCCGCAGCCGGCTTGGCCTCCGCGATCTCGGCCACCTCCGCCGGGCTCGGCACCTCGGCCCGCTCGCCAGCAGGCGCCACAGTGGCCTCGCTCGGCGTCACGGTCGCCTCGGTGCCGCTCGGCGCCACGGTGGCCTCGGTGGCCGCGATGTCGGCGTTCACCGTGTCGGCGGCCTCCAGCACACCGGCGCCGACCAGCCGCTCACCCCGGGTGACCAACTTGCCGTACGCGGCCAGCGCCCGCTCCTGCGCGGCCTGGGCACCGGCGACGACCACGGCGGCGTTGCGCAGCGCCAGGCCCCGCAGCCGATCCAGGTCGGCGGCGGCACGAAGCTTGTCGAGGTCGGCGGCCTCGCGCAGCTTGTCGAGGTCCGCCGCGGCACGAAGCTTGTCGAGGTCGGCAGCCTCGCGCACCCTGTCGAGGTCGGCGTTGCGCCGCAGCGACTCGGCCGTGAGGTTGGCGTGGCGCAGCGTGTCGTTGGCCTTCTGGCGCAGCTCGAAGCCGGTGACGACGGCCTTGCCGCCGAGTTCGTTGACGACCCGGCCGCCGTCGTTGACGACCCGGTCGCGCAGCTCACCGACCACGGTGGGCAGTTTGCGCAGCTGCTCCAGGGCCAGCTCACCGGCACCGGCGGCGGCGTAGATCGGAGCGGGGATGCGGTTGGTCTTCGGCTGGGTCATCGGTTCTCCTCTTCGGCCACGGTGGCGGCCTTGCGGACCACCTTGCGGGCGGTCTTCTTGGCTGGGGTGCGGGTCGGCGCCGGGGCCGCACCCGCCTCGGTCACGGCGACCGACTCGAGGACGGCCTCGGTCGGGGTGCCCTCCGGGGTGGTGGGCCCGGTGGCGGCCAGGTTGGCCACGTCCGGCGCGGTCCCGGGCGTGCTGACGGCGCCGGTGGTCTCGGGTGCGCTGACGTCACCGCCGGCCTCGGTGCCGGACCTGGTTGCCGCGCTGTCGCTCGCGGCCTCGGCGGCGGCGGTCGCCTCGGCGAGCCGGGCGTTCTCCCGGCGGAACGTCTCGTAGATCTGGGTGAGGGACTGCTTCTGGGCCATCGTCAGGTCGGTGTCGACCGCGATGGCGGCCAGCACCCCCTGGCCCTCCTTGTCGTCGAGCAGCCCGGCCCGCAGGTACATCGCCGGGGTGGAGACCCGCAGCGCGCTGGCGAGCTGCTGGAGCACCTCGGCACTGGGCCGACGCAATCCCCGCTCGATCTGGCTGAGGTAGGGGTTGCTCACCCCTGCCTGGTCGGCGAGCTGCCGCAGGGAGATCTTCGCGTTCCGCCGCAGGTCACGAATGAACCCGCCGACGTCGGGAAGGTCTTTGGGAGTGGCCATGACTCCACGCTAGCTCGACTTGCTAGCAGCTGCAAGCAAAGTGCTAGCCAGAGTTAGCAGGGTCTCACCTGCCCGGTTGCGCGCCACTCACGCCCGGCCGTACGGTCCTGCGGTGACCAAGATCGAAGTAAACGGGGCACTGCTGGCGTACGACGAGATGGGCCACGGATCGCCGATCGTCCTGTTGCATGCCGGCATCGCCGACCGCCGGATGTGGCGGGAGCAGATCGACGCGCTGGCCACCCGACACCGGGTGATCGCCCTGGATCTGCGCGGCTACGGCGAGTCCGAGTTGCCGCCCACCGGCTTCGCCCACCACGACGACGTGGCCGCCCTGCTCGACGCCCTCGACCTGCCCCGGGCCGCCCTGGTCGGCTGCTCGTTCGGCGGAGCGGTGGCGATCGACACGGCGCTGGCCCACCCGGACCGGGTGAGCGCACTGGCCCTGCTCGGCACCGCGGTGTCCGGTCACGAGTGGTCCGAGCAGACCAACGACCTGTGGGAGATCCTGGTCGGAGACGTCGAGCCGGAGGACTTCGCCGCCACCGCCGCCGGTGAGGTGCGGTTCTGGGTGGTTGGCCCGGAGCGCACCCCGGAGCAGGTCGACCCGGGCCTGATCGCCTTCGCCACCGCCATGGACGAGCGCGCCCTCGCCGCCGAGTTGGCGCTCAGCGCGGTGGACGTCGCCGAACTGGACCCGCCGGCCGTCGGCCGGCTCGGCGAGCTGAGCATGCCGGTGCTGGTCGGCGCGGGCGCGGCGGACGTACCCGACATCCGGCAGTTGGCCGACCGGATCGCCGCCGAGGCGCCCCGGGCCGTCCGGCTGCCCGACGTGCCGGACGCCGCGCACCTGCTGCCGCTGGAACGCCCCGCACCGGTGAACGCGGCCCTGCTCGACTTCCTGCCCTGACCGATCCCCACAACCGCCCGGACCCGCCCGGATTCAGCGGACCCGACGGCGAGGTCCGACCCCTGGCAGGTCCGGCGGCCGGGTTCACCAGAGCGGACGTACCGCGCCGACGGGCAGGCCGCCGCCGAAGAGCGGCACCTCCGCGAACTCCGCCAGCACCGGCGCGTCGACCCCGAGCCGGCGCAGGGCGGAGACCAGCACCGGCAGCCGGGCTCGGCCGGCGCCGTCGTCGATCTTCAGGGCCACCGCGCCGCCATCGGGCAGCGCGGTGGCGATCACGCCCTCCGCGCCCACCTTCGCCAGCAGTTCCGGTACGCCGCGCATCAGCCGGGTGTCGTCGGCCTCGGTCCCGCCGACGATCTCCGGGTACGCCCGCATCGCGTCGGCCACCGTCCTCGGCACCGTACCGAGGTCGGCCCGCACCAGCCGCAGGTACGCCCCGGCCAGCGCCGTCAACGACACCGCAAGCACCGGGGCGCCGCAACCGTCGACTCCGACCGCCGCCGCCGGCTCACCGGCGAACTCCTCGACCGTCTCGTGTAGGCGCTGCTGCAACGGATGCTCCGGCCGCCAGTACCCGTCCGTGGACCACCCGGCGGACCGGCAGGTCAGCAGCATCCCGGCGTGCTTGCCGGAACAGTTCATCTGGATCCGGGTGGGTCCGCCGCCGGCCCGCAGCACCGTCACCCGGGCCTGCTCGCCGACCGGCAGTTCCGGCGGGCAGCGCAGGTCCTCCTCGGTGAATCCGCCGTCGGCGAGCAGCCGCGCGACCCGGGCCAGATGGAACTCCTCCCCGGCGTGGCTGGCCGACACCAGGGCCAGGTCGGCGGGATCGGCCAACGGCAGCCCGGCCCGGACCATCCCGATCGCCTGCATCGGCTTGTTCGACGAGCGGGGGAAGACCGGCGAACTCACGTCACCGGCGGCGGCCACCACCGCGCCCGCGGC
Organism: Micromonospora radicis; assembly: GCF_003583405.1. Taxonomy (GTDB): domain Bacteria; phylum Actinomycetota; class Actinomycetes; order Mycobacteriales; family Micromonosporaceae; genus Micromonospora; species Micromonospora radicis. The sequence continues at coordinate 72,890 of NZ_QXEC01000015.1, forward strand.
GTCGAGCACCACCACCGACCCGCGGTGCACGCCCTCGACGAAGCCGGACCGGACCACCTCGGCGAGCGGCACGCCGCCCTCGTACGTCTTTCTCACGGGTGGACGGTACCGACGCGACCGGCGGGACGGCTGCCGGGGTGAGCAGGGACTCCACCTCCGGGTGTACGGAGCTGTCTCCCGCCGCGCCCTTACAGGCCGAGCAGCTCGCGGGCCTCGGCGGGATTCAGCGGTGGACGCTGGGCGAGCTGCGCGAAGCCGACCGCCCGAGCGACCAGCTGCATGTTCGACTCCACCGGCCGGCCCTTGGCGTACGTCACCGTGTCCTCCATCCCGACCCGCAGGTGACCGCCCGTCGACAACGAGGCCAGCAGCACCGGGATGGTGCTCCGGCCGATGCCGGTGGCCGAGAAGGTGGTGCCCGTCGGCAGGTCACGGAGCATCTGCTGGGCCGCGACGAGGGTCGCCGCGGTGCCGGGCATCCCGCCGGGCACACCCATCACGAAGTCCACGTGCACGTGGCCGCCGTGCGGCAGGCCGTACCGGCCGAGCAGCCGTTGCAGGGCGGTGAGGTGACCGAGGTCGAAGATCTCGTACTCCGGCACGATGCCGCGGTCCTGCATCCGGGAGTGCAGGTCGACGATGAACTCCCAGCGGTTGAGGAAGACGTCGTCGCCGAAGTTGACCGTGCCCATCGTGCACGAGGCCATGTCCGGCTGCGCGTCGAGCACGGCCAGCCGGTCGGCCTCCGGGTCGGTGACCGCGCCACCGGTGGAGAGCTGCACGATCAGGTCGGTGCTCTCCCGCAGCGCCGCCACCGTCTCCCGCAGCCGCCCCTGGTCGAGGGTGGGCCGGGCGGCGACGTCGCGGATGTGGACATGGATGACGGAGGCGCCGAGCGCCTCGCACTCCTTGGCGGTGAGCAGCAGCTCGTCAAGGGTGACCGGCAGCGCCGGCACCTCGGTCTTGGCCGACTCCGCGCCGGTGGGGGCAACCGTGATCAACGTCCCTGTTGTCATGCCGGCGATCCTAGAGCGCCTGCTCGGAGCAGGAATGTCAAGAGGGTGCCCGTCCTCTACCGCAGGCGTTGAGAGGTGCCCTTCCTTACGCGTCGATGGCGGCGGTGCTGTCGGCGACCCGGAGGGTGGCGTCGTCGGGCACCGAACGCTTGACCACGGCGAGCGCGATCTGCCCCAGTTCGTGGTGCAGCACCGCGGTGCCGACGAACCCGACCGTGCGGCCGTCGAGGGTGATCGGGGTGCCGGCGGCTGGCAACTGGTCGGTGGTCACCCCGTCCAGGTGCAGCAGCACCAGCCGGCGTGGCGGCCGGCCCAGGTTGTGCACCCGGGCGACCGTCTCCTGACCTCGGTAGCAGCCCTTGTCCAGGTGCACGGCCGGGGCGATCAGGTCCACCTCGGCGGGGATCGTGCGGTGGTCGGTGTCCACCCCCACCCGGGCTCGCCGGGCGGCCACCCGCACCGCCTCGTACGCCCAGAGCCCGGCCGGCGGCACGCCGCGCTCGCGCAGCCGGGCCACCACCTGGTCCAGCTCCGCCCGGGGTACCAGCAGGTCCACCCCCAGCGGGCCGCGTCGGGCCCAACCGCCGGTCGGCAACGGTTTGACGTCGTAGCGGGTGGTCGGGTGCGGGGGCAGCTCACCGGAGCGGAACTTGGCACCGGGCACGCCGGTGACGTCCGGTTCGGCCAGCGGGGGTACGTCGAGCGCGGCGACCGCCGCGGGCGCCTTCGGTCCGACCAGCGACAGCACCGCCCAGTCGGCGGTGGCGTCGCGCGGCTCGACCTGGCTGAAGAACCGCATCTTCTCCAGGTAGCCCAACAGGCCCTCGGTGGCGCCCGGCTCGGTGTCCAGCCAGGTGGTGTCGCCGTCCTCGGTGACCATGGCGTGCTGTTCGACGTGGCCGTTCGGCGAGAGCACCAGCAGCTCGCTGCCCTGCCACGGGCCCAGCCCGGACAGGTGCTGGGTGGTCAGGGTGTGCAGCCAGGAGATCCGTTCCGCACCCGGCACCGCCACCACGCCCCGGTGGGAGCGGTCCACCAGACCGACCTCGGTGTCCAGCAGGCGCTGTTCCCGCATCGGGTCGCCGTAGTGCGCGGCCACCCCCCGTACCCCGGCCGCCGCGTGGGCCGGCTCCGGCTGGTCGCGGCTGGCCTCGTCGATGCTCTCCACGGCCACCGCGCCCGCGACGTCGATCATCCCTGCTCCCCGTTCCCGCAACGTGCGCACTGACCGAAGAAGGAGACGTGGCCGATGTCCACCCGGAAACCCCGCTCGCTGGCCAACTGGTCGGCCAGTGGGCGCAGCAGCTCGGGATCCATCTCGTCAATCGCGCCGCAGTCCCGGCAGACGAGGTGGACGTGCTGGTCCGCACCGGCGGCGTGATAGGTCGGCGACCCGTGCGACAGGTGGGTGTGGGTGACCAGGCCGAGCCGTTCCAGCAGCTCCAGCGTGCGGTAGATGGTGGTGATGTTGACCCCGGCGGCGACCTCGCGGACCGCCGTGTGCACCTGCTCCGGGGTGGCGTGCCCGAGGTCCAGCACCGCCTGCAAGATCAGCTGACGCTGCGCCGTCAGCCGCAGCCCACGGGAGCGGAGCAGTTCCGCAAGGGATGACTCGGACACCCTCCGATCATAGTTCGGCCATCTCGGCGGCTCTCGGCCCACGGGTGACCCGCTATCGTCGACAGCCATGGAAGCCACCCGGATCGGCGTGCTGGGTCGGGGCCTGCTACCGCTCGGCGAGCCGGTGCTCCGCGGCGACGACCTCGGCGTGCTCCGCGGCGACGGGCTGTTCGAGACGATGCACCTGCGTGGTGGGCGGCCGTGGCTGCGCGAGGCGCACCTGGCCCGGCTGCGGGTCGGTGCGGCGGCCGTGGAGCTGACCCTGCCCGGCGACGCGGCCCTGGTCGAACTGCTGGACACCGTCGCCGCCGGCTGGCCACCCGAGGTGGAGGGCGCGCTCCGGCTGGTCTGCACCCGAGGCCCCGAGGGCGGCGGCCCACCCACCGTCTACGCCACCCTCGCGCCGGTACCGCCCACCGCCCGGCAGGCCCGCCGCGACGGCGTCCGGGTGGCCACCCTCTCGCTGGGGGTGCCCGCCGACGCCCGCCCCGAACTGGGCTGGCTCCCGGCGGGCATCAAGTCGACGTCGTACGGGGCGAGCACGGCGGCCCGCCGCTGGGCCACCCGCGCCGGGGTGGACGACGTGCTCTGGGTCTCCTCCGACGGGTACGCATTGGAGGGGCCGACCGCCAACGTGGTCTGGCTGACCGGTGACACGCTCTGCACGGTGCCGGCCCGCCGCACCGGCATCCTGCCCGGCACCACCGTGGCCTGGCTGCTCGCCAACGCCGCCACGGCGGGCTGTCGGGCCGCCGAGCGCATGACCACCCCCGCCGAACTCCGGAACGCCGACGGGGTCTGGCTCACCTCGTCGGTACGCGGCCTGGTGGAGGTGCGCACCATCGACGGCGAGCAGCTGCCCCGCAGCCCGCGTACGCCGGGACTGCGGGAACTGCTCGGCTTTCCACTGCCCTGACGATCAGCCCCGCGTCCGGATCAACCGCGCGTCCGGATCAGCCGCCGACCCGGATCAGCCGGGCGGACAGGTGCGGAGAGAGCGGCTGGCCCACCGCGGCCATGTCCTGCGCGTACAGCAGGGCACCTTCGACGATGCCGAAGAGGCGGTGCCCGGCGGTGACCTCCTTGGCGGTGGCGGTCCGCACCACGGCGTCGCTGACGAACTCGATCTGGGTGCCCTTGCGCCGACCGATGTGCAGCTCCATCACCCCGGTCGGGACGGTCAGCAGCGCCTCCAGCTCGTCGGTGACCCGGTCACCGTCGAACACCGGCCGCCACCAGCCGACCTCCCGGCCGGCCGGGCGCACCGGACGGCTCTGCTCGTCGAGGAGCCACGCCCGCGACTCGTAGTGCAGGAACGGCCGGCCGTCGTGGCTGATCCGGATCTCCTGCGCGAAGTCGAAGTCCTCGATGGTGGGGAAGCCACCCCGGCCGCGTCCCCGCCACACCCCGACGTACGGCAACAGGCCGTCCAGGGCGGCATGCAGCTTCGGCCCCACCCGCAGGTCGTGGCTCTCCTCGAACGGGTACGGGTCGACCGGGGGCGCGTTCAACCACGGCGGCGGTGCCAGCGGGTTGTTGTCGTCCGACACCGGCTCAGTCACGTTGATGTTTACCTCTCGATATGCGGACCGCCAGGTAGATCAGGCCACCGGCGAGCGCGCCCAGGCCGGCGACCAGCAGGCTGACGAACCCGATCTCGGTGACCATCCGGTTCATCCTATGCTGGACGGCATGGCCCGCACTCTCGTCGTCAAGGCCACCGCCGGAGCCGACGCGCCCGAGCGCTGCGCCCAGGCGTTCACCGTGGCGGCCACGGCAGCCGCCGCTGGCGTGCACGTCTCGCTCTGGTTGACCGGTGAGTCGACCTGGTTCGCCCTGCCCGGGCGGGCTCAGGACTTCGAGCTGCCGCACTCGGCGCCGCTGGCCGAGCTGCTGCACGTGATCCTCACCACCGGCACGGTGACGGCCTGCACCCAGTGCGCGGCCCGCCGCGACATCGGTTCCGACGACGTGATCCCGGGCGTACGGATCGCTGGTGCGGCGGTCTTCGTGGAGGAGACGATGGCCGAGGGTGCCCAGGCGCTCGTCTACTGAGTGCGTTACCTGAGTCACCGAACAGGGACCGGCAAGGCGGCGGAACTCGCCCGACAAGTCGGACCTATGCCTACGATTCGGATGTGACCGAGGCGACCGAGCAGTTCTTTGCTTCCTTGCCGGCGCGCGCACCGGAGATCCTGCACGGCCCCGTCGCCGGGACGCTGCGGATCGACATCTCCGACGGTCACAGCACCACCCACTGGCTGGCCCGGATCCGGCCGGGCGAGATCGAGATCGGCCAGGGCTCCGAGGGTGCCGACGCCGTCTGGTACTGCGGCGTCGACCTCTTCGACAGGTTGGTGACCGGCCGGAGCCAGGCGATGGCCGCCCTGTTCCGCAACGAGAGCACGTTCACCGGGAACGTGCTGCTGTTCCTCGCCTTCCGCCGCTTCTTCCCGCCACCGCCGGGCACCCGGGATCCGCGCGAGGTGGCCCGCGAGCACGTCAGGCGCGTGCGGTGAAGGAACTGATCAGCATCCTCGACGGCAACACCTTCCTGGTCAGCGATCGCCACGGGGACATCGAGCCGTCCATGGACTTCCCCACCGGCCTCTTCACCTTCGACACCCGCTTCCTCTCCACCTGGTTGTTGCTGCTCGACGGCGAACGGCTGCACGCCCTCTCCCTCGACGACTCCGAGTCCTACCGGACCCGCTACTTCCTGGTGCCGGGCGAACCCACCCACTTCCTCGACACCAAGGTCTCGGTGATCCGCAGCCGGGGCATCGGCGGCGGCTTCGACGAGGAACTGACCGTGCTCAACCACTCCGGGCAGGAGCTGAGCTGCACCGTCCGGATCGAGATGGCCGCCGACTTCGCCGACCTGTTCGAGATCAAGGACGTCCAGCGCAAGCAGGGCCAGCACACCGCCAAGGTCGAGGAGAACACGCTGCGGATGACGTACCGCCGCCAGGCGTTCCACCGGGAGACGGTGGTGCGCAGCAGCGCCGCCGCCACGGTCGACAAGCGGGGCATGACCTTCCAGATCGAGGTCAGCCCGCACGGCGAGTGGACCACCCGGCTGAGCATCTCCACCGTCATCTACGGCGCCCGCGGGGAGGACGCCCGCGCCCAGCTGCCACTCACCGGCACCCGGACGATGGCGGCGATCGAGGCGGAGCACGCGGAGTTCGTCGCGAAGGCACCGAAGCTCGGCTGCGACTGCCAACCGTTGGCCGGGGCGTACCGGCGCAGCCTGGACGACCTGGCCGCGCTGCGGTACGAGTCGATCTCGCTCGGCGTCCGGCTGCTCGCCGCCGGGCTGCCCTGGTTCATGACGCTGTTCGGCCGGGACAGCATCATCACCTCGTTGCAGGTGCTGCCGTTCCTGCCGGAACTGATCCCGCCGACGTTGACGGTCCTGGCCGGCCTACAGGGTGTGCGGTTGGACGACTTCCGCGACGAGGAGCCCGGGAAGATCCTGCACGAGCTGCGCTACGGCGAGGCCGCCGGCTTCGAGGAACAGCCGCACTCGCCCTACTACGGCTCGGCCGACTCCACCGCCCTGTTCGTGGTCCTGCTCGACGAGTACGAGCGGTGGACCGGCGACGTCGCACTCGTCAAGCAGTTGGAGTTCGCCGCCCGGTCGGCGCTGACCTGGATCGACACCTACGGCGACCTGCTCGGCACCGGGTACGTCTGGTACCAGACCCGCAACCCACGCAACGGTCTGGAGAACCAGTGCTGGAAGGACTCCTGGGACGCCATCTCCTACTCCGACGGCCGACTGCCGACCTTCCCCCGGGCCACCTGCGAACTGCAGGGCTACGCGTACGACGCGAAGCTGCGCGGCGCCCGGTTGGCCCGGCTGTACTGGAACGACCCGGCGTACGCCGACCGGCTGGAACGGGAGGCCGCCGAGCTGAAGGAGCGGTTCAACCGGGACTTCTGGCTGCCGGACAAGGAGTACTACGCGCTGGCCCTGGACGCCGACGGCACCCCCGTGGACGCGCTCAGCTCCAACCTGGGGCACCTGCTCTGGAGCGGCATCGTGGACGAGTCGCGGGCCCGGCGGGTCGCCGAACATCTGCTGGGGCCCCGGCTCTACTCCGGCTGGGGGGTCCGCACCCTCGCCGACGACCAGGGCCGGTACAACCCGATCGGCTATCACGTCGGCACGGTCTGGCCGTTCGACAACTCGATCATCGCGTGGGGGTTGTGGAAGTACGGCTTCCGGCAGGAGGCCGGGCAGATCTGCGAGTCGATGCTGGCCGCGTCCCGCTACTTCGAGGGCCGGCTGCCGGAGGCGTTCGCCGGGTACGAGCGGGAACTCACCGAGTACCCGGTGCAGTACCCGACCGCGTGCAGCCCGCAGGCCTGGTCGGCGGGCACCCCGCTACTGCTGCTGCGGGTGTTGCTGGGGCTCGAGCCACAGGGCGAGCACCTGATCATCGATCCGTACGTGCCGTCCGGGATGGGCCGGGTGGAGCTGCTGGACATCCCCGGCCGGTGGGGCCGGGTGGACGCGCTGGGCCGCAGCCGCACCCCGGCGGACGAGGTGGAACCGCGGTAGGTCAGCCCGGGCAACCGGTGGTCGCGGCGAGCGTCACCCCGTCCGGGCCCAGCTCGGCCAGCACCGCCACGCCGTCGCGTCGATAGGCGTACGTCTCGGGGGTCTCCACCACCGGTGTGCCGCCGGCCAGCGGCGCGAGCGCGGCCGTCGGCGATCCGGCCGGCACCACGTCGGCGGACCGGACCGTACGGCTCACCCCGCCGCCCGGGCAGGTCGCGGTCACCAGCTCCGTCGGCTCGACGGTCGGTGCGCCCAACGCCCGCAGCGCCTCGGCCAGCGCCCGGGCTTCGGCGCCCGCGGCACCCGGCGCCGGGGCGGCCGGTTCCCCGTCGACCGGCCGGCAGCCCGTCTCGGCGGTCAGCCGGATCCGGCCGTCACCGACCTGGCGCCCCTGCACGGTGACGAACTCGCCCGCGTCGGCACGCAGCCGGGGGCCGTCGGAGGTGACCCGGACGCCGGCCCGCCAGGCGGCCGGCAACCCGTCGGAGACCTGTTCGAGCAGCGCCCGTTCCTCGCCACCGGCGACCGCCAGGTCGACCTGACGGCGCAGCGTCGCCCCGGTGGCGAAGGGCGTGATCCGGCAGCCCCGTTCGATCTCGGGTGGCGCCAGCGCGGGCACCGCACCGGCGGCCGCGGCGACCAGCTCGCCGATCGCCGCGTCGACCACCGGCACCGCCTGGGCCAGGGTGCGTTGCTCGCGGACGGTCGGCGGGTCGTTGCGCGCCGAGTACCAGGTCAGGCCGGCGAGCAGCACCGCCCAGGCCACGGTCAGCGCGACCAGCCAACGCGGCCAGCCGGAGCCGGCGTCGGGTGGCTGGGGACCGGCGGGCGGGGCGTACCCCGGTTGGACTGCACTGCTCACCGGGCCATGGTGTCACGCGCGGGACACCCACCCACCGCCCCCGCCCGGCGTCAGGCTTGCTGGTCGCCGCCACCGGCCGGACGGCGGGCGTCGGGGGCCTCGGGCGGCGCGGTCAGCCGGTAGCCGACACCCCGGACGGTCTGCACCTGCGGCCCGTCGGGCAGGGTGCGGAGCTTGCGCCGGAGCCGCTTGACCGCCGAGTGCAGGATCGCCGTGTCGCCGAGGTAGGCGCCGCCCCAGACGGCGGCGAAGAGCCGCTCGTAACTCCACAGCGTGATCGGCGAGCTGGCCAACCGGGCGAGCAACTCGCGCTCGGTACGGGTCAGCCCCAGCGGTACGCCCCGCCAGGTGACCCAGTGCCCGGCCCGGTCGACCACGAGGTCGTCCCATCCGCCCGGCCGGTCCGCCGGAGTCGCACCGGTGTCGCCGGGCTCCGCGGGCGGCGCGGGGAACATCGCCCGCAGTTGGGCGAGGTCGGCGCAGATCACCACCGGTCCCACCCCGTCGAGCCGCTGCATCACCCGCTGCCGAACGGTGGCGTCGGAGCTGACGCAGACCAGAATCGGTATCTCACCATCCGACACGTTGCCTCCCCGAGAGCCCGTGCTGACCTGCGACTTCCCATCCATCGACAACGACATTCGCCGATGGGATCGGCAACTCAGCCTAACCGTCAGGATTGCGCCTCGTCACTGACCGAGTACTGACCGACGCAGTCCATTGATCACCGATCGTCGGCGCAAGAGCATGACTCTCAGCGGGCGGGCACCGCCATCAGCCACCCACATCGTCCGACCGCTCCGCGTGTCACGGCCTGACACGCGGATGCCCGGCCCCGAATCGATCGGGACCGACGACGTGGGGAGGAAACTTGTTCACACGACCATCGGTACGGTCCGCACGCCGACGCGCGGTGGCGTTACTGACCGTCGCGATGCTGGGTGTCACCGCCCAGCCCGCGTTCGCCGCACCGGCTCCACAGCCCGCCCCGCACCGGGCCGCCGTCGACCCGGTACTGCTCGACCGGCTGGCCGCCGCCGGAACCACCACGTTCCTGGTCTACCTGCGGGAGACCGCACCGCTGGCCGAGGCCGGCCGGGTACGCGACACCGACGACCGGGCCCGTACGGTGCATCGCCTGCTGACCAGCACCGCCACCCGTACCCAGCGCGACCTGCGGGCGGTGCTCGACGAGCGGAAGGCACCGCACACCGCGTACTGGATCGCCAACGCGGTACGGGTCGAGGGCGACCAGGCGCTGCTCGACGAGATCGCCCGCCGGCCCGAGGTGGCCCGGATCGCGCCGACTCGCAGCTATCCCCTGCTGCTGCCCACCTCGGTCGAGGCCACCCGGGCGCGTACCGCCGCCGTCGAGTGGGGACTGGCCAACATCGACGCACCCCGGGTGTGGGACGAGTTCGGCGACCGCGGTGAGGGCATCGTGGTGGCCAACATCGACAGCGGCGTGCAGTACGACCACCCGGCGCTGGTCGCCTCCTACCGGGGCAACGTCGGCGGTGGCTTCGACCACGCGTACAACTGGTTCGACCCGGCCGGCGTGTGCGGCGGCACCGCCCCCTGCGACAACAACGACCATGGCACGCACACCATGGGCACGATGGTCGGCGACGACGGTGCCGGGAACCAGATCGGGGTGGCACCCGGCGCGAAGTGGATCGCGGCCAAGGGCTGCGAGGCGCGGACCTGCTCGGACGCCTCGCTGCTCGCCGCCGGCCAGTGGGTGCTGGCGCCGACCGACGTCAACGGCCAGAACCCCCGGCCGGACCTGCGCCCCGACATCGTGAACAACTCCTGGGGCGGTGACGGCGGCGACCCCTGGTACCAGCAGACCATCGCCGCCTGGCGGGCCGCCGGCATGTTCCCGGTCTTCTCCGCCGGCAACGACGGCCCGGCCTGTGGCAGCGCCGGCTCCCCCGGCGACAACGCGAACGCGTACGCCGTCGGGGCCTACGACGTGAACAACGCCATCGCCAGCTTCTCCGGTCGCGGCTCCGGCACCGACCTGATCAAGCCGAACATCGCGGCACCCGGCAGCAACGTCCGCTCCAGCGTCCGCAACGGCGGGTACGCCTCGGCCAGCGGCACCTCGATGGCCGCTCCGCACGTGGCCGGCACGGTGGCGCTGGTCTGGGCCGCCGCACCGAGCCTGCGCGGGGACATCGCCGCCACCGAGGAGCTGCTGGACCGCACCGCCCGAGACGTGGACGCCACCGCGTGCGGCGGCACCCCGGCCGACAACAACGTCTTCGGCGAGGGCCGCCTCGACGCGTACGCCGCGGTGCGGGACGCACCCCGCGGACCGGTCGGCCGGATCAGCGGCGTGGTGACCGACGCCGGTGCCGGCGACCCGGTCGCGGGCGCGACGGTGGCCGACGGCAGCCGCACCGTCACCACCGGAGCCGACGGGCGGTACGCGCTGAGCGTGCCGGCCGGCGAGAGCACCCTGACGGTGCGGGCGTACGGCTACGCCGACCAGTCGGCGACCGTCACCGTCGCCGAGGGCGACGCCGTGACCCGGAACTTCGCCCTGACCGCGAACCCGACGGTCACCGTGAAGGGCAAGGTCACCGACGGCTCCGGGCACGGCTGGCCGCTGTACGCGAAGATCGACGTGGCGGGGCGGCCCGGTGCCCCGGTCTTCACCGACCCGGCCACCGGACGCTACTCCGTCACCGTGCCGGGTGGCACCTCGTACCGGCTCACCGTCACCGCGCGGTACCCCGGCTACCGGACGGTCACCCGCGACGTGCCGGTGGCCGGTGCCGACGTCACGGCCAACGTGGTCGTACCCGTCGACCCGGGCTGCACCGCGGCCGGCTACACCGGACAGTTCGGCACTCCGCTGCTCGCCCAGAGCTTCGACGGTACGGGCACCCCACCGGGCTGGACGGTGACCAACCGCACCGCCTCCGGCGGCTGGGTCTTCGACGACCCCCGCTCGCGGGGCAACCTGACCGGCGGCTCCGGCGGATTCGCCATCATCGACAGCGACGCTCTCGGCAGCGGCAACACCCAGGACACCGATCTGATCACCGCACCGCTGGACCTGTCCGGTTCGGCCGCGCCGGTGCTGCGGTTCCGCAGTGACTGGCGGGCGGTCGGGATCACCGACACCGCCGACGTGGACGTCTCCACCGACGCCGGGGCCACCTGGACCAACGTCTGGCACCAGACGGCCAGCCGGCGCGGCCCGCGGGTCGAGGAGGTGCCGCTGAACCCGGCGGCGAACGCCGAGTCCGCGCTGGTCCGCTTCCGCTTCAAGGGCACCTTCGCCTGGTGGTGGCAGGTGGACGACGTGGCGGTGGTGAACCGGGAGTGCGCCCCGGTACCGGGCGGTCTGGTGGTCGGCACCACCACCGATCGCAACACCGGTGCCGCGGTCAACGGGGTGACCGTGGTCAGCGACGACCGACCGGAGGAACGGGCGGTGTCGGCGGCCACCCCGGAGGACGGTGCCGAGCCGGACGGCTTCTACTGGCTCTTCTCCACCCTGACCGGCACCCGTGGGTTCACCGCCGGCCGAACGCCGTACCAGCCGGCCGGCAAGGACGTGGCGGTGAGCGCCGACGGGGTGAAGCGGGCGAACTTCGCCCTCGGCGCCGGCCGGTTGACGGTCAGCCCGCCGACGATCGAGGCGCATCAGCCGTACGGCAGCACCCGAACCACCCGGGTCACGATCCGCAACACCGGCAGCGCGCCGGCCGCCGTCGACCTGCTGGAACGCTCGGGCCAGTTCGAGCTGCTCAAACAGGGCGGCGCGGCGCTGCGGGAGCAGAAGATGAAGGGGATCAGCAAGGCACGCACCGGAGTCGCGTACGGCTCGGCGGCACCGCAGGTCGGCACCACCACCGCCACCACCACCGCCGACGAGGCGTGGAGTGAGATCGCCAGGCTGCCGGCGTCGATCTACGACAACGCGGCGGCCTGGCTGGACGGCAAGGTCTACTCGGTCGGCGGCGGCGGCGGTACCGGCACCGAGCGCCGGGCCTGGGCGTACGACCCGGGGGCCGACGCCTGGGCCGCCCTGCCCGACCTGCCGACGGCACGCTCCAAGCCGGCTGCGGCGGCGGTCGGCGACAAGCTCTACGTGATCGGTGGCTGGGGTGCCGACGACGGTACGGTCGCCACGGTCGACGTCTTCGACCCGGCCACCGGCGGGTGGAGCACCGTGCCGGGTGCGACGAACCCGGCACCGGTCGCGGCGGCCGGCGCGGCGGTGCTCGACGGGAAGGTGTACCTGGTGGGCGGCTGTGCCGACGCCACCTGCACCGACAGCGACAAGCTGGTGGTGTTCGACCCGGGCAGCGCAACGTTCCGCACCGCCGCCAGCTACCCGCACCCGGTGTCCTGGCTGTCCTGCGGTGGGATCGGCGCGGCGGTCTACTGCGCCGGCGGTACGGGCAGCACCGAGTACACCGACGCCTACCGGTACGACCCGGCGGCGGACGCCTGGAGTCCGTTGCCGAGCATGCCGCTGGAGCTGTGGGGCTCGCAGTACGCGGCCGCCGGTGGGCTGCTGGTGCTGGCCGGCGGGGTGACCGCCGGGTCGACGGCGGTCAGCAACCGCAGTGTCGCCTTCGACCCGGCCACCGGTGCCTGGCGTGACCTGCCCAACGCCAAGTTCCCCCGGTACCGCGGCGCCGCCGCCTGCGGCGCGTACAAGATCGGTGGTTCGCCCAGTTCCTTCGTCGGCAGCGCGGACAGTGAGCGGCTCGGTGGGCTGGAACTCTGCGCGGCCGAGGCGGACCTGCCCTGGCTGGCAACCTCCCCGAGCACCTTCACCCTGGCACCGGGCGCCGCCCAGACGGTGACCGTCACGCTCACCGCCACCGCGGAGGCGGGTGTCGCCCAGCCCGGCCGGTACGCCGGCGAGCTGGCGATCGCCTCGGACACCCCCTACCCGGTCACTCCGGTCTCGGTGGAGACGAACGTGTCGCCGCCGGCCAGCTGGGGCAAGATCCAAGGCACCGTCACCGGCACCACCTGCGGCGGCGTCACGGTCGGCATACCGGCGACCGTCCGGGTGAACCTGATCTCGGCGGGCACCGGCACCACCCTGACCGCCGACGCCAACGGCAGGTACACCTGGTGGTTGCCGCGCGGCCGGTACGAGGTGATCGTGGCCAAGGACGGCTGGGTGCCGCAGGTACAGCGGCACCGGATCGAGGCGGGCATCGTCGGCACCCTCGACTTCGCGCTCGATCCGGCCTCCAACTGCACCCGCGCCACCGGCATCTGACCCGGTCCCAGTGGTGGCCGCCGGTCCCGACCCGACCGGCGGCCACCACCACCCGAATCGCGACTGTCGCTAAGACGACAGCAGCGTCGCCATCCGAACCACCCAATCGATCACCATAAGTGAGGACACTTATGCGATCTGTCGAATTCGTCGCAGGGAGGCGATAGGGTGACCCGGACAGCGACTTCGCCGTCAGCGAGAGGGGCAACGATGGGCACGGCCATCGTCAAGACTCCCGAAGAGTTGCGAGAATGGCGTGACCGCCTCCTTGAACGCGTTCACATGTCCAAGGAGACGCTGTACGACCTGGGCCGGAACTTCGAGCTGCGCCCCGACGAACGCGGCGTCTACGAGCTGGTCCGCTCCATCGACTACCTGCTCGGCGATGACGAGAGCTGACGGCGGCACCCACACCGACCTGGTCAGACTGGCAAGCGAGTTCGCGGACAACATCACCACACGGGTTCACAGTGTGGTGATGACCGAGAAGTCGCTTTCGGCGCTGCTGCTTCCGGACCGCAACGGCAGCAGTCGGATCATGGTCGGCATCGTCGAGGGAGACAACTTCGGAACCTTCCCGCTACGCATCGGCGGCCGACACCGACTGGATCTATTGATCAAGTTCAACTGCTGCCTCGACTCGACAGGCAGACATCTGGCAACAGACGCCTCCTGGTTTCATGTCACAGCAAAAGGCGACAAGGCACCCCTCTTCCGTTACGAATACGTACGGCCCTTTCAGCAAGGCGTACCTTCGGCGCACCTACACGTACACGGGCACCGGGATGAGTTTGCATTCGCGATGCAGGTCGGCGACCGCGGGCGACCGAAAGCACGCAAGCGACGGCACGAGGTACCGCGCTTGGCGAAGTTCCACTTCCCCCTCGGCGGCCATCGCTTCCGACCGTGCGTCGAGGATGCGCTTCAGGCGGTGGTCGAAGAGTTCTGCGTCGAGACCAACGATGGATGGCAGGACGCAATAGCCGAAGGACGCGAGCAGTGGCGTCAGCTTCAGCTACTCTCGGCGGTCCGCGACGCGCCGGCGATCGCCGCCAAGGCACTCGAAGATCTTGAGTACAAGGTCGTTCCGCCGACATCCGCCCCTGCGCTCAACGCGAGCAGGCTGCGGGCGTACTGAGACAAGCGCCCTGGCGCACGGCTCGGCGCGGTCGGGGCCGACGAGCCGGAGACGCTCGCATCCTCGACCGGCTTCGCACGCCGTCGTGGCAGCGCCGATCATTCTTCGGCCACAGCTGATCCGACGGGCGCAGAACCGGCTAACAGCACCAGTCGCGGCTACCCGGCCAGCCGCGCTGCGCTCATCCGCGTGCGCGGTTGGCCGCAGCGGTACTCGGCGGTAGGCCGAACGGCTCGATCTGATCACCAGCCTTGGTGAACCACCAATCATCACTTAGCGTCATCAGCACGCCTCAACGCAAGCGGCGCTCACATCCCCTCCTGCCTGCGGATTGGCCCGCCATGCCCGAAGTGCTGCTGACTGCGTCGATTACTGTAAGTTGCGTCGTGCTGCTCCTCATCCTCGGCTCGTTCGGATACGGCTTTCTCCGCCCCGAGGCCGCCGACCGTCCCCGCCACGCGGTCCGACCACCCCGCTACGGGCCGGTACGCCCGGAGCAGGTGGCCATCCTGATCGCCTGCCGCGACGGCGCCGCCACCATCGCCGCGACGGTACGCGCCGCCCGGGCCACCGGTAGCGACGTCTACCTGGTCTCCGACGCCTCCACCGACGGTACGGCCGGGCTCGCCGAGTCGGCCGGGGCCAGCGTCCTGTCCCTGGCCCACAACGTCGGCAAGCCGGCCGCCCTGCACGCCGCGTACGCGAACTTCGACCTCGGTACGCGCTACCGTGCGGTGGCCATCCTCGACGACGACGTGGTGATCGCCCCCGACTTCGTCACCACCGCGCTGGCCAAGCTGGACGACGAGGTCGCCATCGTGGTGGGCCACAACGTCACCTGGTGGCCCCCGCAGCGACGGTGGAACCCGTGGCTGGCCAAGCGGGCGTACAGCTACTGGATGTACCAGGCGGTGATCCGCCGGATCCAGAGCCACTTCAACGTGATGAACTGCATCTCCGGTTCGAACTCCGTCTACCGCACCGAGTTGCTGGACGTGGTGCTGCCCCAGCAGCCGCCGTACATCGTCGACGACACCTACTGGGTGTTGGAGACCCACCGGCGCAACCTCGGCCGGGTCGTCTACGCGCCCCGCGCGCTGGCGCACCTGCAGGATCCGACCAACCTACGGGACTGGTACCGGCAGAACCTGCGCTGGATGTGGGGCACCTTCCAGGGCGTCATCGGCCACCGGGTCGGCCGGCAGGCCAGCCGCTTCGACTACGCGTACGGCCTGCTGATGCTGCACTGGCTGCTGTACGTGGCCGGCGGCCCGCTGACCCTCTGGCTACTCGCCAGCGCCGGCCCCGGGCTGCTGCCCGGACTGCTGTTCATGCTGGCCGGACAGGGGATCTGGGTGACCCTCGCGGCGTGGCGACTACGCCACCCGCAGTTGCCGCTCTTCCTCCCCGTGATCGTCGTCGCCGACCTGCTGTACCGGGTGATCCTGGTGCACGCCCTGGTGAAGGCGATCCGGCAGCCGACGGTCGACCGCTGCGTCTGGGACTCCCCGGCGCGCATCGCCGTGGGCACGACCCGGTGAGGGAGGTGAGAACATGTCCGCGCATCAGGACCTCCCACTGACCGGTGCCTCGACGGCCGCCGTCGGCCTGGTCGGCAGCATCCTGCTGGGCCTCGGTGCCCTGCTGGTGACCGTCGCCGGCTGGGGCGCCAAGACCCGCCGCAAACTCGGCTGATCCCGCCTCCGCCGGCATCCATCGGCGGGGAAACCGCAACGGTACGGCCGCCGGCACGACACCACCGGCGGCCGTCACCAACCCGCCGTCACGGCGAAGTGGCGGCGTGCCGGACGGGAGAAGTCCGCCATCCCACCGAAACCGAGTTGATCAACTTGGCGGCGGGAAGCCGGGAACGGCTCGTGGCCCGCATCCACCGCAGGGCGGGGACACGGGCCACGTGGCCGATCGGAGTGTGGGTCAGTCGGCGACCGTGAGGGTCACCTCGGTGATGCCCCGGCCGGCGGTCACCGCGACGTCCCCGTTGCCGTGCCGGGACAGCGCCCGCAGGGTCCAGGTGCCCGGCGCGGCGAAGAACCGGAACTGGCCGGCGGGAGAGGTCACCACCTCGGCGGTGAACTCACCGGTCGAGTCGAGCAGCCGGACGTACGCGCCCGGCACCGCCTCGCCCTGCCCGGAGTGGACGACGCCGGTGATGACGGTCTCCTTCTCCAGGTCGATGCCGGCGGGCAGCGGGGCGGCCTGGTCCGGGGCCGCGCAACCGGCGGCGGTGGGTGCGGTCATCTCAGGCCTCCCCCGGCTCGTCACCGAGCGCGATCGGCACGCCGATCAGCGAGCCGTACTCGGTCCAGGATCCGTCGTAGTTCTTCACGTTGCGGTGGCCGAGCAGCTCCTGGAGCACGAACCAGCTGTGCGAGGAGCGCTCGCCGATCCGGCAGTACGCGATGGTCTCCTTGCCGTCGTCCAGGCCCGCCTCGCCGTAGAGCTTGCGCAGCTCGTCGTCGGACTTGAAGGTGCCGTCCTCGTTGGCCGCCTTCGACCACGGCACGCTGATCGCGGTCGGGATGTGGCCGCCGCGCTGCGCCTGCTCCTGCGGCAGGTGGGCGGGGGCGAGCAGGCGGCCGGCGTACTCGTCGGGGCTGCGCACGTCGACCAGGTTCTTGGTGCCGATCGCGGCGACGACCTCGTCCCGGAAGGCCCGGATGCTGTTGTCCGGCTCGCTCGCGACGTACTGGGTGGCCGGTCGGGTCACCGCGTCCTTGACCAGCGGCCGGGCGTCCAGCTCCCACTTCTTGCGGCCACCGTCGAGTAGCTTGACGTCACCGTGGCCGTAGAGCTTGAAGTACCAGTACGCGTACGCGGCGAACCAGTTGTTGTTGCCGCCGTAGAGGATGACGGTGTCGTCGTTGCTGATGCCCCGCTCGGACAGCAGCGCCTCGAACTGGGACTTGTTGACGAAGTCCCGGCGGATCGGGTCCTGCAGGTCGGTCTTCCAGTCGAGCTTGATGGCACCGGCGATGTGGCCGGTGTCGTAGGCCGAGGTGTCCTCGTCGACCTCGACGAAGACGACGCCCGGGGCGTCGAGGTTCTTCTCGGCCCAGTCGGCCGAGACGAGTGCGGTGTCGCGACTCATCAGATCACTCCCTGGTGAGGATGGATGGTGAGCCAGCGCGCGGAGGTTGGTGGAGGTCGAGATGTCGCACCACGCGCGGGACCCATAGCTAGGAACGGATCACGGGTTTGTGCGACGGCGCCGCTGCCGGGCGTCCGGTGGGGTGCACCGGGATGTAGGTACGCGAACCCCGAGTGCCGATGGCCGCTAGGCGGCCCGAGACAGCCCCGCCGTCAGATGACGGAGCGACACAGGCAGGTGGCCACGCGGCACAGGTCGACCGCGCGCCGTTTGGTGAGGAGCGTCCCCATGGCAGCGAGCCTAACAGCCATCCCAGATTTCTCCACCGGGCCGACCAGCATCCGGGACGCTGATCCCGAGCTCAGCCGACCGAGTTAATCGGGACGTCCCGCGCGTCGGCGGTCACCGCGAGCCCCTCGGGTCGGGGGACGACCTCGCGGACGGTGAGCTGCAAGGGCAGTTCCGGGAGCGGCACGTCGACCGAGATGCTGCGGGCGAAGTTGTTGAGCAGGGTGCGGGCCAACGGCGCGGCGGGCAGCCCCTCGGCGTTCAGGTCGTCGAAGCGCAGCGCGATCTGGCCCTGGTCACCGACGACGATGTCGGCGGTGCCGGTCACCGTGAGCCGCTGGCCGAGGATGTCCACCGGCGCGGTGACCGCGAGCTGTCCGTCCCGCTCGCCGAGGGTCAGCCCCTCCCGGTCGAGCAGCGCCGCGAGGCTCTGGTAGCTGATGGTGGCGGTGCCGTTGACCGTCTCGGCCACCACGTCGCCCTGACCCGAGCGGAGGGTGTCCAGGGAGGCCCGCACGTTGCGGGCGTCCACGTCGAGGTTGGGCAGGGAGACCACGTCGCCCTGGACCGCGCCCTGCACGTCGCGCATCCTGATCGTGATCCGCTCGTACCGGCCGTCGATCACCTGGGTCAGGAACGGGAAGCCGCCCACCTCGACCTCCGGCGGTGCGGACTGCGCGCCCTGCCGGTTCACCTGCTCGCGGACCTCGTCGGCGATGGTACTGGCGGCCACGCTGGCCGCCACCCGGTCGGCGACCACGAGCAGCCCGGCGAGGACCAGCAGCAGCACTACGAACCCGAACAGCACCTTGCGCCCCCTACGCCGGGGTCGCGGTCCGTACGCCTGCTCGTGGTCCACGCCGCCTCCTGTGCTGTCGTACGCCGGTGTCGCCGACCCGGCGCACCGTTGGTACCCGAAGTCCGGATCACTCAACCACCGCTCGGAAACTGCGGCGGCACCCGGTCAGAGCAGTAGCCGGCACATCACGTACGCGGCCGCTGCCGCCAGCGCGAAGCCGCCGAGCGGCCCCTGCACGTGCCGGGCCGCCCACACGGTCGGCAGTTCGCCCGCCATCAGCCGGCCCGCCTCGGCGTAGCTGACGGCCAGATCGGCCAGCACCGCGACGACCGCCGCGACCAGGCCGAGGATCGCCGCCCGGGTCGGTGTGAACGGGGTGACCAGGTAGCTGCCGAGGAGGGCGCTGACCAGCGTGCCGACCATCGCACCGCCGACCACGCCCACCGCTCCCCGCGGCACCTGTGGCGCGAGCCGGGGCCAGGCGGCGACGGCGTCGGCCACCCGGGCCACGGCGAGCGCGACCCCGCTCGCGGTAAGGCAGACGGCGATGGCCTGGGTACCAGCCGGGAGCCGGCTGAGCACGAGGAGGGTGGCGAAGGCGACCACCCCGAACACGATGGTGGTCGTGGTGCGCAGCGAGTCGGTCACCCGGACCCGGTCGACCCGGCGGACCAACTGGCCGAGCACGGCGACGAGCACCCCGCCGATCGCGACGTAGAACAGCGGGCCCAACCGCGGCTCGGCGGTCCGGATGGCCACCGTGTCGGCCACCAGTGCGGCCACCGCGCCCACTCCGAGCACCACGGCCAGGGCCGGCGGCCGGGTCACCATCGTCCAGGTCAGCACGAACAGCAGCTGCACGGTGAGCACCACGGCGGTGAACGGCAGCCGGTGCCCGGGACTGGCGGAGTGCGCGCCGAGCACCAGGCCGAGGCCGAGCAGCGCGGCGAATCCGCCGATGAGGAGCGAGAGTTGGCGGCGTACCTCGACCGGAGGTTCGGTCTCCTCCTCGTCGACACCGTCGAGCGCGTCGTCGGACCGGCGCGGCGAACCGCCGCGGCGCAGCCGTCGCGGGCCACGCCGTTCGTCGGTGTCCACGGCCGGACCGGAGGGCGGCACCGTACCGTCCGCCGGGGGCGGGTCGTCGGTCCACGGGTCGCGGCCGGTCTCGGGCGAGCTGGAGGGAAACACCCACCGATCGTGCCAGACCGACCGCAAATCGCGGGTCTCCCCGTTTCCACGACGTTAAAACCTGCGCCATGATCAGGGGCAGATGGGGCAAACGGTAAATCACACCCGGGCTCGGCTGGGGCAATCGGTTACGCTCAACCCGAAACCCGCCCGTCAGCGACGCCGGGACCCACGGAAGTTCCCAGCGCACACTCGCATGGAGTGCTGCTGGTCGCGCGCGGCCGCATCGGGCCGCCGGGACGGAGGTAATCGTGGAGATCCTGCTGCTGGTGACCGCACGGGCAGGCGAACCATCCGCAGTACTGCCGGCACTGGACCTGTTGCCGCACTCGGTGCGTACCGCTCCCCGTGACGTCCGCACCCTGGTCGCCGGCCCGAGCCCGGACGCCGTGCTGGTCGACGCCCGCTCCGAGCTGAGCGAGGCCCGGGCGACCTGCCGGATGCTGCACGCCACCGGGCTGGGCGTACCGCTGGTGGCGGTGGTCACCGAGGCCGGCCTGATCGCCTTGAACGCCGACTGGGGCGTCGACGACGTCATCCTCGCCTCCGCCGGCCCGGCCGAGGTCGAGGCCCGGCTGCGGCTCGCGGTCGGCCGGCTCAGTAACGCGACCGCCGGCGCCGGCGGCTCCATCCGGGCCGGCGAGCTGATGATCGACCCGGACACCTACGCCGCGAAGCTCAAGGGCCGCCCGCTCGACCTCACCTACAAGGAGTTCGAGCTGCTGAAGTTCCTCGCCCAGCACCCGGGCCGGGTGTTCACCCGGGACCAGCTGCTGCGCGAGGTCTGGGGGTACGACTACTTCGGCGGCACCCGGACGGTCGACGTGCACGTTCGGCGGCTGCGGGCCAAGCTCGGTTCGGAGTACGAGTCGATGATCGGCACGGTGCGTCAGGTGGGCTACAAGTTCGTCGTACCGTCGTCGCGGTCGGCGCTGGCCGACTCCGCCGAGGCCGTTTCGCTGCCGGTGCGAGCCCTCACCGTCGAGGGGTAATTTCCTATATGCCCCTTTTGGGCAACTCGTGAGTCTTATGGTGACTGCCGAGTTGGCCAGCGGGAGGGGCAGCGGTGGGCGGTTACCACGGGGGCACGGTACGGGTAGTCGGCATCATCACGTTTGTGGTGTCGGCGGTGCTCGGCTCGGCGTACCTGCTCGGCCGGGGCCTGGTGCCCGATCCCCCCGGCAACGGCTCCACCGTCGTCACGGGCGCCGACCATCCGGAGTACGCCGACCAGTCGGCGCCCTCCCCGGCCGAGGCCAGCCCCAGCCACGCCCCCGACCTGCAACCGGGCGGGCCGGACCAGCCCGACGGGCAGACGCAGGATCCGAACTTCGGGCCGATGGGCACCCGGGTCAGCACCGGCACCGGCGAGGTGGCCCTCACCTTCGACGACGGGCCCAACCCGGACTACACCCCGCAGGTTCTCGCGATCCTGCGTCAATACCACGTCACGGCCACCTTCTGCGTGGTCGGCCAGAACGCCCAGGCGTACCCCTGGCTGATCCAGCAGATCGTCGCCGAAGGGCACACGCTGTGCAACCACAGCTGGGACCACGACGTGGCGCTGGGCAGCCGGTCGCCCGACCGGATCCGGGACGACCTGCTGCGCACCAACGCCGCCATTCGGGCGGCGGTGCCCGACGCGCCGATCGCCTGGTACCGGCAGCCCGGCGGCGCCTGGACCTACCCGGTCATCTCCGTCTCCCGCGAGTTGGGCATGACGCCCCTGCACTGGACGCTGGACCCGTCGGATTGGCGGGCCCCCGGCGCGACTCCGATCGCCACGGCGGTGGTCGACGGGGCGCGACCCGGATCGATCGTCCTGCTGCACGATGCCGGCGGCGACCGGCAGGGCACCGTGAACGCGCTGTACCGGATCCTGCCGGAGCTGGCCGGCACGTTCGACCTCCAGGCGCTGCCGCAGCGGGGAATGTGAGCCGGCACCTGTTCCCCCGGCCAGCGCCGATGCCGATACCGTGATGGCGATGAGCGAGCAGAACCCCCGGCCAGCGGCCGACGCGCAGCACCGGCGAGTACCGGCATGAGCAGTACGGAGCCGACCGGCGACCAGGTCAGCCGCGCGAACCGGCTCGGCCCGGCGGAGAGCGCCGACGTTCTCGCCCTGGTCCGGGCGGCCGGCGACGCGGACGGCGCGGACCCGGTCGACGAACACGTCCTGTTCCGCCTCCGCGACGAACAGGCGCCCGCGATCCACCTGCTCGCCCGCGCCGACGACGGAACGCTGACCGGGTACGCGCATCTGGACACCACCGATCCCGCGAACGGCGTCGAGGTGGCGTTGGTGGTGCACCCGGCGTACCGGCGGCGGGGCAGCGGGCGGGCGCTGGCCCGAGGCGTACTCGCCGCCGCCACCGGCCCGCTGCGCGGCTGGGCCCACGGCGACCATCCCTCGGCCGCGGCCCTGGCCGTGGACCTCGGCTTCCGCCGCGCCCGCGTGCTCTGGCAGCTGCGCCGCCCGCTCACCGCACCGTCGTCCGACCCGCGCCTGCCCGACGGGGTGACGCTGCGCGCGTTCCGACCCGGCGAGGACGACGCGGCCTGGCTGGCGTTGAACGCCCGGGCCTTCGCCGACCACCCGGAGCAGGGCCGGTGGACCGCCGACGACCTGCGGGTCCGGCTCGCCGAGCCGTGGTTCGACCCGGCGGGCTTCCTGCTCGCCGTCGAGCCGGCGACCGGTCGGCTGCTCGGCTTCCACTGGACGAAGGTGCACGAGCGCCCCGGCTCGGCCCGCATCGGCGAGGTGTACGTACTCGGCGTGGACCCCTCCGCGCACGGCGGTGGGCTCGGCCGGGCGTTGACCACGGCCGGGCTCGCGTACCTGCGGGAACGGCGTGGACTGGACCGGGTGATGCTCTACGTGGACGAGTCGAACACCGCCGCGGTGGCGCTCTACGAGCGGCTCGGTTTCGCCCGCTGGTCCGCCCACGTGAACTACCAACTCGACTGAACCGGCCGGGCCGGACGCGGGATCCGGTCCGGCCCGGTCAGGGCAGGCGGAACCGGGGCCGATCCGGGTCGGCCAGGTCGAGCCGGGGGGTGATCGGGGTGCTCGCGTCCCGGGCCGTCGCCGCGACGGCCACCGCGGGCAGGTCCGGGTAGCCGGCCACCTCGCCGAGGGTGACCAGGGTGGGCGGCAGCATCTTCAACTCCGCGGCCTCGGCCCGGGCGCAGGCGTCCGCGGGACGGATCCAGAGCGTGTGGTCGGCCTCACCGGAGACGTCCCGGGTGCGCTGCCCCTCGGGCAGCAGGGCCAGGAAGAAGTACGTGTCGAACCGGCGCGGTTCGAACTCCGGGGTCACCCAGCGGCTCCAGGGCAGCAGTAGGTCTGACCGGAGGGTGAGCCCACGTCGGGCGAGCAGTTCGGCGAAACCGGTCCGGTGCTGCTCCAGGTCGGCGCGGGCGGCCTCCCAACCGGCGTCGCTGACGTCCCCGACGATCCGGTCGGCGTCCGGGCCGGCGAGCAGCACCCCGGCCTCCTCGAAGACCTCGCGGGCCGCCGCGCAGACGACCGCCTGCGCGGCGGCCGGTCCCAGCCCGAGCCGGGCCGCCCAGACCGCCGGTTCGGGGCCCGCCCAGTCGACGTGGGTGGTGGAGTCCGACGGGTCGACCCCGCCGCCGGGGAAGGCGTACATGCCGCCGAACGCCATCGCGGCCACCCGGCGGATCAGGTACACCTCGAAGCCGGTACGGGCCGGACGCAGCAGCAGCACGGTGGCGGCCACCCGGGGCACCACGGGCGGGCCGCCGCCGGCCAGGTACCGGCGGGCGTGCTCCACCAGCGCGGGTGGCACCGGGAATCCGCGGTCGATCGTCATGCGCCGAGACTAGTGCGGGCGTGATGTCCCGAAGCCGGCCTGGTCCCGACCCGTGGGTCGACGGTACGGCGCCTTGGTGATCTTCGGTAGCGTCCACGCCATGACTCGTTGGGGCATCCTGGCCACCGGACACATCGCCGCCCGCTTCGCCGAGGACCTCCGGCTGGTGCCGGGGGCCGAACTGGTCGCGGTCGGCTCACGTACCGCCGAGACCGCCGAACGCTTCGCCGAGCGGCACGGCGCGTCCCGGGCGTACGGCTCCTGGGCGGAACTGGCCGCGGACAGCGACCTGGACGTCGTCTACGTCGCCACCCCGCACGCCGCCCACTACGAGGCGGCCCGGACCTGCCTCGCCGCCGGTCGCTCGGTGCTGCTGGAGAAGCCGTTCACCCTCGACCTGGCCACCAGTACCGAACTGGTCGACACCGCCCGCGCCGCCGGGGTCTTCCTGATGGAGGCCATGTGGATGCGCTGCAACCCGCTGATCCTGCGGGTCGGCGAGCTGATCGCGGACGGCGCGATCGGTACGGTGACCAGTCTCCGGGCCGACTTCGGCGTCGCCGGGCCGTTCCCGCCGGAGCACCGGATGCGGGCCCGGGCCCTCGGCGGTGGCGCGCTGCTGGACCTGGGGATCTATCCGGTGAGCCTGGCGCACCTGCTGCTCGGCGTACCGCAGCAGGTGCGGTCGTGGGCCAAACTCGGCCCGGAGGGTACGGATGAGAACACCGGCCTGGTCTTCGGGTACGACTCGGGGGCGGTGGCCACGCTGAGCTGCGGCATGGTGGGCGCCACCGGGCTCACCGCCTCGGTCACCGGTACCACCGGGCGGATCGACCTGCCCGAGCCGTTCTTCCGGCCGGGCTCGTTCACCCTGCACCGGGCCGACGCGGAGCCGGAGACGGTCACCGCCGAGCTGGTCGGTTCGGGCTACCAGTACGAGGCGATCGAGGTGCAGCGCTGCCTGGCCGAGGGGCTGACCGAGAGTCCCCGGGTGCCGCATTCGGCCACCCTGGAGATCATGGCGCTGCTCGACGAGATCCGCGCCCAGATCGGCGTCTCGTACCTCTGAGTCGCCGTCGTAGACAAGGACCCCCGGCACGACGCCTCGCGTCGTACCGGGGGCCGTTGCTCACCCCTCAGCCGAAGAGGGGGCGGACCACGAAGTACATCAGGGCGCCGATCGAGCCGGCGGCCGGGAACGTCAGGATCCAGGCGCCGACGATGTTGCCGGCCACCCCCCACCGCACGGCGGAGAGCCGCTTGGTGGCACCGACACCCATGATCGCCGAGGTGATCGTGTGGGTGGTCGAGATCGGGGCGCCGAGGACCAGCGCGTTGAAGTAGAGCACGCCGCTGGCCACGGTCTCGGCCGCGAAGCCCTCCGGCGGACGCAGGTCGATGATCTTCCGGCCGAGGGTACGGATGATCCGCCAACCACCGGCGTAGGTGCCCGCTGCGAGCACCGCGGCAGAGGTCCAGAACGCCCACTCCGGGATGTAGGTGGCGTCCTCCTGGTAGCCGCCGACGAAGAGGGCGAGGACCACGATGCCGATGGTCTTGGCCGCGTCCTGCATGCCGTGGCCGACCGACATGGCCGCGGCCGAGGCGGTCTGGGCCCAGCGGAAGCCCCGGTTCAGCTTGCCCGGCTGCCCGTTCCGGAAGATCCACTGAACCGCGATCATCACGATGTAGCCGAGCACGAAACCGACCATCGGCGACAGGATCATCGGAATGATCACGCTCTCGCCGATGCCGGTCCAGAGCACGGTGCCGGAGGCGGCGACGGTCGAGCCGACCAGGCCGCCGATCAGGGCATGCGAGGACGACGAGGGCAGCCCGAAGTACCAGGTGATGATGTTCCAGGTGATCGCGCCGATCACCCCGGCGAAGACGATGCCGAGGCTGGACACGCCCGGCGGCAGTTCGACCAGGCCGCTGCCGACGGTCTTGGCCACCTCGGCGCCGAAGTGGGCGCCGATGAAGTTGCCGACCGCGGCCATGGCCAGGGCGACCCGGGGTGTGAGCGCCCGGGTGGAGATGCTGGTCGCGATCGCGTTGGCGGCGTCGTGGAAGCCGTTGGTGTAGTCGAACACCAGGGCCACCCCGATCACCGCCAACACGGCGATGAGCTCGGGACTCACAGGATCAGGACTCCTTGACCGCGATGGTCTCGACGGTGTTGGCCACGTGCTCGAAGGCGTCGCAGGCGGCTTCCAACTCGTCGGCGACCTCCTTCATCTTCAGCACGGTCAACGCGTCGTACTCACCGGAGAAGAGCCGGACCAGCAGCATCCGGTACGCCTGGTCGCCGTCGTTCTCCAGCCGGTTGATCTCGATCCAGTAGTCCTCGAGATCCTTCATCGACTTCAGCCGGGGCATCGCCTCGGCGGTCAGTCGCGCCTGCTGGTCCAACACGTGCACCAGCTCGTGCATCTCGCGGGGCAGCGACGGCAGCTTGGTCAGCCCGTAGAGGTAGAGCAGGTTGCCCACCGCCTCCAGGTGGTCCATCACGTCGTCCAGCAGCGAGCCGAGACGGTAGATGTCCTCCCGGTCGAAGGGGGTGACGAAGGTCGAGTTGATCTTCTTGAACAGGTCGTGGGTGATCTGGTCGCTGTCGTGTTCGACCTCGGTCAGCCGCTCACTGATCGACTGCACCTCGACGTCGGGCAGGGCGAGCTCGTTCAGCAGCTCGGTACCCCGGACCAGGTTCTGCGCGGCCCTGGTGAAGAGCTCGTAGAAGGCGCCCTCGTTGGGGCGGAAGGAAAACCTCACAGCACGGACCTCGTCGTGTCGGTGGAAGGGGTGTCAGCGCGCTGTCCGGCGCCCTGCTGAGGGAATGCTAGGGAACCCCCGGACCGACGATTCGGCGGCCCACCCCTGGCCAGGTGTCATTCACCGCTCGTTCAACTTCTGTTCACCTTCACCGGCCCCGCTGTCCCCAGCAGTCGCTCTCGTTCCCGGGCGATGTCGAAATCGGCCGGTGGATACCCGAGAGCGAGAGTGTCGAACGTCTCACGCAGCAGGTGCGCCACCGCCCAGTCCCGGTACCACTTGCGGTCCGCCGGCACCACGTACCAGGGCGCGACGTCCGTGCCGGAGCGACCGAGCAGGTCACCGTACGCGACCTGGTAGTCGTCCCAGCGGGCACGGGCGTCGACGTCGGACGGGTGGTACTTCCAGTGCTTCGTCGGGTCGTCCAGCCGGGCCAGCAACCGCCGGGCCTGCTCACCGTACGAGATGTGCAGGAAGACCTTGACCAGCCGCACCCCGGCGCCGGTCAGCTCCCGCTCGAAGTCCTCGATCTCGGCGTACCGGGGCCGCCAGACCTGCTCCGGCGCCTCGGCCTGCACCCGGGGCACCAGGATGTCCTCGTAGTGCGAACGGTTGAAGACACCGAGGCAGCCCGGCGGCGGGAGGGCGCGCCGGATCCGCCACAGGAAGTGGTGCTCCAGTTCCTCGGCGCTCGGCGGACCGAACGACCGGATGTGCACGCCGAGCGGGTTCATCGCGCCGACCACCCGCTTGATCGTCCCGTCCTTGCCGCCGCAGTCCATCGCCTGGAGCACCAACAACACCCGCTGCCCGGCCGTCGGGTCGGCCTTCGCCCCGGCGAACAGCATCTCCTGTTGGCGGGCCAACCCGGCACCGACCAGTTCCACCTGCCGGCGCGCCCAGCCCTTGCGCTGCGGCCCGGTCAGCCGCGCGTCCGGGAGTCCGGGGGTGGACCGGGGGTCGACCGCCGCGAGGTCGACCGCCGCCCCGGGCGCCACCCTCAGCAGCTCGCGTACCGGGCCGCCGACCGGCTGAGCAACCTCCCCAGGGCCGCCGACCGGCGACACCCGAGCCTGTCCAGCGTCGTGCTCCATCGGTGCATCATCACCCGCCACGCGCCGCCGCGCTGGACTCGGCGCCCGGGACGGCGCGAACGGCCGGATCAGACCACCGGCCCGGTTCAGACCACCAGGGCGAGCCACTTGCGGTACGAGGTGGCGAAGGGTTCGGTGCCGTCGCCGAGCGCACCGAGCAGCCAGCGCGCCGCCGCCTCGGCCTCGACCACCAGATCGTCCGGGTAGCCGTACCGGGCCCGGTGCTCGGCGAACTCGTCCTCGTCCCGCAACTCGACCAGCCCGGTCTCCCGACGACGAACCACGTCCAGATCCAGGTCGATCAGGTGCACGGTGTCCGCACCCTCCCACCGGGCCGGGCTGGCGATGTCGCAGTAGACCTCGCTGGTGCGCGGCGGAGGGTTGAACATGCCGGTCCACCAGGCGTGGTGTGGCACCAGCAACACGAAGGGGATCTGCTCCACCGAAGGCCGTCCGTGGTAGACGGAGCTGGTGCCGGCCGGTACACCGAGCCAGACACCGAGGTCGTCCTCGGCCAGCCGACGGGCCGGGTAGTCGCGGTGGGCGCTGCCGTCGTACTTGCGGTAGATCACACGGACCACGTCGCTCGGCATGAGTCGCACCCTAGCCGATTCCGCCCATCCGCCGCCGTCAGGAAGTTACCGGACGGCGGGGACGGTATCTCGCGGTGTCACCGCAACACGGCCGATCGGTGCGGCCGGCGTCGGCCCCGGCGGGTACCGTGCCACGGTGACCCCGCCCCGCAGCGCCACCGGCTCCACCCCGACCCGCGCCAAGGTCCGGCGGCGGGGTGACCGGCCCAGCGGAGCCGAGCTGTTGGGCGCCGCGGTCGGTGCGGTTCCCGGCGGCGCCGAGCGCCCCGGCCAGCAGCAGATGGCCACGGCGATCGAGGAGTGCGTGGCCGCCCGCGAGCACCTGCTGGTGCAGGCGGGCACCGGCACCGGCAAGTCGCTGGCGTACCTCGCCCCGGCGCTCACCGTCGACGGGCCGGTGGTGGTCTCCACCGCCACCCTGGCGTTGCAGTCGCAGCTGGTCGAGCACGACCTGCCCCGGCTGGCCGACGCCGTCGAGCCGCTGCTCGGGCGGCGACCGACGTTCGCTGTGCTCAAGGGCCGGCACCACTACCTGTGCCTGGCCCGGTTGGAGAACTCCTCGGAGGACGAACCGACCGACACCCTCTTCGACGCACCGGCCGAGCGGCCCGGTGGCGGCACCCGGTGGCTCGGCGAGGCGGGCCGGCTCGGCAAGCAGATCCAACGCCTGCGGGACTGGGCGCTGGAGACCGACACCGGTGACCGCGACGAGCTGGATCCGGGCGTCGACGACCAGGCCTGGCGGTTGGTCTCGATGCCCGCCCGGGAGTGCGTGGGCGCGGCCCGCTGCCCGTACGGCGCGGAGTGCTTCGCGGAGGCGTCCCGGGCGCGGGCCCGCGAGGCGGACATCGTGGTGACCAACCACAGCCTGCTCGCGGTCGACATGCTCGCCGGGCGGCACATCGTCCCGCCGCACAAGCTGCTCGTCGTGGACGAGGCGCACGAACTGGCCGACCGGGTCTCCTCGGCGGCACAGGCGGAACTCACCCCGGAGTTGATCGACCGGTCCGCCCGCCGGGCCCGGCCGTTGCTGCGCCCGGAGACGGCCGAGGCGCTGACCGCGGCCGGTGACGCCCTCGCGGTCGGGCTGGCCGAGGCCCCCGTCGGGCGGATCACCAGTGGCCTGCCCGCTCCGTTGCGGGAGTCGTGCACGCTGCTCGACGCCGCGACCCGCGCGGCGCTGGACGGCATCGGCGACATCAAGGCCGACGATCCCGACCCGGTCCGCAAGCAGCAGGCCAAGGCGGTCCTCGACGAACTCTCCAGCACCGCCCAGCGGCTGTTGGAGGAGGCGGAGCACGACGTGGCCTGGGTGGACCGCAACGACGCCAGCGGGCGACGGGCCCTGGTGGTGGCACCGCTCTCGGTCGCCGGCACCCTCGCCACCCACCTGTACGACGAGCGGACGGTGGTCGCCACCTCGGCCACCCTGGCGCTGGGCGGCCGCTTCGACACGGTGGCCCGGGCCCTGGGCCTGGAGGCGCCGACGCCCACCCCGCCGTCGCCGGCCGCCGCCGCCCTCGCCGCCGCCAGCGAGCGGCCCGGCCGAGCCGTCGGTGGTGACGCCCCCGCCGCGACCGCCGGCGCCGACCACGGTGTCCGGGCCGGCGAGTCCGGGCCGGGTTGGCGTTCCCTGGACGTCGGTTCCCCGTTCGACTACCCGCGCCAGGGCATCCTCTACGTGGCCGCGCACCTGCCCCGTCCCAGCGTCTCCGGGCTGCCCGACGCGGCCGGCGAGGAACTGCTCGAACTGGTCACCGCGCTCGGCGGTCGTACCCTCGGGTTGTTCTCCTCCCGGCGGGCCGCCACCCAGGCCGCCGAGCTGTTGCGGGCGCGCACCGACCTGCCCGTTCTCCTGCAGGGCGAGGAGGCGCTGCCGCTGCTGGTACGCCGCTTCCGCGAGGACCGGTCGAGCTGCCTGTTCGGCGTGATGTCCCTGTGGCAGGGGGTGGACGTGCCGGGCGACTCCTGCCAGCTCGTCGTCATCGACCGGCTGCCCTTCCCGCGGCCGGACGAGCCACTCGCCGCCGCGCGGGCCGCGGCCGTCGACGCGAACGGCGGCTCGGGGTTCGCCGCCGTCAGCGTGCCCATCGCCGCGGTCCGGCTGGCCCAGGGCGTCGGCCGCCTGATCCGCGCCACCGGTGACCGTGGTGTGGTGGCCGTGCTCGACTCCCGGCTGGAGTCCGCCCGCGGCTACGGCCCCTTCCTGCGCCGCTCGCTCCCACCGTTCTGGTACACCACCCGTCCCGAGGTGGTCCGGGGTGCGCTGACCCGGCTCGCCGACACCTGAGGCGCACCGTCCCTGCTCGCGGGCACCGGTCGGTCGTCGCCCCGGGCGGCGGGGTGGGTCAGGGGGCGCGCGAGGCTACGACGACCGCGTCGGGTGGGGTGTCCGGCACGGTGCGGGCGGCAAGCCGACGCACCGCGGTGTTCAGCACCGCGATCAGTGGGACGGCGACCAACGCGCCGGTGATCCCGGCGAGCACCACACCGGCCGCCAGACCGATGATCACGGCGAGCGGGTGGATGGCCACCGCCCGGCCCATGATCAGCGGTTGCAGGATGTGCCCCTCGACCTGCTGCACCCCGATCACCACACCGAGGATGATCAATGCGGTCACCGGACCGCTGTCGACGAGCGCCACCAGTACGGCCACGCCGCCGGAGAGCGTCGCACCGACGATCGGGATGAACGCGCCGAGGAAGACCAGGGCGGCGAGCGGGAAGGCGAACGGGATATCGAAGATGACCAGGAAGATGCCGATGCCCACCGCGTCGATGAACGCGACCAGCACCGTCGCCCGTACGTAGGCGACCAGGGTGGCCCAGGAGGCGCGGCCGGCGTCGTCGACCTTCCACCGCGCGGCCACCGGCAGCAACCGGACCAGGAACCGCCAGATCATGTTGCCGTCACGCAGGAAGAAGAACGCCGCGAAGAGCACCAGCACCGTGCCGGTCAGAACCTCGGCCAGGGTCGTCGCGGTGGAGAGGGCGCCGCTGGTGAACCTCTCGTTGTTGTTGTTGACCCACTGCTGTGCCTCTTCGAGGTAGCGGTTGAGGTCGTTGTCCGACAGGTGCAGCGGGCCGGTCTGCAGCCAGTCCTGGATCTGCTGGATGCCCTGGGTCGACTTGGCGGCCAGTTCCGGCACGCCCTTGATGAACTCGTTCACCACCAGGGTGAGCGTGCCGATGACCGCGGCCAGGCCACCGACCAGCACCACAGCGGTCGCCAGCGATCGCGGCAGCCGGGCCCGCAGCAGCCAGCCCACGGCCGGCGCCAGCAGGGCCGAGAGCAGCAGCGCCACGGCGAGCGGGATGACCACGATGCTGATCGTGCTGACCAGCTTGACCAGGGCCCAGAACACCACCCCGACGACGATCAGCCGCCACGACCAGGCGGCGGCGATGCGCAGCGCGTGCGGCACGTCGGCGTCGTCGCGGCTGCTGGTCGAGTTGTGCAGGGCGGTCGGAGGCTCCGCGCCGACCACCGTCGCGCCGGGTGGCGCCGCCGGTCCCGGTGACACCGGCGAGGCCGCCCTGGCCGGCTCGGGTACGTCGGCCGGGGTGTCCCGCCCGGCGCGGGCCGACTCCCGTCCCGACTCGTACGCGCGACGCAGCCGCCGGCGTATCCGCTCGAATCGGCTCAAGGGCACCTCCCGGCGAGATTGGGCCCGCGTACTGCGTCAGGTCGGACAGGATACGCCCGGAGCGCTCGACGCTGGGGCCGCTTCCGCCATACATTGCCCCGCCGGGTGCTCCGGTGAACCGGTGACCACCGGCGGAAGGCCGGAAACGACACGGTAGCGTCTGCGGCGTGACAGCCGACGAGAATCTTGACGCCGGCCTGCCCATCCGGCTGCTACACGACCGTGTCCTGGTCCGGATGGAGGGCAGCGACGGTGAGCGCCGTTCCACCGCCGGCATCGTGATCCCGGCCACGGCCGCCGTGGGCAAGCGCCTCGCCTGGGCCACCGCGGTGGGAGTCGGGCCGAACGTACGCTCCATCGTCTCCGGCGACCGGGTGCTCTTCGACCCCGACGATCGCTCCGAGGTCGAGTTGCACGGCCGGGGATTCGTGCTGCTGCGCGAACGCGACGTACACGCGGTGGCCGCCGAGCGGGTCGAGGAGGACGCCACCGGGCTGTACCTGTGAGCCCGACGCGCCGCCGTCCCCTCCCGTACGGTCACACCTTCCCGCGCTGACGCCGTCGGCGTCGTTTGCCGCGCTCCCCGACGGGAAGCCAGCCGCACCACCGGCCCTGGGGAGGGACGATGCCGGTATTCGTGAAGAAGGTGCTGGCCTGGGGAAGCCTCGCGTTCCTGATCTACTTCATGGCGTTCCGGCCGGAGGGCGCGGCGCAGCTGTTCAAGGGGATCGGGACGGCCCTGATGATGATGGCCCAGGGCCTCGGCGACTTCCTCACCAGCCTGATGACCTGAGCGGCCGCGCCCGCTCCTCGGTGACGGGCCCCGCCCCGAGCCGCGGGGCGCGGCGTGACCGGTCAGTGTCGTGGTGGCCAGGGGGCCGCCGGGCCGGGGCCGTACCAGCCGGGACCGTGACCGGCGTGGTACGCCGGGGGCGGGGGCGCGGGTGGTGGGGCGAGGACGACCGGGATCGGCACCACGGGCTCGTCGGGCGCCTCGACCGCGCGCTGCGACCCGTCCGGGAAGCGCAGGTGGTAGCGCTGCCCGTCCCAGACACCGACCGGGGTCTGCGGGTCGCGGCCGACGAAGAACGACCGGTACGCGCTGATCGAGCGCAGCAGTTCCTGTTCCTCCCGGGCCGTCCGTTCCCGGTCGACCGGCCGGCGGTCCAGGCCGCGCTGCGCGCCGTCGCGCAGCAGTGCGAGCCGGGTCGCCGCGAACTGGTAACCCCGCATCGCCCGTAGCCCGGCGTCACCGGCGACCCGCCGGGCCCAGACCCGGGCCGCGTGCCGTCGGCCGAGACTGCTGAGCGCGGCCACCTCCGGCGGGGTGAGCCAGCCGGCCCGCACGTAGTCCGGCAGGATCCGCTCGGTGAGACGCCCCTCCCAGGCCCGCAGCCACACCGCCAGGCTGACCACGCCGAAGAAGATCGGCACCATCACGCCGACGAACCCGAAGAGCGAGATCAGGATCTCGCCGGTGGCCTGGGTCAGCGTCGGGATCAGGTTCCACGCCCCGTGCAGCATCATCGCCAGCAGCAGACCGGCGATCGGGGCGAGCACCCGGACCCGACGGTCGGCCGTCCGCGCGGCGATGCCCAGGCCCACACCGGTCATCGCGGTGAACAACGGATGGGCGAACCCGAACAGCAGGATCCGGACGATGAAGATGGCGATCACCTGCTGCGCGCCGGTGGCCGGGCCGTACTGCTCGACGCCCGAGGCGTAGCCGTACCCGCCGAGGTAGAGGATGTTCTCCACCATCGCGAAACCGATCGCGGACAACCCGCAGTAGACCAGGCCGTCGGTGATGCCCGACCACTCCCGGCGCCGGAAGAGCAGCAGCAGGATCGGGCCGAGTGCCTTGGTCAGTTCCTCGATGAAGGGCGCCACCAGTACCGCGGTGAGCGCCTCGGGCAGGCCCTGGGAGTCGAACCACTTGGCGGCGGTCTCGTTGACCGTCAGCGACGCCGCGGTGGAGACGAAGGCACCCCAGGCGAAGCAGAAGATCAGGTACTTCAACGGTTCGGGTTCGTACCGGTCGAGCCAGAGGAAGCAGGCCACCAACACCGGGACCGGCAGGATCGCGGCGGCGGTGCCGATCAGCAGCGCCTCGGGGCCGAGGTTGATGCCGAGCGTGAAGAGCATGAAGATCGCGCAGGCGGCGATCAGCAGGATCACCCCGACGAGCACCAGGGCCCGCAGCCAGCTGAGCCGGCGGCGCGGCATGCCGGGCCCGGCGGGCGGCGCGGCGGGCACGGGAGGCGACGGCGGCAGCGTTCCGCCGGGCGGGGTGTCGGCCATGCGGTCAGCGTAGTCATCTCCGGCACGGCGGGCCGGGCGCATCGACCGCACCGGCCGCCACCTGCGATGTTCAGCCGACCGGGGGCGCGGTCGGCGGTTTCGCCGCCGGTTCCGGTCCGGCCGGCGCGCCGGGCCGGTCCAACTCGCCGAACGACTGCCGAACCAGCCGGTTCGCCTCCTCCTGGCTGATTCCGGAGGCCACCATGAGGTCGCTCGCGGTGGTACGCACCTGGGCCACCACCACGCTGCCGGAGAACCCCACCCCCTCCGCGTACGCCCGACCGGCCTCGCTGACCGCGCGCAGTGCGCGTTCCCGGGCCTGCTCGGGCTCCTCGCCCTGGGCGAACTCCCGTTTCAACAGCCGTACCGCCTCGGCGAGATGGGCCACCGCGTCCGGCATGGGCGCCGGCACCGGCTCGTCGTCCTCGACCAGGGTGACGCCACGCCGGATCAACGTGCCGCTGTTGCGCATCGCCCGGTCGATCGGGTCGGCCGCCTCCGCGTAGTGGGTGAGTTCGCTGCGCCGGTGCCAGCGGGCCGGGGAGAGCAGCGCGGTCTCCTTGGCGCCCTCGATCGCCTCGGTGAGGGTGGCCAGTTCCTCCTTGTTGTTGCGCAGTCGGTCCAGCGCCGTCTGGATCTTCTCCCGGTCCCGTTCGCGCAGTCCGTCGGCGGTGACGTCGAGTTGCTCGGCGAGCAGGTCCAGGGCGGGGCGGGCGGCCCGGTTGAGCACCCGCAGCGGGTTGAGCGGCAACAGGATCGCGGTGACCAGCAGCGCGATGCTGCCGCCGACGAACGCGTCGACGAACCGCGGGATCTCCAGATGCTCCACCGAGGGACTGAGGGTCACGATCAGCACCGCGGTCGCCGCGGCCTGGATGACGATGGCGACGCTGCCACCGGCGAAGATGGTCAGCAGGATGGCGGAGGTGACGACCAGCCCGAGCTGCCAGGGGCCGGTGCCGAGGAGGTAGACCAGGAGGTCGCCGACGGCCACCCCGACCGCCACGCCGATGATCAGTTCCACGGTACGGCGGAAGCGCTGCCCGACCGAGACGGCGAGGGTGCCCACGGCGGAGATCGGGGCGAAGACCGGCTGCGGGTTGCCGAGTATCTCGTGCGCGGCCACCCAGGACAGGCCAGCCGCGAGACCCGCCTGCACGGCGAGGCCGAGCGCCATCCGGACCCGGTGGAGCCGGTCGTGCAGGGTGGCCTTGCTCCGCTGGTGCAGTTGTGCCACCGTCTCGGCGATCCGCGCCGTGTCCACGTCAGACAGGCCTTCTCGGTCACGACGCAGCCAGCCAAGTCGTCGGTCCCGGGCCACCGCCATGGCCGCGACTACCCACCACGGCCCGGGACATTCCTCCCACACCGGTCGCGGGTGCGGCAGACTGGCCGGGTGGCGGAGCTGATCGAACGGTGGCGGGCAGCCGCCCGATCCGCCGGGGCCAGTGACCCGGTGGCGGTCGGGGCCGCCGGGGCCGACCTGCTCGAACGGTGGCGGGAACCGCACCGGCACTACCACACCGTGGCCCACCTGACCGCCGTGCTGGACATCGTCGACCGGTACGCCTCGTCGGCGCCGCAGCCGGATCTGGTCCGGCTCGCGGCCTGGTGCCACGACGCGGTGTACGACCCGCGAGCGGCGGGCGACCGGAACGAACGCGACAGCGCGGCGCTCGCCGAGGTGCTGCTCACCCGTGCCGGGCTGCCCGACGCCGAGGTGGCCGAGGTACGCCGGCTGGTCCTGCTCACCGCCGGCCATCAGGTCCCGACGGCGGACGGCGACGGGGTGCTGCTCTGCGACGCCGACCTGGCCGTGCTGGCCGCGCCCGAGCCGACGTACGACGGCTACGCGGCCGCGATCCGGCGGGAGTACGCCCACGTGCCGGAGCCCGACTACCGGATCGGCCGGGCCCGGGTGCTCACCGGCCTGCTCGCCCTCCCCCACCTGTTCCGGCTGCCCACCCTGGCCGCCCGCTGGGAGCCGCGCGCCCGCGCCAACCTGGCCCGTGAGCTGGCCACCCTCACCGGCCCGGCGGGATCGGCCCGGCCGTGAGGTCGAGGGCCGCCGTCCCGTCCGGCTGACCGGCGCGGGGCGGGGTCACCCGGTGGAGGTGCTTGGGGCGGCGGAGACCGGCGGCGCGCAGCAGCCGGACCAGGTCACGGCTGGACAGCACCTGAGCGCCCAACCAGACCGCCATGGCGAACCGGTCGGCCGGGATGTCGTAGTGGTCGCGGTCGAAGCCACGCCGGGGCGCGCCCAGCGTCTCGGCGAAGACGTGCAGTTCGGCGAGGGAGACGTCGCTGATCAGGTGCGACCAGAGGCGGCCCCGCGCCGGCCAGGCCGGCCGGTCGACGTAGATCACGGCAGTCACGGTACCCGGACGCCCGCGCGGTTGATGATCACCGGGGACCGGTCGTAGCCTCGGCGACATGGCCGCCTCCCCGCTCCTCGACGACCTGCGCGCCGCCCTCGGGCCGGACGCGGTGCTCACCGATCCGGACCTGCTTCGCGGACACGAGCGGGACGAGGCCGACCTCTGTGTCTCCGGCACCCCGCTGGTGGTCACCCGGCCACGCAGCACCGAGGAGGTGGCCGCCGTGGTCCGGGCGGCCGGCCGGTACGGCGTACCGGTGGTGCCGCAGGGGGCGCGGACCGGGCTGGCCGGTGCGGCGAACGCGGTCGACGGCGCGGTGGTGCTGAGCACCGTGGCGATGGACGCGATCCTGGAGATCGACCCGGTGAGCCGGATCGCGGTGGTCCAACCCGGCGTGGTGAACGCGGCGCTCAGCGCGGCGGTGGCCGAGCGGGGTCTGTGGTACCCGCCGGACCCGGGCTCCTGGGAGTCGTCCACCATCGGCGGCAACGTGGCCACCAACGCCGGTGGCATGTGCTGCGTGAAGTACGGCGTCACCACCGAGTACGTGCTCGGTCTGGAGGTGGTGCTGGCCTCCGGCGAGGTGCTGCGCACCGGCCGGCGCACCGCCAAGGGCGTGGCCGGTTACGACCTCACCCGACTCTTCGTCGGCTCCGAGGGCACCCTCGGCGTGGTCACCGAGGTGACCGTGGCGCTGCGGCCCGCACCGGCGGCCTCCCTGACCCTGGTCGCCGTGTTCGGCGCCACCGCCGCGGCCGGCGAGGCGGTGGCCCGGATCGCCGCCCAGGGCCTCTCCCCCAGCCTGCTCGAACTGCTCGACCGCACGCACCTGGTGGCGATCGAGGCGTACCGGCCGATGGGCCTGCGGACCGACGCCGAGGCGCTGCTGCTGGCCGCCGCCGACACCGGCCCCCGGGCCGCCGAGGACCTGGCCGAACTGGCCGCCGTCTGCACCGCGGCCGGCGCCGAGGAGGTGTACGCGGCCACCGACGCGGTGGAGGCCGCCGCGCTGTTGCAGGCCCGCCGGCTGGCGCATCCGGCGATGGAGAAGTACGCCGCGGACACCTACCCAGGCGGCAACGGCGGTCTGATCATCGACGATCTGGCGGTGCCCCGGGGCGCGCTGGCCGAGTTGCTCGACGGGGTGGCCCGGATCGCGGCCGAGTGCGCCGTGCCGATCGGCGTGGTCGGTCATGCCGGCGACGGCAACCTGCACCCCAACATCGTGGTGGACCGGAGCGACCCGGCCAGTCTGGCACGCGGCCGGCGGGCCTTCGACGAGATCATGCGGCTCGGCCTGGCGCTCGGCGGCACCTGCACCGGCGAGCACGGCGTCGGCCTGCTCAAGCGGGACTGGCTGGCCCGCGAGATCGGGCCGGTGGGCGTGCGGGTGCACCAGGCGATCAAGGCGGCGCTGGACCCCAGCGGCTTGCTCAATCCCGGCAAGGTGCTGTGAGCCCGGCGCGCCCCAGCTAGGACAGCGTCAGTTCGGCGGGCGTGTTCTGAGTGAGCAGCAGGAGGATCTGCTCGGCCACCGGCGGACGTTCCTCACCCGGGCAGTCCTGCGAGCTGATCAGACCGGCGGTCGTCAGCAGGCTGGAGGTCAGCGCACCGACACAGGTGATCTTGTAGCCACGGGCCTCGTCGGTCTCCTTCGCCAGGGCCGGGTCGGCCAGCAGGCTCTGCAACCGCCCGTGGTTCTCCTCGCTGAGCGACCCGGTCGAGGTGACCCCGTCGCCCGCGCAGTCGACGCACTCCCAGCGCCCGTCCGGCTCCACGTTCAGGGTGCGCAGCGGCCCGTCCGTGCCCTCGTTCTGCAACAGACTGACCCGGTAGCGGGTGGTCGGGGCGGCGCCGGGCCGACCGTCGTCCGATGTGTCCGGCCGGGCCGCCGCTTCGTCCTGCTGGCCGAAGGGGGCGCACCCGTTGAGGGTGACCGCCAACAGGGTGGCAGCGGACAGGGAAGCGAACCGTGACCAGGAAAGCGCCATCACGCGCGGAACTTACCTTACCGTAGGTAGCGCGCGGAACCCGCCGGACGGACATCCATCGGCGCCCAGCTCCGATCTGGACGCCTCACCGCGGGAGCCCGGCGTCGTCGGCGCCCCGGTCCGCGGGGTAGCCGCGCACGTCCGGCGCGCCCAGGCGGGCCGCGTCGGCGGTGGCGTCGTCCGGCATCAGCTGGGACTGCCGCTCGGCCTCGACGCGGGCCTGGTAATGGGTCACCTCGCGGGCCCGCCGGGCAGCGTCCCAGCCGAGCACCGCACCCATCAGCTCGGCCGTGTGCTCGGCCGACTCCAGGCCGCGGTGGGTGGTCTCGAACGAGATCCGGGTACGGCGGGTGAGCACGTCCTCCAGGTGCAACGCCCCCTCGGCCCGGGCCGCGTACGTCACCTCGGCGGCAAGGTACTCGGGCGCCCCGGCCAGCGGGGAGGCCAGCAGCGGGTCGGCGTCGATCAGGGCGAGCAGGTCCAGGGTCAGGCTGCCGTACCGCTCCAGCAGGTGCTCCACCACGCCGACCGGCAACCCGTGCCGGCGGGCCAGATCGGCCCGGTCCCGCCACATCGCCGCGTACCCGTCCGCGCCGAGCAGCGGCAGGTCGGCCGTGCGCGACGGCCGCTGCCCACCGAGCCGACGCACCGCCCGGTCGACCACGTCGGCCGCCATCACCCGGTACGTCGTGTACTTGCCGCCGGCCACCAGCAGCAGGCCGAGCATCGGCTCGATGACCGCGTGTTCCCGGGACAGCTTGGAGGTGGAGTCCGCCTCGCCGGCCAGCAGCGGGCGCAGCCCGGCGTAGACGCCCTCGATGTCGGCGGTGGTCAGCGGCCGGTCCAGCACCGCGTTGACCTGCCGGAGCAGGTAGTCGATGTCGCTGGCCGAGGCGGCCGGGTGGGAGCGGTCCAGCCGCCAGTCGGTGTCGGTGGTGCCGATGATCCAGTGCCCGCCCCACGGGATGACGAACAGCACGCTGGTCGCCGTACGCAGGATCAGTCCGGTGTCGCCGGTGATCGCCGAGCGGGGCACCACCAGGTGCACGCCCTTGGATGCGCGCACCCGGATGCCGGGGCGCAGGCCGACGTCGTCGAGCATCCGGGACATGTCGTCGGTCCACACGCCGGTGGCGGCGATCACCGTCCGGGCGTGCACCTCGAACTCGGCGTCCGGTGAGCCGGTCGGCGCCTCAAGGTCGCGGATCCGGACCCCGGTGACCTCCCGGGCCTGCCGGATCAACCCGACCGCCCGGGCACTGCTCACCACGGTCGCCCCCAGGCTGGCGGCGGTACGGGCCAGGGTGACCACCAGACGGGCGTCGTCGACCTGCCCGTCGTAGTAACGGATCGCGCCGGCCAGCCCGTCGGCCCGCAGGCTCGGGAAGATCCGCCGAGTGCCCTCCCGGGTCAGGTGCCGGTGCAGCGGCATCCCCCGGCCACCGCCGAAGACCCCGGCGAAGGCGTCGTACGCGGCCACCCCGGCGCCGTAGTAGGCCCGGCGCAGGATCCGGGCGGGCAGGTCGCGGACGCCCCGACCGGCCGGCAGTGGCACCAGGAACGGCACCGGGCGCACCAGGTGCGGCGCCAACCGGGTGGCGAGCAGCCCCCGCTCGGTGAGCGCCTCGTGCACCAGGTTGAACTCCAACTGTTCCAGGTAGCGCAGGCCGCCGTGGATCAGCTTGCTGGACCGGCTGGAGGTACCGGCCGCGAGGTCACGCGCCTCCACCAGAGCCACCTTCAGCCCTCGGGAGGCGGCGTCGACGGCAGCACCGGCACCGGTCACGCCGCCACCGATGACCAGCACGTCGAACCGTTCGGCCCGCAGCCGACGCAGATCGCTGGTACGGCGGTCGGGGGAGAGTTGCCCGGCCACGGATCGGAGGACGTGTGGATCGCGCACAGGTCCACCGTAGCCCCACCGGCACTGGAGGACACCGGCCCCGCCGGCCGTGATCCGGCCCACGATCGCCGGGAGTCCGACCCACCGGTGACCCGCGTCGTACTGTGTCCGGATGCAGGCGCCGTACTCCACGACCGGCAGTACCGGCAGCCCCTGGGCGATCGTCTCGGCGGTGCTGGTGGGCTGCGGGGCCACCGCCGTAGCGGTGGTGTCGCAGACCGGCGGGTGGCTGGTCGACCAGGTGCTGCTGGTCGGCGGGCTGGACCGGCTGGTGCCGTTCTGGCCGCTGGCCAGCCTGATCACCGCACTGGTGATCGGCACGGCCACCCTGCCCCTGGCGCTGCTGCCCCGGTCCCGGGCGGTCCGGACCGCCGGTCGGGCCTGGCTGGCCGGCGCGCTCACCCTGGGCGTACTCGGGATGCTGCGCGCGCTGCCGCCGGTGCACCACGAGCTCTACCTCGGCGCGCTGGCCGCCACGGCCGCGGTGCTCGCCTGGCTCTCGGCCCGGTTGTCGCACCGCCTGGCCGGCGTCGCCAGGTCCACCGATTGGGCGACGCCCGAGGTGGCACCGCCGCCCCCGGTCCGGGAAGTGCCCGAGGTGGCACCGCCACCCCCGGTCCGGGAAGTGCCCGAGGTGGCACCGCCAC
Organism: Micromonospora radicis; assembly: GCF_003583405.1. Classification (GTDB taxonomy): domain Bacteria; phylum Actinomycetota; class Actinomycetes; order Mycobacteriales; family Micromonosporaceae; genus Micromonospora; species Micromonospora radicis. The sequence continues at coordinate 113,905 of NZ_QXEC01000015.1, forward strand.
CCGCCGCCGGGCCGTCGGTGGTCACCCTGCTCGCCGCGACCGCCGGGCTGGCCCTGCTGCTGCCCTGGGTCTGGCTCGGCGCGCTCGGCGGGCTGCTGGAGACCGTCCTCGCCGGGCTGACGGCGGTGGCCGTCGGCGCACTGGCCGGGGCGTTGCTCGACGTCCGATTCTGGGGCACCGTCGCCGGTGGCGAGCCGGTCCGACCGGCCCGACTGGTACTGCTCGGCGGCCTCGTCGCCGGGCTGGTGCTGCTGCTGGTCGGTGCCGGTGTCGGCCAGTCCGGCACCCAACTGCCGCTGCTGGTGGCGCTGCCGCCGGTGGGCTTCGCGCTGGCCGCGCTGCGGGTGCTGAGCCGCCGGCACCCGCGGACCACCGGCCGCACCTCGACCGCCTGGCTGGTCGGGCTCACCGTGTTCGGCCCGCTGGCGTTCACCGACCCGGAGGAGATCAGCCTGCTGCTGATCGGCTCCCGGGACGTACCGTTCTGGGTGGCGGTGGCCGCCGGTGCCGGGCTCGTCGTGGCCCTGCTGCTGGCCATCGCGTACGGGCTGCTGCTGGCCCGTCCGACGGCCCGGGCGCCCCGCCGCGCGGTGGCCGCGGCGACCACGCTGGTCCTGCTGGTCACGGTCGGCGCGGTCGGCGTCGGTGCCGGCCAGCCCGGCCTGCACGGCGAACGGCTCTTCGTGGTGTTGCGAGCCCAGGCCGACCTCGCCGGCCTGCCCACCGGGGTGGGCAAGGCGGGTCGGGACGACCGGGCCGAGGAGGTGTACCGCCGGCTGGTCGACACCGCCGAGCGGACCCAGGCCGACCTGCGTCGCGAACTGCGCCGGCTGCGCCTGGCCCACACGCCGTACTACCTGGTCAACGGGATCGAGGTGGACGGCGGCCCGGTGGTCCGGGCCTGGCTGTCCAGCCGGCCCGAGGTGGCCCGGGTGCTGATCAGCCAGCGACTTCGCCCGCTGCCGGCACCGGCCGAACCGTCCCGGGGCCGGTCGGCGGCGCCGGTTGGTCCGCCCTGGAACATCACGATGATCGGCGCCGACCGGGTCTGGTCCGCGCTGCGGGTGACCGGGGCCGGGGTGACCGTGGGCAGTTCCGATTCCGGGGTGGACGGGCGGCATCCGGCCCTGGCCGAGGGTTACCGGGGTGGGGACGACTCCTGGTACGACCCGTGGAACGGCACCCGGACGCCCACCGACCGCAGCGGGCACGGCACCCACACGACGGGCAGCGCGGTCGGCCGCGGCGGTATCGGTGTGGCACCGGGCGCGGACTGGGTGGGCTGTGTCAACCTCGACCGCAACCTCGGCAACCCGGCGTCCTACCTCGACTGTCTCCAGTTCATGCTGGCGCCCTTCCCGCCCGGCGGCGACCCGTTCGACGACGGGCGGCCGGGCCGGGCCCCGGAGATCCTGACCAACTCGTGGGGCTGTCCACCGATCGAGGGTTGCGATCCGCGGACCCTGCGGTCGGCCACGGACGCCCTGGAGGCGGCCGGGATCCTCGTCGTGGCGGCGGCCGGCAACACCGGGCCGTTCTGCGGTTCGGTGCAGGATCCGCCCGCGCGGTACCCGGATGTGCTCACCGTCGGTGCGGTGGACCGGCAGCGCCGGGTCACCGACTTCTCCTCCCGTGGCCCGGTCCCCGGCGGGCTGGTCAAACCGGATCTGGTGGCACCCGGCGCGGACGTCGTCTCGGCGATGCCCGGCGGCGGATACGCGGCGCTCGACGGCACCTCGATGGCCACGCCGCAGGTCGCGGGCGTGGTGGCGCTGATGTGGTCGGCCAACCCGGACCTCGTCGGTGACCTGGACCAGACCCGGCGACTGCTGCGCGCCACGACCACCGCGGTTCCCACCGGCTCGGGCTCCGGTTCCGGCTCGGGCTCCGGTGCCCAGGGCGGCGACTGCGGCGATGCGGGCAACGTGGCCGGCGCCGGGCTGGTCGACGCGTACGCCGCCGTCCGCGCCGCCCAAGGTTGACGTTCACACAACGTGACACATCTTCGCCATGAGGTAAACAAAGTGGCTTTGAGCTGCTATCTTGCGGCGTCATGCACGGTCATTCACCCGGGGTCGTCCCACTCCCGGCATCGACGGCTCGGTGGCGCGGCATGGCGCTGTTGATCCTGTTGGGCGTGCCGGCGCTCCTCGTCGCCCTGTGCTGCGGCGTCATCCAGGTGGTCACCAAGTCCGCCATCGACGACCCACTGGACGGCCGGGGCGGCATCAGCGCCCCACCGTGACCGGCTGACGCAGCGGTCACGGTACGACCGATCCCGTCGGTCAGCACGCGGCCGACCGCGACGGCCGAGTAGGGCCGTAGCAGCGGTCGGGATGCGATTCCGCTGCCGGCCCTGTCGAGCTGCACCGTTCGTGCTCTCACGCACCACCACCCACCCACCCGCCCGCCAGCCAGCCCGCCCGCCGCACTTCCCTGCCCTCGCGCCCCCGCCCACTCCCCTTCCACCACCGTCCCGCCCCCGCCCACTCCCCTTCCACCGCCGTCCCGACCCCGCCCACTCCCCTTCCACCACCGTCCCGCCCCCGCCCGCTCCCCTTCCACTGCGATCCGTTCACGCCATCAGCTCGACAGGATCGCCACCTCACACCGCGACGCTGCCCACCAGTCGGCACGCAGCCGGTACGAAGCTGGCGACACCACCGCTCAACAGGCACCCGACCCCTCATCTAGGGTCGGCGTTCATGGACGCCGAGATCACCGCCGCCAGGGTCGCCGCCACCGACGTCACCGCCGCCGAGGTCGCCGTGGCCGAGTTGGCCGCCGAGCGGGTGCCCGAGGTGGTGCGGCTCTGCCGCCGCGCACTCGACCTGCCCGAGGACGCGGCCGAGGCCGAAGCCCTCGTGGACACACTCTGGGTACGGGCGAGCGCGGACCGGGCGGTTCGGGTGTTCGGCGCGTACCGGGCCGGCGAGTTGGTGGGGGTGCTGATCGGGTCGCGTTCCGCCGGCCAGGGGCGTACCGGGCACGTGGATCTGGTGGCGGTGGACCCGGCGTGGCGGCGGCAGGGCATCGGGCGTGCCCTGCTCACACGGGTCGAGCGGGCGCTGGCCGAACTCGGCGCGGCCGAGGTGCTGCTCGCCGGCAACCCGCCGTACTATGCCTGGCCAGGAGTGGACGTCCGGTACACGCCAGCGATCTGTCTCGCCGTCGCCCTCGGCTACCGCCAGGAGAGCACCGCCTGGAACATGACCGCCGACCTGTCGTACGACGCGTCGCCCGCGCTGCGGTCCACGGAGGCCGCGGAGGCGCGACTCGCCGGACAGGGGGTGACCGTGCGTCGGGCCGAGCCGGCCGATCTGCCGGCGCTCGCCGAGTTCGCCCGGGCCAACTTCGGCGGCGCCTGGGATGCCGAACTGGCCGGTTCTCTCGGCCGCCCGGGTGCCGGCTGCCACCTGGCCGAACGCGACGGCGAACCACTCGGGTTCGCCGCCTACGGTTCGTCCCGGCCGAGCTGGTTCGGGCCGATGGGCACCGCACCCGCGGCCGCCGGATCGGGGATCGGCGGCGTCCTGCTGCGGCGCTGCCTACGCGACCAGCGAGCCGCCGGAATCGACGTCGCGCAGATCGGCTGGGTCGGTCCGGTGCCGTTCTACTCGCGCAGCGCGGGCGCCCGGATCGAACGCGTCTTCTTCCTGTACCGCCGGAAGCTAGACACGACAGAATAGCGCGAATAGGACATGGGCTCCGATAATGCCGTTCACCCGCCCGGGTCATCGACGCCCCTTACCGTTTCGGTAGAGGAGGCCGTCATGACCACGGAAGACGATCAGACCCAGGACGTTCCGCCCGTCATCTGGGCCCCGGTCCACGAACTCCCGGGCCAGTTGCCGATCGACCGGCTCGACTACGGCGACGCCGAGCAGCTGGTGGAGATGGCCGGCTGCGCCGAACCGCCGGAGGAACCGCTCATCCTGGTGGACGAGCCCGTCTCCCACCGGCCACCGTACGACCGCGCGCAGAAGCGACGCAACCAGCGTCCACTGCCCAGATAGCAAAAGGCGGGCCGCTGACGCGGCCCGCCTTCCGTGCTTGGAGCTGGACTCAGAAGTCCATCTCTCCGCCGCCCGGGCCAGCCGGGGCGGCCGGGGTCTTCTCCGGCTTGTCCGCCACCACAGCCTCGGTGGTGAGGAACAGCGCGGCGATCGACGAGGCGTTCTGCAGCGCCGACCGGGTCACCTTGGCCGGGTCGATGATGCCGGCGGCCAGCAGGTCCACGTACTCGCCGGTCGCGGCGTTGAGGCCGTGACCCGGGTCGAGGTTGCGGACCCGCTCGACGACGACGCCACCCTCGAGGCCGGCGTTGACGGCGATCTGCCGCAGCGGGGCGTCCAGCGCGATCTTGACGATCTGCGCGCCGGTCGCCTCGTCACCGGCCAGGTCGAGCTTGTCGAAGGCGGTCTTGCCGGCCTGCACCAGCGCGACACCACCACCCGGGACGATGCCCTCCTCGACGGCGGCCTTGGCGTTGCGCACCGCGTCCTCGATGCGGTGCTTGCGCTCCTTCAGCTCGACCTCGGTGGCCGCGCCGACCTTGATCACCGCAACACCGCCGGCCAGCTTGGCCAGGCGCTCCTGCAGCTTCTCCCGGTCGTAGTCGGAGTCGCTCTTGTCGATCTCGGCCCGGATCTGGTTGACCCGACCCTGGATCTGCTCGGCGTCGCCGGCACCGTCGACGATGGTGGTCTCGTCCTTGGTCACCACGACCTTGCGGGCACGACCCAGCATGTCGAGGCCGACGGCGTCCAGCTTGAGGCCGACCTCCTCGCTGATGACCTGGCCACCGGTGAGGATGGCGATGTCGGTCAGCATGGCCTTGCGGCGGTCACCGAAGCCCGGCGCCTTGACGGCGACCGACTTGAAGGTGCCCCGGACCTTGTTGACCACCAGGGTGGCCAGGGCCTCGCCCTCCAGGTCCTCGGCGATGATCAGCAGCGGCTTGCCGCCCTGCATGACCTTCTCCAGGATCGGAAGGAGGTCCTTGACCGACGAGATCTTGCTGTTCGCGATCAGGATGTACGGGTCGTCGAAGACGGCCTCCATACGCTCCGGGTCGGTCATGAAGTAGGCCGAGATGTAGCCCTTGTCGAAGCGCATGCCCTCGGTGAGCTCAAGCTCCAGACCGAAGGTGTTGCTCTCCTCGACGGTGATGACGCCTTCCTTGCCGACCTTGTCCATCGCCTCGGCGATGATCTCGCCGACGGTGTTGTCACCGGCGGAGATGGAGGCGGTGGAGGCGATCTGCTCCTTGGTCTCGACGTCCTTGGCGAGCTTCAGCAGCTCCTCCGAGACGTTCGCGACAGCGGCCTCGATGCCCCGCTTGAGGGCCATCGGGTTGGCGCCGGCGGCCACGTTGCGCAGACCCTCGCGAACGAGAGCCTGGGCCAGGACGGTCGCCGTCGTCGTGCCGTCACCGGCCACGTCGTCGGTCTTCTTGGCGACCTCCTTGACCAGCTCGGCGCCGATCTTCTCGTACGGGTCCTCGAGCTCGATCTCCTTGGCGATGCTCACACCATCGTTGGTGATGGTGGGGGCACCCCACTTCTTCTCGAGCACGACGTTGCGGCCCTTGGGGCCGAGGGTCACCTTCACGGCGTCGGCGAGCTGGTTCATGCCCCGCTCGAGGCCGCGGCGCGCCTCTTCGTCGAACGCGATCATCTTGGCCATACGGCGTTGTCCTCCTGGACACTCACGGGCCACCCGAGTGTGTGCCCCGGATGGGCCGTCTGGTGTACGCACCTTGGGACGTCGCCACCTGGCGACGGCGACGTCTCCTCGGCCGGGCCGGATAGCCCGCGACGACCGGTCACGTGCCTCACCCGCGGTTATGCCGCGAGCGCGGCCGTGACCCCACCGTCCCGACCATTGGCACTCACGCCATGCGAGTGCCAATGACTTGTTTAGCACTCTCCCCTGCCGAGTGCAAGCACGATGCGGCGGCTCAGCCGAGTTCGGCGGCTAGTCGCCCGCTGTTCACCGGCCCCTCGTGGGCCCGCTGCTCCGCGTACGTGGTGACCAGTCCGACCAGCTGGGCGAGGTGCGCCGGCAGCGTCAACAGCGCCGCCACGGCGATCACCAGAATCACGCCGACGGCCGTACCCGGGTCCTCCAGCGGCGTGGCGCCGAACGGCAGCCGCGCCGCCGACTCCACGATCGCGGCGACGAACGAGAAGCCGAGTACGGCCAGCAGCGTCAGCGCCACCCGACCGAGCAGCAACCCCAGCCGCTCGCGCAACATCCGGTGCGACCGGCCGATCGGGTCCCGCCGCTCGAACAGGTAGACCGGACCGGCCATGGCCAGCGCGAACCCGGCGTAGACACCGGGCAGGAAGCAGAGGCAGAACCCGACCGCCAGGATCACCGTGAAGATCAGCATCCAGCCCCAGAGGCCGAGCGCCCGACGCAGACCGTAACGGAGGGCGGCGCCGAACCCGACTGGTTCACCGGCCGCCTGCCGGGCAATCACCCAGGTCCCCGCAGCCCATCCGAGGCACTGCACCAGGCCGAAGACGAGGCTTCCACCGACCAGCGCGCCGATCATCGTGGCCGCGTCGGCCCAGAACCCGGCGGGCAGGGCCGCCGGGTCCGCGGCCATCTCGGCCTCCCAGCGGCCGGTGGGGTCGATGGCCAGCGCGAGCACCGAGAGCGCCGCCGCTGGCAGCACCTGGGTGAGTACGAGGATCGGCAGCAGCAACTGCCAGCCCCGCCGAACCGCGCCCAGGCAACGCGTCAACCAGCTGCCGAGACCCGCACCCGGCGGGGTGACCAGGGCGTCGCCCGGATCGAGCTGGTGCCCGGTCGGCCCATACCAGCCCTGGTAGGGCTGCCCGGGGTAGGGCGCCGGCCAACCCGCCTGCCCGGGGTAGGGCGCCGGCCAACCCGCCTGCCCGGGATGGGGGGCCGGCCAACCCGCCTGCCCGGGATAGGGCGCCGGCCAACCCGGCTGCCCGGGATGGGGCGCCGGCTGCCCGGGATGGCTGGGCGGAGCGGCGGGCCAGCCCGGCTGGCCGTGGGGTGGGACGGCGGACGGGTCCGACCCGCCGGATGACGGCGGTGGACCTACCGGGGGTGGCTGGTCGGACATGAACCCTCCTCAGCGACGGCTGATCGGCTCATGATCTTCCCTTGTGAGGCGTCCGCACCGCAGCCCCCTCCGGCCGCGAGCACGCCACCCTTACCGACGATCGGTCGACGGGGTGGGCGCGAATGCACTCAGGCGATGAGGCGTACCCGCTCGGCCTGCGGCCCCTTCTGGCCCTGCGCGATCTCGAACTCCACCCGCTGGCCGTCGTCCAGCGCCTTGTAGCCGTCCATCTCGATCGCGGAGAAGTGAACGAACACGTCCTGCCCGCCGTCGACGGCGATGAAGCCGTAGCCCTTCTCGGCGTTGAACCACTTCACGGTGCCCTGTGCCACGGTGTCTTCCTCACTCTGCGCGGCGTTCCACTACCCGAACCGACGGCAGGCCGACGGCCCGAAAGCCACCGCGCGCAACGGTCGACGACGACCGCCGAACAGGGTGACCGAAATCGCACGGTACACGAGCGGTGACGGCGGCGCACGACCACAAATCGGGCATATTCCGGCCGGGCGCATCGTCGTACGTCATTGTGATAGTTATGCGGTCATGACCAGCGCCATGCTCGAAACGGGTCGCCTGGCGGCCGAGGTGCGACGGGTCCGGCCCACCGACACCGGCCGGATGCGGGCGCTGCGGCTGGAGATGCTCGCCGACGCCCCGCTGGCCTTCCTGGAGACGGTCGCCGAGGCCGCCGCCCGACCACACGCCGAGTACGCGGCCCGAATCGCCCAGGTCTCCGCCGGCCCGGCCAGCGCGCAGTTCGTGGCGGACCCGGGCGGTCGGCTGGTCGGGCACGCGGGCGGCGTGGCCCACCCCACCGAGCCCGGGCTCACCGTGCTCTACGCGATCTACGTGACCCCCACCCGACGCGGCAGCGGCCTGCTCGCCGAGTTGGTCGACGCGGTTGCCGCCTGGTCGCGGTCCGTCGGGCGGGACGAGCTGATGCTCGAAGTGGTGGTGGGCAACGACCGGGCGTACCGGGCCTACCAGCGGCTCGGCTTCGCCGACACCGGCGTACGCGTCCCGCACCCCACCGTCCCCGCCCTCCGCGAACTCCAGATGCGCCGCCCCGCATAGCCGGGGCCGGTTCCGGGCAGCCCGCCACATGAACCGGAACCGCCGTACGGCCGGATCTGACCCACGGCGGTCGAAGCCGCCAGTTCCGGCCGGCGAACGACCCGGAAGGGTTCCGGGACAGCCCCGGAACCCCCACCGCGCCCCCGGAACCCCACCACGACCACTACACGTGCCGACGGCTCTGCACGATCCGGAACCGGTTGGCCACGTACGCCCCGTCGGTCAACGCCGCGTTCGCCGCCGCGTTGGCCCCGCTGCCGTGGAAGTCGGAGAAGGCCGCCGACTGGTTCACGAAGACCCCGCCGGTGAGGTTGCTGGACAGGTGCACCCCGACCTCGATGGCGGCGGTCTCGGTGGCCGCCAGCACCGCCTCGTCGGTGGAGTAGACCCCGGCGGTCAACGCGCCCTTCTCTCCCACGGTGGCCCGCATGATCTCCAGGCTGTGCGCCGTGGAGTCGGTGGCGATGGCGAAGGAAATCGGCCCGAACCACTCCCGCGCGTAGGTCGCGGTGTCACCCGCGTCCAGCTTGACGACGGTCGGCGTACGCACGACGGCGCCGGGGAAGGCCGGGTGCTCGACGGTACGGGACTCCAGAACCGGCTCGCCGACCTTGGTGACCTCGTCGAGCCGGTCCAGTACGCCGTCGTTGACGATCGCACCGATCAGCTCGACGCTGCGGGCCGGGTCGGCGGTCAGTTTGCCGACGGCGGCGGCGATGCCGGCCGCCACCTCGTCGAAGCTCTTGTGACCCTGGTCGGTGTCGATGCCGTCGCGCGGGATCAGGATGTTCTGCGAGGTGGTGCACATCTGGCCGCTGTAGAGGCTGAGCGTGAAGCCCAGGTTGCGGCACATCCCGGCGAAGTCGTCGGTGGAGTCGATCACCACCGGGTTGAGGCCGGCCTTCTCCGTGTAGACGGTCGCCTGCCGGGCGTTGGCCTCCAGCCAGTCGCCGTACTCGGTGGAGCCGGTGAAGTCGACGATCTTGATGCCGGGGTGCAGGGCCAGCGTGCTGGCCAGCTTCTCGTCGGCGGCCTCCGGGGCGAGCAGCACCAGGTTCGGGTCGAAGCCGGCCTCGGTGAGCACCTCGCGGGCGTACCGCACGGTGATGGCCAGCGGCAGCACGGCGCCCGGGTGCGGCTTGACCACCACCGGGTTGCCGGTGACCAGGGAGGCGAACAGACCCGGGTACGAGTTCCAGGTCGGGAAGGTGTTGCAGCCGACCACCAGGGCGACGCCCCGGGGCACCACGTGGAACGTCTTGGTCATCCGCAGCGGGTCGCCCTTGCCGGCGGGCTTCTCCCAGCCGGCGGTGCCCGGGTGCCGGGTCATCTCCGCGTACCCGTAGGCGACCGCCTCCAGGGCCCGGTCGAGGGCGTGCGCGCCGCCGGCCTGGAACGCCATCACGAAGGCCTGGCCGCTGGTGAACTGCACCGCGTTGGCCAGCTCGAAGACGTGCTTGTGCAGCCGGTCCAGGATCTCCAGGCAGACCCCCGCGCGGGTCTGCGGGCCGGCGTCACGCCAGGCCGGCAACGCGGCGGACGCGGCGGCGACCAACTGGTCGGCGGTGGCGTGCGGGTAGGTCACGTTCAGCTCGACGCCGAACGGGCTGCGCTCGGTGGCGATCCACTGGCCGTCGGTCGGCTGGTCGAGCGGGAAGTTCCCGCCCAGGTACGCCTCGAAGGCGGCCTTGCCGTCGGCCGCCGCGGTCTCGCCGTACACCCGAGGGCTCGGTGATTCCGGGTAGGCGGACCAGTACCCCCGCTCCGTGATCGCGGTCAGCGCGCGGTTGAGGGTGTCGGCGTGCCTGTCGTAGTGGGGGTGCGGGGTGTCCGTCATGCCCGCCATCATGCAACAGGAAGCCCCGCGATCAGTAGGGGCGTGTCACAACTCAGATCGCCGACCGCCGGTCCGTCCAGACTTCACCCACCTGGAATCCGAGCTGCCCGTTGCCCGTTCTCTCGTCCGTCACAGCTCCAGTTGCCAGTTGCCCCACCGGTCCCGCGCCCGGAAACCGAGCTGCTCGTTGATGGCGATCATGTGGTTGTTGCTCGCCGCGTTGAAGGTGTCGATCGCGCGTACGGCGGGTTCGTGGGCGAGCAGGTGACGCAGATTCTCGATCTTGGCGAGCAGGCCGAGGCGGCGCCCGCGGTGGTCGGGGTCGACGATGGTGATCTGCTGGAAGGCGTGCCAGTCGGCGGACGCGCCGACGTCCAGCAGGGTCCAGGCGACCAGCCGGCCGGACGCCTGGTGGCGTACCCCGGCGTGGTAGCGCCGCTTGCCGCGCGCCGCCAACGCCAGTTCGGCACCGCGTACCCGCTCGGCGTCGACCTGCTCCGGTTCCCAGTCGAGGTCGCCCATCGGCGCGTCAACCACCAGCCGGCCGTCCAGGTACGCCACGTCGGCGACGAACTCGTCCGGCGTGGCGCCCCGCCAGAACACCACCTCGTACCCGGCCGCCCGGGCGCGGGCCTCGGCCAGCAGCGAGTCGAGTCGCCGCTGGTCGAGTCCGGTGGTGTCCAGTCGCCGCCGCACGTCGACCAGCGCGTTGGCCGCACCGGTGGCGGCCGCGAACGCCGTGGCGGGCGACGGGCGGTCCGGCTCGCCGGGCAGATGCTCCGGGCCCATCGCGGTCACCCGTTTACGCCCGCGTTCGCGCAGCGCGACGCGGCCGTGTTCGAACAGCGCCCGCCCGACGCTCCGACGCCGGTACCCGGGATGGACGACCAGGTCGGCGGAGGCGTTCTCGGCGTTGTCGAGCTGCGGCAGGTCCAGCAGGAGATAACCGGCCGGCACGCCGTCGAGGTGGGCCAGCAGGGCGACCGGTTCGTGGCCGGGCATCGGCTGGCGGAACACCGCCCGGAAGCGCCGCCCGCAGAACGGCGGGTAGTCGGGCAGGTCGGCGGCGACCCAGGCGGCGCCGACCTGGTACGCCTGCTCGATGGCCGCCTCGTCGGCGGCGCCGAAGGGGGTGATGGTGACGGTCATGCCCGCAGCGTGCGGCACGAACAGGCGAGCGGGCCAGCGATTTTCTCGCTGGCCCGCTCGGACGCTTGGTCGGGAGGGTCGATCGCACAACGCCTCCGGCGTTGGGTCGTACAGACTGAAAGTCTACGGCGAAACGCCCTCCCGCACGGAGCATCTTCCGCTGCCCGGTTCCCGCCGTCAAGTCACCGGGCGCGTGTTTTCGACATTTTCCAGGAAACGCCCGGCCCACCGTTCCACCGCGATGGCACTTGATCCATTCCGGCCCGGACACCGCCGTTCCACCGGACCGTTCCCGATCCGCGCCACCGGGGCTGCGTCGGCGGCGCAGGTCAGCCGAGCAGACCGGCGTCGCGGGCGGCCCGCAGCGACGGCTTGATCCGGTGGGTCGGCCCCACCTGGCCGGCCACCGCGTCGAGCGTCTTGAGCCCCTCGCCGGTGTTGAACACCACCGTCTCGGCGCTCGGGTCGAGCCGGCCGGACTCGACCAGCTTGCGCAGCACCGCCACGGTCACCCCGCCGGCCGTCTCGGCGAACACCCCGGTGGTACGCGCCAGCAGCCGCACCCCGGCCCGGATCTCGTCGTCGTCGACGTACTCCATCCAACCGCCGGTACGGCGCACCGCCTCCAGCGCGTAGAGGCCGGCGGCGGGGTCGCCGATGTTCAACGACTTCGCGATCCCGGTGGGCTTGACCGGGGTGATGGTGTCGGTCCCCGCGTGCAGGGCGGTGGCGATCGGGTTGCAGCCGGCCGACTGGGCGCCGAACACCTTCCAGCCGCCGGCCGGCGCCTCGACCAGCCCGATCTCGACCAACTCGCTGAACGCCTTGTCAATCTTGGTGAGCAGCTCACCGGAGGCCATCGGGATGACCACCTGGGCGGGGATCCGCCAGCCGAGCTGCTCGGCGACCTCGTAGCCGAGCGTCTTGGAACCCTCCGCGTAGTACGGCCGCACATTGACGTTGACGAACGCGGTGTCCTCGAACTCGTCGGTCTCCACCAGTTCGCCACAGAGCCGGTTCACGTCGTCGTACGAGCCGTCGATGGCGACCAGTTCGCCGCCGTAGACGGCCGTGGTCACCACCTTGCCCTGCTCCAGGTCGCTGGGGATGAAGACCACCGAGGGCGCGCCCACCCGGGCCGCGTGGGCGGCCACCGAGTTGGCCAGGTTCCCGGTGGAGGCGCAGGCGAACCGGGAGAAGCCGAGCGACCGGGCGGCGGTCAGCGCCACCGACACCACCCGGTCCTTGAACGAGTGGGTGGGGTTGGCGCTGTCGTCCTTGACCCAGAGCGCGGCGGTGATGCCCAGTTCGGCGGCGAGCCGGTCGGCGGCCACCAGCGGGGTGAACCCGGGATCCAGGGTGACCCGGGTGGCCGGGTCCTGTCCCGCGGGCAACAGGGCGGCGTACCGCCAGAGGTTGCGCGGACCGGCCTCGATCTGCTCCCGGGTGACCGCGGCCAGGGCGGCCGGGTCGTAGTCGACCTCCAGCGGGCCGAAACACTCGTAACAGGCGTGCTGGGCGGCGAGCGGGTAGCGGGCCGAACAGGCGCGGCAGACCAGGGCGCGGGCTGGACTGGCGGCGGTGTCGATTCCGGACGGGGCGAGCGTCGACGTCATGTCGAAGTCCTCTCATCTTTCCCCGCATCGCACCTTGCGGCGGGGACGGAATTGGCACCTGCCCCGCCGAACGCTCAACGGTGAGCGCGCAGGGTGGTTGCCGGGGCGTCGTCGGGCCGTATCCCTCAGCCCCTCTGGATGAGGTATGCAGTTGTGCCGTCGAGTCTAGGCAACTCCGGCGCGTCCGTCGCCGGTCGATCTCAGCCTGTGAGCGAATCCTCAGCAACGCCCGCGCGCGGGCCCACCGGGACCGGACCGGCCGCCGGTCGCGCTCGACCCCGGATCGGGTGGCATCAGCGCCGCCGGACGCCCCCGATCCGGGGTCGAACACGATCAAGGCTGCCGTGGGCGTCGGCCCGACCGGCAGCGGGCGGTCAGGCCGGCACGGACCGGCGTTCACCGGCGTCGACGTCGACCGCGCCGACGCCCCGGTGCCGGCGCAGATTGTCCAGCGCCCAGCTGCCCGGGCCGAGCACCGCGATCAGCAGGAACGACCAGCAGAAGAGCACCGACAGCTCGCCGTGGTTGCGCAGCGGCAGCAGCGCCTCGGGCTGGTGCACCACGAAGTACGCGTACGCCATCGAGCCCGACGCGATCAGCGCGGCGGGACGGGTGAGCAGGCCGACGAGCACCAGGGCGCCGCAGACCGCCTGGATCAACGCCGCCCACCAGCCCGGCCACTGGCCGAGCGGCACGGGTTCACCGGTGCCCCGGCTGCCGCCGAACACGCCGAACAGGGAAGCCAGGCCGTGACAGAGAAACAGCAGGCCGATAACCATGCGGAACAGGGACAGAGCCGGCCCGCCGAACCGGTCAGCACGCATTCCGGTACCTCCTCGCAGATTGGTGGTGGCATCCAGAATGCGAGAAGTCATAGATAGTTGTCGATGCAATCTCTCCCTGTGGGAACGCTCCCATGCCTCACTCTACCGACCCGAAACGAGATCCTGGTACGAAGCCGCCCGTCGATGGGCCGTTTCGTACCAGGATCTCGCGGGGCGGGTGGTCGCTAGGAGACGACGTCCTTGCGGGTGAAGCGCCAGAAGGCGAGCCCCCAGAAGAGCGTGGCGTAACAGATCGCGGAGACTGCGCCGCGGACGATGTCGTCGGTCTGCACCGGCGTGGAGAGCAGCCCGAGCCAGGCGTTGCTGAAGTGGGTCGGCAGGAACGACCGGATCGCACCGAGCGCGGTGATCTGGTCGAGGATGCTGGACAGGATCCAGAGCAGCACCGCGCCGCCCACCGCGCCCAGCGCCGCGTCCGTGATCACCGAGAGCAGGAACGCCAGGCCGGCGACGACCAGCAGGACCACGGCCAGGTAGCCGAGCACCGCCAGCAACCGCAGCAGCCCCTCGCCCGGTTCCAACTGCGCGGCCACCGTGCTGCGCAACGGTGACCAGCCGTACCGGAGGGTGCCGATCAGCAGGGCCGTGCCGGCGAGCAGCACCAACGCCAACGCCGAGTAGGTGAGCGCGACCAGCAGCTTCACCGCGAGCAGCCGGGCCCGGGGCACCGGGATCGCCAGCAGGTACCGCAGGCTGCCCCAGCTCGCCTCGCTGGCCACCGTGTCGCCGCAGAACAGTGCCACCACCACGACCAGCAGGAACGACGCCGACACGAAGATGGTGAACAGGGTGAAGTTCAGCCCGCCGGAGGTGGCGAAGGAGACCAGGCTGCCGAACTCGCCCCGGCCGTTGTCGTCGTCCCCGGTGTCGAACTGGAAGGCGATCAGGATGATCAACGGCAGCAGCACCATGAAGCCGAGCGCCAGCTGGGTACGCCGCCGCGACGCCTGCCGGCGGAACTCCGCGGCGAACGGCAGCGTCCGGGCCGGCCGGTAGCCGGCGGCCGCGCCGGAGGGCGCGACGTCGGTCGTACGCCGAGTCGGCTCGACAGTCGATTCCGACATCACCGGTCCCCGCTTCCCCGAGAGTTCTCGCCCACCAGGGCGAGGAAGGCGTCCTCCAGGCGGCGCCGCGGCACCACCCGGTCCACTGCGATGCCGGCCCGGACCAGCTCGGCCACCACCTCGCTGCGGGCGGTGCCGTTGGTGTCGACCACCAGGTGTCCGTCGTCGTCGTCGAGCACCCGTACGCCGCCGAGGCCGGTCAGCACGGCCCGGGCCGCGTCCGGGTCGCCGACCTCGAACAGCACGCTGGGCGAGTCGCCCACGATGTCCTCGACCGGGCCGGAGGCCACGATCCGGCCCTTGTTGACCACCACGGCGTGGGTACAGGTCTGCTCCACCTCGGCGAGCAGGTGGCTGGAGACCAGCACCGCCCGACCGTCGGTGGCGTACCGCTGTAGCACCCGGCGCATCTCGGCGATCTGCGGCGGGTCCAGCCCGTCGGTGGGTTCGTCGAGCACCAGCAGCTCGGGCAGGCCGAGCATGGCCTGGGCGATGGCCAGCCGCTGCCGCATGCCGTGGCTGTACTTGCGTACCTTCCGGTGCACCGACGAGCCGAGCCCGGCGATCTCCAGCGCCTGCTCGAAGTGCGCGTCCGCGGCCGGTCGGCCGGTCGCCTGCCAGTACGCCCTGAGGTTCTCCAGGCCGGACAGGTGCGGCAGGAAGCCGGGGCCCTCGACCAGCGCACCGATCCGCGACAGCACGGGCGAACCGGGTACCAGCCGGTGCCCGAAGACGTAGATCTCACCGGCGGTCGGCTGGGTCAGCCCCATCAACACCCGCAGGGTGGTGGTCTTACCGGCGCCGTTCGGCCCGAGCAGGCCGACCACCTGGCCGGGGTGCACCTCGAAGTCCACCTCGGAGACCGCGACGAAGCCGTCGGCGTACTCCTTGCGCAGCCGGCGCACCGCCAACGGGGTGTCCGCGTACTCGGGATGGACCGAGGTGTCCTGGCGACGGTGCCGCAGGCGCACGACGGCCACCACCACGACGAGCCCGAGCACGATCGTGGCGAGCAGACCGGCCAGGATCCAGCGCCAGAGGACCGCCTCGGTCGGAATCGGGTCGCTGTCGACCGTGGGCAGGCTCAGCGGCGCGTCGCCGAGCGCCACCGTGTGGACGGCCGGCTCGATCGGCGTGCTGTACGCCTGGTCCGAGGTGGCGACGACCAGCCGGAGCCGGTGGCCCGCCTCGACCCGGTGCACGATCGCCGGCAGGGTGACGGTGACCGGCTGGGCGGCGTCGAGGCTCGCCGGCAGCCCGGTCAACCGGACCGGGGCGATCAGGCCGCTGGGCAGGGTCGCCGCCCCCTCCTGGTCGACGTCGTAGAGCTTGGCGAAGAGGACCGCCGTACCGGTGGCCGACGCCGCCCGGATCTGCACGGTGGGTGACCCGACGATGTCGACCGCCTCGGTCAGCGGCTCCGACTCGAACCGGGCGTGCTGCCCGGGTATGTCACCGGCGACGCCGCTGAGCAGCGAACTCAGCGAACCGGCGAACGGTACGGAGGAGATCGCCGCCGGGTTGCCGGCCGGCGGGTTCGCCACCGGCTGCGCCGGGCCGGACACCCTCACCTCCGCGCGGGACTGTCCACCCAGACCGGGGTAGTCCGCGGTGCGGTAGCCGGTGGCCACCAGCCCACGGTCCATCGCGTCGAAGCCGGCGATCCGGGAGAAGGTGAAGGTGTCGCCGGGTTCCGGCGCGGTCTGCGCGACGTAGTGGTCGAGCCACTGCACGGTCAGGAACTTCACCCGGTCGGAGTCGCTGCGCGGACCGGCCCCGCCGTCGTGGCCGCCGGTGAACCAGGCGACCCGCACCGGCGTGCCGTTCGCGGCGATGCCCTGCGCGTTGGCGTCGGCCTCGCCGAGCGGGAAGAGCGTGTCGGCGGCGCCCTGCACCAGCAGTGTGGGCGCCTCGATCCGGTCCAGTACGCCGGCCGGGCTGGACCGCCGCAGCAGGTCGACGGCGGCCTGGTCGGCCTGGCCGGTGGCGGCGATGCGCAGGTACGCCGCGCAGACGTCGGGCGCGAACCGGCCGCAGGCCGGATCCGGCAGGGCTGCGGCGGTCGGGGCGCCCGGGGCGGTGCCGGGCCCCTGTCCGGGTGCCGGGCTGGGCGGGCCGGGGGCGGGTGCGCCTTCGGGTGCCTCGGCGGTGCTACCGGAGATCCCGGTCGGACCCGAGCCGGCGGCGCCGCCACCGCCGAAGAAGATGCCGGCCCAACCGGACTTGAACACCCCCGCGGTCGGCTCACCGCCGGTGCTCTCCGGCAGGAAGGAACGCGACAGGTCGTTCCAGGTGATCATCGGGACGATCGCGTCGACCCGCTGGTCCTGGGCGGCCAGCAGCAGGGCCAGGGCGCCGCCGTAGGAGCCGCCGACCACGCCCACCCGCGGGTCGCCCGGCGCGTCGGTACGGATCTCGGGGCGGTCGGCCAACCAGTCCAGCAGCCGCTGTGCGTCGCGTACCTCGTGGTCGGGGCTGTCCAGGTGGATCTGCCCCCCGCTGCGCCCGAAGCCGCGGGCGGTCCAGGTCAGCACCGCGTACCCTCGGTCGGCGAACTCCTCGGCGTCGCCACGGACCGAGTTCTTGGTGCCACCGAAGCCGTGGGCGAGCAGCACCGCCGGCACCTGCCGGTCGGCGGCGGCGCGCGGCAGGTACAGCGTGGTGTCCAGGTCGACCGGCTCGTTCCCGCCCGGACCGGACTGGACGGTGAGCATCGCGGACTCGGTGCGGAACCCCGGCCGGTCCGGCCAGAAGGCCCAGACCACGAGCGCCGCCAGCAGGGCGACGGCCACCGACGCGGCGACGGCCCGGCGGCCGGTGGGCAGGGCACGGCGCAACCGCGCGGCCGAGAACGGCGATCTCATTCGCCACACGGTACGGCCCGGAACCTGAGCGTTACCTGAGATCCGCCGTACGTCCGTTCTGTTCGGCCGATCGTCATCCCGGCGAGGTCATCCGCACATCGTCTATCCGGCGAACCTTTGAAACGACTTCGGATGATGGAAATTCTTGCCTTCTACCGGAATCCGCTCTCAAGCACGCCTAATCCCCTCCGACAACGACACCCACGGTGATGATCCAGACAGGGCTGAGTCACATCCCGCGAAGTGACGCAAAGCCGACCCGACAGACCGGTACCGCACCAACCACGTTCGATTAGTTTCCGGTCCGGCGCACGGGACCGGCTCGTCGACGCCGTTTCCCGACCCCTGCGTCACGCCGGAGGAGACAACCATGGCCGTTCCCGCTTCGCGGGCCCGTCGTCGGCCCCGGACACCGGGCCGCCTGTTGCCGCTGCTACTCGCCACCGCACTGCTACTGCCGGTGGCGTTCCTCGCCGTACAGGCCTACCGGTTCGTCGACGACGACCGGGAGGTCGTCGAGCGGGAACGGTTGGGCGTCGAGTACCTGCGCGCCCTCGGCCCGGTGACCGAGGCACTGGTCGACGCGCAGAGCGCCGCGGTCAGCCGGCGCGCCCTGCCCCGACAGACCCTGGAACAGGCGGTGGAGCGGGCCGCCGAGGTCGACGCCCGGATCGGCGGCGAGCTGCGTACCAACGAACGATGGGCCGGGCTCCGGGCGAAGCTGGAGGCGCTGCCCGAGCGGTCGCTCACCGACCCGGAGGCCGCCTTCGCCGCCTACGGCGAGGTGACCGACCTGCTGCTGGCCCTGCACGGGAAGGTCCGGGAGAGTTCCGGACTGATCCGCGACTCCGGCGCCGACTCCTACTTCCTCCAGGACGGCGTCGGGGAGGAGATGCCGGAGGCGATGATCGCCGCCGGTCGCCTCACCGACCTGGCCGTGCTGGTCGGCCGGCGGCCCGACACCGAGCAGATCCGCTCCCTCAGTGAACTGGCCACCCTCCGGACCGCCGCGCTGCAACCCGCCAACGACCTGGTCAACAACCTTCGCTCGGTGGTCGACAGCTCGGAGAGCGCCGAGCTGGGCGCGAACGTGCTCACCCACTTCGACGCCTACCAGCGCGCGATCGAGGCGATGGCCCTGTTCTCCCTGCCAGGCCAGACGGGCACGGTGGACGCGGGCCGGCTCGCGGGGGCGCGCGGCCAGGCGCAGGAGGCCGCCAAGCAGCTCCAGCCGGTACTGCTCGACGAGATCGACCGGCTGCTCACCGAACGGATCGACCAGATGAACCGGGACACCCGGCTGATCCTCGGCGCGGCAGGCGTCGCCACCCTGCTTCTGGTCGGCCTCGCGGTGATCAACTGGATGTCTCGCCCGCGGGACACCGCCGCTGCCGTCGACGCGCCCAGCGTCGGCACCACGCCGGTCGGTTCGGACCGGCCCACCGGCGGCAGCACCGGTAACCGGTGGACCGCCCCCGACAACGCGCCGGCACCCGCCCTGCAGCCCGCCGGGGGGCCCGGCCGCGAACCGCAGCCGTGGAGGCCGTTCGATGCTGCTCGGTAGGCTCCGGATCCGGGGCAAACTCGCCCTGCTGGTGCTCGTCCCGCTGCTCGGCGTGCTCGGGCTGACCCTCCCGGTGGTCTGGGAGCGGGTCGGCGTGGCGCAGCGGGCCGGTGACACCGAGGAGATGGTCCGGGTCACCAGCCGGGTCGGCACCCTGCTCCAGCACCTCCAGCGCGAACGGATGCTCGCCATCGGACTGCTGCTCGGGCAGGTCGAACGCAGCGCGCTGGTCCAGGAGATCGCGGAGGTGGACGACCGGATCGTCGACCTGCGCATCGAGTTCGGCGACGAGTTGCCGGCCGAGGTGAGCACCGCGCTCGACGGGGTCCGACAACTGGCCGAGGTACGCACCGCGACACTGGCCGGGCGGGCCGATCCGCAGCAGGTCATCGGCGGCTACGGGCCGGTGCACCTGGCCCTGATCGATTCGCTGCGGCTGCCGTACGACGTGGACACCCGGACCCCCGCCGGTCGACAGGTGCTGGCGCTGGACCGGATCCTGCGCAAGAGCGAGGGCCTCAGCTCTGGCGCCGCCCTGATCGTGCTGCTCGCCGCGAACCCGAACCCTCAGGTCGCCACCGCGTTCGTGGCCAACATGGCCACCCTTCAAGCGGAGAGCAACCAGGTGCTCGGCCTGATCACCCCCGAGCAGCTGGCCCTGTTGGACATCGAGCAGGCCGCCCTGGACGCCCGTACCGGCCAGGGCTTCCTCGAACAGAGCGCGCTGAATCCCGTGGCCGCGGTCTCGGACACGCCCATCGAGGCGTTGTTCCCGACCATCTCCTCACTGATCACCCTGGGTCAGTTCGTGGAGAAGAAGCTGGTCGCCGACGTCACCGCCGAGGTACGCGCGGAACGCGAGGCGGCCCTGTTCGCGGCGTACTGGGTGACCGCCCTGGTGCTGGCGATGCTGGTGGTCGTCGTACTGCTCGCCCTGGCGATCGGTCGGACGGTGACCGGGCCGCTGACCCGGCTCACCCGCTCCGCCGACCGGGTCGCCCGGGTCGCCGAGTCCGAGCTGGTCCGGGTGGCCGACGACGAGGCGGACAACGCCCAGCCGATCCGCCTCGACCGGGTCGACATCCGGGCCCGGGACGAGATCGGCGACCTGGCCCGGGCCTTCGAACGGGTGCAGAGCACCGCGGCCCGGCTGGTCGAACGGCAGGTCGCGAGCCGGCGCAACGTGGCCCAGATGTTCGGCCACGTCGGTCGGCGTACGCAGAACCTGGTCGGTCGACAGATCGCGCTGATCGACCGGTTGGAACAGCAGGAGACCGAGCCGGGACGGTTGGAGAGCCTGTACCGGCTCGACCACATCTCCAGCCGGTTGCGGCGCAACGCGGGCAACCTGGTGGTGCTCTCCGGCGCCACCGGTGACGTCGCGCACGTCGCGCCGGTCCCGCTGGCCGACGTGGTCCGACTGGCCCTCGGCGAGATCGAGGACTACACCCGGGTCGACGTACAGGTTCCGGCCGAGGTCGCGGCCGCCCCGGCGATCGTCGGTGACCTGGTGTTGGCGCTGGCCGAGCTGATGGAGAACGCGACGGTCTTCTCCCCGCCGCACACCCGTGTGGTGGTCGGTGCCGAACTGACCGACGACGGGGCCCGGCTGACCGTGGTGGACCACGGGATCGGCATGACCGAGGCCCGGCTGGCCGACGAGAACGCCCGGCTCACCCGACGGGAGCGGCTGGACCTCGCCCCCACCGAGGTACTCGGGCTCTTCGTGGTGGGTCGACTGGCCCGCCGCCACGGCTGGATGGTCTCGTTGACCGCCACCCCCGGCGGCGGGATCTCCGCGGTCGTGGTGATCCCCCGGTCGTCGTTGGTGATCGGGGCGCCCGAACCGGCCGGTACCCGCGCCGGTGCGGTGGTGGCCCGGGCCGCTCTGCCGGCCCGCCAGCCCGTCCCGGCGACCCCGCCGGAGGCCACGGACCGGCCGCCGACCGTGGCCGGCGCGGCGCGATCGACGACCACCGTCGGTCCGGGCGGGTTCGACCAGCGGTTGCTCACCCGGGCCACGGAGAGCATCGAACTCGCCGAGACCTGGGACGCCTTCGCGACCGTGGCCGGTGCCGTCGAGACGGCGAACCCGGCCGACCCGGGGCCGGCACCGCCGCCGGCCGCACCGGCGGCGGATCCGACCTCGCCGCTGCCCGGGATCCGTCAGCGGGTGCCCGGCGCCAGCCTGCCGCGCAGCGCGCCCCGGGTCGGCCCGGTGGACGCCACCAGCGCCGACCCGATGGCCGCCCGGACGCTGGTCGAGCAGTTCGAGTCAGGGGTACGCCGGGCGGAACAGAGCCGGGGCGAGCGCCTTCCCGAACCGGTCCCACCGGCACCCTCCGGTACCCCGGCACAGCTGACCCGGCGGGTGCCGGGCGCGAACCTGGTCAGCACACCGAACCGACCACCGATCACCCAACACCCCGGCGACCCGGCCGAGGTCCGCGATCTCATCAACGCGTTCGAGACCGGCGTCGCCCGGGCTCTGCGCGATGTCCGTCCCGACCGCAGCGACGAAGAAGGAACGCCACATTGACCAGCCCGCACGTTCACGAGAACCTCGACCACCAGAGCCACCCGGCCGGCGACCTCAGCCCCGAGGCCCGGACCTTCAACTGGTTGCTGGACACGTTCACGTCCGGCACCGCCGGAGTGCTGGAGGCGATCGCCGTGTCGTCGGACGGGCTGTTGATGGCCATGTCCGCGATCAAGGACCGGTCCAACGCGGAGCGGCTCGCCGCCGTCGTCTCCGGCATGACCAGCCTGGCTGGCGGCGCGGCCAGTTGGTACGCGCTCGGCGGGCTGAACCGGGTCGTGGTGGACATGGCCGAGGGCTACCTGTTGATCAGCGCGATCAGCAGCGGCTCGGTGCTCGGCGTGGTGGCCGACCGGTCCGCCAACCTGGGCACCGTGGCCTACGAGATGACCCTGTTCGCCGGTCGGGCCGGTAGTGCACTCACCCCGCGCCTGATCGCCGAACTCAAGAACTCCGTACAGCAGTGAACCCCGACGCCGCCGGTGCGGACCAGGATCCGGTGGTCCGGATCCGGCCCTACCTGCGCGAGCCAGCCCCGGGCGCCGAGGCCGCGGGCGCACCGGCGGCGGTCGGGCCCGAACCGGAGGAGGTCGGGCCGACCGGCCTGCGTCCGTTCGTACTCACCGCCGGCCGGGTGGCCGGCGCCGACCCGACGATCGGCCTGGAGACCCAGGTGACGGCCCGAGCCACCAGCGAACCGTGGCACCTCACGGCGACCCGGCTGACGCCGGAGCTACAGGCGATCGTGGCGCTCTGCGGCGAACCGATCTCGGTCGCCGAGATCTCCGCCAAGACCCGGCTGCAGTTCGGCGTCACCCGGGTCCTGGTGGGTGACCTACGCGCCGCCGGTTATCTGGACGTCCACGTCCACGACGTCGACGACGCCCTCGATCCCGATGTCATCCTGCGAGTGATTGATGGACTCCGTGCAATCTCCTGACTGGCCGGTCGCCCCGCAGGGCGCGCTCGCCGCCAACAGCGCCACGGGCCGCTACGGCGGTCCCCCACCGACCCCGCCGCCGGTGGGGCGGGCGACACCCCCGCCGCCCCGGCCGGCGCCGCCGCCGTACCAGCCGCCGACTGGCCGGCACAGTGCGGCCGGCACGGCACCGCGCAGCGCGCCACCGATCCCGGTCAAGATCCTGATCGCGGGCGGCTTCGGGGTCGGCAAGACGACCACGGTGGCGTCGATCTCGGAGATCGACCCGCTGACCACCGAGGCGGAGATGACGATCGCCGGGATCGGTGTCGACGATCCGGGGCAGCGCTCCGAGAAGACCACCACCACCGTGGCGATGGACTTCGGCTGCGTCACCATCGACCGCAGCCTGAAGCTGTACCTGTTCGGCACGCCGGGCCAGGCCCGCTTCGGCTTCATGTGGGACGACCTGGCCCGGGGTGCGCTCGGCGCGCTGGTCGTGGTCGACAGCGGGCGACTGGACGACTGCTATCCGGCGATCGACTTCTTCGAACGAGCCGGACTGCCCTTCGTGGTCGGGGTGAACGCCTTCGACGGGCAACTGGTACACGACCTCGGTGCGATCCGGTGGGCCCTGGCGATCGGCGAACATGTACCTCTGGTGCAGTTCGACGCCCGGGACCGACTCTCGGTGCGGGACGCCCTGCTGGTCGTCCTGGACCGGGCCCTGGACCGGGCCACCCGGGACAAGCGGGGCTGAGCCGACCGGCTCGGCCCCACTCGTGGGAAGGGGTGAGGCGGATGAGAGGCGACCTGGACGAGACCCTGGCCCGGATGCGCCGACGCGAGGAGGCGCTGCGCAGACGGTCCGGCGAACCGGCCGGCACGACCGGCGACGAGCCCGGTCCGCCGGCACCGGCGGCCGGCGGTGACCAGACCGACGGCCGCGCCGCCGGCACCGGTTGGGCCGGCGGCGAACCGGCCCACGAGGCAGCGCCACGGCACGTGCTGGCCGATGTCGCCGAGGCGTTACAGGCGGCTGTGGCGGCGCATCCGGGTAGCGCGGTCACCGCCCGGATCGACCACGACGGGCAGGCGTACGACCTGCGGGTGGCCTGGGTCGGTTCGGAGGTGGTGGTGACCGGGCAGCCGGTCACCTCGCCACCGGCCTGGCCGTTGTCCACGAACACCGTCCCCGGCTGGTCCGCCGGCCCGGACGGCCTGAACCCCGACCCGGCGGCCCGGTTGGCCGAGTTGATCCGCCGTGACCCGTCCCTGCTCGCCGGGGAGCAGCCGACGGGCCGACCGGACGGGGGATGACCCGGCCGTCTAGGGTCGGGCGATGGGTGAACCCGAGCTGACCTTGACCGCGAGCCTGCGGCCGGCCGCGCTGGACGCCCGGCGGGGCATCGTCCGGCTGCACCCCGAGGCGCTCACCGCGCTCGCCCTGCGGCCGGGCGACCCGGTCCGGCTGACCGGCCGGCGGGAGACCGCCGGCATCGTCGCCGTGGCCGAGTCGGCCACGGGCGTCGGGCTGTTGCAGGCCGACGACCTGACGCTGGGCAACCTCGGGGTGCGCGACGGCGGGCAGGTCCGGGTCAGCGCCGCGGCGGTCACCCCGGCCACCGAGGTACTGCTCACCGGGCCGACGGAGGTCGTCGCGGTGGTCTCCCCGGAGATGCTCCGGCTGGCGCTGCTCGGCAAGGTACTCACCACCGGCGACGACGTCTCGCTGCTACCGCAGGACGTCCTGCCGGACGCCGCGACGCGCGGCCTGATCGAGGCGGCCCGGGCGAGTCTCGCCACCCGGGTCGGCTACGCCTGGACCAGCACCCTGCTGCGGGTGCTCGCTGCCGAACCCGGGCCGGGCGCACTGGTCACCATGGACACCGTCGTCGGTTGGCAGCACGGCGCCGCCACCCGCGGCGCCGCCGGACCGGTGGCCAGGCGACCCGCCGCCCTGGCCGGGGCGGGTGCCGGCGACACGGCTGCCGGTGGCGGCACGGCCGACCCGATCGACGGTGGTGGGCTGGCCAGCGGGGTCGGGCCGGGTCGGGCCGAGGGGTCGACCGCCGGCAGCGGCGGGGCCGACCTGGCCGAACATGTCCCGTCCGTGGACGAGCTGCCCGGTCTGCGGTCCCAGGCCGAGGAGCTGACCGAGCTGCTCGACCTCGGCTTCCACCACCGTGAGGTGCTGGGCCGGCTGGGCACCACGGTCGCACTCGGGGTCCTGGTCGGCGGCCCGGCCGGATCGGGCAAGTCGGCGCTGGTCCGCGCGGTGGCCGCCCAGGTCGGCGCCCGGGTACGGCTGCTCTGGGCGCCCGAGGTCGCGGCGCTGAGCAACTCCTCGGCCGCGGCCCGGCTACGGGCGGCGACCGCCGAGGTGGTCACCGGCGGGCCGGCGGTGCTGCTGGTCTCCGACGTCGAGGCGCTGGCCCCGGCGGACACCCCGGGGCCGGTGGCGACCGTGTTCCGGCAGTGCCTCGCCGAGATCGTCCGGTCCGGTGCGGCGGTGGTCTGCACCACCAGCCGTCCGGAGGCCGTCGACCCGGCACTGCGCGCCCCGGAT
Source organism: Micromonospora radicis (assembly GCF_003583405.1). Taxonomy (GTDB): domain Bacteria; phylum Actinomycetota; class Actinomycetes; order Mycobacteriales; family Micromonosporaceae; genus Micromonospora; species Micromonospora radicis. The sequence goes on from NZ_QXEC01000015.1 coordinate 139,050, forward strand.
CTGCTCTCGCTGCGGATCGACGTACCGCTGCCCGACGCGGCGCTGCGCCGGGAACAGCTGGCCGTGCTGACCCGCCCGGTTCCCCTCGCCGACGACGTACGGCTGGACGAGGTCGCCGGGCGTACCCCCGGTTTCGTCGCCGCCGACCTGGCCGCGCTGGTCCGCGAGGCCGGGGTACGCGCGGCGCTGCGGCAGAAGACGGCGGAGAACCCGACGGTACGGATGGACGACTTCACCGCCGCCCTGGAGGTGGTCCGGCCCACCAGCATGGCCGCCTCCACCCTCGAACTGGCCCGGGTGACCCTCGACGACGTCGGTGACCTGGTGGAGGTCAAGCAGACGCTGACCGAGTCGGTGCTCTGGCCGTTGACCTACCCGGACACGTTCGCCCGCCTCGGCGTGCAGCCGCCGCGTGGGGTGCTGCTCTACGGTCCGCCGGGCTGCGGCAAGACCTACCTGGTCACCGCGCTGGCCGGCTCCGGCCGGGCCAACGTGCTCTCGGTCAAGGGTGCGGAGCTGCTGTCGAAGTGGGTCGGCGAGAGCGAGCGCGCGGTACGGGAGCTGTTCCGGCGGGCTCGGGAGGCCGCGCCGACGCTGGTCTTCCTGGACGAGATGGACGCCCTCGCGCCGGTACGCGGCCAGGCCACCGACGGCGGCACCACCGACCGGGTCGTCGCCGCGCTGCTCACCGAGCTGGACGGGGTGGAGGCGTTGCGCAACGTAGTGGTGGTGGGCGCGACGAACCGTCCCGACCTGGTCGATCCGGCGCTGCTGCGCCCAGGGCGGTTGGAGCGGCTGGTCTACGTGCCGCCGCCGGACGCCGAGGCACGGGCGGCGATCCTGCGCGCCGCCGCGCGCAACGTGCCGCTCGCCGAGGACGTCGATCTCGGCGCGCTCGGCGAGGAGTTGGCCGGCTTCTCGGCCGCCGACTGCGCGGCGTTGGTCCGGGAGGCCGCACTGGCCGCGATGCGCGAGTCGATGACCGCCGCCACGGTCACCGCCGGGCACGTCGAGACGGCCCGCGCCCGGGTCCGCCCGTCCCTGGACCCGGCCCAGGTGGCCTGGCTGGCCGCGTACGCGGAGCAGCGCAGCTGAGCTCAGCGGCGAGGTGGCGCGTCGAGGCAGATCTCTGCGCGCACCCTGCCGTCGATCTCGCGTAGTTCGGCACCGCAGCTACGAAGAACGGAGAGGGCGCCCCGGTTGTCCGGGGTCGTCTCCGCCACCACGCTACGCATCCCGGCCGCCGCCGCCCGGTCGAGCAGCTCGCGCAGCGCGGTCGCGCCGAGCCCCTGGCCCCGAGCCGACTGGCCGAGCCACATGCCGGTCTCCACGGTGTCCGGCTGACCGCTGCGGGTCATCCGGATCATTCCGACCACCTCGCCACCGGCCACGATGACGTACATCTGGGTGCGCGCCGGGCCGTCGAGGCCACCGAAGCTTGCCCGGTGGAAGTCGCGGAACGCCTCCCGGCGGGCGTGCGACCACCCGGCCGGCGCGGCCACCGGCGGCATCACCTCCGCCGGCTCTGCCTCGGCAGCCGCTACGGAGAGCAACGGTTCGAGGTTCTGCTCGCTCACCGGCTCCAACCGGACCGTACCCGTCACGTGCCGCAGTCTTCCGCGCTGCGCAGCGGAAGTCCACCCGGTTGGCGGCCACCCGGACATCTGGTGGACGGGACCGGCCGGTCGGACCAGGTGGGGTTCGTCCTCACGCTCCGCTGTCGTCTCGCCGGGTGAACTCGCAGTAGACGGCCGAGGCGTCGTCGGCCGCCTTGGGCCGGCGCCGCCGGTCGGGATGGTCCCGCTCGGCGGCCCGTACCCGATCGATCAGCCCATCCGGACCCTCGGCGGTCACCACGTCGAGCAGGCCCGCCCAGTCGAACAGCCCGAACTCCGCCACGGCGGCGGAGGCCCCGTCGGTCAACAGCACCGCCCGACGTAGTCTGCGGCCCGTGCACGCCTCCGCCCGGCGGTCTCCGGTCATCGTCGTCACCCCCGCCGCCCGGCTACCCGCCCGGAGAGCCGACATTCACGCGGGCGGTCACCGGCGTCGGTTGCGGGTCCTCGACGCGCGCAGCCGCCGCAGCCGGCCGACCAGTACCGGATCGACGGCGAGCGCGGCCGGATTGTCCAGCAGCGCGTTCAGAAGCTGGTAGTACCGGGTTGCGGAGAGGCCGAAGCGGTCGCGGATGGCCTGTTCCTTCGCCCCGGCGTGCCGCCACCACTGCCGCTCGAACGCGAGGATCTCCCGGTCCCGCTCACCGAGGGCGGCGGCCGGGTCGGTCGGCGTGGCACCGGATGCCGCTTCGCCGGGTTCGGCCTCGCCGCCGTTCTCGTCGTCCGCGGACGCGGGCACCGCCGGCCCGGGTGCGTCGCCCGGCGCGGGCGCGCCGCGTTGCGCGGGGGTGCCCGGTACGCGATCGTCCGGCGCACCGCCCGCGGGTCGGTAGCGGCGGGTCGGTGCCGATTCCACCTCGGGGGCGGACCTGGGCGGCGGCACCGTGCCGGCGTCCGATCCGGTGTGGGCGGTCGGGGTGGCGTCGGCCGGCTGCATGGGGCTCCTCCCGGGGCCGGCCGGCGACGCCAACCGGGCCACCAGCCTAACCGCAGGTCACCAGCGCGGCAGCGGGAGCGGCCCGGCACGAACGGGCGCGAGCGGTCGGCCGCTCGCGCCCGTCGGGCCGGTCAGGCGATGTCCCGCCGCCGCATCGCCCAGAGCGCCGCGCCGAGGCAGAGCACGATCGCCGCCGTGAACAGCGCCGACGAGTGCTGCCAGGTGAGTTCGAGGGTGGTCGGGTTGCACTCCCCGGTGTAGCTGGCGCTACAGGACCGCCAGTCCTCCAGCTTGATCGACTTGGCCATCCAGGTGTACGCGTAGGTGGGCAGCAACCACGCCTCGGCGAACCGGACCTGGGCCGCGTCCAGCAGGATGCCGATCCCGATCTGGCCGACCACCATCACCGCGATCACTCCGCCGAGCGCCGTCGCGGTGCGCCGCCCCAGCGAGGCCAGGGCGAAGCCCAGCGTCGCCGCCACCAGCGCCAGCACCATGCCGCGTACCCCGGTGAGCAGCAACGACTGCCAGACCCCGGAGGTGACCCGCTCGGTGCTGCCGCGGAAGGTGGCGATCAGCCAGAGACTGCCGAACCAGAGCGCGGTGGCGGGCACGGCCAGGGCGAGCAGGCCGGTCAGCACCGCGGCCAGCTTGGTCAGCAGTACGGTGAGCCGTCTCGGGCGCCAGAGCAGCAGGTTCATCATCCCGCCGGTGCTCCACTCGGCACCGACGAAGGACGCGCCGACCACGAAGCCGATCAGGGCGAGGATGCCGGCCAGCGGAATCATCATGCCGTCGGCGCCGTCGCGGAAGTCGAAGGTCGACGGCAGGAACCACTGGTCCTCGATCGCCTCCCGCGCGGGTGGGGTGATCTCGGCGCAGTCGACCGGGTAGTAGTCGACTTGTTCGCCCGCCGCCTTGGCCCGCTCGCAGTCGGCCCGTTCCTGCTCGACCCAGCGGACCTGGTCCCGGTAGTGGCCGTCGGCGGCCCGCCGCGCCTCGGCCCGCTGCTCCGGGCCGATCTTCTGGTTGCTGACGAAGAGGCCCGCCACGATGAGCAGTAGCACCAGCAGACCCGCCGCCGTCGTCCAGCGGGTGAAGCGCCGCTTGCCCAGCCGGCGCAGTTCGGTACGGAAGAGACTCACGCGCCCCAACCTCCCCCGGTGGGCGCGGACGGCGCCGGCCCATCGACTCGTACGGACTGGTCGACCTGCCGGTGCTGGCCGGGTACCGGCGCGGTGTTGGTCAGTTCGAGGAAGACGCTCTCCAGGTCGACCGCGATGGGTGCGAGTTCGCTCAGGTAGAGGCCCTGCTCGGCCAGGATCCGGGTGACCGTGGCGGGCTTGTCCACCCCGGCCAGCATCAGGTGGTCCGGGTTGGTGGTGACCCGTACCCCGGCGCGGGTCAGCGCGGTGGCGGCCAGCGGCAGGTCGGTGACCGCTTCCAGCCGGACCCGTACGGCCCCGGAGGAGTGCTGCGCGAGCACCTCGTCGACCGGGCCGAAGGCGACCCGCCGGCCCAGCGAGATGATGGTGACCGAGTCGCAGATCAGTTGGATCTCGCCGAGGATGTGGCTGGACAGCACCACGGTCATGCCGGATTCGGCGAGGTTGCGCATCAGGGTGCGCATCTCCCGGATGCCACCCGGGTCGAGTCCGTTGGCCGGCTCGTCGAGGATCAGCAACCGCGGGTTCTTCAGCAGCGCCGAGGCGACCGCGAGCCGCTGCTTCATGCCGAGCGAGTACGTCTTCACCCGCTCGCCGGCGCGCTCGCGCAGCCCGACCAGCTCCAGCACCTCGTCGATCCGCTGCTCGGGCACCTCACCGGCACCGGCCAACAACGACAGGGTGTCGCGGGCGCTGAAGTACGGGAAGAACTGCGGGCTCTCCACGATGGCGCCGACCTGCCCGGCGACCTGCGGCAACGCCGTGGGCACCGGATGGCCGAGGATGCTCATCCGGCCGCCGTCGGGCCGGATCAGGCCGAGCAGCGTACGCAGCGTGGTCGTCTTCCCCGACCCGTTCGGGCCGAGGAAGCCGTGTACCTGTCCCGCCTCGACCCACATGTCGAAGCCGTCCAGGGCGTTGCGGGTACCGCGCCGTCGACTGCGGTACGTCTTTCGTAGACCTTCGATTTCCAGGACAGCTGGCAAGCTGCACCTCCCCCGTTGGTGTGGGTGACGACCGACACCATACTCGGTATACAAGTCACCGCAATACCCGGTATGCATCGCCACGCCGAGGGCCCTTTGGCGAGCACGCCGAAGGCCCTGCCCGAACACGCCGAAGGCGCTTGTCGGACGAGGGCCGCGCTCACCGGGGGCGCGTCGACCGGGGGCCCTCCTCGCAGCTCAGGCGCAGACGACGTGGACGCCGGCGGCGCGGAAGGCGTCGACCAGCGCAGGCGCGGCACCCGAGTCGGTGACCAGCGTCTCGACCCGCTCGACCGGGCAGATCCGGGCGAAGGCATGACCACCCAGTTTGGACGAATCGGCAATGATCACGACGCGCTTGGCGCGGGCCACCATCAGGTTGTTCATCGCCGCCTCACCCTCGTGGTGGGCGGCAGCGCCGAGCTGGGGGTCGATCGCGTCCACGCCGAGCAGCGCCACGTCCAGGGTCACCTCGCGCAGCAGCGCCCCGCCCAACGGCCCGACCAGCTCGAACGACTTCGGCCGGACCACCCCGCCGGCAACCACGACCTTCATCCGGGAGCGGACCAGCAGCTCGTTGGCGATGTTGAGGGCGTTGGTGACCACGGTCAGCTGGGCGCCCTCGGCGTTGGTGTTGAGGTCCGGCCGGACGGCCAGCGCCCGCGCCACCTCGGTACTGGTGGTGCCGCCGTTGAGCCCGACCACGGTGCCCGGCGAGACCAGCGCCGCGGCGGCGGCGCCGATCCGCTGCTTCTCGGCCGAGTGCTTGGCCGTCTTGTAGCGCAGCGGCAGGTCGTACGAGACCCCGTTGGCGACCGCACCACCCCGGGTACGGGTGATCATCTGCTGCTGGGCGAGCTGGTCGAAGTCCCGCCGGATGGTCGCCTGGGACACGTCCAGGCGTTCGGCGGCCTCCTCGACGGTGACCCGACCGGAGTCGGTGAGCATCTCGAGCAGGGCGTTCCATCTCGCGTAGCGGTCCACCCCGGGGCCTCCGTGTCTGCACGAACCGTGATTGGTTGCGTGCACACTAGTGCTCGAAACTGCGATGAGGCAAAACCTCAGGCTGCGCAATCTCGCCCCCAGTTGCGATTACCACCAGGTTTCACGCAGAATGACGCTCGAAAGACGGGTCTAACGAGCCGTATTGCGCAGCCGCCTGCGAGGAGTTCTCATGGCGTACGTCCACGCGGAGATCGCAAGTCAGCCGGACTGCTGGCGCCAGGCGGCGGACCTCGCCCCGACCGTGCTCGACCGCCTCCCCCACCCCGGTGAGCGGGTCGCCGTCGTCGGTTGCGGCACGTCGTGGTTCATGGCCACGGCGTACGCGGCCCGCCGGGAGGCCGCCGGACAGGGCGAGACGGACGCCTTCCAGGCCAGCGAGTTCCCGGCCGGACGCCGCTACGACCGGCTGCTGGCGATCACCCGCTCCGGCACCACCACCGAGGTCCTCGACCTGCTCACCGCGGTGCGCGGGCGGACCCCGACCACGGTGTTGGTCGGCGACCCCACCTCACCGGCGGTCAGCGTCGCGAACGCCGCCGTCACCATGCCGTTCGCCGACGAACGTTCGGTGGTGCAGACCCGCTTCGCCACCACCGCGCTGGCCCTGCTCCGCGCGCAACTCGGCGACAACATCACCGCGCTGGTCGCCGACGCCGAGGTCGCCGTCCGGGCCCCGCTGCCGATCGACCCGGGCCTGATCGAGCAGGTCACCTTCCTCGGTCGGGGTTGGACCATCGGGCTGGCCCAGGAGGCCGCGCTCAAGTGCCGCGAGGCGGCGACCTTCTGGGCCGAGGCGTACCCGGCCATGGACTACCGGCACGGCCCGATCTCGGTGGCCGCCCCGGGGCGGCTGGTCTGGGCCTTCGGCGAGCTGCCCGACGGGCTACCCGAGGACGTCGCCGCCACCGGCGCGGCCTTCGCGCACAGCCGCACCCACGGCGTGCGCACCGTGCTGGGCCGGTGGGCCGCCGGGCGTACCCCGGTCGACCCGATGGCCGACCTGATCCTGGCGCAGCGCTTCGCCGTCGCCCTGGCCACCAGCCGTGGCCTCGACCCGGACGCACCCCGGCACCTGAGCCGGTCCGTGGTGCTCACGTGAGGGTGGACGACGTCGTCGTCGCGCTGGACGTGGGCGGCACCGGGATGAAGTGTGCGCTGATCCGGCCCGACGGCACCGTGTTGCACGCCGAACGGCATCCCACCGACGCCGGACGCGGGGCCGAGGCGGTGATCGGGACGATCCTGGCGGTGGCCGACGGATTGGCCGGCAAGGCGCGCGCCGACGGGCTGACCCCGACCGCGCTCGGCATCGTGGTGCCGGGTGTCGTGGACGAGGCCCGGGGCGTCGCGGTCTGGTCGGCGAACGTCGGCTTCCGGGACGTACCGCTGCGGGAGCTGGCCTCGGCCCGGCTCGGCCTGCCCACGGCGCTCGGCCACGACGTGCGGGCCGGCGGCCTCGCCGAGGCCCGCCTCGGCGCCGGACGCGACGCCGGCCACGTCCTCTTCGTGGCGATCGGCACCGGCATCGCCGCCGCGCACGTGGTCGCCGGATCGGCCGCCACCGGCGCGCACGGCGCGGCCGGGGAACTGGGACACATACTGGTCCGCGCAGGCGGTCCGGTCTGCGGCTGCGGGCGACCGGGCTGCCTGGAGGCGATCGCCTCCGCCTCGGCCATCGCCCGCCGCTACACCCGACTCGCCGCCGGCCCCGCCGAAGCCGACGCCGGCCACGAATCCGCCCCGACCGGCCGGGGCCGGGCGACGGTCACCGCCGCCGAGGTGGCGGCCCGGGCGGCGGCCGGTGAGCCGCTCGCCAGCCAGGTCTGGCGGGAGGCCGTGGCGGCACTAGCCGACGGCCTCGCCACCGGCCAGGCCCTCTTCGACGTGGAGACCATCGTCCTGGGCGGCGGTCTCGCCCAGGCCGGCGCCGGCCTGTTCGACCCGCTGCGGTCGGCCCTACGGGACCGGCTGACCTTCCATCGGGAGCCGCGGCTGGTTCCGGCCGCCCTCGGCGACGAGGCGGGCTGCCTCGGCGCTGCCCTGCTCGCCCTCGACCAGTTGGAGACGACATGACCGTACGGGTGAACGGCAAGGTGGTGACCCCGAGCGGGGTGATCCGACAGGGCTGTGTCGAGGTCAGAGGCGACCAGATCAGCGCGGTCGCCGAGTACCCGTCGGTACGCGACGGGCACTGGATCCTGCCCGGCTTCGTGGACATCCACACGCACGGCGGAGGCGGGCACACCTTCACCACCGGCGACGCCGACTCCGCCCGCGCCGCCGCCGACTTCCACCTGCGCCACGGCACCACCAGCCTGGTCGCCAGCCTGGTCAGCGCGCCGTTCGAGCTGATGCGTACGGCCACCACGGCGTTCGCGCCGCTGGTCAACGAGGGGGTGCTCGCGGGCATCCACTTCGAGGGGCCGTACCTGTCGGCCGCCCGGTGCGGCGCGCAGAACCCCGAGTTCCTCCGTGACCCGTCCACCGACGAACTCACCGAGCTGATCAAACTCGGTGACGGCGCGGTACGGATGGTCACCCTCGCCCCCGAGCGTCCCGGTGCACTCGCCGCCATCGAGCTGCTCACCGGGCACGGTGTGGTGGCCGCCGTCGGTCACACCGACGCCACGTACGAGCAGACCCGGGCCGCCATCGCGGCCGGCGCGAGCGTCGGCACCCACGTCTTCAACGGCATGCGGCCGGTGCACCACCGCGAGCCGGGGCCGGTGGTGGCGCTGCTCAGCGCGCCGAACGTGGTCTGCGAACTGGTCGCCGACGGGGTGCACCTGCACCAGGGCACGCTCACCTTCGCCACCTCGACCGCCGGCCCGGAACGCTGCGCCCTGATCACCGACGCGATGGCCGCAGCCGGGATGCCCGACGGCGAGTACGAGCTGGGTGGCCAGGCCGTGACCGTCACCGACGGAGTGGCCCGGCTGACCGGTGACGGCGCCATCGCCGGCAGCACCCTCACCATGGACGCGGCGCTGCGGCAGGCGGTGGCGGCCGGCATCCCGCTGCCTGACGCGGTACGGATGGTGACCACCACCCCGGCCCTCGCCGTCGGTCTCGGTGACCACGTCGGCGCCCTCCAGGCCGGCCTGCGCGCCGACCTGGTGGTGCTCGACGATGACCTCAAGGTGGTCCGGGTGATGCGCGCGGGCGCCTGGGTCGAGTGAGCCGGCGACCGGTCAGCGGGGCGCCGGGATCTCCACCCCGAGGACGGCCTGTTCGTCCGGGCGGTGCACCAGTTCGTCGGTGAGGAACGACTGCACCGCGTGGCGCATCCCGACGTCCCGGCCGGCCCGCTCGGAGAGCAGCCACTTGTGCTCGATGATCTGGGCGAACAGCTCCTGCGGCTCCAGCTTGCGCCGCAGGTGCGCGGGGACCGCCCGGACCACCGGCTCGAACACCTCGGTCAACCAGCGGTGGGCGGCCTGCTGCTCGTCGGTCAGGTCGCTCTCCGCCCGGTACGCGTCGAGGTCGTTGAGCAGCTTGCGGGCCTGGTTCTCCTCGGCATCCAACCCGGTCAGCCGGAGCAGCCGCCGGTGGTGGTAGCCGGCGTCGACCACCTTCGGCCGGATCAGGTAACGCCCGTTGTCGATTGTCGACATGGCCACCTCGGCCACGTCGAAGCCCATCTCGTTGAGCCGGCGGATCCGACCCTCGATGTCGTGCCGGGCCTCCCGCTCGACCTGCTGCTCGTAGGTGATCTCGTGCCACAGCCGCTCGTAGCGCTGCACGACCTCCTCGCAGACCACCTCCGGGTCAATGGAGTCGTGCAGCAGCCCGGCGGCCTGCAGGTCGAGCGCCTCACCGAAGATGTTGACCCGGGCGATCTCCAGGTCCTCGCCGCGCTGACCGTTGGAGAGGGCGGTACGCAACGCCCCGGTCTCGGCGTCGACCAGGTACGCGGCGAACGCGCCCGCGTCCCGCCGGAACAGCGTGTTCGACAGCGAGCAGTCGCCCCAGAAGAAGCCGGTCAGGTGCATCCGGACCAGCAGCGCGGCCAGCGCGTCCAGCAACCGGCCCATGGTCTCCGGCCGCAGCGTGTGGGAGAACAACGCCCGGTACGGCAGGGAGAACTGGAGGTGCCGGGTGATCAACACCGGGTCGAGGGGCTCACCGGCCTCCGACTCCCGGTCGGCGACGATCGCCACCGCCTGCACCGACGGGAAGTCGATCCGCTCCAGGGCGCGCAGCAGGTCGTACTCCCGCTCGGCGACCCGCTCGCCGGTCTCCTTGACCGCGTAGACGTACCCGCCGAGGCGGACGAACCGCACGATGTGCCGGGAGATGCCCTGCGGCAACGCCACCAGGTGTTCCGCGGGCCACTGCTCCAGCGGTGTCGACCAGGGCAGGTCGAGCAGCGCCGGGTCTACGAGGGCCGAAGTGATCCGCACGGCGTCAAGTCTGACGCTTTCCCCGCCGGAACGCTTCCCCGCGTGGCTCGGCCCACAGTCGCCCCGCACCGCGCGAACCCGGCCACCGCGCCGGGCCGGTAGCGTGATCGGGTGCGAGAAACCCCGACGGTACGCCGGAAGGCGCGGCTGGCGCCGGTCCGCCCGGCCGGCTGGTGGTTCGACGCGCTGCTGCTGGCCGCCCTCGTCGGGCTGACCGTGGCGCTCGCCGCCGGCTGGTTCTTCGGGATCGACCGGGCGGTGGCCGACTGGGCCGACACGCACCGGCCCACCGTCGCCCGGTGGATCGCGGTCATCCTCAACTACCTCGGTCAGGGCACCCCGCTGACCCTGATCGCCGCCGGTCTGGGACTGCTGCTGGCGATCCGGCTGCGCTCGGTGCGCCCGCTGTTCGTCCCGGTCGCCGCCTTCGTGCTGACCTACCTCACCATCGGCCCGTTGAAGGTGTGGACCGCCCGGCCGGCGCCGAGCGCCAGCGTCAAGGAACCATTCCTGCCGCCCGAGCAGACCCTCCCGCTGTTCCAGGACGACCTGCCGGTACGGTTCGCCCAGTCGTACCCGTCCGGGCACGTGGCCAACGCGATCGTCTGGTACGGCGTCATCGCGCTGCTGCTCGCGCCCCTGCTGGCCAGCCTCGGCCGCACCCTGCCGCGCCGGGTGGTGCTGGCGATCCGGATCGTGCCGCCGGCCGTGGTCCTGTGCACCACCACCTACCTGGGGTGGCACTGGCTCAGCGACTCGGTGGCCGGGCTGCTGCTGGGACTGCTGCTGGACCGGCTGCTGCACCGGGTGCCCTGGGACACGCTGCCACTGCCGGCCCGGTTCCGGCGTTGGGACCGGCCGTTCACCAAGCCTGTCTAGGCTGCGGCTGTGGATCAGCTGGCCCGCCGGTTGGGCGTACCCGATGCCGTGGTCATCGGTCTGGGGTCGATGCTCGGCGCGGGCGTCTTCGTGGTGTTCGCCCCCGCAACGGCGGCGGCCGGCGGCGTCGGCCTGCTGCTGGCGCTGGCGCTGGCCGGCTTCATCGCGTTCTGCAACGCGACCAGTTCGGCCCGGCTCGCGGCCCGCTACCCCGAGTCGGGCGGCACCTACGTGTACGGCCGGGAACGCCTCGGCCCGTTCGCCGGCTTCGTCGCCGGCTGGGGCTTCGTGGTCGGCAAGACGGCCAGCTGCGCGGCGATGGCGCTGACCATCGGGGCGTACCTCTGGCCGGGGCAGGCCCGGCTCGTCGCCGTCGCCGCCGTCCTCGTGGTGACCGGCGTGAACCTGCGCGGCATCGGCAAGACCGCCACCGCCACCCGGCTCCTGGTGCTGATCGTGTTGGCGGTGCTGGCCCTGGTCGCGGTGGCCGGCGCGACCGACGTATCGATCGACCGGATCGACGCCCCCGGCGGCTCCGCCCGGGGCATCCTCACCGCCGCCGGCCTGCTCTTCTTCGCCTTCGCCGGGTACGCGCGGATCGCCACCCTCGGCGAGGAGGTACGCGAACCCGAAAGCACCATCCCCCGCGCGGTGCCACTGGCCCTCGGGCTGGTGCTGATCATCTACCTGGTGGTGGCCGTGATCACCCTCGGGGTGCTCGGCCCGACCCGGCTCGCCGCCTCGGCCGCACCACTGGCCGACGTGGTGACCGCCGCCGGGCTGCCCGGCCTGGCCTGGGTTGTCCGCGCCGGAGCCACCGTCGCGGTGACCGGCGTGCTGCTCTCCCTGGTGGCCGGGGTCGGCCGCACCACCCTGGCCATGGCCCGCCGGCATGACCTGCCCGCCCCCCTGGCCGCCGTGCACCCCGTACACCGGGTGCCGCACCGCGCCGAGTTGGCCGTGGCAGCCGTGGTGATCCTGGTGGTCATGCTGGCCGACGTGCGCGGCGCGATCGGCTTCTCCAGCGTCACCGTGCTGGTCTACTACGCGATCACCAACGCGGCGGCGTTGACCCTCGGCCGGAACCCGGCCCGCAAGCTGCCGGTGCAGGCGCTCGCCGTGGCAGGGCTGGTCGGCTGCCTGGTGCTCGCGGTCAACCTGCCGCTGTCGACCGTGCTCGCCGGCTTCGGCGTCCTCGCCCTCGGCGCCGCCTGGTACGCCCTACGCCCAGCACGCCGCTGACGCGGCCGGTCACTCCGTGTCACGCGGATAGCCGGTGCCGATCTTCTCAGATGTGCACCAGAAGTGATCGATGGCGGCAGCGCACCGCCGGGTCATCGACGAACGGACGGCTCGGCCGAGATGCTGCCAAGACCTCTGCCTCCTCCTGGATAGCGGCTCTTCGAAGTTAAGCGGGGTTGAGGTGTTCGCGGTGGCGGCGGGTGGTCGCGGTGTGGGTGCGGAGTCGTTGGTTCTCTGGGTTACGGAATCCGTAGGCGTCGCGGGCGACGGTTTTGATGACGCGGTTGGTGCCTTCGGAGCCTGCGTTGGTGATGCCGGTGTGCAGGAATGCCAGGATTTCCGGCCACCAGGTCTCGATCGTGGTCGCGAGGCGATGCAGTTCGGGCAGGTCAGAGTTGGCGCAGCGGGTGTAGAAGCGGTGCGGTAGCCGGGCGGTGGTTTCCCGGTCCGGGCGGGTGCGGGCCAGCGCGAGCAGGTCGAGGAGGTCTTCTTTGGCGTTCCAGGCGGTCAGGATCGGTGTGCCGATCTTTGTCGGCAGGTTGCTGAGGGTGTCGGTCAGCCGGTCGATGTGTTCGGCACGCATCCGGGCTGCGGACTTGGTCGGCCGGTTGCGTTGCTGCCATTCCGGGTCGGTGGCCCGGCCTCGCCGGCCGCGGTGCGTGACGGTCATGCGGCGGCGGACCTCGGTGACGGCCCGGTTGGCCAGCTGCACGACGTGGAAGTGGTCCACGACCAGCAACGCGTGCGGCAGTGCCTGGCGGATCGCGGCCTTGAACACGGTGCACATGTCGATCGCGACGGCCTGGACCTGCTCACGCCACGCGGTCGGACGCGCGGTGAGCCAGTCGGTCACCGCTTTGCTGGTGCGGCCCTCGACCTGGGCGAGTAGCCCTTGCCTGCCGCCGAGATCGCAGAATCCGA
>NZ_QXEC01000016.1 GCF_003583405.1 Micromonospora radicis
TAGGTGGTTCGGTCGGCGATGGTTGTGCGGAGATGCTGGCCGTACGCGTCTGCGGGCAGGGCGGGCAGATGTTCGGCTGCGTGCTCGAAGGCTTCCCGCGCGGCGTCGCTCTCGCCCAGCCGTTCGTAGGCCATCGCCACACTCACCAGGAGTGAGGGGTAGAGGGCGGCGACGCTGGCGTCACCGACGGCCTCGGCATGCCGCAGTGCGTCCCGGTTCCAGCGCAGGGTCTCCCGAGGATCGTCCTGCTGCCGGGCCAGATAGTGCGCGGCGACGCACGCGTCGTAGTCGTCGGTACGCCGCGCCCACGCCTGCTCGAACAACCGTCGAGCGTCTGCGGGTTGCCCGTCGGCCTCCGCCCGCATCCCGTCCTGGCACAGCTTGAGCACCGGATTGCCGAGGTCCATCGCCGCTCCCGTTCGATCGTCGACCCACTGACCCGACGATCGTCGGGCCTCGACCAGGTCGAGGATCAAGTCCCGCCCGGGCGGCCCGCTCGTTACCGGGAGCGAGCCGCCGCGGGCGGATGGTCAGCGACCCTGGAGGGCGTCGAGGGCGATGGCCATGGCGATCACCAGGCGGCGGTCGATCTGCGGCTGCTGGATCTCGACGACGTACCGGTCGCGCAGGCCCCACTTCTTGATCACCGAGAAGACCGGCTGGCCTTCGGCGACGAAGTCGAAGTGGTACGGCAGCCAGGACAGCGAGTCGACGAAGCGGCGCAGCAGGGCCACCGGCATGCTCCGCTCCTGGCCGGTGACGGCGGGCAGGCCGGCCTGCTCGACGTGCCACGTCGAGCGGAGCAGCGACTGGGCGAAGTCCTTGCGGAACAGGCCGATCGGGTTGCCGGCGTGGTCGGTCACGTCGTACGTGGCGCCGAGGTCGAGACGCTGCCGGGCCTTGAAGCCGAGCAGCGGCTGCTGCTTCGAGTCGTCGGTGTAGATCGTCACCTGTTCCTTGAAGGCGAGCCGCTTCTGCTGGGCGAACGCCAGCAGCCCGCCCTCGGAGCCATCCGGGGCGACGCTGTGCACCTCGTACTGGTTGACCATGAACCGGATGCGCTGGCGGATGTGGAACTGGTGCTGGGTCTGCAAGTTATCGAGCTGCATGAGATCTCCTCAACTGGTGCGCCGGAGTGTCGCACAGCCAGGCAATCCGCCGTGGTCCCGACCGCGGACGCCGACGTGGAGTGCGGTCTGGGTGGATCGGGTGGAGAGTCAGCGGACGCCGTCGACGGTCGACCGGTGGGACCAGTTGGTGAGCAGTTGCTGGATGCTCCGCAGTCGTTCGTTGATCTGATCGAGCCGCTCGGCCTGGGCCAGGGTGGCCAGCGCCGTACCCAGCGCGATCTGCTGGTCGATGCTGAGCTTCTCCTGGTCGATGGTGTAGAGCAGGTCGACGGTCTCGGCGATGGTGTCGGCCACGGCCCCTCCTCCATGCAAACGGCGACGACACGGGAACGCTAAGAATGATGCTCGATGGAAGCGCTCCCATCGAGCAATGCCCGGCGGGCACCGGATTCATGCCGGAGACATCGGATTCTTGCCCGCCGGATCACTCCGGCAGGTTCGCCAACACCACGTCGAGGACTCGTACGGCGCCCGACTTGGACAGCGGGTTGTTGCCGTTGCCGCACTTGGGCGACTGCACGCAGGACGGGCAGCCGGCCTCGCAGCCGCACTCCTCGATCGCGTCGCGGGTGGCCCGCAGCCAGGCGGCGGCCATGCCGTACGCGCGCTCGGCGAAGCCCGCACCGCCGGAATGCCCGTCGTAGACGAACACGGTCGGCGCCTCGGTGTCCGGGTGCACAGCCGTGGAGATCCCACCGATGTCCCAGCGGTCGCAGGTGGCGACCAACGGCAGCAGCCCGATCGCGGCGTGCTCGGCGGCGTGCAGCGCACCCGGCACGTCCGCCGGATCCACCCCCGCCCCGACCAGCGACTCCGGGGAGAGGGTGAACCAGACCGCGACGGTACGTAGTTCCCGCGCCGGCAGGTCCAACGGGCGCGTGTCGATCACCTCGCCGGTGGCGATCCGGCGCCGCTGGTACGACACCACCTGGCTGGTCACGTCCACCTCCCCGAGGAAGAGCCCGACCGGCCCGGCGTCGACGTACGAACGCACCGACACCACCGACAGCGAGGTGACGTCCCGGGCGTGGGTGGACCAGTCCGGCTCCTCGGGGCGCACCAGCGCGCACCCGTCGTCGAGGTCGAGCGCGTCCACCACATAGGACACCCCCTGGTGCAGGTAGACCGCGCCGGGGTGCAGCAGGAAGTGCGACGAACCGCCGTCGGCGGTGCCGAGCAGCCGGCCGGTCGCCGCCTCCACCACGCAGACCGGGGCGCCGCCCTCGCCACGCAGGTCCACCTCCGGTCGCTCCCGATGGCGCCAGTACCAACCGGTCGGCCGTTGCCGCAGCGCGCCCGCCTCGACCAGGGCCTCGACCGCCTCCTTCGCGCCGGCGCCGAAGAGTTCCAGGTCGGCCTCGGTCAGCGGGGCTTCGGCCGCCGCGCAGGCCAGTTGGGGCCCGAGTACGTACGCGTTGGCCGGGTCGAGCACGGTGGCCTCCACCGGTGCCCCGAAGATGGCCTCCGGGTGGTGCACCAGGTAGGTGTCCAGCGGATCGTCGCGGGCGACCAGCACCGCGAGCGCCTCCTGCCCGGAGCGGCCGGCCCGGCCGGCCTGCTGCCACAGCGACGCCCGGGTGCCGGGATAGCCGCAGATCAGCACCGCGTCCAACCCGACCAGGTCCACCCCCAGCTCAAGCGCGTTGGTAGAGGCCAGCCCGAGCAGGTCGCCGTGCAGCAGGGCCCGTTCCAACTCCCGGCGTTCCTCGCGCAGGTAGCCGGCCCGGTACGCGGCGACCCGGTCGCCGAGCCCCGGTACCGCCTCGTCGAGCCCGCGTCGGGCGTTGTTCGCCACCACCTCGGCGCCGCGCCGGGAGCGCACGAACGCCAACGTACGCACACCGGCGGCGACCGTGTCCGCGAGCAGGTCGGCGGTCTCCCGCAGCGCCGACCGGCGGACCTGGGTGAGATCGGCCGTCGGCGGGGCACCGGCGTCCTCCGGCGGGCCGCTGGGGGGCGCCGCGGCGGCAGCGGCGTCAGGTCGGGTCGGCGGCGGGCCCGCGTCGGGTCGGGTCGGCGGCGGGCCGGGCGACGGCCGGGCGTCCCGGGTGCGGCGCGGTGCCGGCGCCGTGACGGCCGCCGCGACGGATCCCGCCGCCGATGGCGCCGACGTCACCGATGGCGATGGCGACGCGGACGGGTCGGGGGGCAGCAGCGGCGGTTCCCAGAGGGCGAAGGTCACCCCGGCCCGCGGCGAGGTGTCCTCGGCGACGGCCACCACCGGCAGGCCGGTCAGCCGCCCGGCCGTCGCGGCCGGATCACCCGAGGTCGCCGAGGCCAGCACGAACGTGGGCCCGGCGGCGCGCCCGTACCGCGCGCACTGGCGGCGTAGCCGGCGCAGCACGTGGGCGACGTGCGATCCGAAGACGCCCCGGTAGACGTGACACTCGTCGACCACCACGTACGCCAGCCGGCGCAGGAACCCCGACCACTGCGCGTGGCCGGGCAGGATGCCGTGGTGCAGCATGTCCGGGTTGGTCAGCACGAACCGCGAGTGCCGGCGGATCCACTCCCGCTCGGCGCGCGGTGTGTCGCCGTCGTAGCAGGCCGGACGTACGTCGTCGAGGTCGAGCTCGGCGACGGCGCGCAACTGGTCGGCGGCGAGCGCCTTGGTCGGTGCCAGGTACAGCACGGTGGCGCGGGGGTCGGCGAGCAGGGTGGCCAGCGCGGGCAACTGGTACGCCAGCGACTTGCCGGAGGCGGTGCCGGTGGCGACGACGACGTGCTGCCGGTCGTACGCCAGGCCAGCGGCCTCGGCCTGGTGCCGCCACGGCGCGGTGACCCCACGCCCGGCGTACGCCGCGCGCAGTTGTTCCGGCACCCACTGCGGCCACGGGGCCGGCACCCCGGTCCGGGGCGGCACCCGCTCGACGTGGGTGACCGGGTCGGTGGCGTGCCGCTGCCGCAGCCGGCGCAGCAGGTCGCCCGGCGCGACGGTCGTGGCCGTGTGCGCCGCCGCGGGGCCCGGCTCGCGGCCACGGCCGGCGGATACGCTGGCTGCCGAGGTCACGTCCTGCACTCTCGCACTGGTGTTCGGAAATCGGAAATCCGCGCGCCGGGTGTGGGATGTCCGGCCCCGGTGAGTCGTCAGGCGACTTCGGGGGTAGTGGTTAGATGCCCAGAGAGTTTACGGCGCCGAGGGAGGACCGATGGAGCTGTCGCTGGCGACCCGCACCGTGGGGGAGCACACGGTGCTCGAGGTCGGCGGTGAGGTGGACGTGTACACCGCCCCTCGGCTGCGTGAGCGGCTACTCGAACTGATCGACGGCGGCGCCCGGCACGTGATCGTCGACCTGGGTCGGGTGGACTTCCTCGACTCCACCGGGCTCGGTGTGCTGGTCGGCGCGCTCAAGCGGCTGCGGACCGCCGACGGCACCTTCGCCCTGGTCTGCGACAAGGAGCCGCTGCTCAAGATCTTCCGGATCACCGCGCTGGACCAGGTCTTCCCACTGCATCCCACGGTCGAAGCGGCGACCGGCGCCGGCGCGTGATGGCCACGGTTCGGCTTGCCTTCTCGCCCGCGCCGGTGCATGTGCGTACCGCCCGGTTGGTGGGGGTGGCGGTCGCCCGGCGGGCCGGGGTGCGCGAGGACCTGCTCGACGAGGTGCGGCTGGCGATCGGTGAGGCGTGTACCCGCGCCGTCGCCCTGCACCGGCAGTACGGCCTGACCGACCCGGTGCTGGTGGAGATGTCCGACGCCGGGACGTACGCGGTGCGGGTGGTGGACCGGGCGCCGATCGAAACGGGTATCGGCCTCGCCGCGCTGGACGCCGACCAGTTGGCCAACGAGTCGCTCAACGAGGACGATCTGACCACCGGTGTGGGCTTCGCCCTGCTGGCCGGCTTCGTCGAGGATCTTCAGGTCCGCCCGGTGGATGACGGCATCGGCACCGAGGTCCGGATGGTGTGGCCGCTCGGCCGCTGACCGCCGACGCCGACGCCCGCTGGGCGCCGTCGCCGCGGACACCCGCTGGCCGCCGCCGGTAGTCGCGTTCCTGAACGTCGTGCCGCCGCCTTCCCTGAGCAGGGAATGCGGCGGCATCGCCATGGATCCGTCCCTATATCAGATTTCGGTTCATAACACAGCGACGAAGATCATCGTGACATGCTGCACCCTGGGTGTGACCTCGAACACGGCGGACGGCTACAGTACGCGGGTTGTCAGCAAGTGATCCATCGGGCAGCCAGCACAGATGGGCGTCCGTCGCTGGTTCGCCGGGCTGATCCGGCGCGCACTTGCAAACTTCGCATCCAGGCGCCGGGCGGTGCGTCTCCACCGGCCGGCGCGTTGTTCGGCACAGGAGGACACAGATGTCCGACACCTTGGCCGCCGAGGGCGGCGGCGCCATCTCCCTGACCGGAGCCAACGTCACGTACGTGGTCATCGCGGCGGTGATCGCCCTGGTGGCGCTCGCCTTCGCCGCCGCGCTGACGAAGACCGTGCTGGCCGCCGGCAAGGGCACCACCAACATGCAGGAGATCTCGGGGGCCGTTCAGGAGGGCGCCTCGGCCTACCTGCTCCGGCAGTTCCGGACCCTGGCGATCTTCGTGGTGATCGCCGTGGTGCTGCTGTTCCTGCTGCCGGTGCACGACACCGACGGCAGCGAGACCGCGGTGAAGATCGGCCGTTCGCTCTTCTTCGTGGTCGGCGCCGGGTTCAGTGCCTTCATCGGTGGCGCCGGCATGTGGCTGGCCACCCGGGCCAACCTGCGGGTGGCCGCCGCCGCGCGGGAACGTGAAGGTGGCCGGGAGTCGGCCATGAAGATCGCTTTCCGGACCGGTGGTGTGGTCGGCTTCCTCACCGTCGGACTCGGCCTCTTCGGCGCCGCGCTGGTCGTACTGATCTTCCGGGGCGACGCGCCGACGGTGCTGGAGGGCTTCGGCTTCGGCGCCGCGCTGCTGGCCATGTTCATGCGGGTCGGCGGTGGCATCTTCACCAAGGCCGCCGACGTCGGCGCCGACCTGGTCGGCAAGGTCGAGCAGGGCATCCCCGAGGACGACCCGCGTAACGCCGCCACCATCGCCGACAACGTGGGCGACAACGTCGGTGACTGCGCCGGCATGGCCGCCGACCTGTTCGAGTCGTACGCGGTCACCCTGGTCGCCGCGCTGATCCTGGGCCGTGCCGCGTTCGGCACCGACGGCCTGGTGCTGCCGTTGATCATCTCCACCATCGGCGTGCTGGTCGCCATCATCGGCGTCTTCATCACCCGGCTGCGCGCCTCCGACCGCAACGGCCTGACCGCGATCAACCGGGCCTTCTACCTCTCCGCGGTGATCTCGGCGGTGCTGGTCGGGGTGGCCACCTTCGCCTACCTCCAGCCGTCCTGGGCGGCCCAGCTCGGCGACGACTGGCGCACCGCGCTCGGCGTGGACGGCGGCGACCCGCCCTTCGGCCCGCGTGGCGTGGTCATCGGCGCCGTCGTCATCGGCATCGTGCTGGCCGCCGCCATCCAGGCGTTGACCGGCTACTTCACCGAGACCAACAAGCGCCCGGTGCAGGACATCGGCGCCAGCTCGCAGACCGGCCCGGCCACCGTCATCCTCGCCGGCATCAGCGTCGGCCTGGAGTCCGCGGTCTACTCGGCGCTGCTCATCGCCGCCGGTGTCTTCGGCGCCTTCCTGCTGGGCGGCGGCTCGATCACCCTCTCGCTGTTTGCCGTGGCGCTGGCCGGTACCGGTCTGCTCACCACCGTCGGCGTGATCGTGGCGATGGACACCTTCGGCCCGATCTCCGACAACGCCCAGGGCGTGGCCGAGATGTCCGGCGACATCGACGAGCACGGCGCCCGTACGCTCACCGAGCTGGACGCGGTGGGCAACACCACCAAGGCGATCACCAAGGGCATCGCGATCGCCACCGCGGTGCTGGCCGCGACCGCGCTGTTCGGGTCGTACACCGACACGCTGCGCATCGCGTACGCCGACGCCGGGGTGACCGACGTCAGCGCCGAGATCCTCAACGCCCTCAACGTGGCGAACCCGCAGAACCTGGTCGGTCTGATCATCGGTGCGGCGGTGGTGTTCCTCTTCTCCGGCCTGGCCATCAACGCGGTCTCCCGCTCGGCCGGCGCCGTGGTGATGGAGGTGCGCCGGCAGTTCCGCGAGCTGCCCGGGATCATGGACCGGACCCAGCGTCCGGAGTACGGCAAGGTCGTCGACATCTGCACCCGGGACGCGCAGCGCGAGCTGCTGACCCCCGGCCTGCTGGCGATCCTGGCGCCGATCGCGGTCGGGTTCGGTCTCGGGCCGGGCGCGTTGGCGTCGTACCTGGCCGGGGCGATCGGTGCCGGCACGTTGATGGCGGTCTTCCTGGCCAACTCCGGCGGGGCCTGGGACAACAGCAAGAAGATGGTCGAGGACGGCGCCTACGGCGGCAAGGGCTCCGATGCGCACGCGGCGACGGTCATCGGTGACACCGTCGGTGACCCGTTCAAGGACACCGCCGGTCCGGCGATCAACCCGCTGCTCAAGGTGATGAACCTGGTCTCGCTGCTGATCGCGCCGGCCGTGGTGGCGTGGAGCATCGGCGACGACCGCAACGTCGGTCTGCGGATCACCATCGCGGTGGTGGCGACGCTGATCATCGTCGGGGCGGTGGTGTTCAGCAAGCGCAAGAGCACCGCGCTGGGCGTGGACTCCGACAGCGGCTCCGGCACCGCGGATCCCCGCCCGGAGCAGATCAAGGCCTGACCGTACGCGGTCACGGTCCCCGGTCGGCACCGCCGACCGGGGACCGTCGCCGTTGCGGGCCGTCCGGCTGACCGGTGCCGACCGTCTGCCGAAGCCGTACGCTGCAACGCATGCGTACGTGCCGGGCGGGCGCCGCCGGAAAGCTGACGGTGGTCCTGGCCACGCTGGTTCTGCTGGCCGGCTGTGGGGCCAGCGGTCCCAGTCCCCGGACGTGGGCCGCCTCGGTGTGCTCGGCGCTGACCCCCTGGCGGGCCGAGATCAGCAAGCTGACCAACAGCACCAACGAGCAGATGACCGCGCAGACCACCCCCGCGCAGGCCAAGGAGAACCTGGTCCGGCTCTTCGGCGGGGCCGAACAGGCCAGCGAGGAGGCCCGCCGCAAGGTGGAGCAGGCCGGCGTGCCGACGGTGGAGAGCGGCGCGGAGATCTCCGCCGGCTTCCGGGCCTCGCTCGCCTCGATGCGGGACGCCTACGGTCGGGCCCGGAGCACCATCGACGGGCTGGGCACCGGTGAGGCCGGCGCCTTCTACGACGGTGTCCGGGCCGCGGTGACGACCCTGCAGGCCGACTACGACGCGAGCGCGCTGGACACCAGCCGGCTCAGCTCCGAGGAGTTGAGGCGCGCCTTCGACGAGGTACCCGAATGCCGTTGAGCGGCTCCGGTGACACACCGGCGGCGCTACCGCTACCGGTGACGTTCCCGGTACCCACGCCGGCCGCGCGGGCGGCCCGGCGCACCCGGGCCGGGCGGCGGCCCGGCGAGGAGCCGACGGAGTCGGGCAGCGATCCCGTCGAGCAGCCGCCCGGGGCGGAGCCCGCCGTGCCGGCCGGCGGGGACCGGCAGCTGGTCTTCTTCGGTGCGGAGACCGCCGAACCGTCGGTCGCCGATCTGGCCGGGCTGCTGGCCGGTCCGGGCGAGGTGCACCGGATGGGCGGCACGGCCCGGCTGTCGGTCGTGGTGGACGCCGGTTGGCGGGTGCACGTACTCGTCGCCGAGTTGGCCCGGCGGGGTGTCCGGGCGACCTGGGCGCCGACCGAGGACCAGCGGTACGCGGTCCGGACCGCGTACGCCCGCACGCTGGTGCCGCTCGCCGCGGCGTGGCTGCGCGGTCCGACGCAGCCGCCGCCGGCCGGTTTCCAGCTCGACGGCCGACGGCTGCGACTCTGGCTCGCCGCGGCCGGGCTGGCCGACCCGCCGGACTTCCGGCTCCACCTCGGCGGCAACGATCCGGGCTGGTGGACGACGGTCGGCGCGGCCCTGACCGCCGCCGGGCTGACCGGCGAGCTGGTGGAGCCGGGCGCGGGCGGTCCCGTCTACCGGATTGCCGGGCGGCACCGGGTGCGGCGGCTGGCGGAACTGGTCGGCGACCGCCCGCCCGCCGCGCCCGCCGGAGCCTGGCCGGAGCGCGACTGACCGGGCTCCGGCTGTCCGATCCGGGACAGCCGCGAGTGTGGGAACACCAGGAGAATCGGCCGGGTTGCACCTCCACCGAGGGGCTGCCCTGGTCACAGTGACCCGCTGGACGCCCTACTCAGGGTGTACGGTGACGCCGTCCGGCGTGACGACGGATCGTCCCGGGCGGATTGCCGCCCGCGAAACCCGAAACACGGACGGCGCGTTACGTTGGACATCCGGACCGCTGGGTATCGGTGGGTCGAGTGCGCCCCGAATCGGGCGCTGGCGCGGCCATGAGCAGGAATGGGGTCGAAACCGAAGTGCCGAGCAAAGCTGGAACCACCCGTCTGGTCATCGTCGAGTCGCCGGCGAAGGCCAAGACGATCTCGGGCTACCTCGGCCCGGGGTACGTCGTGGAGGCCAGCTTCGGGCACGTCCGCGACCTGCCGCGCAACGCCGCCGACGTGCCGGCGAAGTACAAGGGTGAGGCCTGGGCCCGGCTCGGCGTCGACGTCGACAACGGCTTCCACGCCCTCTACGTCGTCTCCGCCGACCGTAGGCAGCAGATCAGCAAGCTGACCAAGCTGGCCAAGGAGGTCGACGAGATCTTCCTGGCCACGGACGAGGACCGCGAGGGCGAGGCGATCGCCTGGCACCTGGTGGAGACGCTCAAGCCGAAGGTGCCGGTCCGGCGGATGGTCTTCCACGAGATCACCAAGCCGGCCATCCAGGCGGCGGTGGCCAACCCCCGGGAGATCGACCGCGACCTGGTCGACGCCCAGGAGGCCCGGCGCATCCTCGATCGCCTCTACGGCTACGAGGTCTCCCCGGTGCTGTGGAAGAAGGTCATGCCGAAGTTGTCGGCGGGCCGGGTGCAGTCCGTGGCGACCCGGATCGTGGTCGAACGGGAGCGGCAGCGGATGGCCTTCCGCACCGCCGAGTACTGGGACATCCTGGCGAGCCTGGCCGTGGCGAACGCCGGGGAGGGGCCGCGTACCTTCAACGCCACCCTGGTGGCGCTGAACGGCGACCGGATCGCCACCGGCAAGGACTTCGAACCCACCACGGGTCGCGTGAAGCCCGGCGCCGGGGTCGTCCACCTCGACTCCAGCGGGGCACGCGGGCTCGCCGCCCGGCTCGAAGGGCGGCCGTTCACCGTCACCCGGGTCGAGGAGAAGCCGTACCGGCGTCGCCCGTACGCGCCGTTCATCACCTCGACCCTCCAGCAGGAGGCGGCCCGCAAGCTGCGGTTCTCGTCGCAGCAGACGATGCGTACCGCGCAGCGTCTCTACGAGAACGGCTACATCACCTACATGCGCACCGACTCGGTGAACCTGTCGGAGACCGCCATCGCGGCGGCCCGCCGGCAGATCGTCGAGCTGTACGGCGAGCGCAGCGTGCCGCCGGAGCCGCGTCGCTACACCGGCAAGGTGAAGAACGCGCAGGAGGCGCACGAGGCGATCCGCCCGGCGGGGGACAACTTCCGTACCCCGGGCGAGGTGGCCAAGGAGTTGTCCGCCGAGGAGTTCAAGCTCTACGAGCTGATCTGGCGGCGGACCATCGCCTCCCAGATGACCGATGCGGTCGGGTCCAGCGTCTCGGTGCGGATCCGGGCCACCAGCACCGGCGGCGAGGAGGCGGACTTCGGCGCCACCGGCAAGACCATCACCGATCCGGGCTTCCTGCGCGCGTACGTCGAGTCCAGCGACGACGAGAACGCCGAGGCCGAGGACGCCGAGCGCCGGCTGCCGAACCTGGTGAAGGACCAGCCGCTGACCGCCGACGAGTTGGCCGCGCAGGGCCACCACACCCAGCCGCCGTCCCGTTACACCGAGGCGTCGCTGGTCAAGGCGCTCGAAGAGCTGGGCATCGGCCGGCCGTCGACGTACGCCTCGATCATGCAGACGATCCAGGACCGGGGGTACGTGGTCAAGCGCGGCCAGGCGATGATCCCGTCGTTCCTGGCGTTCGCGGTGATCGGGCTGCTGGAGCGGCACTACCCGCGCCTGATCGACTACGACTTCACCGCCAGCATGGAGAACGAGCTGGACGAGATCGCCGGGGGCGACCACGCGGCGGTGGACTTCCTCACCGCGTTCTACTTCGGCACCACCAACGGCGTCGGCGACCAGGACATCGCCCGCTCCGGCGGGCTGAAGAAGCTGGTCACCGAGAACCTCAGCGACATCGACGCGCGCAGCGTCAACTCGATCCCGCTGTTCACCGACGACGAGGGCCGTGAGGTGGTGGTGCGGGTCGGCCGCTTCGGGCCGTACCTCCAGCGGGCCGTGCCCGGCGAGCAGCCGGCGCCGAAGGCGGAGGGCGAGGAGGGCGGCACCCCGGGCGACCGCGCACCGATCCCGGAGGGCCTGGCGCCCGACGAGCTGACCCCGGAGAAGGTGCACGAGCTGTTCCTCGGCGGCGGGGGCGAGCGCAAGCTCGGTGACGACCCGGCCACCGGCGAACCGATCCTGCTCAAGTCCGGCCGGTTCGGCCCGTACGTGGCCAGCGGCGAACGCAAGTCGTCGCTGCTGCGCTCCCAGTCGCCGGACACCCTCACCCTCGACGACGCGCTCAGGCTGCTCAGCCTGCCGCGGCTGATCGGGGTGGGGCCGGACGGCGCCGAGGTGTTCGCCAACAACGGCCGCTACGGCCCGTACGTCAAGCGTGGTGACGAGTTCCGTTCACTGGACTCGGAGGACAAGATGTTCACCGTCACGCTGGACGAGGCGCTGGCGCTGCTGGCCGCACCGAAGACCCGCCAGCGCCGCGCCGCCGCCCCGCCGTTGCGGGAGATGGGCGCCGACCCGTTGACCGAGAAGCCGCTGGTCATCAAGGACGGCCGGTTCGGCCCGTACGTCACCGACGGGGAGACGAACGCCTCGCTGCGGCGCGGCCAGACGCCGGAGGCGCTGACCCTGGAGGAGGCCTCCGAGATGCTCGCGGAGAAGCGCGCGAAGGGGCCGGCGCCGAAGAAGACGGCGAAGAAGGCCCCGGCCAAGAAGACCGCGGCGAAGAAGGCCCCGGCCAAGGCCACCAGCAAGGCGACGGCCAAGAAGGCGCCCGCCAAGGCGACGGCCGCGGCGGCCGCTCCGGCCAAGGCCGCAGCCGCCAAGCCGACCAAGTCCGCCCCGCGGAAGGCCCCCGCGGCCAGCGCCGACTGACCTTTCCGAGTTCTTGGTACGAGGGCGCCCTGCCGGGGGTGGTCTCGTACCAGGAACCACGGGAGGGGGATCAGCCGAGGACCGGGACGGTGAAGGTCCGGTGCGGGTCCAGCCGGGTGCGGACGTGCTGGAAGTCCTGCCAGCGGGGATAGGCGGGGGCCAGCGACGCGGCGTCGCGCCAGTGCAGTTTGCCCCAGTGCGGCCGGCCACCCAGCTCGGTGGCCAGCTCTTCGAAGGCCCGGAAGTACGGCTCGTACGGCATGCCGAGGTACTGGTGCAGGGCGACGTACGCGGAGTCGCGCCCGTACGAGTGCGACAGCCAGATGTCGTCGGCGGCGGCGAACCGTACCTCGACCGGGAAGAGCACCCGGAACGGCAGCCGGTCGATGATCCGGCGCAGTTCGTCGAGGGCTTCGGGTAGGGCAGCGCGGGGCAGCGCGTACTCCATCTCCAGGAAGCGGACCCGGCGCGGGCTGCAGAAGACCGCGTCGGAACGGCCGGTGTAGACGCGTTCGCTGAGCGCCCGGGCGGTGAGGGCGCTGATCGGTGGCGCCAGGGCCGGTACCGCGCGGCCGAGCCGGCAGGCGCCGGCGAAGACGGTGTTGGCCAGGAAGTCGTCGTCGAGCCAGCCGCGCCAGCGGGGCAGTGGTCGGTCGTCGGCGGGTACCCGATCGTTGATCTTGAGCTGGGTCCGGTCGGTATACGGGAACCAGAAGAACTCGACGTGGTCGTGCGCGCCGACCAGGTCGGTCAGTTCGGCCAGCACGGTGTCCAGGGTGGCCGGGCGTTCGTGCGCACGCAGCACGAAGGCGTCCACGCAGCGCAGGGTGACGTCGACGAGTACGCCGAGGGCGCCGAGCGAGATCCGGGCGGCGTCGAACACGTCGGGGTGCTGGTCGGCGGAGCAGTGCAGCACCTCGCCGGTGCCGGTGACCAGGGTCAGCGCCGCGACGAAGGTGGCCAGGCCGCCGTAGGCGGCGCCGGTGCCGTGGGTGCCGGTGGAGATCGCCCCGGCGAGCGTCTGCGCGTCGATGTCGCCGAGGTTCGGCAGGGCCAGGTGGTGACTGGCGAGTAACCCGTTCAGCTGCCGCAGGGTGATCCCGGCCGGTACGGTGACGAGGCGCTGCTCCGCGTCCACGCGTACGTCGACGGCGAGTCGGGCCAGGTCCATCCGTCGGTCGTCGCCGACCGCGACGGGGGTGAAGGAGTGGCCGCTGCCGACCGGGCGGATTCGTGCACCGGCCTCGGTGGCAGTGCGGACCTGTTCGACGACCTCGGCGATGCTGGTGGGGCGCAGCACGGCGGTCGCGGTGCTGCGCTGGTTGCCGGCCCAGTTGGACCAGGCGACGGTGTCAGCGGGCGCGGTTCTGGGCATCAGCACTCCTCGAAGTGAATATGAACCGAGTTCATATCAGGAACGTTGTCCCTGGTAAACACCGCAATCGAGATCCGCTCGTTGTACCGGTAGTCACGATCCGGTGACGTGTAGATATGTTCATCCGTCGAGAGGGGGTGGCGAGTGTCCACTTCAGCCGCCACGACCGGGCCGCTGCGCCGGGTACCGGTGCAGGGTCGTAGTGTCGCGCGAGTCCAGCGGATGCTGGACGCCTGCGCCGAACTCGTCGACGAGGTGGGGTACGAGGGGCTGACCACCACCCTGCTCGCCGAGCGGGCCGAGGTGGCGATCGGGTCGGTCTACCAGTTCTTCCCGGACAAGCGGGCGATCGTCCAGGCGCTGACCCTGCGCACGATGGAGTCCTATCTCCAGCGGCTCGACGAGCGCTTCGCCTCGGACGACCTGACCGACTGGTGGGACGGCGTCGACGCAGGCATCGACGAGTACATCACGATGCACCGCACCGTTCCCGGGTTCCGTACCCTGCACTTCGGCGACGTGGTCGACCTGCATCTGCTCGATGAGCAGCGCGACAACAACGGGGTGATCGCCGACCAGTTGGGCCGGGTGCTCACCGAACGCTTCGGCCTCGCCGACGTGCCTGACCTGCGCTTCCACCTGGAGATCGCGGTGGAGGTGGCGGACGCCCTGATCAAGCTCGCGTTCCGTCGCAAGTCCGACGGCGACGAGCGGGTGCTGGCCGAGGCGAAGGCGCTCATCCGCGACTACCTGCACCGCCAGGTCGACTTCCGGGGCGACGGCGGCCACCCGCCGGTCGGGCAGCCCGCGAAGCCGGCCGACGACCAGATCGTCGACTCCGTGGACGCGGCGGCACAGCCCGCCTGACGTCCCACCATCCGGCGCGCGATCTCGGCGGACACCCCGCCCCGCCCGCCGAGTCTCCGACGAGCACGGCTCACGGTTGGGGAGCGGAACCTCGCCACCGTCGGGGTGCGACGTGCTCAGAGAAAAGCTCGACCTTCGCCTCGGTAGGTCGGCACGGTGGCCACCACCCCGTCTCCGTCCACCAGGTGCAGTTCGTTGACCCGTTCACACAGCTCACCCGACTTGGCGTGGCGGAACCACACCCGGTCGCCGACGCGCAGGGTGGTGGCCGGGGGGCCGGTCAGCGGGGTCTGCACCTCGCCGGCCCCCTCGGCGCCGAGCAGCTTGAGCCCGGTGGGCAGCCATGGCCGCGGCAGCCGGCTGTCGGCGGCCGAACCGGAGGCGATCCAGCCGCCGCCGAGCACGGTGGCCAACCCGGGCGCCGGTCGGCGGACCACCGCGCAGGCGAAGAAGGCCGCCGGGGTGGGCCGCCAACTGCGGTACCCGTCGAAGAGCGTCGGCCCGTACAGGCCCGATCCCGCGGTGACCTCGGTGACCGCGGGATCGGCGCTGGTCGCGGCCACGCTGCCGGTGCCGCCGCCGTTGACGAACTCCAGGTCGGCGTGTTCGCGTACCGCCGCCACCGCCGCACCACGACGGGCCAGCAACTCGCGGTACGACCCGCGTTGGGCCAGCCGGATCGCCGCACCCAGCGCCGCCTGACCGGGCGGTGCGTCGCCCAGGCCGGCGATCTGTGCCTCGTACGACATCAGACCGACCAACCGGAAGCCGGGCCGGCGGTTGACGGTGGCGGCCAACCGGCCGGCGGCCCGCGCGCTGTGCACCGGTGACCGGCGTACCCCGACGTGCAGCCGGCCGCCCAACGGGCGCCAGGAGGCGTCGAGGTCGAGACAGACCCGCAGCTCGGGTCGGTCCCTCGGGGCCCGTACCGTGTCGCAGAAGTCCAGTTGGTCGGGGTCGTCGATCATCAGGGTGACGGCCGCGGCGAGCGCCTCGTCGGCCGCCAGTTCGGCAAGCGCCGACCGGTCGACCGTCGGATAGGCCACCAGCGCGTCGGCGGTGACGCCGGTACGGACCAGCCAGATCGCCTCGGGCAGGGTGAACGCCATCACCGCCTGCCAGCCCGGTCGGGCCAGCGCGCGGGTGATCAGCTCACGGCTGCGCAGCGACTTGCTGGCGACCCGCAGCGGTTTGCCGCCGGCCCGGGCGACGAGCGCCTGGGCGTTGGTGTCGAAGGCGGTGAGGTCCACCACCGCGTACGGGGGATCGAGATGCCGGGTCGCCCGGTCCAGCCGGTGGCGCAGGTTCTCGCTGTCGGTGGCCACGTGTGCACGCTAACTGTGAAACGGTGAATGCGAAATAGCCTCGCATCTGCCCGTCGGGCCGGGACTGGGCCGGCTGGCACCAGCGGCCTAGGCTGCGGCGAGCAGGCGAGGCTTGACGGGGAGCGGTCCCCGCCAGGTCTAGAGTGTTCCACCGGGGGTGCCCAGCGATGGGCCGGCACGTGGAGGTACGGCCATCGAAAGCCAGTTCAACGGCGAGTCGTCCGGCGTGTCGCCGTCCACGAGCCAGCCCGCCGGCCAGGCCGGGAGCCAGCCCCCCGGTCCGGCCGGCCGTACCGGGGGCGGCCAGGCCGATCTGACCGGCTATCCCGCGATCCGCTCCGTGCTGCGCATCCGGCCGTTCCGCCGGCTCTGGATCGTGCTCGGCGCGGCCTCCTTCGGCGACTGGCTCGGCCTGCTCGCCACCAGCGTCTTCGCCGCCGCGCAGGTGGAGGGCAACACCGCCAAGGGAGCCGCGTTCGGTGGCGTGATCGCCATCCGGCTGCTGCCCGCACTGGTCCTCGGCCCGTTCGCCGGGGTGCTCGCCGACCGGTTCGACCGGCGCTGGACCATGGTCATCTGCGACGTGCTGCGGTTCGTGCTGTTCGCCTCGATCCCGCTCTACGCCCTGACCGGCGCCAGCGGCGCCCGGGTGGTCAGCTGGGCCGCGATCGCCACCTTCCTGATCGAGACCGTCACCCTGCTCTGGATCCCGGCCAAGGAAGCGGCGGTACCGAACCTCATTCCGCGCGCCCGGCTGGAGACCGCCAACCAGCTCACCCTGATCACCACGTACGGCCTGACCCCGGTCCTCGCCGCGATCGTGCTCTCCTCGCTCGACGGCATCGTCCGGGGGGCCACCGGCGGCGAGATGCCCGCCTGGGCCGAGCCGGCCCAACTCGCGCTCTGGTTCAACGCCTTCTCCCGGCTCGCCACCGCCGTGGTGGTGGCGTTCGGCATCAAGGAGATCAGCCAGGGGCAGACCGCCGAGCAGGACCGCACCGAGCAGAGCATGTTCCGCCAGTTCGCCGAGGGCTGGCGGTTCATCGGGCAGACCCCGCTGGTCCGCGGCCTGGTACTAGGCATCCTCGGCGCCTTCGCCGGCGGCGGCATCGTGATCGGCACCGCCCGGTTCTTCGCCAACTCGCTCGGCGCCGGAGACGCCGCCTTCTACCTGCTCTTCGGGGCGATCTTCGTGGGTCTGGCGATCGGCATTGGGCTCGGGCCGACGATCGTGCGGGACATGTCCCGGCGCCGCTGGTTCGGCATGAGCATCGTGCTGGCCAGCGCCTCGGTGATGACCCTGGCCTTCGCCTTCCACCTGTCGATGGCACTGGTCGGTGCGATCCTGGTCGGCGCCGGTGCCGGGATGGCCTTCCTCTCCGGCACCACCCTGCTCGGCGGCGAGGTCGCCGACGAGGTACGCGGCCGGGTCTTCGCCGTCGTGCAGATCGGTACCCGGTTGGTGCTGATCCTGGCGATCGCGCTGGGCAGCCTGCTCGCCGGGGTCGGCGGCTCCCGGACCTTCGAGATCGCCGACCTGGGCATCTCGGTCTCCGCCACCCGCCTGCTGCTGCTCGCCGCCGGCGCGGCCGGGATCTTCGCCGGGATCAGCGCGTTCGGCCAGATGGACGACAAGAAGGGCGTACCGGTCCTGGCCGACCTGTGGGGTTCGATCCGGGGCCGTCCGCTGATGCCCGCGGAGCCGTTCGTCTCGGCCGGGCTCTTCCTGGTCTTCGAGGGCGGCGAGGGCGCCGGCAAGTCGACCCAGCTGGCCCAGCTCGCCGAGCGGCTGCGGGCCGAGGGCCGGGACGTGGTGGTCACCCGGGAGCCGGGCGCGACCGGCGTCGGCGAACGGATCCGTTCGCTGGTGCTGGAGACCTCCGCCGAGGACGCACCCTCACCCCGCGCCGAGGCCCTGCTCTACGCCGCCGACCGGGCGCACCACGTGGCCACCGTGGTCCGGCCCGCGTTGGTCCGTGGCGCGGTGGTGATCAGCGACCGGTACGTCGACTCGTCCCTGGCGTACCAGGGTGCCGGCCGGACGCTGCCGGTCGAGGAGGTCTCCTGGCTCTCCTCCTGGGCCACCGGTGGGCTCAAGCCCGACCTGGTGGTGCTGCTGGACGTCGACCCGCGTACCGGCCTGTCCCGGGTCGCCGAGCGCAACCAGGCCGCCGACCGGCTGGAGGCCGAGTCGCTGGCCTTCCACGAGCGGGTCCGGTACGCCTTCCTCGATCTGGCCGCCGCCGACCCGAAGCGGTACCTGGTGCTCGACGCCGGACGACCGGTCGAGGAGATCGCCGAGCGGGTCGCCGGGCGGGTCGCCGACCTGCTCGCCCCCGGCGGCGTCGAGCATCCCCCGCCGGCCAGCGGCCCGGACACCTCGGCGCAGGCCGAGTTATCCCCAACGGAGCTGGTGACGACGGAGCGGACCTGATGTCGGATGCCTTCGCCGACCGGGTCGGCCGGGATGCCTTCGCCGACCTGGTCGGCCAGGACGAGGCGGTGGAAACGCTGCGCCGTGCCGCGGCCGCCGCCGCCGACGTGCTGGCCGGAAACGATCCGGGCGCGGGGATGACCCATGCGTGGATCTTCACCGGGCCGCCCGGCTCGGGCCGGTCGGTCGCGGCGCGGGCCTTCGCCGCCGCCCTGCAGTGCGTACACGGCACCGGGTGCGGGCAGTGCCCCGGCTGTCACACCACCCTCGGCGGCACGCACGCCGACGTACGGCTGGTGGTGCCCGACGGGCTCTCCATCGGCGTCAACGAGATGCGGGCGCTGGTGCTCCGCGCGGCCAGCACGCCGTCCGGCGGACGCTGGCAGATCGTGATCATCGAGGACGCCGACCGGTTGACCGAGGCGGCCGGGAACGCGCTGCTCAAGGCAATCGAGGAACCGCCACCCCGGACCGTCTTCCTGCTCTGCGCACCCTCCACCCACCCGGACGACATCTCGGTGACGATTCGGTCGCGTTGCCGGGTCGTACCGCTGCGGCAGCCGCCCGCCGAAGCGGTGGCCGAGGTGCTGGTCCGACGGGACGGGATCGCGCCCGACGTGGCCCGGTGGGCGGCGGCGGCCACCCAGGGGCACGTCGGTCGGGCCCGGCGGCTGGCCAACGACCCACAGGCCCGGGCCCGACGGGAGGCGGTACTCGCAGTGCCGCGTCGGCTGACCGGTGTCGGTGCCGCCTTCGACGCGGCGTCCGCGTTGATCGAGGCGGCCGAGGCGGAGGCCGATGCGTCGGTCGCCGAGACGGACGCGGCGGAACGCGCGGCACTGGAGACCGCGCTCGGTGCCGGTGGCACCGGCCGGGGTGCGGCGGGCGCCGCCCGGGGTTCCGCCGGGCAGCTGAAGGAGCTGGAACGGCGGCAGAAGTCGCGGGCCACCCGCGCCCAGCGGGACGCGCTGGACCGGGCCCTGGTCGACCTGGCCGCGTTCTACCGGGACGCGTTGACCATGGCGCTGGGCGCGCCGGTGGCGCCGGTGCACGCGGACACGGCCGAACTGGCCGACGCCGCAGCGCGTAGCTGGCAGGCGGAGGGGGCGTTGCGGCGACTGGAGGCGGTACTCGCCTGCCGGACCGCGATCGAGGCCAACGTCAAACCCCGGATCGCCGTCGAAGCCATGATGCTCGCCCTCTGGAAGGGCTGACCGGCAGTTCGTGCCGGCCCCGGTGCCGGCGTCCCGTCGGCCGGATCAGTTCTCCACAGGCATCGACACGCGCAATTCGGGTGCGGTACGGTCCGGTGTGCCGTGGTGACGGTGGCGGCACGCACAGTAAGGACAGCCGGGGAGGAGTCCGCTGATGCCGCGGGGCGAGATCGACGAGGCATGGATCGAGGAAGCGGTCCGGCGCTACCGCCGGATCGAGTCCCTCCAGGCCGAGTTCGACCAGGCCGTGGCGACGGTCGAGGTCACCGTCCGGTCACCGGACGGTCTGGTCGAGGTCGTGGTCACCGCCAGCGGACGGATCACCGACGTACGGTTCCTCGGCCCGTTGCACAACCGCGCGCCACGGGATGTTGCCGGCTCGGTGCGCGCCGCCGTGGCCGCCGCCGCGGACGCCGCCCAGTGGGCCCGGGAGAAGCTGCACAACGAGACGTTCACCGCCTACCGGCCGTTGGCGGGTGCGTGAGATGGACAGCCTGCGTGCCCTGGCGACCCGGCTCGACGAGGCGAGCGCCACCCTGACCGCACTCTCCCGCTCGGTCACTGCCGCCGACCCGGCGCAGGTGGCGTTCGGCGCCGACGCACCCGGGCGGCCGGGCGAGATCGGGCGGGCGTTGCACCGGCAGTGGGCGGCCGCCACCGGTGACCGGGCCAGGGAGGCGCACGCCGCCGCCGGTCACCTGGCTGCCGCGGCGTCCGCGCTGCGCCAGGCCGCCGACCAGTACGCCGACACCGACGTCGCCGTCGCCCGCCGGTTGGTGGGGGAGGCGTGATGGACGCCCTGGACCGGCTCGCCGAGCCCGGGCTCGACCTACTGCGCCGGGTCGATACGCTGCTCGCCGCCGGTGCGCCCGAGGGGCATCGGGTCTGGCCGCTGCTGCGCCGGATGCAGGTGCTGCCCGGTGACGCGTTACACAGCTTCCTCGACCTGCGTCCCGGGCCACTGGTCGGGGCCGGTCAGGCGGTCCGCCGCCACGTGCACGGCTACGACCACGCGTGCGCGGCGTTGACCGATCCGGCGCTCTGGTCCGGGCCGGCCGCCTCGGCGTACGGCCAGTCCCGGACGCTGTTGCTGCGCCACCTCGACGAGGGTCCGGAGAGCCTGGTCGGGCGCCTGGAGGCCACCGCCGGCTACGCCGACGCGCTCGCCGACTGGGTGGAGGGCAGCCGGCTCGCGGTGGCCCGCGCGCTGGCCGACGTGATCGGCTCGGCGGAGGCGGTGGCGGTGGTCACGGCCACCTCGGCCACCGACGCCGTGAGCCACTCCGGGCCGTCATCGCCGGGCAGCGCCGCCGCTGCGGAGATCGCCGCGCGAGTGCTGGCGGTGCTCTGCGTGGCCTACGACGGGGCGGAGACGCTGTTGCGACAGTGGGCGCCGAGCCTGGACGAGTCCTCGTTGCGCTCGGTCGGCAGCCGATCCCGGCCGGACACCGCCGACGGCCCGCCCGGCAGCCGGACCACCCGGGTCGGATGGTGACCCTCGGTGCAGGTCGCGCCGTTACGTCGTACGCGGGACCGGCGGCTGCCCGCCGGAAGGTCGTAGGGTGAAGGCATGGGCATGCTCTGCGCGGTCAGTTTCCAGCGGTATGGGCGCCTCTACTACCTCGACCCGGGTGAGCTGCGCCCGCAGGTGGGCGACAAGGTGCTGGTGCCCACCGACGACGGGCCCGAGGTGGCCGAGTGCGTCTGGGCCGCCCAGTGGGTCACCGAGGAGACCGACGGCTTCCCCCGGCTGGCCGGGCTGGCCCAGCCGGAGGATCTTCGCCGGGACGGGATCCTGCGTCGACGCAAGGCCGAGGCGAAGGTCGCGGCCAAGCGACTGATCCGCGAGCACGGTCTGCCGATGAAGGTGGTGGCCGTCGACCACGTGCTCGGCAACGGCGAGGGGGGCGGGGAACGCAGCACCATCTACTTCACCGCGCCGCATCGGGTGGACTTCCGTTCCCTGGTCCGCGATCTCGGGGCGACCCTGCACTGTCGGGTGGAGTTGCGCCAACTCTCGGCTCGGGACTCGGCTCGGGTGCAGGGCGGCATCGGCTCGTGCGGGCGGGACCTGTGCTGCGCCACCTTCCTCACCGACTTCGAGCCGGTCACCATCCGGATGGCGAAGGACCAGGATCTGCCGCTCAACCCGCTGCGCATCTCCGGCGCCTGCGGCCGACTGATGTGCTGCCTGAAGTACGAGCACCCGCTGTACGCCAAGTTCCAGGAGTCCGCCCCGGCCATCGGTGCCCGCGTCACCACCCCCGAAGGCGAGGGCCGAGTTGTCGGCCACAGCGTCCCGAGGGATGCGGTGACCGTACGCCTGGACGCCGACGGTTCACGCTCCATGTGCTCCCGCGCCGACGTCTGCGGCTCCCGCCAAGCCCACAACCAGCATCACACCCCCTCCTAACCGCCCGCCCCCTCCTGCCCCGCCCCGGGTGGGGTGGCGGGGCAGTGGGGTGGGTGGAGTTGGTGTTAGCGGAGGGTGGTGGGGGGTTCGGCTAGGCGGGGATGTAGGGGGGTGGTGGGGGTCAGCCAGGAGGCTTCGGGGGACTGGTCGGGGTTGACCTGCCAGCGGCGGGCGACCCGGTCGACGACGATCGGATAGATGGTGAGGGTGCCGTCGGGGTCGATGCGCAGCCGGACGAAGCCCTTCGCGTCCTCGATGCCCTGGCCGGCAAAGAGTTCGTTCAGGTTCACCCCGAACGAGCCGGCGACCAGCAGGTAGGCGGCGACCAGTTGGCTGGCCACCAGGCCGATCACCGGCAGGTACACCGCTGCCGCGGCGACCGCCGGCAGCGGCCACGGCCAGTCGTGGAAGGGTAGCGCCAGCCAGGCCCAGGTGCCGGCCGCGGCCAGCCCGACGTGGGCCAGGCCGTGCCCGACGCCGAGGATCCAGTGTCGCGCATGTCGTTTGCCGTGGGTGCTGGGCGGTTTGGCGAACAGCGCCGCCGAGAGCACCGTGACCAGCACCATCATTACCAGCGGGACGCTGAACAGGCGCTGTTCGGCGGCCTCGACGCGGAAGTCGGTGACGCCGGCCATGGAGAGCATCAGCAGGGTGTGCAGGATGCCGAGCAGCGTGGTGAAGCCCGGGTTGCGGCGGGGCAACCGGCTGAAGATCCCCCAGCCGTAGCGGCGGGAGCGGCCCGCGTCGGGGTAGCGGCCCGCCAGGTCGTACGCGCGGGAGGGGCTGGACCGGCGGGCCAGGGTGTCCCGGGGCGGCACCTCGATGCGCTCGGGCAGCTTGTGCGTCGGGTACAGGTAGGCGCCACCGCCACCGGACGTGATCAGCTGGCGGCCGTCCGGCCCGGCGTACCGGGCGTAGTGGTGCAGGTCGCCGGAGACCAACACCCGGACCCGGGCCCCGGTGGGCGCGACGATGGTCCGGATGAAGTAGTCGATCGAGTCGTACGCCGAGGGTTCGTCGACGGCCTTCACCCAGGCCGGGGCCGGCACCGCCAGGATCACCCTGCTCTGCGGCCCGAGCCGCTTCGCCACGGTGTCGAAGTAGGTCAGTTGCGGGTCGTCGACGTACGAGCCGGACTGGTCGTCGAGGCCCAGCAGCCACCAGTCGGCGGGCAGTTCGGCGGCGAAGTACGAGCGGGACTGCCCGGTACGCCAGCCGCCGAAGTGCCGATCCCGGGTACGCACGAACAACCGCAGGAACGCGGTCAGCCCGTCGTACCAGTCGTGGTTGCCGGGCACCGCGAAGATCGTCGGCTGCTCCGCCGGGGTGGCCGGCAGCGCCGCCTGGTACGGCCCCTTGCAGCGGTCCTCGTACGCCTCGTAGGCCGCCGACGGGTAGACCTGGTCACCGCCCATCACCAGGGTCTGCGCCCGGGGCAGCCGGTGCCCGTCGACCGTCAGCTCCGGCTGGGCGAGCAGGTACGCGATCGAGTACGTGGCGTTGAAGCCGTCGCCCAGGTCGGCGACGTAGTCCAGCCAGAGCCCACCGTCCGGTCCGACCTGCCTGGCGACCTCGGCGTCGAGCGCCTTCTGCAACTCCCGCTTGTCGAGGTATGCGCCGAACAACACCGCCAGCAGCGTACGCAGACCCGTGCTGATCAGCAGGAACGGCGCGAGCCACGGCACCGGCTTGCGCGGCGTGAAGCCCAGTTCCAACGGATCGGTGCTACGCGGGCGCCGGGCCGCCCGCCCGCCGGCCGCCTCCTCCGCGTACGGGCCAAGCGGCGCCGCCCGCCCGGTGGCCGCCTCCGCACCCGGCCCGCTCGCCGGTGGGTCGTCCGGTTCCGAGGCGCCGGCCGGCGCCGGGCCGGGTGGGCCGATCGGCGGTGCCGCGTCGGGCTGTCGTGGCGCGGGTGTCTCGTCCGGCGGGCGGTCGACCGGATCGTCGCGGGAGAAGGGATCGTCGGTCATCAACCGCAGCGTAGTCCGCCGCCCGGGGCACACCGAACCGCGATGGGGCCGGTGCCCGGTTTGCCGACTCGGGGAATCCGGCTCCGCCCCGGGCGGGGGTGTGCCGTACACTTGGCGATCGTTGCCGCCTTAGCTCAGTCGGCTAGAGCGACGCACTCGTAATGCGTAGGTCGACGGTTCGATTCCGTCAGGCGGCTCCAGGGGAGGCCCTGACCAGCGGGTTCGCTGGTCAGGGCCTCATTTTCATCGATGCAGTTTTGAATCGCCCCCGAAACCCCCAGCAACGCCTTTCGGCGATCAGGTTCAGCGCACCTGCCAGCGGGGGTGCACGGTCTACCTGTCCCGGCGCTTGCCGCGATCTTGAGGCGCAGGGCCGGTGCTCTCCGGACCTGCCCCCGGCGCTATACCCCCGCAGCATCGCCACGGCTATCCCGCAGCACTTCACCGTGACCTTCCTGACCGCTGAACAAAGACGTCCAGGAAGTTCCGGTCCCGAAAAAAGAGGACCAGGACGCACCGCAGCCAGTCCATATCCGCCAGGTTCGAGCTGGTAGGGATCGTCAGGAGGCTTCAGACACCGGTTCCTCGCGTATACCTCTCCGTCTCGCTTGCCGGACCCGCCGCGCCATCTGGCAGGACTGGTCACGTCCCGGCGTTGTCGGGGCCGCTTGCCGCCCTCCCCGGCACCTCCCGGGTCAGGCTGCCCCCAACTGCGACAGGGTGGCGGTGGCGGTCTCTCACCTCCACTCGATCAATCCAGCCACCCCCACCCAGCGCCTCACGGCGCACTTGCTCGACCACCCACCGGCGCTTCACCGGCACGAACCCGGCGGCCGTGTCGGACCGCAGGACCTGCTCGACGTCGATACCGTTGGTCGCGCCGTGAATCTGCACGTCGTCTTTGTCGTGGTCGAATTGTCGACAGGCCGGCCGTGCGTCGTATCATTTCGCCCGGGAAAACGGTGGAGCGGGACCGTGCTAGCCTTGACTGGTGGATCATCTTGCTCACCGAATTGTCAAGGATCTCCGACGGAACGGTCTTGTGATCGATGATGTTGGCGAGGATTGGTTTGCATTTCGGGACGATGCAGATGCTGGCGAACCGGGGGCGTTTCTCTACCTGCCTGTTGACGATGTCGAGCGGTACCTGCAGGCGATGCGTCCGGAGGACGTGGCCGGGGTGTTCGGGCCTGAAGTCAGCCTCGCTGAGGCGCGGTATCGGTTGGCCTTGGTGCATGTAGAGGAAAACCTTCTTAGCCACCACAGCGGCATCCGTTACGTCGTTCTCGACGGCGAAGAGATTCGCATCTTCGACACCTCTGCTCCCGCTGACCCGCCGGCTGGCAACTACCAGTGGAATGCCTGAACTACACCACAGTTATGGCTGGTGTCGGCACCCCGGCCTGGGTGCCCCGAGATCCGACCCAGGGCACCCGCCTACTTTGGAGTAAACGGTCACGAACTGTTCAGCGGCACTGGGCGCTGGCCGGGAAAGCCGTGATGATGTTTTTGGAGACTGCGGCGATGGAGACGTTCGGGTACCGGTACGCCACGATGCGACCGGTCCGTTTGTCCACCAGATAGATTTCGCGCGAGAAGCAATATGTGTCGTTCGACTGCCGGTAGGTCACCCGGTCAGGATCTGAAAGTGCCACGGCAATGGCGAAGTCGGCAAGATCTCGCCAGTTGCTCCCTTCGATCCGAGCATCGTTTTCCCACTGGGAGAGGTGGTTCTTGACGATGTGGCGGTAGCCCCACTTTTCCGAGCCGCACTTGAGGTTGGAGGTGCCGGCCGGGAGGGAACCGGGTGGGCCGGACGTGGTCCGTGCGGCCTTTCGGCTGAACGCGCGGACGAGCTTGTGGTTGTCGGTCAAGATGCCGCACGCTGCCCAGATGGCGAAGGTCGACACGACGTCGTCCTCGACTGCCACAGCGCCGCCCGTTGATCTGCCGGACAGGCCGTCGAGATCGGTTACCCACACATAGGTGGAATCGCCGGTCAGATCCGAATAGTCAGGCAATGGCCCGGCGTCCTCGACTGCCTCGATGGCGTCTGGATCAGCATCGGGCGAAATGCCGACGAGAATCTTACCTGCAGGCTTCTCGATCAGCCCGGCGGCGAGCGCCGATGACGGCGTGATTCCGTCAGGCGGCTCTGCGCGAAGCCCAGGTCACCGACCTGGGCTTCGCCGTTTCCCGAGATCCGCGCAGCGGTGCCGCCCGCCAGCGGACCGCCCGCCACCCCGACCGGTGGTCGATCATCGGGGGCGGTTGGGTCATCAGCTTCTCCTCTGTGGATCGGTTGGTCGCCGCCCACTGCTGCCCGTTGCCGCCCGCACCGAAACGTCACCGTGTGACGATCCGATTGCCCCCGGGTACGGGCTCAGGTGTAGAGCTTGCGGGCGTACTCCGGGCCGTAGTGGCGTTCCAACTCGTCGAGGGTCTCCGCCGGTGCCTCCACCTCCTTGATCAGCCGGGCCCGGCTGGGCAGTGGATCCGCCGGCCAGGTCTGCGGCTGCCAGAGTTTCGAGCGCAGAAACGCCTTGGCGCAGTGGTAGAAGATCTGCTCGACCTCGACCAGTACGGCGAGTACCGGGCGGTGCCCCTGCACCACCAACTCGTCGAACCAGGGGGCGTCGCGCAGCAACCGGGCCCGGCCGTTGATCCGCAGGGTGTCCGTCCGGCCGGGGATCATGAAGAGCAGCCCGACGTGCGGGTTGGTCAGGATGTTGTGGTAACCGTCGGCCCGCCGGTTGCCGGGGCGTTCCGGGATGACGATGGTCCGGTCGTCGAGCACCAGGGCGAAGCCGGGTGGGTCGCCCTTGGGCGAGACATCGCAGGTGCCGTCCGCCCCGGCGGTGGCCACCAGACAGAACGGCGATTCGGCCAACCACTGTCGGTCACGCTCGTGCAGCCGGGTGCGTTCCTTGTCGACGGCCCGTGGCGCCGGGCTGCCGAGTAGTGCGCGCAACTCGGCCGCCGATGAGATCTCCGCCGTCACTGCGTACCTCCCCGTGGCGTTGACCGTGGTGACGGCACCCGGGCGGGAGACCGCCACCAGTCAGGGTAGTCGTACCGGGCGTGAGGTTTGTGCCCCGATGACCGGGGTACCGCCCACCAGCGCCGGCAAGCGCGCGTGACGTGACCAGTGGAGGCCGGAGATGGAGAGTCGACTCAAGGTGCTGGGTCACCCCGTCCATCCGATGCTGGTGATGTTCCCGGTCGCCCTGCTGGTGACGGCCGTGCTGTTCGACGTCGTCGACACCCTCGGCGGCCCGGACTTCCTCGGCGAGGTGGCGTACTGGAACCTCACCGTCGGCCTGATCGGCGGCCTGCTGGCCGCCGCGGCCGGAGTGTTCGACCTGCTGGCCATCCCGACCGGCACGCGGGCCAAGCGGGTGGCGCTCACCCACGCCGCCGCGAACGTCGCGGTGATCCTGCTCTTCGCCGCCGTCTGGGTGGTACGCCTCAACGCCGACTCGCGTGCCGCGGGTGGCGCGCTGATCGCCATCGAGGTGGTGGCAGTGGCCATCCTCGGCGTCAGCGCCTGGCTCGGCGGCGAACTCGTCGACCGGCTCGGTGTCGGGGTGGACCGCGACGCGGACCTCGACGCGCCGAGTTCGCTACGCGCATCGGGCCGCGAGCGGATGGGAGACCTGCGATGACCGGACCGGGACGTGGTTGGCGGGGCGGCCAGCAGGGCTGGGATCCGCTGGGCGAGTTGCAGTCGCTGCGCAGCGAACTGAGTCGGCTGGTCGGCGGCCGCCCGGGGCCACCCGAGGTGGAGCTGGGGGAGACCGGCGACGGCTGGGAGGTGGTCGTCCGGCTGCCCGGGGTGGCGCCCGAGGAGGTCGCGGTGGAACTGGAGGACCGCGAGCTGTGCGTACGCGCCCGGACCGAGGCCGAGGTCAACGCCGATCACGGCATCGCCGGTGGGTTCGAGACGCGCGGCTTCGAGTACCGGGTGCAACTGCCCGCACGGGCGGACCCGGACGCCATCGACGCGGTGATGGATCACGGGCTGCTCCGGGTGCGGCTGCCGCGAGCCGGTCGCCCCGCGCCCCGCACCATCACGGTCGGCCGCACCGGGCCGCACCACACCGCTCCCTCCACCGTCGACCCGGCCGCCGACCGGGAACTCCACCAACCGGACGTCGCCGTCGGCGAGTCCGGCCGGTAGCGGCTGCCCGCCGTGGTCGCTCCGGCCGTGATCACACCGGCCGCCGGGCTGGTGCCCGAGGTGGCCCGGATCGCCGTGCTGCGCGCCAACGCGCTCGGCGACTTCATCTTCGTACTGCCGGCGCTGGAGGCGCTGCGGTCCGCGTACCCGCAGGCGGAGATCGTGCTGCTCGGCGCGCCGTGGCACGCACAGCTGTGGCGCGATCGCCCGGGCCCGGTGGACCGGGTGCTGGTGGTGCCGCCGGCGCCGGGGATCCGCACGGCGACCCCCGGCGAACCCGAGTCCAGCATGGTCGGGTTCCTGGCCGATGCCCGCGCCGAACGGTTCGACCTGGCGCTGCAACTGCACGGTGGCGGTGCGAACTCCAACCCGCTGGTCGCCGCGCTCGGTGCCCGGGTCACCGCCGGCCTACGCGCCGAGGACGCTCCGCCGCTGGACCGGTGGCTGCGTTACGTCTACTACCAACCCGAGGTGATCCGTTACCTGGAGGCGGTGGCGTTGGTCGGCGCGTCGGCGTCCACCATCACCCCGACGCTGGCGGTCACCGAGACGGACCGGGCCGAGGCGGCGGCGGTGCTCGGCGAGCCGGCCCGACCGCGCGTGGCGCTGCACCCGGGCGCCACCGACACCCGTCGCCGGTGGCCCGCCGAACGCTTCGCCGAGGTGGCCCGCACGCTGCACGCTGACGGGTACGAGGTGCTGGTCACCGGCACCCCCGCCGAGCAGGACGTGGTGGACCGGGTGGTCGCCGCGGCCGGCGTGCCGGTCCGGCCGCAGGTCGGTACGCTGCGCCTGGGCGGGCTGGCCGGCTGCTACGCCGGCTGCCAGCTGGTGATCTCCAACGACACCGGCCCGCTGCACCTCGCCGCCGCCGTGGGCGCGCCGACGGTCGGCATCTACTGGGTCGGCAACCTGATCACCACGGCCACCCCGCTACGCCACCGGCACCGGCCGATCACCTCCTGGACGGTGCACTGCCCGGTCTGCGGAGTGGACTGCACCCCGGGGATCTATCCGCACCGGCCCGGCGACGGCGAATGCCCACACCGGGACTCGTTCGTCACCGACGTACCGGTGGCCGAGGTCATCGAAGCGGCCCGGGAACTGCTGTTCCGGTAACGAAGGGCCCCTGTGGGCGTCGGATCAGGTGTCGGCGTCGGCGTCGGCGAGGACGACCTCCCACGCCTCCACGTCGCGTTCGGTGACGGTGGTGGGCGACTCCAGGTGGTACGCCCCGCTGGGCAGGACACCGGCGCCACCGTGGCGCGCCAGCACGGAGAGTTGGGCGGCGACGTCCTCGCCCTGGTGCCGCTCCTGCACCCGGCGCCAG
The DNA here is from genome assembly GCF_003583405.1 of Micromonospora radicis. Lineage (GTDB taxonomy): Bacteria > Actinomycetota > Actinomycetes > Mycobacteriales > Micromonosporaceae > Micromonospora > Micromonospora radicis. The sequence goes on from NZ_QXEC01000016.1 coordinate 29,492, forward strand.
AAGTCGAAGCCGCCGGAGTCGACCAGCTTGGCCCGGTCGTACAGCACGCAGCCACCGACCCAGGAGACCTGGTACGCCCGCCAGCTGCCCGCCGGCAACGCCAGCGCCTCGGTGACGTGCAGCAGGTTCGCCGCCGAGTGGATCTGCGCCCGGTCCCACTCCGGGGTGCCGGGGCGGATCCGTTCCGGTACGGGTCGTCCGGTCCACTCCCGGTAGTGCCGGTGCGTCTGCGGGCGTACGTCGTGCAGGTAGGACAGCCCGTGCACCGCGTTGCCGACGAAACCGCAGCCCAGCTCCTCGATCGCGGTGACCAGTCGACGCAACGTACCCGGCTCCAGCCAGACGTCGTCGTCGAGGCAGAGCACGTACCGGGCGGCGGACGTGGCGAGCAGGGCGGCGCGGTGTTCGGCCAGCCCTCGGCGGGGCAGCCGACGGGTCAACAGCACCGGGTGGCCGCGGTGACGCAACGCCCGGACCATGGTGGCCGCCGCCGGATGGGTGTACCCGGGTTCGCCGTCGGACTGGTCGCTGACCACCACGCCGAACCCCGGCACCCCCTCCTGGGCGGCGAGCCCGGAGAGGGTGACGGCCAGTTCGGCGGGTCGGTCGCGGGTCGGGATCAGCACGTCGAGCGGTCGGTCGGCGCGGAAGTCCGCAGGCGTGCCGGCGTCGAGCGGTCGGTTCACGGCGCCTTGCCGGTCAACGGTGGCGTGCTTTCCGCGACGGTCGTCTCGACGGTCTCCGGTACGCCGTCCTGACCGTACGCCCGGATCCGGTCGATGATCGCGGAGGTGGACCGGTCCGGTACGTAGCCCAGGGTGCGTACCTGCCCGCCCAGCCGCTGCACCAGCGGTGCCTCCGGCACCAGCTCGGGTGGGTAGTCGCCACCCTTGACGTAGACATCCGGCCGGATCGCCTCGATCAGCGCGGTCGGTGAATCTTCCTCGAAGACCACCACGTGGTCCACGCAGGACAGCGCGGCGAGCAGGGCGGTGCGATCCTCGACCGGGTTGACCGGCCGGTCCGGCCCCTTGAGCCGGCGTACGCTGCCGTCGGAGTTGACCGCCACCACCAGCAGGTCGCCGAGGGCGCGGGCCTGCTCCAGGTACCGCACGTGGCCCCGGTGCAGCACGTCGAAGCAGCCGTTGGTGAAGACGACCGAACGTCCGGCGCGGCGGTGCTCGGCGACGAGTGCGCTCAGCCTCTCGGTGTCGATCAGCGCCGGACCACCCTCGCCGCCCGGGGCCGGCCGGCCGAGCGCGGCCAGCAGATCCTCCCGGCGGCACACACAGGTGCCGGTGCCGGCGACGGTGCTGGTCGCGGCGAGCTGCGCCAACTGGGCCGCGGTCGACAGCGGCGCGTCGGCGGCCAGCGCGAGTGTCATGGCCGCCAGGTACGCGTCACCGGCGCCGACGGCGTGGCTGGCCGGAACGGGCGTGCTGTGGCTGCGACTGGGCTGCCCGTCGGCGCCACCGACCACCGCGCCGTCGGTGTCCAGGGTCACCGCGACCACGTCCGCGCCGGTGTGTGCGCGCAGCTCGGCCAGCCGGGCCTCGGCCAGGACCGCCCGGTCCACGCCGGCTCCGGCGTCGGTGTTCACGGTCACGCCGGTGCCGGTCACGCTGAGCCCGTCGTGGGTCATCGCCACCCGGCCCTCGCCCGGGGTGGGCTCCCCGGTCGGCCCGTCGGTACGCCGCAGTGCGGCACCACCCGGCGCGGTCCCCACGGTGAGTTCGGACGGACCGTCGGCCGGATCTACCTCCGGATGTTCCAGGTGCAGTTCCCGCACCGTGCCGCCGAGGATCCCGCCGTCCAGGGGCGCGTCGCCGCGGGGCATGCCCGGCAGCGTCCCGCCGTCGGTGAGTGCGGCGGTCCCGGCGCGGGCGAGCAGCCGGCTCGCCTCGGCGAAGCTCGGGGTCACCACGGTTGGTCCGAGTCCGCGCCAGTCGGCGAGGTCGTGCGCGTCCAAGGCGACGGTGGCGTACCGGTCCCGGTTGGCGACCAGCCAGGCGCGAACCCGGGCGGGCAGGGCACCCAGGCCGTAGTCGCAGACCACCAGGGTCGGTGCCGCACCACCGGCGGCGGCCTGCAACTCCCTCGTCGCGCAGTCCAGGGCGGTGAGCAGCCGGTCCACGCCCTCGTCGCCCAGCGGGTCGTCGGGGTCGCCGGAGTCCTCCCGCAGCAGGATCTGGTCGTCGGCGAGCATCCGGCGCTTCACCGGGGTGGGCCGACCGGGCTGGCTGACGGTACGGTCCCAGACGCCGGCCCGGTCCAGACAGTCGTGCAACTCGTCGCCCGCGACGTCGGCGCCGACCGGTGCCACCAGCACCGACCGGCCGCCCAGGGCGGCGATGTTGACCGCGGTGTTCGCCGCACCGCCCGCCGCCGAGATGCGTCGGCGCAGGGTGAGGACCGGCGCCGGAGCCTCCCGGCACAGCCGGTCCGAGTCGGCGAACCGCCACTCGTCGAGCATGGCGTCCCCGATCACCAGAACCGGACGCCCGAGCCAGCTCTGCACGACGTCGGTGAGCCGGAGCTGTTCCGATGCTGCTCGTGCCATGCCGGCGGATCCCCGGGGCCGGCGGGGTCAAACCTGGTGGAGGCGAGCGCCGCGGACGCGGACCCCGACAACGGGCTGGTCAGCAGCCGTAGGCCGGACGGCCTGCCGGCGTTCTGCGACAAGATCGTCGAAGAGTTCGCCGAGGGCCGGCACTGAGCGCACCCGTTGGCCGTCGCGGTCGAGCAGGGCCCCTTCCGGTACGCCAGGCGTACCGGAAGGGGCCTTTCCTCGCATCCGGACGGCATGTTTCCGGTGGTCCGGGAATGTAGGCGCAATGACCACGGATGCCCCTTCGGCGCCGGTGCTGAACAAGCGGCAGCTCCGGCTGCTGATGTTCGGCCTGATGACCGGCATGCTGCTGGCCGCCCTCGACCAGACGATCGTCGGGACCGCGCTGCCGACCATCGTCGGTGAACTCGGCGGCATCAGCCACTACTCGTGGGTGGTGACGGCGTACCTGCTGGCGTCCACCGCCTCGACGCCGCTCTACGGCAAGATGGCCGACCTGTACGGGCGCCGGCCGGTCTTCCTCTTCTCCATCGGGACGTTCCTGCTCGGCTCGCTGCTGGCCGGGCTCTCCCAGGACATGACCCAGCTGATCATCACCCGTGGGGTGCAGGGGCTCGGTGCGGGCGGCCTGATCACCTTGGCCTTCACCATCATCTCGGACGTGGTCTCGCCCCGGGAGCGCGGCCGATACCAGGGCGTCTTCGGCGCGGTGTTCGGCATCTCCTCGGTCGCCGGACCGCTGGTCGGCGGGTACTTCGCGGAGACCAACTGGCGTTGGATCTTCTACATCAACGTGCCGCTGGCGGTCCTCGCCATCCTGGTCTGCTCACGGGTGATGCGGCTGGTGCCGTTCACCCGCCGGGAGCACTCGATCGACTGGCTCGGCGCCATGCTGCTGGTCGCCGGGGTGAGCAGCCTGCTGCTGGCGCTGAGCTGGGGCGGCGAGACCTATCCCTGGGGCTCCGGTGTGATCATCGGCCTGTTCGCCGCCGGGGCGGTGCTCGCGGTGCTCTTCGTGCTCCAGGAGTCCCGGGTCGCCGAGCCGATCCTGCCGTTGCGGCTGTTCCGCAGCGCCACCTTCGCCCTGGCCAACGCCGCCGGGTTCGTGCTCGGCCTGGTGATGTTCGGGTCGATCATCTTCATCCCGCTCTACCTGCAGATCGTCAAGGGTGCCTCGCCGACCCGCAGCGGTCTGCTGATGCTGCCGATGATGGCCGGCATCATCGTCACCTCGGTGCTCACCGGACGGGCGATGAGCCGGATCGGCCGGTACAAGTGGTTCCCGGTGGCCGGGGCGGCGACCCTGCTGGTCGGCATGCTGCTCTTCACCCGGTTGCAGGTGGACTCGTCGCTCTGGGTGGCGTTCGGTTTCATGGTGGTGATCGGCGTGGGGCTGGGGCTGTGCATGCAGTCGCTGGTCCTGGCCGTGCAGAACGCCGTCACCATGCGCGACCTGGGCGCCGGCACCTCCGCGGCGACCTTCTTCCGCTCGCTCGGCGGCTCCTTCGGGGTGGCCATCCTCGGCGCGGTGCTCTCCGCCCGGCTCAGCGCCGAGCTGGCCGACCGACTGCCCGGTGCGATCGCCCAGCTGACACCCGAGGAACGGGCGGGCACCGGAGCCTCCGGTGGCGCGGGCGTCGCGATCAACGATCCGGCGACCATCCTGGCGCTGCCCGCCCCGGTACGCGCCGCCGTCCAGATGGCGTTCGTGGAGTCGCTGCACCTGGTGTTCCTGACCACCGGGCTGATCGCGATCGTGGCGCTGCTGGTCACCCTGGCGTTGCCGAACGAGAAGCTGCGGGGCGCCGGGCCGCAGGGCGCGACCGGCGGCACCGACGGGCTCGGCGGGAAGGGGCCCGCCCCGGGCGGCAAGCCACTGGCCGACGAGTCGAAGCCGGAGGCGGCCGCCGAGATGGAGGCCAAGTCGCAGACCATGCTGTGACCGGCGGCCCGCCGGTCACTTCAGGATCAGGCGGTTGGTCTGTTCGAAGACGTCCAGGTCGGCGAGGGTTTCCAGGACACCGGACGAGAGTGGTTGGGGCAGCGCCTCGCGGTGGAAGAAGCCGGCGTCGATGGTCTCGTCGGTGACCCGGGCCAGGTGCCCGTCCCACTCCTCCACCCGGAAGGCGGTGGTGAAGACCTGGTACGTGTGGCCGTACATGTTGGTGTGGGTGCGGTCCGGTCCGGTGTAGAGGGCGAAGGCGCTCACCCGCAGGGCGCGCAGGCCGGTCTCCTCGCGTACCTCGCGTACCGCGCAGTCGGCGATCGACTCGCCCAGCTCCATGGCCCCGGCCGGCATCGCCCACTGGCCGTTGTCCGAGCGGCGGATCAACAGGATCCGTGCCGAGTTGTCACGGACCACGGCTCGCGCACCGACGAACATCAGCGTCCGGTCGCCGGCCAGCGCGCGCAGCTGTCCGACGTACGAATCAGCCCAGGAAATGCTCACCCGGACAAATCTACGGGTCGGCGGCCCGGATGTGCGGGAACCGGCCCCGCCGTAACGTTTTCCGGCGCATCATCGCCGTTAGGGATAGCGGGCTCGCGTAGACCTCTCTCCCGGTGGGCGGCCCCGGCGTTCGCACCGCGCCGGGGCCGCCCTTTTTTGCGGGGGTTACCCGCATTGCCAGTATTGCGAAACTTGTTCGCCTCTGTCCCGTCGTTGGGGAAATCCCGGCGTCATTCGCTGGCGCTGACCAGCACCTTGCCCACCACCGAGTCCTCCACCGCCTGATGCGCGGCGGCCGTCGCCGCCAGCGGGTAGTGGTGCAGCGGCAGGCCGGCCTCCTCACCAACCCGGATCCCGCCCTGGCCGGCCGCCGCCGCGACGTCCACCACCGCCTGTGCCTTGGCCGCCTTCGGCAGCGTGTACACCAGCACGAACTGCCAGCGCGCGTTCGGCGCCAGCAGCGGCCCGATCGGCAACGTCACCTCGTCGCCGCCGTTGTCGGCGTACACGCAGACCACCCCGCCGGGATGCAACAGCCGTACGTCGGTGGCGGCGTTGCGGGCCGGTGCGACCTCGACGATCCCGTGCACCCCGTCGGGCGCGACCTTGCGGACCTCCTCGACCACGTCCTGTTCCCGGTAGTTGATCACGACGGAGGCCCCGGCCGCCGCGGCCAGCTGCGCCTTCTCCGCGCTGCTCACCGTCGCGATGACGCAGGCGTCGGCCCACGCCGCGAGCTGGATCGCCGCGTTGCCCACCGCGCCGGCCCCGCCCTGCACCAGCACCGTGTGATCGCTCAACGCGCCCGGACGCAGGCTGTCCGGCAGATACTCCCCGGCGGTCAGGCAACGGTGCGCGGTCAGGAACGGGATGCCGAGGCTCGCGCCCAACTCGAACGAGGCGTCACCGAGGCGTACCGCCTGGCGGACCGGCACCACCGTGTACTCGGCGGCGGTGCCCCACGGCCGCTGCCAGGCCGCCTCCCAGAGCCACACCCGCTCACCGATCAGCTCCCGGTCGACCCCCTCGCCGACCGCCTCCACCACCCCGGCGCCGTCCTGGCCGGGCGTCTGCCAGCCGGCCGGCAGCACGCCCCGGCGGCGGGCCTTCCAGTCCGTCGGGTTCACGCCGGAGAGCGCGATCCGCACCAGCACCTCGCCCCGCCCCGGCTCCGGCACCGGCCGGTCGACCAGCTGAAGCACGCCGGGATCACCGCTGCGTTCGTACACGATGGTCTTCATGCCACCGACCGTAGGCGGGGCGACCGTCGGGCGGTGGTGGTTCAGATCAGCCGGTCGACGACCTCCGGGGTCAGCTCCTCGATCGAGCCCAACACCGTCGCGGTCAGCCGCCGCGCATCCGGATCCAGCGGGTACGACCCGTGCGGCACCGCCACCACGGCCATTCCCGCGGCCGCCGCCGAGCGCACCCCGTTGGAGGAGTCCTCCACCGCCACGCAACGGCCCGGATCCACCCCGAGGTGTCGCGCCACGGTCAGGTAGACGTCCGGTGCCGGCTTGCCGCGCTCGGTCTCCTCGGTCGACAACGTGGTACGGAACGCGTCGGTCAGGTCCGTCGCGGCCAGCGCCGCCGCGATCAGCCGGGTCGGCGACGAACTGGCCAACCCCAGCGGCCACCGCGCCGCCAACCGGCGCACCACCTGGTCCGCCCCGTCGATCACCGGCACCCGGGCCGCGTACCGTCGGGACATCTCCTCGACCACCTCGGCGGCGACCTGCTCGGGGCTGCGTCGTACGCCCAACTCGCCACTGAGGTACCGGGCCCACTCGCCGGTGCTCATCCCCATCAGCCGGCGCTGGGTGTCGGGCTGCCAGCTGCCGCCGTGCGTCGCCACGTACGCCCGGCGCACCTCCTCCCAGACCGGCTCGGAGTCCACGATCACGCCGTCCAGGTCGAATACCACCGCGTCCACCGTCACGCCCCCATCCTCCCGCACTCGCCGCCCGGCGCAGCCCCAGGTGATCAAGAAGTTCTGGTCGGGAAGGGACGCCTGCCCGGACCAGAACTTCTTGATCAGCTCTGCGGGGTGGGGAGGCCGATCGGGTTCTCCGCGGGGATGACGCGGTGGGCGGCGTGCGCGACGGGAGTGAGCAGGGTGTGCAGCCGGCGCCGGGACTCGGGGGCGAGGGCCTGCCAGGGGCGGGCGGCGGCGTTGTCGGTCGTCTCCTCGATCGCCCGGAAGGCCGCTCGGCCGTGTTCGGTAGGGGTTCCGGGCGACTCGGCAGCGGGCAGGTGAGGGCGGGTGGTGAGCCAGCCACGGGCGGCCAGCCGGTCGCGGGCCCGCGTCCACTCCTGCTCCGACCAGCCCCGGCCGAGGAGATTCTGCGCCGGCATGCCGCTCGCGACCCGCCAGGCCAGCGTCTCCACCGGGTCGAGATCGGCGGCGACCAGCGCCGCCACGTGCCCGTCGCCGCGATGCTCGCGCAACGTGGTCGCGGACTGCCAGAGCCGGGCGAGTGGATAGTCGCCGCGCGGCAGGGCGGCGTTGGCCGCGCCGAGCACCCTGCCGTAGGCGACGCCGACCGCCCCCGCGGCGGCCTCGATCAGTTCCGCGGCCTCCGCCAGGTGTCGCTCGGGCAGCTCGTACGTCAGCTCGGCGAGCCCCTGCACCGCACCGGTCAGCCGGGCCCGCAACGCCTGCTCGGGACCGGCCAACTGCCAGACCGCGGGCAGCGCCCGGCTCACCATGTGCGGGGCGAAGGTGAAGAAGGCGGCGAGTACCGGTGCGGGGCCGACCGGCCCGAGCGGTGCGGCCCGGCCCGCGAAGTAGCCCCGCCAGTACCCGCGCAGCCCGGCCGCCTCGTACGCGGCTCGGGCGCGCGGGTGGAAGTAGGTGACGGCGTGTACCGGCTCGTAGCAGGTCCAGAACAGCCGGGCGACCTGCCCGGGGTCGTCCAGCGCCGGCACCCGTACCTCCAGCTTCGCTATGGACCTCAGGTCACTGGGCGGCGAGGATGTCGACCACGAAGCGCAGCGGGCCGCCCGGGCGGCCACCGGCGCCGTCGCCGTACGCCTGCTCCGCCGGGATGTCGAGCTGCACCCGGCTGCCCACGGTCACCCCGACCAGACCCTTGTCCCAGCCCTCGATGACCTGGCCGACCCCGATCGGGAAGCTGGCCGGCTGGCCCCGCTCCCACGAGGAGTCGAACTCCTCGCCGCTCTCGTAGAACACGCCCACGTAGTTGGTGGTGATCTCCTGGCCGGCCGTGACCTCCGGACCGGTGCCCTCGATCAGCTCGGTGACGGTGAGCTTGGCCAGCTCGCCGTCGCCCTTGGTCACGGTCGGCTTGCTGCCCAGGGCCGGGTCGGCGCCCTCCGGCAGTTGCGGCGCGGGCGGCGCACCCGGCGCGTCCTGGGGCGCACCCTGCGTCGGGGTGGCCGACGGCGCGCTGGCCAGGTCGTCGCTGGGGCCGTCGCTCCGCTGACCGACGATCACGAACACGGTGATCAGCACCCCGGCCACGGCGACGGCGGCGAGCGCGCCGGCCCAGGCCTGCCGGCGGCGTTTGGCCTCGGCCGCCTTCTGCTCGGCCAACTGTTCGGCCAGTCGCCGTCGTGCCTTGCTCTCCTGCCCGCCCGCGTGCTCGCTCACGTCCTCGACTCCCTGCGCAGAGGTGGATGCGTCCGGCCACGGACGCCGTCGCCGACACACGGTACCTGGTGACCGACCGAGTGCCGACGGTCGATCGTGACCGATGGGAATCCTGGGAACACCGAGACAGGTGCGGGGCCCGGGAAACGCACCGGGCCCCGCGGACGGAACGGATGGATCACCAGGACGTCGGCTTGCCCTTCTGGAACAACCACACGTCGAAGAAGGTTCGGTGAAGAACTCCCGGTGGCCGGCCAGGTGGCTCCCGCCAGCGGGCCGCCGGTCGGCGTCAGGCGGTCTTGCGCGGCGCCTTCTTCTCGGCGGCCTTCTTGGTGGCGGCCTTCTTCTCCGCCACCTTGGGGGTCGGCTTCTTCGTACCCGTCGTCTTCTTGGCGGCCTCGGCCTTCTTCGGCGCGGCCTTCTTCGCGGCCTTCTTCGCCGGGGCCTTGGCCGCCTTCTGCTGCGCCGAACGCGCCGAGGTGATCGGGGTCGGTTCGCCGGCCCCACCACCCGACGTCTCGCCCCGGGCCGCTCGCGCCCGTTCCACGGACGCCTTCAGCGCCGCCATCAGGTCCACGGCGGCAGCCGGCGCCTCCTCCACCTCCTCCGGCTGGACCACCTCACGGCCCTCCACCTTGGCGTCGATGACCTCCTGCAGGGCCGCCCGGTAGTCGTCGGTGAACTCGTCCGGGTGGAAGTCGCCGGCCATCGAGTCGATCAGGGAGGTGGCCATCGCCAGTTCCGGCGGCCGGACCTTCAGATCCTCGTCGAGGAAGCCGAAGTCCGGTTTACGGATCTCGTCGGGCCAGAGCATCGTGTTCAACAGCAGTACGCCCTCGCGGACCCGCAGCGTGGCCAGCTGCTCCCGCTGCCGCAACGCCACCTTGACGATCGCCACCCGCTCCGAGTCGGTCAGCGCGTCCCGCAGCAGCAGGTACGGCTTGGTCGCGGTGCCCTCCGGTTCGAGGAAGTACGCCTTGTTGTACAGGATCGGGTCGACCTGCTCGGCCGGCACGAACTCCAGCACGTCGATCGCGTGCGAGGTGCTCAACGGCAGGTCGCTGAAGTCGGAGTCGGTGAGGATGACCATCTCCCCGCCACCGATGTCGTAGCCCTTGGCGATGTCGTCGTAGCTGACCTCCTCGCCGCAGACCTGGCAGGTGCGCTTGTACCGGATCCGTCCGCCGTCGGACCGGTGCACCTGGTGGAACCGGATGTCCTTCTCCTCGGTCGCCGAGTACAGCTTCACCCCGATCGAGACCAGACCGAACGACACGGCTCCCTTCCAGATCGCCCGCATCCCCCACACTCCCTTCCCCGGTATCGACCATGCTCGCACCGAAGCGAACCGGGCGCGAGGTGTTCGGCCTGGTACTACAGTCGGGTCGTGCCCGGCGCGCCGCTCAAGCCGATGCTCGCGACGACCGGGCAACTCCCGGCCGGCGCCGGCTGGGCGTACGAGTTCAAGTGGGACGGCGTACGCGCCCTGGCCGACATCGGGGCCGGGCGTCAACACCTCTACGCCCGCTCCGGCGTCGAGATCACCACCGCCTATCCGGAGCTGATCCCGCTCGCCGAGCAGGTCGACGACGCGCTCCTGGACGGCGAGGTGGTGCTCTTCGACCAGGCCGGTCGCCCGTCGTTCACCGCCCTGGCCGAGCGGATGCACGTGCGGGACCCGGCGAAGGCGGCCCGGCTGGCGGCGACCGTCCCGGTCACGTACATGATCTTCGACCTGCTCCGGCTGCGCGGCGAGGACCTGACCGGGTGGCCGTACGCCCGACGCCGGGAAGCCCTCGACGAGCTGGGCCTGGGCGCGGCGCGGTGGGCGGTGCCGCCGGTCTTCGCCGACGGCGCGGCCACCTTCCAGGCTGCCGGTGAGCACGGCCTGGAAGGGGTGATGGCCAAGCGGGTCGACTCGACCTACCGCCCCGGGCTGCGCTCGCCGGACTGGGTGAAGGTCAAGCTGGAGGTGACCGGCGACTTCGTGGTCGGCGGCTGGCGGCCCGGTGCGCGGAAGATCGGCGGCCTGCTGGTCGGGGTGCCCGGTGCCGGCGGGCTACTGACCTACCGGGGCCGGGTCGGCGGTGGCATCGGCGCGGCCCTGGAACGGGAACTGCTGCGCGAGCTGGAACCGCTGCGGACGTCGGGGTCACCCTTCGCCGCCGGGGTGCCCCGGGAGGATGCCCGGGGCGCGATCTGGGTAACGCCTCAGGTGGTGGTGGAGGTGAAGTACGGCCAGCGCACCCCCGACGGGCGGCTGCGGTTCCCCCGGATCCTGCGACTGCGGCCCGACAAACCGGCCGAGGAGGTCGACGATGCAAGCTGACCGGCTCCGGGTCGAGGTCGAGGGGCGCACCCTGGAGCTGTCCAACCTGGACAAGGTGCTCTATCCGGGCGCCGGCTTCACCAAGGGCGAGGTGATCGACTACTACACCCGGATCGCGCCGGTGCTGCTGCCGCACCTGGCCGACCGGGCGCTGACCCGGATCCGCTACCCGAACGGAGTGGACGGCAACTCGTTCTTCGAGAAGAACGCCCCGGCCGCCACCCCGTCCTGGGTACACACCGAGAACCTGCCCGTCCCCGGGTCGAGCAAGGGCCGGGAGACCATCGACTACGTGGTCGCCGACGACCTGCCCACCCTCGTCTGGCTGGCCAACCTGGCCGCGCTGGAACTGCACACGCCGCAGTGGAAGATCGGCGAGCACCCGGACCTGATGGTGATCGACCTGGACCCGGGCGCACCGGCGACGCTGGAGCAGTGCTGCCAGGTGGCGCTGCTGCTGCGCGAGCGGCTGGCCGCCGACGGTGTCGACGCCTATCCGAAGACCTCCGGCAAGAAGGGCATGCAGCTCTGCTGCCCGATCTCCGGTAGACAGGACTCCGACTTCGTCTCCGGCTACGCCCGGCGGATCGCCCAGGAGCTGGAATACCAGCATCCGAAGCTGATCGTGTCGCGGATGGCGAAGAACCTGCGGCCCGGGAAGATCTTCATCGACTGGAGCCAGAACAACGCGGCGAAGACCACGGTGGCGCCGTACTCGTTGCGTGCCCAACGCGTACCGTCCGTCTCCGCCCCGCTGACCTGGGACGAGGTCGCCGACGGCGCCGCCGGCCGGAGACCGTCGGCACGGCCGTACACCGCCGGTGAGGTGCTGAGCCGGGTCGAGGAGCACAGCGACCTGCTCGCCCCCCTGCTCGACCCCGGCCCCGAGCTGCCGGGTTGAGCTACTCGGTCGGCTCTTCCTCCGCTCCGGGGCCGGTGGTCCGGTGGGCCGGTCCGGTGGTCCGGCCGGTGGGCCGTCCGGTGGTCCGGCCGGTGGGCCGGTGGGTTGGCCGGTGGGTCGGTGGGTTGGCCGGTGGGTTGGCCGGTGGTCCGGTGGGTTGGCGGGGCGGGTGGTCCGGAGGGTCTGGTGGGTGTCGGGCCTGTCGAGCTGACGGCGTCAACGGATCAGAGTGATCCACCACGGATCCCGCGTGAGAGCACAGACGGTTCAGCTCGACAGGGCCCACCGTGCGGACCACCGGGTGCGGACCACCGGGTGTGGACCGCCGACGCACGGACCGGGCTGTCCGATCGGCCTCCGTCGAGCCGGCGGATCTCGGAACCTACGGCAGCCCGCGACGGGCGGACACCGTGTCGACCACCGGAGTGAGCAGCGGGTCGAACTCGACAGGTCTGGGTGACAGGAGTAGGACGTACGGTATGTCTGCTGCGCTGCCCGTGCTGTCCGCCGTCGGCCTCGCCGAGCGGGACCAGCCGCTGATCACCTATCTCGACCACCGCACCGGGCACCGCCACCGGCTGACCGCCGCCGAACTGGGCGAGTGGTCGGCGCGGGTGGCCGGCCTGCTGCGCGACGGGTGCGGGCTGACGCCGGGCAGCCGGGTGGCCGTGCTGCTGCCGCCGCACTGGCGTACCGCCGCCGTGCTCTTGGGGGCCTGGGCGGTGGGGCTGGAGGTCTCGTTCCGGCCACGCGCCACCGCCGGGCTGCCGGTGCTGGAGCCCGGCGGCGACCGACCGTACGACGCGGTCCTGGTCACCCCGGAACGGCTCGACGACTGGCTGGAGGACGTACCCGACGGGTTGCACCGCTACCTCGTCGGCACCGGGCCGGAGCCGCTGGTGGACGTGCCGGCCGGCTGGCTCGACTGGTCGGTGGAGGTGCTGCGGCACGGTGCCGCCCCGGCCGACCGCCCGGTCCTGCACGCCACCGCCCCGGCAAGCCCGGACGGCACCACCTACGACGAGTGGGGTCGGGTGGCGCGGGCCGTCGCCGACCAGCTCGACCTGCGGGTCGGTGACCGGCTGCTGGTCGACGTCGCCGCGCACGACCAGCCGTTGAAGTGGCTGCTGGCCCCGCTGTCGGCCGGCGCCACGGTGGTGCTCTGCGCCGACCTCGACCCCGCCGACCGGGACACCGTGGCCGCCGCCGAGCAGGTCACCCGAATCCTCTGACCGCACCGCTCCGTTACGACGTGATGGCGGTATCCGAGCCGGCAGGAAGCCACCATCGCGCCGTAACGGAGTTGATCAAGGGGGGTCAGTCGAAGGAGGGCAGGGTGGGGCCGAGGACGTCGTCGGCGTCGACGATGGTGTACGCGTACCCCTGCTCGGCGAGGAAACGCTGGCGGTGGGCGGCGTACTCGGTGTCGATGGTGTCCCGGGAGACCACCGTGTAGAAGTGCGCCTGCCGGCCGTCGGCCTTCGGGCGGAGCACCCGGCCCAGCCGTTGCGCCTCCTCCTGCCGGGAGCCGAAGGTGCCGGACACCTGGATCGCCACCGCCGCTTCGGGCAGGTCGATGGAGAAGTTGCCGACCTTGGAGATCACCAGCGTGCGGATCTCACCGGAGCGGAACGCGTCGAAGAGCCGTTCCCGTTCCTTGTTCGTGGTCGAGCCCTGCACGATCGGGGCGTTCAGGTACTCACCGAGCTGGTGCAACTGGTCGATGTACGCGCCGATCACCAGCGTCTGTTCGTTCGGGTGCCGGTCGACCAGGGCGCGAATCACCGGCAGCTTGGTGCGGGCGGTGGCCGCCATCCGGTAACGCTCCTCGGCCTCCGCCGTCGCGTACGACATCCGCTCGGCGTCGGTCAGGGTGACCCGGACCTCGGTGCACTGGGCCGGGGCGATCCAGCCCTGCGACTCGATGTCCTTCCACGGTGCGTCGTACCGCTTCGGGCCGATCAGGCTGAACACGTCGCCCTCCCGGCCGTCCTCGCGGACCAGGGTGGCGGTCAGCCCGAGCCGGCGGCGGGCCTGGAGGTCCGCCGTGAAGCGGAAGATCGGTGCGGGCAGCAGGTGCACCTCGTCGTAGACGACCAGGCCCCAGTCGCGGGCGCCGAACAGGTCCAGGTGAGTGAACGCGCCGCCGCGCCGCGAGGTGAGCACCTGGTACGTGGCGATGGTGACCGGCCGGATCTCCTTGCGCTCGCCTGAGTACTCGCCGATCTCCTCCTCGGTCAGCGAGGTGCGGGCGATCAGCTCGCGCTTCCACTGCCGACCGGCGACCGTGTTGGTGACCAGGATCAGCGTGGTGGCCTTCGCCTCGGCCATCGCCGCCGCGCCTACCAGGGTCTTACCGGCGCCGCAGGGCAGCACCACCACACCCGAGCCGCCGGCCCAGAACGCCTCGACGGCCTCCCGCTGGTACGACCGCAGCGTCCACGGCTTGCCGCCGTCCCTGCCGGCCTGCGCCAGCTCGATCGGGTGCGCCTCGCCGTCGACGTAGCCGGCCAGATCCTCCGCCGGCCAGCCGAGCTTCAGCAACGCCTGCTTGAGCCGCCCCCGCTCCGACGGGTGCACCGCGATGGTGTCGTCGTCGAGCTTCGCGCCGAGCATCCCGGCGAGTTTCTTGCTCTTCGCCACCTCGACGAGCACCACCCGGTCCAGGGCGCGCAGCACCAGGCCGTTCGCCGGGTCGTTGGCGAGTTGCAGCCGGCCGTACCGGTCCATGGTCTCGGCCACGTCCACCAGCAGGGCGTGCGGCACCGGGTACCGGGAGTACTTGATCAGCGCGTCGACCACCCCCTCCGCGTCGTGACCGGCGGCGCGGGCGTTCCACAGACCGAGCGGGGTCAACCGGTAGGTGTGCACGTGCTCGGGCGAGCGCTCCAACTCGGCGAAGGGTGCGATGGCCATCCGGCAGGCCTGCGCGTCGGGGTGGTCGATCTCCAACAGCAGCGTCTTGTCCGACTGCACGATCAGGGGTCCACCAGTCACGCCGAACCTCCTCCTCCGTACGGTTGATCCGGCCGCCGGGACAGGCGTCTGACCTGCCGCTGGGCGACCATCCAGTGTTGCACGCCCGGCCCGCCGCAACGAACCCGCTCACCCCGCGCAACCAACTCCCTACCTGAGAACGTCTAGTTAGTGGGGAGACGATTCATCCGGCCGGTCCGGGCGCCCGCCTCCCCGGTCGGCGCGGTGCGTGCGCGTTCGATCCACGGTCAGCCGGGCCAGGAAGCGGGGGCCCTTCCCGTCGCCGTGGACCGCCAACGGGGGCGAGCGGTGCGCCCGGGCCGACCCACCCGGTTTCCCCCTCGTGTTTCGCGGCCCCAGCCCTCCGGGTACCAGCCTGCGCCTGGATCGGTGGGCGATGATGCTGGTCGGTTGCCGTCCGGAGTGTCACCCTGGAACCAAGGGCCGGACCGTACGGGGGGAGGGCGCATGACCGTCGACCAGGAAGTGATCCCCGACCGTGACGAGGCCGAGCCGGTTTCCACCGCGACAGTGGTGGCCTACGCGGTCGTCGGGGCACTCCTCTTCGGCTGGTTCCTCTTCGGCTGGCTCGTGCTCCAACAGGGCTTCATCGACTCGGTCGGCGAAGCCGCCGGCACCGGTTTCGCCCTGCTGCTGATCGTGGCGATCATCGGATCGGTGCGGCGCAGCCGACGCTGAACGTCACTTCTCCAACACCGCCGCGGTGATCCGGTGCAGCGCGAAGGTGTGCAGCATCTCGGTGCGCTCGTCCTCGGCACGTAGGTATCCGGCGCCCAGCGAGACCGGCCGGACCAGCCGGGACGCGGTCGCCCCGTGCGCGTCGACGTAGCCGACCCAGACCAGCGCCTTGTCGCGTACCGCCTGTTGCAGCACGGCCAGGGCGTCGCTGTGACTGGGCACCGCCACCGGGCCGGCCGGTGCCGCACCGCGGACCGCCGCCGGTGCCCGCCGGGCCGCCCGCGCCGCCGCGTCGCCCCGGCGGATCTGCTCCACCACCCCGAGCAGGCGGGGCAGCGGCAGCCGCGGGGCGGTGAGCGGGTCGATCGTCCGGGTGGCCGCCGACACCCGGGCCGGCGCCCGCCGGACCTTCGCGCGGGTGAGTACCGCCGTGCCGGTGGCGTCCTCGGCCACCGGCACGTACCCGGCTTCCCGCAACACAGCCAGCAGCCGGCCCGTCTGGTACGGAGTGACCAGCACCGTCGGCGCGAGCCGCCGCAACGCCAGCTCCTCGACCCGCCGGTCGGCCAGCAACTCGGCCAACAGCGCCTCGTCGTCGCTGCGCAGGTACGCCCCGGCCGAGCCGACCCGCAGCCCGCCGTGCTTGCGAGCCACGTCGTCGATCACGTACGTCAGCCCCTGCGGCACCGGGGTACGGGACCGGCGGCGGAACAGCCCGTGCAGGTCGTCGGCGGAGTAGCCAGCATCCAACGCCCGCCGCACGCTGAGGGCGGTGACCCGGTACACGCTCGCCCCACCGGCCGACTCGGGCTCGGCGACCACGTCCAGTTCGGCGGCGAGCGCCGGCTCCGGGGGCCCCGGGACCACCACGGTCAGGTCGGCCTGTAGCAGGAAGTGATCCACCGGGGCGGGCAGCAGCGCGTCCAACGCCCGCACGGCCGTGCCGCCGGCACCGTCGGCGCGTACCCCCAGGGGGTCGTCGTTGTCCCGGTCCTCGGTGGTGGTCGCCTCCACCAGCAGCAGCCGCCCGTACGAGGTGAGCGCGCCCAACCCCGTCACGCCCAGCGTGGCCGCCTCGGCGAGCACCTCCCGGTGCGCCGTCTCCCGGCCCCGGCTGCGCCGCGGCGCCTGCCAGTCGAGCAGCGCCAGCACCTCCTCGGCGGTCGGTGCGGCCGCCGGTTCCAGCTCGGCCAGCACCGCCAGCACCGCCCGCCGGGCGGCCGGCGCGCCGGCCCGTTCCGCCTCGGCGGAGAGCACCGTGATCGGCCGGTCCCGGTCGTCGCGTTGACCGACCAGCCCGACCTGGCGGGTCATGGTCAGCCACGCCCGGGCCAACTGCTCCCAACGCTGCGCCAGCGAACCGGCCCGCCACAACTCGTACCCGCCGGTGGGCAGCACCTGCTGGTCCGCGCCGTACCGGCCGGTGCTGCCGGGCAACTCGACCTCACCGGTCAGACCGGCCGCGTACGCCACCTCCAGCAGCAGTGCCGCCGTCGGCTCGTCCAGCCCGGTGAACCGGGCCAACCGGCGCAGATCGCGCACGCCGAGCCCACCCGACCGCAACACCGGCGCCGGTTCGGCGGCCAACTGTTCCAGCAGCGCCTCGGTGTGGCGGACCACCTCCATGGTCTGCCCGGCCCCGGCGGAGTCGACGGCCTTCGGCTCGCGCGGGGTGCTGGTCACCGCCGGGGGACTCGCGCTCAGCGGGCCCAGCGGCCCGGTGTCGCGGCGCAGCAGCAACCCGATCTCCCGAGGCAGCTCGACCATCCCGCTGCTGCCGCCCTTGCCGCCGGCCACCCGCACCAGCAGCCGGTGGTCGACCAGCCAGCGGACCGGGGAACCGGTCGGCGCCCCGCCGTTGGTCTCGTCCGGCGGCAACTCGTCGTCGGCGCCGGTGGCCGGGGCCCGCAACGCGCCGGGCGGCACACTGCCCACCGGTGGCCCGGCGGCCAGCCGGTCCAGGATCGCCCGCGCCGACGGGGGCGCGGCCAGCAGGGTCCGCCGCAGCTTCGCCGGGTCCGCGCAGAGCGCCGCCGTGCGCGGGTCCAGCTCCGCCGCCGGTCGGCCCAGCCCGGCCGGGTACGGGGAGATCTCGTCGACGCCGCCGACCAGCTGCAACCGGTGGTCGGGGCCGTACAGCAGGAACCGGGCGCGCAGCCGGTCGACGGCGGCGCGGACCGAGGTCGGCGCGGGCGGGTGCGGGCCGGCGGTGGCCAGCGCGAGCACCCCGTCGACCGAGGTGGTGCCGTCGGCCGGGTCCCGCGTCAACCGGGCGGCGTCCATGATCTGGAGGGTGAACTGGTCCAGCCCGTCGAGGGCACGGGACACCGACACCCGGGACTGCGCCCGGATGGCGAGGGCGGCGACGTCGGTGGGTACCGGTACGACGAGGTCGGGCCGCAGCTGGAGCAGCGCGGCCAGGGACTCGTCGGGCAGGGACCGCAGCTGGTCGGCGAGTGAGGTGCTCATCGTCGTTCCACGCTAGCCCGGCCTGCCCCGCCTTCGCCCATCGGACGACCGGGCTGGTCCGAGCCGACCGGGTAGCGTGCCGGGATGCCCCCACTGACGGTCGGTTTCGACCTCGACATGACACTGGTCGACTCGCGCCCCGGCATCGCCGCGGCCTACCGCGCGCTGACCGAGCGGACGGGCGTACCCGTCGACGCCGAGGCGGCGGTGTCCCGGCTCGGCCCGCCGCTGCGTACCGAGATCGCCCGCTGGTTCCCGCCCGAGCAGGTCGAGGAGGCGGTCACCGTCTACCGCGAGCTCTACCCGGCGTACGCGATCACCCCGTCGATCCCGCTGCCCGGCGCCCGGGCGGCCCTGGACGCGGTACGCGAGCGGGGCGGCCGGGTGGTCGTGGTCACGTCGAAGCTCGGCCGGCTGGCCAAGCTGCACCTGGACCACCTCGGCCTGACCGTGGACGAGTTGGCCGGCGACCTGTTCGCCGAGGAGAAGGCGACGGCGCTGCGGGCGCACGGCGCCACGTACTATGTCGGCGATCACGTGGCGGACATGGTGGCCGCCCAGGCCGCCGCAGTGCCCGGGATCGCGGTGGCCACCGGGCCATGTTCGGTCGACGACCTGCGGGCGGCAGGGGCGGCGGTGGTGCTTGCCGACCTCACCGGATTCCCGGCGGCGCTCGACGGCATGATCCGGCTAGCCTTGACGCAGTAGACGTCTCAAGTGAAGCAGGGGTTCTCAGGTGCCTACGGGTCGAGTGAAGTGGTACGACGCGGCCAAGGGATACGGGTTCGTCACCAGTGACGAGGGTGGCGACGTGTTCCTGCCGAAGGCCGCGCTACCGGCGGGTGTCACCGACCTGAAGGGCGGCCAGCGCATCGACTTCAGTGTGGTCGACAGCCGGCGCGGTACGCAGGCGATGGGCGTGAAGCTGCTCGACGCCCCGCCGTCCGTGGCGGAGCTGCGTCGCCGGCCGGCCGAGGAACTGCACGGTCTGGTCGAAGACATGATCAAGGTGCTGGAGGCGAAGGTGCAGCCCGATCTGCGCCGGGGCCGCTTCCCGGACCGCAAGACCGCGCAGAAGGTCGCTCAGCTGGTCCACGCGGTCGCCCGCGAGCTGGAGGTCTGAGGCACGAGCCCGGCGTCGGCGGCCCGGCCGAGCAGCGCCTCCACGGCGGCGAAGCCGGCCTCTCCCAGGTCGGCGGTGAACTCGTTGACGTAGAGGCCGATGTGCCGGTCCACCACGTCGGGCTCCATCTCCTGGGCGTGCGCCAGCACGTACGCCCGACTGGCCGCCGGGTCGGCCCAGGCCCGCCGGACCGACTCCCGGATCCACCCGGCGGCCTGCTGCGGGTCGACCACGCCGCGCCGGGCCAGGATGGCACCGAGCGGGATCGGTAGCCCGGTGTCACCCTCCCACCACTCGCCCAGGTCGACCAGGGCGGTCAGCCCGTGCCGCGGATAGGTGAACCGGGCTTCGTGGATCACCAGCCCGGCGTCGTACCGTCCGGCGGCGACGCCCGGCATGATCTCCTGGAACGGCACCACCTCGATGCGCTCCGGTGTCCGCCCGGCGGCCCAGAGCCGGAACAGCAGGTATGCCGTGGTGCGGTCGCCGGGCACCGCCACGGTCGCCCCGCTCAGGTCGATACGGTCCGGCCCGCCGTCCCGATCCGACCGGGTCAGCACCAGCGGCCCGCAGCCGCGTCCCAGCGCCCCGCCGCAGGGCAGCAGGTGGTAGTCCGCCGACAGCCACGGCAGCGCCGCGTAACTCACCTTCACCAGGTCGAACGCCCCGCGCTCGGCGGCCGTGTTGGTGACGTCGACATCGGCGTACGTCACCTCGACCGGCGGTGCCCCGGGCACCTGCCCGTGCACGAGGGCGTGGAAGACGAACGTGTCGTTGGGGCAGGGCGAGATCGCCAGCGAGAGCGCCACGCTGCCACCGTAACCCCAGCCGGCCGGACCGACGTCGGCCGAGCCCGCCGACGTCGGCCAGACCACAGCGCGCCATTACCCGAGCGTCCCCGCCGACCTCACCGAGGATTCGCCCGCCCGGCCCCAGTTCCACCCCTGTCGTACGCGCGTCGCCCATCGGCCGTCCGCCCGCAGTCGTCGGGGCGTGAGGGCGGCCGCGGCCGGGCGCCCGGGGCCAGGTAAGGCTGGAGCCGAGACCTGGTTGGTCACGAACAGAGCCTGTCGAGCTGATAGCGGGAACGGATCGCCACGCCGCCTCGCCTCTTCCGGCATGCCAGCCGGTTCGGCACGTTGCCCCGTTCGGCGTGCCGTCTGTTGGGCGTGCCGTCTGTTGGGTGTGCCGTCTGTTCGACACGTTGCGCCGTTGGGCACGTTGCGCCGTTGGGCACGTTGCGCCGTTGGGCACGTTGCGCCGTTGGGCACGTTGCGCCGTTGGGCACGTTGCGCCGTTGGGCACGTTGCGCCGTTGGGCACGTTGCGCCGTTGGGCACGTTGGCCACTCGGTCCGCTGGTTCCGGGAGGCGTCCCACCCGGGCGGCGGCCGAGAAGACACCCACTCGATCCAGGATCGAGTGGCTTCCACGAGCAATCGTGACCACTCGAACCTGGATCGAGCGTGATCTTTGCCGGGTGGGACGTGGCTGTGCTCGCGTCCCTGGTGCAGCTCACTGCCTACGAACTGGGCCACGCCCCATGCTTCCCTCACGGACGTTGAGCCCACGGGTGTGCCGTCGTAGTAGGGCCGTGACGGACGTTGAGTCCGCGGGTGTGCCGTCGTAGTAGGGCCGTGACGGACGTTGAGCCCACGGCGGTGCCGTCGCAGCAAGCCCTATGAAGCGGCTCGTTGCGCGCTTGTGCGGCGAGGGTGGCCCGTGGCGGCGCCGAGGGCGATAGCGTGGACGGTTCAGCTCGACAGGGCGCAACCAGGACCATGAGGGCGGGTCCTTCTCGCGCTTCGTCAGCGGCCGGGGAGTCAGCGGCCAGAAACCCAGGTCACACAGCGACCGAGGTCTTAGAAACCCAGGTCACACAACGGGCTGTGGGCCACCGGTGTCGGGTGGTGGGGGGCAGGGCCGATGCCCGTGTTCACCGACTTACCCAGGTTGTCCACAGGTTTGTCCACAGGTCGACGGGCCGGGTTGAGTGAAGTCGGAGCGTCGGGAAGCATCGATGGAATGAGCGATGGTCCTGGTGGCGATTTCGACGTAGCCGCTGATCTGGGGTCCGTGCTGCGGGCGTTGCGCCGCCAGGCTGATCTGAGTCAGCGCGAGCTGGCCCAACTGGCCGGGGTGCCTCAGTCCACGGTGGGGCGGATCGAATCGGAGCAGGGCCTCGATCCACGATTCCGGACCGTGCAGCGGCTCGTGGCGGCGGCCGGGGGGACGCTGTGGCTCACCGCCGCCAGCTGTGCAGCAGGGCCAGGTCACGCGGGCTGTGCAGCAGGGCCAGGTCACGCGGGCTGTGCACCAGGGCCAGGTCAGGCAGAGGGCAACGACTGTGTCCGGGCTGCCGTTGGGGATATGCGGGACGACACCCGACGAGACGATGCCGGCCGTCGCTATCCGGCTCATCTTGACGTGCGTGAGGTGCGGACGCTCAAGGACTGGCCAGGTGCCTGGTGGGCGCACTGGTATTCGCTGCCGCCCGAGCAGTGGCCGTTGCGGGTCCCCGACGTCACCTACGACCTCGATCGCGGCCGGCGTGACGAACGGCGCGTGCGGGTGAGGCTGCGCGATGCGGTGCGGATCCGGCGGGTCGTTGATGGTGTGCCACCGGGGTGCTGGCGCCTGGTGGCCGAGTTGCCCGACGGTGATCTGGTTGGTGAGCTGCGTGCGCACGAGCGCAGCCTCGACCTGCTCTACGGCGAGTCGTTGGGCGACCGGCGGGAGGTGGTGTTGGACGGCGTCGTGGTGGCGCCGCCGCTCCGGCTGCTGGGCATCGGGCGGAAACTTGTGACGCGCCTCGCCGCCGAAACCCGCCGGGCGGGTCTCGGTGCCATCCGCGCGGTGGCCGAGTTCGGTGGCGCCGGGTTCCTGCGGGCCTGTGGCTACCGGACCGAGGATCACCGGCCGGTGGCGTTGTGCCTGGAGCACCGGCCTCCGTCGGCAAGCCCGGCGAGCCCGCTGGCAAGCCCGGCCTCCGTCGGCAAGCCCGGCGAGCCCGCTGCGCCCGGAGACACCAGGTGACCCCTGACGGTTGCCCGTCGCGGTGCTTGCCGGCACCCGGTCACGTCCGGTGGGTGGTGGTCAGCGGAGGGCGTCGGCGGCGGCGGTGAGGGCGGCGAGGGCGTCCCGTAGGCGCCAGGCGTCGCGGTCGCGGGGGCCGATCGGGTTCGAGATGGTACGCAGCTCGGCGAAGGGGACGCCGGCCTGCCTGGCGGCGACAGCCACGCCGTACCCCTCCATGGCCTCGGCCACTGCGTCCGGGTGACGGCTGCGGAGCGCCTCGGTGCCGGCGGCGGTGCCGGTCACGGTGTTGACCGTCAGCACCGGGCCGATCGTGGCGGCGGGCAGCGCCGCGCGGAGGGCGGCCAGCAGGTCCGGGTCGGCGGGTACGGCCAGACCTCCGCCGAGCAGCTCGGGCGGCATGCCCAACTCGTCGATGGGGATGAATCCGTCGGGCGATTCCGCGCCCAGATCGGCGGCGACGGCCCGGGTGCCGAGCACCACGCTGCCCACGGCGACCCGGTCGGCGAAACCGCCCGCGACGCCCGCACTGATCACCGCCCGGTACGGCCGACCGGCGGCCTCGGCGAGCGCCAACAGCCGGGCCGTTGCCGCCCCGGCGACCGCTGGCCCCACCCCGACCGGGACCACCGCGACGGTCGGCTCGGCGAGACCGGCCTGGACCGCCTCCGCCTCGGCGGGTACCGCCGTGACCACCAGCAGACCGGTCACGGGACCGAGCCGGGTGAGCTGCGTCGCGTCTCGTCGTCACTGCCGCCGGTGACCGCCGACGACGGGCGGTAGATGTGGAAGCCCGGCGGTGCCAGGTTCGGCTCCTGGGCTGCCGGACCGCCCTGGGCGGGGGCGGGGGAGGTGGGCGCGGCGCCAGCCGCCTCAGCGGCGGCCCGATCCCGGTCCCGGTCGGCCTGCTCCTCGGCGGCGGCCCGGTCCCGGTCGGCCTGTGCCTCGGCGGCCCGGGCGTCGGCGTCCTGCTCCGCCGTGGACAGCTCGTCGTCCGTCAGCGGCCGCCCGTGCAGCCGCTCGGCCCGCAGCCGGCGGGCCATCACCAGCCCTCGGGCGGCGGCCAGCGCACCCACACCGGCAGCCACCGCGATGCCGATGCGGCCGTTGAAGGGTACGAGCCCCAGCCCGCCACCGGCCACGAAGGCGAGCATCAGCACCGTCTCGGAGTGGGCGAAGGAGCTGGCCCGCAGCCGTTCCGGAATGCGCTCCTGGATCGAGGCGTCCACGGCGAGTTTCGCGATTCCGCTCATCATGGCCGTGACCACGCAGAGCAGGGCGACCATCGGCAGGGAGAACTGCAACGCGGCCAGTACGGCCACTCCGGCCACGATCACCATGCCGCTGGACTGGAGCGCGGCCGGCCGGTGGATGCGCAGCCGGGTGCCGATCGCGGTGGCCAGGAAGGTGCCGACGGCCAGCGCTCCACCCACCAGACCCAGTGCTCCCTCGTCGCCCAGGTCGCGGCCGAAGACCACCGTGGTCAGGTCACCGGCCTTGATGGTGAAGGCCAGGAAGAGCAGCAGGAAGCCGTACACCGCGCGCAGCGTCGCCGCACCGACCAGGGTCGAGATCACCAGCCGGCCGGCGGGGCGGCCCCGGCCCAGCGGCCGGTCCCCGGTGGCCCGGCGTAGCGCACGCAGCGGTCGCGGCACCCGTTCGGGCGGCTCGGAGTCGGCCTTGGGCGGCAACCGGAGGGCGACCACCATGCCGACCAGGAAGATGACGGAGGCGACCCGCAGCGGCCACTGCGGCCCGAACCAGAACGCGGCCAGGCCGATCGGCGCGACCAGGGCGCCGGCGACCGTGCCGTACACGCTGGCCCGCGCGCCGACCTGGGACAGCCCGAGCCCTTCGGGCAGCAGCCGGGGTACGGCCGCGGAGCGGGCCACCCCGTACGCCCGGGACAGCGCCAGTACGCCGAAGGCGGCCGGATAGAGCCCGAAGCCGTGGATGTAGTCGGAGATCAGCCAGGCCAGGAACGCCCGACCCAGCATGGTCGTGGCCAGGGCGTACCGGCGGCCGTGCCGGAAGTGGTCGAGCAACGGCCCGACCACCGGGGCGAGCATGGCGAACGGCACCATGGTGACCAGCAGGTAGAGCGCCACCTTGCTGCGGGCCTCGCCGAGCGGCACGTTGAAGAAGATCGTCCCGGCCAGTCCGATGGCGATCAGCGTGTCCCCGGCACAGGAGACGGCGTGCAGGTCGAACAGGCGGACCATGCCGGTTTCTCCGCCGGCCCCCCGGGCCCGGGCCCGGGCGGCACTGCGGGTGACCCAGCGACCACCGCTGACCGAGCCGCGCAACAGCAGTCGCGTGGCGCGGATGCCGGTGCCGACGGTTCGCCCCGCGAGGGATCGCTCGGAGCGGGAGAACAGCGGCATGGCACCCATCCTGAACCATCGACTCGCCGGATGCCGTGCCACCTTCCCAGAACACCTCTGGGGAGTGCCTCACAGTCGACCCCAGGGATGGGGAACAATGGTCTGGTGACCAGGCCCGCCTCCGCCCGCGCCGCTCGTCTAGACCAGGTCTGTGCCGCTGCCGTCGAGGTGGCGCGCGCCGGCATCACCGAGGTTGACGCCGCCGAAGTCGGCGACCACCTCCAGGCCGTCGCCGAGGGCGATCGGCTCGTCACCCACTACTTCGAGTGCCGGCTGGCCGGCTACCGCGGCTGGCGGTGGGCGGTCACCGTCACCCGGGTGCCGCGTAGCCGTACCGTGACGATCTGCGAGACGGTGCTGCTGCCCGGGCCGGACGCCCTGCTCGCGCCCGGCTGGCTGCCCTGGCAGGAGCGGCTCAAGCCGGGGGACCTCGGCCCGGGTGACCTGCTCCCGACGCCTGCGGACGACGAGCGGCTACAGCCCGGCTACCTGCTCTCCGACGATCCGGCCGTGGCGGAGACCGCCTGGGAGCTCGGCCTCGGCCGGGCCCGGGTGATGTCCCGGGAGGGCCGCGCCGAGACGGCCCAGCGCTGGTACGACGGCGACCACGGCCCGTCGGCGCCGATCGCCACCTCCGCGCCGGCCGCCGCCCGCTGCGGCACCTGCGGCTTCTACCTGCCGCTGGCCGGGCAGCTCCGGCAGTGCTTCGGTGTCTGCGGCAACTTCTACGCCCCCGACGACGGCCGGGTGGTCAGCACCGACCACGGTTGCGGTGCCCACTCGGAGACGCTGGTCGAGGCGGAGACGGCAGTGGAGGAGATGCCGACGATCTACGACGACAGCGCGGTGGAGCCGATGTCGGTGTCCCGGGCACCCGGGTCGATCGAGCCGGGTGAGCCCGCGGAGCCGTACGGCCACTCCTGATCCCGGCCCGGCGGGCTCGAGATCGGGTCCGCTGGTCGGCGCGGGGAGGCCCCTGAGGTGCTCAGCCTGGCGGGCGTGTGGTGCTCAGCCGGCGGCCCGGCGGCGCCGCCGGTGGGCGTCGTGGCGCATCATCACGGCCAGGCCGGGGAAGCCCCACAGGAATCCGGCCAGGCAGATCCAGAGCCAGTTCTCGTGCCCGGCGGCGATCAGCCGATCGCGGACGAGCAGCAGTACCAGGCCGGCGAGTGCCCACGCCGCCAGGCCGGCCAGCGCGATCGGCACCATCGGCGGGTCGAGCGGCTCGGGTCGGGGCTGCTGCTTCGGCACCCGGCCAGGGTACGCGACGAGGCTTCCCGGTTCGGCGGTCATCTGCGACGATGCGCGCGACGACCTGATCATTCGCTGTGAGGTTCCTGATGGCAGTAGCGCCGCCCGAGAACGGCACATCCCCCGATCCCAGCCGTCCGATCAACCGGTTCGACCGGTACTTCGAGGTCACCGCCCGCGGCTCGACGATGAGCCGCGAGGTACGGGGTGGCCTGGCCACCTTCTTCACGATGGCGTACATCGTGGTGCTCAACCCGCTCATTCTCGGCAGTGCCGTCGACGGTGATGGCAACACCCTGTCGATTCCCGCGATCGCCGCGGCGACCGCGCTCGTCGCCGGCCTGATGACCATCCTGATGGGCGTGGTCGGCCGGTTCCCGCTGGCCGTCGCCGCCGGCCTCGGCGTCAACGCCCTGGTGGCGTACGAGATCGCTCCGGAGATGACCTGGGCCGACGCGATGGGCCTGGTGGTGATCGAGGGCGTGATCATCGCGGTGCTGGTGCTGACCGGCCTGCGGACCGCCGTGTTCCGCTCGGTGCCGACCCAGATGAAGGCGGCGATCGGCGTCGGCATCGGCTTGTTCCTGACCGTCATCGGCCTGGTCGACGCCGGTTTCGTCCGGCGGGTGCCGGACGAGGCGAACACCACCGTGCCGGTCGGCCTGGGCATCGGGGGCAAGCTGGTCAGTTGGCCGACGCTGGTCTTCGTGGTGGGTCTGCTGTTGACCCTGGTGCTGGTGGTACGCCGGGTTCGGGGCGCGATCCTGATCGGCATCCTCGGCTCGACCGTGCTGGCCATGGTGGTGGAGGCGCTCGGCAATGTCGGCCCGTCCTTCGTCAACGGCGTGCCGAACCCGAAGGGCTGGTCGCTGAACGTGCCGACCCTGCCCAGCAACCCGTTCGACCTGCCGGACCTGTCGTTGCTCGGCAAGTTCAACGTGCTCGGCTCCTGGGAGCGGGCCGGCTGGCTGGTCGTGCTGATGTTCATCTTCACGCTGCTGATCACCGACTTCTTCGACACCATGGGCACGATGGTCGCGGTCGGGCAGGAGGGTGGCATGCTCGACGAGCAGGGCACCCCGCCGCGGGCGAAGGAGATCCTGCTGGTCGACTCGATCGGTGCGGCGGCCGGTGGTGCGGCCAGCGTCTCCAGCAACACGGCGTACATCGAGAGTGCCGCCGGGGTCGCGGAGGGTGCCCGGACCGGGTTGGCCAACCTGGTGACCGGCGCGTTGTTCCTGCTGGCCATGTTCCTGACCCCGCTGGTCGAGGTGGTGCCGTTCGAGGCGGCGTCCGTCGCGCTGGTGGTGGTCGGTTTCCTGATGATGACCGCGGTGCGGACCATCGACTGGTCCGACTACGAGATCGCCATCCCGGCGTTCCTCACCATCGTGCTCATGCCGTTCACCTACTCGATCTCCAACGGCATCGGCGCCGGCCTGATCGTGTACGTGGTGGTGAAGCTGGCCAAGGGCAAGTCCCGTGAGATCCATCCGCTGCTGTACGCGGTGGCGGCGTTGTTCGTGGTGTACTTCCTGCGCGGTCCGATCGAGGCGCTGCTGTTCTGACGGCTGCCCGGGCCGGGTGTGTATGGTCTCCGTGACGAGCCGCTCACGCCCGGCCCGAGCAGGGCAAACGTCGGCGTGAGCGTGGTCATATTCGCTGCGGCTCGGTCAGCTTATTAGTTAGGCTAACTATCGTGACGGAGCGGACGGTGACGGCTCACAGCATGCCACCGGCGCAGCTGGCCCATCAGCTGCGTGATGCGATCACTCGGCTCAACCGGCGGGTCCGCCAGGCCCGACCGGTCGGTGACCTGACGGTCACCCAGTTGTCCGCGCTCACCAGCATCCGGCTGGCCGGCGCGCTCACGCCCCGAGAACTCGCCGACGTCGAACGGGTGCAGCCACCGACGATGACCAAGATCGTCGCGAAGCTGGAGGAACGCGGCCTCGTGCGGCGCAGCCCCCACCCGACCGACGGCCGACAGGTGATCCTGGCGGTGACCGAGGGAGGCCGGGCCGTGCTCGACCAGTTCGAGCGGGTCCGGGACGAGTGGTTGGCCCACCGGCTGGCCGAGTTGAACGACGCCGACCGGGAGACCCTGCACCACGCCGCGGAGATCCTCCAGCGACTCTCCCGCGCCTGACGCCGCACACCCGGTGTGCGCCGCGCCGCGCCGTCCGTCGTTGACGACGCGTACGACCGCGAGGAGGCGCACCGAGAGTGCAGGCACGGCTGAGCACGATGTTCCAGTCCCTACAGGTCCGCAACTACCGGCTATTCGCGTTCGGGCAACTGGTCAAACTGATCGGTGTCTGGATGATGTTCATCGCCCAGGACTGGCTGGTCCTCGAGCTTTCCGGCGACTCGGCCACCGCGCTCGGCGTGGTCGTCGCCCTGCAGTTCACCCCGGTACTGCTGCTCACGTTGCTCTCCGGCCGGCTCGCCGACCGGTACGACAAGCGGATGCTCCTCTTCGTCGCCAACGCCTTCTGGGCCGTGTTGTCGCTGGCGATGAGCGTGCTCGTCCTCACCGACCTGGTCCAGCTCTGGCACGTCTTCGTCTTCGCCGCCCTGCTCGGCGTGGCCAACGCGGTGGAGACCCCGGTCCGGCAGGCCTTCGTCTCCGAACTGGTCGGCACCCGGCTGTTGCCCAACGCGCTCTCGCTCAACGCGGCCGTCTTCAACTCGGCCCGGATCGTCGGCCCGGCCGTCGCCGGCCTCGCCATCGCGCTCTTCGACGTCGGACCGGTCTTCCTGGTCACCGCGCTCAGCTCGATCGCGCCCCTGATCACGGTGATCCAGATGCGTCCGGCCGAGCTGTACCGGGCACCGCTGCCGTCGCGCGACGAGCGGGCCGCCGCCACCGTGTTGGACGGGCTGCGGTACGTCGGTCGTCGCCCCGACCTGCTGCTGCCCATGGTGGTGATGTCGGTGATCGGGATGTCGCTGTTCAACTTCCAGCTCACCCTGGCGGCGCTGGCCAAGACCGTGTTCAACACCGGTGCGGCCTCGTTCGGTCTGTTCAGCACCACCCTCGCGGTCGGTGCGCTGGCCGGCGCGCTGGCGGGCACCGGTCGGCGCAGTCGCCCGTCGGTCTGGCTGGTGCTCGGTGCCGCGATCGTCTGCGCCGTCTTCGGCACACTGGTCGGGCTGGCCCCCACGTACTGGATGGTGGTGGCGCTGCTCCCGCCGACCGGCTTCTTCATGGTCTACTTCGCCCAGGCCGCCAACCAGCGGGTCCAACTCGGCACCGACGCCGCCTTCCGGGGCCGGGTGATGGCGCTGTGGGTACTGGTGTTCCTGGGTACGAACCCGGTCGGCGCACCGGTGATCGGCTGGATCGCGGAGACCTTCGGTGCCGGTGTCAGCATCTGGGCCGGTGGGCTGCTCTCCCTGGTCACCGCCCTGCTCGCGTTGGCCTGGCAACTGCGTCACGACAGCGTCCGGCTGCGGTTCCGGATCCTGCCGATGCCGCGGTTCTACGTCACCGAGGTCTGACCACCGGATGCTGGAAAATCGCCAACATGACGCTGCGCAACGGATTAACTTCGTTGGGTGGAGATCTTACGCCTGCTGCTGCTGGCCCTGGCGCTGGCCGCCGTGGTCTCCCTCCCGGTGCTGATCGCGCTCGTGGTCTGCGCCGACGAGGTCCTCGACCGCTTCACCTGCGGATACGCCGAGTGGCGGGCGCGGCGGCGGGAGCGTCGCCTGATCGCCCGGTTGAACCGGTCGGTGGTCGCCGACGGGCTGGCCAAGCCCGGTGACCTCGAGGCGCTCGACCGGCCCGACCGGCGCCCGCTGGAGCAACTCGCCGCGGACCTGCGCTGCCTGCGCCGAGAACGGGTCGGCGGGACCGGCCCGGCCGTGGTGTGGCACAGCAGCGTGCTCGACGCGTACGACGAGCGGCTCCGGCTGGCCTGCCGGGCGCTGGGCATCACCGAACACCTGACCGAGCTGACCGGCATCGACCGGCAGCTGGAACGGGTGCGGATCGAGGGCGAACTGGACGCCGCCGGCCTGCGCCTGCCGGCCACCCGGCCCGGTCAACGCGAACGCCGTCACTAGCTGCCATCCTGGGTCGGGTGCGACTCTTCACCGCGGTCTACCCGCCGGCCGAGGCGATCGAGCATCTGTACGCCCGGGTGGCCGGGCTGCGCCTCGGCGCGGCCTCCGCCACCGGCACGAACGTACGGCTGGTGGATCCGACCCGGGCCCACCTCACGCTCGCCTTTCTCGGCGAGGTCGAACCCGTACGGTTGGCTGCCGTGCAACGGGCCCTCGAAAGCGTCGCCGACACCGTCCGGGCCGACCCCGTGTCGTCCGTGCTGCGACTGGGCGGTGGCGGCCGGTTCGGTTGGGGCCGTGGCACCGTGCTCTGGGTCGACGTACGCGGTGACGTCGCCTGCCTGGCCGCGCTGGCCGGCGCGGTCCGGGCCGGGCTGGACGCGATCGGCGTGCCGACTGACGAGAAGCCGTTCCGGCCGCACCTGACCATCGCCCGGCCCGGCGACCGGATGTCGCACGCCGACATCGAGTCGGACCTCACCGCCCTGGACGACTACCTCGGCCCGCCCTGGCCGGCCAACGAACTGGTGCTGGTGCAGAGCAGACCGACTCCCGGCTACCGCCGCCTCGCCACCTGGGCCCTCTGACCCTCCCCGCACCCCGCGATCTTGCAGTTACGGTCGCCGGAACGTCGCATACTGCGGCCTTTGTCGCGACGGAAAGTACAAGATCGCGGAGGCTTGGGGTGGCGGAGGGGGGTGGGGGTTAGGAGGACTCGCGGGCGGCGGGGCCGGTGCCGAAGAGCACGTCGTCCCAGCTGGGCAGGCGCTTGCGCGGCTTGCCGGTGGCCTCGGTCGACTCGGTGGCGCTGGTGGCCGGCGTGTTGTTGCGCCGGGGCCGCAGCACCGCCAGCGACGGCACGGCCGGAACCTCCTTCGGCGCATCCGCGTCGTCGTCGAAGGCCGAGCCCTGACCGCCACCGAGCAACGCCGCCGCGCCGCCGGCGACCGCCCGTTGGCGGGGCGACTCCGCCCCGCCGGCCAGCGCGGCCGGAGAACGGGACTCGAGCCCGCGGCCCGACGTCGAGCCGAGCGGCCGGTCGAGCGAGGCGAGCAGGGCGTCCCGGCCGGCCCGGATCGGATCCCGACCCGACCGGCTCGGGTCGACCGGTGCCGGCAGCCCGTGACCGCCCCGGCTGGGCTCGCCGCGCGACGGACCGGGCAGCGCGTGGCCACCTCGCTCCGGCGCCGGCTCCTGACCGAGGATCGGCGTCGGCCGTTCGGCGCAGAGGTACTGCGCCATGTCGTCGTGCGGGGCGACGGACTGGCGGGTCTTGTCCAGATCCCAGACCGCCTGCGCGGTGGCCTTGCCGGAGGGCCAGGTCGCGACGATCCGCCAGGTGCCGTCGTCGCGTCGCCAGGCATCCCAGGAGATCTTCTCGGTGTCGATCCCGTGCTGGGCGAGCCGACCGTTGACCACCTCGGCCAGTGGGGTCGGCTTCTCTGCACCCTTGAGTCGGGTACGCCGGGCGTGCTGGGCGAGCATCGCCCGCTCCTGAAGCACCGGGCCGGCGTAGCGCAGCACCCGGTCGACCGGTACCCCGGCGATGCGGGCCACGTCCTCGGCGGACTCGCCGGAACGGATCCGGGCCTGGATGTCCCGCGGGGACAGGGACGGCACCGGGTCGGCGGCGGGCGGGGCCACCGCGAGCGTCGGTGCACCCGGCTCGGCGTGCAGCACTCCGGCGACGCGCTCGTCGATGGGTAGGGCGAGCAGGCGCCCGACCTCGTCGGCGAGCACCAGGGCCTGGCCGTCCTCGGAGAGGGCGACGAAGCGTACTGGGCGCATCGCGTTGCCTCCGTCCCGCTTCGCTGGCCGTACGCCACGAGCCGGCCACCCGGGCGTTGAAGACCACGGTACGCCCATCCGGCCCCAGGTGGGAGACGCCACGCCCGGGCAAGTCGGGCCGGGCGGCCCGATCCGGCGCTGGTGAGCGCTGTGCGGCCGGTCAGCCGCTGAGGATGGACAGTGAAGTTGATCGCAGTGATCCGGGAAAGCGACGGGCCCGGTCGACCGGGGAGGGTCGCCGAGCCCGCTGCCTCAGCTACGGCTCAGAGCCGCTCGACCACGTAGTCGATGGACGCGGTCAGCGCCTCCACGTCGGCCGGCTCGACCGCCGGGAAGAGCGCCACCCGCAGCTGGTTACGGCCCAGCTTGCGGTACGGCTCGGTGTCCACGATGCCGTTGGCGCGCAGCGCCTTGGCGATCGCCGTGGCGTCGACGCCGTCGGCGAAGTCGATGGTGGCGACCACGTTGGACCGTAGCGCCGGGTCGGTGACGAACGGGGTGGCCACGGCCGAGCGCTCGGCCCAGCCGTACACCGTCGCCGCGCTCTCGGCGGTGCGCTTGGCCGCCCAGGCCAGGCCGCCCTGGGCGTTCATCCAGTCGGTCTGCTCGGCGGCCAGGAAGATGGTGGCCAGCGCCGGGGTGTTGTAGGTCTGCTCCAACCGCGAGTTGTCGATCGCGGTGACCAGGTCCAGGAAGGCCGGGATGTACCGACCCGAGGCCTTGATCTCGGCGGCCCGCTCCAACGCGGCCGGCGACATCAGGGCCAGCCACAGCCCACCGTCGGAGCCGAAGCACTTCTGCGGGGCGAAGTAGTAGACGTCGGTCTCGCCGACGTTGACGTCCAGCCCGCCGGCGCCGGAGGTGGCGTCGACCAGCAGCAGCGAGCCCGCGTCGGCCCCGGCCACCCGGCTGATCGGCACCGCCACACCGGTCGAGGTCTCGTTCTGCGGGGTGGCGTAGACGTCGACGCCGGCCTCCGCGGCCAGGGTCGGCGCGCTGCCCGCGTCCGACTTGCGGATCGTCGGCTCGCCGAGGAACGGCGCGTCCTTCACGGACTTGGCGAACTTGGCGCCGAACTCGCCGAAGCTGGCGAACTGGGCCCGGTCGCGGATCAGGCCGAACGTGGCGACCTCCCAGAACGCGGTGGTGCCGCCGTTCCCGATGATCACCTCGTAGCCCTCGGGCAGTGAGAAGAACTCCGCGATGCCGGAGCGCAGCCGGGCCACCTGGTCGCGGACGGTCTTCTGCCGGTGCGAGGTGCCCAGGTAGCTGGTCGCCATCTCGGCGAGCGCGGAGACCGCCGCCGGACGGACCTTGGACGGCCCGCAGCCGAACCGGCCGTCAGCGGGCTTGATCTCGTCGGGAATCCGGATGGTCGGTGCGTCAGCCACGGTGTTCTAGATCCTTCCGCGTGGGTCGAGGCCCGGGTGAGCAGAGGGGGCCGGACCGACGGCGCGTGCGGGCGCACGTACCGCCGGGGTCGAAGCCCTTCCGGCGGCGCTGCCGGCCTTCATCCT
Source organism: Micromonospora radicis (assembly GCF_003583405.1). Lineage (GTDB taxonomy): Bacteria > Actinomycetota > Actinomycetes > Mycobacteriales > Micromonosporaceae > Micromonospora > Micromonospora radicis. The sequence goes on from NZ_QXEC01000016.1 coordinate 62,665, forward strand.
CGCACCCGTCGACGTCCCGCCGGGCGCTGGTACCAGCCCCAGCGGTGAGTCGTCCGCCACAGCCCGTGGCGTCGCACACACCGCCCCCGTCCGGGCGGCGGCGCCCCGCGCTCCGGGCGCCGAGAAAGAGGCCCCGCCCTACCGGAGACGGTAGCGCGGGGCCCTTCGGCACATCTCAGACGTCGTGCGGTACGGCGTCCCAGCCGTCGACCTCGTGCGGCTTGCGCGGGCTCGGGCCGACGTAGCGGGCGGAGGGCCGCACGAGGCGCTGGAGCTTCTTCTGCTCCAGGATGTGCGCACTCCAACCACCCATCCGGGCACAGGTGAACATGGAGGTGAACATGTGCGCCGGCACCTCGGCGAAGTCGAGCACGACGGCGGACCAGAACTCCACGTTGGTGGCCAGCACCCGGTCCGGTCGGCGGGCCTGCAGCTCGGTCAGCGCGGCCTTCTCCAGCGCCTCGGCGACCTCGAACCGGGGGGCGCCCAGCTCCTTGGCGGTACGGCGGAGCACCCGGGCGCGCGGGTCTTCGGCCCGGTACACCCGGTGGCCGAAGCCCATCAGCCGCTCGCCTCGGTCGAGTACACCCTTGACGTAACCCTCGGCGTCGCCGCTGCGCTCGACGGACTCCAGCATGCTGAGCACCCGCGACGGCGCACCGCCGTGCAGCGGGCCGGAGAGGGCGCCGATGCCGGAGGAGATGCAGGCGGCGGCGTCCGCGCCGGTGGAGGCGACGATCCGGGCGGTGAAGGTGGAGGCGTTCAGGCCGTGCTCGGCGGCCGAGATGAAGTACGCGTCGACGGCCTTGACGTGCCGGGGGTCGGGCTCACCACGCCACCGCTTCATGAAGCGCTCGACCACCGTCGAGGCCTTGTCGATCTCCTTCTGCGGCACCGCCGGCAGGCCGAGACCACGGGCGGACTGGGCGACGAAGGACAGCGCGGTGACCGACACCCGGGCCAGATCCTCCCGGGCCTGCTCGTCGGAGATGTCCAGCAGTTGATGCAGGCCCCAGTACGGGGCCAGCATCGCGACGGCGGACTGCACGTCCACCCGGATGTCACCGGAGTGCACGGGCACCGGGAACGGCTCGGCCGGCGGCAGGCCGGGGCCGAAGCGGCCGTCGACCAGCAGGGCCCAGACGTTGCCGAAGGAGACCTGGCCGATCAGATCCTCGATGTCGACCCCGCGGTAGCGCAGCGCGCCGCCCTCGCGGTCCGGCTCGGCGATCTGGGTTTCGAACGCTACGACGCCCTCAAGTCCGGGTTTGAAATCGGCCATCTCACTACTCCTGGTGTGTGGTCGGTGCGCCCGCCCGGGCTCGGTGTCCCGGCCCCGGCCGGGTGAGCGCCCTCGGCGACCCTCTCCGGATGTGTTCGTGACATCTTGCCTGCTGGTAACCGGGTGCGCGACCCGCTGTCGATGTGCTGCACACGACATCCCCGGACGCACCGGTCGGTGTCCGGTCGGCCAGACTGGTCCGTACAGGCAGGTCGGGCGGGGATCGGCCCGACGGACAGGGGAGGGGTACGTGACGGGGGACACACCGCCGCCGGCCGGGATGCGCCACGAGTACGCCGGTTCCGGGCTGACCGAGGCCGAGCTGGCGGGCGACTGGCACACCCAGTTCGATCGCTGGTTCGGCGAGGCGGTGGCCGCCGGGCTGCCCGAGCCGAACGCGATGGTGGTCGGCACCGCCGACGCCGCCGGTCGGCCGAGCGCCCGGACGGTGCTGCTCAAGGGGTACGACCCGGACGGCTTCGTCTTCTTCACCAACTACCACTCCCGCAAGGGCACCGAGGCGGCCGTCAACCCGTACGCCAGCCTGGTCTTCCCCTGGTTCCCGATGCACCGGCAGGTGATCGTCACCGGGGCGGTGCAGCGGGTCGACCGGGCCGAGACCGAGGCGTACTTCGCCAGCCGGCCGCGCGGCTCCCAGCTGGGCGCGTGGGCCAGCACCCAGTCGACGGTGCTGCCGGACCGGGCCGCGCTGGACGACTCCTACCGGGCGGCGGCCCAGCGGTTCGCCGAGGTGGGACAGATCCCCGCCCCACCGGGCTGGGGTGGGCTGCGGGTGTGCCCCGACGCGGTGGAGTTCTGGCAGGGCCGGACCAGCCGGCTGCACGACCGGCTGCGGTTCCGCCGCACCGAGACCGGCTGGATCGTGCAGCGGCTGGCGCCGTGACCAGGGAAGCCGACTCCCGGCCGCGCGAGCAGCGCCGCTGGGCGATCGACCTGCGTCCGCTGCGCGTGGTGGCGTACCGGCGGCTCTGGATCGGCAACGCCATCGCGATGTTCGGGTTCCAGTTCACCGCCGTCGCCGTACCGGTGGAGATGTACGCGCTGACGGGGGACTCGTTCTGGGTGGGGCTGCTCGGCGTGGCGGCGTTCGTGCCGCTGCTGGTCTTCGGGTTGTGGGGCGGCGCGGTGGCCGACGCCCTCGACCGGCGACGGGTACTGCTGGGCGGCGCGCTGCTGCTCTGGCTCTCCGTGTTGGGCCTGCTGGCACAGGCCGTGCTGGACATCGGCAGTCCGGTGCTGCTGTTGAGCCTGGTGGCGTTGAGTTCGGTGTCGTTCGCGATCGCCGGTCCGGCCCGGGCCGCGCTGGTCGGGCGGCTGGTCCCGGCCGAGCTGGTGCCGGCGGCCACCACGCTGAACTTCACCACCGCGATGGCCACCTCGGTCCTCGGGCCGTTGGCCGCCGGCCTGATCCTCGCCGTGTGGCGCCTCGACGTGGCGTTGCCCGTCGCGTACGCCGTCGACGCGACGCTGCTGGCCGCGCTGGTCTGGGCGGCGCTGCGGCTGCCCGCGATGCCACCCGACCCGGACCCGGACGGCGGGCCCCGGCAGGCCGGGCTGCGCAGCGTCGTCGACGGTTTCCGTTACCTGGCCGGCAGCCCGGTGTTGCTGCTCTCCTTCGGCATCGACCTGATCGCGATGGTGTTCGCCTTCCCCCGGGCGCTCTTTCCCGAGGTGGCGGCCGAGCGGTTCGGCGGTGGCGCGGCGGTCGGCTGGCTGTACAGCTCGATCGCCATCGGCTCACTGCTGGCCGGGTTGGTCTCCGGCTGGATCGGCCGGGTCCGCCGGCAGGGGCTGGTGCTGGTGCTCGCCGTGGTGGGGTGGGGGCTGGCGGTGGCCCTGGCCGGGCTGGCGCGGCAACTCTGGCTGGTCGTCGCGCTGCTGGTGCTGGCCGGGGCGGCCGACCTGGTCAGCTCGGTGGTACGCCAGTCCATGTTGATCATCTATGCGCCGGACCGGATGCGGGGCCGGCTCCAGGGCGTCAACACCGTGGTGGTGGCGGGCGGACCCCGCCTGGGTGACCTGCGGGCCGGCACGATGGCGGCCGGCTTCGGCAGCGGGGTGGCCTGGGTCGGTGGTGGCCTCGCGGCGGCGGTGCTGGCGGTGCTGCTGGCGGTGGCCTTCCCGGCGTTGACCCGCTACCGGCCGCCGATCGGGTCGAGTCCCGAGGCCGATCCGGGAGACCGCCGACCGCAGCGCGCGGGCAGCGGGTCCGAGGGCTAGGGTCTGGCGACATGGACAGCAGCGAGCCGCGTCCCCTGTCGGGGGCACAGTGGACCATTTCCGCCGCCGGGCACGAGGCGGTCGTCGTCGAGGTGGGCGGCGGGCTGCGCACCTACCGCCAGGACGGCGTCGACCTCCTCGACGGGTACGCCCCGGACGAGTTGTGCCCCGGTTCGGCCGGTCAGGTGCTCGCGCCCTGGCCCAACCGGATCCGCGACGGCGCGTACTCCTTCGGCGGACGGTCGCTTCAGCTGCACATCACCGAGCCGGAGCGGAACACCGCGCTGCACGGTCTGGTGAACTGGGCGCGGTGGCAGCTGCTCGACCAGCGGCCGGACGAGGTCACGATCGGTTTCGACCTGCCGCCGCAGCCGGGGTACCCGTGGCCGTTGCGGCTGCGTACCCGGTGGAGCGTGAGCGCGGACGGGCTGCGGGGCGAGCACGAGGTCAGCAACATCGGCGTCGAGCCGGCGCCGTTCGGCTTCTCCGTGCACCCGTACCTGCGCCTGCCGGGCGTGCCGGTGGAGGACGTCGAGTTGCGGGTGCCCGGGCAGACCCGGGTGATGGTGGACGCCCGGCTGTTGCCGGTCGGCGCGTCCCCGGTGGCCGGCACCGAGTACGACTACACCGAGCCGCGGCGGATCGGCGGCGCGGTGCTGGACACGGCCTTCGGGCAGGTGATCCGGGACGCCGACGGCGGCTCCGCGGTGACGCTGCGGGGGCCGGACCCGGCGACGGCGCTGCGGGTCTGGGCCGACGCCCAGTTCGGTTGGTGGCAGGTCTACACCGGCGACACGCTGACCGGCGAGCGGTTCCGGCGGTCGGTGGCGATCGAGCCGATGACCTGCCCGCCGGACGCGTTCCGCTCCGGTCGGGACGTGCTGACGCTGGCGCCGGGCGAGACCTGGCGCGGCGGCTGGGGCATCCGACCCGGGGCCTGAGCGGACGCGGAGGACAGTCAGGTGGAGTTCGCGGAGGTCGTACGGCGGCGCCGGATGGTACGCAACTACGACCCGGACCGTCCGGTCCCGCCGGAGCTGGTGGAGCGGCTGCTGGAGCACGCGGTACGGGCTCCGTCGGCCGGCTTCTCCCAGGGCTGGGGATTCCTGGTGCTGGAGGAGCCGGCGGACCGGGAACGCTTCTGGGCGGCCAGCACCCCCGAGGGCGGCGGCGCGGGACGCTGGCTGACCGGGATGCGGCGGGCTCCGCTGATCGTGGTGCCGCACGCCAACCGTGCGGTGTACCTGGAACGTTACGCCGAGCCGGACAAGGGCTGGGCGGACCGCTCGACAGATCGCTGGCCGGTGCCGTACTGGTATGTCGACACCGGGTTCGCGGCCCTGCTGATGATGTTGACCGCGGTCGACGAGGGGCTCGGGTCGTGCTTCTTCGGCATCCCGGCGCAGCGGCTGGACTCCTATCGGGAGGCGTTCGGCGTGCCGGAGGCGTATCACCCGATCGGTGCCATCACCATCGGTTACCGAGCCCCCGACCACCGGTCACCGTCGCTGCGTCGGGGGCGGCGTCCGGTGGACGAGGTGGTCCGGCGCGGGCGGTGGAGCTGACCCGAACCGGTGGTTTCGTCCGGTTGAGAATCGGACGACCGGTGGTGAAACTGGCATCAGGGAGCAGAACGTGGGGTGCGGGGTGCGGCTACGCTGGCACGAACATCGGTGCCGTGGGTGGCGGCGCCATGCCGCGATCCGTGCCGGAGTCGCGGTTCGTCCCGGCCAGGGGGAGGGGAGCGTGCCGTCGTGATCTTCAGAGCGGTCCGGGACGGGCGTCCCTATCCGGAACACAACCTGACACTCAAGCAGTGGGCGGAGATTCCACCCCGTCCGCTGCGCCTCGACCAGCTCATCACCACCAAGCGGGAACTGGCGCTGGACAAGCTCCTCGCCGAGGACTCCACCTTCTACGGCGACCTCTTCCCGCACGTGGTGCAGTGGAACGGTGGCCTCTACCTGGAGGACGGCCTGCACCGCGCGTTGCGCGCCGCGCTGCAACAGCGCAACCAGATCCACGCCCGGGTGTTCGTGTTCACCGGCCCGGTCGACTGACCACCGCCCGCTGAGGCTTCGTTAAGGTGGTGGGCGTGAGCCCGGTGGACCTGCTCGACCTGGATTCGTCGCTGTCCGAGGAGGAGCGGCAGATCCGCGCCGTCGTGCGCCAGGTGGTCGACGACCGGGTACGCCCGTACGTCGCCGGGTGGTACGAGTCGGGTCAGGTGCCGGCGCGGGAACTGGCCCGCGAGTTCGGCAAGCTCGGGCTGCTCGGCATGCACCTGACCGGGTACGGCTGCGCCGGCTCGTCGGCCGTCGCGTACGGGCTGGCCTGCCTGGAACTGGAGGCCGGTGACTCCGGCGTCCGGTCGCTGGTCTCGGTGCAGGGCTCGCTGGCCATGTACGCCGTGTGGCGCTACGGCAGCGAAGAACAGAAGCAGCACTGGCTGCCGGCGATGGCCGCCGGCGAGGCGATCGGCTGCTTCGGGCTGACCGAGCCGGACCACGGCTCCGACCCGGCGTCGATGGCCACCCGGGCCCGCCGTGACGGCGACGACTGGGTGCTCACCGGCAGCAAGATGTGGATCACCAACGCGCCGATCGCCGAGGTCGGGGTGGTCTGGGCGCGTACCGACGACGGGGTGCGGGGTTTCGTCGTACCGATGGACACGTCCGGGGTGACGGCGCGGGAGATCGGCCGCAAGATGTCCCTGCGCGCCTCGGTGACCGGGGAGATCGCGCTCGACGACGTCCGGCTGCCGGCCGATGCCCTGCTGCCCGGCGCGATCGGGCTGAAGGCGCCGCTGAGCTGCCTGACCGAGGCCCGGCACGGCATCGTCTGGGGTGCGCTCGGTGCGGCCCGCGACTGCCTGGAGACCGCCCTGGCGTACGCCACCACCCGCACCCAGTTCGGCCGGCCGCTGGCTGGTTTCCAGCTCACCCAGGCCAAGCTCGCCGACCTGGCCGTCGAGTGGAACAAGGGCTACCTGCTCGCCGTGCAGCTCGGCCGGCTGGCCGACGCCGGCCGGCTGCGGCCCGCGCAGGTCAGCGTGGGCAAACTCAACAACGTACGCGAGGCGCTGGCCATCGCCCGGCAGTGCCGCACGATCCTCGGTGCCAACGGTGTCTCCGGCGACTACCCCGTCATGCGGCACGCCAACAACCTGGAGAGCGTGCTGACCTACGAGGGCACCTCGGAGATCCACCAGTTGGTGATCGGGCAGCAACTCACCGGGATATCCGCCTTCACCTGAGTCTTGAACTGGGGAAACTCGCGGTTGTGCGACTCGACGAGCGGCTGTCGTACCGGGGGCTTACCGTCATCACAGACAACGCGTCTGACGAGGACGGTGAGGGCGATGGCACGCGACGGCGACATCAACGAGCCCACCAGCAGGTTTCCCGACACTGACCTGCGCACGGACGACCCCGACCTCACACCGCCACCACCACAGAGCAGCGGCGCGGTGCGGGCCCTGCTCTGGGTGCTGGGCGCCGCGGCGCTGGCCGTGGTGGTGCTGCTCGGCGTGCAGACCACCGGGCTGCTACCCGAGTTCCGCAACCCGTTCGCCAAGGAGCAGACCGACCGCAGCCAGCCGGCGCTGCTGGAGTCGATGCAGGACCTCAGCCGCTACGTGGCCGCCGAAGGCAACTTCCAGGTCGTCGTCGACCTGCAGAACGACCGCCGCCACGTGCCCGACTGGCTGCTCAACCAGCGCACCCTCTTCGTCGGGGCGGGCAGCGTGGAGGCGTACGTCGACTTCGGCACCCTCACCGAGGGGGCGATCGTGCAGTCCGCCGACGGCAAGTCCGTCGAGATCAAGCTGCCCGCGCCGCAGCTCGCCGAGACCAACCTCGACCTGGACAAGAGTTACGTCTTCGCGGAGGAGCGTGGCCTGCTCAACCGGATCGGCGACCTGGTCGACGGTGACCCGAACCGGCAGCAGCAGGTCTACCGGCTCGCCGAGGACCGGATCACTGCCGCCGCCCGGGACAGCGGGCTGACCGCGCGAGCGGAGGAGAACACCCGCAAGATGCTGGCGGGGCTGCTCGCCTCCCTCGGCTTCGAACAGGTGACCGTCACCTACGTGGCACCCTGATTCCGCCGGTTGCCGGCACCGCCCGACCAGCAGGTTCGGGCGGTGCCGGCGACGTACCGCCCGACGGGTCCACCGGGCCGTTCCCGCGGACGTGGTCAGCGGCCGGCGACCAGGTAACGGTCCTCGTTCGGCATGATGATCCACAGCGCCAGGTAGATGATCACCTGAGTGCCGGGCAGCAGCAACGACAGCAGGAACAGCAGTCGGACGAGCCCCGCCGACATGCCGAAACGCTGGGCCAGGCCGGCGCAGACGCCGGCGAACATGCGCCCCTGTCGGGGCCGGACAAGCTTGCGACTCATCGTGCTACTTCCCCTCCGCGGCGACCCGCCGCTACTGCGTCCAACGCTAGGCACCGGACCTGCCCCCGCCCTCGGTCCCGAGAACGATCCGCGTTCCGCCCACCCGTAGGTACTTACCCGCGCCCCACCCACCCCACCCCCACCCTCGCGCGCCTCTCGCGCGCCCCTCGCGCAGTGCCTGGTTTCGTCGATCACGGAGTTTCGGTCGGGGCATAAGGGGCGCGTACAGGGGTTGATCGGCGACCACAACTGCAAGATCCGCGAGGTGGAGTGCGGCGGGCCGCGCTGTCTGGTGGATCTTGGTACCTGGGCCGGGCGGGGCGGGGCGGCGTGGGTGGGGGCGGGGGTAGGCTCGGCGGGTTGGGGCGCCCCTACCTGGGCGTGCCAGGCCAGCCACCACACCAGGGGCGGCCAGGATCGGATCGACCGCTGACCGGTGACCCCGGTGCAGGGCGAGAAGGTGCAGTCATGATCAGTGTGTTCGACCTGTTCAGCGTGGGTATCGGGCCGTCCAGCTCGCACACCGTCGGGCCGATGCGGGCGGCGCGTACCTTCGTCGCCGGGTTGAAGGCCGACGGGCTGCTCAGCGACGTGGGTCGGGTACACGCGGAGTTGTTCGGTTCTCTGGGCGCTACCGGGCACGGGCACGGCAGCGACCGGGCCGTGCTGCTCGGGCTGGCCGGTGAGGTGCCGGAGACGGTCGACACCGACAGCGTCGACGGGCGGGTGGCCGAGGTCCGCGCGCAGCGACGGCTGGCGCTGTTCGGCACGCACGAGATCGACTTCGACCCGGACCGGGATCTGTTGCTGCACCGGCGCCGGTCCCTGCCGTACCACCCGAACGGGATGACCTTCTCGGCGTACGACGGGAGTGGGGTCGAGGTCAGGACGCGTTCGTACTACTCGGTCGGCGGCGGGTTCGTGGTCGACGAGGCGGCGGCCGGTGCGGACCGGATCAAGCCGGACAGCACCCGGGTGCGGCACCCCTTCCTCACCGGGGCGCAACTGCTCGACGTGACCGCGTCGACCGGGCTGTCGATCAGTGAGGTGATGCTCGCCAACGAACTGTCCTGGCGGGCGGAGGCGGACGTCCGGGCCGGCCTGCTGGACATCTGGCGGGTGATGCAGGAGTGCGTCGAGCGTGGCTGCACCCGCGACGGGACGCTGCCGGGCGGGCTGAAGGTACGCCGCCGCGCCGCCGAACTGCGCCGCAGCCTGGAAGCCGACGCCGCCGTCGGGCCGGCCGCTGCCGCTGCCGCTGTCGCGCGGGGCGCTGTCGCTGTCGGGCCCGGCGCTGTCGCTGTCGGGTCCGGTGCCGCCGCGCGGGTTGGTGTCGCCGGGGATCCGTTGCACGTGATGGACTGGGTGACCCTGTTCGCCCTGGCCGTCAACGAGGAGAACGCGGCCGGCGGGCGGGTGGTGACCGCGCCGACCAACGGCGCGGCCGGGATCATCCCCGCGGTGCTGCACTACTACACGCGGTTCGTCCCCGGCGCCTCCGACGACGGGGTGGTGCGCTTCCTGCTCGCGGCCGGCGCGATCGGAGTGTTGTTCAAGGAGAACGCGTCGATCTCCGGAGCCGAGGTGGGCTGCCAGGGCGAGGTCGGTTCGGCCTGCTCGATGGCCGCCGCCGGGCTGGCCGAGGCGTTGGGTGGTACGCCGGAGCAGGTGGAGAACGCCGCGGAGATCGGCATGGAGCACAACCTCGGGCTCACCTGCGACCCGGTGGGCGGCCTGGTGCAGATCCCCTGCATCGAACGCAACGCGGTGGCTAGCATCAAGGCGATCACTGCCGCGCGGCTGGCGCTGCGGGGTGACGGGGTGCACGCCGTTTCGCTCGACAAGGTCATCAAGACCATGCGGGAGACCGGCGCCGACATGAAGGTCAAGTACAAGGAGACGGCGCGCGGCGGTCTGGCCGTCAACGTGATCGAGTGCTGAGCGTACGGCTCGCCGGAACGCGTTCACCGGCTGCTAACCTGTCGTCCGTTCAGTAGGCGGGAGACGGCGGTGACCTCTGGCGTGGGGGCGTTGTGGTCGCACCGCAACTCGCTGCGCATCCTGGTCCGGCGTGACCTCGCGGTCAAGTACCAGCAGTCGGCGCTCGGCTACCTCTGGTCGTTGATCGAGCCGTTGGGCATGGGCGCGATCTACTGGTTCGTCTTCGGCGTGCTCTACTCCCGGGACACCAACCGGCATCTGGGCGAGGCCGCCGGCTCGTACCCGCTGTTCCTGATCACCGGGATCTTCGCCTGGATGTGGACCAGTTCGGCGTTGAGCGAGGCGACCAACGCGCTGACCGGACAGTCCCGCCTGATCACCACGATGAACGTGCCCCGACAGGTGTTCCCGATCGGCCGGGTGGTCGGCCGGTTCGCGGAGTACGCCGCCGGCCTGCCGATCCTGGCCGGCATCGCGATCTGGTACACCAGCCAGGGGAAGATCGAACCGGGCTGGTCGCTGCTGGCCCTGCCGCTGGCGGTGCTGGTGCAGGGCACCCTGTTGATCGGGCTGGCGCTGCTGCTGTCCGCCTGCAACGTGCTGATGCGGGACGTGGAGCGGTTCATGCGCCTGGTCATCCGGGTGCTGTTCTACGCCACGCCGATCATCTACCCGCTGAGCCTGGTCCGCGACTCCGGCCTGCCGGGCTGGCTCAAGTGGGGCTACGAACTCAACCCGCTGGTCGGCATCTTCCAGCTGCACCACGCGGTGTGGTACCCGGACGAGTTCCCGGCGGCCCGGATGCTGGCCACCACCGTCGGCATCAGCCTGCTGCTGCTGGTCGCCGGCTGGTGGTCGTTCCGCCGGCTCGAGCCCGCCGTGCTCAAGGAGCTGTGATGGGTGGGGCGATAATCGAGGCGGAGGGCCTGGGCATCCGGTTCGTCCGCAACCGACGGCGGCAGCTGCGGCTGCGGGAGCTGTTCATCCATCGCGGCCGGCGCGGCGGCGCCGACGGCCAGTTCTGGCCGCTGCGCGACCTGACCTTCACCGTCGCGGCGGGCGACACCGTCGGCGTGGTCGGCCGCAACGGCACCGGCAAGAGCACCCTGCTGCGGCTGATCGCCGGGGTGCTGATTCCCGACGAGGGGCGGATCCGGGTTCGCGGCGACGTCGCGCCGCTGCTGGAACTCTCCGCCGGCTTCTCCAACGACCTCACCGGTCGGGAGAACCTGTACCTGGTGGGCGGGCTGCACGGGCTCTCGTCGGGTTACCTGAAGCGGCACTTCGAGGAGATCGTCTCGTTCGCCGGTGAACAGGTGGAGCGGGCCATCGACACCTCGGTACGGCACTACTCGTCGGGGATGAAGGTCCGGCTCGGCTTCGCCATCATCTCCCACCTGCCGCACCCGATCCTGCTGATGGACGAGGTGACGGCGGTGGGGGACGCCGAGTTCCGCGCGAAGTGCTACACGACCATCGACCGTCTGCTCGGGGAGGGGCGCACACTGGTGCTGGTGTCACACAACGAGAAGGATCTGACCCGGTTCTGCCGTCGAGGACTGTTCCTCGACGCGGGCCGGCTGAGCGTCGACGGCACGATCGCCGAGGCGCTGGCCGCGTACCACGACGCGGTTCCCCGGTGACGCTCGCGATCGTGCTCGCCGCCGGTTCACCGGCCGCGAGCCTGCCGACGGGCTCCGACTCGTCCGCGCCGTCGGATGGCGGGACATCGGCGGGTGGCGGTGCGACGCTTGTCGACCGGCTGACCGCGCAGTGGCGGGCGGCCGGTGTCGCCGACGTACGGTTCGCCGCCGACCTGGACGAACTGGCCGACCTGGCCGGTGCGGCCGACGGCCCGGTGGTGGTCAGCGCGGCCGACCTGGTCGCGCACACCGCCGTACTGCGACATCTGGTGACCAGCCCGGTCGGCCCGACGGTGGCGCTGGTGCTCACCGACGCGCCCACCGGTGGCCGCACGGTGGTCCGCGAGGAGCGGGGCCAGGTGGTCGAGGCCGGTCCGGCCGAGCGCCTGGACGGTCCGGCGACCGGCATCTTCGGTGGCGCGCTGCGGGTCGGCCGGGACGACGTCCCGACGCTGGTCGCCGCCGCCCGGGCCGCCGCGACCGGTCGGCTGGCCGAGGTGGCGTCGGGCCACGCCGACGGCGGTGCCGGGCGCTCCGTGCCGCCCGGACCGGCGGTGGACCAGGTCTTCGCCGGGCTCGCCGCACAGGGGGTGCTGGTCTTCGCCCACCGGGTACGTCTGCTGGTCGCGCACCGGGTGGACGACGCGGACGGGCTCGCCGCCGCGGCGGCGAGCGTGGCCGCCGTGGACGAGGACCGGGCCGAGCTGCGGCTGTCGGTGAAGGAGCGGGACGACTTCTTCACCACGTACTTCGTCAGCACCTGGTCCCCGCACGTGACCAAGGCGGCGGCCCGGTTGGGCTGGAGCCCGACCGGCGTGACGATGCTGTCGGTGGCGTTCGCGGTGGCCGCCGCGGCGCTGTTCGCCGGTGGCGGCCGACTCGCCCTGGTGGCCGGTGGGGTGCTGCTCTACCTCGGGTTCGTGCTGGACTGTGTGGACGGTCAGCTCGCCCGCTACACCCGCAACTTCAGCGCCTGGGGCGGCTGGCTGGACACCATGGCCGACCGGGCCAAGGAGTACCTGGTGTACGCCGGTCTGGGCTGGGGTGCCACGGCCGCCGGGGTCCGGTACGGCTGGGCCCTGGCGATCGCCGCGATGACATTGCAGACCGTGCGGCACATGACCGACGCGTGGTACGGCGTACTGCACGACGAGGCGGCCCGACGGCCGAAGTCCGCGGGTACGGGCGGCGGCGGTATCGGTGACCGGCTGAACGCCGCGTCCACGAAGGTGCAGGCCGACACCGGCTCGGTGTCGTACTGGCTGAAGCGCACCGTGGTCTTCCCGATCGGCGAGCGGTGGGCGTTGATCGCGTTGGCCGCCGCGCTGTTCGACCAGCGGGTCGCGCTGCTGGCCGTACTGACCTGGGGTGTGCTGGCGTTCGGGTACACCGGTGCGCTGCGTACGCTGCGGGCCCGCTGGATGTGGGTGCCGGTGCTGGACACGGTCGACGCCACCCTGCACCGCGACGACGGTCCGATCGCCGCCCGGTTCCCGGTGGCCCGCCGGCCCGGACCGTTGGTGCTGGCGCTGCTGGCCGTGTTGCCGACGGTCCTCGTGCTGCTGGCCACCTGGCGCTACGGCGAGGCGTACCCGAGGTGGACCGTGCTGCTCGGGTTGGTGGGGCTGCTGCTCGCGGCCGGTGGCGCCGGAGCGGCGCACAACGGGCCACTGGACTGGTTGGTGCCGGCCGCGTTGCGGGGCGGTGAGTACCTGTTCGCCATCACGGTCGGGGTGGTCGGCGGTGCGCCCGCCTGGCTGATCTTCGGGTACGTCTTCGTGCTCACCCTGCACCACTACGACCTGGTGGCCCGGCTGGAGAAGCGGCAGCCGGCACCACCGCTGCACGCGGCGACCCTGGGCTGGGAGGGGCGGTCGGTGTTGCTGGCGGTGGCGGCGATTGCCGGAATCGTGAGTATTGGTCTGGCTACACTCGGTGTCTACCTGTTGGTGCTCTTCGTGGCGAGTGTGGTGCTGGCCTGGTTCGTCCGGCCGGCCCGGCCCGCGCGGGTGCCGGCGGGTGCCGGGGGGAGCGCGACAATCTGACGGGGGCCGGGACGATGACGCTGATCAGCTTCGTCGTCCCGGCCTTCCGCGTGCAGGGCTACCTGCGGGAATGCCTGGACTCGATCCTCGCCCAGCCGGTCACCGACATCGAGGTGGTCGGGGTCGACGACTGTTCGCCCGACGCCAGCGGCGACATCCTCGCCGAGTACGCGGACCGCGACGACCGGGTACGGGTGATCCGGCTGGACCGCAACGTCGGCCTCGGCCCGGCCCGCAACGCCGGCCTCGACCAGGCCACCGGAGAGTACGTCTGGTTCGTCGACGGGGACGACTGGCTGGTGGCGGACTGTCTGGTCGAGGTGGCCGAGCGGCTGCGCACCACCCGGCCCGACGTACTGCTGGTCGACCATGTCCGGGCGCACTGGGACGGCACCGTCACCCGCAGCGCGATGGCGGAGGTGTTCCCGCAGCCGCCCGGGGCGGTCACCTTCCGGCTACGGGACCGGCCGCAGACCCTGGAACTGCTGCACACCGCCTGGAACCGGCTGTTGCGTCGGCAGTTCCTGGCCGAGGTCGGGCTCCGTTTCGCTCCCGGCTGGTACGAGGACGTGTCGTTCAGTTATCCGGTGCTGCTGGCCGCGGACCGGGTCGGGGTACTCGACGTGGTCTGCGTCAACTACCGGCAGCGCCGGGCGGGAGCGATCACCAGGACCCGGGGTGAGCGGCACTTCGAGGTGTTCGGGCAGTGGAACCGGGTGTTCCGGGAGCTGGATCGGCTCGGCGCCGAGGAGCTGCGCTCGGCGGTCTTCGACCGGATGATGTGGCACTACCTGACGGTGCTCGGCAACGACGATCGGATCGACCCGGAGCTGCGGCCGACCTTCTTCGCCCGGGTGGCCATCGCGCACGCCCGGTTCCATCCGCCGGGCGGCCACCGGATCCCCGCCGGGGTCGAGGGGCTCAAGCACCGGCTGGCGGCGGCCGGGCAGTGGCGCACGTACCGGATGCTGCGGGCCACCGGTCGGACGGGCGAGCGCGTCCGGGTCACCGCCGGGCAGGTCCGACGCCGGGTGGTGCCGCCGGTGCGGTCCACGCTGCGGGCGGCCCGGGACGGCGTACTGCGCGGATACCACCGCGCGGAGCTGCGTCGACCGTTGGACGAGCACCTCGCGGTGTACGCGGCCTACTGGTACCGCGGCTACGCCTGCAATCCGGCGGCGGTCTACGAGGCGGCCCGGCGATTGGCGCCGCAGCTGCGCGGCGTGTGGATCGTGCGCCGGGACCGGGTGCACACCCTGCCCGAGGGGGTCGAGTACGTGGTGGCCGGGTCGCCCGCGTACCACCGGGTGCTGGCCCGGGCGAAGTGGCTGGTCAACAACGTGAACTTCCCGGACTCGGTACGCAAGCGGCCCGGCTCGGTGCACGTGCAGACCCATCACGGCACGCCGGTGAAGGTGATGGGGCTGGACCAGCAGCGCTATCCGTTGGGCGCGGTCGGGATGGACTTCGCCGGACTGCTGCGCCGGGTGGACCGCTGGGACTACAGCGTCACCGCGAACAGCTTCTCCACCCAGATGTGGGAACGCGCCTATCCGGCCGGGTACACCGCGTTGGAGGTGGGTTACCCGCGCAACGACCGGCTGGTCACCGCGACGGCCGAGGAGGTGCTGCGGCTGCGGGCGGAACTCGGCGCCGGTCTCGGCGAGCAGGTGGTGCTGTACGCGCCGACGCACCGGGAGCACCTGCCCGGGTACCGCCCACCGTTCGACCCGCAGCGCTTCCTCGACGCGCTCGGCCCGTCCGGGCTGCTGCTGATGCGCAGTCACTACTTCCACGACCGGCAGCGGCGGGCGTGGCCGCCGGACGGCCGGGGCCGGATCCTGGACGTGAGCGACCATCCCCGGGTGGAGGAGCTGTACCTCGCGGCCGACGTGCTGGTCACCGACTACTCGTCGGCGATGTTCGACTACGCGGTCCTGGACCGGCCGATCGTGGTCTACGCGCCGGACTGGGACGCGTACCGGTTGACCCGGGGGGTCTACTTCGACATCACCGCCGAGCCGCCCGGCCCGGTGGCCCGAACCTTCGCCGAACTGCTGGAGCTGTTCGGCACCGGGCGGGTCGGGTCGACCGCTGCCGATGCGGAGCGGGCCCGGTTCCGGGAGCGGTTCTGTGCGTTGGAGGACGGGCACGCCGCCGAGCGGGTGGTCCGGCGGGTCTTCCTGGGGGAAGGATCCGGCTGAAGCGGTAGATATCCGGCGATAGTCATCGCTCGATGGAACGTAATAGTTCTGTCACGATTCGAACATGGCACGTTTACCCGATGTGCTCCCCGGATGATCCTGGTCACAGTCATTGCCGGGTTCGGCCGACGAGGTGGGGGAGGAGACGGGTGACCACCGTCGCGCTCAAGGATGTCACGAAGGTCTTCCGAGACGGCACGGTCGCGGTGGACAGCATCAATCTCGACGTCAACGACGGCGAGTTCATGGTGCTGCTCGGGCCGTCCGGCTGTGGCAAGTCGACGGTGCTGCGCATGGTCGCCGGGCTGGAGGAGCCCACCTCGGGGGCGGTGCTGCTCGACGGGGAACTGGCCAACGACCTGCCACCCCGGGAGCGGAAGATCGCGATGGTCTTCCAGGACTTCGCTCTCTACCCGCACATGAGCGTCGGCGACAACATCGCCTTCCCGCTCAAGCTCGCCGGTGTGGAACCGGCCCCACGCGGGGAGCGGGTCACCGACGTGGCCAGCGCCCTCGGCATCGGCGACGTGCTCGCCCGCCGGCCCAGCCAGCTCTCCGGTGGGCAGCGGCAGCGGGTCGCGATGGGCCGCGCGATCGTCCGCCGGCCCGGTCTGTTCCTGATGGACGAGCCGCTGTCCAATCTGGACAGCGGGCTGCGGGCCGAGCTGCGGGCGGAGATCTCCGGGTTGACCCGCGAACTGGGCGTCACCACCATCTACGTCACCCACGACCAGGCCGAGGCGCTGACCATGGCCGACCGAGTCGCCATCATGCGCAAGGGTGTCCTACAGGACGTGGGCACCCCCACCCAGGTGTACGGCCGCCCGGCCACCCTCTACGTCGCCGCGTTCCTGGGCAGCCCCCGGATGAACCTGCTGGAGGCGTCGGTCTACGTCCACCTCGACCGGTACGTCACCCTGACCCTTGGCGAGCAGGCCCTCTACCTGCCCTGGGACGACATCCGCAGTCGGGCGGTGGCGCACTACCACGGCGAACGGATCGTGGTGGGGATGCGGGCCGAGGCGCTCACCCCGGTCGCTCCCGACACGCCGGGTGACGTACTGCACGGTCGGATCCGGTATCTGGAGCACCACGGCCACGAGTCGCTGGCCTTCCTCGACATCGGTGCCACCGCGATCATGGTGGACGAGGCCGGCGCGCCGCCGGACGCGGACGCCCCGCTCGGCCAGCGCGGCCTGCGCCGCTTCAGCCAGGTGATGCAGCGCTTCGCCGGCCGACCGACCGGCGAAGCGGAGACGGTCGAGAACGGGACGACCGGGCGGACCAGCGTGCTGCCCGACCCGGGCCGGCACCACCGCCGCCCGGCGGAACTCGCGGTCCGGCTGGCGCCGTACCCGGCGGTCTCCGCCGGTCACCCGCTCGCCGTCCGGGTACGCATGGACGCGCTGCACTTCTTCGACGACCGCGGCGACCGGATCGACGTCGGCTGGCGCTGAGGTGCAGGGAAGGCCCCCTGTCAATGCCGCTCGGGCTTCTCCAGGAGGATCAGGCGGTACTCCAGCCACCGGTGCGCCAGGGCGGTCTGCAACGCCGAGCCGCCGATCATGTTGGCCCAGAAGGGCCGCTCGACCAGGCGATCCCGGATACGCAGCAGCCCGGTGGCGCCGACCGCGACCTTGATCAGGCGGTCGCGTGGCCGTCCCAGGTGCAGGTACGGGGTGAGGTCCATGCTCTCCACCAGGCGCAGCCCGGCACCCTCGGCGATGCCGGTCAACCCGGGCACGGTGTGCAGGCCGCCGATCCGCCACCCGGCCCGGAACCGCTCCAGGCAGCGTTCGCGGGCAGCGAGCCCGAGGTCCTCGTCGGTCATCCAGTCGTCGATCATGAGTAGCCGGCCGCCCGGCTTCAGGCGCTCGGCCAGGGACGGGATCAGGGTCGCCAGGGACGGCGAGTGCACCATGGACTCGATGGCGACCATGGCGTCGTAGCGCGGCTCCGCCGGCAGTTGGCCGAAGTCGGCGCAGAGCACCTGGCAGCGCTCGCTCAGTCCGGCCTTCGCGAACCGCTTCGTCGCGATGTCGGCCTGCACCTGACTGATCGTCACGCCCGACACGGCAACGGGCATCTCCTGCGCCAGCCGGGTCATGGTGCCGCCGACGCCGCAGCCGAGATCGAGCACCCGGCCACCCGGCGGCACGTGGCCCCGCAGGCGCTCGATCACCAGGCGGTTGACCGCATCCGCGGCCGCCGCCACGTCCGGCGTGCCCGGCAGCCATACGCCGCGATGGATCGCGTCACTGGTCGGGCTCTCCGCCACGAGCAGGAACCGCCGGGTGTTCGAGTCGTAGTAGTCGGCGACGTGGGTGACGTGCTCCGCACCCGCTCTGGATGGCGCAACCATTGACGCACGCTAGCACGCACCGTGACGGTGACCCGCCGGTAGCCGGCCGGCCGGGCACCGGGTCCGGCGGTGGCCTTGCCGGGGAAGTTACCCATAGGTAACATTGCTGGTCATGACCGTTGACTCACGGCAGGTGGCGGCCGGCATGCTGGCGGCGGTGCCCTTCGCCCGTACGCTCGGCATCGAGTTCGTCGAGGTGGCGCCCGAGGCGGAGGGCGGGGTCCGGGCGGTGGTCCGGTTGCCCGACTCGCCGGCCACCCACAACCATGTCGGCGGTCCACACGCCGGCGCGATGTTCACCCTCGGTGAGACCGCCTCCGGCGCGGTGGTGCTCGCCGCCTTCGGTAACCTGCTCGACCGGGCCACCCCACTGGCGGTGCGGGCGGAGATCGCGTACCGCAAGCTCGCCATCGGGCCGGTCCTGGCCACGGCGCGCCTCGGCCGCCCGGCCACCGACGTGGTCGCGGAGCTGGACGCCGGCCAGCGACCGGAGTTTCCGGTCCACGTGGAGATCGCCACCGAGGCGGGCAAGCCGACCTCGGAGCTGACCGTCGTCTGGACCCTGCGCCCCAACTGAGCGCCGCGCCGGGTCGGCCGAAGTGTGTTTGCCGGTGCGTGGCGGTGGATAGATTGGTACGGTGCTCGGCCTGCCTGATCATGTGACCGCATGTCTCTTCGACCTCGACGGTGTGCTGACGCAGACCGCCCGGGTGCACAACGCCGCCTGGACCGAAACCTTCGACGACTTTCTGCGCCGGCACGCCGACGCCGCCGGTGAGCCGTACCGGCCGTTCGATCCGGGGCCGGACTACCACCGCTACGTCGACGGGCGGCCCCGGCTCGACGGCGTCCGCAACTTCCTCGCCTCGCGGGGCATCAGCCTGCCCGAGGGCACACCGGACGATCCGCCGGGCGCGCAGACCGTGCACGGCCTCGGCAACCAGAAGAACTCCCTGGTGCTGGAGCGCATCCGCAGCATCGGCGTGGACGTGTACCCCGGCTCGGTGGCGTACCTGAAGGCGGTGGCCGAGGCGGGCCTGCGTCGCGCGGTCGTCACGGCCAGCGCCAACGGCCGGGAGGTGATCGCCGCCGCCGGTCTGGAACCGTTGCTGGAGGCGCGGGTCGACGGGCTGACCGCGCGCGCCGAGGGGTTGCGGGGCAAGCCACACCCGGACACCTTCCTCGCCGGGGCGAAACTGCTCGGCGTCGAGCCGAAACAGGCGGCCGTCTTCGAGGACGCGCTGGCCGGGGTGGCCGCCGGCCGGGCCGGCGGATTCGGGTACGTGATCGGGGTGGACCGGGCCGGCCAGGCCGACGAGTTGCGCGCCAACGGCGCCGACCTGGTGGTCACCGATCTGGCCGACCTGCTCGACGAGGGACGGCCCGAGTGATCCGGGAACGGGCGTACCCGGTCGAGCCGTGGCACGTCCGGGAGACCCGCCTCGACATGGACGTGCTCGCCCAGTCCGAATCGGTCTTCGCCCTCTCCAACGGGCACGTCGGCCTGCGCGGCAACCTGGACGAGGGCGAGCCGCACGGTCTGCCCGGCACCTACCTCAACTCGTTCTACGAACTGCGTCCCCTGCCGTACGCGGAGGCCGGCTTCGGCTTCCCCGAGTCCGGCCAGACCATCGTCAACGTGACCAACGGCAAGCTGATCCGGCTACTCGTCGACGACGAACCGCTCGACGTGCGCTACGGCGACGTGATCGCCCACGAACGGGTGCTCGACCTGCGTGCCGGCACCCTGCACCGGTCCCTGCACTGGCGCTCACCGGCCGGCCGTGAGGTCCGGATGAACAGCACCCGGCTGGTGTCGTTCCGGCAACGTTCGGTGGCCGCCATCCAGTACGAGGTGGAGGTGGCCGACGGCAAGCCGCTGCGCCTGATCATCCAGTCGGAGCTGGTGGCGAACGAGACGCTGCCGCCGCAGAGCCGTGACCCCCGGGTCGCCGCCGTGCTGGAATCGCCGCTACAGGCGGAGGAGGAGTTGACCACCGACAACGGTGGGCTGCTGATCCACCGCACCAAGGTCTCCGGGCTGCGGGTGGCCGCGGCGATGGAACACGAGGTCGAGTCGGCGGCCCGGACCAGCATCGAGTCCGAGGGCTACGAGGACTGGGTGCGCACCACCGTCGGCTGTGTGCTGGAACCGGGCCAGAAGCTGCGGGTGGTGAAGTACCTGACGTACGGCTGGTCCAGTCGCCGTTCGCTGCCCGCGCTGCGCGACCAGGTCGGGGCCGCCCTGGCCGCGGCCCGACTCGACGGGTGGGACGGGCTGGTCCGCGAACAGCGGGAGTACCTGGACGAGTTCTGGGACGCCGCCGACGTGGAGGTCGACGGCGACCCGGAGGTGCAGCAGGCGGTCCGGTTCGGACTGTTCCACGTGCTGCAGGCCGGCGCCCGCGCCGAACGCCGACCGATCTCCGCGAAGGGGCTGACCGGCCCGGGGTACGACGGGCACGCCTTCTGGGACACCGAGATGTTCGTGCTGCCGGTGCTGACGTACACCCACCCGGCGGCCGTACGCGACGCCCTGTACTGGCGGTTCTCCACCCTCGACCAGGCGCAGGAGCGGGCCCGGACGCTGAACCTGGCCGGTGCCGCCTTCCCGTGGCGGACCATCGAGGGGCCCGAGTCGTCGGGTTACTGGCCTGCGGGCACCGCGGCGTTCCACGTCGCCGCCGGCATCGCCGACGCGCTGCGGCGCTACGTGCTGGTCAGCGGCGACCGGCAGTTGGAGCAGGAGATCGGCCTGCCGCTGCTGGTGGAGACCGCCCGCCTGTGGCGTTCGCTCGGCCACCACGACCGCAACGGCCAGTTCCACATCGACGGAGTCACCGGTCCCGACGAGTACACCGCGGTCAAGAACGACAACGTGTACACCAACCTGATGGCGCAGCGGAACCTGCTCGCCGGTGCGGACGTGGTGAACCGGTACCGCAACGAGGCGTTCCACCTCGGCGTCACCGACGAGGAGGCGGCCGCCTGGCGGGACGCCGCCCTGGCCATGCACCTGCCGTACGACGAGGAGATCGACGTACACCAGCAGGTGGAGGGCTTCACCCGCTTGCAGGAGTGGGACTTCGCGCACACCCCGCAGGACAAGTACCCGCTGCTGCTGCACTACCCGTACTTCGACCTGTACCGCAAGCAGGTGGTCAAGCAGGCGGACCTGGTGCTGGCGATGCACTGGCGGGGTGACGCGTTCACGCCCGAGGAGAAGCTGCGCAACTTCCTCTACTACGAGCGGCGTACCGTCCGGGACTCGTCGCTGTCGGCGTGCACGCAGGCGGTGCTGGCGGCCGAGGTGGGCTACCACGAGCTGGCGCACAGTTATCTGCGCGAGGCGGCGCTGATGGATCTGCACGACCTGAACGAGAACACCCGCGACGGCGTGCACATGGCGTCGCTGGCCGGCGCCTGGATCGCCCTGGTGGCCGGGTTCGGTGGACTACGCGACCACGACGGGGTGCCGTCGTTCGCGCCGCGGCTGGCGAGTCGGATCGGTCGGCTGGCCTTCTCGATCCAGTGGTGCGGGATGCGGCTGCGGGTGGACGTACGACCGCACGAGACGACGTACGGCCTGCACCACGCGGCCCCCGACGCGTCGATGGAGGTACGGCACTTCGGCGAGCCGGTACGGGTCACCCCGGCCGAACCGGTGCGCGTACCGAATCCGCCGATGCCCGAGGGCCTGCCCCCGCCGGAACAGGCACCCGGGCGCGCCCCGCTGCTGCGCCTGCCCGAGCACCTGCCCTGACCCGACCGGCGCAGGGCACCCGCCGGTGTCAGATCGGCTCGCCCTGCGAGGGGCGGCCGGTGGCGTCGTGGGGGGTACGGGCCCGAGGGTCGTCGGCCGAACGCGCCTGGGCCGCCTCGTCCGCCCAGTCCCGGCCCTGCCGGGTGTCCTGCTTCCGCTGCTCGCGCTCGGCGGCCTGGTCTACGGGCTCACGGTGGTGATGCGGCATCACGGTCCTCGCGATCTGGTCGCCGACGCCGATGGCGCCGGTGGCGTCTGCGGTCCCCCGACGGCTACCCGACGCCACCGACGGCAAACGCGGCGTGGGGTCGGCTCGACCGGGTAACCGCAGGCGTGCGGCCGGTCCACCGCAGACGCCGGACCGGCCGGTCGTGACCGGGAGGACGAGATGGACGTTCAGGGCAGTGAGGTGACGATCCCCGCGGGTTCGGCCAACCTGTCGGCGGACCTGCTGGTGCCGACCGAACCGGCGGGCGTGGTGCTGTTCGCCCACGGCAGCGGCAGTTCCCGGCACAGCCCACGTAACACGGCGGTGGCCCGAACGCTCACCGACGGCGGCCTCGGCTGCGTCCTGGTCGACCTGCTCACCCCGGCCGAGGACGAGGTGGACGCGGTCACCGCGGAGCTGCGTTTCGACATCGGCCTGCTGGCCGGTCGACTGGCCGGAATCGTGGACTGGCTGGCCGCCGAGCGACCCTTCGGCACCGCCCGGCTCGGTCTCTTCGGCGCCAGTACGGGTGCCGCCGCCGCACTGGTCGCCGCCGCGCAACGGCCGGACCAGGTGTCCGCAGTGGTCTCTCGGGGTGGCCGCCCCGACCTGGCCGGTACCGCCCTGGGGCAGGTCCGCGCACCCACCCTGCTGTTGGTCGGCGGCCTCGACGAGCAGGTCATCTCCCTCAACCAGCATGCGCTGGACCAGCTGTCGGCCCCGGCCGACCTGCGGGTGATCCCCGGCGCGAGCCACCTCTTCGAGGAGCCCGGCACCCTCGACCAGGTCGCCGCGGCGGCGGCCGCCTGGTTCCACGACCACCTGCACCCCCAACCCGCCCCAGCCTGACCTGCCGGCACCGGCCCGGTCGGTGCCGCCCCGGCCGTGCGCGGTCGTGGCTCGGCCGCCCGCCTTCGGCTCGGTCGTGGCTCGGCCGCCCGCTGTCGGGTCGCCCGGGTAGGGAGTGGGTCCGTGGGCCTCGGCGCGCGGAGTCCGGGCGGAGTCCGTGCGGAATGTGGCGGTCAGGCTGGTTCGGGGTGTGGTCCGGACGGTCGGTGAGGGGGGTGGTCCGACGCGGGCGGTGGGTCCGGCGAGGGTGCCGGTGGGTCGGTCGGCGGGTCGGCGGCCTGGCGCTGGCGGTGCACGCTGTCGATGATCCGCCAGGCGACGGCGGCGATCGGGACCGCGACGAAGGCGCCGGCGATCCCGGCGATGAGGGTACCGGCGGTCACCGCGAGCAGGATCACCACCGGATGCAGCCGTACCTGGCGCTTCATCACCAGCGGCTCCAGCAGGTTCCCTTCGATCTGCTGGACGGCGATCACGGCGGCCAGGGTGAGCAGCGCCGTGGTGGGGCCGTCGGCGGCCAGCGCGACCAGCACCGCGACCGCACCGGCTACGGTGGCACCGACGATCGGCACGAATCCGCCGATGAACGTGATCAACGCCAGCGGGAACGCCAGCGGTACGCCGAGCAGGACCAGCGCCAGGCCGATGCCGACCGCGTCGATGCCCGCGATCAGCATGGTGCCCCGACTGTACGAGCCGAGGGTGCGCCAGCCGACCCGGCCCGCCTCGGCGGCGACCTCCCGGTTCGGTCCGGCCATCCGGTCCAGCGTCCAGTGCCACATCCCCCGGCCGTCCTTCAGCAGGAAGAACAGCAACACCAGGGCGAGCAGGGCGGAGCCGAGGACCTCGGCGACGGTCCGGGCGCTGGCGACCGGGTCGACCTCCTGGTCGGTGACCGCTTGGCGCAGCTGGGCGAGCAGACCGTCGAGCTGTTCGTCGGTGACGGGCAGGGTGGCGGTGATGAGATCGCGGGTACGCCCCAGACCCTGTTGCAGCTCGTCGCCCAGCTCGCTGAACTGGTTGGCGGTCAGGTTCCACACCAGCACCCCGACGCCGCCCAGCACGCCGAGCAGCAGCAGCACGGTGAGCAGGGCGGCCAGTGCGGCGGGCAGCCGTAGCCGCCGCAGCGCCAGCTGCACCGGGTCGAGCAGCGCGGCGAGGAAGAAGGTGGCGGCCAGTGCGATGGCCAGCGGCGTGACCAGCAGGGTGACCCGCGCCAGCAGGTAGAGCCCGGCGGCGATCACCACCAGGCAGGCACTCCACACCACGGCGGAGCGGACCAGCCAGGGCAGGGCCGCCCAGGTCTGTCGCGGTCCGGCTGCCCGGACCGCCTTCTCGGGCGTACGCCCGCCACCGCCTGCGACCACGTCGGTCCTCCTCGTGTCCGGCGTGGTCGTACCCGCCCGCCGTCGGTCCGACACCGAGGGTGGGCAGGTTTGGCCGGGTCCGGCGGTGCGCCGGGTGCGGTCAGTACGCGGCGACCGGGGCCCGACCGACCGCCGGAGTCGCGATCTCTCGGGTCTGTTCGACGCCGGTCTGCTCGACCGCACCGAGCGCGGTCAGCGGAAGTATCGAATCGTGCTGCTCGGCGGCGGGCAGCAGTGCGGAGATCGTCTCCTCCCGCAGGCTGCGGGCTGCGGCGGCAGCCACCTCGGCGGCCTGCCAGGCTTCCTGCTCCCGCTGCCGGGCCGCCCGCTGCCGCGCGAAGAGGTGGTCGCGTACCGCTCGGCGCAACACCAACTCCTGCTCGACCGGATGCAGCCGGGGATCCCACCCACGGTGGGCGAAGACGTCGCTGAGTTGCTCCACCGACAGCTCCCGCCGCCAGTACGCGTCCAGTGCCGCCCGGTGCAGCCAGCGTTCCCGGTCGGCGTACTCGGCCGGGGTGCGTGGGGTCTGCGGCAGTGGCATGCCGGCGGCGCCGGACAACCGGCGGACGTCCGCCTCCGCCGCCTCGTATGCCTGCCAGGCCTGCTCGGCCTCGTCCTGCGCGGCGAGCCATTCCTCGCGTCGGCGGTGCGATGTCGCCTCGGCCCGGTCGGCGGCCACCGTCACCTCCTCGGCCCAGCGGTCCTGGTCCCGCTGCTGGTCGGCCTGTTCCGGTCGACTCGGCATGGCGGCTTCGCGGATCCGGGCACCGGCGTCGAAGCGGAACCGGCGGGGGTGCAGCAGGAGACCGGTGACGGCGAGCGTCACGACGCCCAGCAGGCTCAACCAGATCGCGGCGGCCCGGGGCACGTCGAGCAGGACAGCGGAGAGAGCGGTTCGCATCATCAGCACCTCGTGGTCGGATGAGGGTCGTCGAATGTGCTGGTCGGTGAGGCGGATCTGGTCCGGCGTGCGGGTGGACCGGTGCGCGCGGCGGGCCGGGATTCACGGTGGCGACGCGGGTCGTCCGGTGCGAGGGCGCGATCCCGGCGTCGATCACCGCGAGGGTGCGCGGCGCTGGCCGGTCATGGCCGCCGGTGGGTCGGGAAGCCCGCCTCGGTCAGCCGGTGGGCGGACCGCGCCGGGTCGCCCCACCCTCGGCGGCGGCAGGACGTACGCGGTCGGGTCGGGCGGCGACCGCGACGACCGGGGGCACGGCGGCGAGGCGCTCGGCTCGGTCCGGTTCCGGCGTGGGGGCGAGCGCCCTTGCCGGCTGGGTCGGCGACTGCTCCGCCGTCCGGACGGAATCGACCGGTCGAGCCGTGACCAGGTTGGCGACCGGCCGGGCCGGCAGCGCGGTGACGTCGGGTCGGGCCGGCTGACCGGTCGCGGCGACACCGCCGAGACCGACCGCCAGTACGAGAGCCGCCAGCGCCAGACGGGTCAGATCCCGCAGCGCGCACAGCGTTGCCGGCCACAGTGGACGGGCGAACGCGAGGGACGGCACGTACCAAACCTATCGGCCCCGGCGCCGGATCGCAGCGCCACGGGGGCACCGCGATGGTGAAGCGCGCCACGCCGTGCTCTGGCTCGGCCGGGGATCTCGGCGCAGGTCTACGGGGTCGGGCCGGTCGCCGGATCCTCTGTGAACAGCGCCAGCAGGTCACCGACCTGGCGGTCGGCCTCGGCGGGGTGGCGGAACCGACCGGCGGGGTTGAGGGTGTACTCGTTGCGTCGTCCGACCCGGGTGCGGTGCAGGTACCCGCCCGCCTCCAGGTCCGCGACGATGGCCTGGGCGGCCCGCTCGGTCACCCCCACCTCGTCGGCGACCTCGCGTAGCCGAGCGGTGGGGTTACGGGCGATGGCGAGCAGCACGTGTGCGTGGTTCGTGAGGAAAGTCCAGCTCCGGGTGCTCTCCCGCCCGCCTGTCGTTGCCATGCCCGCCATCGTATGACCTGCCCTCGGGTTCACCGGTCTGCGCCGTCCGGTCGTGGACGTGCACTGTCCGGCAACGCAAGCGTCCTCGGATACATGAAATGCATATCACGCATTGCTTGACGTGGCTTGTACTGCGTGTGACCGTGATGTCGACCCGGGACCAGCGTCGGCCGGGGTGACCAGGCATTACGCCGAGAAACGAGGTGACGCCGGATGAGTCGACCTGGATCGATCGGCAGGCAGCCGGGGCCGGATCGGGAACTGCTCACTGCGGACCTGCCGGGTGCCCCGCAGTTGGCGCTGGCCGAGCTGACGGCCGGCAACCAGCGGTTCGTCAGCGACACCCTTCGGCATCCCAACCAGAACGCCGGCCGCCGCGCCGCCGTCGCCGCCGAGCAGCATCCGTTCGCGGTGATCGTGGGCTGCTCCGACTCGCGGTTGGCGGCCGAGATCATCTTCGACCGTGGACTGGGCGACCTCTTCGTGGTCCGCACCGCTGGACACACCGTCGGCCCCGAGGTGCTGGGCAGCGTGGAGTACGCGGTCGCGGTGCTGCGTACGCCGCTGGTGGTGGTGCTGGGGCACGACTCGTGCGGCGCCGTACAGGCGGCCCGGGCCGCGTTGGCCACCGGCACCTCGCCGTCGGGTCACCTGCGCGCGGTGGTCGACGCCGTGGTGCCCAGCCTGCGCCGAGCGGAAGCTGCCGGGGTGGACGAGTTGGACCAGATCGTCGACATCCACATCGCGCAGACGGTGGAGACGATGCTCGCCTCCTCCGCGACGCTCGCCGCCGAGGTCACCGCCGGCCGCTGCGCGGTGGTCGGCATGTCGTACCGGCTGGCCGCCGGTGAGGTGCGGGCGGTCGCCGCGGAACCGGCCGAGCTGACCTCGACGGTCGCGCCCGCGGCCTGACCCGGCGGCGGGCGGGGCCGTCGGCCCAGGCGGGTCGCACCCGAACGGCGAGGGCCGTTCCGCCACCGGCGGAACGGCCCTCGGAGTCTGCGCCGCAGGTGCTCAGAACAGCGATACGTGTACGTGGTCCGTGTGGTTCGACGGGCCACTGTAGGAACGCCACTCGTTGCTGGTCAGGAACCAGATCTGCCGGTTCCAGATCACGTAGTAGACGCCCAGCCGGTCGGCGTTGCGGACCAGGAAGGCCGCCAGGTCGTTGCCGTACTTCCGGGTGTCGTCGTTGTGCCACGGGGCGAAGCCGCTGTTCTGCAACGACCAGTCACACGCCCGGCCCTTGGGGTGTTCGAACTTGTCGCCGGGGCGGAAGCAGCCGACGAACCGGTTGAAGCCGGCCCGCTTGACCTCCTTGTACATGTGCAGCGTCCGGGGCGTGATGCAGCCCGACGTGGTCGGGTCGTTCTGGCTGCACGACTCGGGCTTCCAACTGCCGTCGGCCGCCCGGTTGGGGGCGACCCGGGCGACCGGAGAGGTCGCGGCCACCAGACCACCGGTCAGGGCGGTGCCGCCGACCAGCCGGAGCGACTTCTCCGCCTCGCTCTTCTTGCGGGCCATGTCGTTGGTCAGCTTCTGCTGCTCGCGTACCTCGGCGTCGAGCGCGAGCTTGGCCGTTTCGGCGCGCAGCTTGACCGCGTTGACCTCGCCCAGCTTCTTGCCGTTGACCAGGTTCAACTCGTCCAGCGCGGCCGCCCGGTCGATGAACGAGTCAGGGGCGTTGCTCTGCAACAGCATCGCGATCGCGCCCACCCGACCGGTCCGGTACGACTGCGTCGCGATCTCGGCGACCTGCGGCGCGAGCGCGTCCAGGTCGGCCTGGGCGCGGCGGACCTCCAACGCGAGGGCGAGCTGCTTCTTCTTGGACTTCTCCAGGTTCGCCTTGGCCTTGCTGAAGTCCCGGGCGGTCGCCTCGATCAGGTCGCCGAGAATCGGCGGGTCGTCGTGATCCGCCGGCTTGGGTGGTTTCGGCGCGGCCGTGGCGGGTGCCGCCAGAGGTCCGGCGAACACTGCGAACGCGGCGAACACGGCCACCACGGGTGTCAACCAGCGGCGTAGGGGTGCCGTCACTGTCTTCCCTTCCATCGACCGCCGACCGGGTTAGCTGACGGGTTCGGGACGGAAGTGGCCCCTACCGCGGTTGCGGATTCACCCCAGGTACCTGGTTCCCCGGCTCGCCTGACGGCGATTGGGCGGTGGCACCGCAGGCGCCGCTGCGCGCCTTCGGCGGTGACCGGCTGTGAGGTTACCCGACAGTCCATCCGGGCATCTACGTCCCGAACCCGACTAGATGTGTCATTTAGTAATCGCGGTGGGTGACCGACGCCACCTCTGCCGGCCATTGTCACGGCGGCGGTCACGTTGAGGAGTGTCACCATCTGGTGTCCGTGCTCCTGTCCGGGTCGGGCCACCCCGAGGAGGTGGCGGGGGACGTGTCGCGGGTGCGCGGTGTGCTGAGGGCCTGGAGCGCCTCGGCCCGGTCCGTCGCCGGCCGGGGGGAACTGGGGCCGGCGCTGTCCGGGCCGGTGGGGTCGGGCCGGTCGGCCGGTTCGCCCTCGGCGCCGCGGCGTCGACCGGCGGTGGTGACCAGCGTGGCCAGGGCGGTGGTCAGCGGTACGGCGGCGATCAGCCCGAGCGTGGCGACCACGCTGCGGACGATCTCCTGGGCCAGGAACTCGCTGGTCACGATCTGACCCAGCGCGCGGGAGTCGGCGGTGAGCAGGAGCAGCAGGGGCAGCGACGCGCCGGCGTACGCGAGCACGATGGTGTTCACCACCGAGGCGATGTGTGCGCGTCCCACCCGGGTCGCCGAGCGGTACAGCTCCAGGCGGGAGAAGTTCCGGTTGGCGTGGGCCAGTTCGGTGACCGCCGCGGCCTGGGTGACCGTGACGTCGTCGAGTACGCCCAGGGAGCCGATGATGATGCCGGCCAGCAGCAGGCCGTGCAGGTCCACGTCGGCCCGGAACATGGACAGGGTGGTGGCGTCCTCGCTGCCGAACCCGGTCAGGTGGGTGGCACTGGTCGCGGCCAGGCCGAGCAGCCCGGTGAGTACCAGGGCGCCGAGGGTGCCGAGGACGGCGACCGAGGTCTGTGCGGAGATGCCGTGCGTCAGGTACAGCACCACGAACATGATCAACGCGGCGCCGACGATGGCGACGACCAGCGGCGGCTGTCCGGCGCTGATCCCGGGCAGCACGAAGGTCAGCAGGATGGCGAAGCTGGCCGCCAGGCCGGCCAGCGCGGCCAGGCCGCGGAGTCGTCCGAAGGCGACGATGGCCGCGGCGAAGAGCACCGCGAGCCAGATCAGCGGCTTGCCGCGTTGGTGTTCGGCGATGTTGTACGCGCTGATCGACGGATCCTCGGGATCGGTCAGCGAAACCAGGACCACCTCGTCGTCCACGCTGACCCGGGGTGCGCCCGGCCCGGCCGGGATCGGGGTGGCGACCTCCTGGCCGGCGTCCGGTCCGTCCTGTACGCGCACGGAGACGACACCGCACGGACCCGCCGCGGTCGTCGGGGTGCCCTCCGGGACCAGCGGGTTGGGCGGGCAGGGTTCGGTCACCACCCGGGTGACCGTGCCGTGGTATCGGGGTGTGTCGTCGGCCGCCTCCGGGCGCGGTGCGTCCCGGGGCCACAGCACCAGGGCGGCCACCAGCGTGGCGAGGAAGAGGGGGAGCACCGTCACGATGAGGATCCGCCGCACCCGGGGCGGGGTGGGCGGAGCGGAACGGGTGTGGTCGGCGCCCATCCAATAGTCTCCCAACGATTTCCAGACCGGAGTACGTGCCCGCGAGCGAGTCGGTTCAGTGCCGTCGTACGACCGTTGCGGTGGGCGGCCGGGGTGGCCGGAAAGTGCCGGATCGGCCGCGTACGGTGAGGGCTGGGTCGACTCCGGCCGGGCGCCGGGAAGCGGCGGCGGTGGGCACCCGTCGGCGGGCGCGGGCCGGTTGGCGCGTATGTCGGCAGGCCATCGTGTGCGAATGGTAGCCAGCCCGGCCTCGGAACGCAGGTCGCGGGGGCTCGTCGGCGGTTCGCGGGGGCGGCACCCGGCCGGGGCGTCCGGCCCCGGGTGCTCGGGGCGGGCTGGCTCAGCCCCGCTTCATCAGGCGGCCGACGGCGGCCATCATCTCGGTGGCCATCTCGTCGGCGCGGCCCTCGGCGGCGCCTTCGTGCATGCAGTGCCGGGCGTGTCCGTCGAGCAACCCGAGGGCGACCTTGTCCAGGGCCGCCTGGATGGCGGAGATCTGGGTGAGCACGTCGATGCAGTACCGGTCGGCGTCGACCATCTTCTCGACGCCCCGCACCTGGCCCTCGACCCGACGCAACCGGGCGAGCAGTTGGTCCTTGCTGGCGGTGTAGCCGCGGATCGGCGCAGGCGTGGTCATGGCCACGAGGATAGCCTACCCCTGGGGGGTATGCTACGGTCGGCGGAGATACCCCCTGCGGGTATTGCCGACGTGCCGGCCCGCCCCGGGCCGCCCGGAGAGGAGAGCTTCCATGGTCACCACGACGTACCAGGTGCAGGGCATGACGTGCGGGCACTGCGTCAACTCGGTCAGCGCCGAGGTCGGTGCGCTCCCGGGCGTCGACGACGTCCAGGTCGACCTGGCTGCCGGCCAGGTGACCGTCACCAGCGTGCAGCCGCTCGACGCGAACGCGGTACGCGCGGCCGTGGACGAGGCCGGCTACGAGCTGGTCGGTGCCTGAGGCGACCGGCGGCGCGACCCGGAGGGCGACGATGAACCGCGAGCCCGGAGGGCGACGATGAACACAGCGACGAAGCTCGGCGGCTTCGCCCTCGGCCTCGCGGCGGTGTTCGGCGCGGCGTACGGGGTGGGCCAGGTGACCGGCCCCGTCACCACCGTCGTCGCCGACGAACATCCGGGGACCGTCGGCCACGCCCCCGCGGTGCCCGGACCGGAAGCGGACGGCTCCGGACACCACCCGGACGACCCCGGGACCGACGCGCCGGACCCGGCCGGACGGCAGCCCGGCGGCCTGCTGGTCGCCGACCGCGGCTACACCCTGGTGCCGGTCGACGCGCCGCCGGGCGAGTTCGCCTTCCGGATCACCGGGCCCGACGGGCAATCGGTCACCGGGTACGACGTCAGCCACGACAAGCGGATGCACCTGATCGTCGCCCGCCGCGACCTCTCCGGATTCCGGCACGTGCACCCGGAACTGGCCGCCGACGGCACCTGGCGGGTCGCGTCACCGCTGGACTCGCCCGGCGTGTGGCGGGCGTTCGCCGACTTCACCCCCACCGGTGCCGAGCCGCTGACCCTCGGCGTCGACGTCACCGTCCCCGGCCAGCTGACCGAACGACCGCTGCCCGCCCCGGCGAGCAGCAGCACGGTCGACGGCTACACCGTCGAACTCGCGGGTACGCCGCAACCCGGCCGGGCCTCGACGCTGACGCTGACCGTCCGCCGCGACGGCGTACCGGTCACCGACCTCGATCCCTACCTCGGCGCGTACGGGCACCTGGTGGCGTTGCGTCGGGGCGACCTCGGGTACCTGCACGTGCACCCCGAGGGGGTACCGGGCGACGGGCGGACCGCTGCCGGCCCCCGGGTGAGCTTCACCACCGAGTTCCCCTCCGCCGGGGCATACCGGCTCTACCTCGACTTCAGCCACGGTGGGAAGGTGCGCACCGCCGAGTTCACCGTGCACCTCGGCGACCCGGGCAGCATCCCCGCGCCGGAAGCCGCCGGGCCCGACGACGGGCACGGCACGCCCGGACACGGGCACGACTGACGGGACCAGCGATGACCACGAGCCGACCGTTGCCCACCGCGACGAACCTGATCGAGCTGTCGATCGGCGGCATGACCTGCGCCTCCTGCGCCGCCCGGATCGAGAAGAAACTCAACCGGATGGACGGCGTGCAGGCCACCGTGAACTACGCCACCGAGAAGGCCACCGTGTCGTACGACGCGTCGGTCACCCCGGACGACCTGATCGCCACGGTGGAGAAGACCGGCTACCGGGCGACGCTGCCGCCGCCGCCCACCGAGCCGGCCGCCCCCGCCGAACCCGTCGACGAACTGCGCAGCCTGCGTACCCGGCTCTGGGTCTCGGTGCTGCTGGCCGTGCCGGTGATCGGGCTGGCCATGGTGCCGGCCTGGCAGTTCACCTACTGGCAGTGGCTGTCGCTGACGCTGGCCGCCCCGGTGGTGGTCTACGGCGGGCTGCCGTTCCACCGGGCCGCCCTGGTCAACCTGCGCCACGGCGCCGCGACCATGGACACCCTGGTCTCGGTGGGCACCCTGGCCGCCTTCGGCTGGTCGATCTGGGCACTCTTCCTCGGCACCGCCGGTGCGCCGGGGATGACCCACCCGTTCAGCATCGACATCAGCCGCACCGACGGGGCCGGCAACATCTACCTCGAAGCGGCGGCCGGGGTGACCGCGTTCATCCTCGCCGGGCGGTACTTCGAGGCCCGTGCGAAGCGCACCGCCGGAGCCGCCCTGCGAGCCCTGCTCGAGCTGGGCGCCAAGGACGTCGCGGTGCTCCGCGCCGGGGTGGAGATCCGGATCCCGGTGGAGCAGCTCGCGGTGGGGGACCGGTTCGTGGTCCGGCCCGGCGAGAAGATCGCCACCGACGGGACGGTGCACGAGGGTTCCTCGGCGGTGGACGCCAGCCTGGTCACCGGTGAGTCGGTGCCGGTCGAGGTGGGTGCGGGCGACGCCGTCATCGGCGGCTGCGTCAACGTCGGCGGTCGGCTGGTGGTCACCGCCACCCGGGTCGGCGCCGACACCCAACTGGCCCAGATGGCCCGGCTGGTCGAGCAGGCGCAGACCGGCAAGGCCGCCGCCCAGCGGCTCGCCGACCGCATCTCGGGGGTCTTCGTACCGATCGTCATCGCGCTGGCCGTCGGCACGCTCGGCTGGTGGCTCGGCTCCGGCGCCGGACCGACCGCCGCCTTCACCGCCGCGGTGGCCGTACTGATCATCGCCTGCCCGTGCGCCCTCGGCCTGGCCACCCCGACCGCGTTGCTGGTCGGCACCGGGCGCGGCGCCCAACTCGGCGTCCTGATCAAGGGGCCCGAGGCCCTGGAGTCCACCCGACGGGTGGACACCGTCGTGCTGGACAAGACCGGCACCGTCACCACCGGCCGGATGACCCTGCTCGACGTCCAACCCGGCGCGGGCGAGCAGCGTGCCGAGGTGCTGCGGCGGGCCGCCGCGCTGGAGGCCGGCTCCGAGCACCCGGTCGCCCGGGCGGTGGTGGCCGCCGCCGCCGAACTGGGCGAGCTGCCACCGGTCACCGGCTTCGGCAACGCCGCTGGGCTGGGCGTGACCGGCACGGTGGACGGCCACGAGGTACTGCTCGGCCGCCCCCGGCTGCTGCGCGACCGGGGACTCGTCGTACCGGACGACCTGGCGCGGGCGGCGACCGACGCGGAGGCCGCGGGTCGCACGGCCGTGCTGGTCGGCTGGGACGGCCGGGCCCGGGGCATGCTCGCGGTGGCCGACCAGGTCAAGCCGACCAGCCGGGAGGCGGTACGCCGGCTCCGCGCGCTGGGCCTGACCCCGGTCCTGCTCACCGGCGACAACGCCACCGTCGCCGCGGCGGTGGCCGCCGAGGTGGGCATCGACGAGGTGATCGCGGAGGTGCTGCCGGCGGAGAAGGTCGAGGTCGTCTCCCGGCTACAGGCCGACGGGCGGGCGGTGGCGATGGTCGGCGACGGGGTGAACGACGCCGCCGCGCTCGCCCAGGCCGACCTCGGACTGGCCATGGGCACCGGCACGGACGTGGCGATCGAGGCGTCCGACCTGACCCTGGTCCGGGACGACCTGCTGGCCGCCGTGGACGCCATCCGGCTCGCCCGCCGCACCCTCGGCACGATCAAGGGCAACCTGTTCTGGGCGTTCGCGTACAACGTGGCGGCGCTGCCACTGGCCGCGGCCGGGCTACTCAACCCGATGATCGCCGG
This sequence comes from Micromonospora radicis, assembly GCF_003583405.1. Taxonomy (GTDB): domain Bacteria; phylum Actinomycetota; class Actinomycetes; order Mycobacteriales; family Micromonosporaceae; genus Micromonospora; species Micromonospora radicis. The sequence goes on from NZ_QXEC01000016.1 coordinate 96,816, forward strand.
CGCGGCGATGGCCTTCTCCTCGGTCTTCGTGGTGGCCAACAGTCTCCGACTCCGCCGGTTCCGCCCGGTTTCCTGAACCCGGAATGGTTTGCCCGTGCGCGGCTGGGTACCTAATCGACGTACCCGCGTAACGAACCCCGGGAGGCTGACATGGGTGTCGAGGACAAGTTCAATAACAGCACCGAGAACACCACCGGCAAGGTCAAGGAGGGCGTCGGCCGCGCTACCGACAACGAACGGTTGGAGGCCGAGGGCCGCGCCGACCAGACCCGCGCCAACTTCAAGCAGGCCGGTGAGAAGATCAAGGACGCGTTCCGGAGCTGACCTCCGCAGCACTCGAACCGCCGGGCCGGCCCTCGCCGCCCGGCGGTTCGTCCGTGTTCAGCCCGGCGGCCGGCCGGCGGTGAGCCGCAGGGTGAAGCCCTCGGCGTCGCGGCGCTGGGTGACGTGGTTGCAGGACTGGTGGGTGATCCACAGACCCAGCCCGCCGGGTTTGCCGTCAGCCGCCAGCAGTAGACCGGCGTACGGATCCGCCGGCCCACGCCCCCCGTCGCGGACGGTGGCCACGACGCGCTCCGGCGCCGCCCACAGCCGCAGCCGCACCGGTGGGCAGCCGTGCCGTAGCGCGTTGGTCACGGTCTCGCTGACCGCGACCACGAAGTCGTCGAGGTCGTCCTCCGACAGCCGACCTCCCTGGCCCACCCGGTGCACCGCCGCCCGCGCCTGGGCGGCGGTCGGGTCGGTCAGCTCGACCAGCGGTGGGTCCGCCTGGATCGGGTCGGCCGGCATCGGGGGATTCCGGCGCAGGAAGGACTCCGGGCCGAGGTAACCGCGACTGGGCACGTGCCGTCCGTCGGGCCGGGCGAAGCACGGATGGGTGGCGCCGACGTCCGCCAGCGCCGCGGCCGGCGTGATCCGGGTGTCGTACGCGCACATGCTCCACAACGGCCAGTCGTCGTACGCGCGGTTGATCGCCGCCTCGTACCGTGCCCACCAGTCCCAGGTCGACCCGAGCCCGACCCGGGGTACCTCCCCGATGATCCGGATCTGGGTCGCCCCGCCCGCCACCAGGTCGGCGAGGAGCTGGCGGTACATCCGTACGGCGGCGGTCGGCCGGGCGTAGACGTCACCGCCGGTCAGGAACTCGATACCGTGCCCGGCCGGCAACGCGGAGCGGACCAGGCCGGCGGTACGTTCGCCGAACGCCACGAAGGTCGGTTCACCCGCCGCCACCCCGCCGAGCAGGAACGGCACGGTGACGGCGAGCAACTCGTCGTCGGAGGCGTAGCAGAGGGCCTCGTGGAAGTAGCCGGATCGTCCGGCGGCCGGACCCGTTCTCACCGGGTCACCTCCACGTTCAGGGCGGGCAGGTCCAGCAGGGCGGCGAGCCGGGCGGTGCCGGCGCGGCAGCCCCGCAGCACCAGCCGCGCGTCGCGCTGCTGGGCGTGTTCACTCAGGTGGATCAGCGTACGGTGGTCGAGAAAGCGTAGGTCGCTCGCGTCCAGCACCAACTCGCCGTCGACGGGCTGTAGCTCCGTCCGGTCCAGGGCGATGCGGAACAGTTCGTGGTTGGCGGGGTCGAGTTCACCGACGAGCGTGGCGTGACCGGCGTCGGCGGCCGTCGCGTACAACCCGAACCGCAGGCCGGCGACGTTGTGTCCCGGATGCAGGCAGGCCAGCTCGGCGACCGCCTGGTCACCCAGTGCCGGCCGGTGGTATCCGCACATGGCCCGGAATGCCTCGCTGCGCATCATCCGGTTGATCCGCTGCTCGTAGCGGGCGAACGCGTCCCGCTGCGGTGCCGTGCGGACCAGATCGGTGCAGCTGGCGGCGACCCGTAGTCCGCTGTAGCCGGCGGCGAGGGCCCGGCGCGTGGCCGCCCGGTACACCGCCACCTGGCCGGCGGGATCGATCACCGTGCCGGTGGTGTACGCCGCGTCGAGGGCACGGACCTCGGCGGCACCGGACAGCAGTGCCTGGGCGAAGAGGTCGACACCGCGCAGCCGCTCCCGGACCGGCTCGGCCGGGCCGGCGACGACGTACCAGACCCGCTCACCGGCGGCCAGACCCGCGCGCAGGAACTCCTCCGCGCCGGCCGCGAAACCGGCGGGGTCGTCGTACGCCCGGCACACATGCCCGTACGGTCCGGGCCGGTCGCTCACGTTGTGCGCCTCATCGTCGCAGTCTACGGCGCTGCCCCGGGCCGCCCGGGAACGTGGCGACGTCGATGTCGGAACGACGCGGGAACCAATCCGGGTCGGCGGCCGACCAATACGTCGATGACAGCGGTGACCGACGACATCACCCGGTACGCGTTCGACGCGGGCCGGGGAGATCAGGCTGCCGCCGCGGCGTTCGTCCGCGCGACCCAGCACGACGTACGGCGGTTCCTGGCCCACCTGCCCGGTGTGCGTGAGGTCGACGACCTGGTCCAGGAGACATACCTGCGGGCCTGGCGCTCGTTGCCGTCGTTCGCCGGCCGGTCCACCGCCCGCACCTGGCTGCTCTCCATCGCCCGCCGGGTCGCCGTCGACCAGGTGCGGGCCGCCACCGTCCGACCCCGCACCGCGAACCTCGCCGACTGGCAGACCGCCGCCGAGGCCACCCCCGCCGGGGTACGCGCCGGAGTCGACGAGGAGGTGGCGTTGCTCGGGCTGCTCGACGGCCTCGCCCCGGACCGTCGGGAGGCGTTCGTGAGCACCCAACTACTCGGCCTGTCGTACGCCGAAGCCGCCCAGGTGTGCGACGTCCCGGTCGGCACCATCAGGTCCCGGGTCGCCCGGGCCCGGGAGGACCTGGTCGCGGCGATGCGACCGTCGCTCACCGACCGTCGCGGCGGTCGCCCCGGCGCAGCCGGCTGACTCCGCTTGCCGGCTGACTCCGCTTCCCGGCTGACTCCGCTTCCCGGCCTGGCCGACCCTCCGGCCCACTTCGGTACAGGGCGCGCGGTCGGGTGGCTCCGGCAGCCGCGCAAGCGCCGAGTAGGGGGAGGCAGAGCCGCAGAGTGGGCAGAGCGGCAGAGCGGGCAGGGGTGTGGGCAGTGCGGGCAGGGGTGAGCAGGGCGGTGGACGGGTGCTCAGGCGGCGCGGCTGGTGGTGGCTTCGCGGGCCTGGGCCGAGTAGGGCGGCAGCAGGCGTAGGGTCGCGGGCTCGTCGGTCTCGTCGAGCCGTAGCCGCCACCGGGACCGTTCCGGGCGGTGCCGGTCGATCGGGTCGTCGGGCTGCCGCAGGCTACGGGCCAGCAGCAGGGTGATCAAGTAGCCGACCACCAGGAAACCGTGGCTGACCAGGCGTTCCACGGCTACCTGGGAGGCGACGAGGTCGTTGACCGACAGTAGGACGAGGGTCGCCACGAAGGCACTGAGCATCGGCAGCAACCCGGAGGGGCGGGTGCGGCGCAGTGCGACGAAGAGGAAACCGGCCCCGACCGCGACGTTCCAGGCGGCCGACTCGTGCCACAGGTGCTGGCCGGAATCATGCAGGTGCTGGGCCACCTCGGCCCGCCCGATCTGGGCCAGGCCGAGTACCAACTGCACCGCGCCGAGCAGGCCGAGCGCGGAGCGCAGCCCGGTGACCGCGGTGATCCGCTGGGGCAGCGACGCGAGCCGACGTCGGCGGCGGGGTGGCGGGGCCGCGGCGAGGATGGCATCGGTCAGGTCGGGCAGCCCGGTCACCACCTGGGTACGGGATCGCCGGGTCACCGTCGCCGCCGAGTCCAGCCAGCCGCGGCAGCCCGCGCAGGCATCCAGATGACGACCGACCGACCGTTCCTCGTCCGGCGTCGCCTCGCCATCCAACTGGGCCGAAAGAATCTCCCGCCACCGCTCGCACCCCATGTACCGATAGTCGCTTCCCAGCCCAACCTGGTTCCCGGCAGGTGACCGACACCCCGTGCGGTGACCGACACCCCCGTGCGGTGACCGACACCCCGCGCCTGTGACCGACACCCCGCGCCCGTGACCGACACACCCCGCGCCCGTGACCGGCACCCCGCCGGGCCAGCCGGGCTAGAGGCCGCCGCGGGCGGCCCAGGCGTGGAGGGCCTCCCGATCGCCCGCGTCGTCCAGGTTCAGTGCCGCCTCGATCAGCGCGAGGTGGGTGAAGGCCTGCGGATAGTTGCCCAGCGCGGTGCCGTAGGCGGCGAGCTGTTCGGCGTACAGGCCGAGCGGTCCGGCGTACCCGACGAGCTGGTCGAAGACCTTCCGGGCCTCGTCCCGCCGGCCGCCCAGCACCAGCGCCGACACCAGCTCGAACGAGCAGAGCAGGAAGGCACCCTCCTTGCCGGGTAGCCCGTCGTCGGCCCGGTACCGCTGCAGCAGGCCGGGGCCGATCTCCAGTTCCTGGCGCAGCCGGTCGATGGTGGCGAGCATCCGTGGGTCGTCGCCGGGCAGGAAACCGACCAACGGGATGCGCAGCAGCGAGGCGTCCAGCTCGGTCGACCCGTACGTCATCACGAAGCTGCCGACCTGCGGGTCGAAGCCGCGTTCCAGGACCTCGGCGTGCACCGCGTCGCGGGCCGTGCGCCACCGCTCGACCTCGGCCGTCCGGTCGTCGAGCAGCTCCGCCAGCCGGACCCCCCGGTCCAGACAGACCCAGGTCATCACCTTCGCGTTGACATAGTGCTGGCGTGGTCCGCGGATCTCCCAGATGCCGTGGTCCGGCTCGTGCCACCGGTCGGCCATCACGTCCACGTGCTTGCGCAGCAACGCCCACTGGTCGTCGGTCAGGTCGCCGGTGAGTTCCTGGTACACCAGCGCGGCGTCCAGCACGTGCCCGTACGTGTCGAACTGCACCTGTTCGGCGGCCTCGTTGCCGATCCGTACCGGCCGGGAACCGGCGTACCCCTCCAGGTGGTCCAGCTCCTCCTCGTCGGCGGTGCCGCCGAGGATGTCGACAAGTGGGGTGAGCAGGTCACCGGTGCAGACGGAGAGCAGGAAGTGCAGGTACCGCCGGCCCTCCTCGGCGTGACCGAGCCGGAACAGGGCGAGCAGCAGCAGCGCCGCGTCGCGGTGCCAGGCGTACCGGTAGTCCCAGTTGCGGACCCCGCCGATCTCCTCCGGCAGGCTGGTGGTGGGCGCGGCGATCAACGCGCCGGTCTCGTCGAAGGCGAGCCCGCGCAGCACCAGCGCGCTGTGCCGGACAGCGTCGGCGCCGAAGCCGGTGTAGTCGCTGCGCGCCGACCACTCCTGCCAGGTCCGGCAGGTACGCGCCAGCAACTCGTCCGGGTCGACGGCGTCGGCGTCGTCGTCGTAGCCGACCAGCAGTGCCACCGTCGTACCGGCGGCCAGCTCGGCCTCGAAGCGCAGCTGTGCGCCGGTCATCTCACCGGGCAGGTCGGAGCCGATCCACAGGTCGGTGCCGGTGGCCCGCCACCGCCCGCCCGCCTGCTCCCAGGCGACCTCCCGGGCGCCGTACCCGACCCGGGGCACCACCCGGGCGGACAGCCGGATCGTGCCCTGTTCGACCGTCACCCGGCGGACCAGGATCTTGTCCGCGCGCAACGGCTGGGCCTCGTCGCCGGGCGCCACCGCCAGGAAGTCGTGGACGACCGCCGTGCCGCCCGGGGTCACCCACCGGCTCTCCAGGACCAGGGTGTCCGGCAGGTACCGGCGGGCCGGTCGGCCACCACCCGCGACGGACAGTTCGAGGAACCCGCCGACGCGACGATCCAGCAGGCGGGCGAAGACCGCGTCGCCGGCGAAGTGCGGCACGCAGAACCACTCGACCGCGCCGTCGTCGGCGACCAGCGCGGCCGTGTGGGTGTCGGAGAGGAAGGCGTACGAGTCGATCGGGGGATAGTTCATCGCAGCTCCGGTAGGACGTGGGTACTGAAGGTGTCGAGGAAGGCGTCCTGGTCCCGGCCGACCTGGTGCAGGTAGCACTCGTCCACGCCCAGTTCGGCGTACTCGTGCAGCCACTGGGCGTGCCGGCCCGGATCGCTGGAGATCAGGACGTGTTCGCGCATGTCCTCGGGGCGTACGTGGGCGGTGGCCACGGCCAGGTCGTCCGGCAGGGCGAGATCCCAACCGGCGTCGCTGCCCAGGATCGCGGTACGCCACTGCTCGTGTGCCTGCCGCAGCGCGGCCGGTTCGTCGGCTGCCCAGGACACGTGTACCTGCAACAGCACCGGGCCACCGCCGCCCGCGCCCCGGTACGCCTCGATCACCTCCCGGACCTTCGGCACGGGCTGGTTGACGGTGATCAGGCCGTCGGCCCAGGAGGCCGCCCAGCCTGCGGTGGCCGGGGTGACGGCTGCCGCGTACACCGGTGGTGGCTCGACCGGGCGGGTCCACAGCACGGCCCGGTCGACGGTGACCAGCCCACGGTGGCTGACGCACTCACCGGCGAAGAGCGCCCGGATCACCTCGACGCATTCGCGGAGCCGGGTGTTGCGCTCCGGTTTGCTCGGCCAGCGTTCCCCGGTGACGTGTTCGTTGAGCGCCTGCCCGCTCCCCACGGCCAGCCAGAATCGGCCGGGGAACATCTCCGCCAGGGTCGCGGCGGCCTGCGCGACGAGCGCCGGGTGGTACCGCTGTCCGGGCGCGTTCACCACCCCGAACGGCAGATCGGTACGGGCCAGCGCGGCGCCCAACCAGGACCAGGCGAAACCCGACTCGCCCTGCTCGGGGCCGAACGGGGCGAAGTGGTCCGAGCACATGGCTCGGTCGAAGCCGGCCTGCTCCGCCGCCACCGCCAACCGCAGCAGTTCACTCGGGCGGAACTGTTCGTGCGAGGCGTGGAAGCCGTACGCCGGCACCGTGGGTCTCCCGTCGTCGGCTGCGCTGGTGGCGGTCCGGCCGGGCGATCCTTGCGCCTACCGCCAGATCGGACAGGTACCCGCACAACCGGTCGAGAAACGTGTACCCGGTCGGACCGGGGGTAAGCGCCGGCCTCGCGTGTCGGGGAGAGGAGGGGGCCGGATGTCCCGTCCGTTCGTGAACTGGTCCGGCAGCGTCTCCTTCACCCCGGCCGGGTTCGCCGAGCCCGCCGACGAGGACGAGGTGCGGCAGTTGATCCTGCGGGCCCGCGAGTCCGGCGGCACCCTGCGCCCGGTCGGTTCCGGGCACTCGTCGAGCCCGCTGGTACGTACCGACGACACGCTGGTCAGCCTGGACCGGATGGCCGGAGTGATCGACCGGGCCGGTGAGCTGGCCACCGTCTGGGGCGGTACCCGACTCAAGGCGCTCGGTGAGGGGCTCTACGACGCCGGCCTGGCGATGGACAACCTCGGCGACGTCGACTACCAGTCGATCGCCGGGGCCACCGCGACCGGTACGCACGGCACCGGCCTCGGCTTCGGCAACCTGTCCACGCAGGTGGCCGGGGTACGGCTGGTCACCGGCACCGGCGAGACGCTGGAGATCTCGGCCGAGCGCAACGCCGAACTGCTGCCCGCCGCCCGGCTCTCGCTCGGCGTACTGGGGGTGGTCACCCAGCTCACCCTCGACGTGCAGCCCCGCTACGAGCTACGCCGCCGCTCCTGGTGCGCGCCGGTCGACTGGACCCTGGACCACCTGGCCGAGCTGCAGCACAACAACCGCAACATGGACTTCTACTGGTATCCGCGCAGCGACCTGACCCAGGTCCGGACCATGAACCGGGCGGACGCGGAGCAGCAGGGCCAGATGTGGGCGACCCGGCAGATGCTGGAGTCCAGCCCGTCGGGTGAGCTTCGGGAGATCGAGGTCGGGCCGACCCACCGGACCATCCCGCAGAACCGGGAACTGCGCTTCGAGGAGATCGAGTACATGCTTCCCTCGGAGGCGTTCCCGGCCTGCTTCGCCGAGGTGCGGCGACGGATCCTGAACCGGCACCGCCGTACGGTGGGCTGGCGGGTGCTGGTCCGTACCATCGCCGGGGACGACATCTGGCTGAGCAACGCGTACGGCCGGCCCACCACCACCATCGCCTGCCTGCAGAACACCTCCCTGCCGTACGAGGAGTACTTCCGCGACATGGAGTCGGTCTTCCGGCACTACGGCGGCCGGCCGCACTGGGGCAAGAAGCACTGGTTGACGGCCCGCGAACTGCGGCCGCTGCTGCCCCGCTGGGACGACTTCCAGGCCGCCCGGCGTCGCCTCGACCCGGACGGGGTGTTCCTCACCCCCGACCTGGCCCGGCTGTTGGGGGAGGCGTGATGACGCAGTTGGGGGCACGGGTGTGGGTGGTGCCGGGCGGGCGCATCCCGTTCGGCGCGGCCAGCCCGGAACCGGAGTACACCAGCTTCGACCAGCTGTGCGTGCTCAACGCCACGGACGCCGCGGCCGACCTGACGGTGGACTTCTACTACGAGGACAGCGACCCGGTCGGGCCGTACCGCCTCGTGGTCGGTGCCCGACGGATCCGGCACGTACGGGTCAACGACCTGATCGACCCGGAGGCGGTCCGCCTCGACCGCCCGTACGGCTGCGTGCTGCGCTCCCCGGTGCCGGTGGTGGTGCAGTTCCTGCGCCAGGACACCCGGCGGCCGGGCATGGTGGCGCTCGCCGGTGCGATGGCCTACCCCGCCGAGTAGCACCCGACCCACCGGGTACCCCGCGCCATGCGGATCTCGGTGGACAGGCTGCGCGGCCACGCCCGCAACGCCGGTTGGCGCACCTACCGCCGATTGCAGCAGTACCTGCTGCTGGCCGTGCAGGGCGGGCTGGCCGCCACGCTGGCCTGGCTGCTCGCCAACCAGGTGCTCGGCAACCCGGAGCCGACCTTCGCCCCGGCCGCCGCCGTCGGTGTGATCGCCGCGGCGATCGGTCGCCGCGCGCACCGTACCGTCGAGCTGGTCATCGGGGTGGTGCTCGGCATCCTGGTCGCCGACCTGCTGGTGGAGACGATCGGCACCGGCCCCTGGCAGACGTTCGTGATCGTGTTCGGGGCGCTGCTGGTGGCGGTGGCCGTACGCGGCACCGGTGCGTTGGTGAGCCAGGCCGGCGGTACGGCGGTGCTGATCGCCACCCTCACCCCGAACACCCCGGACATCAACCTGCCCCGGACGGTCAACGCCCTGGTCGGCGGCGTGACCGGCCTGGTGGTGGTGCTGCTGCTCGCCCCGATGAACCCGACCCGTAGCGTGCGCCGGGTCGCCGGTCCGGCGTTGGACACGTTCGCCCGGCAGATGACCTCGGCGGCGGAGGGACTGGCCCGTGGTGACGCCCGTCAGGTGGAGCAGGTACTCGCCGACATGCGCGACTCCGAGTCCGAGCTGCGGCAGATCCGGGAGGTGGTGACCGCGGCCGAGGAGGTGGTCCGGTTCTCGCCGCTGCGCTGGCGTCGGCGCCGGGCGCTGGCCGCGTACCGGGCCGGGGCGGTGCACCTGGACCGGGCCTTCCGCAACAGCCGTACGCTGGTCCGGCGGGCCGCCACCGCGCTGCGCGACCACGAGCCGGTCCCCGCCGACCTGCCCGCCGCGGTCGAACACTTCGGCCAGGGGGTGCGCCTGCTGCACCAGGAGTTCCTGGCGATGCGGGATCCGCAGCGGGCCCGGGAACGGGTGCTGCGGGCCGTCCGGGAGGCGGGTGAGGCGTGCCGGCAGCAGATCGGCTTCTCCGGCACCATCGTGGTGTCCCAGCTGCGGACCATCGCCAACGACATGCTGCGCGCCACCGGGGTGCCCGGTGACGAGGCCCGCCGGCTGGTCCGCCGGGCCGCGGCGGGCCGATGACCGGGTGCCGGCGGGGTGATCGGCTCGGATCAGAGGGACAGCACCACGTGCGCGACGGCGAAGTAGATGATCAGCCCGGTGGCGTCGACCAGGGTGGTCACCATCGGCGCCGACACCACGGCCGGGTCGATGCGTAGCCGCTTCGCCAGCAGGGGCATGGTGGCGCCGACGGTGGCGGCCCAGGCGCAGATCATCACCAGGGACACCCCGACGACCAGGGCGACCTGGCCGCCGACCACCACCGCGCCGACGACCAGGCCGACCAGCGCCAGCAGCCCGCCGAGCAGCAGGCCGACCCGGGACTCCCGCCAGATCACCGCCGGCAGGTCCGAGCCGCGCAGTTCGCCGAGCGCGAGGGCGCGGACGGCCGAGGTGGTGGCCTGCGCACCGGCGTTGCCGCCGGTGCCCACCAGCAACGGGATGAACAGCGCCAGCGCGGTCACCTGCGTCAGGGTGGCCTCGAAGACCTGCAGCACGTTCACGGTGAGCACCGAGGCGACGATGAGCAGCAGCAGCCAGGGGGCGCGGGAGCGGGCCAGTCGCCAGACGCTGACGGCCATGTAGTGACCCGGCCACGGCGCGGTGCCGGCCTGGCGGGCCACGTCCTCGGTGTCCGCCGCCTCGATGATCTCCACGGCGTCGTCGATGGTGAGCAGACCCACGAGGCGGTCCTCGCTGTCGACGACGGGCAGCGCGAGGGTGTTGGTCTCCCGCATCAGCCGGGCGGCGTCCTCCGCCGGGTCGGTCGCCCGAACCCGGGGTACGCCGGTGTCGACCAGTTCGGCCAGTGGCGCCTCGGCGCGACTCAGCACCAGATCCCGCAGTTCCACCACGCCGACCAGGCAGCGGCCGGCGTCGACCACCGGCAGCACGTACACCGTCTCGGCGTCGGCGCCCTCACGCCGGACCAGATCGAGGGCCTGTGCGGCGGTGACCTGCCGGGGTAGCGCGACCACCTCCGGCGTCATGATCTGCCCCACCGATCCCGGCGGGTAGCCCAGCAGTTCGGCGGTCATCTGCCGTTCGTGCGGCGACAACCCGGCCAGCACGCGCCGGGCCACCTTGGCCGGCGCCTCGGTGATCATCCGGGCCCGATCGTCCGGGTCCAGCTCCTCGACCAGCTCGTGGAACGCCTGGTCGCGCAGCCCCACCAGCATGCTCTGCTGGTCGATCGGGTCCAGCTCCTCGAAGACGGCGAGGGCGCGGTCCTTGTCGAGCAGCCGGAACGGCACTCCGGCGGTCACCCCGTCGAGCCGGGCCAGCGCGTCGGCGATCTCGTGCGCCGGTTGGTCGTCCAACCACCGGCGGATCAGGTCGAGGTCGTTGCGCTCGACGAGCTGCTGCAACGCCGCGGTCATCCGATCACCTCCCGGGGACGTCGGCCGTTCCGAAGATCCACTACTACCCGGTGGGCGGCCCGGCTACTCCGGCCCTCAGCCCCAGAGTGCCTGTGCCACCGCCACCCCGGCGTACCCGGCGCCCAGCCCGGCGGCGACGCTGGCCGTCACGTTGAGCAGGGCACCGAGCCGCAGGCCGGTGGTGAAGAGGCGGACGGTCTCGTAGCCGAAGGTCGAGTAGGTGGTCAGCGCGCCGCACAGGCCGGTGCCGAGCAGGGCGACCAGCGAACCCGACAGCGCCCCCTCGGCGGCACCGCCGACCAGGAAGCCGAGCAGCAGGCAGCCGGTGACGTTGACCACCAGCGTGCCCCACGGCAAGTCGCCTTCGTGGCGGTTCTGCACGGCCCGGTCGACCAGGTAACGCAGTGGCGCGCCGACGGCGGCACCGAGCGCGACCAGCAGCAGGGTCATCCGCTGCCGCCGACCGGTGACCGGCGACCGGCGGTGAGCCACCGGGTCACCGCCATCCCGGCCCCGACCGCGGCCAGCGCCGCGACCAGGGTGCCGGCGAGGTAGAGCAGGCCGGTCCGGACCGCACCGGCGTCGACCGCCTGCTGCACCTGGACGGCGTACGTGGAGAACGTGGTGTAGCCGCCGAGCACGCCGGTACCGAGGAAGGGGCGGACCAGCCGGTGCGCCGTCCACACCTCGGTGACCAGCACCATCAGTACGCCGATCAACAGGCAACCGGAGACGTTCACGACGAAGGTGGCCCACGGGAAGCCCCGGGGCGGGGACGGCCAGGCCGCGGTGAGCCCGTGCCGGGCCAGCCCGCCGACGACTCCACCGGCGGCGACCGCGGCGAGCAGGCTGGCGGTGCCGGTACGCAGCTCGGCGCGCTGACGCGGAACGTGGAGATCGACGTCCGGATCGACGGGCGGGCGGTCGGGCCGCACGGTCACCTCCTCACCGGTGCCGAGGATAGCGCCGTCACCTGCCGCATACGGCGCGCACCGGGTGGGCGGTCCCGAGCGGCGGCGGGGGGCCAAACCGTGGTGTTTGTCCCGCTGCCGCTCGGGAACGGCAACCCGCACCCGAGAGGCAGGAGTCGCGCATGAGTGAACCGGTGTCGGACGAGCCCGTCGGCGAGCTGGAACTCGTCCACGCGTTCACCGGATCGATGCCGACCGGGGTGAGCGTCTCGCACACCGGCCGGATCTTCGTCAACTATCCCCGGTGGGGCGACGAGGTGCCGGCCACCGTCGCGGAGCTGCGGGACGGCCGGGAGGTGCCGTTCCCGGACGAGCGGTGGAACCAGCAGGGCAGCGACGACGACCCGGAGGCGTTCGTCTCGGTGCAGAGCGTGGTGGTCGATCCGGCCGACCGGCTCTGGGCACTCGACACCGGCAGCCCGAGCTTCCAGCCGACCAGCCCCGGTGGCCCCAAACTCGTCCGAATCGACCTGGCCACCGACACGGTGGCGCAGGTGATCACCTTTCCGCCGGACGTGGCGCTGCCCACCACGTACCTCAACGACGTGCGGTTCGACCTGCGACGCGGGGAGGCCGGGATCGCGTACGTGACCGACTCGGCGGTCGCCGGACCGAACGGGATCGTGGTGATCGACCTGGCCACCGGAGCGTCCTGGCGCCGGCTGCACGACCACCCGTCCACCAAGGCGGAGCCGCTGTCCACCTTCCGGCCGCTGGTGGAGGGGAGGCCGTTCCGGCAACACCTGCCCGACGCGGCGCCGCGGCCGGTGACGGTCGGCTCCGACGGCATCGCCATCTCCGCCGACGGCGCCCGGCTGTACTACTGCGCACTGGCCTCCCGCCAGTGGTACAGCGTCGCCACCGACGCCCTGGTCGACCTGTCGGTCGGTGACGACGAGGTGGCCGCGACGGTGGTCCACGAGGGCGACAAGGGCAGCGGGTCCGACGGGCTGGAGAGCGACGACGCGGGCCGGATCTACCTCACCGCGTACGAACAGAACGCGGTGCTACGGCGCCACCCGGACGGCGGGTACGAGACGGTGGCCCACGACCCCCGGCTGCTCTGGCCCGACACCATGTCGGTGGCGGTCGACGGGTACCTCTACGTCACCGCCAACCAGCTGCACCGGCAGGCCGGGTACCACGGCGGCAAGGACCTGCGTCGTAAGCCGTACGCCCTGTTCCGGATCCGGATCGACGCCGGGCCGGTCCTGCTGCGCTGAGCCCGGGCCTGGCGCGCGGCCGGCACCGGCTGGGGCACGGCGGGGGCCGGCGCCGACCGGGCGCGCCGCACGGTCGGCACCGGCCCCCGCCGTCGGTCACGATGCGGCGTTGCCGCCGGCCTGGCGTCGCCGCAGCAGGACCACCACCGCGCCGACCACCAGGGCGGCCAGCACCACGGCGCCGACCAGCAGCGCGACCATGCCACCGCCGCCACCGGACGAGCCGCTCGCGGCGGGACTCGCGGTCGCCGCCGTGGAGGTCTGCTCGGCGGTCGGCGACGGGCTCTGCGCCGGCTCGCTCGCCTCCGGACTCGGGCTCGGGCTGGGTTCGGCGGTGGCGGTCGGGTCGGCGACGGTGAACTCGTACGACCCCTGCACCGGGTGCCCGTCCTGGGAGACCACCCGGTACGCGACCGTGTACACGCCGTTCGGCAGCGTCGAGTCGACGGTGACGCTGGCCTTGGTGCCGTCCACCTCCGGCTCGCTGGTGGCCACCGGCTCCTTGGCGGCGTCGCTGACGGTGACGGTGGTGAAGTTGGGGTTCAGCTTCTGCAGGAAGTCCAGGGTCACCTTGGTGGGTGCCTTGGTCAGCTCGGCGTCCTGGGCGGGGGTGGCCTTGCGCAGCACGTTGTGCGCGTACGCGGGGGAGACCGGCCCGACGAGCAGGGCCGTGGCGGCCAGCAGGGCGGTGACCAGGCCGAGGGCGGACAGGTGTCGAAGTCGGGTACGCATGAGGTCGATTCTCCTCCTCAGTCGAGCAACTGCTGGCCGACCCAGCCGTCTTCGGGGCAGCCGGGCGGGATGGCGAAGACGGCGGAGCCGATCGGGGTGGTCCACTCGTTGAGCAGGTCCCGTTCGGCGAGGCGCCGCTGGATGGGCAGGAACTGTTTCTCGACGTCCGCCTGGTAGGCGGCGAAGATCAGCCCACTGTCGGCGGTACCGTCGGCGGCCGGCACCCCGTCGTAGTTGTAGGGGCGGCGCAGGATCCGGAACCGGTCGTCGCTGACGTGGGCCCGGGTGAGGTGGGAGAAGTCCGGGATCACGGTCAACCCGTCGGGGCCGAGGGCGGCGAAGTCGGGCTCGTCGTGCTCCGCGGTGCCGGTCAGCGGGGCGCCGCTGTCCAGCCGTCGTCCGACGCTGAACTCGCGGTCGGTGCGACCGAGCAGATCCCAGGTCTCCAGGTCCATGCTGATCCGCCGGACCACCAGGGTGCTGCCGTGGCGGAGCCAGTCCGGCCCGTCCGGGATCCACACCGCGGTCTCCACCGGTGCGCCCGGCTTCGGGTTGGCGGTGCCGTCGAGCTGGCCGAAGAGGTTGCGCTGGGTCCGGCCCGGTTCGGCACCGGCGGCCCGCCGGAAGCCCTGCTGCACCCAGCGGACGGTGGCGAACGGACGACTGTCCTTGACCAGGACCCGCTGGGTGTGGGCGACCGTGATCGGGTCGTCGGCGCAGATCTGCACCAGCAGATCCCCGCCGGACCATCGAGGTTGCAGCCGGTCGATCGGGAACGCGGGCAGCTCGGCCACCGACGGCGGGCGGCGTTCGTCGAGGCCGGCGGCGGTGAACAGACCAGGGCCGAAGCCGAAGGTGACGGTCAGCCGGGCCGGCAGCAGACCCAGTTCCGGTTCGGTGTCGGCCAGCGCGGGGCGGCCCTGGGTAAGCCGGGCGGCGTCGTCGGAGAGCAGGCGCAGCATCCGGCCGAGCGCGGCCCGGTCGGTACCCGGGCGCAGGGTGAACGCGACGAACGCCGCGTGCGCCTGCGGCTCGGTGACGATCCCGGACTGGCGTACGCCGTGGAACGGCTCGGTCGCCGCGCCGACGGTCGCGGCCACCGGCACCTGCTCCGGCGCGGGCGCCGGCCGGGCGGCGTCGCGGGTGCTGGCGGCGACGGCGGCGGCGCCGACCACCGTGCCGCCGGCGGCCAGCGCGCCGCCGGTGAGCAGCCGGCGCCGGCTGACCGGCCGGTCGGACGAGGTCACGACGCCGGGCTCGGGCTGGTCGACATGCCGGGCATCGGCTCGCCGTGCCCCGGGGCGTAGCTCTCCTGGGCGCCGGTGAACGGCTTGGCCACGGCGGTGAACGTCTGGGTACGGCCGTCGGCGAAGGTGAGGGTGAAGCTCAGCTCGTCACCGGCGCGTACCGGCTGGGCGAGGTTCATCAGCATCAGGTGGTCGCCGCCGGGCTCCAGCCGGTGCTCGCCGCGGGCCTTGATCACCACGCCGCCCTCCTTGGCCCGCATGACCATCTTCCCGTCCTGCATGGCCATCTCGTGCAGTTCCATCGGGGAGACGGCCGAGGTGACGGCGGTGATGGTGACGTCGGCGTCGGTGTTGTTCACCAGCGTGGCGAACGCCCCGGTCATCCCCTCGTCGGCCGCCTTGACCCACGGGTCCTGGACGGTCAGCACGCCGTCCTCGACCCCGGTCGGGGTCGACGGGGTGGCGGTGACCGACGGGGTGGGCGCGGCGGTCGAGCCGTCGTCGGTAGAACCGCAGCCGCTGACCAGGCCGGCGAGGAGAACCCCGGTGATCAGGACGGCCGGGCGCACGAGCCGGCGGGGTGAACTGCTGGACATGGGTTTCCTCTCGACGTTCGACATCACCAGATTGGTCGCCCGCACCCATCCGTGAGTTCCGCCGACCCCGGTAACTCCCGTCACCCGTGCCCGGCCTGCCGTCGGAATCGGCAGATGCGGTCATCAGAAGGTTTCATCGACCGCAGATGCGGTTCTCCTGACCGTGTTCCCCTCGCGGCCGCGGCGATCTACGATGGTCGCTGTGGCGATGTTCCGGATGGGCGAGGCCGCCGAGTTGCTCGGCGTCAGCGTGGACACGATGCGGCGCTGGGTGGACGGCGGCCGGCTCGCCGCGACCCGTGACGAGCAGGGACACCGGTTGATCGACGGCGTCGACCTCGCTGCCTTCGTCCGGGCGCAGGCGGCCGACCCGGACGGCCGGGCGGAGGAGTCCTCGGCCCGCAACCGGCTGCGCGGCATCGTGACCGCCGTGGTCAAGGACGCCGTGATGGCTCAGGTGGACATCCAGGCCGGCCCGTTCCGGCTGGTGTCGCTGATGAGCCGGGAGGCGGTCGACCAGCTCGGCCTGGAAGTCGGAACGGTAGCGGTAGCGGTGATCAAGTCGACCACGGTCGTGGTGGAACGCCCCGCCGTGACCGCCGGAAGTCGAGGGAGGGCCACCCCGTGACGAGAACCCGGCTGCGTACCGCGCTGACCGCGCTCGCCCTGCTGGTCGTGACGGGCTGCGCCGACGACCGGGCCGACCCGGCGGCCACCGGCGCCGGGAACGGCGGCGAGCTGACCGTGTTCGCCGCCGCCTCGCTGCGGGAGTCGTTCACCCGCCTCGGCCAGGACTTCGAGGCCGCCCAGGGGGTGCGGGTGACATTCAACTTCGCGGGTAGTTCCGCCCTGGCGGCCCAGATCAACCAGGGGGCACCCGCCGACGTGTTCGCCGCCGCCGCACCGGCGAACATGGCCACCGTCGTGGACGCCGGCAACAGCGACGGCGAGCCGGTCACCTTCGCCCGCAACCAACTCGTCATCGCCGTGCCCAGGGGCAACCCGGACGGGGTGACCGCGCTGAGCGACCTCACCAAGCCCGACGCGAAGGTCGCCGTCTGCGCGGAGCAGGTGCCCTGCGGGGCGGCGGCGCGCAAGGCTCTGGACGCCGCCGGTGTCGCCCTCACTCCGGTCACCCTGGAGCAGGACGTGCGGGCGGCGCTGAACAAGGTGCGGCTCGGCGAGGTGGATGCCGCGCTGGTCTACCGCACCGACGTCCGGGCCGCCGCCGACGACGTGGACGGCATCGAGTTCCCCGAATCGACCGGCGCGGTCAACGACTACCCGATCGTGGTACTGAAGGACGCCGACCACCCAGCCGCCGCCCGCGCCTTCGTCGACCACGTCAACTCCGACACCGGCCGCGCCGTGCTCACCGCGGCCGGCTTCCAGGTGCCGTAGCCCGTGGCCGGCGGCACCGCGCGAGCGCGGCCGACCCCGACCGTCGCGCCGCGCGGCACCAGACGGACCGGCCGGACACCGGTCGCGTTGCTGGTCCCGGCCATACTCGGCCTGCTCTTCCTGGTGCTGCCGCTGGCCGGGCTGCTCGTCCGTACCCCCTGGGCGACCCTGCCGCAGCGGCTCACCGAGCCCGGCGTACTCACCGCGTTGCGGCTGTCGGTGCAGACCGCCACCCTCGCCACCCTGCTCTGCCTGCTGCTCGGCGTACCCCTGGCCTGGCTGCTGGCCCGCGTCCAGTTCCCCGGCCGGCAGCTGGTCCGTGCCCTGGTCACGGTCCCGCTGGTGCTGCCACCGGTGGTCGGCGGATTGGCCCTGCTGCTGGTCTTCGGGCGCCGGGGGCTGGTCGGCTCCTGGCTCGACAGCACGTTCGGCGTCACCGTGCCGTTCACCACCACCGCCGTCGTGCTGGCCCAGGCGTTCGTCGCCATGCCGTTCCTGATCATCGCGGTGGAGGGGGCACTGCGCGGTGCCGACACCCGCTACGAGGAGGCTGCCGCCACCCTCGGTGCCGGCCGGTGGACCACCTTCACCCACGTCACACTGCCCCTGGTGGCACCCGGCATCGCCGCCGGGGCGGTGCTCGGTTGGGCCCGCGCCCTCGGCGAGTTCGGCGCCACCATCACCTTCGCCGGCAACTATCCCGGCCGGACCCAGACCATGCCGGTGGCCGTCTACCTCGCCCTGGAAACCGACCTGGAAGCCGCGATCGTGCTCAGTCTCATCCTGCTCACCGTCTCCGTCGTGATCCTGGCTGGCCTCCGCGACCGCTGGGCCAGCGCACCATGACCACCGGGCGACCCGCATCCCTCGGGCAGTCCGTACCGGCTGCCGGTCCGCGCCTGCTCGACGCCCACCTGGTGGTGGACCGGGACAGCTTCCGGCTCGACCTGCCGTTGACCATCGCCCCCGGTGAGGTCGTCGCGCTGCTCGGGCCCAACGGAGCCGGCAAGACCACCGCCCTGCGTACCCTCGCCGGGCTGCTGCCACTCTCCGCCGGGCACCTCACCCTGGCCGGCCGCGATCTCGACCACCCCGTCCGCCGCACCTGGACCCCGCCCGAGCGCCGCCCGATCGGCGTGGTGTTCCAGGACTACCTGCTCTTCCCGCATCTCAGCGCCCTCGACAACGTCGCCTTCGGCCCCCGCCGGCACGGCCTCGACCGGCGTCAGGCCCGAGACCTGGCCGCCGACTGGCTGACCCGGATGGGGCTGGCCGAACACGCCCGCCGCAAGCCCCGGGAGCTCTCCGGCGGGCAGGCCCAGCGGGTCGCCCTCGCCCGTGCCCTGGCCGTCGAACCGGCCCTGCTGCTGCTCGACGAACCACTGGCCGCCCTGGACGCCCGCACCCGCCTCGACACCCGTGCCCAACTCCAGCGGCACCTCGCCGCCCACGCCGGGGCCGCCCTGCTGGTCACCCACGACCCGCTCGACGCCCTGGTGCTCGCCGACCGGCTGGTCGTCATCGAACACGGCCGGGTGGTCCAGGAGGGCGACGCCGCCACCATCACCGCCCGACCCCGCACCGACTACGTCGCCCGGCTGGTCGGGCTCAACCTCTACCGGGGGTACGCCGACGGGCACCGGGTCCGGCTCGGCGACGGGTTCGAGCTGACCACCGGCGACCACCACGAGGGGGAGGTCTTCGTGGCCTTCCCGCCGTCGGCCGTCGCGCTGCACCCGCGCCGCCCCGACGGCAGCCCGCGCAACACCTGGCCGGCCACCATCACCGGCATCCAGCAGCACGGCGACAACCTGCGGATCCAACTCGTCGGCCCGATCGAGGTGGCCGCCGACGTCACCCCGGCCGCCGCCACCCAGCTGAGACTGGCCCCCGGCCAGCCGGTGTGGGCGGCGGTCAAGGCCGCCGAGACCCGCGCCTACCCGGCCGCACCCGGCTGATACCGGACCATCGTCCGGACGCCGCCCGCGGACCGGCACGAACACGTTCCGGCAGCTCGCTGCCCGGCGCCGGCCGGCACGGACACGTTCCGGTAGCTCGCTGCCCGGCGCCGGCCGGCACGGACACGTTCCGGTAGCTCGCTGCCCGGCGCCGACCGGCACGGACACGTTCCGGCAGCTCGCTGCCCGGCGATCGGCGGGTGTCACGGCCGCAGCCGGACCCGGCGCAGCAGCTGCGCGTTGAGCGCCACCACGATCGTCGAGGCCGACATCAGCACTGCGCCGACCGCCGGGCTCAGCGTCACCCCGGCCCAGGCCAGCACCCCGGCCGCCAGCGGCAGCGCGACCACGTTGTAGCCCGCCGCCCAGGCCAGGTTCTGCAGCATCTTCCGGTACGCCGCCCGGGACAGCCGGATCACCCCGGTCACGCCCCGCGGATCGGATGAGGCGAGCACCACCCCGGCAGATTCGATCGCCACGTCGGTGCCGGCACCGATGGCGATGCCGACGTTCGCGCGGGCCAACGCCGGGGCGTCGTTGACCCCGTCGCCCACCATCGCCACTCGTAGTCCCCGGCGTTGCAGCTGCGCCACCGTGTCGTCCTTGTCCGCCGGCAGCACCTCCGCGAACACCTCGTCCTCACCCGGCCGGAAGCCCAGGTCCGCGGCGACCGCCTCGGCGACCGGACGGGCGTCACCGGTGATCATCACGATCTTGCGGATGCCCTGCCGGCGCAGTTCGGCGATGGCCTGCCGGGCCTCCGGCCGTACCTCGTCCTCCAGCGCGAGCGCTCCGACCACCTCGCCCCGGTCGCCGTGCAACCGCAGCAGGTGCAGCACTGCGGCGCCCCGACGGGTCCAGTCGTCCTGCCGTCGCGCGAGATCGTCGGGAACGGTGACGTCGAACTGGCGCAGCAGCGCCGGACCACCCACGGCGTAGCTGACCCCGTCGACCTCGGCCCGGACGCCACGGCCGGTCAACGACTGGAACCCCGTCGCAGTCCGCCGGTCCCCCCGTTCGGCGGCGGCCACGATCGCCCGGGCCAGCGGATGCTCGCTGTCGGCCTCCACCGCCGCCGCGACGGCCAGCACCGCGCTGGCGGCCACCGTCGGGCCGCCCACACTGCCCGTGCCCTCGCCGCCAAGGTCGGGCGCCGTCGACCCGGCCCCGTCAGGCGAGGCTGCGGCGACGTCGGTCACGACGTGTTCGCCCCGGGTCAGTGTCCCCGTCTTGTCGAACAGCACCGTGTCGACGGTGCGCATCCGCTCCAGCGCCAGCCGGTCCTTGACCAGGATGCCGCCCTTGGCGGCCACCGCCGTGGACAGCGCGATCACCAGTGGGATGGCGAGACCGAGGGCGTGCGGGCAGGCGATGACCAACACCGTCACGGTCCGGACCACCGCCTCGCCGAGGTTGCCGAGCACCGTCCACACCACGAGCGTGACCACGGCGGTGGCGGTGGCGATGTAGAACAGCCCGGCGGCGAACCGGTCGGCCAGCACCTGCGCCCGACCGCTGGACCGCTGCGCCTGTGCCACCAGGCGCTGGATCCCGGCCAGCGCGGTGTCGTCGCCGACCGCGTCGATCCGGACCCGCAGCGCCGCATCGGTGGCCACCGTGCCGGCCACTACCCGGTCGCCGGTCGTACGCGGCACCGGCCTCGACTCGCCCGTGATCATCGACTCGTCCAACTCGGCCTGGCCGTCGACGATCTGCCCGTCCGCCGGCACCCGCCCACCCGGGCGTACCAGGACCGTGTCACCGACGGCCAACTCCGCCACGGAGACCCGCTCCGGTCGGCCGTCGGCAGCCAACCGTTCCGCGTCGTCGGGCAACAGCGCCGCCAGCGCCGACAGGGCCCCACGGGCCTGGCCGATCGCCTTCATCTCCTGCCAGTGGCCGAGCAGCATGATGGTCACCAGGGCGGCGAGTTCCCACCAGAAGTCCAGGTCGAACGCGCCGAACGCGGTGGCCAGCGACGCCAGGTAGGCCACCGTGATCGCCATCGCGATCAGCAACATCATGCCGGGAGCGCGGTCGGCGACCTCGCGTACCGCGCCCTGGAGGAACGGCCACCCGCCGTACCCGAAGACCACCGTGCCGAGTACCGGCCCCACCAGGTCGATCCCCGGGAAGTCCAGCCGGTAGCCGAACCAGGCCATCACCATGTGACTGGTGACCACGATGGGTACGGTCAGGATCAGGCTCAGCCAGAACTTGCGCCGGAACACCTCCGGATCGTGCCCCGCATGCTTGTCGTGCCCCCCGTGCGGTGCGTGTTCGCTGTGCGGTGCGCGTTCCCCGTGCTGCCGGTGGTCGATGTCGGTGTGCCTGGCGTGCTCCCGCCGCCGGCCGGGTTCGGAGTCGGGTCGCTCGCCTGCCGCCGCTCCCGGCTCCCCATGACGGTCCATACCGGCCTCCATCACCCCCCGTCCCTCTCCCCGTCCCCTGCCACCATATACCCCAGTGGGGTATCCGGTGCGAGGACGACCTGACCGGCGGGGCCCGGCGGTGAAGGCCCATGTCGGCTGCCACGACGAGTCGACGGGGCACCGGATCCTGGCCTGCGTCGACATCGTCGGGCGACGCATCGGCCGACGCCGGCCGTGCTGACGTGGGGTGATCTGTGGATCCGAGGGCAGTTGACGGTCCGGAAACTGCCGCCGCTGACCCGGGAACAGCTGGCGGCGGTCCGCCCGGCTGCTGCACACCCATCCGACCTGGCAGCAGCGATCGGAGTCGGCGACCGACCCGCGTCAACTGTTCAGCCTGCCCGGGCTCCCGTTTTTCCTGACCGGTGCGACGGCGATGTTGGCCGCCGCCGAGCTGCCCGGGGTGGCCGAGACCAGCACCGGACGCAGCGCTCCGGCGGCGATCGTCGCCGGCCTGATCGTGACGGTCGCCGGTGTCCTCATCCGGCGGGCCGTTGCGTACGCCGTGACCATCGCTCAGCCCGTCTCCTCCGGGCTGGTACCCGGGCTGTGGCTGGGGATCGGCCTGGTCGTCGGTGAACTGCTGACGCCGCGAACGGCGGGCAGCGGGTGGTTGCTGCCCGCGCAGCCGGCGGGCCTGCTGCTGATGTTCCTGTCCGTGTGCGTGACCTGGTGGACCGCCCAGTACGCGGAGCTGTCGGTGCGTGCCTGGCCCTCGCGGTCGCTGATCCGGCCGATGCTGCTGGGCCTGGCCGCCATCTGGCTGGTCTTCGCCTTCGGACTCAACTGGCGGCAAGGGCAGGGACACCTGCTCACCGCAGGCTGGTGGCCGGCGACGAACGCGTTGTTTGAGGCGTTCGAGCAGGGGTGGAACGATCTCCGCCATCACCGGCGGGTGGCCGTGCAGCTTCGAGGGCGTCAAGGCTCGGGTATGTAAAGACGTAAACAATCTTCCCGATGTCTGTGGCTCGTGGTCTGCCACGATTAGGCCCTGATTTGAGGCTTGAGGGCACCGTCGAGTAGATCGGTGGCGCGAGGCTTGGTGATGAGCTTAGCTTAGGGCTGCAGTAAGTTGCCGAGTTTCCGCGCCGCCGATGTCCGTGTTTTGTGGCATTAAACTTCGCGGCCGGCGCGCAGAGGTCAGATAGCAATCTGAGATATATGATAACGTTGCCATTGGCTGGTGTGTCGACAGAATTGAACCGCCGGGTCCTTCGGCAAGATTTTCGCCATAGTGATTTAGTTAGCTCCGGGGTTGATGTGCTGGAAGTGAAGAACATTAAGTTCAGCTATGGGAGGAAGGTGGTTCTCGCTGATGTGTCCCTCGATCTGGCTTACGGCGCGAACCTTTTCCTTGGAAGAAACGGTGCTGGCAAGACCACGCTCATGCGCGTTCTAGCTGGTGCAAATCGGCCTGACTCGGGCGAGGTACGCCTGGATGGCGAGCCGTTCCAGTGGGGCTCTGGGTCGACCCGGCGGGTGCTGCGTCGGGTTGGCTGGCTTCCCCAGACGTTCGGTTTTCCACCTCGGATGAGGGTGGATGAGTTCATCGCGTATGCGGCCTGGCTCAAGGAGGTGCCGTCCAGCCGCGTTGCGGAGCGCAGCCGCGTAGTGCTCGAGTTGGTTGACCTCACCGAGCGATCTCGCGAGCCGCTTAAGTCCCTTTCTGGTGGCCAGTTGCGACGGGCCGGCCTGGCGGCGGCGATGGTGGCCGACCCAGAACTACTGATCTTGGATGAACCCACCGCCGGGTTAGACCCGGAGCAACGCGACAACTTCCATGAGCTCGTACGGCACGTCCGCCAGGAAAAGGTCGTAGTGGTGGCGACGCATCTGCTTGAAGACGTCGATGCATTGGCGGAGCACCTTGTAGTCATCGATCAAGGTGCGGTTCGCTGGACGGGAACTCCGGCAGAATTGGTGCGACAAGCCGACGGTGAGGTCGGCCTCGGCGCATTGCGCGCTGGTTTTCAGGCGCTGATCGGTCAGGAATCATGAGGAGTGTTGCTCCTGGCAGGTCGAACTCGGCGGACCTTCTCCTCGGAACTGCAGTTGCCGCCTTCACCGCACTACAGGGCATCATCGTTGTGGCAGGCAAGTCGGAGCGATGGGCCGGACACTGGGCCAGCACCAGCGCAGCTCTGAACTGGACGACGGTGTGGGGCTGCTGCATCGTGTCCGCAGCGGCTGCCTGGCTCGTGGCCTCCGCCCGGCGACACCACTATGAAGACCTCATTCAAACGTCGTCGCGATCCCGCTTTCGGGTTTACCGGGCCTCGTTGCTTGCTGTCGCACTCGGCAGCCTGAGCGGGTACACCGTAGTGCTCGCATATATGGTGTCAACCACCAGGCCACAAGCAACACACGGCCATCTCAACCTGCTTGAGGTGGCGACCACTGCTGCCTCCGTGCTCCTGGCGATCGGCCTTGGCAGCGCTGTCGGCCGTGTGATTCCGGCACGGATCGCGCCAATCTCAGCGGCTGTCGTCCCTTACGTTCTCTACATGCTTCTCGTTTACGGCGATGCTTATGGTGGAAGTATCCTTTTTTCCGATATATCGCTGTCTGATCAAGTAGATCGCACTTATCTACGCATGCCCGCGGAGTTGCTGCTCGGCCGGGCGGTGTTCTGGGCAGCTGTGGGTGTTTCATTGCTCTGCTGTGCCATGCTTGCTGGCCGTGTCGCGTTCATCGCCGTACTGGTCGCAAGCTTCGGCCTATCTGCTGTTCTACTCACTGCGGGCGTCCGTCTCGAAGATGCGGCTGAGTATAGGGCAATTTGTTTTTCCGGCAGGCCCACCATCTGTGTCGATCGAGCCCACGAGCACGTCGCCGACGAGTACGTCCGCAGGATCAGGACAGGTGCAGCCGCTATTCCGGGAATGGACCTCGCCGCGACCACTGTGGTTCCCCACGAGGACCCAAATTGGCAATCCCAGCTGCAGCAGAGCGCTGAATCGCCGGCCAGCCAGGTGCTCTTCGTACCGATCATTAAGCATAACACCTCTCCCGCGCACCAGATCGATCCGGCTGCCCTCGACGCGGCTTTTGGTGCTGCCATGTTCCTGAAGCCATGTCAACAGGAGGCCGCGGCGAGCGGCGAGACCGGAATGACGGACCAGATACGTATGGCAGTGACACTGTACGGCTGGTGGCTAACCACCAAGAACATGCCGCTCGATGGCAGCAACTACCCAGGAGAGTTGGACGTCCGCTCCGTGACGGCGGGGGACCCTGTCACGGCTGCGGCATTAGATCATTTCTCCAGCCTTTCAACGACGGACCAAGCCATGTGGATCAAGATGAACCAGGACAGGGTCTCGAAGTGCCGAGCGCTTCCACCCGCGTGAGAACGTCGATAGAACTCCGAACCCCCCTCTTGCTTACGCGTGCCTTTGCCGGAGCCCGCGGGGTCACGCTGCGGGCTGTGTTGGCATACGTCGCCGTCTGGGCGCTCATCGGCGGGGTGTCTCGGTTCAGCATGTCCGCACTAGGCCTGTACTTCGCCCCCCCGGGCAGTTCTTCGCTGGACACCGTCGCGGTTGTCTTCATGCTGCTGCCGGCGGCAGCCTTGGCGAACAGCACTGCGAGCCGCGTCCCCGAACTGGAGGCCGTT
The DNA here is from genome assembly GCF_003583405.1 of Micromonospora radicis. Taxonomy (GTDB): domain Bacteria; phylum Actinomycetota; class Actinomycetes; order Mycobacteriales; family Micromonosporaceae; genus Micromonospora; species Micromonospora radicis. Next base: position 122,004 of record NZ_QXEC01000016.1, read on the forward strand.
CGTTCGCGCGTGTTGCTCGTGGCCCAGTGCCTCTGGTTGCTCGCCATAGTTGGTGCCGCAACTATCGTCCCTTGGGCGACATCGTTCACCCTAAGTCAGGCGGTTGATCGGAACTCATACTTCTCCACTTGGCTTCTCGTACTCTCCGCCATGCTTGTCGTCCATGCCGTCACGACCACTATGGTCGCTTCGATGGTTGCCATGAGCCTGGTTGCTGCCTTCAGTACTCCTGGCCTCGTTCCCTGGGAATACAACCTGATCTACAATCTCGCAGAGAAGGGCTTAGCCGCCGGAGTCGGAATTGTTCTCCTGCTGATTTGGGGGTCCTTGCAGGTCGCCCAACATACCCGTCAGGTGGGCATCCCGAACCCGGACTGAATCGGGTCATTCAACAATGAATGTGTCAAGCCCGGGGTTTGATGGAGTGTTGTTATCTGCGAACAGTTCGCGCGAACTCAACCGGGCATCTGACGAGCACACGTGTAGGTGCGCAGGTAGGCCGGTGGGGAGCGGTGATGGCTCGGTGTGGTCCGCCGAGAATGTGGCTGACGAACGATGTGCCAACCGCTTCCCGCCCAGTCCCATGCACCGGTGAACGCGACGAGCCCGCAGGCCGGTAGAAAGCTACCGCCCAGGAAGCGGTGGGCATGGCCGCACAGGTTTCGCCGAGAACGTTGGCTGACGGTAGGAGATGTCACCCGCTGCTTCGTTCGTCTGTAGATCCGGTTGACCGCTGATGGAGACTCTCCAGCGGAGGTAACCGCGTGCCAATCCGTGCTACTTCGGGTCAATCGGGGTCAACGATCATGGTGGCTACGCCTGTCTGGTGTGGTCGGCGTGTGGTCGTCGGTCGGGGCGGCTGGCTGGGTCAACGCAGGTCAACGTGGGTCACTCCCTGCCAACGCGGGTCGACCCGCAGGTCGTTACACTGACCACTCGCGCCCTCGTAGCTCAGGGGATAGAGCATCGGTTTCCTAAGACGACGCTCTATCTGCCGATGCAGGCGTTTTTGCCTGCGGCCTTCTCGCTTCCCCTTTTGTCCGCCGGGCCGCAGTGGCGGATTGCTGTGCTCGCTTGCTGAAGATCAGCAGACCAGGTCGTTCGGTCATTGGTGGGCCCTCACCAACTGGGAGCGATCTGCGAAGGGGGCGAGGTCAGTCTACTGGCGGGGCGGGAATCTGCCATAAGGCACTGACTGGCAGGGCGCGGAGTCTGTCGCCGAACGGCAGCGTGGAGGTGCCGGTGTAGAGGACGATGCCGGTGATGAAGTCGTCGCCGAGGCGGTCGGCGAGTCGGCGTAGCCCGCGGAAGTCGTCGGGTCCGACGGTGGTGGCTGCTTTGACTTCGATCCCGACCACCTGGCCGGTTCTGTTCTCGAGCACCGCGTCGACTTCGTACCTGCTCTGGTCGCGGTAGTGGGACAGTTCGACGGGCTGCTCGGACCAGGTGAGCTGGCGGGAGAGTTCGGACAGGACGAATGATTCGAGTAATGGGCCGAATGGTGCGCCTGGCCGGAGCAGCGCCCGGGCGTCGGTCGCGGTCTCGTTGGCGGCGATACCCGAGTCGACGAAGATCAGTTTCGGTGCGGCGGTGGCGCGGGTGCCCAGGTTGCGGGACCAGCCGGGGATCCGCTTGATCAGGAAGATCTCCTCCAGGGCTTGGAGGTAGCGGGCGATCGTCGGCCGGCTCAGTCCGAGTGCGGATTCGAGGGAGTTGGCGGCGATGATGGTCGCGGATCTGGCCGCGAGTAGGCGTACCAGTTTGCGGAGTTCGCCCTTGTGCTGGATGTCGGACAGTTGCCGGACGTCGCGGTCGATGAGCGCTTGGACGTAGGCGTCGAGGAAACGTTGGCGGCGGCGCTGGTCGGTGCGGGTGGTGGCCTCGGGTAGGCCGCCGCGCACGATTCTGGCTGCGTAGTCGGCGCGGGTCACGTCCGACTCGTGTCGCAGGTCCGGGCCGAGCGCGAAGATGGCATCGACGAATCCGTCCGGCGCTTTGTCGAGCTCGCCTTGAGACAGCGGCCAGAGTTCGACGGTTTCCATCCGGCCGGGCAGGGCGTCCGGGGCGGCAACCATGCCGAAGAGGCGGGACGAGCCGGTGAGCAGGTACCGGCCAGGGCGCGGGTCCTCGTCGACGGCTGCCTTGATGGCCAGTAGGAGCTCCGGGGCGCGCTGGATCTCGTCGACGACCAGGAGCTCGGAGGAGTCCACGAAGCCGACCGGGTCGGCGATCGCCGCCGCCCGGTCCTGCGCCCGGTCGAGATCACGGCGCTCGGCGAGACGATCGCCGGCGACGATGCGGACCAGCGTGCTCTTGCCTGCCTGGCGTGCCCCGCTGATCAGCACGACGCGGGTGTCGGCCAACGCGGCGTCGACCTGCGCGGCGGCCCGACGGGGAATCAGATGCGGTGTCGGCACGACGTCATGATAGCCAGCACGGTTTCGATCTGCGAGAACCTTCGCATTCGATTTGCGGCGAAACCGCGTTCGAATCGCGGCGACCTCGGTGTTCGATTTGCGGAATCTCTGGGGCGTTCTTGCGCGGGTCTACCGCTATGTCACGTTGTTGCGGGTGATGGTGATTTCGGGAAATTTGCTCTCCCAGCGCTGGCGGAGCTGGGATGGCAGCCAGAGGGTGGGCCAGAGCCGTCGGAGGAGGTCGGCGTCGAGCCTTTTGTTCAGGTCCTCGACGGTGCTGGCTTCGGTGAGTACCACCTTGTACATGCTGGCCAGCCGTGCGGGCCGGTCAAGGTCGTACTCGGCGTGCCCGGACCAGTCGAGATGACGCGGAAGCATCACCGTGCCTCCGGTCGGGCCGTGCAGTTCGGCAAGGGTTTCGGCCACCACGTAGGGCCGCCGGTCGCCGTAGGGCCGGTAGTCCGCCGGCGGCTGGGGTGACGTCCTGCGCTGGCTGAGGTTGGTTGCTCGTCTGGTCACACCCCATACCGGGCGGGACCAGTCGTGGTGATCGCGATGGGATGCACTCATGTTCTGGTGAAGCCGAGTGCCCGGTATCCGGGCATGCGGCGTGGGAGTGAGGCGACGAGGATGGGAGTGGCCGGGTCGTGGTAGTCGTGGACTTCGGCGAGGTCCTTGCCGGGCGCGGCGCGGATGACGCGGCCGGCGCATTGGACGAGTAGGCCGTCGTACGAGATCGGGCCGGCGAGGAAGAGGGTGTCCAGAGCTGGGGCGTCGAAGCCTTCGCCGATGAACGGTGTGGTGCCGATGACGAGCAGGCCGTCGCCGGCCTTGGCGCCGTCGAGCCGGTCAACGATGGTCCGCCTTTCGCGTGTGCTCATCGCGCCCTGGAGCACGAGCGCCTGATGTCCGCGTGCGGCGAGCAGAGCTGTGAGTGCCCCGACCTGGGCGACCCGTCGGGTCAGCACGAGACAGTTTCGACCGCGGGTCAGGGCAACGGCGACATCGGCGGCGATCTGGGTGTTGCGGGGCTCGTCGAGGGCCAGTCGCCGGTGCACCTCGGCGAGCGCGCCGGGCGCGTCCAGGTCGATGTCGCCGGGCTGGAATGTGGTCTCGTGGATGAACAGCGCTCGACGAGGTCCGGCGTCGGCGTGCATCGCGGCTGCGAGGGTGCCTTGTTCCTCGTCGGTGAGGGTGTGGCGGACGGGTCCGAGTTGCCAGGTGACGAGTTGGCCGAGGCCGTCGCGTCGGGTGGGGGTGGCGGTGAGGCCGAGCCAGAACTGCGCGGCGATCCGTTTCACCGAGTGCTCGTAGGCTGCGGCGCCGAGGTGGTGGCATTCGTCGACGATGACGTGCCCGTACCCCTGGGTCAGGGTGGCGACGTCGTCGCGCCGCGCGAGGGAGGGCAGCAGCGCGATGTCCACGGTGCCGGTGAGCTTGCGTCGGCCGCCACCGAGTTGCCCGGGCTTGATGTCGAGGAACTGTTGGATGCGGGTGCGCCACTGGTCGGCGAGGGCTTTGCGGTCGACGAGGACGAGGGTGGAGGTGTTGCGTTCGGCGATCACGGCGCAGGCCATGACGGTCTTGCCGGAGCCGGGTGGGGCGACCAGGATCCCGTCGTCGTGGGCGAGAAGCGCGCCGACCGCGTCGGCCTGCCTGCTGGTGAGTTCGGCGGTGAACGGGGTGTCGATCTCGGTCCCGGAGTTCCGTGCGTCCGTGACGACCAGCCGCGATCCGGCGCGCTCGACGATGGCGGCGATGGTGTGCCGCAGGCCCCGCGGGAGCACCAGGCGATCGTCGAGGGTGAGGTCGTAGCCCTGGATGAAGCGTGGGGTGTCCCAGGTGGACTTGCGTAGCCGCTGCAGCTCGTAGAACTTCGGGTTGGCCATGGCGGCAGCGTGCTTGAACGTCGCCAACGCGGCGGGGGTGAGCTGGGTGGCGTCGATGCTCAGCCCGGCACCTACCTCCGCGTGGACCACCGGAGGGAGCGGAGGATGGACCTGGGTCGCGGGGGACCGGCTCATCGTGGCGACGTCGGCACCGGTGACGGCTTGCTTGGCCTGCCGGGCGACGTGTTCGGCATCGCGGGGACTGAGCCGGTCCAGCGTCGACAAGAACGCCCACTGGTCGGCGTACGGTTCGAGCGTGCCGAGGTCGAGAAAATTGGTCAGCCCGTCCTTGCGGCGGCGGCCCTGTAGCGGTGCGGCGATGAGGTTGCCGAAGCCACCCTCGGGCAGCACGTCCTGGTTGGGGAACAACCGGTCGTACGACCGCAGGTCCATCGACCCGCGCAGCACCATCGCCTCACGCAGCAGAACGGTGCCGACGGCCCGCGCGGTGGCCGCGGCAACAGCGCCGGTGAAGAAGACCCACACGTGGGCGCCTCGACCTGACTGGGAGATCTCCAACGCGGCCGGCACCGCGCTGGCCCGTGCCGCCTTCACGTACGCGAGGGCGTCGAGCATCGCCGTCGGCCCGTCGAAGTCGGCCACGACAAAGTGGCAGGTGTTGCCGGGCATCAGCGGGTACAGTCCCATGAACAACTCGCCGACCAGATGCGCCGCGACGACCTCCGTCGTGCGGGGCAGGTAGGCGGCACCCCGCCGGTCCATACCCTTACGCCAGCCACCGGCGACCGCAGGCATCCACCCGCCAGCGCCGGTACGGGCGTTCTCCCACCGCACGGCGTACACGTCGGCCCGGGCCCGGAACCGGTCGGCGAACAACGCCAGCTTGTCCTGTGTGGGCGAAGCCATGGTGACCAGCCCTGGCGGCTCAACCGGCGCGGACAACTGCTCCGGCGCCGCAGTCGTGTCCTGGCCACGCAGCTCCAGCAGACGGGCCAGTCGGGCGTTCTCCGCCCGTAACCGCTCCACCTCCCGCCGAAGATCGACGAACTCGGCCACCGAACCCATGCCGACCATCCTCGCGCATCGGACTCCGAACACCCTGACGCCGGTCCGCTATCCTCCGTCGATGGCATCGAAGGGCAGCGCCCCGCTGGAGGCGATGATCGAGAAAGCCACCATCGACGCGTACGGCGACGACGAACAGCTCGCCGGCCTGTTCACCATGATCGAGGAGCATCTGGCGGTGCCGTTCACCACCACCGTCCTCGGCGTCGAGGTCACCGTGCGCAAGGTCGACGTGACCGCGGACGCCATCGTCGCGGTCTGCGCCCGAGGTCGCCACCGGCAGAGGATCGACCTACTCGACCTGCCGCTACCCTCCCCCGCGCCCGACGGCGCCGCGTGGATCGACGCCTACCGGCACTGGGCCGGAAGGTAGGCCCTCGTGAGTGAGTACCAGTACTACGAATTCACCGCCGTCGACCGGCCCCTCAGCGGCCGGGAGCGGGCCGAGCTGCGGTCGCTGTCCACCCGGGCCGACATCACCGCCACCAGCTTCGTGAACACCTACGAGTGGGGCGACTTCAAGGGCGACCCGCGTACGCTGATGGAACGGTACTTCGACGCGCACCTGTACCTGGCGAACTGGGGCACCCGCCAGCTCATGCTTCGGCTACCGAAACACGTGCTCGACCCCGCCACCGTCGCCCAGTACTGCCAGGGCGACAGCGCATCCGCGTGGACCACCGGCACGCACGTCATCATCGACCTCCACGACGAGGACGAGGACGGCACCGACGCGTGGGACCTCGACGGCCACGGCCTGCTCACCTCGATCATCCCGGTCCGGGCCCGCCTCGCCGCCGGAGACCTGCGCCTGCTCTACCTGGCCTGGCTCCGCTGCGCACAGTCCGAGGAGATCGCCGACGACGAGCGCGAACCACCCGTCCCCGCCGGCATGGGAACCCTCGACGCGCCCCTCACCGCCGTCGCCGAGTTCCTACGCATCGACCCCGACCTGATCGCGGCGGCAGCGGCCGGGTCGGCGCCGGCCGCCTCCGGCGAACCGACCGCCGCACAACTACGGAAGTGGGTCGTCGAGCTACACGCCCGGCACAAGGACGCCATCCTGACCGACCTGATCACCGGCGGCGACAGCCACCTGCGCAACCGACTGCTGCGCCGCTACCGCGTCGCGCATCCCACCGACGCGTTCACCCCGACGGCCGTCCGTACTGCCGGGCAACTACTCGCCATCGCCGCGGACCTGCGCGCCGAACGGGAACGACGGGACGCCGAGCAGCGCGAAAGCGACCGGGTCCGCCGGGAACGCTCCGCCGTAGCCGCCCGGCAACGGCACCTCGACACCCTCGCAGTCGACCAACCCGCCGCCTGGCAGCGGGTCGACGAACTCATCGCCACAAAGAAACCCCGCGAGTACGACAGCGCAGTTCAACTCCTCGTCGACCTGCGCGACCTCGGCGAACGCGACGGAGACAGCTCATCGTTCCGACACCGGCTGGCCGAGCTACGGGCGGTGCACGCCCGCAAGCCCAGCCTGCTCGAACGCCTCAACCTCGCAGGCCTCGACACCTGACGCGCGGTTTTGCCGCCCGGCGACCGTTGCCGGAGTGCGGCCAACGACCGCTGTGTGCAGCAGGGCTCACACGCTCTTGGCCACCTCCGAAGCGCAGGGCGCAGGCAAAATTACCTACGACGACGCCCATGACCGGCGATGCGAACTCATCGGCCCGCAGGCGCGGAGCGTGTGATCGGCGGTGGTCATCCGCCGTCCTGGCCAGCCGGGACAACCCAGGTGAACTTGGGCCACTCCCTGCCACCCCGGGGCAACCCGCAGGTCGCTAGACTGGGCCCTCGCGCCCTCGTAGCTCAGGGGATAGAGCATCGGTTTCCTAACCCGACGCTCCGCCTGTGGCCCCAGCGTGATGACCTGCGCTTCCTCGTTTCCTGCCATTGCGTGCCGGTCGCTGTGCGGCCCTGCTGTGATCGCTTGCTGAAGATCAGCTGGAGCGTTGTGGATCCTGCGTGTGCAAGCTTATCGCTTCTTGCGGCGCCCCTTCCGTAGGGCTGACTCGGCTTCCTGGCGTCGACGGATGGCAGCCTCGTCGCGCTGAGAAACAATGGCCGCGTCCGAGAGGCGGGGGCGGCGGCCTCTGCTGTCGCGGACTCGGCGTGCGCCAGCGACTCGCCACTGCTGCAGGACGGTGGGCAGGCTTTCGCGGGTACGGAACCACGACACAGCTGCTGCGGTAGAGGGGTCGCTCGCGTCTTCCCACTCGGCCATCTTGTCGGGCTCGAAGAGGAAGTTCGCCGCGAGTTGGAAGTAGAGGTCGTCCTTGGCCTCGGCGAACTTATTCATCGCCTGCACTTGGCGGATCCGTGGGCAGAACGCCGCGCCGATGAACCATGTGGCGCCGGCCATGACCGCGCCTGGGTCCTCGCCCTCCTCCGGCGTTGGCGCGCAGAGGAGGTCAACGATGCGCTGCTCGGCGTCGTCGAGCTGGATAGGGACCTCGTCGAGGAGGGCGGCCTCGTACACCTGGCGGGCGTCGTCGGCACCGGTGAGGCGGTGCGTGCGACGCAGCCCGGCCATGTCGAACATCAGGATGCTCTTGCCAACCTGAAGTTCGCTGTCGTGGCCGTACACGGCGGCGGTGCTGTCGAAGCCGGCCAGCACGAGCGTTTCGGCGCGTCGCTGACCCTTGCGCTGTGCGTCGCCCAGCCGGGCGTGGGGCGACGAGACGAACGGGCACACCTGCGCGGCGTAGAGCGCGCACACCTCGTGTTCCGGCGCCTCGTTGAACGTGGGGGTCTCGCCCATGTGTTGCAACTGGTCGTCGAACGTGACTTGCCAGCGCAACTCGTCGCGAAACGGCATGGCGCACACCGCGCACAGGTCGTAGGCGGCAAGAACAAGCTTGCGCTGCTCGGACAAGGCCCCGTAGTCCTCCTCGCCCGGTTCCTGCGGAATGACCGCGATGATCGGGTACCCACGGGGGTCCAGACGTAGGTGCGAGCAGCGCACGGGCGCCTTTACTTCTGCGGGGCGAGCGCCAACACCTGCTCGGGAGCCAGTGACCACGTGCCCAATCTACGGCCCCAGAACACACATTCTCCTGGCGGCCCAACGTGTCGGCTTGTTCATCCTTTTGCTGGTGGTTGCCCCCGATCTACGGTGTCGGCCAGCGTCACCGCCGGTGGTATCGCAGGTTCGCCTCGCCGCCGTCGTCATCGCCACCGCCCTCAGTCTGACCGGGCTACATGCCGGTAACCCAAGGCAGGATCTTCGGAGCTGGGGCCGGGCTGATCGATGCCTCGGCGGATCGAGTTGATCACTCATGCTTCCGTCAGGAATTCCAGGGCGGGGGAAAGTTGGCCTCCGGCCCATTCATCGCCGACCGACCTTCGGCGCTGCCGGGGTAGCTGAGTGTGGGCAGGGCGATCGTTCGGTGGGCCTGGACGATGAGGTTAGCGGCGAGCCGACGTGTGACTCGCCGGCCAGACAAGCTGGTGGGCGAGCGTCCGCGTCGACGACGACTGGGAAGCTGCCGTGATCGTCTTTTGCGCTCCAGCAGCGCAGACCAGTGGCGTGCATGCGGCGCTCCGGGGGATCACAGCCAAGAGAGCAGCGCCCAGCCCCGGCGCACTTAGAGTGACGATCATTGCGCTGCCGCGCCTAACCGCACCGGGTGGGGCGCAGGGGGCGAAGACAGGCAATCCCCCAGGCGACGCGCTTCCAGCCAAACCACACCTATATCAAGGCGACCGTACGCTCCGCGCAAGGAGTGTCAGAGGGGGCGAAGAAGGCAGGGGCGCCTGCGCAGCTTGGAGGCTGCTGACCTGAGATGACGATGGGCCTGTCAGGGAACCACGAGTGGCGGACGCAACGAGGCAACCGGAGGCATCCGCCTGGAAACTTCCGTACAACTGCCGTACGCTGTTGTCAGAGGTGATGAGAGATGGCACCCAAGACCGAGCGCATCGAGATGCGGACCGACCTTGAAACGAGCGACCTGCTCACCCGCGCGGCCCGAACATGTGACGAGTCTGTCTCGTCGTTCGTCCTGAAGGCCGCTCGTACTGAAGCGGACCGAGTGCTAGCGCGGGCGGATCGCACCATCATGTCAGCGGAGCAGTTCGATGAGATGATGGCCGCCTTGGACAAGCCGGATCAGCCGACCAAGCTTGCTGAACTGGCCTCTAAGCCGCGGAGGTTTCGCCGCAAATGACCGAATGGCTGTCCGGGCCTCTAGAGTCAGAGCATGAAGTTGAGGGATTCGACTGTGGCGTCGAATCCCTCAACACCTGGCTCATTGGGCACGCCCGCAGTGCTGCGGCTAGCGGCACTGCCAGGACGTACGTATGGACAGCTTCTAATGCGAACGCCGTGATGGCCTACTACGCGATCACCCCTACCGTGGTCGTCCGGGGCGAGTTGACCAAGAAGCAAGCTGGCGGGTCGGGTGACGTTCCTGGCTACCTTCTGTGCAAGCTAGCCCTGCACAGGGCGCTGCATGGACAGAAGCTTGGTGGTGAACTCCTGCTGGATGCCCTGGAGAAAATCGTACGCGCTGCTGACGGATTTGGCGGCCGCCTTATTGTCGTCGACGCTATCGAATCGGCAGTTGACTTCTATCAACACTACGGATTCAAGCCGGTCATCGGCGTGCCCAATCGGCTCGTAATGAAAGTGGCGACCGCGAGGAACGATCTCGGACTCGGGAGCCTTCAGTTGTCAGCCAACCGCGAGGCGGGGCTGGTGTCTATGGTGCTTAACCGCCCAGACGGCTCGTCTACCCCGTTCGTTGGGGACATTGCGCAGGCGCGCGCGGTAGCCAGGGAGATGTTGGCCGCCGCTGAAGAACGAGAGCGAGCGGGCGCGACCGATGCGAAAGTTGATCTTCGTGCGGTCATGGTGAGGGCCCTCGGCAGAGACCCGTTCGCCGAGGAAGAGTGAGTTGCAAAGTCATCGCTTGCTCCGCCCTTGGCTGTAGTTGCGCAGTTGCCGGACAGGCGGGTTCGGGACAGCGAAGGGTAGGGGATGGTGGCACTACCCCCGCCGTCGTTTGAGGCGGTGCTAACTTTCCGTCGACTATGAGGCTGGCAGGCCCGTTCGGCGTGCGATTAGACGCTGCTCCACAGCATGTCGTCGATGCGACGTGCAATCCGCCTTGAGAGCCGTCGCCCCGCCCGTCGGCGAGCGAGCCGGGATGCCTCGGCGATCGAGTGCCGGCCGGTGACGACGAGTCCGTGACTATCAGCGCTTCCGAGGAGTGCACCGCTGTAGAGGCACCCCGGGTTGCAGTCTGCTTCATCGCGGTCGAGGGTCCCGGTAGCGAAGTGATGCAGGTGGGCGCCCACGTCACCGATGCCGTTGGGAGCAATGACTGCGGTGAGCAGTTGAAGTGCCTCGTTGGCGGCGGCGGCCATGGAGAAGGCAAAGACGTTTTCGTTGTGGCGTAGCGGATGGTCGCGGTTGAGGCCGGCAATGTAGGACGGGTTGTCGAGTTGGCCGGTGCGTTCGAGGGAGACATCGGCCGGATCGTATTGTCCCAGGCATTCAAGGCAGGCGCGGCCAGGCGCTGCCATGTGTGCGCGCCATTCGGCCCCGCGCATCCTCTGGCCGTCGCTGCGGATGAGGATGCCGCCGTCGACGACTGGTATGAGGTGGGCGTAGGCGGCGAGGTTGAGTACGGCTCGTGGCCAGGGCCGGTCGACGCAGCTGAACAGCACGTCACAGTCCAGCGCGTGTGCCAGTCCGTCGGGTTCCACGACAGACAGTTCCAGTGCGGTGATGTCCGGGTTGCCGGCGGTGCCTGACCGGCGTAGCGCCCGGGCGAGGGTCTCGACCTTGGACCGAGCGAGCTCGACGTCGCGCGTGGTCGCGTGTAGGAGTCGGTCGAGGTTGACTGCCTCGACGGCGTCAAAGTCCAGCAGGGTGATGCGCTCGACGCCGGTGCGGGCGAGGGTTTCGGCGACGAGGGCGCCCACGCTGCCCGCACCGATGATGCCGACGTGCAGCCGGGTGAGGCTGGCCTGCAGGTCGGGTCCCCACGCGGAGACGGTGCGGGTGAGCTGCTCTCGGAGGTCGGGGATTGGACGCAGGGAGTTGTTCCACGAGACTGTGATGCGATCGCCGACGCATCGGACATTCTCCGCCCACTGGGGCGTGTAGCGGCGGGCGGCGACTCGGTGCCACATGCGGGCGCTATAGGTTTGGTCGCCCACGGCGTAGGTCAGGCCGAGCAATGGCAGACCGGTGAGGGCGACTGCTTGGGCCGCGTGGCCCGACTCGGCGGCGTGGTCGTCATCGCTGAGGTCCTGCCAACCACGGCCCTTCGGGTGACTGTGCACGAGTGCCAGCCCGGCGCCGGTCTCGGCGGCGTGCGCGGCTGCCCGCAGGAAGTAGCCCGAGGTGAACGAGACGTTGCCGTGGAGGAGACGCTCGCCGCGCTCGGGCCAGATCACCTCCCCGATGACGGCGCTGGTGCGGGTTGCACCGGTGCTCGGGCGCCAAGTCAAGAAGCACAGGTCCTCTTGGCCGTCGGAGCGGCTGAGGTGTTCGGCAAGCCGGGTCGCGACGGTGGTGGTCATGGCCACCGACAGGCGCCGTCGGGCCGAACTCGGGCCGCTGGTCACGACCGGGCGAAGAGCGTGCGCAGGTGCCTTAGGTAGGCGCGCATGCTCCGGTCGGTCACCCAGTTCTGGGCTGGGCGGCTCCAGTACTCCCACTCAGCCCCGAGGGGGGATGCGTGAACCGCGCCGTCTGGGTGCCCCAGCCGCGGGCTGACGTGAGGACCCGGCGGCGGTGACACCGGCCAGTCGGGTGGGATGGCGAGTGCCAGCTTGATCTCCTCCCCAGCGTGTCTGCCTACTTCGACGCGGTAGGTAAAGACGGCCAGCTCACCCTGTTGGGTTACATCGTCGTGTCCGGTGGCGGCGAGCGCGGCGAGGAAGCCCGCCGCGCCCACCGTCGGCTGCTGCACCGTGGTCATGAGGTCGGAGTCGGGCCGGTCGACACCGATACGAACGTGTCCCCCGCGTGTACCCGGATCGGGGTGTCGCCGCGCCCCTCGTACGACTCCTGGTGCCGTCCCTTGACCTCGACGAGGTACGCCGAGGCCGGGTCGACCCCGGCCAGGCTGAGGATCTGGTTCGGCGTCAGGTCCTTCTCGGCGGTCGTGACCGGTTCGTCATCGACCTTGAAGGTGATGGTCTTCGCAGGCTTGGCCTGTTCCGCTGAGGCGTGCGTGGATGGCGCTGTCATCGCTGTGCTCCTTGATGTCTGTTTTTCGATGTGGTTCTGCCGGCCGGCCGGCTCGCTCGTCACGGCACTTGTGTCGTTCGGTGTCGAGCGACCGCCCGGACGGTCAGCGGCGAGGGAGGGACAGGAGGTTGTTAGTCCAGACGCCGTCGGCGTGCGTGCGCAGGTACTTCGCCCCGCGCGACGGGGTCACCACGGCCACGTGCGCGCGGTTGCCCCGGCCGTCGTCGGTGTACGCCTTGCCGCCCTGGTTCTCGATCCACGAGACGAGCTGCTCGCGCGTGCTGCTGTCCTCCTGGTTCGTGGAGTCGGACAACCACCACAGGTGGGTGATGTGTTCGTGGTCCGACCCACCCTCGAGCCGGACCGCGGTGATCTGGATGGCCACTACCCCTCCACGTGCATCATCAAAGCTTCAGTACCACTTCGGTGGCACCCTAGCAGAGGTTGTTGCAGGGAAGCGGCAATGCCGCACTAAAGTTGGGGTATGCAAACCTTGAGGACGCGATGATGGCCGAGCCGCCGCTCCAGGAAACTGAGCGGCTCGACCTCGCCGAGTTCGGGCGGATGCTGCGGGAACGCCGCGGGACGCTGTCCATTCGGCAGGCAGCCGTCGATGCTGGTGTGAGCTTCAGCACGTTCTCGCGGGTTGAAGCTGGTGCGCACCCTGACCTCGCGACGTTCACACGTCTCTGTTCATGGCTACGGGTGCCAGCGGCGAGGTTTTTCAACCCGGTGACCGAGCGACGGATGACACCCCTCGACGAGGCCGTCACTCACCTCCGGACCGACCCGCGGCTGACGCCCGAAGCGGCATCGACGCTCACGTCCGTGCTCACTGACATGTACAACACACTCGCCCGGGACCTGCCACAACCACGAACGGCAATCGCCTGCCATCTGCGTGCAGCATCGGTAATGAGACCAGGAGTACCGCACCGCCTGGCGTCCCTCCTGACCGACATGCGCGATGAACTTGAACGACAGGTGGAGGCAGGGGAACTGTGACACTGCCCCGCGGATTCAAGGCCGCCGCCGAGCGGCGCGCGCTCGAGCTGCGAGCCCAACTCGGCCTTACCCCCACCGACCCGCTCGACATGGCGGCTGTTGCTGAGCACCTTGAGATGAAGATCGTCAGCGCCGCCGCCCTTGTGGACGTCGCGAGACTCGAGGAACTCGAGCGCCTCCAAGCATTCGCGTTCTCCGCCGTCACCTTCGAGATCAAGGGACGTCCGTTCATCGTCACGAACCCACTACGGCCCCCAGCGCGCATCGTCAGCGACCTCGCACACGAAATGTCTCACATCCTGCTCGAACATGATTTGTCCGAAGTCAGTGAGTTCGACGGGGTCCCGTTCCGGACCTGCCGCCCGGACGAAGAGGAGCAAGCAACTGCCTTGGGCGGAACATTGCTGCTCCCGCGCCCCCTCCTGATTCGGGCCGCTGCGAAAGGAATGGGCCCCGACGAGATCGCCAGCCGGTTCGCAGTCAGCATCGAGATGGCCCGATTCCGCTACAACACAACAGGGGTTGGCAAACAAGTCCGGGCCAGCCGACGCTGACGGGCCAGCGCCCTGCAGCTAACCCGGCCGAGAGGCGAAGCTTGTCTACTCGGGCAGGCTCCAGAGCGGATTCCGGCTCGTATCGTGACGTCTCGCAGCGGCCCCGGTTGCTCCGGCGCGCCGATGCCCGGCGAGGTCATACGCACCACGATCCTCGCCGGCCGCACGAGTGGTGGTCCAGTACGCGAGGCAAGACGCCAGGCTGCCACTGCGAGGAGGACGTGTACCGCCAGCCCTATCGACGGCGTTGGCCTGTATGAGTGTCGCCAGGCCGGGACGCACTAGCAGTGCTGGCCGGCGGATGTTCCCCGCTTGACTGCTGCTCCTCGGCCGGGTTGCTCCGCGTTTGGGGATGTTCAATGATGCGCCGAAGCCCGAGAATGGCCTGCGTGGCAGTTCCGCCCGGCGCGGCAGATGCGACCGGCCCCGATGGCAGCCCTTCCGTCCATACGGTCTCCGTCCCTGGCACGCGAGGTTGCCTCTCTGATGCTGACTACGTCAAGTACTCCCGCAGCGCTCCAACGACGGACGGCGGGTCGGACGGCCGGTGGATCGCCGCAGACGAGTCTGGCTGGGATGGCGAGGCCCTTTTTCAGCCCACCGAGCCGTACATGACCATCGGTTCGGTCGCCATCGACGACGGCGACGCCGACACGGTGCTGGCCCTGCTACGCCGCGACGCCGGGATCGAGCAGGCCGCTGAGCTCAAGTTCGGCCACTTCGCCCGGGTCCGTAACCAGCGACGACTTGAGGTGCTCGCCGGAGCGCTGCGACCCGGCGGCATGCTTGCCAGCAGGGCGAGCATCTTCATGATCGACAAGCGGTTCTTCGTCACAGCCAAGATCATTGACCTGCTGCTTGAGGAGTATGCGCACGAGAACGGGGTGGACCTGCACGCGGACGACCAGGCTCGGCGGTATGCACAGAAGCTGATCGAAGAGGGCCCGCGGGCGCTTGGGGCCCCCATGTTCGACGAAGTGATCAGAATGTTCGTCCGCTTCGCCGGCATCCGCAACCGAGGACAGGCGTTGGTCGAGGTAGCCGAGTTGTTCCGGGTACTCGATGCCGCCGAACGCCGATCGCATCGCCGAGCGATCACGGACATCCTGGGCATGCTGCTACGGTGCCGCGCCCAGGCTGATGAACTGCAGAAGACGATGCTTGAACCGGACTTCCTTCTGGCCATGGAACCGTTGATCCCGACGATGCCCGCCGTGCTCAACGAGTGGTCACGGCAAATCGGGCCGGCCAGCCTACTCATGGACGCCCACAAGGTTCTGACCGACGACCGCATCGACATCTTGTGGAAGGCCATGACGGCGGGTCACCCAGACTTCCGATACCTCTGGACTGGCGTCAGGCCACGAGGGCTGGCACGGGGTGACTCATCGAATCATCCGTCGATCCAACTCGCCGACCTCGTAGCAGGGGCGGGCCGTGCCGTGGCGCACTTTCACGAAGGCTTGACCACCTCCACGGCAGAAGTCGGCGCCGCACTCGCAACCAGCGTCGCCCCGCTCATCACACCGCACAGCCTGATCGCGCACGACGAGCCCGCCCGCTTCTCCCGGCCAAAAGAGTCGAGGGGCCACCCGCCTACAGGCTCGTAGTTCGCAGGCACCCCGATCTTGTTCGGTGTGAAGGCGGGTTCAACCTTGGCCCCTTCGTTCGGGGGGTTCCGAAACCACGGGTCAGTTTCAGGCGGAGCCGACAGTTCGGTTCGTTCTTCGGACCGTGCTGCTTATATATGGCCGTGTCCAGCTCCATCGAGTACGCGGTGCCCCTTACTGTCGGGTGGTGCAGCGATGGGATTCGCTCAATGAGCGGCAGCTCGACCTGCTTCGCCGGATCAACGGCGGTGATGACCTCAGCGGCCCGGACGGCGTTGTGTACCGCCGGTCGGCGCGTGCGCTGCAGGACCGGAACTTGGTGACGGTGACACGCAAGGCAGGGGTGTGGAGGGCGTGCTCGACCGATGCCGGTCGCTTCTACCTTGAGCATGGTCACCATCCCGATCATCCCGACCACCGTGCTTCCCTCCCGCGGTCCGACGAGGCGCCGGCACCCGGCGGCATCGCCGGCGGCGCTTCGTCGGCGGACCTGCTGCGATCGGCTCGCGTACTGCTCGACCGCCTACAGCACGAGGGCGGCATGGTCCGTATCGAGAGTCCCGACAGTGGAACGCGTGCCCGGTACCGGCGGATCATTCACGCGTTCAAGCAGCAGGGACTTGTGCCAGCGGGTCACCATCTGCGCCACACTGGCCGTGACGCCGGCGACATCGTCATCCGCCTGTACACCGACGCCGGCCCGGACGAGACCGACTGGAACCGGATCCGGCTCAACACCCGACGTGTCACCACCGACGCGCATCTGGCGTTCAGCGCCCTCGAAGCCGATCCGACCAACCTCGCCGTCAGCCCGGACGTGCTGCCCCGGGCGTTGCTGCTGATCCGGCAACTCGCCGGTGAGGCGGCCCGACGTGGGCACCGGCTCGGGGTCAACACCAAGGCGAAACACCCGCGGATGTTCCTCCAGTCCGGGCAGGTCCGACGCACAGTCACCCTGACCGAGGAACGCGACCAGGTCCCGCACGAACCCACCGCCGAGGAACTGAAGATGCTGCGCCTGCGGCCGTGGATGAAACCCCCGAATTTCGACGTCGTCGACTCCGGCAGGCTCCGCTTGGAGATCACCCGGGCCGGCCACGACAACCGGGACACCTGGACCGACACCCCACGCGTACGTCTGGAACAGCGCGTCGCGCAGATCATCCAAGGGTTCGAGGCTGGCGTCACCGCCGACGAACAGCAACGGCAGGCAGCCGAAGCCGCGCGGGAGAAGGCCACGGCCGAGCACCGGCGGCGGCAGGAGGAAGCCGCGGCCGAGCGCAGACGGCAGGAGGAGGCCACCCTCGCCCAATGGCACGCCGCGATGGCCGACGCCCGCGTCCAGGCCGCGGACAAGATCCGCGCGGAAACCTTCCGCAACGCCTACCAGGCGTGGACCACCGCAGCCGGCATCCGCGCGTTCTGCACCGCCCTTGAACAAGCGGCCGAGGGGCGGACCCGCGCCGGTGGGTACCTCGCCAGCTGGGTCGCGTGGGGCAGGGCCGCCGCCGACCGGATCGACCCCACCCGCAATCCCCGCGTGCTAGCTGACATCAACTACAACCCCGAACCCGGACCCGACGACCTGCGCCCGTTCCTCGGTGACTGGAGCCCCCACGGGCCACGCAAGGAGCACCGCCCTGATCACAACCGGCAGGCCCACGCCGGCATTCACCGACAGGCTGAATCGTGGCACCACGGGCTGCTCGACCACGGCGCCTGACGTGCGTCCACCCCTCAACCGCCACCACACTCCGGCCGGATGCGCACGAGCCCGCGGCGGGACCTGCCGCCATCGCGGCGCGAACCGCCAGCACGACCCGGTACCACGCAACAAGCGACGCTCACCCGAAGGACAGCTGGATGAGAATCGACCCCTCCCGCTTCACCGTCGGCGCCGAATGGGCGTACCGACAGTCGGACCACGCACCGTCCGAACGCGTCCGCATCCTGGCCGTCGAGCCGAAGAAGACCAGCGCCCGCCTCGAGATCAGATTCCTCGACGACACCGACGAACGCGTGGAGAAGGTCCCCGGATCGCGGCTGCGGGTGCCGTGGAACGAGGTCGGGACCTTCGATGCGCTGATGGCGAACTGGCAACGCATCGACGACCTGAGCCTCGATCACACAGAGGAAGCCTGCATCGAGGAGATCTTCGGCCTCCTGATCAGCGAAGACGTAGCCGAACTGCTCTGGTCCCCGGTGTCATGCGCCACCGACATCCACGACAGGGCCCGGCTGAGCGAGATCATCGACGGCCCGGTCGACGACATCCTCGCCTCGGCTGAATGGTTCGACCACGACGGCCGGACCATCCTGTCACCGGCCGGCACCCTCCACCTGGTCGAGGCCGCGTGCCATGCCCATCCGACCCAGGTCCTCGACCTTGTCATCGAGCAGGAAGCCCAGTCCCGCCGCAAATGCAAGTTCGGCGATGAGCACCGCGTCGGCCGCGACAGCCGGTCGACGACACCGGAATGGGAGTACGACTGGTACCGCCGCCACGACCGACCCCGTCACGAACTACTACGCCAGTGGTGCGGCCACCGAGCAGTCACCCACCACGAACGGTTCCTCGCCGCCGAAGCCGAAACCCACCGCCTCGACATCCTGATAACCGACCTCATCAAGGCCCTTGACAACCTCGGCGAACACGAACAGGCCGCCCGCTTCGCCGAGGAACACGAACGCGACCGCATCACACCCCACACGATGCGCCCCGTCGTCGAACGCCCCCTACACCCCTCCGAGATACCCGTACGCGAGATCAAGGTCAGACGCCGCTGGTGGTAAACACCCCCGCGCGGCATGGACCGCGATGTTGTCCCCGCGTTGAGCGGGCAGCGACGGTGGCCGCCCTCCGATCTGGATAAGCGGGCGTTGGCGTGGCCCGCAAGCCGACCTACGAACCCTGTAACGTCTATTTCGCCACTCCAGCTTGGTGACCACCGCTGCCGTACCGGCGGTCACAACCAGCGGTACTCCAGACGCAGACCCTGGCCGACGAAGCGATACCGGCCGCGGCTCGCCGGGTCGAACGGGTTCGGGAGCATACGGATTTGGCGGTTCTCATCCATGACGTTGGTGATCACTAGGAGCCGCCACCGCCGGTTCCGGGCGTTCTCCTGCGCCGCGATGACCTGAGTCTCGCCCAGCTCGAGTCGACCGCCCTCGGCGAGGGTGGTCTTGACCTCGTAGTACCAGGTGCCGCGCCGGCCGGGGACTTCAAAGTCCCAGCCCAGGCTGTCGTCACCGGTGCCGGGGTAGACCCGCTCACGGTATCCCGACACCCAGCATTCCGGGCTGAAGTCGGCACCGTACTGCCGCTCCAGCCATCGATAAGCGAACCACTCGCCAGCGAAACCCACCCCCAGCTTTTGCAGGCTTGACAGCTCGGACGCGAACCCACCGCCGCCGAAGCCGCCACCCGCGATCCGGCCGCCGGGGCCGGACCGGGCGTCGGTTTCCTTGAGGCCGGTGAACCTGCGTGGAGTGGCCAGGAACGCGGGTGTTCGGTCCAGCGAATTGTCGAGAGCCGCGCGCAGCGAGGTGAAGCCGTCGTCCAGGTCGAATGGTTTGTCGTCGATGTTCACGGTCCGCCGCTGCCGTTCCCGTTCGGCGCGTTGCTGCCGCTCCTCGGCTTTCTGGCGGTCGAGATCGTCGGGGGTGAGACCAAGCGCGTCAAGGTCATCGGTCGCGGGCATGTCCGTCGGCCAGACGCCGAGCGTTTGCAGCCAGCGGAGCACGTCCGGAAGCGTCAGCATGGCGAAGTCGAGCGCGCCGGCCGAGTCGAGCGTTGCGCGCAGCGCCGGGCCTGCCGACGCCTCGTCTGTCCACGGCGCGGGGACCGGGCGGCTGTGCCGTTCGAGCCAGGCGCGCACGAGCTTGGCCAGCCTGCCGGCGGCGGTGTCGACCAACTCGGCGTTGGCCTTGGCGCAGTCGCTGCGGCGCGGCAGAGGGGGGCCGCTTTCCGGCGGCTGTTCGCCCAGCCGCGCCGTGAGTTCCTCCTCGACGCGCGCCGCCATGAGATCGGTCGAGAGGACGTCGACGGTGGTGCCCCACTCCGGGTCCGGGGCGAGCAGCTCAACCCGCCGGAGTTGGGGCCAGTCCGGCTGGGGGTCGCCGGCCGCGAAGCGGTCCCACCGGTGCCAGCGCAGCCGGTCAAGCAGGGAGTCGCGATGGTGGCGTACGTAGTCGGCGAAGTCCTCGGAGTGCTGCGCGCCGTAGTCGATGAGCGGATAGCGCCCGCCCATGCCGGACAGGGTGGCGTTGAGTTCGCGTACCGGTATCTTCAGCTGCTGCTGGAGCGCCGCGAGCGTCGGAGCGTCGAGCGCGGCGGCAAACAGCTCATCCGGCTCGTGGTCGAGTCGGTAGGCCAGCGCAGTAAGCAGGTCTCGGGCCTCCTGCTCGCTTTCCACCGCCGGTGAGTCGGGGTCGAACGGCGCAGCCGACTCGGCGTCCAGGTAATGCGCGACGACGGGATAGAGCCTATGTAGTAAGGGTCGCAGGGAAGACTGGATTCGCCGCGCCATCGTCCGGACGTCCTCGGCCGTGACGTCGCATATCTCGGCCACGTCGTCGTCGGCGAGCTGGGCGACGGGGACGCCGACCCGCCGGGTCCGCTCTGCGGCCCACCGGAAGGTGCGGGCGTAGTCCCGCCGGCCGATGAGGTATGCCAGCGGCTCCGCCATCGCCTCCAGCATGTCCCAGTCCAGCTCCGTCTCCGCGCCCTCGACGATCAGGGAAGGATGCGCGGCGTGCGGCATCGGCAGCACCCCGTGCAGCCGGTCCGGAAGCCGCCGGGTTTCCTCGCCGAGACGTACCTCGACCGTGCCAGCGAAGGCGACCCGCACCCGCCGCAACGCGTCGAGCGTGTCGTCGAACGCCCGCTGGCCGAGGCGGCTGAACTGGTTGCGTTGGTGTTCGAGCAGCGTCGCCACGAACAGCGGCAGCCACGGCAGGATGCCGACGATCGGTCGGGCGCTGGCGACGGCTGGCGGGCCGAACTCGTGTCCGTCCAGCAGCACGACCGGCGTGACGCCGCTGGCACGTGAAACCCCCTCGCCGAGGCGGCGACGCAAGATGGCGGTGACCGTCTCGGGATGCGCGTCTACTTCGAGGACCCGCCACCCGAAGTCGGCCATCAGTCGGAGCAGGCTCTGCTCGTCGTCCCGCGACGCGACTACCACGTCGGGCGGCTCCTGGTCGCCACTGGCCGGCTCGAGCGGCAGGGCTGTCGACGAGCCGCCGACGTCGACAACGAGGTAGCCCCGGGTGTCCGGCGGGAACGGCTCCACCTCGGTGCCGCGGGCGGTGCAGGCCGCCCACGCCGCCCGGTACGTGTTATGGAACTGTGCCGCGTGCATCTCGGTAACCGCGCCGGCGTGAAAGAGCGCGCCCAGGTGGCGCACCAAACGCGGGGCATCGGCGTCCCGGCCCCACACGCCCAGACCCAGCTCGGTCAGCCGCCGCAGCGCCACCGGGTCGTCGTCGAGCAGATCCCGCATCGGCTTTGCGAGCAGCGTCGCGAACCGCGGCGGCACGTCGTCACTGCGAACCGGAAACGTCCAGCACTCGGCCGGCGTCGCGAAAGCCCCGCCGCTCTGGCCGGGTCGTTGCGTCGGCAACCAGGCCACCGTACGCAGGAACGCGCCGAGCGGCGTGCATCGCCGTTGCGGGTTTTTGTCGCCGGGCCGGTCGCGTTCCCAGACGGTCGCAAAGGCGTCGGCCGACCAGGCGCCCTTGAGCCCGCGCAGGATCTGCCGTGCCAGGTGCGAGCGCACCCGGTCGGTCAGCCGTTCCCAGTCGGCTTGTCCCGGCATCCACCAGAGCGGGCTTTTCACCACGTAGGGGGTGGACGGATACCACGCAGCGGACGTCGTCGGCAGGACCTTCGCCCACTGGTTGCGGACCGGATCGGGCAGCCCGGGCACGGCCGAAAGCCGATCGCGGGTCAGGTTGCTGCCGTAGATCCCGCGACCGTCGGATACAGACTTGAGCGGCACCACCTCGCCAACGCCGATGCGCCGCAGGAAGGCAACCCAGTCGGCAACATGGTCGCCGGCTCGCATGACCTGCGCCGGAGGTGCCAGCAACCGGCCTGCGAGCGCGTACAGCTCGGCCGACCGGTCCTCTGGAGTGGCCGCGATCGCGGACAACTCCTTGCCGGTGGTACCCGGCCAGTCGGACGAGAACAGACAGTCCCCGGCGGTCATCCAAACGCCGTTCGCGGTCGGCAGTCGCAGGCCCAAAGCTGCCAAGTCGGTCTTGATGCGGGCACCGCTGCGGCTCAGGTTGAAGACGAACGTCAGCGCGTCCCGGGCGACCCGCTGCGCGCGGCTGTCGGCGAGCACGGCACGGATGTGTTCGAGGATGCCCCGCGTCTCGAAGCCGCGCACAAGCCGGTTGTCCTGCAGGAACTTGCGCGCCGGGGTCTGTTGCCGGTTGACGTGCCAGGTCAGATCGCCGTGCAAATAGAACAGCCGGCTGGACAGGCTTGCCGGCAGCGACAGGTCGGCGCCGGGGTCGACGTCGTCCTCGTCGGCGATCCGCTGGGTCGTCGGCGGGAAGAACGGCGCGGCCTCCCGGCTCGCGGATGTCTCGCCGGCCCGCCGGCCGGCACACGGCGCGAGCTCATCCGAGTCGGTCAGCAGAATGCGCCGCGCCCGCAACGCCTCGGGCGCCTTCTCGAAGAGACGCGCGACGTCCGCGTAGGCCCGGTCCCAGTCGCTGATCGGGCGGCGGTCGCGCTGCATCACCGCCATCATCTGCTCGACCCAGCCGGCCAGACGCTCCGGCTCCGGCGTCACGTCAAGTCCGAGCCGCGACAGCAGGCTCCTCAGCCGCGCCTGCCGGCGCATCGGCAATTCCCGCAGGAACTCGGCGCCGCTGGCTGCTGTCGCAAACGCTGCGGTCAGCATGCCTGTGTCGGGTACGGGCCAGCGCCATGCCGCAGCTGGTGTGAGCCAGCGGCCGGCCGCCTGCGCGGGCAACAGCGGGCGTTCACCCAGCGGTCGGCCCTGCTCCTCCGCGCGAGAGGTGAGCAGCCCCAGACGGTCGTCGTCCCAGCACAAAAGATCGAGCACAGTTGCAGGGGCGGCGTCGTCCGGCCAGCCGGTGAGCGCCTCGGCCGCGTCGAGGCAGAGTCCCGCCGCCGAGGTGAGCAGCAGCCGGTTCAGCGGGTTCGCCTCGTCGATGTCCGTGCGGGACAGGTCGGTGAAGAACGGCGCGTTGAGGTGCCCCGCGAACGGCGACGGCGCCTTACGACCCATCGGCAGGAAGGTGTAACACCGGCCGAAGTGCGCGTCCGCAGCCCCGTACGGCACCGCGACCGAGACTTCGACCGCCGCCGTCGACTCGGCATACCTGAGGTCGAGCTGACGCCGGTCGATCGCCTCCTGCACCGCACGCCGGTAGGCGGCCGGATCGACCCGCCGAGACAGCACCAGATAAGTGCCGTCCTCGTCCAGCGTCACAAGGTCGCAGGCGAAGTCATCGGCCGCCACCGGCGCGCTGCTGCGTAGCCGGGTCAGCACCCGCTCTTCGCTGGCGGAACCGTCCTCTCTCCGGACAGTGACCCGTTCCAGCCGCTTCAGGAACAGCATGAGCGGCACCTCTGACGCTTCGAGCTCGTCGAGGCGCTCGGCCACCGCATCGACGGCGCCCTCGTCGAGCGGCAGCCGCACCACGGTGGCATAGCCGTCGGCCCAGAGCGCCGCCACCCGAGCGGGTGTTCCCTCGGCCGGCAACGTGATGCTGTAGAGCGAAACCTCGTCGATGATCTGCCGAGTGAGCACCGGATCTGCGCCGACCAGCCCTGGCACGTCGTCCTCGGTAGCAAACCGGAAGCAAAACCCCGGATCTCCGCTGTCCAGCGTGCTGTAGACCTCCGGAGTCGCGCATATCTGAAGCACGCTCTTGAAGCCGACCCCCTTGTTGCCGATGCCCTCGCCGATCGGCTTGTCGCTCAGCCCGAGTGAGCGGATCCGCCGGGCGTTGCTGGCGGTGAACCCGCGCCCAGTGTTGGCGACGTAGAGAGTGCCGTGTGTGCCCTCGCCGCGCGCCAGCACCACCGCGATGCGCCCGCTGCCGGCGTCCGGCGGCTGCGCGTCGTACCCGTTCTGGATCAGCTCGAACAGGAAACGGCCGCCGTACTCCCGCATCGTCTGGCCGATCATGCTCTTCTGGCTGCGCGCGAAGTCCTGATCCTCCCGGGTC
Source organism: Micromonospora radicis (assembly GCF_003583405.1). Lineage (GTDB taxonomy): Bacteria > Actinomycetota > Actinomycetes > Mycobacteriales > Micromonosporaceae > Micromonospora > Micromonospora radicis. The sequence goes on from NZ_QXEC01000016.1 coordinate 145,944, forward strand.
ATCAGCTGGGCCCGGACGAGGCGCTCGGCCCCGTCACGCAGCTGCGCGTCGGCCTCGGCACGTGAAGCCGGCTCGGTACCATTCATCTGCTCGGTCTCCCCGGGGTGGAACTACCGCCTCTTGCGTTCCAGGCTGCCGCGGAGGTTCTTCGCGCCCACCTCCGAAACCCCGGCGTGCGCCAGGGCATACCCCACGGCAGTGTCGACGTCGATCAGCCCGCCGCGCAGCACGGCGTCCAATGCCTTGCGGGCGTGCTCACGCTCGTGACTTCCGGTCCAGTTGTTGTGCCCGCCGAAGAACACGGCCCGGTCGAGGGCCTTCTGCGCCTCGGGATCCAGCGCCGGCACCTGCGGATACACCCCGGACAAGTCCACTGCCCGGGTCCCGGCAGCCCATCCGGCCAGCGGGGTCATCGCACTCTCCAGGACCACCAGCGCCGATCCGCGCGCCAGGTCAGTCGCCTGGCGCAGCGACCGGGCGTCCGGGTGGAACGCCACTACAGCGCCACGAGGCCGGTTTCGGTCGAGCGGGTAGCTGAACCGGTAGCGGCTCGCCAGCCGGTGGACCGGGCCAGGGCCCCCGTGCGCCTTCGCCGCGTTGTAGAACACCACCGGGGTCACCCCGTCGGCGGCAGCCTGCTCCTCGATCCACTGCACCGCAATCTGCTCAAGTTCCTCCCACCGCTCCAGGTTCTCGTCGATGTCAGGGATCCACGCCGCGACCCGCACCAGGCTCGAGTGCCGCCACGAGGGTCTGTCCGGCTGATTGGTCACTCCACGCCTCTTTCGTCGGTCATTGCGGCCAGTGAACCAGCAGGGTCCGACATGGAGCCAACTACCGAACGGCCGGAGGTTCCCCGGGGCCGTCGAGGGCGGCCGAACGGGAAGCCGCAGGCGTGTGGACCACTGGTGTCAGAGGCGGTCGTCTACTGGAGCCGCCTTTTGTGTTACCGCCTCGGACCTGTTCACTGTCCACCAGGGACGTAGCGCGCCAGAGTTCAGGTTCATCATGGTCTTGTGGCATACGAACTGAGCAGGCTCGACGAGCGGCGATTCGAGGAGTTATGTAGGGCGCTCGCGGTGCGGGTGCTGGGCCCGGCGATCCAGGCTTTCGGCGCGGGACCGGACGGTGGCCGCGAGGCCACCTTCGACGGCGAGGTGTCGCTTCGGCCTGGTTGGAACGGCTACGGCGTCCTCCAGGCGAAGTGCCGCCGGACCGCTGGCGGTGTCGCCGATGCTCAATGGTTGTGCCAGACCCTCACGAGCGAACTGGACCAGTGGCTTGATCCACGACGCCGGCGCGTCACCGACGGCCGGATCCCGCAGTACTTGATCGTTGCCACGAACGTCCGCCTTTCCAGCGTCGCGGGGCGCGGCGGCATCGACCGCGTCAACGACCTACTCAGCGCATACGGGCAGCGCCTCGGCCTCAAGGGCTGGGCCTTGTGGGACGCCAATCAGTTGTCCGCCTACCTGGACGCCTATCCCGAGATCAGCCGACGTTTCGCGGAATTCCTCACGCCCGGTGATGTCCTGGCTCAGGCCATGGACACCATAAATGATTTCAACGAGGCCCTGCGCGAGCAGCGGAGCGAAGCCCTGCGTGAGCGGCGGAGCGCGGCCGGAGCGCCGAAGCGCCAGGTAGTCGACTGGGAGCCCTTCGACCTGGGCGTGCACCGCTCGATCAGCTCGGCGGAGCAGGTCGCGACGACGCTGCCGGACTACGTCGGTCGAAGCCATGACGCACACCTTCGCCGCCTGCTGCACCCCATGCCCATTAACGGGGTGATCGTCGTCCTCGTCGGTGGCTCGTCGACCGGGAAGACGCGCACCGCATACGAGGCGGTCCTGACGTGCCTGCCGGACTGGGCGCTGGAGTTCCCCACTACCGCGCTCGCCTTGCGGGATCGGCCAGCGAGTCCACCCTCAGTCATCTGGCTCGACGAGGCGCAGCGATATTTCAGCTCCCCGCACGGCGAGGCGGCGGCCGTCGCTCTGATGGAGATACTGCGATCGAACGCGCCTGTGGTCGTGATCGGCACCCTGTGGCCGCAGTACTGGCAACGCTTCACCGGGCAGCCGAACCCGGGCGACGCCGATCCGCACCATGAAGTTCGAACACTGCTGGCCCGAGCCGTCCGCATCGACGTACCGCCGACATTCTTACCCGCCGATGTCGAACTGGCCCGGTCGCGCTCCGATTCACGCCTCCGCGACGCCATCGCGACCGCCGGATCCTCGAACCGGATCACCCAAGCACTGGCAGCCGGCCCGGACCTCATCGCCGCTTACCGGGATGCCGATCCGTACGCCCGAGCGCTCATGCTCGCCGCAGCCGATGCCCGCGCCGCCGGTCGCGCCGCCCCGCTGTCGGCGGCCATGCTCGAACGCGCCGCGGCCGGTTATCTCGACGAACAGCAACGAGCCCGCACGGCGCCCTGGTTCGCCGCGGCCATCACCTACGTCACCCGGACGGTCAAAGGCGTTATCGCTCCGCTGACCCCGGTGCGGTCTCAGCCCGATCTCGGCGAGCCCGACGGCTACGTGCTCGCCGACTATCTCCTTCAGCACCTGCGTCCTGAGCAACATATGTATCCGCTGCCTCCACAGTTGTGGGCCGTCCTGCTTGCGGATCCAGGTCCGCTTGAGGATCAGCTACGCCTGGCCAGGGAGGCCGAGGATCGCCACCTCTACCGCGACGCGGTCACGCTCTGCGCGTCGCCGGCCAATCAGGGCTTACCCGGCGCGGCCATGGCCATCGGCGTGCTCCTCAGCCGGCTCGGCCGGCACGACGAGAGCGACCCCTGGGTAAGGCGCGCCGCCGCCCTCGGCCATAAGGGCGCCATTCAATCGCTCGGACAGCGCTACGAGTGGGACGCGACCTCGGGCCGGGAGGTGCACGAAGACCCCGCCGACGCCGAGCGGCACCTGCGACAGCTCGTCGAAAACCCTAACGATCTCGATGCTCTTGTTCGGCTCGTGTGCCTACTCACAGACAGCGGACGCAGCGACGAGGCCCGCAGCTTGTTGACGGGACGAGCAGAACAAGGCAATCCCACCGCGCTCGTCGTACTGGCAAACGTGCTGTACGACCAAGACCAGCAAGGCGATCTAGAACCCCTGCTGCACCAGCAGACCGCCAAGGGCAGCCCGATCGCCGCGATCCTGCTCGCCGGCCTCATGGATGAAGTCGGCCGCGCAGAGGAGAGTCAGACACTACGTTCGACCATTGTTGAGAGGATCCCCGCGGATGCCCTCCAGCACTGCATCGAACTACTGATCGAGGCCGACCAGTGGTGCGGAGTCGACGAATTGTTGCGACACGCGGCCGAGGAGGGCCATGCCTGGGCCATGCAGCGGCTCGCCGGACTGCTCATCGAAGACGGCATCGAACTCGACGATGACCCCGAGCTCTTCGAAGAAGGCGAAAGCTGGCTGCGGCAGGCCGCCAACGCCGGCGACGAGCACGCCAATCTGCTGCTGCCTAACCTGCTGGACCGCTTGGGCAAGACCGAGGATGCGGCGGATGTCCTACGACAGCGGGCGGCCACCGACGACCAGAAAGTCCTTCTCGATGTTGCCGACGAACTCATGCACCTCGGGCACCACGACGAGGCGAACGAGGTGCTTGGGCGGTTGACCGCCGCTGGCAAACCCCAGGCGCCGGTTCGACTCGCGCACGTCCTGCAGCAAGCCGGGCAGCCCGAGCAGGCCGAAGCGCTCCTTCGTCAGACAGCCGCCGACGACCTGCACGCACTCGTCGTACTGGCCGGCATGCTCGCCGAAACCGGGCGCACTGCTGAGGCGGAACAACTACTGCGCGGCGTGGCGCAACCAACGACAGAAGTGTTGTCGACGCTGGCCGATGTACTCGACATGGACGGACGCCGGACGGAGGCCGAACGGGCGCTTCGCGACGCGTGCCTTGCAGGTGACGACCTCGTCGATCTACAACTCAGCTTGACAGGAACCGAGGCGGACCAATTGCGCCGCTATGGGTTAGAGCCTGATGGGCGAACCGCAGCGCCTTGGCACGCCCCGGAACCGGCCCCAGAGGTGGGCACGGCAGTCGACGAATGTCCACCGTTCGCGGAGTGGTTCGGTCTGCCCTACCCCCGTTTTGCCTATCGGAACTCACAGGCGCCGACGGCCGTTGCTCGCGCGGCGAGCGCGGACGAAGCCTCCAAGCATCAGCCCCAGCCAGCTGGTGACGATGCCCAGCGCACCACCGGCTCTGGCTAGTCAATCGACGAGTGCATCGAGGAACTCGGCCATGCCCGTGCCTGAGCGCCCGGAGGCGAATTCGCTACGGCAATTTGGCCAGGATGAACGCGTCCCGCACAGCGAGTGGGATCGTAGGGAGACGGTGATGGAGGTGACACCGGAGCTGGTGCTCGACCGGGTGAGAGCGGCGCACGGCCGGCTCAAGCTAAG
>NZ_QXEC01000017.1 GCF_003583405.1 Micromonospora radicis
ACACCAAGGGCCGACCCCCACACCAGGGGCCGGCCCTTACCCATCCACCCACCCCGGGGCCGACCCTCACCCACCCCCACCCCAGCCCCGCCCACCCCAGCCCCGCCCGGCCGAGCCCCGCCCGACCGAGCGCAGTGGCCTCGGCGGCGCCGAGGTGACCGGTACGCCACCGGACGGCGTCGGCCGCGCTCCGGTCAGGTCGGCTCGGTAGCCGGCGCGAGGAACTCCAGCCGGTTGCCGTGGGCGTCCTCGGTGTGGAAGCGACGCAGCCCCGGCAGCTCCTCGTCACCCCAGATCACCGGGTAGCCGGCGGCGGCCAGCCGGGCGGCGAGCGCGTCGAGATCCGGGCGGAGCAGGGCGGGGTGCGCCTTGCGCGCCGGGCGGAAGTCGTCCTCGACACCCAGGTGCAGTTCGGCGCCGTGGCCAGTGAACCAGCAGCCGCCGCGAGCCGCGAGGGCCGGCGGTTTGGGCTTCTCAGCGAGGCCGAGGAGGTCGACGTAGTACGCCCGCGAACGGTCCTCGGAACCGCGGGGGCAGGCGAGCTGGACATGGTGGATCATGGGTACACCTCCCAGCCATACGATGGCAGCGGGTTGCGTTCATAGCAAGACGGACGTACGGTTTTGTTGAGACCGACGTAGGTAAGTGTCGCCTAAGCACGGCGGCGCCTCGATCGGTGCGACAGACTGCTCAGGACTACTCACGGTCGCTGGTGTGAAGGAGTACGACGTGGCGAGCCTCGACACCTTCGGTGCGAAGACCCAGCTACGCGTCGGAGACGCGAGCTACGAGATTTTCAAGATCAGCCAGGTGGAGGGGCAGGAACGACTTCCCTACAGCCTGAAGATCCTGCTGGAGAACCTGCTGCGGACCGAGGACGGCGCGAACATCACCGCCGAACACATCCGCCAGCTCGGCGCCTGGGACCCGGAGGCGGACCCGAACGTCGAGATCCAGTTCACCCCGGCCCGGGTGCTGATGCAGGACTTCACCGGCGTGCCGTGCGTGGTCGACCTCGCCACCATGCGGGAGGCCGTCCGCGAGCTTGGCGGCGACCCCACCAAGGTGAACCCGCTCGCCCCTGCCGAACTGGTCATCGACCACTCCGTCATCGCCGACCTGTTCGGCCGCGAGGACGCCTTCGAGCGCAACGTCGAGCTGGAGTACGCCCGCAACAAGGAGCGCTACCAGTTCCTGCGCTGGGGCCAGAGCGCGTTCAACGAGTTCAAGGTGGTCCCGCCGGGCACCGGCATCGTGCACCAGGTCAACATCGAGTACCTGGCCCGCACCATCATGGAGCGCAACGGCCAGGCGTACCCGGACACCGTCGTCGGCACCGACTCGCACACCACGATGGTCAACGGCCTGGGCGTGCTCGGCTGGGGCGTCGGCGGCATCGAGGCCGAGGCCGCCATGCTGGGCCAGCCGGTCAGCATGCTGATCCCGCGGGTGGTCGGCTTCAAGCTCGCCGGTGAGATGCCGGCCGGCACCACCGCCACCGACCTGGTGCTGACCATCACCGAGATGCTGCGCAAGCACGGCGTGGTCGGCAAGTTCGTCGAGTTCTACGGCCCCGGTGTGAGCGCGGTCCCGCTGGCCAACCGGGCGACCATCGGCAACATGTCGCCGGAGTACGGCTCCACCGTGGCGATCTTCCCGATCGACGCCGAGACCATCCGCTACCTGGAGCTGACCGGCCGGGATCCGCAGCAGGTCGCGCTGGTCGAGGCGTACGCCAAGGAGCAGGGTCTCTGGCACGACCCGTCCGCCGAGCCGCACTACTCCGAGCACCTGGAACTGGACCTGGGCACTATCGAGCCCTCCCTCGCCGGGCCGAAGCGTCCGCAGGACCGGGTGCCGCTGGGCAGCGCGAAGACGCTGTTCCGCTCGGCCCTGACCGACTACGTGGCCGCCGACCAGACCGGCAGCGACGCCGACGCCCGCGGCGGCGTACGCACCAACCCGCCGTTCGGCACCGCCGGCCCGGCCGACGAGGCCAGCGCCGAGTCGTTCCCGGCCAGCGACTCGCCGGCCAACGAGGTCAACGACCCGGCCGACGCGCCGCGCGACCTGGTCAACGCCGCGGTGGGTGCCGGTGGACGGGCCAGCAACCCGATCCGGGTCACCGGCGCCGACGGCACCGAGTTCGAGCTGGACCACGGCGCGGTGGTGATCGCCGCCATCACCTCCTGCACCAACACCTCCAACCCGCAGGTGATGATCGGCGCGGCGCTGCTCGCCCGCAACGCGGTGGACAAGGGCCTGAATCGCAAGCCGTGGGTGAAGACCACCCTGGCACCCGGCTCGAAGGTCGTCATGGACTACTACGAGCGGGCCGGTCTGACCCCGTACCTGGAGAAGCTCGGCTTCCACCTGGTCGGGTACGGCTGCACCACCTGCATCGGCAACTCCGGCCCGTTGCCGGAGGAGATCTCCGCCGCGGTGAACGAGGCCGACCTCGCGGTCGTGTCGGTGCTGTCGGGCAACCGCAACTTCGAGGGCCGGATCAACCCGGACGTGAAGATGAACTACCTGGCGTCCCCGCCGCTGGTGGTGGCGTACGCCCTCGCCGGCACGATGGACATCGACCTGGCCAACGAGCCGATCGGTGAGGACACCGAGGGCAACCCGGTCTACCTGCGTGACATCTGGCCGAGCACCGCCGAGATCCAGGACGTGATCGCCTCGGCGATCGGCGCGACCGGTTTCAGCGCCGCGTACGCCGACGTCTTCGCCGGTGACGAGCGTTGGCAGTCGCTGCCCACCCCGACCGGTGACACCTTCGCCTGGGACAGCGAGTCGACCTACGTGCGCAAGCCCCCGTACTTCGAGGGCATGGCGCAGCAGCCGAGCCCGGTGGGCGACATCGCCGGTGCCCGGGTGCTGGCCAAGCTCGGCGACTCGGTGACCACCGACCACATCTCCCCGGCCGGCTCCATCAAGGCCGACTCGCCGGCCGGCGAGTACCTCGCCGCGCACGGCGTGCCGCGCCACGAGTTCAACTCGTACGGCTCGCGCCGCGGCAACCACGAGGTGATGATCCGGGGCACCTTCGCCAACATCCGGCTGCGCAACCAGCTGGTGCCGGGCGTGGAGGGTGGCTTCACCGTCAACCACCTGACCGGCGAGACCAGCTCCATCTACGACGCCTCGATGACCTATCAGGAGGCGGGCATCCCGCTGGTCATCCTGGCCGGCAAGGAGTACGGCTCCGGATCGTCGCGGGACTGGGCGGCCAAGGGCACCATGCTGCTGGGCGTGAAGACGGTCATCGCCGAGTCGTACGAGCGGATCCACCGCTCGAACCTGATCGGCATGGGCGTGCTGCCGCTGCAGTTCCCGGCCGGCGAGAACGCCGACTCGCTGGGGCTGACCGGCACCGAGACGTTCACGGTCACCGGGGTGACCGCGCTCAACGACGGCTCGACCCCCCGTACGGTGAAGGTCGCCACCGACACCGGCGTGGAGTTCGACGCGGTGGTGCGGATCGACACCCCGGGTGAGGCCGACTACTACCGCCACGGCGGGATCCTGCAGTACGTGCTGCGCCGCATGATCGGCAGCTGAGGCACCGACGTTCGAAGGGCTCCTTCCCGGCGCGGGAAGGAGCCCTTCGGTTCATGCGGGGTGGGTACGGCGCGGCCGCACCCGGTCGGTCACTCGACGCCGCGACGGCGCGCGTCCCGGACCTTCATGGCGTGCTCGACCATGGTGATGAGCACCTCCTTGGCCGACTCCCGCTGCCGGGCGTCGCAGAGCAGCACCGGCACCTCCGGGTCGAGGTTCAGCGCGGCCTGCACCTCGTCGAGCCGGTACTGGCGAGCGCCCTCGAAACAGTTCACCGCCACCAGGAACGGGGTGCCCCGCCCCTCGAAGTAGTCGATGGAGGGGAAACAGTCGGCGAGCCGGCGGGTGTCGGCCAACACCACCGCACCGATCGCACCGAGCGCCAGTTCGTCCCAGACGAACCAGAACCGGTCCTGGCCGGGGGTGCCGAACAGGTACAGCACCAGGTCGTCGCTGATGGTGATCCGACCGAAGTCCATCGCCACCGTGGTGGTCCGCTTGGTCTCGACGCCGGACAGGTCGTCGATGCCCACCCCGGACTCGGTCAGCACCTCCTCGGTCCGCAACGGACGCGTCTCGCTGACGGCGCCAACCAGCGTGGTCTTACCCACCCCGAATCCGCCCGCGACCAGGATCTTGATCGCTGTGGGCAGGGCGACCGCGCCCGGCGGCCGCTCAGAGTGCCCGTAGTCCATTGATAACCGCCTCGAAGATGCTGTGGTCGGGAACGCCGAGGGTGCTCTGCGGCTCCCGGATCTGTACCAGGTTGCGCGCCACCAGGTCACCGAGCAGGACCCGCACGGTGCCCACCGGCAGGTCCAGGTGTGCCGCGATCTCGGCGACGGACTGCATCCGCTGGCACAGGCCGACGATCGCCAGATGCTCCGGGCCCAGCCCGATCTCCGGCGAGACGTCCGTGCGGGTCGCCATCACCAGGGAGATCAGGTCGAACGTGCCGGTGACCGGGCGGGCCCGGCCGCCGGTCACCGCGTAGGGACGAACCACCGGGCCGGCATGGTCGTCCACCCACTGGTGGTCGGCGGACTCTCCCTGCACCGTCATGTGGGCTACTTCTCCCCGCTGGTCTGCTCGGCTGATCGTGTCGGCGAAGCGACGTACTTGCCGACCCGGGTGACCAGCATGGCCATCTCGTACGCGATCAGCCCCACGTCGGCGTCCTCACTGGCCAGCACCGCGAGGCAGGCGTTCCGACCGGCGGCTGTGACGAACAGGAACGACGACTGCATCTCGATGATTGTCTGCTGCACCTGCCCACCGCCGAACCGCTTCCCCGCGCCTCGGGCCAGACTCTGGATGCCGGCCGCCATCGCCGCCAGGTGCTCGCCGTCGTCGCGGCTGAGCCCCTGCGACGAGGCCATCAGCAGACCGTCGGCGGACAGCGCGACCGCGTGCTCGGCCTGCTTGACCCGGCCGACCAGATCGTCCAGCAACCACGTCAGGTCGGCACTCGAAGCCGTCTTCTGCGCCACTTCGTCGTCCTCTTCTCCCCCGGCTCATCGCCGTGCTCTTCTGGGCCCGACCGGCGGACGTGCGGTTCGCCGCACGACCGCAACTCGGTCAGGTCGCCTGTTGGTCGGCGTCGTCGGACTCGTCCGCGTCACCTTGCCGACCGCCACCACCACCGAGCAACCGGGCGGCGTCGGTGCGGCCACGCCGGGTGCCGGTCTGGTACGAACTCATCATGCGTCGAACCTGTTCGGGTTCGCGGATCAAGTCGTCGTCCTCCTCCGCCGCCTCAGGTTCGGCGCGCAGACCCGGTGCGATGCTGGCCTGCCGGATCCGGACCGGCAGCCCCGACTCGGTACGGCTCGACTCGGCCTCGGCGGTGCCACCCGGCTCGCTCGCGCTCGCGACGGGAGTACCGTCCGCGGCCGGGGCGTCGACCGGTTGACCCGCTCGGGTCTCCAGCGGACGCCGGGGCATCATGGGCATGTCGTCACCGCCCGGGGTCGAGGTGACCGGAAGGCCGATCGGGATCGTCGGGCCGTCCAGTGCGGAGTGGCCGGGCCGCCGCCGCGACCGGGTCGGCAGTCCGTTGGCGTCGTCGGCCGACCCCAGATGGATCTCCACCGGTGCGGCCGTGTCGCGCCCCCGCTCCCGATCACCGTCGGTGCCGGTCTCCGCCGACCGCGGGGCGGGCGGCAGTGCCGGGACGGCGAGGGCCACCGGTGCGGCCGAGCGCTCGGTCGGACCGGCCGGCGCCGACTCGGCCGCCGACGTCTCGGCGCGCGGGCCGGCGCCGATCTCGGGCTGCTCGGCGCCGTCGACGGCGATCAACGAGCTGGGGATCAGCACCACGGCGGTCGTGCCGCCGTACGCGGACTCCTTGAGCCGTACCCGCACCCCGTGCCGGTCGGTCAACCGGCTGACCACGTACAGGCCCAGCCGGGACGCGTCGGCGAGGTTGAGTTCGGAACGGTCCACGATCCGGTGGTTGGCGGCGGCGAGGTCCTCTTCGGTCATGCCGAGGCCGCGGTCCTCGATCTCGATGGCGAACCCGTTGGCGACCAGCTGCCCGCGTACCTCCACGGTGGTGTGCGGCGGGGAGAACGACAGCCCGTTCTCGATCAGCTCGGCGAGCAGGTGGATGACGTCACCGACGGCCCGGCCGGCGAGCGACACCCCGCTGATCGGCAGCACGGTGACCCGGGTGTAGTCCTCGACCTCACCGACCGCACCCCGGACCACGTCGACCATCGGCACGCTGCGCCGCCAGGCCCGGCCCGGCGTCGAGCCGGAGAGCACGATCAGGTTCTCCGCGTTGCGCCGCATCCGGGTGGCGAGGTGGTCGACGCGGAACAGGTCCTCCAACTCCTCCGCGTCGTGCTCCCGCCGCTCCATCGCGTCCAACAGGGTGAGCTGGCGGTGTACCAGTGCCTGGGTACGCCGGGCCAGGCTGAGGAAGACCTCACGGACCGCCCGACGCAGCTCGGCCTGCTCCACCGCGGTCCGGATGGCCGTCTCCTGCACGACGTTGAAGGCCTTACCCACCTGGCCGATCTCGTCGTCGCCGAACTGCAACGGTGGCGCCTCCTTGGCGACGTCCACCTGGTCGCCACGGCCGAGCCGCTCCACCACACTCGGCAGGCGCTCGTTGGCGAGCTGGAACGCGGCGTCCCGCAGCCGCTGCAACTGCTGCACCAGGGCTCGCGCGGTGGTGATCGAGACGATCACCGAGGCGATGACCGCGAGCAGGCCGAGACCGGCGGCGAGGACCAGTCGGACGATGACACCGATGGCGACCGGCGTGGCCCGCTTGACGATCTCGTCGCCGCCGGCCAGCACCACGTCGCCGATCTCGATCAGCGCGGGCGCGGTGGCCTCGGTCCACTCCTGGCTGGACAGCGGCAGGCGCGAGGTGCCCGCGCCCAGCATGATCTGGTTCTCCAGGCCAGCCAGCCGCCGGAAGTTCGGGCCGGCGATCATCTCCTGGTAGCGGCGCTGGTCGGCTTCGGGTAGCCGGACGACCGCCTGCTCGGCGAGGAACTGCCGGGCACCCACCACGCGGGTGAACTCGGCCCGCTCGGCCGGGGTGATCCGCCCGGCGGCCAGCACACCGGCCAGCATGGCGTCCTGCTGGGACAGCAGTTCCCGGGCGCGGTTCAGCCGGATCAGCTGGGCGGTGTTCTCCGCGACCTCGTCGTCGTCCAGGTTGCCGAGTTCGTCGTAGATCGAGTAGATCGACTCGATCAGCTCGGTGAACGCCTCGACTGCCTCACTGCGGCCGATGTTGCGCCCGTCGACGGCATCGCGGGTGGCGGGCAGCGCCGCGAGGCCCTGGTTCAGCTCCGCGATCCGCGCGTGCAGATCGTTGCTGCCGAGCAGGCTGACCTGCCAGTTGTCGGTCGACTCGACGAACTCGGCGGCGAGTTCGTCGGTACGCTGCCGCAGCTGCGTCAGCTCGGCCCGCTGCGCCTCGTCCGGCCGCCCGAGGTACACCAGCGAGGTACGCCGCTCCAGCTGCAGCTGGAGCAGCAGCGGCTCGGTGGGATCGAACACCCGCACGTCGAGCGCCTGCACGCCGACGAGGTTGACTCCCTCTCGGACGGTCACCCAGGCCGTGAAGCCCCAGAGCGCCACCAGCGAGGCCAACAGGGCCACGACCTTGGTACGCAGATTCGAACTGCGGGAACCCATTACACCGTCCCTGGCCCTGAACTAGTTGATCGGTCGGTCAGGAGTGCGTCAGCACACCGACCCCGGCGCACGCTAACAGCGTCACCGCAGCAACTCAAGCGCTCGTGATCATGCCCTGGTCGGCCCCCGTCCACCCCCCGCAGGCAGACCGCCGTCCATGGGCGCGACCGCTTCGAGAGCCAGTGTCCGCGCCGCGATCACCGCCGCCCGGACGATCAGGTCAGGGCTGTAGAGGTCCTTGTCGTGCCACAGTGGTGGGTGCTCGGTCTGCTCCATCCGCAGCAGCCCGAGGGCCCGCCCGATCGCCGCCGACGCCGCCGGCCGCCGGGCGACGGCCAGGACGTGCACCGCGTACGCCGTCTCCTCCGCAGTGGTCGACCAACGCCCCCAGCCACCGTCGTCGCGCTGGGTGGCCAACAGCCAGTCCACCGCGCGGTCGATCGCCACCCGGGCCACCTCCGGCGCGGCGTAGCCGGCCAGCGCCAGGACCGCGCAGCAGGTGGCGTAGTAGGGCGAGGCGTGCCAGCGGTCGGCCCAGTGCCCCTCCGGCCGCTGGACCTCGCGCAGCCAGTCGGCCAGCGCGGCCACCCGAGCGGCGTACCGTCGCCCACCCTCGCCGGTGTGCCGGGCGTGCCAGCCCAGCGCCTCCAGCACGTGGGCGTTGGTGGTGACCGACTGTCCGTCCTCGCCGCGCCAGGTGCAGAAGTGGCTGCCCAGGTCGTAGTGGAGCAGGCTGCCCGGGTCCACCGGATGTCCCAGCCGGGCCAACGCGTACAACGTGACGGAGGTGGTGTCCGCGTCGGCGGGCAGGCCGGGACCGGTCGCCGCGCCGTCCGGGCCGAGGGCGGCGGCCAGCTCCGTCACCAGTCGCGGCGCCGGGCGGACCGGCAGCGCGACCCGGCTCAACGTGGCCAGTGTCCAGGACCGCTCGAAGACGGTGATCGGTGTGCAGCAGGGCACCGGCCCACCGTGCCGGGTCACCACCGCGTCGAGGTACGCCCGGGCGGCCGGTTCGGGACGGCGGCCGTGGCCGAGCCAGGCCGCGGTCGCCGCCGGTGAGGCGCCCACCGCGCCGTCGACCAGGGTTACCTCGGTGCGCCCGGCCGCAGCCGGGCCGAGTACCTCGTAGGCGTGCCAGAGCTTGCTGGGCACCGGGCGGCCGCCGGCGAGCAACGCGGTGACCGCCTCGACCCGCCGCCGGTCCACGGGGGGCAGCGCGCGGGGGGCACCGGACAGCGCGGAACCGTCGGCGCCGTGCAGCTCGGCCAGGTGGGCGTCGATCCGCGTCGCCAGGGCCGGCACGATCAGGTCGGCAGCCGGTGTGTCCGGCCTGGACCCGCCGTCGCCGAGTCGACGACTCAACGCCGCCACGCCGCGGGTGGCGGCCGTGACAACCTCGGTCCGGGTCGGTCCCGGGCCGGTCGGGTGGGGTCGGACGAGGGCCGCGAGCAGCGCCTCCACCGCACTGGCCGTCGGCACCAGGGCGTACCCGCCGGCCGGTCCCCAACTGCCGTCCGCGCCCTGCTCCGCGAGGAGGTACGTCAGCCGGTGCCCGTGCCCGTCGAGCCACGGTGCGTCGGCGACCAGCCGGCCGGTCTCGTACACCGAGTTGCTCACCTGCCCGTACGGCTGGTGGGCCAACTGCCGGAGCACGTCACGCGCCGCGTCCGCCGGGGTCGCCCCGGGCGCGGTGCCGACCACCGCCGACGGCGCGGTCACGACACTCCCCAGAAGTCGGTGGAACGGTAGAAGCCGCTGCTGAACCCGATCTGCCGGGCCAGGTAGTCCGCCTGCAGCGGGCAGCTCTCGCGCAGCGGCTCCAGCATCCGGCGGGCCTGTGCCACCAACTCCACGATCCGCTGCTCGACCTGTTCGCGCGGTACGAGCATCAGCGCGTTGAGGTCTCCCCAGCGCAGGTCACGTTCGTACGTGCCGAGGTCGTTGACCAGCCGCAGGATCCGCTGTACCCGGTCGCTGGCGGCGAGCAGGCCGTCGAGGTTCGCCAGCGTGGCCGGGTCGTCGGTGTGGATCCAGTGCACGACGTTGACCACGGTGCAGGCGAGGTTGTCCGCGTTGTCCAGGTACTCCTCGAAGCCGGGCAACCGGTCCGGGTGCTGTTTCCAGTCCCACTCCCGGGCCATCGCGGCGAGCACCTTGCGGGTCTCCTCCCGCCAGCGCCCGCCGTGGGCGGCGAAGGCCGGCACGGCGGCGAGTTCGTCCCGCAACTCGGCGAGGAAGGCGCCCAGCGGGTCCTCGGGTTCCGGCGTACCACCGTCGGCCACCGCGAGACAGCGGGCGGTCAGCCGGTCGATCTCGTCGCGCGACCGGGCCTCGTGGTCGACCAGCCAGTCCACGGCGAAGCCCCAGAGCACCGCCCGGTTGGTGATCCGCAGCCGGTCCAGGTCGCACCAGGGGGCGCCGAAGGCGATGGCCATCGCCACGTTGCCGAACAGCGCGGCGTCGAACGGCTTGGCGGGGAAGAGGTCAGGGTACGACGCGGCGACCTTGGCCAGGTCCCGTTGTCCCTTGGCGGCGAGGGCACAGATGCGCCCCTGTTCGGCGGCCACGGTCAGCTGGTCGCCGCCGGTCGTCGGCGGCGTCTCGGTGAACGAACTCACGCCGCGGCACCTTGCACCGGGCGGAGGGTGACCTCGACCCGCTCCAGGGGGCGCAGCGCGGCGGCCACCTTGATGCCGGGCACGCTCGGGCGGGACAGTCGGAACCGGTACCGGCTCAGCAGGGTCGCCACGATCAGCGTCGCCTCCAGGTAGAACAGGTGCATCCCGATGCACTGGTGCGGGCCGCCGCCGAACGGGAAGTGCGCGTACTTGGGCCGCTTGCGTACGAGTTCGGGGCTGAACCGGTCCGGGTCGAAGACCTCGGGACGGTCCCAGAACTGCGACATCCGCTGGGTGATCAGCGGGCTGACCACCAGGGTCGATCCGGCCGGGATGCGGACCCCGCCGATGATGTCCTCCTCGACCGCCGTCCGGGGGAAGAGCCAGCCGATCGGGTAGAGCCGGAGCAGTTCGTCGAGCACCTGCCGGGTGTAGCGCAGTTCGCGCAGGTGCTCGCGGCGTACCGGCTGGTCGCCGACCACCTGGTCGATCTCCTCGTAGAGCCGCGCGGCGATCGCCGGGTCCTGCTCGATGTGCGGCCAGAGCCAGGTGAGCACGCTGATCGTGGTCTCGGTGGTGGTGGCGACCATCGCCACGGTGTCGTTGCGGACCTGACGCTCGTCCAACCGGCCGCCGTCCTCGGTACGGCCGCGCCACAGGGTGGAGATGATGTCGTCGGTACCCTCGTCCACGGTCTCCCGGGCCGCCCGGATGGTCGGCATCAGCAGGTCGTCGATGAGCTGCACGGCCCGGCGGAAGGTGCGGTCACCGGGCATCGGCGCGACCAGCGGCGCCCAGGGCACCAGGATCCGGGGCATGACCGACCAGGCGATCTGGTCCTGCGCCTTCATGATCCGCATGGCGTCCGGTACGGAGATCTTGTCGGCGAAGAAGACCCGCATGATGGCCGAGCAGACCACCTGTGCCTGCACGTCACCCATGTCCACCGGCTCGCCGGTCCGCGCCGGCTCGGCCAGTTCGTCGATCGACTCCTCGATCGCCACCGCCAGGCGGTCGACCAGCCCGTCGATGCGCCGGGCGGTGAACAGCGGCTGGAGGATCTGCCGGCTGTTGGTCCAGTGTTCACCGTCGCCGAGGATGCCGTCACCGAACAGCCGCTTGAGCGGCCGCCACTGTAGACCGTCGCCGGCCCGTACGTAGTTGTCGGACTTCTCGCGCAGCACCCGCTGCAGGTGGTCGGGGTGGGTGATCAGGAAGGGGCGGAACGATCCGAGGTTGATCTTCACCACCTCGCCGCCGGAACGCTCGCCACACTCCACCAGGGTGCGGGCCGGGTCACGCAGCAGGCCCGGCACGGTATGCCGGAGGGGTACGGTCCCCGCGCGTCGGGTTTGGACGGTCGTCACGTGCTCGGCTCCCACCTGCACAGGCCCCAGGGGTGCGGGGTCACTCTTAGACATGCCACGATTGCGAAGAGCATGACATCGCGATGGCGGTGCCCACTAGTCGCGTCACGAGAAATTTTCATGGTCGACATTCCCCCTGTCCAGAAGGGAAGTCGCACCGCATACCGGTCACGGCGGGCCGTCTCCGGCGCCGGAACCGGCGACCACTTCGCCGCAGCACCGACCGCCGCGGCTGTTTGTCCTGCTCATGCCGGATCGACAAACCGTGGCGGCGGCGCCACCGAGCGCCGCGCAGTTCGACGGCGACCGACGCCGGCCCGGCAGTGGTGATCTACGTCATGACCGCCGAGGAAAGAACGCGGGCGCCGCCGCCTCGGCTGTGCCAGGCTCAGGGCATGGACGACAAGACCATTCTGAGCCGGATCTCCGACCTGGTCGACGAGGAGCACCGGTTGCGCGCCGACGCGCAGGCGCACGAGGCGGGCACCGACGACGAGGCCCGCACCCGGCTGCGCGAGCTGGAGGAGTCCCTCGACCAGTGCTGGGATCTGCTGCGCCGCCGCCGGGCTGCCCGGCAGGCCCACGGTGACCCCGAGGCACAGGGCGCCCGCCCGGTGG
Source organism: Micromonospora radicis (assembly GCF_003583405.1). Lineage (GTDB taxonomy): Bacteria > Actinomycetota > Actinomycetes > Mycobacteriales > Micromonosporaceae > Micromonospora > Micromonospora radicis. The sequence goes on from NZ_QXEC01000017.1 coordinate 12,329, forward strand.
CGGAGGTCGAGCGGTACCTGCAGTGAGGGTGGGTCGGCTCCGGGTGGCGGTCGCCCGCCACCCGGAGCCGACGATCAGGACAGCCCCGCCTCGCGGGCCAGCAACTCGGTCAGCGCGGCCGGCTCGGCGAGCCCCGGCGGCAGGCCCCGGGCCGCGAACCAGGTGCTGACGACCCGGACGTCGCGGGCCAGGAAGTCCCGCCCCTGCGGGTTGGCCACCACGTCGACCACCTGGGGCAGATCGATCAGCACCAGCCGCTCACCGTGCACCAGCAGGTTGTACGGCGACAGGTCGCCGTGCGCGTACCCGGCCCGGGCCAGCACCAGCAGTGCCTCGACCAGTTGCTCCCACAGTCCGCGCAGCTCGGCGCCGGCCGGTCGGAGCTCGGCCAGCCGAGGCGCGGCCCGTCCCTGCTCGGCGTCGCCGAGGAACTCCAGCATCAGCTCGGTGCCCCGCAACTGCACCGGGTACGGCACGCTGATCGTCCCGTACCGCGCGCCGATCTCCCAGAGCCGGGCCAACGCGGCGAACTCGGCCGCCGCCCACTGTCCGGCGATCATCTGCCGGCCGAACGCCGTCCGGCCGGTCATCGCCCGCATCTCCCGGGACCGGCGGACCCGGCGTCCCTCCAGGTAACCGGCGTCGCGGTGGAAGAGCCGGTGGCGTGGGTCGCGGTACCGTTTCGCCGCCAGCAGGCAGGACCGGTCGGTGTCGGGAACGGCCCGGCGGACCAGGTGGACGTCCGCCTCCTTGCCGGTCTTGAGCACCCCGAGTTCGGTGTCCCGGGCGGCCAGTTCGGTGACCAGCCAGGCGGGGTGCGGTTCCGGCCCGTGTACGGCGTCGTCCCAGGAGGACCAGACCGCACCCGTCTCCGGGTCGGGTTCGTCGTCCGGATCGGCGGGGGCCGGTCCGGAGGCCCGACCGTGCTTCAGGAAGTGTGGTTCGTCGTCGTCGAAGCGGCGCCTGCCGCCCGTGCGGCGCTCCCGCGCCGAGAAGTCGTGATCGCGCACCGCGCTGGTAGTCCCTTGTTCGAGGTGGTTGGAGGTCGGAGTTGACCTGCGAAGACGGCCATGACCGACCCCCTCTCCTCGACCGGACGTACGCCCGGGTGCACGATGCGCGGACAATGCTCGCGGCGCCGCCGCGACGGGTCAACCGATTTACGCTCCCATCACCGCGGCGACCGCGGCGATCACGGTGTCGACGGTGACGGTCGGGGCGAACCGGCCGTCGGTCCACCGCCGTCCCCGGTGCAGCCAGATGCTCGGCAGGCCGACGGCGGTGGCACCACCGATGTCCGCCTCGGGACCGTCACCGATCACCCAGGCCCCGCGCAGCGGCATCCGCACCCGCTGGGCGGCCAACGCGAAGATCCGCGGGTTGGGCTTGCTGACGCCGGCCTCCTCGGAGATCACCCAGTCGGCGACGTAACGGTCCAGCCCGGTACGACGGATCTTGGCATCCTGCAGGCGTACCGCACCGTTGGTCACCACCACGGGCGTCCAGCCGGCGTCGTCGGCGATCCGCAACGCGCAGGCGACCAGCGGGTCGAGGCGGGTGAACTCGACCACCCCGTCGTGCAGTTCCTCGACCAGGTCGATGGAGGGAATACGCAGCCGGTAACGGTCCCGGATGGCGTCCGCGATGTCCCAGCGGTCGGTCAGGCCGTCGGCGTCGATGGACAACAGCCACTCGATGTCGCCCGGCGGCGCGCCGATGCCGTCGAGGAAGCGCTCTGCCCAGGTGCGGAACGGCCCGGCTCGGTCGAGCAGGGTGTTGTCCAGATCCAGCAGGAGCAACGGCACTCGGGAACCCTACGGTAATCAGGTGCCCGGCCGACAGGGCCGGATGTTACGCACTCGTGTCGGGCCGATACCGATGTGACACGGTCGCGGCGTCGCCGACGAACGGCCCGGCCTGGGCAACGCCCACCAGCGGCGGTGCGGGCGCCCGGGCGGGTGTCCCAGATCTTGACCGCCCATTCCCAAGCCGTACGTACGGTTTGCGTTACCCCTGGTGAGCTGACACGATCTGACCGTGCCCAGAGTAAGTCAGGACCAGCTCGACGCCCGCCGGCAGGAGATCCTGGCCGCCGCGCGGGCCTGCTTCGCCCGGCACGGTTACGAGGGCGCCACCGTCCGCCGCCTCGAAGAGGCCACCGGGCTGTCCCGCGGCGCCATCTTCCACCACTTCCGCGACAAGGACTCCCTCTTCCTCGCCGTCGCCGAGGACGACGCCGCCGCGATGGTGGAGACGGTCGCCCGCAACGGCCTGGTCCAGGTGATGCGCGACCTGCTCGCCCGGGCGATCTCCCCGGACACCACCGGCTGGCTCGGCAGCCAGCTGGAGGTGTCCCGGCGGCTGCGTACCGACCCCGCGTTCGCCAGGCGCTGGGCCGAGCGGTCGGCGGCCATCGCCGAGGCCACCCGCGACCGCCTGGCCCGGCAGCGCGAGGCCGGCGTGCTCCGCGACGACGTCCCGATCGACGTGCTGGCCCGCTTCCTCGAACTCGCCTACGACGGCCTGGTGCTGCACCTGGCCATGGGCCGCCCCGCCGGCGACCTGGGCCCGGTGCTCGACCTAGTCGAGGAGGCGGTCCGCCGTCGCTGACCTGGCCCGCCGTCGCTGACCTGGCCCGCCGAGCCGGGCCGCCGAGCCGGCGGCGCCGACAGTGGCGGACCCACCGCACACTGAGGTCGCGTCGCGCGCGATCGAGGAGGCGCTCATGGCAGCTGTGGCGGCACCGGGCGACCTCTGGGGCGTACCGCACGACCTGTTCCTCACCACCTACGCCACCACGGCCGCCGTGGTCACCCTCGGCGCGCTGGTCCTGCATGCCGTCGTACTGGCGGGCCGGTCCGGGCCGGGCGGCGACGAACTCCACCCGCAGCAGGTCGGCTACCTCGGCGGCGGCGCCGGCCGAGCGGTCTGGACCGCCCTCGGTGGCCTGCGGGACCACGGGTCCGTCGGCGTAGGGGCAGACGGCACCCTCAGCGACGTCGGCCCGCCGCCACCGGGGGCGACCCCGCTCGACCGGGCCGTCCGGCAGGCCGCCGCCGAACAGGTCCACGCCCGCGGTCTGCGGCACCATGCCGAGGTCGACCGGGCGCTCACGGAGCTGCGCGACCAGCTGGACCGAGACGGCCTGACGGTCGGTCCCGGCCGGCGCCGCCTGCTGCGCCTCGGCCCGGCACTGATGGTGGTGCTGATGCTGGTCGGCCTGGCCCGACACACCCCCGACGCGCCCCGGGCCGGGTACGTCATGCTCACCGTGTTCGGGCTCGCGGTCGGCACCGCGCTGCTGGCGGCCTGGATGCCGGTCCACACCCGCCGGGGCTACACCGTGATACGGGAACTGCGCCGCCAGCACCGCCACCTCGAACCCTCGTCCCGCCCGGCCTACGCCGTCTACGGCCCGACCGGGGTGGCGTTGGCGGTGGCGCTGTACGGCACGGGACCGCTCTGGGCGATGTACCCGCACTTCGCCGCCGACGCCGGCATCGACCGGCCAGGCGAGAGGAGTTCACACCACGGAGGCACGGGCGGCGGCTCCGGCGGTTGCGGCGCCGGCGGGAGTGACGGCGGGGGTGGGGGTGACGGCGGTGGCGGTGGATGAGCTGACTACTGACGCCGGTCGCCGATGCCGGATAACGACGAGATAACTACGCCATCGGGGGCGGCGGGCCGTGGTATCGCCGCATCACAATGAAGACGCGTTCCCTCGCGCGACAGGAGCAGGCCATGGTGGACCTCGCGGCAGACTTCGACACCTGGGGCATCCCCAGTCGCACCTTCCTGATCCTCTACCTGCTGGGTTCCGTCGTGCTCGTCACCGGCGTACTGATCCATCGCCGGATGGTGCTCTCCGGTCGGTCGGCGCCCCCCGCCGACCAGCTGAACCCGCAGCAGGTCGCCTACCTCAACGGCGGGGCGAAGCTGGCGCTCTGGTCCTCGATCGGCAGTCTGCGCGGCCAGGGCACGATCGGGGTGCACACCGACGGAGCGCTCACCGCCGAAGCACCGCCCCCGACCGGGGCCACCCCCCTGGACCGGGCCGTCCACCACGCCGCCAGCCAGCGCTACCCCGCCCGGCAACTCCGGTACGCCGAGTGGGTGGCCCGGGCGCTGGTCGAGCTGCGGGACGGCCTGATCCGCCACGACCTGTTGACCGGCCCGGAACGCCGGGCGCGGCTGCGGCTGGGACCGCTGCTGCTGGCCGCGTTGCTGGTCCTCGGGGTGACCCGGATCGTCGCCGGCCTCGCCAACGACCGTCCCGTGCTGTTCCTCGTACTCACGGTGGTCGGGCTCGCCGCAGTCACCGTCGTGCTGTTCGTCTGGGTGCCGCGCCGGACCCGGGCGGCCGACCGGGTGTTGCGGACGCTACGGCAGCGAAACCACCACCTCGCACCGTCGCGGAATCCGGCGTACACCGTCTACGGCGCCACCGGGCTGGCGATGGCGGTGGCGTTGTACGGCACCGCCTCGCTCTGGGCGGTCGACCCGACGTTCGCGGCGCAGGCCGAGATCCAGCGCCAGGCGATGGCGGGCGGCGGCGCCACCAGCAGTTGCGGCGGCGGCAGCACCGCGGGGGCCGGCGGCGGCTGCGGCGGAGGTGATGGCGGCGGGGGCGGCGGCTGCGGGGGCGGGTGCGGCGGATGACCGGTCCGCACGGCGTGGGCATCGGCTGGCGGCCCGAGATCGCCGGGTTCGTCGCCGAGCTACCCGGCCTGCGCTTCGTCGAGGTGATCGCCGAGGCGGTGTCCACCGCCGGCCCTCCGCCCGACGCGCTGGTGCAGCTGCGGGAACGCGGCGTCGCGGTCGTACCGCACGGGGTGCGGCTCTCCCTCGGCGGCACCGAGCCGGTGCAGCCGGCCCGGGTGGCGCACCTGGCGGCGGTCGCCGAACTGCTCGCGGCGCCGCTGGTCAGCGAGCACATCGCGTTCGTCCGGGCCGGTGGTCTGGAGGCGGGGCATCTGCTGCCCCTGCCGCGTACCCGGGAGGCCGTCGACGTGGTCTGCGCCAACGTCGCGCGGGCACAGGCCGAGTTGCCGGTACCGATCGCGCTGGAACCGATCGCGGCGCTGTTCGACTGGCCGGACGACGAACTCGACGAGGCTGCGTTCCTCAGTGAGATCCTGACCCGTACCGACGCCCTGCTGCTGCTCGACGTCGCCAACGTGCACGCCAACGCCCGCAACCGGGGCACCGACCCGCTCACGCTGCTGGACCGGCTGCCCCTGGACCGGGTGGCGTACCTGCACGTCGCCGGCGGCGCCGAACAGGGCGGCTTCTACCACGACACGCACACCCACCCGGTCTGCGCGCCGGTGCTGGAACTGCTGGCCGAACTGTGCGCCCGCCGCCGTCCACCGGCGGTGCTACTGGAACGGGACGGCCACTATCCGCCCGCCGCCGAACTCCGCGCCGAACTGGACGCCGTGGCCACCGCCGCCGGCCTCCCCACGGTGACATGAGCAGCGTGCCGGCGGCCGGATCACTGGCGGTGAGGCAGGCGGAACTGGTCGCGGCGTTGGTGGCCGGTGGCCCCACGCCACCGGGCTTCGCGCCGGCCCCGTTGGCCGCGGCACGGGCGGCGTTGCTGCGCAAGCGGGCCGGCGAGGTGGCCCGGCACTGGCCGCTGTTGGCCGCCGGTCTCGGCCCGAACTGGCCGGCGACCTTCCTCGGGTGGGCGGCCGGGCGGCCCACCAACGGCGGGCTGCGCGACGGTTGGGACCTGGCCCGCGCGCTGCACACCGACCACGCCCTACCGGCTCTCGGCGCCGACGAGCTGGCCGTCCGCGAGGCGGCCTTCCGGTACGACGGGCACCGGCCGCCGCGCCCGCGCCGCGGTCCGGCGCTCGGCCGGGTCGGCGGCGCGCTCGCCGGACAGCTCGCCGGCCGGGTACGTCTGCTGCGCCCCGCCCGCTGAACCCCACCACCGGCCACCGACCACGGACAGCCCGGCAGCGTGGCTGCCGCCGCGGGCGGCCCACCGGCAGCGCCACCGACCTCGGGCGGCCCGGCGGCGTGACCGCCCGCGGCGGGCGGCCCGGCAGCAGGGCGGCAGGCACGCTGCGGCAGGATCGACGGCATGGATCTGGGACTGACCGACCGGGTGTACGTACTGACCGGCGCCTCCCGTGGGCTCGGCTACGCCACCGCGCAGTGTCTGGTGGCCGACGGCGCCCGGGTGGTGCTCTCGGCACGCCACGCCGACCGGGTGGCCGCCGCGACGGAGTCGCTCGGCGGACCCGACCGGGCGGTCGGCATCGCCGCCGATCTCGCCGACCCGACCACGCCGGGCCGGCTGGTCGAGGCCGCCCACAGTCACTTCGGCCGCCTCGACGGCGCGCTGGTCTCGGTCGGTGGGCCGGCTCCGGGCAGCGCCGCCTCGGTCGACGACGAACAGTGGCGGCAGGCCTTCGAAACGGTCTTCCTGGGCAGCGTACGCACGGTACGGACGGTCGCCGCCGCGCTGCCCGGCGGAGGCGCGATCGGGCTGGTGCTGTCGACCTCGGCGCGCGCCCCGGTGCCCGGCCTGGGTGTCTCCAACGGACTGCGGCCGGGCCTGGCCGGCGTCGCCAAGGACGTCGCCGACGAGTACGGCCCACGCGGGGTACGGGTGGTCGGCCTGCTGCCGGGGCGGATCCTGACCAACCGGAACCGGGAACTCTTCGCCGCCACCGGCGACCCCGAGCGGGCCCGCGCCGAGGCGGAGGCGGGCATCCCGCTGCGACGCGTCGGCGACCCGGCCGAGTTCGGACGGGTCGCCGCGTTCGTCCTCTCCCCGGCAGCGAGCTACCTGACCGGGATCACCATCCCGGTCGACGGTGGCGCGCTGCGCGGCCTGTGACCGCCGAGCCGCCCGCCCGCCGCCCGCCTCGGGCCGGCCGCGGCAGCACTTCGCCCCGACCGGTCCGCCGGGGCGACGAGTCGACCAGCCCGGACGGCCGGACCCGGCCGGCGCAGCCGATACCGCACCCGAACCCGCGGCCGAGCCGGGAGGAGTTGGCGGCGGCGGCGGACAAGACCCTGCCGGACGTCATCGCGACCGGGCTGGACGTCCTCTTCGTCGGCATCAACCCGGGACTCTGGTCGGCGGCCACCGGCTGGCACTTCGCCCGTCCGGGCAACCGGTTCTGGCCGGCGCTGCACCGCAGCGGGTTCACCCCCCGCCTGCTGCACCCCAGTGAGCAGGACGTCCTGCCCGGCCTGGGTCTGGGCATCACCAACCTCGTCGCCCGGGCGAGCGCCCGCGCCGACGAGTTGACCGCCGCCGAACTGGTGGCCGGCGCACGGGAGTTGACCGACAAGGTGGCCCGGTACCGGCCCCGCTGGGTGGCGGTGGTCGGGGTGACCGCGTACCGGGTGGGGTTCGCCCGGCCGAGGGCCGACTTCGGCCGACAGCGCGAGCCGCTGGCCGGGGCCGACCTCTGGGTACTGCCCAACCCCAGCGGGCTCAACGCGCACTACACCCCGGTGTCGCTGGCCGCCGCCTTCGCCGCCCTCCGCGAGGCGGCCCGCGACACCTAGGCCGCGCCCAGCGGACGAACCGCGAGGGCTGGACCGGTGCTGGTCAGTTGGCGACGGCGGGAGGCAGTGCCTCGTCGGCGAGGTACTCGCGGGTGGGGATGACCACCGGTTCCGGGTGCGGCGCGTCCGCGTACGGGCTGGGCGAGTCGGCCACCGCGAACTGGGTGCGGTACAGCTCGGCGTAGAGGCCGCCGACGGCGACCAGTTCGTCGTGCCGGCCCCGCTCGACGATCCGTCCCTCGTCCAGGACGAGGATCTGGTCGGCGTCGCGGACGGTGGAGAGCCGGTGCGCGATCACCAGGGCGGTACGCCCGGTCAGCGCCACCGACAGCGCCCGCTGCACCGCCGCCTCGCTCTCCGAGTCGAGGTGGGCGGTGGCCTCGTCGAGGATGACGATCGAGGGTGCCTTGAGCAGCAGCCGGGCGATGGCGATGCGCTGCTTCTCGCCGCCGGAGAAGCGGTAGCCACGCTCGCCGACGGTGGTGTCCAGCCCGTCGGGCAGGGCCCGGACCAGATCGGCGACCTGCGCACCCGCCAATGCCGTCCACAGTTCGTCGTCGGTGGCGTCCGGCTTGGCGTAGCGCAGGTTCTCCGCGATGGTCTCGTGGAACAGGTGCGAGTCCTGGGTGACCACGCCGATCTCGTCGCGCAGCGAGTCGAGGGTGGCGTCGCGTACGTCGACGCCGCCGACCAGCACCTGCCCGTCGGTTACGTCGTAGATGCGGGAGATCAGCATCGACAGCGTCGACTTGCCGGCGCCGGACGGACCGACCAGGGCGACCATCTGTCCGGGCTCGACCCGGAAGGAGACGCCCTTGAGCACCGGCTCGTTGATCGTGCGGTCCAGCGTGGCGACCTCCTCCAGGGAGGCGAGGGAGATCTCCGCCGCGCTGGGGTAGCGGAAGCGGACGTCGCGGAACTCCACCGTGCCGGTGCCCTCGGGCACCGGCACCGCGTCGGGCCGCTCGGTGATCGCGGGCTTCAGGTCGAGCACCTCGAAGACCCGGTCGAAGGAGACCAGTGCGCTCATCACGTCGACCCGGACGTTGCTCAACGCGGTGAGCGGGCCGTAGAGCCGGGTGAGCAGCAGGGCGAGAGTGACCACGGTGCCGGCGCTGACCTCGCCGCGGACCGCCAGCCAACCGCCGAGGCCGTAGGTGAGCGCCTGGGCCAGCGAGGCGACCAGCAGCATGGCGACGAAGAACGTCCGCGAGTACATCGCGGAGGTGATGCCGATGTCGCGGACCCGCTCGGCTCGGGCGGCGAACCGCCCGGCCTCCGCGTCCGGGCGGCCGAACAGCTTCACCAGCAGCGCACCCGCCACCCCGAACCGCTCGGTCATGGTCGCGTTCATCTTGGCGTCGAGGTTGTAGGACTCGCGGGTGATCTCGGCCAGCCGCCGGCCGACCCGCCGCGCGGGGATGATGAACACCGGCAGCAGCACCAGCGACAGCGCGGTGATCTCCCACGACAGGGTGAACATGACGGCGGCGGTGAGCACCAACTGGATCACGTTGCTGACCACGCCGGACAGCGTGGAGGTGAAGGCCCGCTGGGCGCCCAGCACGTCGTTGTTGAGCCGACTGACCAGCGCGCCGGTCTGGGTGCGGGTGAAGAACTGCAACGGCATGCGCTGCACGTGGTCGTAGACCCGGGTACGCAGGTCGAGGATGATGCCCTCGCCGATGCGCGCCGAATACCACCGCTGGGCCAACGAGAGCAGCGCGTCGGCGACGGCCAGCCCGGCGATGAACAATGCCAGCCGGATCACCACCGCCCCGCCCTCGGGACCGCCCCGGGTGATGGCGTCGATCACGTCGCCGGCGAGCAGCGGGGTGGCCACGCCGATCACTGCCGCGACGATCACGGTGAGCAGGAAGACGACGATGTCGCGCCGGTAGGGCTGGGCGAACGCCACGATCCGGCGGGCGACGCCGCGCTTCAGCCGGTGGCTGGAGACCTCGTCGCTGCTGCGCATCGACCGGAGCATGCTCCAACCGCCCATGCCACCAGCGGCCATCGGGTTGGACACCGCCACCTCCGGATCGTCGCGCCAAGCTGCCTCGGGTCAATTCTCCCGATGCCTACGACAACCTCGTAAGTAACCCGGATCTTCCCGAACGGTCCTTACTCTATTCGCCGCGGCCGGTCAGCTCGCGCAGCCGGCGGGTCTGCGCCTCCCGCTCGGCCCGCTGCTGCTCGGCGTGGCTGCGGCCGGCCGCCCCGGCGAGCAGCGCCTTGATCTCCACGACGGCGTTGCGGTCGTTGGCGAGCAGGCCCGCGGCGAGATCCCGCACCGCGTCGTCCAGTTCCCCGTTCGGTACGACGAGGGTGGCCAGACCGACCCGGTCCGCCTCGGCGGCGTCCATCCGCCGACCGGTGGCGCACAGTTCCAACGCCCGGGCGTAGCCGACCAGCTCGACCAGCCGCTTGGTGCCGGCCAGGTCCGGCACCAGACCCATCGTCACCTCGGCCATGGACAGCTTCGCGTCCTCGGCGAGCACCCGCAGGTCGCAGGCGAGCGCGAGTTGGAAACCGGCGCCGATCGCGTGCCCCTGCACGGCGGCGATCGAGATTATGTCCGGTCGGTGCAGCCAGGTGAACGCACCCTGGAAGACGGCGATCCGGTCGGCGCACTCCGGCTCGGGCAGCGCAACCAGATCGGCGAAGGAATCCGGCCCGGAGGCGCTCACGGCCGACCGGTCCAGGCCGGCCGAGAAGGCCCGCCCCTCGCCCCGGACGATCACGATGCGTACGCCGCCGGGCAGGCTCCGGGAGAAGTCGCTCATCGCGCGCCACATCGCCGGGGTCTGCGCGTTGAGCACGTCGGGCCGGCACAGGGTGACTGTGGCTACCGGCCCGTCGCAATCCAGCCGGACCCCGGTCGCCTCGGCGGTCACCGGGCGGCCCGGGTCACGGTGATGTTGGGCGCCGCTGACGGGCGCGTCACGCCTTCTTGCGACGGCGCGCACCGCCGCGCTGCCGCAGCTGCACCCCGGACTCGGTGAGCACCCGGTGAATGAACCCGTAGGAACGGCCGGTAGAGGCCGCGAGAGCACGGATGCTCTCTCCCCCGGTGTACCGCTTGACCAGGTCCTTGGCGAGCGTCTGACGCTCGGCTCCGACGATCCGGCGACCCTTCTCAGTGCTGGTGGCTGTGCCCGTGGCTGCCATGCTGTGTCCTCACGTCCCAGACTGTGCGGTTCGGATACGGTCCCACCTATTAGACCGCCTCGGACGATCATGCGCCAGATATCAACTATTCGCCAACCGACACGCTGTGCAATGTCAGCTTCCCGATAGGTGACGTCCGCCGGTTCAGCCAGCCACACCGACCGGGCCGGCCAGCGCCCCCGGGACGATCACGGACCGCGACCGCACAGCCCTGGCCGTGCCCTGCCGGGCATGCTCGATCTGCTCGGCACCGCGGCCGCCGCCGCCTTGGTGTTCGCCGCCACCAACATCGACGACATCGTCGTCCTGACCCTGTTCTTCGTCGCCGCCCGCGCCACCGGCCGCCCCCCGCGTCGGGCAGCTCGTCACCGCGTCCGCCGTCGACCGGTTGTTGACCGGGGTCGCTGCTCCACCGGAGAGGTCGAGGCCCTTCCTCTCAGGCGAGTTCGACCAGTTCCAACAGGTCGTCGCTCCAGGCGTCCTCGTCACCGTCGGGCAGCAGGATGGCACGGTCGGGCTTGAGCGCGAGCACCGCACCCGGGTCGTGGGTGACCAGGACGATCGCACCCGGATACCGGGCGATGGCGTCGAGCACCTGCTCGCGGCTGACCGGGTCCAGGTTGTTGGTCGGTTCGTCGAGCAGCAGCACGTTGGCGCCGGAGCAGACCAGGGTGGCCAGCGCCAACCGGGTCTTCTCCCCGCCGGAGAGCACCCCGGCGGGCTTGTCCACGTCCTCCCCGGAGAAGAGGAACGCCCCGAGGATCTTGCGCAACTCGGTGTCGGTCTGCTCGATCGAGGCGGCCCGCATGTTCTCCAACACGGTGCGCTGCACGTCCAGCGTCTCGTGCTCCTGGGCGTAGTAGCCCAACCGCAGCCCGTGCCCGGCGTGCACCTCACCGGTGTCCGGCTCCAGCAGGCCACCGAGCATCCGCAGCAGCGTCGTCTTGCCGGCACCGTTGAGACCCAGGATGGCCACCCGGGAACCCCGGTCCACCGCCACGTTCACGTCGGTGAAGATCTCCAACGAGCCGTACGACTTGGACAGGCCGGTCGCGGTCAACGGGGTCTTGCCGCACGGGGCCGGCGCCGGGAAGCGCACCTTGGCCACCTTGTCGGCGACGCGTACCTCCTCCAGGCCGGACATCAGCCGCTCGGCCCGGCGGGCCATGTTCTGCGCGGCGACGGTCTTGGTGGCCTTGGCCCGCATCTTGTCCGCCTGGGCCATCAGCGCGCCGGCCTTCTTCTCGGCGTTGGCCCGCTCCCGGCGCCGGCGCCGCTCGTCGGTCTCCCGCGCCTCCAGGTACGCCTTCCAGCCCAGGTTGTAGACGTCGACCACGGACCGGGTGGCGTCGAGGAACCAGACCTTGTTGACCACCGAGTCGAGCAGGTCACCGTCGTGCGAGATGACCACGAGCCCGCCCTTGTGGTTGGCGAGGAAGCCGCGCAGCCAGGTGATCGAGTCGGCGTCGAGGTGGTTGGTGGGCTCGTCGAGCAGCAGGATGCCGCCACCGTTGTCGCCCGCGTCCCGGAACAGGATCCGGGCCAGCTCGATGCGGCGGCGCTGACCGCCGGAGAGGGTGCCGATGGTCTGCGCCAGGGCCCGGTCCGGCAGCCCGAGGTTGGCGCAGATCCGGGCCGCCTCGGCCTCGGCCGCGTACCCGCCGAGCGCGGCGAACTGGTCCTCCAGCGCACCGTAGCGGCGGACCAGCTTCTCGTCGCCGCCGTCGGCGAGCTTCGCCTCCAGCTCCTGCATCCCGGCCATCAGGGTGTCCAGGCCACGGGCGGAGAGCACCCGGTCGCGGCCGGTGACCTCCAGGTCGCCGGTACGCGGATCCTGCGGCAGGTAGCCGACGGGACTGCGCCGGTCGACCTGCCCGGCGTACGGCTGGCCCTCGCCGGCCAGCACCTTCAGCGTGGTGGTCTTGCCGGCGCCGTTGCGGCCGACCAGGCCGATCCGGTCACCCGGCTGCACCCGCAGCGTCGTGTCGGACAGCAGGATCCGGGCGCCGGCGCGCAGTTCCAGGCCGCTGGCAGTGATCATGTCGGGGTACTCGCTCTCGGGATCCGGAGGGCTGACTCAGGGCACACGAAAGCGCCGGCGGATCCCTTGACCCGTCGGCGCGGGGCGTTCAGCCTTCGCAGAGCAGCACGGCGCCAAGTGTACCGGGCCCCGGCCGGAGCCCACCGGGGATTACCGAGCAAGATCGTCGGGTACCGGATCGCCCACCGGATCCTGTTTCCGGCACCGCGACCACCCTCAAACTGATCACCGGACTGATCGGGGTCACCATGGAGCTGAACGAGAACGCCCGCATCGACACCAGCCAGGTGAACGACCGGCGGGGCAGCGGCGGAGGCGGCGGGCTGGGCATCCCCATCCCGATCGGCGGCGGGCGCGGCGGCATCGTCGGCATCGTCATCGCCGTACTGGTGGCGCTGGTCGGCGGCGGCCTCGGCCTGAACGCCATGACCGGCGGCGGCGAGCAGGGCGACAACACCGCACTGGAGCAGCGCTGCGCGGCCCCGGACGCACTGGAGCAGTTGGACTGCCGCAACACGCTGTACGTCAACTCGATCCAGGCGTACTGGCGGACCGCCCTGCCGCAGGCGTACGGCGAGCGGTACCGCCCCACTCGTACCGTCTTCTTCGACCAGGCCGTCAACACCGCCTGCGGGGCCGCCGACTCCGGCGTCGGCCCGTTCTACTGCCCAGCCGACTCGCTGGTCTACATCGACCTGACGTTCTACCAGGTGCTGGCCCGGCAGCTCGGTGCCGAAGGCGAGTTCGCCCAGCCGTACGTGCTGGCCCACGAGTACGGCCACCACGTGCAGAACCTGCTCGGCATCAACGAACAGGTCCGCCGCCAGCAGCAGCGCGACCCGGGCAATGCCAACGCCCTGTCGGTACGCCTGGAGTTGCAGGCCGACTGCTTCGCCGGCGCCTGGGCCAAGAACGCCACCGGCACCGCCGACGACGGCGGCCAGCGGATCTTCACCAGCATCACCGAGCGGGACATCGCCGAGGCCATCGACACCGCCAAGGCCATCGGCGACGACGCCATCTCCAAGCGCGCCGACCGCCCGGTCAACCCCGACGAGTTCACTCACGGCTCGTCGGAGCAGCGCCGGAGCTGGTTCAACCGCGGCTACGAAACCGGCAACCCTGCCTCCTGCGACACCTTCAGCGGCGCGGTCTGACGAAGCACACGGATCAACATCTGGTCGCCCGGCAAGGTGGGGTCGGGCCCAATACCGGACCGGTATTAGGCCCGACCCCAACGCCGTCGTCGTCGATCACACCCGGCGCGGCGCAATGGACATCTCTGGACACAACACCTGCGCCGTGGTCGAAGCCACACCAGCCGGGCGGCAATCTACCCTGACGATCGCCGGTGGCGGCGGTACTGCCGAATCTCCTCCCCGAGGGCACCCAGCATGAGCACGACCAGCAGGATCCGGAGGAATGTCCCGAAGCCGAAGTTTCCCTCGTCGATCCGCGAACCTACACTCACACCCGCCCAAACCGCCGCTGCTGCATAAGCCAAGATCCAGAGCAGGTGCCGACGCCGGGGACCGCTGTCTACCATCTCCACTTCTCTCCGTTGGGCCGGGTTCCCGGCTCTCGAGCATTCTTACAGTCATTCATGTAAGGGCTGCAGCGTGGGACACTGCTACTGTCGGCGAACAGGTCGCGCCAGAACGAGCCAGCGGTCTTGGCATCCTGCACGAACTCGTCGGCATTCGCCAAAACTGCCCCACACTTCATTGCATCGGCCAAACCCGGCCGACAGGTTCCATACCAGTCCTTGACGCCAATCCTTCCAGCCCGGTAAACCGCTTTCAGAGAGCGGTTTTTCTTGTAAGAGTTGTAGCCCCATTTTCCGAAACGGATGCTGTTCTTCGCGGCCGACCCTCCCCACAGAACGAATGCCACACTGCCAGTCGCCCAGAGGCCCTCTCGCACACTGTCCTTCGGCCGGCATTCCGCTCGCCAAACCTGCCAGCACTTACCCGAATCGCCAACTGGGGTATCAGCGATCCTGGGCGTGGCCGCTGCCACCAGGATGCTGTAGATCAGGTTACCGCTGGAAAGAGTTCGAGTGCGGTTATCGATTCGCCGCTCGCACGATTTGTGACTGCTACAAGAGTTGGAAGTGCCACCCCCGTTTCTGCCACTGCCACTGCCACTGCCACTGCCAGTGCCACTGCCCGTGTTCCTTCCCGACGATGAGGAACCACCGGTAACCCGCACCTTGTTCTTCCCAGAGGGAGTCTCGACGATGTAGCCGCGGCGGTTCTGCCCGCCGCCTTCCTCGAAGTAGAGGCCGGTGGGGTCGCTGTAGGTGGCTGGAGAGTTGTTGGCGTAGGCGTATCCGTGCATCTGTTGCGGATCGGCGAGGTCCATGACCGGGTCGACCGAGACGAACCGGCCGATGAACGGGTCGTACTCGCGTGCGCCGATGTGGGTGAGTCCGGTGGGATCCTTGGTCCCGCCGACGAATCCCTTGTCCATCGGCGCGGGCCAGGTCCCGATGGCGGTGCCGCGGGTGTCTCCGTAGGGCAGGGTGCGACGCTTGGCCACGCCCAACGTGGCGGCGTTGATGGTCACCTCGGCGGTGCCGTGATGGTCACCGACGATCCAGTGCAGGGCGCTGCTGGTACGTACGGCGATCGTGTCACCGGCATGTGTGTAGTAGCGGGTAGCGGTCTTGACGGTGCTGGAGTTGGTGTAGCGGACCTCAAAGCCACCGGGCAGGTAGAGAGTCTTGCCGGTGGTGTCGGTTCGGGTCAGTCGGTTGCCGTCGGCATCGTAGCGGAAGCTGATGGTGCTGCCGCCTTCGGTGATGCTGTCGACCCGCCCCTCGGGGTTCCATTCCAGGGTCTGGCTGGCACCGCTGGCGGCGGGTCGGGTGATGGTGTTGCCGGCGTTGTCGTAGCTGTAGTTCCGGCTCCAGGAGGCACCCCCGGTGGCGGTGACGTTGGTGACGGTGTGCGGCCGGGGCGATCCCGCCTGCGGGTGGGTGTAGGTGTAGAGGGTGCTGGTCGCGGCGTGCCGGTTCTCTGTCCTCCGGTTGCCGGTGACGTCGAACGTCCAGGAATGCCAGTACGGTGCCGGACCGCCGAGCCCGCTGACCGTGGGGCTCGCCTTACAGTCGCCCGAGCCCGGCGTCCAGGCTCGGGTCAACCGCCGCAGGTAGTCGTAGCTGTAGCACTGGGTGTCCGCGGCCTGCCCCTGAGGTGCTTCCTTGATCTCGATCACGTTGCCGGCGGGGTCGTGGTCGTAGCTCCAGTTCGCCGCTTCCGGTTTCAACTCCGGCACCACGTTCGTGGACTTCAACCGGCGGGTCGGTTCGTCGAACTGCGAGGTGACCGCCACCCGGTAGCCGTACTCGCCGAACTCCCGCCCGGTCAGCTGGCCAAGCTTGTTGTAGGTCGCGCCGACGTAGATCTGGACCGGAGAGAGCAGTGAACCCGGATCGTCGAGGTCGTTGTAGCCGAAGGTCATCCGTTCCAGCGGCAGGTCCGCCGCGGCCGGCAGGGTGACCTGGTGGACTTTGCCGTTGACGCGGTAACTGGTGGTCGTGGTGTAGATGCAGGGGTTCGGTGCCGCCGCCGCGCACAGCTGGGACTCCGAGGACGGCACCACCGTCGACGTGGAGGTGGGGCGCCCGAACGCGTCGAAGGCATCCGTCCGGTTGATCCACGCCTCCCCGCCGACGTAACGCGTCGCCGATGTCAACTTGCCCTTGCCGTTGGGCAGCGTGTCGTAGACCCATTCGGCCCGCTTCGCCCCAGTCGAGCTGCCGTCCCGCAAGGTGGTCTCGCGGCCCAGCTCGTCGTAGGTATGAGCGAGGGTAACGGTCCCGGTTCCCGTGCCCGCCGGCGAGGTCGTGGTCAGCACGTTACCCGCGGCGTCGTACGTGGCGGACGTCGTCCCCTTGTCCGGATCAACCGACTGGACCTCCCTGCCACGCAGGTCGAAGGTGTGCGACCAGGTGTTGCCGGCCGGATCCTGGATGGTCGACTGTTGGCCAAGCAGCGTGTAGGTGTAATTGGTTTCATCGAACTTGGCCGGGTCCGTCGAGCCCACGTCGTCGCGGTCTTTGTACTGCCGCAACCGGGTGACCTGACCCTTGGCGTCGAGGATCGTGGTGGAAGCGGTACCCCCGGCGGGCGGAGTGGTGTGGGTCCGGTCGCCGCCATAGGTGGTGGTGGTGCGCCACTTCTCCGCACCGAGGGCCTTGAATACTTCCCCAGTCTGCCGGCCCGCCCCGTCATACACCTTCTCGATGATCGACGGGATCTGTCCCTGCGGCGTACCGAGCGTCGTCGACGGCGCGGCATTTGTGGTGTCATAGTACGGAGCCGAGGTCCACTCCACCTCGCCACGGGCATTGTGGAAGGTCTCGGTCAACAGCCGCCCGCCGCCGGTGGCCTGGGTCTGAAGCTGCCGGGTACGGAGGAAACCGTCGAAGATCTCCACAGACTTCCGGTAGGCGCTGCCAGTGACGAGGAGCGTTTCGGTGGTGACCGAGGTCGGGCCACCGCTGCTACGCACCAGATAGCTGAACTTCATGCTCGGTGTCTGATTTGCCTTATTGCGTCCAGGATCCCACACGTTGGTGAGTCGCCCCAGCCCGTCGTATGTCTGGTCGGTCACCACGCCGTTCGGGTCGGTCACCCTTGTCGGCAGATCCCACGCCGGTTCCCGATCGGTAGTCGTCGCCTGTTCGAGAGCGTTGGTCACCACGGTCCGGGTCACCAGTCCGCCGTTGCTCGTGGTGTAGCCGGTGGTCGTGGTGTAGCCCCGGGCGTCGGTGGTCGAGGTGACCCGGCCGTTGGGGTCGTGGGCGTTCGACGCAGTGCGGACGTACACCGGGGTCGAGCCGCTGAACTTCTCCAGTTCCTCATCGCGGACGACGTTGCCCCGGGTCGGGGCGGCACCGAACGACGAGTCGTTCGTGTAGCTGTCATAGAAGGCCCGGCTCCGCTTCAGGACCGTGCTCGGGTTCGCCGGCGTCGTCGCGGCGGCGCAGGTGCCCGAGAGCACTTCGGTCTGGCTGACCCGGTCGAGCATCCAGGCGGTCGCGTTGCGGGCATAGCTGGTGCGAGTGCAGGTCTCGTCCCCGGTGGCGTTCTCGTCGCCGAAGTCGTCGACCTCCTTCGGGAGACCGTCCGAGTTGTAGGCGGTTGCGGTCTTGGTGGCGCGGAACCCGCCAGCAGCCAGCGCGGTGCGGCTACGGGTCGAGGCCGTGTTCACCCGCCACGCGTTGGTGGCCACCCCGTTACGTTCCCGGGTGGCGGTCGGCCCGACCCATACCGGCTCGTACACCGTCGAGGTGAGCTCCGCACCGCCGTTGCCGTTGTAGGTGATCTCCTGCCGGGTGAAACCCCGTAGCGACTCGTGATCGGTGATCGACCCGCCCCAGGTGCCGGAGACCTGCACGCTACGGGTACCGCTGGGTTGCTTGTCACCGTGCATGCCGCGCAGGTACCGGTACTCGACGGCGGTCTGCACCCCGTTCGTCGGGTCGCCCTGACGTACGCGTACCCGGCCGTAGCCGCGCCAGTCACCCCAGGTGCGGTGCTTGTCCTTCGTCAGTTCGTCGTTGTTGTACGCCCATGCCGGGGAGTCCAGGTAGTCGTAGAACGCCGTCTGGGTCGGCTGGTCGGTGACCAGGTCGTCCTGATCGATGCGGGTGACCACGTACTTGTGGAACCAGTCGAGCGTCGGCTCACCGCTGCCGGGCCAGGAGAAGTAGGCGGGCATGCACCGTCTGGTGTTCGAGTGTGGCGTCGGCAGGCTGTTGCGGGTGCAGTCGTGCCCCGAATACGTGATCAAGATATCACCGCCGGTTTCGGTGCGGATCTGCTTGATCCGCCACCGGTTCAGCTCGGTGCGCTGGTCCGACGGCCCGTCGACCCGGTTGGCGAGCGGCTCGGCGCCGGGGTTGAAGGTGATCTCCGGGTCCGAGACGGCGACCCCGCCGGCGGTGGTGACGTGCCCGGTCCGGGTGACGCCCCGCAACCACATCGGGGTGCCCTCACCGGTGCCGGCATTGATGAAGTCGTGCCGCAACGCCCAGGACTCCACATCCCGGTACGTCGACGTGCCGTTCCGCAGCTGCGTGGTGACCGCGGTCAACCGCCGCGCCGACCAGAACGTCGGTGCGTTCAGTTCGTTGCAGGGGGACGCCTTGCAGTACTGGTCCCACGGGGTGTCCGGCCAGGAACTCGGCTTCGGATCCGACGTCCACGCCGCACCCGTCCAACAGTCCGACAGGCACCGCTCCTTGGTCTCGAACACCACCCGCATCGGTGCCGCCGAGCTGTACTCGGACCCCTCGCGCATGCCGTACTCGATACGCTCCAGATAGCCACCCCGGTCGTAGGTGGTCCGCTGCGTCGGCGTCAGGTTGCGCCCGTACGCGCCGGTTTCCTTCTTGTAGAAGTAGGCCATCGAGTTGTCGTTCGGGTCGACGACGTAGTCCAGGTTCCACCGCCACGCCTGGTCGCAGCGGGCGTTGGCGAACGTGGAGTCGTAGCACGGCTCGCCGGAGTTGTTTCCGTACACCGGCGCCGTCCACGTCGAGTTGGTCACCGGGTCACCCGACGACCAACCCGGCAACCTGTGGTAGCCGAAGTAGTACTCCACCCCGTCGGTGGTGGTCACCTTCCAGTACTCGTTGTTGTCGTCACCGTTGTCCCGCGCCGAAGCGGTCAACCGCTCGATCCTGGTGCCGTCGTCGTCCTTCAACCGCCACACCGAGCCGTCCCGGATCAGCTCGCCCGCCCGGCCGCTCATGGACAACGTCGCGTTGTCGCTGAACCAGCACAGATCGCCGGTCTTACGACTCGGGTTGTCGTCCGCGCAGGAGGCGTAGCGACGCTCGATGAAGCCGGGCGAGAACGCCCAGCCGTCGCCGACCCAGCCGCCCTGGGTGTTCGACATCGAGGTCAGACCGTCCACACTGCCAGACGAGTACGCCAGGCTTACCGACGGTTCGGGACCGCCCAACGCCGGCGGCATCCGCATGCCGTAGGACCAGGAGAAGTCACCGGTCTGGGTCGACACGTCCCAGGTGCCGGCCGGGGACAGGTCGGTCGCCTTGTAGTCACCGTTGTCGCCGCCCGAGTCCGCCTGCACGGCCAGCAGCGTCGTCGACCCGCCCGACAGGCTCACCTCCGCCGACAACGTCGACGACCGCGGGTCGTTCGCCGTCGGCACCGGCACCGAGGTCTGGCACTGCGCGAGTTGCGGCGTACTCGCCGCACACGGGGGGCGCTGCACCAGCCGCAACCGGGAAGCCCAGTCACCACCGAACGCGTGCGCGAACCCCGAGTAGTCCACGCCGACGGCCACCCGGCCGGTGCCCGCCCTGCCGTCCGCACGGCCCAGGCTCAACAGCACACCCTGCACACCGGCGCGCGCCGTCGCCGACCGGTCGAACACCCGTACCGACACCGACTCCGGCCCCGCCACGCCCCGCGCACCGAGGCTCTCCGACTCCAGCGCCGTCACCGTCACCGGCAGGTCACCGGCTCGATGCGCCCCGGGTACCCGCGGACGGGCCGTCGCGGTGCCCGCCGGCCAGTCCACCGCGCGCGGCCCCCGAACCGTGCGCGACTCCGGGAAGGACGCGGCCCGCGTCGCCGCCGGCTTCGCGTCGGTCACCCGTAGCCCGGCTACGTCCTTCGGCTTCGGCGGCTCCCAGGCGGGTGCCGCCTCGGCAACCATCGGCTGCTCGAACAACGTCATCACCAGCACCGCCGCCAAGGGCACCGACAACCAACGTCGCCACCGCCCTGCGCCTGCCGTCGCCCGCCGCGGCGGGCCGTCGTTCTTCCTGCTCATAGCGCTACTCCCCGTACGTCTGCGTAGTGGTGAACAAGAGGTGGATCTAGACGGAGCCGAAGGGACAGGGATCCGGGTTCCGGGCTGCCGTGGCCGCCCGGAACCCGTCGAGCCGCCCGCTACTGGATGGCCTGCAGGCAGATCTCCCGAGCGGACAAGGTTCGTTGGAAGGCATAGACGTCGTCGATCTCCCCGCGCCACCGGTTGGCCGCCGCACCCGACGACAGACCACGACCGATCGCGAAGGCGCCGGTCGCCGACCAGTCGGCGGAGAAGGCGGTCTCGGCGGTCTCACCGCCGCAGTCGAGGGGATCACCCATCACGTAGACCCGGATCTTGCCGGCGACCGTGTCGTACACCCCGGCGACGTGTACCCAGGAGCCGTCGGCCGGCAGCCCCCACGCGGCACCGTCCGCGCAGGCCGTCGTCGAGTTGCCACCGTCCGCGGCGCGCATGGCGAAGCACCAGCCACCCGCACCACCGTTGGCGTCCTTGTTGTACATCAACTGGAAGCGGCTGGCCTGCGTACCGTCCTGGCTCAGCGCCACCTGGTGATCGTGGGCCGCCAGGTCCGACGCGCGTACCCAGGCCATCACGGTGAAGCTCTTGGTGGTGTCCAGCACCGGCCCGCTCGTGGTGATCTCGCCGCCGGTCCCGGTGAACGAGGCGGCGTTGCCCAGATAGCCGGGCACGAACGAGACCTGGCCTGACAGGGTGGCCGGCGACGGGGCGCTACCCCCCGACCCGGAATCCGCCGCGGTCGAGCCGCTGGCCTCGTCGAGCTTCCAGCGGGCGTACTTGTTCGGCACCGGCGACACCCAGAACTGGTGCAGGTAGGTCTGGCTGGTGTTGCCGGCGATGTCCTTGGCCACCACACTCAGCGTGCTGACCATGTCCTTCGTCGGGTTGTGCGTCACCGACGCCGTCTTCGGGTTGGTACCCGAGGCCGCGACCGTGGTCGCCGATCCGCTGTTCACCGACCAGGTGAAGTCCGCCACGTCGGACCCGCCGGCCAGTGCGAAGGTCCCCGAGGTACCGAACACGGCACCCCATTCCCGCAGCGGGTACTGCGCCGACGACACCGACGAGACCACCGGCGGCGTGGTATCCACGCCCAGCGTCTGCCACCCCGACCAACTGCCCGTCAGGTTGTTCTCGTCCTTGGACTGGGCCCGCCAGTAGTAGGTGGAGCCGTTGGCCAGACCGGACGGCACCCGCCACGAGGCGGTACCCGGTGCCGCTGTCGTGGTCGGCGCCGAGGCGTTGCCCGCCACCAGCGTCGCCGACGCCGAGGCGGACGTGCGGACCTCGAAGGTGGTCCGCAGGTTCCCGTTGTACGGGTCGGACACGTTCGCCCGCAGGGTCGGCGTGGTGGTCCGCACCACCGCCGGCGAGGTGCACGCCTTGTAGCAGTCGGTGGTCGCGGAGAACGCCAGCGCGACCGGCGCGTTCGGCTTCCGGTCGTACGTCACGACCAGGTACGTCTTGTTGGTGAAGAACTTCTTCCACCGGTTCTGCGACGACTCGTACTCGCCACTGCTGTTGCAGGCGCACAGACCGACCGTGTAGGTCGTGGCGCTGGCCCGCGCCCGCGCCTGCACGTCGTTCTTCAGCGTGTTGCCCTCGAACACGGCGGTGGCGTCCGGCTGGATCGTGCCGCAGCCACCGGCCTCGTTGGCGTTGCCCGACCACGAGTCCAACCAGTGTGACGACGGCAGGGGCCGGGTCGACCAGTTCATCCGGGCACCGCTGGAGACCGTGATCCCGTCCGTGTTGGTCCGGTACAGGTGCACCGCCGTCGGGTCGCACGACCACGAGTGGTCCAGCACCATGGTCACCTTGGCCGACAGCACAGTGGTCTCGGCGTGCCGCAGGGTCGAGATATTGAAGTCGAAGAAGGACCGGTAGAGCACGTTGTCGTACGAGTTACGACCCACCCAGGCACGGTTGCCCACGTCCCAGTTCTTGTTGGCGTTGTTCGCGTAGGCCCACTTCGAGCGCAGCCCGTTGAACGGTGGGTCCACGAAGACCGGCCAGGTCACCTCCGGGTCGTCCAGCATGGTCTCGTCCACCAGCACGGTCAGGTCGGTGTCGTCGATCTCGACGCCGACGTCCGTGCGCCGCGATGTGATCCCGGGCTCCGCGCCGGTCGCCGGCTCGGCCTCCTCCCGGGGGCCGTCACGGGCCGGCTGGACGTCACCGGCGTTGGTCGGGTCCAGCGACGAGTCCCACATCGAGGCCGCGTGGGTGGTCGCGACGACCTCGCCGTCGGGTTCGACGAGTCGCAGACCGCCGTCCGCGTCCGGCTCGACCCGTACGGTCCCGCCCATCACGTAGCGCAGGCTGCGCACCTGCGGGTTCGCCGCCGCGGCCGGCGTCAGGATCTCCACCGCGTGTGAGAACCCCTCCCGCAACGCGGTGACGTGCAGATTCACTCCGGGAAGCACGGCGTCGTACACGGCGGTGGCACCGACCAGTCGAGGGGCCGGCAACGCGCCCAGCGGCCAGGAGAGGGTGAACGAGTCGTCGCCGACCTGCCAGGTCGCCATCGGCCCCGACCCACCGGTCGAGAACCGCACGTCCGCCAGGGTCGCCGCCGGTCGCACCGAGCCGCCGACCACCGAGAGGGTCGGGTCGACGTCCGCCCAGGAACCGTTGTCCCGGCGTACCCGCTGGGGCACCGCCGCCACCGTCAGCGTCTGCGTACCGGCCGGGTCGACGAGCACCTGCTCGTACTCGGTTCGTTCGCTCAGCGCCTCGACCGGGACGCCACACTCGGCTGCCAGTTCGGCAGCGGCAGCCTCGTCGGGAGCGACCGTGACCGAGCAGTCCGGGTCCGGTGTGGACGCCGCGAGGGCGACGTCGGGCGCACCGGCCACCACGTCGAACCCGGCGCCGAGCAGCGCGACCGCGAGTGCGGCGGCCGACCACCGCGACCGGCGGGACCGTTTCCGGGCAGGCGGAGACAACACGAAACTGGCCAAGGCAATACCTTTCCCCCGTAAAGATGATCACCACCGTCGCCCACGTATGTCGATCTGTCAACGTCGTCGATCCGTGGTTTGGGGCGGTTTGATCGAGTACCGTCAGGAAGATCATGTGTACGGCTCGTGATCAAAGTCGGGCGAAGCGGTCTAGCCGGTGACGGCACCGCGAGGCCGGGCGGCCGGTTCAGGCGGCCGGGTCGCGGTCCGGGTCACGTACCAACACGTGCACCGCCCGCGCGGCGGCGACCGCGGCGACCAGCACCGCGTGCCGGGGTTCCGGCACGTCGAGCAGCCGGTCGGCGCGCAGCGCGGCCAGCGGGGCGAGCCGACGATCGGCCAGCACGGTGTCGACGGCCCGCCGGTCCCCACCGGCGACCACCGCGTCCAACCGGTCGGCCTGTGGCAGCAGCAGCCGGACCGCCAGGTCGACCGCGTCGGTCAACGCCGCCTTCGCCTGGTTGTCCCGGCGGCGGGCAAAC
The DNA here is from genome assembly GCF_003583405.1 of Micromonospora radicis. Lineage (GTDB taxonomy): Bacteria > Actinomycetota > Actinomycetes > Mycobacteriales > Micromonosporaceae > Micromonospora > Micromonospora radicis. The sequence goes on from NZ_QXEC01000017.1 coordinate 36,358, forward strand.
CGCTGCTGCGACCACCCACCCGCGGCGGTACGCCCCTGCACGTACCGGGTGTCCACCTTGTGCACCGGCAGCCGCTCCCCTTCCGCGACGCCCATCGCCACCGCACCCTTACGGGCCAGCAACAGCCCGATCCGACGTGACGCGACGGCCGCCGCGACGAAGGCGTCGACAGTCTCGGTGACCGGCGCACCCGGCGGCGGGGACAACTCGGCGGTCGCGCCGTCCGGTGCCGTCAGCAACAGGCCGCGCTCCCCGACAGTGGTGTTCGGCGGGCCGTGCCGCTCGGCGAAGCCCGCGACCCAGCGCGCCAGGCGGGCGGGATCGACCACCACCCACCGGCCACCCCCGGCCGCCGGCCTACTGCTCATGCCCTCGACCGTACGGCAACGGCGATCACCGCCGACGCCCCCGTCACCCCACCCGGCCGGCACCGGGCGCGTCAGCGGTCGAGGAGGGTGGCGACAGCGAGCGCGGCGACGATGGCGCTCGACACCAGTGCGGTGATCATGCGGCCACGGGCGCTGGTGAGCACCCGACCGACCATCGCACCACCGACGGCGATCAGCAGCTGCCAGCTGACCGAGGCGAGGAACACGCCGAGGGTGAAGCTCGCCGCGACGACGATTCCGGATCCGCCCAGGTCGACCCGGCCGAGCACCAGCGCGGTGAAGTAGACGATGGTGGCCGGGTTGAGCAGGGTCAACGCGAGGATCCCGGCGAACGCTCGGGCGGGCGTGTCCAGTCCCCGCCGCGCGGCCCGCGCGCCCGACCGCCCCCCGTCGTCTGGAGCGGGTGGGCGGGGACGCAGGGCGCGCCATGCGCCGTGTCCGGCGAGGATCATCAGGACCGCCGCCGCGGTCAACCGCAGCGGCGTGGCCGCCGGCGCCAGCCAACCGGCGACGACGGCACCGCCGAACGCCGCGATCGCCGCGTACAGTCCGTCGGCGGTGGCCACGCCGAGCGCGGCGGCGGCGCCGACCCGCAACGAGGTACGCGCGGCGAGCCCGAGGATGAGTACGGCGATCGCGCCGACCGGGATGGCGACGCCGTAGCCGGCGACCACGCCGGCCAGGAACGCGCCGGTCACGACGGCCGAGCGGGGATCGAGACGCGACCGCGCGCCGGACGCTGTCGACCCGTGCAGGCGGCAACGGTGGTCGACAACGGCTGGGTCGGGTACGCCTCGCTCACGGGCGACATCCTGCATCCGCGCGCCGGCCCGACGCCAGGCGTTTTCCCCCGCTGTCCGGGTGAATCGCGGTGCCGCGGGCACGACGGCGTCCCGGGTAGCGGCCCGAGGCCGAGGGTGAGGTCGTCGATCTCACCCGGCCCGACCGCCCGAACAATTGCATCGAGGAAACCTTTCGGGCGGAGAGCAGAATCTCCATCGTTTCTATCTTGTTAACGATTGTTGATCGAAGATTCTGGATGACAACCGCACCAGAGTACGGGACCGCCGAACGGAATCACATATCTAAACATGTATATGTTTAGCGTCTAGCATCTATGTCAGTCAGCTCCACGGAAACCGGTGGGACTGTCACAAACAGTCTGCCGTGCATCGGAAAGGAGGCGGGAGATGATCTTCTCCCGGCCACCACGGCGCCTCGGGCGCCTCGGACTAACCGCCACCGCGGCGCTCACCACGCTGGCGTTCGCCGCACCAGCCAACGCCGAACCGGCACAGGGCCAGATCCTGCACGCCGGTGACCAGAGCGCCGTCGCCGACTCGTACATCGTCGTACTGAGGGACAGCGCGGTGAGCCGGGCACAGGTCGGGTCGACCGCGAAGTCACTCGCCGACAAACACGGCGGCAGCGTCGCCCGCACCTACCGCGACGCGCTGCGCGGCTTCGAGGTACGCCTGTCCGAGCGGGCCGCCAAGCGGCTGGCCGCCGATCCCGCCGTCGAATACGTCCAGCAGAACCGCACCGTCTCGATCGCGGGCACCCAGTCCCCCACCCCGTCCTGGGGTCTGGACCGCATCGACCAACGGGCGCTGCCGCTGAACAACAGCTACACCTACCCCAACGACGGCACCGGCGTCACCGCGTACATCATCGACACCGGTATCCGGTTCTCCCACTCCGACTTCGGTGGCCGGGCCGTCACCGGATTCGACGCCATCGACGGCGGCAGTGCCGACGACGGCAACGGGCACGGCACGCACGTGGCCGGCACGGTCGGCGGCACCGCGTACGGGGTGGCCAAGGGCGTCACCCTGGTCGGCGTACGCGTCCTGGACAACAGCGGCGGCGGCACGTACGCGCAGGTCATCGCGGGCATCGACTGGGTCACCGCAGATCACGAGGCGGGCGAGCCGGCGGTGGCCAACATGAGTCTCGGCGGCGGCTACGACCAGGCCACCAACGACGCGGTCAGCCGCTCCATCGCCGACGGCGTGGTCTACGCCATCGCCGCCGGCAACAGCAGCGCCAACGCCTGCAGCTTCTCGCCCGCCGCCACCCCGGAAGCGATCACCGTCGGCGCCACCACCAGCACCGACGCCCGCGCCAGCTACTCCAACTTCGGTACCTGCCTGGACATCTTCGCCCCCGGCAGCAGCATCACCTCGGCGTGGATCGGCAGCGACACCGCGACCAACACCATCAACGGCACCTCGATGGCGGCCCCGCACGTCGCCGGCGCGGCCGCCCTGGCATTGGCCGCCAACCCTGGCTACACCCCGCAGCAGATCCGCGACCTGCTGGTCAACGACGCCACCGACAACGTGGTGACCAGCCCCGGCACCGGCTCGCCGAACAAGCTGCTCTACACCGGCAACATCGTGCCGCCCACCCAGGACTTCGGCCTCACGCTCGCCCCGGGTGCCGGCACCGTCGACCCGGGCGACTCGACCACGACCACGGTCAGCACCACCACCACGGTCGGTACGCCGCACAGCGTCGCGCTGAGCGTCAGCGGCCTGCCAGCCGGGGTGACGGCCGCCTTCAGCCCTGCCACCGTCACCTCCGGTGACACCGCCACGCTGACCCTGAGCACCGCCGCCACGACCGTGCCCGGTCTCTACCCGCTGACCGTGCTCGGCACCGGACCGGAGACCTCCCAGGGCACGACCTTCACCCTCACCGTGAACGGCCCGCCCGGTTGCGCCCAGACCAATGCCACCGACCACCCGATCAACGACAACGCCACGATCGAGAGCACCGTCGTGATCCACGGCTGTGGGCGCAACGCCAGCGCCACCAGCACCGTCGAGGTACGCATCTACCACACCTGGATCGGTGACCTGACCGTGTCGCTGATCGCCCCGGACGGCACCGCGTACGTGCTGCACAACCGCACCGGCGGCAGCGCCGACAACATCTTCCAGACCTACACCCGGAACCTGTCCGGCAAGGCCGCCGACGGTGCCTGGAAACTGCGGATCCAGGACTCCGCCACCCTGGACACCGGCTACCTGGACAGCTGGACCCTGACCCTGTGACCTGACCCGACGCCGGTCCGCGCTCCCCCGCGGACAGCACAGCGCCCGGAGTTCGCGGTCATCGGCCGGCTCCGGGCGCTGATGCGTACGGTTCAGACGTTGAAGCCGAGGGAACGGAGCTGGTCCCGCCCCTCGTCGGTGATCTTGTCGGGCCCCCACGGCGGCAGCCAGACCCAGTTGATCCGGATGTCGTTGACCAGACCGCCGCCCGGGCCGGTGGTCAGCGCCTGTCGGGCCTGGTCCTCGATCACGTCGGTGAGCGGGCAGGCCGCCGAGGTCAACGTCATGTCCAGGGTGGCCACGTTCTCGTCGTCGACGTGCACCCCGTACACCAGACCCAGGTCGACCACGTTGATGCCCAGCTCCGGGTCGACGACGTCCTTCATCGCCTCCTCGATGTCGGCGACCACGGCCTTGCCGCCAGCTGACGGCCCCGCCGCGCCGTCGGTCGCCGGGATTGCCGCACCGTCGGTCGCCACGGAGCCGGTCGCCACGGCGCCCGACTCCGGCGTGCTGCTGGTTTCCTCGGTCATGCCTTCACCTCCGACGGGCTCGCGCCCACACCGGCGCGTGCCGCGGCATCCTTGAACGCCATCCACGGCAACAACGCACACTTGACCCGGGCGGGATAGCGGGCAACGCCCTCGAACGCCACCCCGTCGCCGAGCACCTCCTCGTCCGGCGTGACCTGGCCACGGCCGGACAGCAGCGCCACGAACGCCTCGTGCACCCGATACGCCTCAGCCGTGTCCCGGCCGGTGAGCAGCTCGTGCAACACGCTGGCGGACGCCTGGCTGATCGAACAGCCCATGCCGTCGTACGACACGTCGTGCAGCACCTCGCCGTCGGTGGCCACCCGTACGGTCACCTCGTCACCGCAGGTCGGGTTGACGTGGTGCGCCTCGCCCACCCGGTCGTCCGGCTCGGTGGCGTCGCGCAGCCCGCGCCCGTGCGGGTGCTTGTAGTGATCCAGGATGATCTCCTGGTAGAGCGACTCAAGTTGCATCAGGCCGACCTCCCGTCGATTCGCCGGGCTGCTGCGTCGCCGGGCTCACCCGAACACCTTCCGCACCTGCTCCAGACCCGCCACCAGCGCGTCGATCTCGTCGGTGGTGGTGTAGAGGTAGAACGACGCCCGGGTCATCGCCGGCACCCCGAACCGGGTGCAGACCGGCCGGGCACAGTGGTGACCGACCCGCACCTGCACACCGAGCGAGTCGAGCACCTGCCCGACGTCGTGCGGGTGCACGTCGGCGAGGGCGAAGGAGATCGTGCCGCCCCGGCCGACCGGCACCTCCGGGCCGAAGATCCGCAGGCCGGGCACGCTGCCCAGGGCGTCGAGCGCGTACGCGGTCAGCTGCTTCTCGTGCCACTGGATCGCCCGCATGCCGAGGCCGGTGAGGTAGTCCACCGCGGCACCGAGGGCGACCGCCTCGGCGATCGGCGGGGTACCCGCCTCGAAGCGGGCCGGCGGCGCGGCGAAGGTCGACCCACCCATCGACACCGTCTCGATCATCGAGCCGCCACCCAGCACCGGGGGCATCGCGGCGAGCAGCTCCGCCCGCCCCCACAGCACCCCGATGCCGGTCGGACCGCACATCTTGTGCCCGGTGAAGACGATGAAGTCCGCGTCCAGGTCGACCACGTCGATCGGCATGTGCGGCACCGACTGCGAGCAGTCCAGCAGCAGCAGCGCACCGACCTCCCGCACCCGCGCGGTGATCCGCGCGGTGGCGTTGACCGTGCCCAGGATGTTGGACATGTGTACCAGCGAGACGATCTTCGTCCGCTCGTTGACCAGGTCGGCCAGCCCCGACTCGTCCAGCCGGCCGTTGTCGGTGACCGGGAACCAGCGCAGCGTCGCGCCGGTCCGCTCGGCCAGCAACTGCCACGGCACGATGTTCGAGTGGTGTTCCATCTCGGAGATGACGATCTCGTCACCCGGACCGAGCCGGAACCGCTCGTCCGTCCCGCTCGCGCGGGACGGAGCAGACGACGCGGCGGCGGCCGAGCGCAGCGAGGCGTTGGAGAAGGCGTACGCCACCAGGTTGATCGCCTCGGTGGAGTTCTTCGTGAACACCACCTCGTCCGCGCTGGGCGCGTTGACGAACGTGGCGACCTTGCCCCGCGCCGCCTCGTACGCCTCGGTGGCCTCGGTACCCAGCGTGTGCACCGAGCGGGACACGTTGGCGTTGTGCCGCTCGTAGTGCTCGCGCAGCACGTCGAGCACCTGACGCGGCTTGTGCGAGGTGTTGGCACTGTCCAGGTAGACCAGCGGATGCCCGTTGATCTCCCGATCGAGGATCGGGAAGTCGGCGCGCACCGCCGCCACGTCGTAGCGCGGCACGTCGTCGTACTGCGGCATGCCTGACGGGATCGCGATGGTGGTCATCGTGGTGACCGGCCCTTCTGTGGGATTCAGGCCCGCGCCGAACCGGCCCCGGCCACGTACCGCTCGTAGCCCTCTTCCTCGAGCTTCTCGGCCAGCTCCGGGCCGCCCTCCTCGACGATCCGGCCAGCCACGAAGACGTGCACGAAGTCCGGCTTGATGTAGCGCAGGATCCGGGTGTAGTGGGTGATCAGCAGCAGGCCGGTGTCGCCGGTGTCGCGCACCCGGTTCACGCCCTCGCTGACCACGCGCAGCGCGTCCACGTCCAGACCGGAGTCGGTCTCGTCGAGAATGGCGATCTTCGGCTTGAGCAGCTCCAGCTGCACGATCTCGTGCCGCTTCTTCTCCCCACCGGAGAAGCCCTCGTTGACGTTGCGCTGGGCGAACGCCGGGTCCATGTGCAGGCGCTCCATGGCGCCCCGCAGCTCACCGCCCCAGGTACGCAGCTTCGGTGCCGCGCCGTCGATCGCGGTCTTGGCGGTACGCAGGAAGTTCGCCACCGACACGCCGGGCACCTCGACCGGGTACTGCATGGCCAGGAAGAGCCCGGCGCGGGCCCGCTCGTCGACGGAGAGTTCCAGCACGTCGACGCCGTCGAGGGTCACCGAACCGCCGGTGATCTCGTACTTCGGGTGACCGGCGATCGAGTACGCCAGGGTCGACTTGCCGGAGCCGTTCGGCCCCATGATCGCGTGGGTCTCGCCGGAGCGCACGGTCAGGTCGACACCGGCCAGGATCGGCTTGAGCTCACCCTCGGGCAGCTTCACCGACACCTGCAGGTCACGGATCTCCAGGGTGCTCATTATCGGGTCACTCCATTGCTCGGCGTCAGACTGACGTAGACCTCACCGTCGCGGACTTCGACGGGATAGACAGGAACAGGTTCGGTGGCGGGCAGCCCGGTCGGCTCGCCGGTACGCAGGTCGAAGCGGGAGCCGTGCAGCCAACACTCCAGCGTGCAACCGGAGACCTCGCCCTCGGAGAGGGCCACCGCGGCGTGCGAGCACTCGTCGTGCACGGCGTAGAACTGATCGTCCTCGCCATGCACGAGCGCGATCTGAGTGCCGTCGATGTCGGCACTGATCGCGGTGCCCTTCGGCACGTCCTCGGCGGCGCAGATGCGGATCATCAGGCGCCCGCCTGCACAGTGCCTTCTTCGCTCGCGAGTGCGGGGCTCGCAAGCTCACTGGTCCCGCTCGCCAGCCGCGCCTCGATCGCCTCGCCGAGCCGCTCGCGCAGCTCCTCGACCGGGATCTTGTTCAGCAGCTCGGCGAAGAAGCCGCGCACCACCAAACGGCGCGCCTCGGCCTCCGGGATACCCCGGGCCATCAGGTAGAACAGCTGCTCGTCGTCGAACCGGCCGGTGGCGCTGGCGTGACCGGCACCGGCGATCTCGCCGGTCTCGATCTCCAGGTTGGGTACCGAGTCGGCCCGCGCACCATCGGTGAGCAGCAGGTTCCGGTTGATCTCGTACGTGTCGGTGCCGGTCGCCTCGGCGCGGATCAACACGTCACCGACCCACACCGCGTGGGCGCTCTCGCCCTGCAACGCACCCCGGTAGCCGACGTAGCTGCGGCAGTCCGGCACCGTGTGGTCGACCAGCTGCCGGTGCTCCAGGTGCTGGCCCGAGTCGGCGAAGTAGAGGCCGTACAGTTCGGCCTCGCCGCCCCGGTCGGTGTACTCGACGGTGGTGTACTGGCGGACCAGGTCGCCACCGAGGCTGACCTGGACGTGCAGCACCCGGGCGTCGCGGCCCAGCCGGACCTTCAGGTGCTGCGCCTGCACCGCGTCGTCGGCCCAGTCGGCGACGGTCACCAGGGTCAGCTTCGCCCCGTTGCCCACCGTCACCTCGACGTTGTCCGCGAGGGTCGTCGAGCCCACGTGCTCCAGCACGACGATCGCCTCGGCGAACCGGCCCACCTCCAGGAAGGTGTGCCCGAAGGCCAGGCCCGCGCTGCCCTCGCCGACCACCCGCAGGATGGCCGGGCCGCTCACCACGGCGTCCTGGGCCACCCGCACCAGCAGCGCCTGCTCGGCGCCGCCGTGGGCCAGCGCGCTGACCCGGTCGACCGGGGTGAGCACGCTGCCGACCCGCTGGTCGTCACGGCCGATCCGCTCGACGGTCACGCCCTCGGGCAGCTCGGCGTACTCGTGCCGGACCGTGCCGGTGGCGGTGCGGTCGTCGCCGACCAGCCCGCGCAGCCGCTTGAGCGGGGTGAAGCGCCACTCCTCCTCCAGACCGGTGAGGGCCGGGAAGTCGGCGACGTCGTACGAGCGTAGCGCCTGCGACTTGGTGGTCGGCGGCGCGGAAGCCTGGGTAGTCATCTCGTCCTTGGTCTGTTCTTGCGACGACGGTCTGGTGCTGGGGTGGCGGGCCGGCACGCCGGGCCCGCCGGGTGGGCGGGTCAGCCGACCGCGCCCTCCATCTGCAGCTCGATCAGGCGGTTGAGCTCCAGGGCGTACTCCATCGGCAGTTCCTTGGCGATCGGCTCGATGAAGCCGCGCACGATCATCGCCATCGCCTCGTCCTCGCTCAGGCCCCGGCTCATCAGGTAGAAGAGCTGGTCCTCGCTGACCTTGGAGACGGTCGCCTCGTGCCCCATCGACACGTCGTCCTCGCGGATGTCGACGTACGGGTAGGTGTCCGAGCGGGAGATGGTGTCGACCAGCAACGCGTCGCACTTGACCGTGCTGGCGCTGCTGTGCGAGCCCTCCAGCACCTGCACCAGGCCCCGGTACGAGGTCCGGCCGCCGCCCCGGGCGATCGACTTCGACACGATGGTGCTGCTGGTGTGCGGCGCGGCGTGCACCATCTTGGCGCCCGCGTCCTGGTGCTGCCCCTCGCCGGCCATCGCCACCGAGAGCACCTCACCCTTGGCGTGCTCGCCGGTCATGTAGACCGCCGGGTACTTCATCGTCACCTTGGAGCCGATGTTGCCGTCGATCCACTCCATGGTCGCGCCCTCGTGGCAGACCGCGCGCTTGGTGACCAGGTTGTAGACGTTGTTCGACCAGTTCTGGATGGTCGTGTAGCGGCACCGGGCGTTCTTCTTGACGATGATCTCCACCACGGCGCTGTGCAGCGAGTCCGAGGAGTAGATGGGCGCGGTGCAGCCCTCGACGTAGTGCACGTACGCGCCCTCGTCGACGATGATCAGCGTCCGCTCGAACTGGCCCATGTTCTCGGTGTTGATCCGGAAGTACGCCTGCAGCGGGATCTCCACGTGCACGCCCTTCGGCACGTAGATGAACGAGCCACCGGACCACACGGAGGTGTTCAGCGCGGCGAACTTGTTGTCGCCGACCGGGATCACCGTACCGAAGTACTCCTTGAACAGGTCCTCGTGCTCCTTGAGGGCGGTGTCGGTGTCGAGGAAGACGACACCCTGCTCCTCCAGGTCCTCACGGATCTTGTGGTAGACCACCTCGGACTCGTACTGCGCCGCGACCCCGGCGACCAGGCGCTGCTTCTCCGCCTCCGGGATGCCCAGCTTGTCGTAGGTGTTCTTGATGTCCTCGGGCAGGTCCTCCCAGCTGGCGGCCTGCTTCTCGGTGGAGCGTACGAAGTACTTGATGTTGTCGAAGTCGATCCCGGTGAGGTCCGCGCCCCAGGCCGGCATCGGCTTGCGGCCGAACAACCGCAGGCCCTTCAGCCGCAGGTCGAGCATCCAGGCCGGCTCGTTCTTCTTGGCCGAGATGTCCCGCACCACCGCCTCGCTGAGACCGCGCTGGGCGGCGGCCCCGGCGACGTCCGGGTCGGCCCAGCCGTACTCGTAGTTACCCAGGGCGGCGAGCTGCTCCTCCTGGGTCAGGGGCTGGACGATCTGCTCGGTCATCTATCTGTCCTCACAGTGGTGACGGTCTTACCGGACTGGGCAGGCGGCGGACCGGGAATGTGCGTGGTGCACACCCCGTCGCCGTGCGCGATGGTGGCCAGGCGCTGTACGTGCGTGCCGACCAGGCGGGAGATCACCGTGGTCTCGGCCTCGCACAGCTGGGGAAACTCGGCGGCCACGTGCGCCACCGGGCAGTGGTGCTGGCAGAGTTGGCCGCCGGAAGCGATCGTGGACGCACTGGCAGCGTAGCCCTCGGCGGTCAACGCGGCGGCGAGTGCCTCCGCACGCGCCATCGGATCGTCACCGGCACCGGCCAGCGCCGCCTGGCAGCGCGCCTCCAGGGCGGCCACCTGCTCGGCGGCGAACTCCTCCACCGCCCGCGAGCCACCGGTACGCGCGATCCAGCGCAGCGCCGCGGTGGCCATGTTGTCGTAGTGATGGGTGCCACACCGACTCCGCGCGGCGTCGGTCAGCAGGAACACCTTGGCCGGGCGACCCCGCCCACGGTGGCCGCGTACCGTCTGCTCGCGGGCGACCACGTCGCCGTCGGCGAGCATCGCGTCCAGATGCCGGCGAACCGCCGCCGGGCTGAGCCCGAGCGCGTCGCCGAGCTGGGCGGCGGTGGCGGCCCGGCACTCCAGCAGCAGCTGGGTGACCCGGTCCCGGGTCGACAGGTCGCCCGCCGGGGCGCCCATCGCCGTCGGTGCGTCGGTGGTGACCGGCGGGGTCACGACGGCGGGCAGCGACCGGCCGACGGTCCGGTCGACCGTCGGCGGGTGCCCGGTGAACCCTGCCGCCTTTTTCACAACGCCCACGTTACGTAATTCGATCAGGCCCTGCAAACGCGGGGTCCGGTGATCCGAACCACCGGGCGACGGAGTCACCCGATCGAGGACAACTACGATGCGTAGGATTCGCTTCGTGAAGCGACCCGCCCGGTTCTCGGTCTCCACCACCCTGCTGCGCCGCCTCGCGCTCGCCAACATCGTGGCCAACGCGGCGATCGTCGTCACCGGCGGGGCGGTCCGGCTGACCGCCTCCGGTCTCGGCTGCCCCACCTGGCCCAGGTGCACCGACGAGTCGTACACCACCACCGCCGAGATGGGCGTGCACGGGGTGATCGAGTTCGGCAACCGGCTGCTCACCTTCGTGCTGGTGCTGATCGCCGGCGCCACCCTGCTGGCCGCCCTGTGGCACCGGCCCCGGCGACGGGGCGCCGTGCCGCTCGCGCTGGCCGTCGTGCTGGGCATCGTGGCGCAGGCCGTGATCGGCGGGATCACCGTACGGACCCAGCTGCACCCCTCGATCGTGGGCATCCACTTCGTGGTCTCGATGCTGTTGCTGCTCGTCGCGTACGCCCTGTGGCGCCGGGTACGCGAGCCCGACGGGCCGAAGGTGTCGCTGGTGCCCCCGACACTGCGCGCCCTCACCTGGACCACCGTGGTGACCAGCGCGGCGGTGATCGTGGTCGGGGTCGCGGTCACCGGCAGCGGGCCGCACGCGGGCGACGCCGACGCGATCCGCAACGGCCTCGACCCTGAGACCATCTCCCAGATCCACGCCGACCTGGTCTTCCTGCTGGTCGGCCTGACCGTCGGCCTGTGGCTGGCGCTGCACGCACTCGGCGCTCCGGCACACGTCGTCCGCGCCGCGCGCACCCTGCTCCTGGTCGAACTGGCCCAGGGGGTGATCGGCTTCGTGCAGTACTTCACCAACCTGCCCGCGCTGCTGGTGGGCGCGCACATGCTCGGATCCTGCCTGGTGTGGCTGGCCACCCTGGCGGTGCTCTGGTCGATCCGCGAGCGCCGTCCGGTCGACCCGGCCCCGTCCACCACGCCGACCGAGTCCACCACACCGGCCGAGCAGCCCGTCGCCACCCACGCCTGAGGCCCCCCGGCCCGGCAGTTCCACCCCCGCACCGCCGCCACCCCCCGCGCGGCCCCGCGCCCGCACCACCCCCGCGCGCCGCCAGCGCCCCCGCACGCCCCGCACCACCCCGCACCACCCCGCACGCCCCGCGCCGCCCCGCACCACCCCGCACGCCCCCATCACCCCGCACGCCCCGCACCACCCCGCACGGCCCGCACGCCCCGCGCCGCCCCGCACGCCCCGCGCCGCCCCGCACGCCCCGCGCCGCCCCGCACGCCCCGCGCCGCCCCGCACGCCCCGCACCACCTCGCACGCCCCGCAGGCCCCGCGTGCCCCGCGGGCCCCGCGCGGCTCCGTGCCGCCAGCGCCCCCGCGTCGCCCGCCCCGCCGCCGCGCCGCCGCGCGGCTTGATCACGCTCGATCCAGGATCGAGTGGCCAATCCGCGCATCGGAAGCCACTCGATCCTGGATCCAGCGTGATCTTGCTGGACGAACCCTGGCGCGACCCCTGGCGACCACCCTGGCGTCAACCACGCGCGGCCAGCAGGACGCGGCGGACCAGGACGGGGCCAGCCAGACACCACAAGAGCAGGACCAGGACAGCCAGACGCGGCGGACCAGGACCAGGACGGGGCCGGTCAGACGCGGCGGAGCAGGACCGGGCCAGCCGGGCCCGGCGGAACAAGAGCAGGACCAGGACAGCCAGACGCGGCGGACCAGGACCAGGACGAGGCCGGTCAGACGCGGCGGAGCAGGACCGGGCCAGCCGGGCCCGGCGGAACAGGAGCAGGAGCGGGCCAGCCGGGGCGCGGTGGAGCAGGACGAGGTGGACCAGGACGAGGTGGACCAGGACGAGGTGGGTCGTAGGCGCAGCGCCGCTCAGGGGTGCCGGAGATGCTGGGCGATGGCGTCGGCGAGCCGGTCGGCGGCGCCGTCGGCGTACCCGAGGAACAGGGACGGCTCGGTCAACTCCAGCTCGACCAGCACGGGTGCGCCGTCAGGGCCGGGGATCAGGTCCACCCGGGCGTAGAGCAGACGGTCCGCGCGGCCGGGCACCGCGGCCAGGGTCCGCTCGGCCAGCGCGAGCTGGTCGTCGGAGGCGGTACGCGGGGTGATCTGTTCGACCTTGTACAGCCCGTCGGGCCCCTCGTCCGGGCCGGTCAGCATCGGCCCCTTGCGGATGGCGTGGCTGAACGCCAGGCCCCGCGCGGTGGCGAGGAAGAGCAGCGCGGTCTCGCCGGTGGTGTCCACGGCGGTCAGGTACGGCTGGACCATCGCGACCCGACCGGCCGAGACGAGCCGGTGCACGTGCGCCGCGGCGAGTTCCCGGTGGCTCGGGTCGGCCAGGTCGTAGCGCCCGGTGTCCTGGCTGCCGGCGCTGACCGCCGGCTTGACGACGTACTCCCCCTCGTCGGCGGGCGGCTGCCAGCGCTCGCCGGGCAGCACCCAGCTCGTGGGCACCGTGGGTACGCCGGCGGCGGACAACTGGTCGAGGTAGCGCTTGTCGGTGTTCCAGCGCACCACGTCGGCCGGGTTGGCCAGCCGGGGCACCCGGGCGGCCCAGGCGACGAACTCGTCCCGCCGGGACATGTAGTCCCACGGCGAGCGGAGCACGGCCAGGTCGTAGCGGGACCAGTCGACGGCCGGGTCGTCCCAGACGGCGGCCTCGGCGGCGATCCCGCGGGCGGAGAGCGGGCCGAGGACGAGCCGGTCGTCCGGCTCGAGGTCGGCCAGCTCGGTACAGGTGACGAGAGCGACCCGGGGTTCCCCCCGGGCCGGCTGGTGGTGGTTGGTCAACTTATCTCAACGGGCCATCGTGCGTCGGGCCATCGAACGCCAGAGATCGTTGCTCGGGCGCATCTGGTCCATCAGTTCCCGTTCCCATTCGTTCTCCACGGCGACCCCGGCCTGCGCGCAGGCCTCCCGGGCCACGACCGTGTCCTCGGCGAACTGGTCGCCCCACGCACCGTCCGAACCCACCAGGACGATCCGTGCGCCGCGCTTGCCGACGTACTCGATGACCGCCTTCGCCCCGCCGTGCCCGGCGGCGAACGACTTGATGCCCGCGACAAGCCCGTTCGGAGCCTGGCCGGAGGCGGTCTGATCAGCCGTCAGCGTCGTATCGGAACCATCTGCCATAACGCGAAGCCTAAGCAAACATGTGCTGGTGCGGAGGGGAAGCGGGAGGCTTTTGTGATACCGATAACGTCGAGGTTTAAGGAAGCCGTAAAGCATTCCGTCCGCATTTATCGTGACAAAACTGGTCGGATCGGCCGGTCAGACCGGCACCAAGTCCTCAGGTTCGCGCAGAACCGGCTGATCCCTCGCTGAGGCCCGATGTGGTGATAATTCAGACAATCACCCATCGGCGAGCACCTCTTCGTCAAGAAAGGAACCCTTCCTATACCGCCGGCATCGAGAAGGGATCCTTCCCACACTGCGAGAGGCGTCGGACCGGGGGCCTTCCCTACAGCAGGGCGTCCAGGGCGGCGGCGGCGAAGACGATGGTCAGGTAGGTGGTGGACCAGTGGAACAGCCGCATCGGCTTGACCGGCTCTCCCCGGCTGGCCCGACCGGCGAGCTTGTGCGCCTCGACCAGGAAGATCGCCCCCACCACCAGGGTCGGCACGCCGTACACCGGGCTCAGGCCCAGCGCCCAGACCGCCAGCGAGGTCAGCACCGTCAGCCAGGCGAACAGGATGATCTCGGCGTTGACCCGCCGCACGGAGGCCACCACCGGCAGCATCGGGATGCCGGCGCGGGCGTAGTCGTCCTTGTACTTCATGGCCAGCGGGTAGAAGTGCGGCATCTGCCAGAAGAACACCACCGCGAACAGCCCCCAGGCCACCGGTGACAGTGAGCCGGTCACCGCCGCCCAGCCGATCAGCACCGGCGCGGCCCCGCACGCGCCACCCCAGAAGGTGTTCGCCGCCGTGGTGCGCTTGAGCCACAGCGTGTAGACCAGGTCGTAGTAGACGATCGCGGCCAACGTCAGGCCGGCGGCCAGCAGGTTGGTGAACGCCGCCATCAGGGCGATCGAGACCGCGGCCAGCACCAGACCGAAGACCAGGGCGTTGCGTGGCGTCACCGTGTGCGCCGGCAGTGGGCGGCGCTTCGTACGCCGCATCACCTGGTCGATGTCGCGGTCGATGTAGCAGTTGATCACGCTGGCCGCACCGGCGGCGAGCGAGCCACCGACCAGCACCACCGCGACCAGCCACAGCGACGGCAGCCCACCGTGCGCGAGCATCATCGCCGGCACCGTGGTGACCAGCAGCAGCTCGACGATCCGCGGCTTGGTCAGCGACACGTACGCCGCCACCACCGCACGCACGTCCCGGGAGCGAACCGGCGACTCCTCCGCCGAGCGCACCGGCGGCTGCCCGGCAGGGTTGCTGACGGGGCGCTCGGTGATCATGCTCACGGATTGCCACCTTCCGGCATCGGCAGGGGAGGTCAGGACGGGTCGGACCCGAGCCGGGTCCAGACAACCGACCCACACACTACGCGCTGTCGTTTTGGCTGCCCGGGCGACCCGGCAACGGTGCGGGTCGTCACACCGGAGGCTGACCGGGGCCAGTGAACCGGCGAGCCGAGCCGAAACGTACAGACCAGCATGCTGAGATCCTCGGGCGCACGTTTAGGGACGCTCGATAGGGTCACCAGTGAGGGTTCCGCCCATCTCGCCGAGGAGCACAAACCACCGTGGCTGCCAACCGACCCGCGCACCCCGCACTTGACTGGTCCGACCTCGACCGCCGTGCCGTGGACACCGTCCGCGTACTGGCCATTGATGCCGTGGAGAAGTCCGGCAACGGCCACCCCGGCACGGCGATGAGCCTCGCCCCCGCGGCGTACCTGCTGTTCAACCGCGTCATGCGGCACAACCCCGCCGACCCGAACTGGGCCGGCCGCGACCGGTTCGTGCTCTCCGCCGGCCACTCCAGCCTGACGCTCTACATCCAGCTCTTCCTCGCCGGCTACCCGCTGAGCCTGGACGACCTGAAGTCGCTGCGGCAGTGGGGTTCGCTCACCCCGGGTCACCCGGAGCACGGGCACACCCCTGGCGTCGAGACCACCACCGGTCCACTGGGGCAGGGGCTGGGCAACGCGGTCGGGATGGCCATGGCGGCCCGCCGCGAGCGCGGCCTGTTCGACCCGGAGGCCGAGCCCGGCGAGTCGGTGTTCGACCACCACATCTGGTGCATCGCCTCCGACGGCGACATCGAGGAAGGCATCAGCCACGAGGCGAGTGCCCTGGCCGGGCACCAGCAGCTGGGCAACCTCTGCCTGATCTACGACGACAACGAGATCTCGATCGAGGACGACACCCGGATCGCGATGAGCGAGGACGTGGCGGCCCGCTACGCGGCGTACGGCTGGCACGTGCAGACGGTGGACTGGCGGCGCGGCGACGCCGACCAGGGCGACTACCACGAGAACGTCGAGGAGCTGTACACGGCGCTGCTGGCCGCGAAGGCGGAGACCGGCCGCCCCTCGTTCATCGCGCTGCGCACCATCATCGGCTGGCCGGCGCCGAACAAGCAGAACACCGGCAAGATCCACGGTTCGGCGCTGGGCGCCGACGAGGTGGCCGCCACCAAGGAGATCCTCGGCTTCGACCCGGCCGGGTCGTTCGAGGTGACCGAGGAGGTACTCGCCCACACCCGGCAGGCGTTGCAGCGCGGCCAGGCCGAGCAGCAGCAGTGGACGACCGCCTTCGGCACCTGGTCCGAGGCCAACCCCGAGCGGCGCGCCCTGTACGACCGGCTGACCGGTCGGGTGCTGCCCGAGGGCTGGACGGAGGCGCTGCCGGAGTTCCCGGCCGACGCCAAGGGCGTGGCCACCCGGGCCGCCTCCGGCAAGGTGCTGGCCGCCCTCGCCCCGGTGCTGCCCGAGCTGTGGGGTGGCTCGGCGGACCTGGCCGAGAGCAACAACACCACGATGAAGGGCGAGCCCTCCTTCGTCCCCAGCCAGTACGCGACCAAGGAGTTCCCCGGTCACGAGTACGGCCGTACGCTGCACTTCGGCATCCGTGAGCACGCGATGGGTGCGATCCTCAACGGCATCGCGCTGCACGGCGGCACCCGCCCGTACGGCGGCACCTTCCTGGTCTTCAGCGACTACATGCGTCCCTCGGTGCGGCTGGCCGCACTGATGAAGCTGCCGGTGGTCTACGTCTGGACGCACGACTCGATCGGCCTGGGCGAGGACGGCCCGACCCACCAGCCGGTGGAGCACCTCACCGCGCTGCGCGCCATCCCCGGGCTGGACGTGGTCCGGCCCGCCGACGCCAACGAGACGGCGTGGGCCTGGCGGCAGGCGCTGGAGCACACCGACCGGCCGACCGCGTTGGCGCTGAGCCGGCAGGCCCTGCCGACCCTGGACCGCTCGCAGCTGGCCGGGGCCGAGGGGGTGGCCAAGGGCGGCTACGTGCTGGCCGAGGCGTCCAACGGCAAGCCGCAGGTGATCATCGTCGGTACCGGGTCGGAGGTGCAGCTCTGCCTGACCGCCCGGGAGCGGCTGGAGGCCGACGGCACCCCCACCCGAGTGGTCTCGATGCCCTGTCAGGAGTGGTTCTTCGAGCAGGACGAGGCGTACCGGGAGTCGGTGCTGCCACGCGGGGTAAAGGCCCGGGTGAGCGTGGAGGCGGGCATCGCGATGTCCTGGCGCGCCGTCGTCGGCGACTGCGGTGAGAGCGTCAGCATCGAGCACTACGGCGCGAGCGCCCCGCACTCGGTGCTCTTCGAACAGTTCGGCTTCACCCCCGACCGGATCGTCGCCGCCGCCCACGCGGCGCTGACCCGGGTCGGCGACATCACCGGTTTCACCACCGGCAACTGAGGGGAGCGTTGGCGCACATGACGACCAACAGGCTGGGCGAGCTTTCCGCCGCGGGAGTGGCGGTCTGGCTCGACGACCTTTCTCGGGTACGACTGTCCTCCGGCGGGCTGGACCAGCTGCGTCGGGAGAAGCAGGTGGTCGGGGTGACCACCAACCCGACCATCTTCGCCAAGGCGTTGGGCGACGCCGACGAGTACGACTGGCAGCTGCGCGACCTGGCCGTGCGGGGTGTCGACGTCGAAGAGGCGGTCCGCATGCTCACCACGTACGACGTACGGTGGGCCTGCGACGTGATGCGCCCGGCGTACGACGCCAGCGCGGGCATCGACGGCCGGGTCTCGATCGAGGTGGACCCGCGACTGGCCCACGAGGCGCAGCGCACCGTGGCCGAGGCCAAGGCGCTGTGGTGGCTGGTCGACCGGCCGAACCTGTTCATCAAGATTCCGGCGACCGAGGCGGGTCTGCCGGCGATCACCGCCGCCCTGGCCGAGGGGATCAGCGTCAACGTCACGTTGATCTTCGGCCTGGACCGCTACTCGCAGGTGATGGAGGCGTTCCTCGCCGGGCTGGAGCAGGCCAGGGCCAACGGCCACGACCTGTCGAAGATCACCTCGGTGGCCTCGTTCTTCGTCTCACGGGTCGACAGCGAGGTGGACAAGCGACTGGAGAAGATCGGCTCGGCCGAGGCCAAGGGGCTGCGCGGCAAGGCCGCGGTGGCCAACGCCCGGCTGGCGTACCAGCGTTACAGCGAGGTCTTCTCCTCCGACCGCTGGCAGGCGCTGGCCGACGCCGGAGCGCACCCGCAGCGCCCGCTGTGGGCCTCCACCTCGACGAAGAACCCGGACTACCGGGACGTGATCTACGTCGAGGAGCTGATCGCCCCCGGCACGGTCAACACCATGCCGGAGTCGGTCATCCACGCCTACGCCGAGCACGGCGAGACCCACCCGGACACCGTCACCGGCGCGTACGACGACGCCCGACAGGTCTTCGAAGGCCTCGCCGCGGCGGGCGTCGACATGGCCGACGTGATCGACACGCTGGAACGCGAGGGCGTGGAGAAGTTCGAGGCCAGCTGGAACGAACTGCTCGACGGCGTCCGCAAGTCGCTGGCCGCCGCCGGGCAGGGCGATGGCCACCCCGGCGACGCCGCCCGCGGCAACGCCGACGCCGCCGCGCAGGCCGGAGGCAATGCGTGACGGATCGCTCCGGCAGTCCCCACGCCGTCACCCGGACCGGGTGACGGCGTGGGTGAGCTGCTGGCCGCACCGGCCGAGGCCGCCGGCGGCCTCGCGGTGCACGGCGCGCGGACCGTGGACGCCGACGCGCCGGCCTCCATCCGGCGGGCACTGGTCGAGGCCGGCGTACCCGGCCGGTTGGCGGCCCGGGATCCCGACCTGTGGGGTCCGGCGGCGGCCGCCCGCGCAGCCGACCGGCTCGGCTGGCTGGACACCCACCGACGCAGCCGTGAGCTGCTCCCCCAGCTCGCCGAGCTGACCGCGGAGCTGGCCGACCTGGACCACGTGGTGGTCGCCGCGGCGGGCGGACCGGCGCTCGCGCCGGAAGTCATCGCCCGGACCACCGGCCAGCCGCTCACCGTGCTCGACACCAGCGACCCCGGCCAGATCCGGGCCGCGCTGTCCGACCGGCTGGCGCGCACCGTGGTGGTGCTGGCCGGCAAGTCCGGCTTGACCGTGGAGACCGACTCGCTCGGGCGGGCGTACCGGCAGGCGTTCCTGGACGCCGGCATGACCGAGGCGGAGGCGGGTCGGCACTTCGTCGTGGTCACCGACCCGGGTTCGCCGCTGGAGGCGGTCGCCGCCGAACTGGGTGCGATCACGGTACTCGCCGACCCGCAGGTGGGCGAGGGCTACGCGGCGCTCACCGCGTACGCGCTGGTGCCCTGCGCGCTGGCCGGGGTCGCGGTGGCCGACCTGCTCGACCAGGCCGAGGAGTTCGCGGCCGGGTTGGACCGCCCGGACGGCAACCCCGGGCTCGCCCTCGGCGCCGCCCTGGCCGCCGCGGCGACCACCGGGCGCGACACGATCGCCCTGGTCGGCGACGGCACCGGCGTGGAAGGGCTCGGCGACTGGGTGGAGCAGTTGCTCGCCGGGTCCACCGGCAAGGACGGCCTCGGCCTGCTGCCGGTGGTGGTCGAGTCACCCGGCAGCCCCGGTGCGACCGGTCCCGACGTACTCACCGTCAGCTACGGCGGTGCACTCTCCACCGGTGACCTGCCCGCCCCCGGCGGCAGCACCGACGTGGCGGTCAACGGCCCGCTCGGCGCCCACTTCCTGGCCTGGGAGTACGCCACCGCGGCCGCCGCCAGCGTGCTCGGGGTCGACCCGTTCGACCGGCCCGACGTTACCGACGCCGCGGCGATCGTCGCCGGGACGGCGCCGACGGCGGCAGCCTCGTCCCGCGCGGGCGCGATCGAGGTGTACGCCCCACCCGGCTTCCCGGCCGACCTCACCGCCGCGCTGCGTCACCTGCTCGCCGGGCTGGGCGAACAGGGTTACCTGGCGGTCACGGCGTACCTCGACCGACACGCCGAGGCCGCCGCGGCCCGACTGCGTCCGCTGCTGGCCGGGACCACCGGGCGACCGGTCACCTTCGGTTGGGGTCCGCGCCACCTGTACTCCACCGGGCAGTACCACAAGGGCGGCCCACAGGTGGGTAGTTTTCTTCAGGTAACCGGTACGGTCGATGTTGATCTGCCGGTGCCCGGAAAGCCGTACTCCTTCGGGGAGCTACAGGCGGCGCAGGCCGCCGGAGACCGGCAGGCCCTGGCCGGTCGAGGACGCCCGCTGCTGCACCTGCACCTGACCGAGCGGTCGGCGGGCCTGACCCAACTGCTCGACGCGGTCGGGTCACTGCGGGCATGACGATGGACGACGTGGACGAGCGGAGCGAGGAGGCGGCGTGAACCCGCTGCGCGACCCGCAGGACCGACGGCTGCCGCGGATCCCGGAGCCCTGCGCTCTGGTGATCTTCGGAGTCACCGGTGACCTGGCCCAGAAGAAGCTGCTGCCGGCGGTGTACGACCTGGCGAACCGGGGGCTGCTGCCACCCGGTTTCGTGGTGGTCGGGTTCGCCCGGCGGGACTGGGGCGACGGCGACTTCGCGTCGCTGGCCCGGGAGGCGGCCAAGAACCACTCGCGTACTCCGTGGCGCGAGGAGGTCTGGTCGCGACTGGAGCACAACATCAAGTTCGTCGGCGGCTCGTTCGACGACGACACCGCCTTCGACAACCTCACCCACTGCCTGGACAGCCTGCGCGACAGCCACGGCATCCACGGCAACGCGGCGTTCTACTTCTCCATCCCGCCGGCGGCGTTCCCGGTGGTGCTCAAGCAACTGGCCCGCACCGGCATGGCCGACAACGAGAAGTGCGGCGGCTGGCGCCGGGTGGTCGTGGAGAAGCCGTTCGGCAACGACCTGCCCTCCGCCAAGGCCCTCAACGACCTGGTGGACGACGTGTTCACCCGGCAGGACGTCTTCCGGATCGACCACTACCTCGGCAAGGAGACGGTCCAGAACATCCTCGCCCTGCGCTTCGCCAACACCCTGTTCGAGCCACTGTGGAACTCGCAGTACGTCGACTCGGTGCAGATCACCATGGCCGAGGACGTCGGCATCGGCAGCCGGGCCGGCTTCTACGACTCGGTCGGCACCGCCCGCGACGTCCTGCAGAACCACCTGCTGCAACTGCTCGCCCTGGTCGCGATGGAGGAGCCGACCAGCTTCGACGCCGACGAGATCCGGGCCGAGAAGCTCAAGGTGCTCAAGGCCATCACCTTGCCGCAGGACGTCGCCGAGGGCACCGTACGCGGGCAGTACCTGCCCGGCTGGGTCGGCGGCCAGCGGGCGAAGGGTTACCTGGAGGAGGACGGCGTACCGCCCACCTCGAACACCGAGACGTACGTGGCGGTCCGGCTCGGCATCCAGAACCGGCGGTGGGCCGAGGTGCCGTTCTACATCCGGGCCGGCAAGCGGTTGCCGCGCCGGGTCACCGAGGTCGCGGTGATGTTCAAGCAGGCGCCGCACCTGCCGTTCAGCGCCGCCGACATGGAGATGCTCGGCAACAACCAGCTGGTCATCCGGGTCCAGCCGGACGAGGGCGTGGTGCTCAAGTTCGGCTCGAAGGTGCCGGGCACCACCATGGAGGTCCGCGACATCGCGATGGACTTCCAGTACGGCGAGGCGTTCACCGAGTCCAGCCCCGAGGCGTACGAGCGGCTGGTGCTGGACGTCCTGATCGGCGACCGGACGCTCTTCCCGGACGCCGCCGAGGTCGAACAGAGCTGGGCCGTGGTGGATCCGCTGGAACACGCCTGGGAGGGCACCAAGACGGAGCCCTACCGCGCCGGTGAGTGGGGTCCGCGAGCAGCCGACGAGATGCTGGCCCGCGAGGGCCGCGCCTGGCGGCGGGCGTAACCGAGGACCACGAGCGAACCAGGAGGCTCCGTTGATCGGATTGTGGGACACCACCGGCAACGAGGTGGTCAAGGCACTGGCCGCCGAGCGGCGCAGCGCCGGCGGCGTGGCCAGCGGCATGGCCCTGACCCTGATCGTGGTGGTGGACGAGAAGCGGGTCCGCGAGGCGGAGGCGGCGGCCACCATCGCCGCCGCCGCACACCCGTGCCGGCTGCTGGTGGTGGTCCGCTCCGACGTCGAGCGGGACCGCAGCCGGCTGGACGCGGAGATCGTCGTCGGCGGGCGGTTGGGCCCGTGCGAGGCGGTGGTGATGCGGATGTACGGCCGGCTGGCGCTGCACGCCGAATCGGTGGTGATGCCGCTGCTGGTGCCGGACGTACCCGTGGTCACCTGGTGGCACGGCGAACCACCGGCGGAGATCGCCACGGACTTCCTCGGCGTGGTCGCCGACCGGCGGATCACCGACGCCGCCCAGGCGACCGACCCGATCGACGCGCTGCGTCAGCGGGCCCGCGACTACGCCCCCGGCGACACCGACCTCGCCTGGACCCGGATCACCCCGTGGCGGACCCTGGTCGCGGGCGCGTTCGACACCACCGAGGCACAGCTCACCGACGCCGCCGTCGTCGCACCACCGACCGACCCGACCGCCGCGCTGATGCGGGGCTGGTTGCGCAGCCGACTGGGCATCAAGCCACGCTGGGAGCGGGCCAAGGAGTTCCCCCGGATGCGCGAGGTGCAGCTACGTTGCGCCAACGGCGACGAGCTGACGCTGACCAGGGACGACAGCATGGCGGTCTTCCGGCGTACCGGCCAGGAGGATCGGATGCTGCCGCTGGTACGCCGGCCGCTCGGCGACGAACTGGCCGAGGAGTTGCGCCGGCTCGGCCCCGACCCGGTGTACGCCGACGCGCTCGGTGCCTTCGCCGGGCTGACCAACCTGGACCGCCGCCCCGGCCAACGGGTGCACGTCTGGAAGGATCCGGCCACCGCCGAGCGCGCCGAGGCGGGCGTCACCGCCCACGCCAGCACGAACACCGGTTCCTGACCCCCCAGCAGCACGACACCGACCGCCCCGCGGTCGCGGAAGGACACCATGAGTGAGGCGAGTGTCGCCGTACACGCCGACGCCGACCTGCTGGCGCAGGCGGTCGCGGCCCGGCTGGTGGTACGGCTGCTCGACGCGCAGGCCGCCCGCGGCCAGGCGTCGGTGGTACTGACCGGCGGACGGATCGCGGCGGCGGTCTACCGCGCGGTGGCCGCGTTGCCGGCACGGGACGCGGTCGACTGGTCGCGGGTCGACGTCTGGTGGGGCGACGAACGGTTCCTGCCCGCCGGTGACCCGGAGCGCAACGAGACCCAGGCCCGGGCCGCGCTGCTCGACGCGGTACCGGTCGACCCGGACCGGATCCATCCGATGCCGGCCTCCGACGGCGGCGCCGACCCGGAGGAGGCCGCCGCCCGGTACGCCGCCGAGTTGGCCCGGGCGGCCCGGCCGGGCACCGCCGCGCTCCCCCACTTCGACGTGCTGATGCTCGGCGTCGGCGAGGACGGCCACGTCGCCTCGGTCTTCCCGGAACACCCGGTGCACTACGAGAACCGGCCGGTCAGCGCGGTCCGGGGCAGCCCCAAGCCGCCGCCGGTACGGATCACCCTCACCCTGCCGACGATCAACACCGCCGAGGAGGTGTGGCTGGTCGCCGGCGGCGCCGACAAGGCCCACGCGGTCGGCATGGCGCTGGCCGGCGCCGGCCCGGTGCAGATTCCGGCGGCCGGGGTACACGGCACCGGCCGTACCCTCTGGCTGCTCGACCGCGCCGCCGCGGCCTCCGTCCCCGCCCGCTTCCGCAGCCTGCGGTAGACGCGGCCGCAGAGCGGCGGGCGGACGGCGGGATCAGGGTCGGCCGCGTCGGTCCCGCAACGCGGCGAGGGCCTCGGCGAGGATCGCCGCACCCTCGGCGTCGGTACGCCGCTCCTTCACGTACGCCAGATGGGTCTTGTACGGCTCGGGCCGGGCGCCGCCCGGCGGATCCTGCGCGTCCGGACCGGCGGGCAGCCCACAGCGGGTGCAGTCCCACGCGGTCGGGGCCGCCACGTCGGCGGCGATCCGGATGTCGGTGCGGTGCCCGTTGCGGCACCAGTAGCTGACCGACCGGCACGGGACCGGCCGGTGGCGTTCGGGATGGCGCGGAGGTGCTGACCCGACCCGGGCGCCCCGGATGACGTTGCCGTTCGACACGGCGCTCGCTCCTGTCGTCGAAGGGGACCGCCGTCGGAGGGGTGGCCGGCGGGCGACGCGGTGCAGCGGGTGAAACGGACTGCGCGCGGCCCGTCGGGTGACGGACCGCGCGCAGATTGTACGACGTACGGGGCCTGCTCAGACGCCCACCTGGAGCCGGATCCAGAGGCCGAGCCCGACGATGCAGGCGAACCAGACGATGCCCACCAGAACGGTGTAGCGGTCCAGGTTCTTCTCAGCCACTGACGAGCCGGCCAGGCTGGAGCTGACGCCACCGCCGAACATGCTGGACAACCCACCACCCTTGCCCCGGTGCAGCAGAATCAGCAGGACGAGCAAGAAGCTCGTGATGACCAGCAACACGATCAACGTGTAGGCGAACCAGATCGGCATGGCGGGGGTCAGTCCTCTCGTTACGATCCTCGCCCGGGCAGTTCGGGCACGGCGGCACCGACCGGCGGACGGGCGGAGTCAAGGATAGCGAGCGATCAGCCGGTGATGTGCTCCGGGAACCGGCAGATCTTCGCGAACTCCTCGGCGTCCAGACTGGCGCCGCCGATCAGGGCACCGTCCACGTCCGGCTGGGCCATGATCGCCGCGATGTTGGACGACTTCACCGAACCACCGTAGAGGACCCGGACCTGGTCCGCGGTGCCCTGGTCGAAGGTCTCGGCCAGCCGGGACCGCACCGCGCCGCACACCTCCTGGGCGTCCTCGGGGGTGGCGGTCTTGCCGGTGCCGATCGCCCAGACCGGCTCGTAGGCCACCACGACCTTGGTCACCTGCTCGGCGGTCAGCCCCTTGAGGGCCGCGTCGAGCTGCTCGGTGCAGTGCGCGACCTGCCCGCCCTGCTCCCGCACGTCCAGCCCCTCGCCCACGCAGAGGATCGGGGTCAGCCCGTTGGTCAGCGCGGCCTGCACCTTCGCGCCCACCAGCGCGTCGTCCTCGCGGTGGTATTCCCGCCGCTCGGAGTGCCCGACCACCACGTACGTGCAGCCCAGCTTCGCCAGCATCGCACCGGAGATCTCACCGGTGTAGGCGCCCGAGGCGTGCGCGGAGAGGTCCTGCGCCCCGTAGCCGATCAGCAGCTTGTCCCCCTCCACCACGGTCTGCACCGTACGCAGGTCGGTGAAGGGCGGCAGGACGACCGCCTCCACCTCGGTGAGCTGCTTCTCGGTGAGGCTGGCCGCCAGCTTCTGCACCAGCAGGTTGGCCTCGAGGTGGTTGAGGTTCATCTTCCAGTTGCCGGCCATCAGCGGCCGGCGGGTAACGCTCGCCATCAGTTCTCCAGGGCCGCGATGCCGGGGAGGGTCTTGCCCTCCAGGTACTCCAGGGAGGCGCCGCCGCCGGTGGAGATGTGCCCGAAGGACTTCTCGTCCAGGCCCAGGGCCCGCACCGCCGCGGCCGAGTCACCGCCCCCGACCACGCTGAACGCGTCGGACTCGGCGATCGCCTCGGCGACCCCCCGGGTGCCGTTGGCGAACGCCGCCATCTCGAACACGCCCATCGGGCCGTTCCAGAAGATCGTCCGCGCGTTGGCCGTGCCGCCGGCCGCCGAACCGCGCAGCGCGGCCGCGAAGCCGGCCACCGTCTCCGGGCCGATGTCGAGCCCGACCCGGTGGCTGGGGATGCCGTCGGCCGGCACCACGTCGTGCGCGGCGTCCGGGGCGAAGGCGTCCGCGGCCACCACGTCGACCGGGAGCATGATCTTGCCGTCGGCGCGCTCCAGCAGGTTGCGGCAGGTCTCGACCATGTCCTTCTCCAGCAGCGAGGTGCCCACCTCGTGGCCCTGGGCCTTGAGGAAGGTGAAGCACATGCCGCCGCCGATGAGCAGCCGGTCGACCGTGGGCAGCAGCGCCTCGATCACTGCGAGCTTGTCGGAGACCTTGGAACCGCCGAGCACCACCACGTACGGCCGCTCCGGGTCGCCGGTGAGCGTGGAGAGCACCTCCACCTCGCGCAGCACCAGGCGACCGGCGACGTGCGGCAGCCGCGCCGGCACGTCGTACACGCTGGCGTGCTTGCGGTGCACGGCGCCGAAGGCATCGTCGACGTACGCGTCACCGAACGCCGCGAGCTGGTCGGCGAAGGCCCCCCGCTCGGCGTCGTCCTTGCTGGTCTCACCCTTGTTGAAGCGCAGGTTCTCCAGCAGCGCGACCTCGCCGTCGGCCAACGCCGCGACGACCGCCTGGGCCGACTCGCCGACCGTGTCGGAGGCGAAGTGCACCGGCGTGCCGAGCAGCTCACCGAGCCGACCGGCCACCGGGTTGAGGCTGAACTGCGGATCCGGCTCGCCCTTCGGCCGGCCCAGGTGCGAGCAGACGACCACCTTGGCGCCGGCCTCGGTGAGCGCCCCCAGGGTCGGCAGGACCGCGCGGATGCGGCCGTCGTCCGTGATCGCACCGGTCTGCTTGTCGAGCGGGACGTTCAGGTCGGCGCGCACCAGCACGCGCCGACCCGACACCCCCTCGGCGAGCAGATCGTCGAGGGTACGGATGCTCGCACTCACAGCGACTGACCGACCAGCTTGACCAGGTCGACGAGGCGGTTGGAGTAGCCCCACTCGTTGTCGTACCAACCGACGACCTTGACCTGGTTGCCGATGACCTTGGTCAGCGGCGCGTCGAAGATGCAGGACGCCGGGTCGGTGACGATGTCGGCGGAGACGATCGGGTCCTCGTTGTAGGTCAGGATGCCCCGCAGCGGGCCCTCGGCGGCGGCCTTCAGCGCGGCGTTGACCTCGTCCACCGTGGTCTCCCGACCGACGGTGACGGTGAGGTCGGTGGCGGAGCCGGTGGGGATCGGCACCCGCAGCGCGTACCCGTCGAGCTTGCCCTTCAGGTCCGGCAGCACCAGGCCGATGGCCTTCGCCGCACCGGTCGAGGTCGGCACGATGTTCAGCGCGGCGGCGCGGGCCCGACGCAGGTCGGAGTGCGGCGCGTCCTGCAGGTTCTGGTCCTGGGTGTACGCGTGGATGGTGGTCATCAGACCCTGCTGGATGCCGAACGTGTCGTGCAGCACCTTCGCCATCGGCGCGAGGCAGTTGGTGGTGCAGGAGGCGTTCGAGATGATGTTGTGCTTGGCCGGGTCGTACGAGCCCTCGTTGACGCCCATCACCACGGTGACGTCCTCGTTCTTGGCCGGCGCCGAGATGATGACCTTCTTGGCCCCGCCGTCGAGGTGCGCCTTGGCCTTGGTGGCGTCGGTGAAGAAGCCGGTGGACTCGATGACCACGTCCGCGCCGACCTCGCCCCACGGCAGCGCCGCCGGGTCCCGCTCGGCGAACGCCTTGATGCTCTTGCCGCCCACGGTGATCTCGTCGGCGGTCGCCTTCACCTCGTGCGGGAGGCGGCCCAGGATGCTGTCGTACTTGACAAGGTGGGCGAGCGTGCCGTTGTCGGTGAGGTCGTTGACCGCAACGATCTCGACGTCCGCGCCGGACGCCAGCACTGCCCGGAAGAAGTTACGGCCGATCCGGCCGAAGCCGTTGATGCCAACCCGGATGGTCACAGGTCCCATCTCCTCGCGTTTGTGGTCCGCCGGCGTGGAGACCCCCGGCCGGCGAAGCGGTGTGCGCCGACCGTTGGAGCCGGCCGTTGACGATTCATCTCGGCCACCCCGCCGCGGTCCCGGAGGGACCTGACCGCCCGAGGCGGTGGGTGCGGCGGGAGCGCCGGTTCCGGCCCCCTTGCCGTACGCAGCGACCATATCCGAGCGCGCCGACCCGCGCTGCGTCGGGTGGTTGCCCTCCCACGCCACGCGGACGCCGCACCGCCCCGGCGGCACGCACCGCCGGCCTCCGGCGGACCGCCCGCGCCGGGACGACCTACCGTCCTATCAGACCACGAGCATGTCGGGCGTGACGGCCGCTTCGGTATCCGGAATGCCCAGATCCCGCGCCCGCTTGTCGGCCAACGCCAGCAACCGGCGGATCCGGCCGGCGATGGCGTCCTTGGTCAGCGGCGGGTCGGCCAGCGCGCCCAACTCCTCAAGCGACGCCTGCCGGTGCTCCAACCGCAGCTGACCGGCCGAGGTCAGGTGGTTCGGCGCGTCGTCGGCGAGGATCTCCAGCGCCCGGGTGACCCGGGCCGCCGCGGCGACCGCCGCCCGCGCCGAGCGGCGCAGGTTCGCGTCGTCGAAGTTCGCCAGCCGGTTGGCGGTGGCGCGCACCTCCCGGCGTACCCGGCGTTCCTCCCAGGCCAGCACGCTGGCGTGGGCGCCGATCCGGGTGAGCAGCGCGGCGATCGCGTCGCCGTCCTTGACCACCACCCGATCCACGCCGCGTACCTCGCGGTTCTTCGCGGTGATGCCGATCCGGCGGGCCGCGCCGACCAGGGCCAACGCCGACTCGGGGCCCGGGCAGGTGATCTCCAACGCACTGGAGCGGCCCGGCTCGGTCAGCGAGCCGTGCGCCATGAACGCGCCCCGCCAGGCGGAAACCGCGCAGCACACACTGGCGGCCACCACGTGCGGCGGCAGGCCCCGGACCGGGCGGCCCCGGACGTCCAGCAGGCCGGTCTGCCGGGCGAGCGCCTCGCCGTCCTTGACCACCCGGACGATGAAGTGGCTGCCCTTGCGCAGCCCACCGGAGGCGAGCACGTGGATCTCACTCGGGTAGCCGTAGACCTCGGCGATCTCCCGCCGCAGCCGGCGGGCCACCGCACCGGTGTCGAGTTCCGCCTCCACCACCACCCGGCCGGAGACGATGTGCAGCCCACCGGCGAACCGCAGCAGCGCCGCCATCTCCGCCCGCCGGCAGCAGGGCTTGGGCACGTCGACCCGACTCAGCTCGTCCTTGACCGCAGCCGTCATCGCCATTGTGCGTCCCCTCACGGACCGGTTCCGGCGTGTCGCCGGAGATTACGTACGTGTCTAACGATCGGCGCCCAGTACGGGCACCAGTGCGGCGCCCAGGGCGGCCGGATCATGACGGGGAGTGCCGTCGTGGACCGCGACGGGAGCGAGGACCAGCCGGGCTCCCAGCGATTCTGCCGCACGGTCGACGGGTTCGGGGTCACCGACCGCCTTGGCGTCGGCGAGCACGAAGTCCACCGTCAACTCCGGCAGGTACCAGCGCAACGCCGCCAGGTGGTCGGCGACGGAGAGTCCGAGGGTCTCCTTCTCGGCGGCCAGGTTGAGAGTGACCAGGCGCCGGGCCGGGCTGGCCAGGATCGCCGTGGCCAGCTGCGGCACCAGTAGGTGCGGCAGCACGCTGGTGTACCAGCTGCCCGGCCCGAAGATCAACCAGTCGGCGGCGTCGATCGCCGCCACCGCCTCGGGGCAGGCCGCCGGCGCCTGCGGGGTGAGCCGCAGCGACTCGACCCGGCCGGTGGTGACCGCGACCTGGTGCTGGCCGCGTACGGTGCACGTCTCGTCGGGCCGGTTCGGATCCGCCCCCCGCACCTGGGCCTCGATGTCCACCGGCTGGCAGGACATCGGCAGCACCCGGCCGACCGAGCCGAGCATCGCCCCGGCGTGTTCCAGTGCGGCCACCGGATCGCCGAACAGCTCCATCAGCCCGCACAGCACCAGGTTGCCCACCGCGTGCCCGGCCAGCGCGTCACCACCGGCGGCGCCCAGTTCGGCGAAACGGTGCTGGAACAGCCCCGCGCTGCGTCGGGTGGCGGGATGGTCCCCGGCCAGCGCGACCAACGCCTGCCGCAGGTCACCGGGGGGCAGCCCACCACGCTGGGCGCGTAGCCGCCCACTGGAACCACCGTCGTCACCGACGGTCACCACCGCGGTGATGTCGAGATCAAGTTCAGGGGCGCAGCGACGCAACGCCCGTAACGACGCGGACAGTCCGTGCCCGCCGCCGAAGGCCACCACCCGGATCGTCATTCCCGCCCCAGGTCCCGATGCTGGGCGTTGGCGGCCAGCCCGGCGCGGCGCAGCCGGGCCGCCAACTCCTCGGCGATGGCCACGCTGCGGTGCTTGCCGCCGGTGCAGCCGACCGCCACGGTGAGGTACCGCTTGCCCTCCCGTTCGAAGCCGGCGGTGGTGGCGCCGACCAGGTCCGCGTACGCCGAGACGAAGGTGTCGGCGCCCTCCTGCCCCAGCACGTACGCGCTTACCGCCTCCTCCCGACCGGTGTGTTCCCGCAGTTCGGGCACCCAGTACGGGTTGGGCAGGAAGCGGGCGTCGAGCACGAAGTCGGCGTCCGGCGGCAGGCCGTACTTGAAGCCGAAGGAGATCACGGTCAGCCGAAGCTTGCGGGCGTCCTCACCGCCGAACAGCTCCTCGATGCGGCGGCGCAGCTGGTTGACGTTCAGGTGGCTGGTGTCGATGATCACGTCGGCCTGGTCGCGGGCCTCCTCCAGCAGGCCCCGTTCGACCGCGATGCCGTCGGCGAGCCGCCCCTCGCCCTGTAGCGGATGCGAGCGCCGCACGCTCTCGAACCGGCGGATCAACACCTCGTCGTCGGCGTCGACGAAGACCACCCGGGGCGCGTAGCCGCGTTCCTTGAGTTCCCGGATCGCCTCGGCCAGGTCGGTGGAGAACGCCCGGGAGCGTACGTCCAGCACCATCGCGGTCCGCCGAGCCGCCCCGCCGGCCTTCACCGCCAGCTCGGCCATCTCCAGCAGCAGCGCCTGCGGCAGGTTGTCCACCACGTAGAAGCCCACGTTCTCCAGCGCCCGGGCGACCGTGCTGCGTCCGCCACCGGACAGGCCGGTGACCACGACCAGTGTGGTGTCCGTCTCCCCCACCGGCGCGGATCGCTCGCCGGCACCGGCGCGGTGGCCGGTCGTGTGCGCCTCGCCCACCCAATCAACCCCCAAGCGGTGGCGCCGTGGTCGATGGTCGACCCGGCATGGTCAGAGAGCGACTCTAGCTCGCCGTACCCCACCCGGTCGGGATCCGCCCCCTCGCCTGTCGGCCCCGTGCCGCCCGGTTTGTCGGCTGGTTGACGGCGCGCGGCGGCCGGCGCGACTATCCTCCGGCCATGGGCAGGCACGGCGCACGGCTGCGCTGGGTGGTGGCACTCGTGGCGGCCACGGTCGCCGTACTGGCCACGGTGGACCGCCTCCGGGAACAGGAACGCGACTGGGAACGCAGCGAGGCGGCCGTGGCGGTCACCGCCGAGGCACTGCTACCCGCGCCCGGCCAGGTGGCCGACCTGACCGCCGCGCACGGCTGGCGGGACGGCGCCGCCGTCACCGGCGAACCGGGCAACCAGTCGGTGTTGCTGCGACTGAGCTGGTCCGGGCCCGGCCAGCAGGGCTCGTACCAGGTGATCCTGCTGGACACCCGGACCGACCCGGCGCGGGTGATCCGCCCGCACAGCGGTTGGGACGCCGCCGGCAGTACCGGCTTCAACTGGGCCGGCGCGTACGAGGTGCTGGCCCAGCGGTACGACTGGCTCGCCGGCACCGCCGCCCGGCCCTGGTCCAGTGACTCGCTCACCGCCCCCGACAACCTCGGCGCGGTGGGTACCCGGGCGACCGCCGCGGGCAGCCTGGTCGCCCTCTTCCGGATGGGCGTCGGCGCCGAGCCGCTGACCGACCCGTCGCACCTGGTGGTGGCGTTCTGTCGGGTCGGCGCCGACGGCGAGATCCGCTGGGCCAAACGGGTGCCGGTCACCACCGGCGGGTGACCGCGCGGCGGCTCGTAGAATCCACTGATGCTCTCCCCCAGCGACGTGCGGACCGGCGACGACAGCGCGGCGCTGGAAACGCTGCGGCGGGTCTTCGGGTACGACGCCTTCCGTGGTTTCCAGCGTGAGGTCATCGAGCACGTGGTGGCTGGCGGGGACGCGCTGGTGCTGATGCCCACCGGTGGCGGTAAGTCGCTGTGCTATCAGATTCCGGCACTGGTCCGCGACGGCGTCGCGGTGGTGATCTCTCCGCTGATCGCGTTGATGCAGGACCAGGTGGACGCGTTGACCGCCGTCGGGGTCCGGGCCGGCTTCCTCAACTCCACCCTGGACCCGGGCACCCGCCGGCTGGTCGAGGCGCAGTTCGTGGCCGGCGAGATCGACCTGCTCTACCTCGCACCGGAGGCGCTGGCCAGCCGGGCCACGCTGAGCCTGCTCGACCGGGGCCGGATCGGGCTGTTCGCCATCGACGAGGCGCACTGCGTGTCGCAGTGGGGCCACGACTTCCGCCCGGACTACCTCAACCTGTCGATGTTGCACGAGCGCTGGCCGGGCGTACCTCGGATCGCGCTGACCGCGACGGCGACCGGCGCCACCCGGTCGGAGATCGCCACCCGGCTCAACCTGACCGAAGCCCGGCACTTCGTGGCAAGCTTCGACCGGCCCAACATCCAGTACCGGATCGTGCCGAAGCGGGAGCCCCGCAAGCAACTGCTCGCGCTGCTGCGCGACGAGCACCCGGGCGAGGCGGGCATCGTCTACTGCCTGTCCCGCGCCTCGGTGGAGAAGACCGCCGAGTTCCTGGTCGCCGCCGGCATCGACGCGCTGCCGTACCACGCCGGGTTGGACGCGGCGACCCGCGCCGCCAACCAGCAGCGCTTCCTGCGCGCCGACGGGGTGGTGATGGTGGCGACCATCGCCTTCGGGATGGGCGTCGACAAGCCGGATGTCCGGTTCGTCGCCCACCTCGACCTGCCCAAGTCGGTCGAGGGCTACTACCAGGAAACCGGCCGCGCGGGTCGGGACGGGCTGCCGTCGACCGCCTGGCTGGCGTACGGGTTGCAGGACGTCGTGCAGCAGCGCCGGATGATCGACACGTCGGAGGGCGACCTGGCGCACCGGCGTAACCTCGCCGCCCATCTCGACGCGATGCTGGCCCTGTGCGAGACGGTCCGCTGCCGCCGGGTGCAGCTGCTCGACTACTTCGGCCAGCTCTTGGACGGCACCTGCGGCAACTGTGACACCTGCCTGGAACCACCCGAGTCGTGGGACGGCACGGTCGCCGCACAGAAGCTGCTCTCCACGGTCTTCCGGCTGGACCGCGAACGCAACCAGCGGTTCGGCGCCGGGCACTGCATCGACATCCTGCTGGGCCGCAACACCGACAAGATCACCCAGTTCCGGCACGACTCGCTGACCGTGTTCGGCATCGGGGCGGAGCTGAGCGAAGCGGAGTGGCGGGGGGTGGTGCGGCAGCTGCTCGCCGAGGGACTGCTGGCCGTCGAGGGCGACTACGGCACGCTGGCGCTCACCGACGCCAGTGCGGAGGTGCTCGGCAAGCGCCGTACCGTGATGCTGCGCCGCGAGCCGGCCCGCCAAGCCCAAGCGGGCCAAGCGGGCCAAGCGGGCCGGGCGGGCCGCACCGCCAAGCCCCGGGGCGCGGCCACCGTGGTCGCCGAACTCTCCGCGGAGGCGGCCGGCACCTTCGAGCGGCTGCGCGCCTGGCGGGCGGCGACCGCGAAGGAGCAGGGCGTGCCCGCGTACGTCATCTTCCACGACGCGACGCTGCGCCAGATCGCCGCCGACGCCCCGTCCTCCCTGGCCGAGTTGTCCCGGATCAGCGGCGTCGGCGAGAACAAGCTGGCCAAGTACGGCGAGCAGCTCCTCACCGAGCTCGCCGAGGCCGACTGAGTCCGCCCGGCCCGGGGCACGCTCGGTCCAGGATCGAGTGGTGTCGCGGCGAGCAGGGCCAGAAGCGGTACCTTCGATGGTCGTGATTTCACACCGAAATAAATATTGCTGTGTGAAATCACGACCAGCACACAAGGTGCCACCGGTCCGAGGCGATCCGGCCCGCGAGGCGCGGCTCGGCGCCCTCGCCGTCACCCGACCGCCGTCACCCGACCGCCGTCACCCGCGCACACCGGCCACTCAAGGGGCCGGGGCCGACGGCGTGTCATCGCCGTTCAGGGCGGCGAGGATGGACCCGGCGGTCTGCGGGCCGATGCCGGGGACCTCGGTGATCTCCTCCACGCTGGCGGCGGAGAGCCGCTTGAGGGAACCGAAGTGGCGCAGCAACGCCTTGCGACGGATCTCGCCCAGCCCGGGGATGTTGTCCAGCGCGGAGGCGGTCATCCGCTTGGAGCGGCGCTGACGGTGGAAGGTGATGGCAAAACGGTGTGCCTCGTCGCGTACCCGTTGCAGCAGGTAGAGCCCCTCGGAGGTGCGCGGCAGGATGATCGGGAACTCGTCGTCGGGCAGCCACACCTCCTCCAGTCGCTTGGCCAGCCCGCACAGCGCCACGTCGTCGATGCCCAGCTCGGCGAGGGCCTGCGCGGCGGCGGCCACCTGCGGCGCTCCACCATCGACCACCACCAACTGCGGCGGGTACGCGAACTTCCGGGGTCGCCCGGTGCTCGGGTCGATGCCGGGGCGGTCCGGATCGGCGGCGGTCTCCTCGCCGAGCTCGCCCGTCTCGGCGCGCGCGTCGAGGTAGCGGGCAAAGCGGCGACGCAGCACCTCGGACATCGCGGAGAGGTCGTCGGTGGCACCGCGGACCACGAACCGACGGTACTCGCTCTTGCGGGGCAAGCCGTCCTCGAAGACGACCATGCTGGCCACCACATCGGTGCCCTGGATCTGCGACACGTCGAAACACTCGATGCGCAGCGGCACGGTGCGCATGCCGAGCGCCTCGCTGATCTCGTCCAGCGCCTTGCTCCGGGTGGTCAGGTCACCGGCCCGCTTGAGCTTGTGCCGAGCCAGGGCGTCCTTCGCGTTGCGTTCCACCGTCTCCAGCAGGGCTCGCTTGTCGCCCCGCTGCGGCACCCGCAGGGTCACCCGGCTGCCCCGGTGGGTGGCCAGCCAGTCGGTCAGCGCCTCGGCGTCGGCGGGCAGCTCCGGCACCAGTAGTTCGCGGGGCACGTCGGCCTCGCCGTGCTCGCCGCCGTAGACCTGGGTGCAGAAGTGGTGCACCAGGTCACCGGTGGTCAGCTCCTCGGTCTTCTCCACCACCCAGCCGCGCTGGCCGCGCACCCGGCCGCCCCGGACGTGGAACACCTGCACCGCGGCTTCGAGCGGGTCGTCGGCGAAGGCCACCACGTCGGCGTCGGTACCGTCGCCGAGCACCACGGTCTGCTTCTCCATCGCCCGGCGCAGCGCGGCGACGTCGTCGCGCAACCGGGCCGCCCGCTCGAACTCCAGCTCCGCGCTGGCCTCGGCCATCTCGCGTTCCAGTCGGCGCACCATGGTGTCGGTGCGCCCGGCCATGAAGTCGCAGAACCCGTCGACGATCTCGCGGTGCCGCTGGGCGGTGACGCTGCCCACGCACGGCGCGGAGCACTTGCCGATGTAGCCGAGCAGGCAGGGCCGGCCGACCTGACCGGCCCGCTTGAACACCCCGGCGGAGCAGGTCCGCGCCGGGAAGACCCGCAGCAGCAGGTCGAGCGTCTCGCGGATCGCCCAGGCGTGCGAGTACGGCCCGAAGTAGCGCACCCCCTTGCGCTTGGCGCCACGCATCACCTGTAGCCGCGGGTACTCCTCGTCGAGGGTGACCGCCAGGTAGGGGTAGGACTTGTCGTCGCGATAGCGGACGTTGAACCGCGGGTCGTACTGCTTGATCCAGGTGTATTCGAGCTGGAGCGCCTCGACCTCGGTGCCGACGGTCACCCAGTCGACCGTCTCGGCGGTGGTGACCATCTGCCGGGTCCGCTCGTGCAGCCCGAGCAGGTCGGCGAAGTAGGAGTTGAGCCGGCTGCGCAGGTTCTTCGCCTTGCCGACGTAGATCACCCGACCGGTGCCGTCGCGGAACCGGTAGACCCCCGGCGATTCCGGGATGGTGCCGGGGGCGGGACGGTAGGTCGACGGATCAGCCACACACCGAGATTAGTCGCCGCCACCGACAGCCCAGATCACCCCGAGCTGGTCGACCTCGTCGCCGCTGCGGCCGAAGAAGCCGGCGAGTCCACCGCCGGGCGGCGCGGTGAAGGTCACCGCCGCCGAGGTGGGCGTGCCGGCGGCCAGCGTACGACCGAGGTTGGTGGTGAAGCGGGCCGAGAAGATCCGGGTACGACCGTTGCGTTGCCCCTGCGTGAGGGTGACCTCGGTGATCCGTTCACCCGGCGTCAGGGTGAGGTGGACCGGGCTGCCGCCCCCGCCGCCGTGGCTACGGCTGGTGCCGTCTGCGAAGGTCAGGCCGACCTGGTCGAGGCGGGCGCCGCCGCGCAGCGCGAGCACGGTGACCCGGGGACCGACGGCGGTCAAATCGGTGAACGGGGTGCCGTGCGGGCCGCCCCAGGTGTCGCTCTGGCGCAGGCCGGGTTCGAGGGTCCAGCTGAACCAGGCGGCGTGCGGGTAGTGGTCGGACAGGTGGTCGCCGGCCGGGTCGAGGAACCGGGCGTACTCGTTGTGGTAGCGGTCGAGGGCCAGTCGGACCAGTCGGCTCCCCCGGTAGAGGATCTTGTCGACCACCTCGCAGGAGTTGCTGAGGTTGGCCGGGTCGCAGACCAACGCCGGGCTGCCGGCGGCCGGCGGCTGCCCGCCGTGCTCCTGCTGGACCCAGACGTCGGTCAGGCCGTTGGCGGCGACCAGGTCCCGGATGTTGTCCCCGTCGCGGGTGTAACGAACGTTGAGATCGCCCATCACCACGACCGCGTTGCCGGCGGAGTTGGCGGAGATGTGCTGCGACAGTTGGGTGACGTTGGCGCGACGCGCGGCAAGGTCGGCCTCGGTGCTGCCGGCATTGGTGTGCACGTTGTAGAAGTCGACGAAGACCCCCTCGGCCAGCCGGACGCGCGACTGGGTGAAGCCCTTGGGCGTCAGGCAGTCGGTGCCGTTGCAGCGGTTCCACCTGACCCGGGTGAAGTCCGAGTACGGGAAGTTCGACATGGTGTTCAGGCCATCGCCGAAGGGCACGCCGCCGCTGGTCGGGGTGCGGTGCGGGTGCCGGTCGGTGGCGTACAGGTCGGCGTGGTAGTTGAAGTCCTCCTGCACGTGGACGATGTCGTACGCGTTGACCCGCTCGCCGATCGGCCGGGTGTTCACCGACGGCCGACCGCTGGAGAGTGGCTCGGGCAGACCGGCGACGTTGTAGGTGAGCACCGAGAAACTGCCGCCGTCGGTGCCGGCGGTGGGGGTGACCGGCGCGGCGGCGACCGGCGCGGCGGGAAGCAGGGCGGCGAGCAGTGCCATGGACGCGAGCAGGCGTACGGCGATCATCCGGGTGTCCCTTCTCGACGGCGCGGGCCGACGGGCAGGCCGATTGACATCTTCCAATATCGGGCGGCGAAGCTTACCATCCAGTAACTGAATGTTCTTCATGTAATCCTCCGCCCGATGGTCCCCCGCCCACTGAGGATCGCCATGCCTGCTCATACCGCCACCCGCCGACTGCTCGCCGGTGCGACCGGCGCCGTCGCCGTCGCCGCCCTCCTGGTCGCCGTCCCGACCACCGCCACCGCCACCACCCCGCTTGCCGCGCCCGCCGGAGCCGACACCCTCGCCGTGAACGTCGCCAGCGCCTTCGCCGGCGACGACTACTGCCTCGGCGAGTGCTCGGAGATCCTGCCGCCGGGCCAGAACGGCAACGCCACCCTGGTCGAGATCCTCGGCAACCAGGCCTTCGGCACCCTGCCCCGGCACTCCGCCGACCAACTCGACAGGTACGCGAACCTCGTGTACGGCTACGCCGGACTGCGCGAGGAACAGATCGACAACTTCTTCCACGACGCCGCCTTCGGCGTCGCCCCCAACCAGGTCGAACGCGACTACTCGCCACGCTCGGACGTACGGATCCTGCGGGACCGGGCCACCGGCATCCCGCACATCACCGGCAGCACCCGGGCCGGCACCATGTACGGCGCCGGTTACGCCGGCGCCGAGGACCGGCTGTTCACCATGGACCTGCTGCGCCACGTCGGTCGGGGCACCCTCACCTCGTTCGCCGGGGGCGCACCCGGCAACCGCGACCTGGAGCAGAGCGTCTGGCGTACCGCCCCGTACACCGAGGCGGACCTGGCCGCCCAGGTGGCGGCGTTGCGGCAGAAGGCCGGCAGCCGCGGCGAACAGCTCTACGCCGACGTGCAGGAGTACATCGCCGGAGTCAACGCCTACATCCGCACCTGCATGGCGAACCGCAACTGTCCCGGCGAGTACGTGCTCACCGGCCACCTCGACGCGATCACCAACGCCGGTGGGCCGAAGCCGTTCGTCATGACCGATCTGATCGCCATCGCCGGGGTGGTCGGCGGCCTGTTCGGCGGCGGAGGCGGCACCGAGATGCAGTCCGCGCTGGTCCGAATCGCCGCCCGGGCCAAGTACGGACCGGTCGAGGGCGACCGGGTGTGGAACGGCTTCCGGGGGCAGAACGACCCGGAGACCGTGCTGACCCTGCACGACGGGCAGAGCTTCCCGTACGGCGACGCCTCCCCCGACGCGCCCAGCGTGGTACTGCCCGACGCCGGCTCGGCCCGGGTCGAGCCGATCTTCACCGCCGCCACCGGCTCCGCCACCACCGCCGGCACCAACCGCTCCTCCGA
Source organism: Micromonospora radicis (assembly GCF_003583405.1). Taxonomy (GTDB): domain Bacteria; phylum Actinomycetota; class Actinomycetes; order Mycobacteriales; family Micromonosporaceae; genus Micromonospora; species Micromonospora radicis. The sequence continues at coordinate 74,769 of NZ_QXEC01000017.1, forward strand.
ACTTGCCGCCGCGCTCTCCGGGCTGACCATCACCCCCGCCAACCGGGGCATGTCCAACGCGGCGGTGATCTCCGCCGAGCACTCCGCGACCGGTCACCCGATCGCCGTGTTTGGGCCGCAGACCGGCTACTTCTCCCCGCAACTGCTGATGGTCCAGGAGTTGCAGGGCCCGGGCATCAGCGCCCGGGGCGCCGCGTTCGCCGGGCTCAACCTGTACGTCCTGCTCGGGCGGGGCCAGGACTACGCCTGGAGCGCCACCTCGTCCATCCACGACATCACCGACACGTACGCGGTACCGCTCTGCGTGCCCGGCGGTGGCACGCCGACGCTGGCCAGCAACCACTACCTGTTCCGCGGTCAGTGCCTGGCGATGGAGGAGCTGTCCCACGTCAACCGGTGGAACCCCACCGTCGCCGACAGCACCCCGGCCGGGTCGTACAAGCTGGTCGCCTGGCGGACCAAGCTGGGCCTGGTGGCCTGGCGCGGCACCGTCGGCGGCGCCCCGCACGCCTTCACCCAGCTGCGCTCCACCTACGGACGGGAGGCCGACTCGGCGATCGGCTTCCAGATGTTCAACGACCCGACCCAGATGGGCACCGCCGAGGCGTTCCTCAACTCGGCGCACCACGTCGAGTACGCCTTCAACTGGTTCTACGTGAACTCCACCCAGGCCGGGTACTTCAACTCCGGACTCAACCCGGTACGCGCCGCCGGCAGCAACCCGAACCTGCCGATGCGCGCCGATCGCGCCTACGAGTGGCAGGACTTCGACCCGGACGCCCGCACCGCCCGGTACGCGCCACGCTCCGCCCACCCGCAGTCGATCGACCAGGACTACTACATCAGCTGGAACAACAAGCAGGCCAAGGACTTCGGGGCGGCCGACGGCAACTTCAGCTTCGGCGCCGTACACCGGGGTGACCTGCTGGACAAGCCGGTGAAGGCGGCCATCGCGGCGGGCCACAAGTTCGACCGAGGCTCGCTGACCGAGTTGGTGCAGCGGGCCGGGCTGACCGACCTGCGCGGCGCGGAGGTGCTCGACGAGCTGATCCGGGTGCTGGAGAGCCAGCCGATCACCGACACCGCCGTCGCGGCCGAGATCAGCCGGCTGAGGGCGTGGCGGCAGGCCGGGGCGCTGCGGGTGGAGACCGCCAAGGGCAGCAAGGTGTACCAGCACGCCGAGGCGATCCGTACCTTCGACGCCTGGTGGCCGCTGCTGGTCCGGGGGATGTTCCGGGACCCGCTCGGCCCCGACCTCTACCAGTCGCTGATCAACACCCTTCAGGTCAACGAGTCCCCCTCCGGCCTGCAACAGGGTGACGTGTCGAACCTGCCGTCCTCGGCCAACGGGGCACAGACGCACAAGGGCTCCGCGTTCCAGTACGGCTGGTGGGGTTACGTCGACAAGGACCTGCGGTCGGTTCTCGGTGCCCCGGTCGCCGGTGGCCCCGGGCGTACCTTCTGCGGCAACGGCAACCTGGGTGCGTGCCGGCAGATCCTGCTGGACACCCTGCGCACGGCGGCGGCCACCCCGGTCACCACCACCTACCCGGGCGACGCCAGCTGTGCGGCCGGTGACCAGTGGTGCGCCGACGCGATCATCCAGTCGCCGCTGGGCGGCATCAAGCACGCCACCATCGCCTGGCAGAACCGCCCCACCTACCAGCAGGTGGTCTCGTTCCCGGCCCGACGCGGCGACGACCTGACCAACCTGGCCGCCGGGCGACCGGTGACCGCCTCCAGCAGCCAACTCGGCAACGGCGCCGCCCGCGCCGTCGACGGGAACCTGGATACCCGCTGGGCCAGTTCCTGGTCCGACAACCAGTGGATCAGGGTCGACCTGGGCAGCGTCCGGCAGGTGGGCCGGGTGGTGCTGGCCTGGGAGGCGGCGTACGCCCGGTCGTACCGGATCGAGGTCTCCACCGACGGGAACAACTGGCGGCAGGTCCGCTCGACCACCGCGGGCGACGGCGGCACCGACGTGCTCGCCTTCGGCCCGGAGCAGGCCCGCTACGTCCGGATGTACGGCCTGACCCGCGGCAGCTCCTACGGCTTCTCGCTCTGGGAACTGTCCGTGTACGCGCACTGAGGACGGCCGGTCGTGGCCGGGGTGACGCCCCGGCCACGACCGTCGACCGCACGGGCCGGGCGACTCAGGCCAGGGAGATCTGGTCGCCTTCGACCTTGACGTCCTTGGTCGCCAGTGGCGCCGGAGACGGGCCGGACCGCACCGAGCCGTCCTCGATGGAGAACCGGCTCTGGTGGCAGACGCAGTTGATCGTGCCGCCCTCGATGGTCGACACGTTGCACCCCTGGTGCGGGCACTTCGGGTCGAAGCCGCGGAACTCCCCCGCCGACGGCTGCGTGATCACGATCCCCTGGGCCGCCAGAATGGCACCGCCGCCGACCGGGATGTCGCTGGTACGGGCCAGGGACTGGCTGCCCTGCCGGTCGCCGCCACCGGCGTCGCCGGTGTTCGTCACCGCCGGCCCCGGGCTGGTCGGCACGGCACCGTTGTCGTCACCGCCGCCGCAGGCGGACAGCGCCACCGCCGCGCCGGCCGCCCCCGCACCGGCCAGCAACGCCCGCCGCGTCCGCACCGGCCCCGCCGCCACCTGGTCGTCAGTCATCTCACGCCCTCCTCGGTACCACCGTGCATGATCCGCGGCTACGTTTCCCCAACCCGGACCACTCTGCCCCGCGGTTCACCCGATCGACCACCCGAAGGGCCACCCGCACCGATGTCACCGCATTCTCACAGCGGTGGCACCGCCCGTTCACAGCGGCAACCCGCCCTTGCGGCGCACCAGCTGGTGGCGCCGCCGTTCCACCTCGGCGGGTACCGGTGCGGTGCGCGCCGCCGGGGTGAGGTCAGCGGATGGCGGGCGTCTTGCGGCCGGCGCGCGACCTGCCGCCGTTGGCCTTGGCCGCCCGGGCGGTCGCCGCCGCCGCGCCCTTGGCCGTGCCGTCGAGCTTGAGCACGGTACGCAGGAACTGCCCGGTGTGGCTCTCGGCGACCTCGGCGACCTCCTCCGGGGTGCCCGTGGCGAGCACGGTGCCGCCCCGGTGGCCGCCCTCGGGCCCCATGTCGATCAGCCAGTCGGCACTCTTGATCACGTCCAGGTTGTGCTCGATCGTGATCACCGTGTTGCCCTTGTCGACCAGCCCCTCCAGCACCAGCAGCAGCTTGCGGATGTCCTCGAAGTGCAGGCCGGTGGTCGGCTCGTCGAGCACGTACACCGTCCGCCCGGTGGACCGCTTCTGCAACTCGGAGGCGAGCTTGACCCGCTGCGCCTCACCACCGGAGAGCGTCGGCGCCGGCTGCCCCAGCCGCACGTAGCCCAGGCCCACGTCGACGAGGGTCCTGAGGTGCCGGTGGATGGCCGGGATGGCGGAGAAGAACTCGGCCGCCTCCTCGATCGGCATCTCCAGCACGTCGGAGACGGTCTTGCCCTTGTAGTGCACCTCCAGGGTCTCCCGGTTGTACCGGGCGCCCTTGCAGACCTCGCACGGCACGTACACGTCGGGCAGGAAGTTCATCTCGATCTTGATGGTGCCGTCGCCGGAACACGCCTCGCAGCGCCCGCCCTTGACGTTGAACGAGAACCGACCCGGCCCGTACCCCCGGACCTTGGCCTCGGTGGTCTCGGCGAACAGCTTGCGCACGTGGTCCCAGACGCCGGTGTAGGTGGCCGGGTTGGAGCGCGGCGTACGACCGATCGGTGACTGGTCGACCCCGACGACCTTGTCCACGTGCTCCAGCCCGGCGACCCGGGTGTGCCGGCCCGGCACCAGCCGCGCGCCGTTGATCTGGTTCGCCAGCACCGCGTACAGGATGTCGTTGACCAGGGTCGACTTGCCGGAGCCGCTGACCCCGGTGACGGCGATCAGCTGGCCCAGCGGGAAGCTCACGGTCAGGTTGCGCAGGTTGTGCTCGCGGGCACCCTGCACCACCAGTTCCCGCCCGGGGGCCTGCGGGCGGCGCCCCTTCGGGGTCGGGATCTCCCGACGGCCGGACAGGTACGCCCCGGTCATCGACTCCGGGTTCGCCAGCAGCTCCGGCACCGAGCCGCTGTGCACGATCCGCCCGCCGTGCTCGCCCGCACCGGGCCCGATGTCGACGATCCAGTCGGCGGTGCGGATGGTGTCCTCGTCGTGCTCCACCACGATCAGCGTGTTGCCCAGGCCACGCAGCCGGACCAGGGTCTCGATCAGCCGGTGGTTGTCACGCTGGTGCAGCCCGATGGAGGGCTCGTCCAGTACGTAGAGCACGCCGACCAGCCCCGAACCGATCTGGGTGGCCAGCCGGATGCGCTGCGCCTCGCCGCCGGAGAGGGTACCGGCCGGCCGGTCCAGGGAGAGGTAGTCCAGGCCGACGTCGAGCAGGAACCGCAGCCGGGCGTTGATCTCCTTGAGCACCCGCTCGGCGATCAGCTTCTGCCGGTCGGTCAGCTCGATGCCGGCCAGCAGGTCGGCGCACTCACCCACGGACAGGTTGCAGACCTCGGCGATGCTGCGCCCGGCCAGGGTGACGGCGAGCACCTCGGGCTTGAGCCGGGCACCGCCGCAGGCGGCGCACGGCACGTCGCGCATGTAGCCCTCGTACTTCTCCCGCGACCATTCGCTCTCGGTGTCGGAGTGCCGGCGCTCGATCCACTGCACCACGCCCTCGAAACCGGTGTAGTACGAGCGCTCCCGGCCGTACTTGTTGCGGTAGCGCACATGCACCTGGTCGCCGGAGCCGTGCAGGATGGTCTTCTGCGCCCGCGACGGCAACGCCCGCCACGGGGTGTCGATGTCGAAGTGCTCCGCCTCGCCGAGCGCCTCCAGCAGACGCAGGAAGTACTCCAGGTTGTGCCCGGTCGACCAGGGCTGGATCGCGCCCTCGCGCAGGGTGCGCTCCGGGTCGGGCACCACCAGCTCCGGGTCGACCTCCTTCTTGGTGCCCAGACCGGTGCACTCGGGGCAGGCACCGTACGGGGCGTTGAACGAGAAGACCCGCGGCTCCAGATCCTCGATCGCGAGGGGGTGGTCGTTGGGGCAGGCCAGGTGCTCGGAGTAGCGCCGCTCCCGGCCCGGGTCGTCCTCGGCCAGGTCGACGAAGTCCAGCAGCACCAGACCGCCGGAGAGCCCCAGCGCCGCCTCGACCGAGTCGGTCAGCCGCTGCTTGGCGCTCGCCTTCACACTGAGCCGGTCGATGACCACCTCGATGGTGTGCTTCTCCTGCTTCTTGAGCTTCGGCGGATCGGTGAGCTGGTGCACCACCCCGTCCACCCGGGCCCGCGCGTACCCCTTGGCCTGGAGTTCGGCGAAGAGGTCGACGTACTCGCCCTTGCGGCCCCGCACCACCGGGGCCAGCACCATGAACCGGGTGCCCTCGGCCATCGCGAGGACCCGGTCCACGATCTGCTGCGGGCTCTGCTTGGAGATCCGTTCGCCGCAGACCGGGCAGTGCGGCTCGCCGACCCGGGCGTACAACAGCCGCAGGTAGTCGTAGACCTCGGTGATCGTGCCGACGGTGGACCGCGGGTTGCGCGAGGTCGACTTCTGGTCGATGGAGACGGCCGGGCTCAGCCCCTCGATGAAGTCGACGTCCGGCTTGTCCATCTGGCCGAGGAACTGCCGGGCGTACGACGACAGCGACTCGACGTACCGGCGCTGCCCCTCGGCGAAGATCGTGTCGAACGCCAGGCTCGACTTGCCCGACCCGGACAGCCCGGTGAACACGATCAGGGCGTCCCGGGGCAGGTCGAGGCTGACGTCACGCAGGTTGTGCTCGCGCGCGCCACGGATGATCAAACGGTCGGCCACGGTCCGTGTACTCCCGGGTGAGAATGACGAGGAAGATCTGTCCGCGTTTGGGATGAACCCAGCGGTTGTGCCAGCGCGGAGAGTGCGCCTCGGCAACTGTAGACCCGACCTACGACAACTTCCCCCCGCCACACATTCCCCCACCCCCACCCACCCCGTCCCACCCCCTCGGCCCTTGCCGCACACCCCGCCCCCGCCTCGTGGATCTTGCAGTTTGGGTCTGGACATAACGGAGCAAAAACGTCATTACGGCGACCGAAGCTGCAAGATCGACGGCGCGGTAGGGAGCGGCGGGGGTAGGCGGGGTGGGCGGGGTGGGTTACGGGCGGTGGGGGTGGCGGGTGGTGCGGCGGTGGGTTTCGTGGGCGATCTCGCGGTGCAGGCGGCGCCAGTTCCGCCAGCGCCGGGTGGACAGGTCACCGGACTCCAGAGCGGCCCGCACGGCGCAACCCGGTTCGGCCTCGTGGCCGCAGTCGCCGTACCGGCAGTCCAGGGCGAGATCGGCGATGTCACCGAAGGCTCGGTCTAGGCCGGCCGTGCCGTCGAGCAGGCCGACCGCCCGTACGCCCGGGGTGTCCAGCACGGCGCCGCCACCGGGCAGCGGAACCAGCGCGCGCCAGGTGGTGGTGTGCCGACCCTTGCCGTCGACCCGCCGGATCGACTGGGTCGGCATGACCAACGCCCCGGCCAACGCGTTGACCAGGCTCGACTTGCCGGCGCCGGAGGGACCCAGCAGACCGAGGGTGTGGCCGGGGGCCACCTCGGCGCGCAACGACGCCAGGCCGGCACCCGTCTCGACGCTCACCGGCAGCACCGGCACCTCGGGCGCGACGGCGGCGAGCTGGCGCGCCACCGCCGCCGGGTCGGGCGTCAGGTCGGTCTTGGTGAGCACCACCAGCGGCCGGGCGCCGGACTCGTGGACCAACGAGAGCAACCGCTCGACGCGGGCAGGGTCCGGCGCGGGATGGACCGGCTCGACCACGGCGGCGGTGTCCAGGTTGGCGGCGAGCAGTTGGCCGGCGGCGTCCTTGCCGGCGGTGCGCCGGATCAGGGCGGTACGCCGGGGCAGCACCGCCTCCACCGTCACCCGCGCGTCGGGCCAGGTGCCGAGCAGCACCCAGTCGCCGACGCCGGGCAGCCGGGTGGCGTCACCGGCCGCGGCGGCGAGCACGTTCCCGCCGCAGGAGGCGCGCACCGGCCCGTCCTCGGTCAGTACGGTGCAGACGCCGCGGTCGACCCGGGCAACCCGGCCCGGGCGGTGGTGGGCGTGGATACGACTCAGGTGTGCCGCCCGGTCGGTGTCCCAGCCCAGGGCGGTCAGGTTATTCTTCAAGGCTCCTCGTTCAGGTCGGTGCGGGTGTTACGGACGAGCGGTGACCGGCATGACGACCACCTCCTCCGTTCCGGCGCCGCGAACCGTTTCAACGGTAGGAGGCGTGGTGCTCGCACCGGAAGCGATTTCCCCGGCGACGCGGTCGGCGCCGGACGGCTAGGGTCGGGTGGTGACCATGGATCCGCTGTTGCCCACGGACGACGTGGTCGAGCGGACGCACGTCCTGGCCCGGACCGCCGCGGCCCACCCCCGACGCTCGGTCGCGGCGCAGTCGGACCACCTGCGCCGCCGGGCCGACCGGTTCGCCGAGGTGGTCGCGGTGATGCCGGTGCCGGCCTGAGCCCCGGTTCCACCCAGCCCGTCAGCCCTGACGGTCAGCTGACCCGCCCACCCGAATGGATCTAGCCAGAAATGACCTACAGCGGAGAAGTCACCCCCGGCGGCACCCCGGCGGTACGCGAACTCGAGCGGCTGACCATCACCAAGGTCTCGGTCGGCCCGATGGACAACAACGCGTACCTGCTGCGTTGCCGCGGCACCGGTGAGCAGGTGTTGATCGACGCGGCCAACGAGGCACCCCGCCTGTTGGAGCTGGTCGGCGACGCCGGACTGAGCGCGGTGGTGACCACTCACCGGCACATGGACCACTGGGTGGGGCTGGCGGAGGTGGTGGCCAAGACCGGCGCCCGTGCGCTGGTACACGCCGACGACGCGGCCGGGCTACCGATCGAGGCGGCGACCCTCGCCGACGGCGACACCGTGCCGGTCGGCGACTGCGCGCTGGAGGTCATCCACATCAAGGGGCACACCCCGGGTTCGGTGGCGCTGCTCTACCGCGACCCCACCGGCGTCCCGCACCTGTTCACCGGGGACAGCCTCTTCCCCGGCGGGGTGGGCAACACGGACCGGGATCCGGAACGCTTCGCCGCGCTGATCGACGACGTGGAGCACAAGTTGTTCGACCGGCTGCCCGACCAGACCTGGTTCTATCCGGGGCACGGTCGGGACTCGACGCTCGGCGCGGAACGTCCGCAGCTCGCCGAGTGGCGCGCCCGGGGCTGGTGACCGGTCCGGTGGCGGGGGTCAGTCGGTGATCTTGCGGAGCCGGCGCCGGGTGCCGAGCAGTACCGCCGCGGCCACCAGCAGCCCCCCGACCATCGTGAACGGCAGCGGACTGGCGCCCGCCGGGAGCAGTCCGGCCACCGACCGGGACGCGGTACCCGCCACCAGGTAGAGCCCGGCCCAGGCGGCCGCGCCGAGGGCCGCGAAGCAGAGGAACCGCCGGTACGACATGTGCAGCCCGCCCGCGGCCAGCGGCAGCAACGCGTTGAACACCGGCAGGAAGGGTGCCACCAGCACCAGCCGCCCGCCGTTGCGAAGCAGGATCCGCTCCGCCGCCACCCAGCGGTCCTCGCCGACCCAGCCACCGAAGCGGCTGTGCCGCAGTTGGTCGCCCCATCGTCGACCGACGAGGAAACTCAGCGACCAGCCGGCGAGGCAGCCGGTCACCGTGGCGACGAAGGTCGCCACGCCGGTGGTGGGGTTGCCGAGCGCCACGGCGGCGAGCACCACCACGTCGCCGGGGACGAGCACTCCGAACAGCGGTACCGCGTCGAAGAGCATGACCACGCCGAGTACGCCCATCAGCAGTGCCAGGGGTAGCTCCCCGACCTGGACCAACTGGTCTGCCATGCCCTGTACGCTAGGCCCTGATCGCAGCCGGGGGCATCGGGTTACCACCCGACGTTTTCCGCGGCGGCCTCCGGGGGATCCCTGATCGTCCCTCCGACCCGGGGTGTAGGCAGTTCCGCCAGTACTTGGCGCGCTTCGCCCGGCAAACGCGCTTTCCACCGGTTAACCTCTGGAAGGTATCGGGCGATCGGCGGCCATGGAGGCGGCGGTCGCCCGCCTGGAACAGGGAGAGAGAAAAGGCACATGGCAACCGGCACCGTGAAGTGGTTCAACTCGGAAAAGGGCTTCGGTTTCATCGAGCAGGACGGCGGCGGGCCCGACGTCTTCGTGCACTACTCGGCGATCGCGAGCAGTGGCTACCGGGAGCTGACTGAGGGGCAGAAGGTCGAGTTCGACGTGACGCAGGGGCAGAAGGGTCCGCAGGCGGACAACGTCCGTTCGATGTGACGGTGCCGGTGGCGGCGGCCGGTTGGCCGCCGCCACCCGTGGCCCGGCGGTCCAGCCGCCACCCGTGGCCCGGTTCAACTGTCACCTGCAACGTCGGCGGTCAGGCCGCCAGTCGCCGGCCCAGCTCCTGCACCACCTGCTGGGCGACGGTGGGTGGGATAGCGGCGGCGATCTCCTGCGGCGTGAGTCCGGCGAGCACCCCGCTCACGATCGCCTGTTCGTCGGTGAAGTCACGGTTGAGCAGCGAGTCCATCGCCGTCTGGAGTGCGGTGAGCTGCGAACCGATGCTCCGCAGCGTCGGGTGGTTCACCTTGAACTTCGGGTCGGTGTGGTCCTCACCCATGGCCATCCGGGTGTAGGTCTGCCCGACCGGGTTACGCCCGTCCAGGACCGTCAGGTTGCGGTGCACGGTCTTGAGCCAGTTGTGCTCCTCGGGTGTCATGTCGTTCTCCTCCGGCTTCTGGGTCGTGATGAGACCGATGCTGGTCAGGTAGCGACGGAACAACGGTGTCTGGTCGCGGTTCGCCTTGATCGAGTCGCGGAAGAAACTGAAGTGGGTGTGCCACAGGTGGGAGCGGTCGCCGGTGTTCCGCCGACCGAGTCGGTCCCACCGCCGGACGACCTTGCCGTCCGGCGAGTAGATGATCTCCCGGATGTCCCGGGTGTCCGCCGCGTTGGCCTGGCACTGCTGGACGCACCAGGTCGAGAAGCTGAACAGGTCGTGGCTCCGACCGCCACTGCCGACCCGGAACATGCCCACGTCCAGTGCCGCCGCGTCGAGGGTCAGGCCGTTGCGATCCCGCGACGACTCGACCACCGAGTAGTCGTTGGTCACCACCCGGTCGGATCCACAGTGGTATCCGCCGCGGTGGTTGGCATCGCCGACGATGCCCACCTCGTTGGGTTCGAGATCCTCGTCGCGTACCCGGTTGGGATCGCGGTTGAGGTGTTGGAGCAGCAGGGAGCGGACGGCCATCAGGTTTGCCGGTGCCCGCGTCATGGGTTCCCCCTTCACGGTCTCGTCGGGAGCCGGGCACGACGGTGACACCGCGTCACGCGGCGGGAAGCTTCACAGGCGGGCCCGACTATCAGCTGCACGGCGCCGGGCGTAGCACCACCATAGCCCGACCACCGAACAAATGCCCAGCTCAGAGGCGCTGAATCCGGCTTGGAGATGGCTGAGAGGCAGAGTCGACGACCGGCAGGACCACTGCGGACGGACGATCTGGATCGTGCAGGATCTCGCGATATCCACCACGGAGGGTGACCGCCGCGCCGAGTGGTTCACCGGTTCCGGGGTTGCGCGCGTACCGAGGGTGAGCACCACCGGAGACCTGTAGTCGCAGGCGGTGGCCGGGGGCGAAGCGGTGGGCGGTGGGCCACATCTCGACCGGAACCGCGCAGACTCCGGCACTGTCGACCGGGAACCGCTGTGGGTCGACCCGGACCAGTCCGTCACAGACGTTCCAGGATCGACCGCGGTGGTCCACGTCGCACAGTCGCACGAAGACGTCAAGGTAGGCCAGTTCGCTGCGCAGGTGGATCTCCGCTCGTACCGGGCCGATCACCTCGAGTGCGTCGGTGAGGGGCTCGCTGGTCCAGGTCAGCACGTCGGCGCGGCGCTCCACCGGTCGGTTGTCGACCGGGCCGGCCCGCTGCGCCACCAGCAGCGGCCCACCCAGCGACGGGGTCGGGTCGGCCGGGTCGTACCGGAATCCGTCCGGTGGGGACGGCACGGCCGCGGCGGTACGCAGGGCGGAGCCCGGGTGCAGGTGCCACCGGGTGAGCCGGGCCGGCGGGGGCCAGTCGGGCAGGTCCCGCCAACCTCCACCGGTACCACCGACGTGCACCCGGACCGGGGCGGCCGGCGGGGTTCCGGTGCCGGCGCTCGACGTGAGATGGGCGTCCAGCCAGCTGAGCCCCGCACGCAGGGCGGCGACGAACAGCCCGGGACTGCCGTGCGTCCACGGGCCGACGGTCAGCCGTGGCCGGGCGCCGACGGCGCGCAGCGCGGCGTAGTCGCGCAACTGCGCGGGCAGGAAGATGTCGTGCCAGCCGCTGACCATCGCCACCGGGGCGCGGACCAGGTGCAGTCGGTCGTCGAAGACCCGACTCCGCCAGTAGTCGGCCTGTGGGGTGTGCTGCCGCAGCCACTCCTGGAAGAACGGCACGGTGACCCCGGTGGCGACCCGGTCGGCCTCGACCAGCGGTAGATGGGACAGGGCGGCGACCAGCCTGGGCTGTCCCCGCTTGAGTTCCCACTGCCGGGCCAGCCACGGCACGGTCTGCGCCTGCAGCAACTCCACCCAGGTCAGGACCGTGTCCAGGGCGAACGACTCCCCGGCGTAGGTGGAGTCGCGGGTGGCCGAGGCGGTGGCCACGGCAACCATCGCGCGTAGTTCCCCACCCGCGTCGGCGGCCAGGGCCCACTGCACGAAGCCCTGGTAGCTGGCGCCGAACATGCCGAACGCCCCACCCCACCACCGCTGCCGGCGCAGCCAGTCGAGAGTGTCCAGGCCGTCGTCGCGCTCGAACGCGAACGGATCGAACGAACCGCCCGAGCCGCCGGTACCTCGGCACGACTGGATGACCACGTGGAAGCCCTGCTCGGCGGCGATCCGGCAGAGCAGCCGCATCGGTCCACCCCGGCCGTACGGGGTCCGGATCAGCACCGTCGGCGCGCCGGGCAGGTCGGGCGCGTAGTGGTCGGTGCGCAGGATCACCCCGTCGCGGGCCCGGACCGCGACGTCGCGGGTGACGACGATCCGCCGGGTACGCGCCGCGGGCAGCCGCAGCGCGGCCACGGCGAGTCGGGACGCCAGCCGATCCAGCACCGGCGCTCAGTCCGTCCGGCGTCGCGGTGCCGGTTCGACCCGCGCGGCCCGCACCTCGTCTCGGTGTTCCCGCAGCGAGCCGCCCATCGCGGTGATGAACCGGTAGACCACTTCCAGTTCGTCGTCGCCGAAGCCGGCCATCACCGCGTCGGTGCGCTCCCCCAGTGGGCGGAAGAAGTCCATCGCCACGGCGGCGCCCCGCTCCGCGTAGTGCAGCAGGACCTTACGCCGGTCGGTGGTGTCCCGGTCGCGGCGGATGTGCCCGGCCCGTTCCAACCGGTCGATCAGCGCGGTGACGGAGCCCGAGGAGAGGTCCAGCTGTTCACCGAGCCGGCCGGGGGTGATCGGTTCGCCGGTCAGCTCGGCGTCCATCACGGCGATCAGCGCCTGCAGGTCGGTGGCGCCCAGGCCGTGCTGGCCGGCGAACGCGTGCCCGACGTGCTGCGCGTCCACGCAGTAGCGCCGCAGCTCGGCCGTGATCTCCGCGACCAGCATGTCCCGCCGCGTGTCACGCCGCCGGTACATCCCGTGACCTGTCACGTCCCGCCGTTTCCTCCCGAGATTCCCCGGCCCGCAGCATAGCTCAGCATCGGACGGCGTCTCGGCTGTCGAGATTCTCGACAGCTGCCAGCAGTTGCGTCATCTCTCTTGATGGTCGAAACTCTCGATAGCCTAGATATGTCTTGTCGAGAGACCGGAGCTCAGCGCATGTCCCTGTTCACCCGCGTCGCCGGAAGTCGCCGGGCGGCCTGGCTCGCCGTCGCCGTGGCCGTCGTCGCCGGCGCGGCCGTCTTCGGGCTTCCCATCCCCGACAACCCGCCGCCGGTCTCCGCCACCGGCCTGTCCGAGCAGTGGCAGTCCACCCAGGCCGAACGACTGCAGGACGAACTGCCCGCCAGCGACGTGCAGCCCGCCGTGGTGGTGGTCAGCCGGGGCGACGCGGCACCGCTGAGCCAGGCCGACCGCGACGCGGTCACCGACGCCACCGCCGACCTGAGCCGGTTCGCCGCCGCCGACCAGGTCGCCCCGCCGCAGTTCTCCCCCGACGGCACGGTGGCCCTGGTCGCCGTACCCCTGTTCAGCACCGGCGGCCAGGAGGAGATCGCCGGTCGGGTGGCCGACCTCCGCGCGGCGCTCACCGGGTTCCCCGCCGACCTCACCGTCGAGGTGACCGGACCGCCCGCCTTCACCGCCGACCTGACCAAGGTCTTCGAGGGCGCCGACGTCACCCTGCTCGCCTTCACCGCCGCCGTCGTTGCGGTGCTGCTGCTGGTCACCTACCGCAGCCCGGTGCTGTGGATGGTGCCGCTGCTCATCGTGGCCGCCACCGAACAGCTCACCCTGCGTGCCCTCGACACGATCATCCCGGCCGTCGGGATCAACTTCGCCGGTGGCGCCGTCACCGGCATCGCCAGCGTCCTGGTCTTCGGCGCCGCCACCAACTACGCGCTGCTGCTGATCGCCCGCTACCGCGAGGAACTACGCCGCGAGGCGGACCGCTACGTGGCCATGCGCGCCGCCCTGCGACGGACCGCCGAACCGATCCTCGCCAGCGGCGGCACCGTCATGCTCGGTGTGCTCACCCTGCTGCTCAGCCAGCAGGAACTCAACCGGGCCCTCGCCGTGGCCTGCGCCGTCGGCATCCTGCTCGCGATGGCCTCGGCCCTGTTCGTCCTGCCGGCCGTCCTGGTCCTGCTCGGTCGCGGCCTGTTCTGGCCGTTCGTGCCGGAGGTCGGCAGCACCGGCCGGGAAGGCCGGATCTGGGGTCGGCTCGGCGCCGCCGTGGTCCGCCGGCCGGCGCCCGTCGCGGTGCTGGCCACCCTGCTGCTGGCCGGGCTCGCCCTCGGCGGCCTGGGCATCCGGACCGGCCTGTCGGAGACCGAGCAGTTCCGGGTCCAGCCGGAGGCCGTCGCCGGGGCACAGACCCTGGCCCGGGCCTTCCCCGCCGGCACCACCCAGCCGTTGGCGGTGCTGACCAACCCCGGTGCCGTACCGGCGGTGACCGCGGCCGCCGCCGACGTACCGGGCGTCGCCGCGGCCCGCCCCGGCGCCGCCGGGCCCGACGTCGCCCAGGTCGACGTGGTCCTCGATGCCGAATCGGGCACCCCGGCCGCGGACCGGACCGTGGAACGGCTGCGGGCCGCGGTCGCCGCAGTCGACGGCTCCGCCCCACCGGCCGTGGCGGGGGTCGGCGACCTGCCCGGCGCAGTCGTCGGCGGCACCGTCGCCGGCAGGTACGACTCGGCGGCGGCCGACGCCCAGGACCTGCGCCTGATCCTGCCGCTCATCCTGCTGCTCGTCGGCGCCGTCCTGGTCCTGCTGCTGCGTGGACTGGTCGCCCCGATCCTGCTCGTGGCCACGGTCGTCGCGTCGTACTTCGCCAGCCTCGGCGGTGCCTGGCTGCTCTTCGAGCACGTGCTCGGCTTCCCGGCACTGGACAGCGGCGTACCGCTGCTGGCCTTCGTGTTCCTCGTCGCACTCGGCGTGGACTACAACATCTTCCTGGTCACCCGGGCCCGCGAGGACGCCCGCACCACCGGCACCCGTAAGGGGATGCTCTCCGCGCTGCGGGTCACCGGCGGGGTGATCACCAGCGCCGGCATCCTGCTCGCCGCGGTCTTCGCCCTGCTCGGCGTGCTACCGCTGATCACGCTGACCCAGATCGGGATCATCGTCTGCCTCGGCGTACTGCTGGACACCCTGCTGGTACGCACGGTGGTCGTCCCCGCGCTGACCTTCCTGCTCGGCGAGCGGTTCTGGTGGCCGGGCCGGATCACGCCCAGCCCGGTCCACCCGCCCAGCCAGGTTCAGTAGCCCAGGCAGACGCACTCGGTCATCAGCGCACGGACGTTACGCACGTAGCTCGGGTTGGGGACGGCCAACGGCTGCCCCTCCCGGGCCACCGCGCCGTGCCCGTAGTTGTACGCCGCGATGACCGCGTTGAGCAGGCACGAGTTCAACTCGCTGGTGCACAGCCCGGCGTCGAGCCGGTAGTCCGAGTCGAAGTACATGTCACCGATGTACTTGGTGAGCCACGCCAGGTACGTCCCGCCGAGGTAGGCGTTGTCCTGGTAGTCCCACACGTCATAGTTCTGACCGAACCGCTGGTTCATCCAGGTCGCCGTGTCCGGCATCACCTGCATCAGGCCGATGCCACCGTCGCAGGCCACGATGTTGGACTGCCAACCGCTCTCCTGCCAGGCGGTCGCCTTGATCAGATTCAACGGGATGCGGATGTCCGGCGCCGAGGTGGGCCAGTAGGTACGCCCCGCCGCGTCGGTAAGCGCCGCCTTGGCCTGCGCCCGACTGGCCTGGTCACCCTTGTAGCTGGGCTTGCAGCTGCTCGGCGCCGGCTTGGGCGGGGCCGGCGGCACCTTCGTCTCCGTCGGCGGCTTCGGCACCGTCCGCGGCGCGGTCGAGGTCCGCTTCGGCTTCGGCTTCGCCGAGGGGGAGCCGGACGCCGACGGCGAGGCACTGGCGCTGGCCTTGGCCTTCGGCGCGGCACCCATCGACTCCACCGCCGCCGGGGTGGCGCTCGCCTCGTCCGGCAGGGCCGACTCGTCCGGTTCGGCGCTCTCCGGCGGCTGGTCCTCGGGGAACGCGACCGGCGCGGGCAACTCCCGGGGCGAGCCGCCGTCCACCCTGGCGCAGCCGCCCCCGGCCACCAGCAGTGCCGCGGCAACGAACGCGATGCCCACCCGAGTGACGTTCCGCCCCATGTCGACCCCCTTCGGCAGTGACGAACCGCCGCAGGCTAGCAGGATGGGCCCGTCCCCGGTGTCCCCGAAACTGCCCCACGACGCCCGCGCCCGCCCGCCCCAGCTGCCACAATCGGTACCGGAAGCGCGCTCGGACGCTCGGCAAGCCCACCGAGTGTGACCCCGGCGCGCACCGCATCGGCCCAGGCGGGAGGATGGAGGCATGCAGCTTCGCACCGACCTCCGCAACGTCGCCATCATCGCTCACGTCGACCACGGCAAGACCACCCTGGTCGACGCCATGTTGCGGCAGGCCGGCGCCTACGGCGCCCGGGGCGAGGTGACCGAGCGGGTGATGGACTCGATGGACCTCGAACGGGAGAAGGGCATCACCATCCTGGCCAAGAACACCGGCGTGCGCTACCTGCCGGCGGACGGCTCGGACCCGGTCACCATCAACATCATCGACACGCCCGGGCACGCCGACTTCGGCGGTGAGGTCGAGCGCGGGCTGACCATGGTCGACGGGGTGGTGCTGCTGGTCGACGCCAGCGAGGGCCCGCTGCCGCAGACCCGGTTCGTGCTCCGCAAGGCCCTCAAGGCCCGGATGCCGATCATCCTGGTGATCAACAAGGTGGACCGTCCCGACGCCCGGATCAAGGAGGTCGTCGACGACACCTACGAACTCTTCCTCGACCTGGACGCCGACGAGGAGCAGATCGACTTCCCGATCGTCTACGCCTGCGCCCGCGACGGCATCGCCTCGCTGACCCAGCCGGCCGACGGCTCGGTGCCGGACGACAGCACCTCACTGGAGCCGCTGTTCCGCACCCTGCTCGACACCATCCCGGCGCCCGCGTTCGACGCGGACGCGCCGCTCCAGGCGCACGTCACCAACCTCGACGCCTCCCCGTTCCTCGGCCGCCTGGCGCTGTGCCGGGTCCGCCAGGGCAACATCGCCAAGGGCCAGACCGTGGCCTGGTGCCGCACCGACGGCAGCACCCAGCGGGTCCGCATCTCCGAACTGCTGATGACCGAGGGTCTGGAGCGCAAGCCCGCCGAGTCGGCCGGACCGGGCGACATCATCGCCGTCGCCGGCATCCCCGAGATCATGATCGGCGAGACCCTCGCCGACGCCGAGGACCCGCGGCCACTGCCGCTGATCACCGTCGACGAGCCGGCCATCTCGATGACCATCGGCACCAACAACTCGCCGCTGGTCGGTCGGGTCAAGGGCGCCAAGGTCACCGCCCGGATGGTGAAGGACCGCCTGGACAAGGAACTCGTCGGTAACGTCTCGCTCCGGGTACTGCCCACCGAGCGGCCCGACGCCTGGGAGGTGCAGGGCCGCGGGGAACTCGCCCTGGCGATCCTGGTCGAGCAGATGCGCCGCGAGTCCTTCGAGCTGACCGTCGGCAAGCCGCAGGTGGTCACCCGGGAGATCGACGGCAAGACCTGCGAGCCGGTGGAGCGGCTCACCATCGACGCGCCGGACGAGTACCTCGGCGCCATCACCCAGCTGCTGGCCACCCGCAAGGGCCGGATGGAACAGCTGGTCAACCACGGCACCGGCTGGATCCGGATGGAGTGGCTGGTCCCCGCCCGCGGGCTGATCGGCTTCCGTACCGAGTTCCTCACCGAGACCCGGGGCACCGGCATCCTGCACCACGTCTTCGAGTCCTACGAGCCGTGGTTCGGCGAGCTGCGTACCCGCAACAACGGCTCGCTGGTCGCCGACCGGTCCGGCAGCGTCACCGCGTTCGCGATGACCAATCTCCAGGAGCGTGGCCAGCTCTTCGTCGAGCCCGGCACCGAGGTGTACGAGGGCATGATCGTCGGGGAGAACTCCCGCTCCGACGACATGGACGTCAACATCACCAAGGAGAAGAAGCTCACCAACATGCGCTCGTCCACGGCCGACGAGACCGAGAAGCTGATCCCGCCGCGGAAGCTGTCGCTGGAGCAGGCGCTGGAGTTCTGCCGTGAGGACGAGTGCGTCGAGGTCACCCCGGCCGCGGTCCGCATCCGCAAGGTGACCCTCGACCAGACCCAGCGGGCCCGCGCCGCCGCCCGCCGCAAGCACGCCGGCTGACCGCGCCGGATGGACCTGGGCGACCTCGACGCGCGGCTGGCGGAGACGCCCGGCACGGTCTCGGTGTACGCGGGACGACTCCACGCCCCGCCCACCTGGACCCGGCACGCCGAGGTCACCCACTATGCGGCGAGCACGATGAAACTGGCCGTGCTCGCCGCGCTGTACCGAGCCGCCGAGACCGGTCGCCTCGACCTGGACGCCCCGGTCGAGGTGTCCAACCGGTTCACCTCGGCCCGGCCGGACGCCGCCCCGTACGGCTGTGCCCGCCACTACGACAACGACGACGCCGTCTGGGCCCGACTCGGCGAGCACGTGCCGCCACGCTGGCTCGCCGAGCGGATGATTGTCCGGTCCAGTAACCTCGCCACCAACCTGCTCATCGAGCACCTCGGGCGCCCCGCGCTGGCCGAGGTCTGGGCGCTCGCCGGTGCCCGGCACAGCGGCACCGCCCGCGGCATCGAGGACTTCGCCGCCCGCGAGGTCGGCATCACCAACCTGGTCACCGCCGCCGACCTGGCCGCCCTGCTCGACACCATCGCCACCGGCGCCACCCGACCGGGACCGATCGCCTCGCCCGCCGGCTGCGCCGAGATGCTGGACGTGCTCTGCGCCCAACAGATCCGCCAGGACGTCGCCGAGGGGCTACCGGCCGGCGTCCGCCTCGCGCACAAGAACGGCTGGGTACCCGGCATCCGGCACGGCGCGGCGGTGGTCTTCCCCGAAGACGCCGCCCCGTACCTGATCGTGGTCTGCACCACCACCCCGCTCACCGAGCAACCGTCCGGCGCGCGGAGCGACGTCGACGCCCGCCAGCTGGCCGCGGACATCTCCACCCGGGTGTGGCAGGCCCGCCACCACCTCACGCCGGCCGACCCGCCGCCGACCTCGGCACACTGACCACGCGCGCACCGCACCCGCACCCGGTCACCGAGGTAAAGATTCAGACTGAGGATTGATAGGCACGAGGATCCCTCATATCGTCCCCACAACAGGGTTGCAACCGACCCGGGGGTGGACGTGCGGTCAGACGCCGAAGCGGTGGTCAGGGTCGCCGTCGGCACGCTGTGGGAAACACCCGAGGCGGTCCGACCGGACGACGCACCGGCGCTCGGGGCGCTCGCCGATGTCGGGGCATGGGTCGCCGGCCTGGACGCCGACCGGCAGGGCGGCGACTGCGTACTGAGCCAACTCCTGCTCGGCGAGCGGGTGCTGGTCACCGCGATCCGCTCGGACGGCTGGGCACACGTGGTCGCCGTCGAGCAGCCGTCCGAGCGGCTCGACCCGCGCGGCTACCCCGGCTGGCTGCCCGCGGTGCACCTGGCGCCGGTGGAACCGGGCGTGGACGGCGCCGCCCAGGTCGTGGTGGACGCCATGGTCACCGCCCTGCGCGCCACGCCGGACGGCCCGGTCGTGCTACCCGGGGTCGTCCTCGGCACCCGGCTGGCGCCGGCCGGGCCACCGGTCGACGGTTGGCGTCCGGTGCACACCCCTGGGCGCTCCGAGCCGCTGTGGCTGCCGGCGGCACACCTGGCCCCCGCACCGACCCGGCCGCCCACCGCCGCGGAGGTGCTCGCCGTGGCATCCCGGCTGATCGGCGTCGGCTACCTGTGGGGTGGCCTGTCGGCGTACGGGATCGACTGTTCGGGATTGGTCCACCTGACCTGGCGTCGGCTCGGCGTACCGCTGCCCCGCGACGCCAGCGACCAGGCCGCCGCCAGCCAGCCGGTCGAGCTGGGCGCGGAACGCCCCGGCGACCTGTACGCCTTCGCCCGCCCCGGGCAACGGGTCCACCACATCGGCATCGTCACCGCCGACGTCCGGCCCGGCGACGAGCGGCGCATGCTGCACGCCTGTTACCAGCACCAGCGGGTGCTGGAGGAACGACTGCCGGCCGACCGCACCGCCACCCTGGTCGGTGCCCACCGGATCTGATCAGCCGCGCGTGCCGGTGACCTCCCGGCGCCGGTCGCGGGACGACTTGACCAGGCTGGCCACCGTGGCGGTGGCCAGCGTTCCCATGATCACCAGCAGGGACAGCCAGATCGGGATGTGCGGCGCCCAGCCGACCGGCTCGCCGCCGTTGAGGAACGGCAGGTTGTTCTCCGCCAGCGCCTCCAGGATCAGCTTGACCCCGATGAAGCCGAGCACCACCGCCAGGCCGTAGCTCAGGTAGATCAGGCGCTCCAGCAGGCCGCCGAGCAGGAAGTACAGCTGCCGTAGCCCCATCAGTGCGAAGACGTTGGCGGTGAAGACCAGGTACGGCTCGTGGGTGATGCCGAAGATCGCCGGGATCGAATCGAGGGCGAAGATCAGGTCGGTGGTGCCGATCGCGATCATGACGATGAGCATCGGTGTGAACAGACGCCGGCCGCCCTCGCGGGCGGTGAGCCGCGCACCGTCGTAGCCCCGCGAGATCGGTAGCGCCCGTCGGCTCCACCGCACGAGCACGTTCTCCTGGAACTCCTCCTCGGCCGACTCGCCCTGCCGGGCCAGGTTGATCGCGGTGTAGATCAGGAATGCGCCGAAGAGGTAGAAGACCCAGGTGAACTGCGAGATGAGGGCGGCACCGGCGGCGATGAAACCGCCGCGCATGACCAGGGCGAGCACGATGCCGACGAGCAGCACCTTCTGTTGGTACTGCCGGGGCACCGAGAACCGGGCCATGATGATCATAAAGACGAAGAGGTTGTCCACCGAGAGGCTGTACTCGGTCAACCAGCCGGTGTAGAACTGCCCCGCCACGCTGGCCCCGGCGGTCAGCCAGAGCCCGACCCCGAACAGCAGCGCCAGCCCCACGTAGAAGGCGACCCACAGGCTCGACTCCCGCACGCTCGGCTCGTGTGGACGACGCCCGATGATGAGCAGGTCCACCAGGAGCACCGCGGTCAGGGCGACGAGTGTAGCCACCCACACGAGTCCGGACACGTTCACAGTTTCATTCCTCCGGCAGGCACCCAGCAACCGGCACACGGTACGCCCCGCCCGCCGGTGCTCCCGGACCGGTGTCGATGCCCACACCCGGTCGGGTTTCCTAGGAGGCTAGGTGGAGGTTGCTGCCTCGGTCGGGTCGACCAACGGATCCGCCAGCGACCAACCGGCCGCCAACAACTCGTCGCAGGCGGCGACGGCCCGCGACAGCCACTGCGGGTGTGCTCCGGACAGCTCGACCACCGGCACGCCGGAATCCACCAACTCGGCCCGGAACCGCTCAGTCATCCAGCCCCGCAGGTGCGCCCCGTCCCGCAGCCCGTCGTCGTCGAACGGCACCCCGACGTGGTCGGTCAACAGGTACAGCGCCGGCCGCCGGGCCGCCGCCCGCACCTGCGCCGAGGCCGACCCGAGATACCGCTCCTCCCACCCCCCGGTGGCCCGGGTGTCGGTGTCGTAGTGCGCCGCCAGGGCGGCGGCCATCGTGGTGGTACCGGTCGACTCCGCGCCGACCACCACCACCCGGCGGACGAACCAGGCCCGCACCGCCGGCCCGAGCCACCGCCGGTGCCCCACCGGGTCCGCCCGCACCCCGGTACCGGAGACCGGCACGGCCCGCCGCCGAAGATCCACACAGACGGGTACGGCCGCGAACCGCCGCGCCAGTTCCTCGCCGTACGTCTCGGAGGAGAACACCGCGTCCACCGGATCCGCGCCGACGGCCTCCCGGAACACCGCGCAGTGCGCGTCCCACGCGGCCGGGTCGGCGTAGTCGACCGGACGGTCGTCGTAGCGGCCCACGAACCGCACCCAGGGCGTGTCCGCGTGCTCCTCGCGCAGCCACGCCAACCGGTCGGCCAGCGGGATCGACTCCCGGCGCGCGGGCGCCACCACCACGCTGACCCGGGCGCAGCGGGCGGCGGTGGCCCGCACCAGCGCGTGGTGCCCGGCGTGCGGCGGGTAGAACTTGCCCAACCACCAGGCCGTGCCGGAACTCGGCGGCCGGGACGGTCATGGGGTGGCCACCAGCGGACCGGATGGCACCGGCGTCGCACCGGCGCGTCGGCGCAGGTCGGCACGCCAGGCGCGCAGACCCAGCACGCACCGGCCCAGGAAGATCAGATCGAGCCCGGCGGTCCAGAACAGCAAGTACGTTGGCGATGCCGACGGGCCAGTTCGCGATCCGCTGCCGGGCACCAGCCACACGTTGAGCACCCCGGTACCGAAGCCCAGCAGCTCCGCCCAGGTCACGCCGACACCGAACACGGTGAACGCCGCCCCGGTAAGCCAGTCGATCATCGCTGCTTCCCTCCGTCGGCCACTTGGAGGCCGGACGCCGCGCAGGGAACGGCCAGCTCGCCCCACCCGGCGGGCGACGGCATGGCAGGCTGTGCGGCATGGTGCTCGAAGTTGCGCTCATCGACGTGGTCCCCGGCAACGAGGAGGCCTTCGCCGCGGCGTACGCCGACGGCCACGAGGTGCTCGCCGGTACGCCCGGCTGCCGATCGGTACGGATGACCCGGGGCGTCGAGTCGCCGTCCCGCTTCGTGCTGCTGGTCGAGTGGGACTCGGTCGAGGCGCACGAGAAGAACTTCCGGGCCACCGAACGGTTCGTCCGGTGGCGGGAACTGATCGGCCCCCACTTCGCGGCACCGCCGCGGGTCGAGCACTTCGTCGACGTGCCCGCCTGAGCCGCGGCCCGCGCCGCGGCGACGATCCGGAATCTGTCACACCCGCGGCCTATGCTGCGCCTCGCGTGGGCACCGGTTCCCGACGGCTACGGGGGCGCCGGGCCCGGTGCCGACACGCCGTCACGCTCCCACCGCGCCCGCCGGTCTCCCCCGCTCACCCGGCCAGCCCGGCCCGCCCGGCGGCTGACTGACGGGCCTACCCGTCGAGCCAGCCGGTCAGCACCCGCGGCGTCTCCTGCTCCGGCAGCGCCGCCTCGAGCAGGCGGCCGGTCATCCGCTCGTACCGGTCGACGTCGACCGCGGTGGTCAGTCGCACGTCCGTGGTCAACGCCTCCAGCATCACGGTCCGGGGATCCGCCGGGTCGGGAAACGAGTAGCAGGAGAACGGGGTCAGCGGCACCGGCCCGACACCCGCACCGGCCGGCACCAGCCGGATCGTCACGTGCGGCAACGCGGCCAGGTCGAGCAGGTGCCGCAGCTGTTCACGCCAGACCTCGACCGGGTCGCCGGCGGGTGCGCAGGCCGCCTCGGCGATCAGGGCCGTGTACCGCGGTGGTTCGACCCGGCGCAGCACCGCGTGCCGGGCGGCCCGGGCCCGCAGATCGGCCTCCACGTCCACGTCGGGGTCGATGAGCTGGCCGGCGGCGATCCGCAGCCGCGCGTACGCGGGGGTCTGCAACAGGCCCGGCACGACGCAGGGCTGGTACTCCACGATGCCCGCCGCGCCGGCCTCCAGCTCGGCGTAGGTGCGCTGCCGCTCGCCCATCTCGCCCAGCGCCTTCCACCAGCCACGGCTGGTCGCGGCGTCGCGGGCGATGACGATCAGCGCGTCCCGCTGCGCCACGGACACCTGGTAGATGTCGAGCAGGTCGAGCACGTCGGCCAGGTCCGGCCGGCTCTGACCCAGCTCGATGCGGGACAGCTTGGAGGTGGATGCCCAACCGAGCCGGTCACACACCTGTTCCAGCGTCAGTGCCTCGCGCCGCCGCAGCTGTCGTAGCTCAGCGCCTAGTCGCGCTCGTCGAATGACCGGACTCGTTGGTAACGGCATCCCCGCCTCCCCACGGAGGGAGAGTACGCAGGGCGATCACTTAGCGCAATAGGACGCTCGCATTCCGCTATTCCCCCTTGCCGGGGGTCGTCGGTGGCGGGACGGTCGCGTTCACTTGACCCCGGCGGCGTCCATTCCCCGCAACTCCTTCTTCAACTCGGCGACCTCGTCGCGGATCCGCGCCGCCAACTCGAACTGCAGATCCCGGGCGGCGGCCAGCATCTGATCGTTGAGTTCCTGGATGAGCTGCGCCAACTCGGCCCGCGCCATGCCCTCACGAGCCGGCGTGCCGGCAGCGGACCGGACCCGACTGCGGGTCTCCTTGACCGGCGCCTTGCCCCGCGACAACTGCCGTACCGCACCACCCACGCGAGTGGACTCGGTGTCCTCCGCCTCCCGGTAGATGTCGTCGAGGATGTCGTGGATCTTCTTGCGCAGCGGCTCGGGACTGATGCCGTGCGCCTCGTTGTGCGCGGTCTGCTTGGCCCGCCGCCGGTTGGTCTCCTCGATCGCGTCCGCCATCGACGGCGTGATCTTGTCGGCGTACATGTGCACCTGGCCGGAGACGTTGCGGGCCGCCCGGCCGATGGTCTGGATCAGCGACCGGCCGCTACGCAGGAAGCCCTCCTTGTCGGCGTCCAGGATGGCCACCAGCGACACCTCGGGCAGGTCGAGGCCCTCCCGCAACAGGTTGATGCCGACCAGCACGTCGTAGTCACCCCGGCGCAGCTCGCGCAGCAACTCCACCCGCCGCAGCGTGTCGACCTCCGAGTGCAGGTAGCGCACCCGGATGCCGTTCTCCAGCAGGTAGTCCGACAGATCCTCGGCCATCTTCTTGGTCAACGTGGTGACCAGCACCCGCTCGTCGCGCTCGGTGCGCAGCTTGATCTCGTGCATCAGGTCGTCGATCTGGCCCTTGGTGGGCTTGACCACCACCTCGGGATCGACCAGGCCGGTCGGCCGGATCACCTGCTCGACGTACTCACCCTGGGCCTGCTCCAGCTCCCACGGGCCCGGCGTGGCCGAGAGGAAGACCATCTGGCCGACCCGCTCCAGGAACTCGTCGAACCGCAACGGGCGGTTGTCCGCGGCGCTGGGCAGCCGGAAGCCGTGGTCGATCAGCATCCGCTTGCGGGACGCGTCACCCTCGAACATGCCACCGATCTGCGGGATCGTCACGTGCGACTCGTCGATCACGGTCAGGAAGTCGTCGGGGAAGTAGTCCAGCAGGCAGTGCGGCGGGCTGCCGGGCAACCGCCCGTCGATGTGCATCGAGTAGTTCTCGATGCCGGAGCAGAAGCCGACCTGCCGCATCATCTCGATGTCGTACGTGGTGCGCATCCGCAGTCGCTGCGCCTCCAGCAGCTTGCCCTGCCGCTCCAGCTCGGCCAGCCGCTCGGCCAACTCGACCTCGATGTCGCGGACCGCCCGCTCCATCCGCTGCGGCCCGGCCGCGTAGTGCGTCGCCGGGAAGATCAGCAGGTGGTCCACCTCGCGCACCACGTCGCCGGTGAGCGGGTTGAGGTAGTAGAGCTTCTCCACCTCGTCGCCGAACAGCTCGATCCGCACGGCGAGTTCCTCGTACGCCGGAATGATCTCCAACGTGTCGCCGCGGACCCGGAACGTGCCCCGCTGGAAGGCCATGTCGTTGCGGGTGTACTGGATGTCGACCAGCCGACGCAGCAACTGGTCGCGGTCCAGCTCCTGACCGACGGCGACCCGCACCGCCCGGTCGAGGTACTCCTCCGGGGTGCCCAGTCCGTAGATCGCGCTCACCGTGGCCACCACGACCACGTCGCGGCGGGTCAGCAGCGACATGGTCGCGGAGTGCCGAAGCCGCTCGACCTCCTCGTTGATCGAGGAATCCTTCTCGATGTAGGTGTCGGTCTGCGGAATGTACGCCTCGGGCTGGTAGTAGTCGTAGTAGGAGACGAAGTACTCGACGGCGTTGTCCGGTAGCAGCTCGCTGAACTCCTTGGCCAGCTGCGCGCAGAGCGTCTTGTTGGGCGCCAGCACCAGCGTGGGACGCTGCAACCGCTCGACCAGCCAGGCGGTGGTGGCGCTCTTGCCGGTGCCGGTGGCGCCGAGCAGCACCGTGTGCCGGTCGCCGCGGCGCACCCGCCGCTCCAGGTCGTCGATCGCCGCCGGCTGGTCACCGGCCGGCTGGAACTCGCTGACGACCTGGAAGCGGCCGTCGAGCCGAGGGATGTCGAGCGCCATGGCAACCACGGTACGCCGGGGGGCCGACAGTCCGCGGCGACTACGCCCGGCACGTGATCGGCCTCAATATTCGCATTGTGTGGTCCTTCTCACCCGGCTACGCTTTTGCCGTAGGCCGCTCGCGGCGGCCGACCGGGCCGGTGGCGGGCCGCACAGGCCACGCCGCCCTCGGCACAGTGGGTCGCAGCACCCGGCTTTGCGGCGTGCGCACCCGACGTGGTCGCGCGAGACGCGCAGACCGGCCGCCGCGAGCGCCCCTATGTCGTCACCCGATCCCGATCCAACCGTTCATCCTCCCGTGGAGAACAGCTCACGACCGGCATCCGCCCGCGGTGCCGGCCGTCCCGGCCCGGACGAACCGGCCACCGGCGCCGCCCGGCCCGACCGGCCGGCCGGTGCTCCCGGCGACCGTCCCGGTGCGGACGACCCGAACGCCGGCCGCCGCCGCTCCCACCGCCCGGCGGGGGCGCAGGGCGGCCCGGCCGACCACCGGCGCCGGGTCGGCCAGCGGCGGCATCGAGCCGGCATCGGACCTCCCGCCGCGCTGGGGCTGCCCGGCCCCGAGTCGGACTCCGAGTCGTCGGGCCGGCGGCCCCGTGGGCGGCGGGCCGGGCTCGCCGACCGGCTGCTCGACCCGACCGGCACCGACCCAACCGAGGACGACGACCTCGCCGGCACCGGCACCGGCACCGACGAGAACCGCCGCGGCTCCGGCCGGCGACGCCGGCTCACCCTCGCCGGGCTCGCCTCGACCGCCGTGGTCTCCGCCGTCATGCTGGTGGTCACCCTCGTCACCTGGGCGCCCGACGGGCCAGCGGCCCGGGACCTGACCGACACCGAACGGGACCGGCTGGCCGCGATGCGGGTCACCAACTACCGCGACCTGCGCGCCGGGCTGCACGTCACGGTCGGCGCCGACGCCGCCCGGGCCGACCTGCTCGGCTGGGTCGACTGGGCCCGGCAACTGGTCTACCTGGATGTGGGCGGTCCCGGGGCCGGTGCGCTGCGCGGCCTGCTGCAGGCCACCCCGAGCGTGCTGCTGGTCCGGCCGGACCCGACGGCGGTACCGGCGCCCGCCATGCCACCACTGATCCCACCGACCGACGGCTGGCGGCTACCCGCCGACCGGAGGCTCGACCCGCTACTGGCCATGCTCTTCGCGCTGGGCGCCGACCGGACCGACCCCGCCGACGGACTCTCCGGCCGCTGGGTGGGCCACGACCAGCGGGGCGGGGAGAGCGTCGACATCCTGGAGGCAACGCCGCCGGGAGCCACCGCCGTGCCCGCCGAGGCCACCCGCTACTGGCTGGACCCGGGTGGCCGGCTGCACCGGCTGGAAACCACCCTGCCCGCGCTCGGGCCGGTCACCGTACAGCTGAGCCGTGCCGACCGGCCGACCCTGCGTCCCGTCGACGCGTTGGGCGGCCGGCCCGGCCTGCCCCGAGCGCTCAACGCCGACGAGCGGGAGCGCTGGCGGCGACTGCCGGCCCGGCTGCGCACCGCCGGTGGCGCCACCGTCACGCTGGCCGCCCCGGTCTCCGGCGGCACCAACCTGCACGGCACCGGCTGGCTGAGCTGGACCTCGGGCATCGCGTACCTGGCCGTCACCGACGTGGCGGGCGACGGCACCCGGACCCTGCTGCGCCGCGAGCGTGACCGGAGCACCCGGATCGACACCCCGGCGGCGGACGACGCCGGGAGCCCTCCACCGCTTCCGCCCCCGGCCACCGGCTGGCGTACCGGGGGACACCGCACCGAGGCCCTGGATCCGCTACTGGCCGCCGCGCTGGGTGCGGCCCGCGGCAGTGTTCCGGCGGGCGAACCGCGCCGGCTCCGCGGTGACAACCTCGCCGGCAAGGCGGTCGACGTCGTCGAGGTCGAGACCGGTGGGGGCCCGGCACGCTACTGGGTCGACCGGTCCGGACTGCTGCGCCGGCTGGAACTGCCGACGCGGGGCGGCGCCTGGGCGCAACTCGACCTGTCCCCCGGCCGGATACCCCGGCTGAAGCCGCGCTGAGGCGATCGTTCAGGGACGCCAACCCGTCTGCTCCGCCCACTCCTGCGCCCGCAGGTACTCCTCGTCGAACCACGGATCCTTCGCCGTGGCGTACGCACCGCTGTCCGGCGCGGCGGCGGCCAGTTCCCGCTTGAGCATCAGGTACGCGGCCCGCCGGTCGGGGTCGGCGCGCAGGTGGTCGCGCATCAACAGGGCGTACCGCCAGCCGGGGGAACCGGTCACCCGCAGGTGCAGGTGCACGGGCCGGGCCGGGTCGGCGTTGCCGTGCTGCCGCTTCTCCCACCGGCCGCTGCCGGCCGGACGCGGGTTGTCCCACCAGTCGCCGGGCAGCCGCGGGAAACCGGCGTCGGCGAGCCGCTCGGCCAGCCCGTCGGCGTCGGCCAGGGACGGCACGCTGAGCTGGATGTCGATCACGTCCTTGGCGGCCAGCCCGGCCATCGCGGTCGAGCCGATGTGGTCGACGCGCAGATCGGCGGGGGCGATCGCGTGCCGGATCCGGGCAGCCAGCCGGGCGTACTGCTGTGGCCAGGTCGGGTCCGACTCGACCAGGGTCACCCGGCCCGCCCGCACCGCCCGCCGGTGACGCACGTTGTCCTCGAACGGCACCAGCCGGTCGTGCCAGAGTTCGTCGACCGCCGCGTGCAGCTGGGCGAGCGTGCCGTCGTTGGGCAACAGCACGTCGGCCACCGCAGCCCGGCGGGCGTCGTCGGCCTGGGCGGCGATCCGCCGTTCGGCGTCCGCGCGGCTCATCCCCCGGTCGCGGTCCAGCCGCCGCAGGCGGGTCGCCACCGCCGTCTGCACCACCACCACCAGGTGGTACGTGGGTGCCAGCCCCACCTCCACCAACAGCGGTACGTCGTTGACCACCACAGCGTCGGCCGGTGCTTCCGCGATCAGCTCGGCGGTACGGGCCCGGACCCGGGCGTGCACGATCGCCTCCAACCGGCGGCGGGCCGCCTCGTCGGCGAAGACCAGCTCGCCGAGGGCCGCCCGGTCGAGCGCCCCGTCGGCGTCGAGCACCTGTTCGGAGAAGGCGGCCACCACCTCGGCCAGCCCTGCGGTTCCGGGTGCGACCACCTCCCGCGCGACCTGGTCGGCGTCGACGAGCACGGCACCCCGTTCGACCAGTCGCCGCGCCACCGCGCTCTTGCCGGACCCGATCCCGCCGGTCAACCCCACCCTCAGCACGGCACCCAGTCAACCCGATCATCGTCGGGGCGCCAAACAGGCCCGGCGGTCGGCCGCTGGGCGGACGGCTCGCGGCCGGGGACGATCGGGGGCGGGAAGGATCGGGGGGGCGTGGACTACCGGGCCGGGCGGCCCGCGGCCCGGGAGACGATCACGAAGGCGCGGGGACGGCGGACGGCGAAGGGCCCCGCCTCGATCCGGTGTGCGGATCGGGGCGGGGCCCTTCGTGGTCAGCTAGCGGATCACTTGCCGCCGGCGAGCTTCTCCCGCAGTGCGGCGAGCGCCTCGTCGGTGGCCAGGGTGCCCGCGGGCTCCTCGGCCTGCCGGCTCGGGGCCGCGCTGGTGGAGGTGGTGGTGCCGGTGGCGGCGGGCTGCGGGTTGGCAGCGGCCTCGGCCTCGGCGGCCCGGGAGGTCTGCACCTGCTTCTGGTGCGCCTCCCAGCGCTGCCGCGCCTCGGCGTACTGCGTCTCCCACGTCTCGCGCTGCTTCTCGTACCCCTCGAGCCACTCGCCCGTCTCCGGGTCGAAGCCCTCCGGGTAGATGTAGTTGCCCTCGTTGTCGTAGGTCGCGGCCATGCCGTAGAGGGTCGGGTCGAAGTGCTCCTCGCCCTCGACGAAGCCCTCGTTGGCCTGCTTGAGCGACAGCGAGATCCGGCGGCGCTCGAGGTCGATGTCGATGACCTTGACCATGACCTCGGAGCCGACCTGGACGACCTGCTCGGGGATCTCCACGTGGCGCTCGGCCAGCTCGGAGATGTGCACCAGACCCTCGATGCCGTCGTCCACCCGGACGAAGGCGCCGAACGGCACCAGCTTGGTGACCTTACCCGGCACGATCTGCTGGATCGCGTGGGTGCGGGCGAACTGACGCCACGGGTCCTCCTGGGTCGCCTTCAGCGACAGCGAGACCCGCTCGCGGTCCAGGTCGACGTCCAGGACCTCGACCTCGACCTCCTGGCCCACCTCGACGACCTCGGACGGGTGGTCGATGTGCTTCCAGGACAGCTCGGAGACGTGCACCAGACCGTCGACGCCGCCGAGGTCGACGAACGCGCCGAAGTTGACGATCGAGGAGACGACGCCCTTGCGGACCTGCCCCTTCTGGAGCTTGTTGAGGAACTCGGTACGCACCTCGGACTGGGTCTGCTCGAGCCAGGCCCGGCGGGACAGGACCACGTTGTTGCGGTTCTTGTCCAGCTCGATGATCTTGGCCTCGAGCTCCCGGCCCACGTACGGCTGCAGGTCACGCACCCGCCGCATCTCGACCAGGGAGGCGGGCAGGAAGCCGCGCAGCCCGATGTCGAGGATGAGGCCACCCTTGACCACCTCGATGACCGAGCCGCGGACGACACCGTCCTCGTCCTTGATCTTCTCGATCGTGCCCCAGGCCCGCTCGTACTGCGCCCGCTTCTTGGAGAGGATCAGCCGCCCCTCCTTGTCCTCCTTCTGGAGGACGAGGGCCTCGATGTGGTCACCGACCGAGACGACCTCTGCCGGATCCACATCGTGCTTGATCGACAACTCACGAGAGGGGATGACGCCCTCGGTCTTGTAGCCGATGTCGAGCAGGACCTCGTCCCGGTCGACCTTGACGACGGTGCCTTCGACAATGTCGCCGTCGTTGAAGTACTTGATGGTCTCGTCGATCGCGGCGAGGAAAGCTTCCTCAGAGCCGAGGTCGTCGACAGTGACCTTGGTGGCGCTCGAGGGGGCCTCGATGCTGCTCGTCATGTGGGCGGTTGCTCCGGTCGGATGATGTGTCACAGCAGGCTGGTGTCGCGGTGACCTGTGCGCGCCAACGGATCCGTCGGCGGGCCCACCCAAAAATCGCTGAACGAGATCTTGATGTGACTCCGTCGACCGCGCACCTGCTCCCTGCCGAGGCACACGATCCGCGAGCGCATCCTCTACCCTACCCGCTGCATTACCACAGCGTGCAAGCCCTCCCGTCTGCTCGTCACCGCACCACCCGCGAAAGGGGAGATATCGGCCAGAGAGGGCATTCCGGTCCCGTTCGCACGGATTCCCGGGCCGCCGCCGCCCACCATCTCCGTGCCGGCGGCGCGACCGGTCGCCTCCGGCACTGGTCTAGCGTGAGCGGGTGGACGACGACAACCGGGTGACCCGGCGCCGGGTCGGTGCCGCCGAGGCCCGCCGCGCCAACCGCCACTGGTGGGACGGCGACGCCGACGCGTACCAGGCCGAACACGGTCGCTTCCTGGGCGACGTGGACTTCGTCTGGTGCCCGGAGGGGCTGCGCGAGGCCGACGCCCGGCTGCTCGGCGAGGTCGCCGGACGCCGGGTGCTGGAGGTCGGCTGCGGCGCCGGGTCGTGCGCCCGCTGGCTGGTCACCCAGGGGGCCCGGCCGGTCGCCCTGGACCTGTCCGCCGGGATGTTGCGGCAGGCCGCGCAGGGCGCCGACCGCAGCGGCGTACGCGTACCGCTGGTGCAGGCCGACGCGCTGGCGCTGCCCTTCGCCACCGGCGCCTTCGACATCGCCTGCACCGCGTTCGGGGCGGTACCGTTCGTCGACGACTCGGCAGCGTTGATGCGCGAGGTGTTCCGGATCTTGCGACCGGGCGGACGGTGGGTCTTCTCGGTCACCCACCCGATGCGCTGGATCTTCCTCGACGACCCCGGCGAGGGCGGGCTGACCGCCGTGCACTCGTACTTCGACACCCGCCCGTACGTGGAGCAGGACGAGCGCGGTGTGGCCACGTACGTGGAGCAGCACCGCACCCTCGGCGACCGGGTCCGGGAACTGGTCGGCGCCGGCTTCCGACTGGTGGACCTGGTGGAACCGCAGTGGCCGGCGGGACACGAGGGGATCTGGGGGCAGTGGAGCCCGCTGCGCGGCCGCCTCTTCCCCGGCACCGCCATCTTCGTCGCCGAGCGGGACCTTGGTGCGCCGACGCCCCGCTGAGGGCGGTTGCGCACCAGGATCCGCCGGAGGGGACCGGCCCGGCGCGCGCCCCGCCGTTTCCGCCCCACTCCCCCGGGTAACCCGCGGCATGGCCGAGAAGGAGTTCCGCCGAGGCGACCACGTCTCCTGGGCCAGCCACAGCGGCCGGGCGCACGGCGTGGTACAGGAGAAACTGACCGAACGCACCCGGGTACGCGGACACACCGTCAACGCGTCCCCGCAGGCCCCGCAGTACCGCATCCGCAACGACGACTCGGGCCGGGACGTCGCCCACCACCCGGAGGTGCTGCGCCGTGAGCGGGAGTGAGGAGCGACAGACCTACCGGGAGTTCACCGAGGCGGTGAACATGAAGCCGGGTGAGCTTCAGCAGTGGCTGGAGACACCGGAGTCCAAGCACGTCGGCTGGCAGAAGAAGGGGACCGCGGGCGGCGAGTCGGTCGGCCACGAATCCGGCCGCAGGATCGTCGACCTGCTCCGCCGCAAGCGGGACCAGCTCAGCGCGGCCGACTACAAGCACATGCGCAAGGTCGTCGGGTACGTCCGGCGACACATGGCCCAGCGACCCAGCGGCGACGTCCGCGCAACACGCTGGCGGTACTCGCTGATGAACTGGGGCCACGATCCGGTCAAGGCCCCGCTGCCCCCGCCCGGCGGCCCGTCCCGAAAGGCGCTGGAACGGCACGGCAGCCCACCGAAGAACCGGCGCGGCCCGGCCCGCTGACGACCCGCCACCCCCTGATCACGCCACTCGCCGTCGACGTCACTGCCGCCGCGCCCGGCCCCGTCGGGCGCCAGGTAGCCAGGGAGCGCCTAGCCGGGCCGGGTACCGCGTGCGGGTCAGTGGTCGGCGCTGTTCCAGTCCCGGCCCTCGCCGACCGACACCTCCAGCGGCACGGAGAGCGGGTAGGCCGCGCCCATCTCCCGCCGGACCAGCTCCTCCAGTGCGGCCCGCTCCCCCGGGGTCACCTCGAAGACCAGTTCGTCGTGCACCTGCAGCAGCATCCGGGATCCCAGGCCCGCCTCCCGCAACGCGGTGTCGACGTGCAGCATGGCGACCTTGATGATGTCGGCGGCGGAGCCCTGGATCGGCGCGTTGAGCGCCATCCGCTCGGCCATCTCCCGGCGCTGCCGGTTGTCGCTGACCAGGTCGGGCAGGTAGCGACGGCGACCGAGAATGGTGGAGGTGTAGCCGTCCTGACGGGCCCGGGCCACCACCTCCTGAAGGTAGTCGCGCACCCCGCCGAACCCGGCGAAGTAGTCCTCCATCAGCCCACGCGCCTCCTCGGCGGTGATGCCGAGTTGCTGGGACAGGCCGAAGGCGCTCAGCCCGTAAGCCAGGCCGTAGTTCATCGCCTTGATCTTGCGCCGCTGGTCCGGGGTGACCTCGACCACCGGCACCCCGAAGACCGACGAGGCGGTGGCGGCGTGGAAGTCGGCGCCGGAGTTGAACGCCTCGATCAACGCGTCGTCGGCCGACAGGTGCGCCATGATCCGCATCTCGATCTGGCTGTAGTCGGCGGTGAGCAGGCATTCGTACCCCTCGCCCACCACGAAGGCGCGCCGGATGCGCCGCCCCTCCTCGGTGCGGATCGGGATGTTCTGCAGGTTGGGTTCGGTGGAGGAGAGCCGACCGGTGGCGGCCACCGTCTGGTTGAAGGTGGTGTGGATCCGCCCGTCGTCGGAGACCGACTTGAGCAGCCCGTCCACGGTCGACTTGAGCCGGGCCACGTCGCGGTGGCGCAGCAGGTGGTGCAGCAACGGATGCTCGGTCTGCGCGTAGAGCCACTGCAGGGCGTCGGCGTCCGTGGTGTACCCGGTCTTGATCTTCTTGGTCTTCGGCAGGTTCAACTCACCGAACAGGATCTCCTGGAGCTGCTTCGGCGAGCCCAGGTTGAACTCCCGCCCGACCACCTCGTACGCGCTCTGCGCGGCGGCCTTCACCTCGGCGGCGAAGTGCGCCTCCAGCTCGGACAGGTAGTCGGTGTCGGCGCCGATGCCGGTGCGTTCCATGTCGGCGAGCACCCGCATCAGCGGCAGCTCCACCCCGGCCATCAGCCGGGCCGACTGCTCACCGTCACGGGAGAGCTCCGCGTCGATCGCCTCGGCCAGGTCGAGGGTGGCCCGGGCGTGCAGCATGAGATTCTGCTCGGCCTCGCCCTCGCCGCCCAGCCCGTCCAGGGTGAGCTGGCCGTCGTCGGGCGCGTCGACCCGCAGTTCCCGGTGCAGGTAGCGCAGCGCCAGGTCGGTCAGGTCGTAGGAGCGCTGGTCGGGGCGGGCCAGGTAGGCCGCGATCTGGGTGTCGCGGGCGATGCCGTCGAGGGTCCAGCCGTGCGCGGCGAAGGCGAGCACGGTCGGCTTGCTGTCGTGCAGCACCTTCGGCCGGGCCGGGTCGGCCAGCCAGCCCGCCAGGGCCGCCTCGTCGGCGGCGTCGAGGACGCTCGGGTCGAACCAGGCCGCCGCGCCGTCGGCGGTGGCCAGCGCCAGGCCGGTGACGGTGGCGGTGTGCCGCCGGTTCGGACCGGTGTCGAGCTTGGCCGCCAGGCCGACCGGGCTGCCCGGCGCCGCGTGCGTCTCCAGCCAGCCGGTCAGCGCACCGGGCGCGGCGAGTACCTCACCGGTCAGGTCGAAGCCCGCCTCGGCCTCCGGCTCGACCGCGTCGAGGTACTGGTAGAGCCGGTCGCGCAGGATGCGGAACTGCAGGGTGTCGAAGACCTGGTGCACCGCCTCCCGGTCCCACCCCGGCCAGCGGGCGTCGTCGGGCCGGACCGGCAGCTCCAGGTCGGCCACCAGTCGGTTGATCTCGTAGTTGCGGATCACGTCGGCGAGCCGCTCGCGCAGACTGTCACCGGCCTTGCCCTTGATCTCGTCGGCGCGGGCGATCACGCCCTCCACCCCGTCGTACAGGTTGATCCACTTGGCCGCGGTCTTCGGCCCGACGCCGGGGACACCGGGCAGGTTGTCGCTGGTCTCACCGACCAGGGCGGCCAGATCCCGGTAGCGGCCCGGACCGACACCGTACTTGGCCTCGACCGCCGCCGGATCCATCCGGGCCAGGTCGGAGACGCCCTTGCGGGGGTAGAGCACGGTGATCTGGTCGTCGACGAGCTGGAAGGCGTCCCGGTCACCGGTGCAGATCAGCACCGGCATGCCCTGGTCACGGGCCTGGCAGGCCAGCGTGGCCAGCACGTCGTCGGCCTCGTAGCCCTCCTTCTCCACCACCGGCACCCGCAACGCCGCGAGGACCTCCTTGACCAGGCTGACCTGCCCCTTGAAGTCGCTCGGGGTCTCGCTGCGGCCGGCCTTGTACTCGGCGTACTTCTCGGTGCGGAACGAACGGCGGGAGACGTCGAAGGCGACCACGATGTGGGTCGGCCGCTCGTCGCGCAGCACGTTGATCAGCATCGAGGTGAAGCCGTAGACCGCGTTGGTCGGTTGCCCCGTCGTGGTGGAGAAGTTCTCCACCGGCAGGGCGAAGAACGCCCGGTACGCCAGGGAGTGTCCGTCGACGAGGAGCAGGCGCGGCGTCGTAGCTGTCACGGCAGCGACTCTAGTCCGTACCACCGACAGGCCCCGAGCGGCGGCACCGCGCGACGCCGGGAAACGCCGACGGCCGCCCGTCCCACTCGGGGAACGGGCGGCCGTCGGCGGTCGCGGCGGTCAGGCCACGCCCAGGTACGCCTCCTTGATCGAGGGGTCGTGCAGGAGGTCCTGCCCGGTCCCCTCCTTGACGATCCGCCCGGTCTCCAGGACGTACGCCCGGTGCGCGCGGGAGAGCGCCTGCTGCGCGTTCTGCTCCACCAGCAGCACCGTGGTGCCCTGCTGGTTGATCTCCACGATGATGTCGAAGATCTGCTGGATGATCATCGGGGCCAGGCCCATCGACGGCTCGTCCAGCAGCAGCAGCTTCGGCCGGCTCATCAGCGCCCGACCGACGGCGAGCATCTGCTGCTCACCACCGGAGAGCGTGCCACCGGCCTGCTTGCGCCGCTCGCGCAGCCGGGGGAACAGCTCCAGCACCTTCTCCAGGTCGGCGGCGATGCCGGCGTGGTCCCGCCGGGTGTACGCCCCCATGTCCAGGTTCTCCAGCACCGTCATGCCGGGGAAGATCTGCCGCCCCTCGGGGGACTGGCACAGACCCCGGACCACCCGCAGGTCGGCGCGGAGCTTGCTGATGTCCTCGCCGTCGAAGGTGATCCGACCACCGGAGAGCGCCCGGGTGCCGGAGATCGCCCGCATGGTGGTGGTCTTACCGGCGCCGTTGGCGCCGATCAGAGCCACCACCTCGCCCTCGTTGACGGTGAGGCTGATGCCGTGCAACGCCTCGATCCGGCCGTACGAGACGCTGACGTCGTTCAACTCAAGCAGCATCGGCGGGCTCCCCCAGGTACGCCGCGATAACCCGCGGGTCTCGGCTGACCTCTTCCGGCCGGCCGTCGGCGATCTTGCTGCCGAACTCCAGCACCACGATCCGGTCGGTGACACCCATCACCAGCCGCATGTCGTGCTCGATCAGCAGCACCGTCACGCCCTTGTCCCGGATCCGGCGGATCAGCCCCAGCAACTCCTCCTTCTCGGCCGGGTTGAACCCGGCCGCCGGCTCGTCCAGGCAGAGCAGCTTCGGCTCGGTGCCGAGCGCCCGGGCGATCTCCAGTCGTCGCTGGTAGCCGTACGGGAGGTTGCGCGCCTCGTCGTTGGCCCGGTCGGCGATGCCGACGAAGCGCAGCAACTCCATCGCCTTGTCCTCGGCCGCCCGCTCCTCCAGGATGTGCCGGGACAGACCGAAGGTCTTGGCGAAGCCGCGTCGCACCTGCTGCCAGGTCCGCACGATCCCGCCGGAGGCGGTGACCTGCGGCAGTTCCTCCTCCTTCGGGCGCACCCGGTAGAGCCGGAACAGCGCGCCGGGCACGCTCGTCTTGTGCCGGGAGTCCGTCCCGACCATGACGTTCTCCAGCGCCGACATCTCCGGGAACAACCGGATGTTCTGGAACGTCCGGGAGATGCCGAGGCGGCTGATCTGGTGCGGCTTACGACCGGTGACCCGCTCACCGCGGAACCGGACCGCACCCGACGTCGGCTTGTAGACCCCGGTCATCACGTTGAAGCAGGTGGTCTTGCCGGCGCCGTTCGGCCCGATCAGGCCGAGGATCTCGCCTTCCTTGATCTCGAAGCTGATCCCGTTGAGCGCGACCACGCCACCGAAGCGGAGCGTGACGTCGTCGATCTCCAGCAGGTTCTTCGCCGGTACCGGCTGCGTCGGGATCTTCGGCGCCACCGGGTTGTTGGTCTCGTCAGACATGAGCGGGCGCCTCCTCTGCCTCCGCCGCGCGGTCCTTCAACTCGCGGGCCCGCCGCTTGCTGGGGATCAGACCCTGCGGACGCAGGATCATCACCAGCACCATGGCCAGACCGAAGGCCAGCCACCGGTAGTCGGCGATCTCCCGGAACCGTTCCGGCAGGTACGCCAGCAGCACCGCGCCGACCGACACGCCGACCATGTTGCCGGACCCGCCGACCACGACCATCGCCACGAAGAGGATGGAGAGGTTCACGTTGAACTGGGTCGGGTCGATGAAGGCGTACCGGCTGGCGAACAGGAAGCCGGCGAAGCCGCCGAGCGCCGCGCCGATGGCGAACGCCCAGAGCTTGAACTTGAACGGGTAGACGCCCATCACCGCGGCGGCGTCCTCGTCCTCCCGGATGGCCAGCCAGGACCGGCCGACCCGGCTGTTCTCCAGCCGGCGGACCGCGAAGACCATCAGGAGCACGACGGTGATCGCCAGCCAGTACCAGGGCTTGATGTCGATCAGGCCGAAGATCTGGTTGTCCGGCGACGGCGGGCCCTCCGGCCCGGGGATCGCCGAGATGCCCTGCGGACCCCGGGTGACGCCCTCCATGTTGCGGGCCACGATCCGGATGATCTCACCGAAGCCGAGGGTCACGATGGCCAGGTAGTCGCCGCGCAGCCGCAGCGTCGGCCAGCCCAGGATCACGCCGGAGATCAGTGCCATCACCAACGCGATGAAGGCGCAGATCGCCCAGGTCACCGCCCAGGTGGGGGGCAGGTCGAACTCCGCCTGGAACCACTTCACCACCGGCGAGTTCACCGAGCCGAACAACGCCACCGCGTACGCGCCGATGGCGAAGAAGCCGATGTAGCCCAGGTCGAGCAGACCGGCCAGGCCGATGACCACGTTCAGACCGATCGCCACCAGCACGTAGACGGCGCAGGTGAACAGCACGCCGGCCCAGTTGCTGCCGCCCGAGATCGAGTCGGTACGCAGCCAGGTCAGGCCCGGGATGCCCAGCAGGGGCAGGTAGTAGATGAACGCCACGAACGCGACGAAGGTCAGCCCGCGCTGCCACTTCGGCAGCGCCCGCCACCGGTCGCCGACCGAGTGCAGAGCGCCGGCCCGGCGCCGGTCCAGGTCTCGGATCTTGTCGATCATGCTCGGGCCCTCCCCAGCGACTCGCCCAGAATGCCGGTCGGCCGGAACATCAGCACGATGACCAGCACCACGAAGGCGATGACGTCCTCCCAGTTGGACGCGAAGATGGTGGCGCCGTAGACCTCGACGATGCCGAGGAACAACCCACCCAACAGGGCGCCGCGCAGGTTACCGATGCCGCCGAGGACGGCCGCGGTGAACGCCTTGAGGCCGAGCACGAAGCCGATGCTGCTCTGCGTGAAGCCGAACCGCATACTCCACAGCAGCGCCGCCGCGCCGGCCATGATGCCACCGAGCACGAAGATCAGCATGATCACGCGCTCCTGGTTGACACCCATCAGGGCCGCCGTCTCCGGATTCTGCGCCACCGCCCGCACGCCCCGGCCGTACCGGGTGCGGTTGATGAACCAGTCGAGCATCGCCATCATCACCACAGCGCTCACGAAGACGATCAGCTGGATGTTGGTGATCGAGGTGTTGAGGACCGTGAAGAGCGTCTTCTGCTCGATGATGGTCGGCATGCCGAGGATGATCCGGGCCCGGCCGAAGATCGAGGGCACCGCCTCTCCCAGCAGCTTCGGCAGCACCAGGCCGAAGATCTCCACCAGCACCAGCGACAGACCGATCGCGGTGATCAGGAAGATCAGCGGCGGGGCGTTCTTGCGCCGCAGCGGGCGATAGGCGATCCGTTCGATCGCCAGGGCGGTACCGCCGGAGGCTATCGCCGCGACTATCAGGCCGAGCACCAGGAAGATGATCGCCTGGCCGATGGGCGGGTTGTTCTGCACGCCGAAGGCGGTCCACAGGCCGAGCACCGCGAAGGTGCCGACCATGAAGACCTCGGAGTGGGCAAAGTTGATCAGGCGCAGGACGCCGTACACCAGGGTGTAGCCGAGAGCGATCAGGGCATAGATCGCACCCTTGGACAACCCGTCGACGGTGTGCTGGCCTATGTGGCCGAAGAGGTCCGCGAAATTCACCAGGTCTCCTTGCATCGAGAGCGGCCGGGGGATCACCCCGGCCGCACTCCGATACTGTTCGTCAGCTGAGCTTGAGCTCCTGCAGCGGCTCGAACGCCGTGCCCTTGATCTCGTACGACCAGATGACGACGCGGGACGGGTCCACATCGCCGTTCTCGGCGAACTTGATGTACTTCGACACGCCCTGCTTGTCGTAGTTCTTCACGTACTCGAGGATCTCGGCGCGGGTCTTCTTGCCGTCCTTGAAGGCGTCCACGAAGATCTGCGCGGCGTCGAAGCCCTCAGCGCCGTACGAACCCGGCGCCTGACCGTAGGCGGCCTGGTAGTCGGCGGTGAAGGTGCCACCGGCCTTGTCGGCCGGGAGGCACGGGCAGGTGATGATGGAGCCCTCGGCGCCACCGGAGGCACCGGCCGGGAAGGCCGGGTCGTACAGACCGTCCGGACCGATGAACTTCGCGGTCACGCCGGCACCACGCATCTGGCGCACCAGCGGCGCGGCCTCACGGGTGTAGCCACCGTAGAAGACGAAGTCGGCGTTCGCCGCCTTGATCTTGGAGATCGTCGCCTCGAACTGCGACTGCCGCTCCTGGATCTTGTCGCTGGCGGCGACCGTGGCACCCAGGTTCTTGGTCAGCTCGGCGGTGATACCGGCGCCGTAGGCGCTGGCGTCATCGATCAGGAAGACCCGCTGCGCGTTCTGCGACTTCAGGTAGGTCGCCACGGCGCCCGCCTGGGTGCCGTCGTTGCCGACCACGCGGAAGAAGGACTTGTTGCCCTTCGCGGTCAGGTCGGTACGGGTCGCCGACGGGGCGACC
The DNA here is from genome assembly GCF_003583405.1 of Micromonospora radicis. Lineage (GTDB taxonomy): Bacteria > Actinomycetota > Actinomycetes > Mycobacteriales > Micromonosporaceae > Micromonospora > Micromonospora radicis. The sequence goes on from NZ_QXEC01000017.1 coordinate 114,938, forward strand.
ATCACCAGACCGGCGGCCTCGTAGACCGGCATGGTGGCGTCCGACTCGCCGGAGAAGTGGCCACCGATGACCCCGAGGAACGAGGTGTCACCCGCGACCTGGTTGGCGACCGGGGTGGCCTGCGCCGGGTCACCCTGGGTGTCGAACTCGACCATCTCGATCTGGCAGTCGGCGTTCGCGTCGTTGTGCTGCTTGATCGCCAGCTTCGCGCCGTTCAGCGACGGCAGCACCAGACCCGCGTTGTCGCCGGTGAACGCACCGAAGATGGCGATCTTGCCACCGCAGTCGCCGGACGCGGTGTTGTCGCCGCTACCGCCGGCATCCTGACACCCGGCGGCGGCGACCAGCACCGCGGCGAGCGCGGCAGTACCCAGCGCCCTTGAATAGCTTCGCCTCACGGCTTCTGACCCTCCTCCAGAAGCAGGGCGGGCACCTGGCCGACGGCGACGACGGAGCACGGCCCGTCACCACCGACCCGGCAAGGGTGCCCCCTGCATTACGGCTCGTGATGGCGGAGCGTACCCACACTCATACGGTCTCGGAAGGGGCTGAGGCGGGGTCTGCGAAACCGTTACGAAGACGGCCTCGAATGCGGCCACTCCCGTAACAGGTCAATCCGCTGACCGGTCGTTAAGCCCCGCCGGTCCGCCAGCTGGGACGCTCGGCCCAAGGGCACCGGGGAGCCCCGAAACCCGCCCGAAACACTCGCCACGACCACGCGCCGTCACCGACCGAAACTACCGAGAGTAGTCGTGAGACTTCATTCCGGTTCGGCGTCCGACCGCCCCACCCACAACGACGTCCCTGCGCCGTCGTCGACCGCCAACCACCACCGCCCGCCAGCCGCCGTCAAACCCACCCCACGACCGGCACCGACCGGCGCCGCCACCGGCAACTCCACCGGCCGCCACCCCGCACCCCGGTCCACCGACAACCAACCGCCGTACCGCTCGCCGTCGGAGACCACCGCCAGCACCCGCCCCCCGGCGACGGCCAGGCCACCCACCGAAGGCACCCCGCCGGCCACCCCGCCGAACCCGCCCACCGCCGCCCAACCCGCCGCGTCCTGCCGCCACGCGCCGAACACCCGACCGCGCAACCCCACCGCCACCGGCACCCCGTCCACCAGGACCACCCGCTGCAGTTCCTCGTACTCCGCGGTGCCCGCCAGGACCGTGCGCCGCCACACCCGCCCGTCACCGGAGGTCCACACCGCCGGATCCCGGTCGATGCGCCCCGGCGCCAGGATCCCGCCCACCACCAACCACCCGGACGGCCCGGACACCACATCGAACGCCCACGTCACGCCCGCGTCGTCAGTGGCCAGCCCCGGCGCCCCCTCGACGATCGCGAACTCCGCGGCGTCCCGCGACACCCAGGCCGCCGCACCACTGGCCCGGTTGCCCACCATCATCCAGCCCGCCGCGCCACCGGCCAGCCGGGAGACGTTGACCGCCTTCGGCCCGCCGTACAGCTCGAACGACGCCGGCACCTCGACCAACGTGCCGTCCCCGCGCTGCCACCAGGTGCCCATCCGCGGGTTACCGTGCGCGCCGCCGACCTTGCCGCCGACCGCGGCGACACTCCCGCCCCGACAGCCGACCGAGAACAGCACGCTCTGCCGGCCGTAGTACGAATCCGCGACCACCGGCACCGACCGCCACACCGCACCGTCCAGACTGGACCACACCGCCGGCCGGGTCGCCCCGCCCGGATCCGCCACCGCACCCGCGGCGTACCAGTGCCCGGCACACGACACCAGATCGCGCAGCACCACCCGCCCGGACCCGGCCGGCGCCGGCAACTCCACCCGCTGCCAGTGCAGCCGCGCCGGCGCCGGATCACCATCGGATCCCCCGGGCGCCGGACAGCCGGCCAGCCCCACCGCCACCACGGCACACACCGCCGCCAGGAACCGCCGGCCACGAGCCCCACCCGGGCGGTACGCCTGCAACCACCGGGTCGACGCGGATCGCGAGGCGTCCATGGCGCCAGATGCTAGACCTCGGGCGACACCCGGGACACCCCCGCGCACCCGCCGCTGCGACGCGGACCGACGCCGGGTGATCAGGAAGCCGGCTGGGTTACCTCGCCGCCGGCGGTCTCGGCGAGAATCCGCTCGGAGACCTCCTTCATGGTCATCCGGTGGTCCATCGCCGTGCGCTGGATCCACTTGAACGCCTGCGGCTCGGTCATGTTGTACGTGGTCATCAGCGCGCCCTTGGCCCGCTCGACGGTCTTGCGGACCTCCAGCCGGTCGGTCAGCCCGGCGACCTCGGCCTCCAGCGCGGCGACCTCCGCGTAGCGGGACAGCGCGATCTCCACCGCCGGCACCAGGTCACTCTTCTGGAACGGCTTGACCAGGTACGCCATCGCACCGGCCGCCCGGGCCCGCTCCACCAGATCCCGCTGGCTGAACGCGGTCAGGATGATCACCGGTGCGATCCGGGCACCGGCGATCCGCTCGGCGGCGGCCAACCCGTCCATGATCGGCATCTTGATGTCGAGGATGACCAGGTCCGGCTTGAGCTCCTCGGCCAGCCGGACGGCGGTCTCGCCGTCACCGGCCTCGCCGACCACCTCGTAGCCCTCTTCGGCCAGCATCTCGGCCAGGTCCAGCCGGATCAGCGCCTCGTCCTCGGCGATCAGTACCCGCCTGCGCGCGGCATCCGTCTGCGTCTCGGCCACGAGCCACTCCCACCAGTCTGAGCCCCGACACCCGCGGTACCGGGTGTCGCCGTCCCTAGCGTAGTGGGTAACCTATGGGTCGACGCGACAGGCGTTGAGCGAGAATGTCCCCGTATTCCAATCGGTAGAGAAACGGAGCTCAAACCTCCGACAGTGTGGGTTCGAATCCCACCGGGGACACCGAAAACGTCATACCGCCCTCCGACGATAGCGCCGTGCACCCTCCCGATGTACGCGCCCGGGCGCGTGAGATGTATCTGGCCGGGGCAACCGTCGCAGTCGTCGCGCGCCGTGTCGGCCTGCCTCATGCGACCGTGCGCCAATGGTGCACGGCGCACGCCGAGCCGAAGATGCGGGGCCACCGCCTATCGCTGCTTCCGCTGCCAGGCGAACGTCGAGATCCCGGTGCACGACTACGCGTATCTGCTCGGCCGCTATCTCGGCGACGGGCATCTCGTGACCTCCGCACGGGTGCCGGTCCTTCGGATCTCGTGCACCAACGCCCTGGCCCGGCCTGATCGACGCCTGCGAGACGGCGATGCGGACGGTGCTCGCCACCAAGGTCCAGCGGGTCCGGCACCAGGGTTGCGCCAGCGTGCAGAGCCACGGGAAACACCGGCCATGTCTGCTGCTGCAACACGGTCCCGGCCGGAAACCCGAGCGGCCGATCGTCCTGGCCGACTGGCAGGAGCAAATCGTCAGGGCGGTCGCCGGTGATTTGCTGCGTGGGGTCTTCCATTCCGACGGTGCCCGGTTCGCCAACCGGTTCACCGTCCGGGGCAAGGAGTACGTCTATCCCCGCTACCTGTTCATCAATGAGTCCGCCGACATTGGGGCGCTCTGCCAGTGGGCACTCGATCTGCTCGGCATCGCGTGGCGGATGAACCGCCGCAACAGCCTCTCCATCGCCCGCCGCGAGGCGGTCGCCACCCTGGACCGGCACGTCGGCCCGAAGTCGTGACCGGCCGGAGCGGCGCGACGTGGCCCCGTACGCAGCGCACCGGGAAGGTGCTGGGAGGTGCTGGGCGAAGCGGCGGCCGGGTCAGCTACCCGCGAGTGCCCGGGCCAGGTCGGTACGCAGGTCCTCGGGGTCCTCCAGGCCGACCGAGAGCCGCAGCAGGCCGCCGTCGGGCCTGGCGTCACCTTCGACGGGACGGTGGGTCAGCGATGCCGGGTGCTGGATGAGGGTGTCGACGCCGCCGAGTGAGACCGCGTGGGTGATCAGCCGACAGGCGCCGGCGACGGTGGCGGCGGCGGGTGCTCCGCCGCGTACCTCGAAGGCGAGCAGGCTGCCGGGGCCGGACATCTGCCGGCCGACGAGCCCGGCCGGGTCGTGCAGGCCGGGGTGGTGTACCCGGGTGACGGCGGGGTGGTCGCTGAGCCAGGCGGCGAGTTTCTCCGCGCCGGCCTGCTGGGCGCGGACCCGCAGCGGCAGGGTCTGCAGGCCGCGGTGCAGCAGGTACCCGCCGAGCGGATGCAGGACCGCGCCGGTGAGGGCGCGGACCTGGCGCAGTCGGGTGGCCCATTCGGGGTCACAGGCGAGTACGCCGGCGAGGACGTCGCCGTGGCCGCCGATGCTCTTGGTGGCGCTGTGCAGGACGAGCCGGGCGCCGTGGCGGGTGGGTTGCTGGAGTACGGGGGTGGCGACGGTGTTGTCGATCAGCAGTGGCACGTCCCCGGCGGCGTCGGCGAGGGCGGCGATGTCGATCAGGTCGAGGGTGGGGTTGGCCGGGGTTTCGGCGATCACCAGGGCGGTGTCGGGGCGGATGGCGGCGGCGACCTCGTCGGGTCGGGCCCAGCTGACCTCGGTGCCGAGCAGGCCGGTGGCGAGGACGTGGTCAGTGCCGCCGTAGAGGGGGCGGACGGCGACCAGGTGGCGTTTGCCGTCGCGGGTGGCGGCGAGCAGGGCGGCGGTGAGGGCAGCCATGCCGCTGGCGAAGGCGACCGCCTCGGCGGTGTCCTCCAGTTCGGCGAGGGCGGTTTCGAAGCGGGCGACGGTCGGGTTCCAGAGTCGCTGGTAGACCGGGCTGGCGCCGGCCGGCAGGGTGCCGCCGGTGGCGAGGGTTTCGTACGCGTCGCCGCCGGCGTCGACCGAGGGCAGGGGGTTGGTGGTCGACAGGTCGATGGGGGGCACGTGGACGCCCAGGGCCGCGAGGTCGTCACGGCCGGCGTGCACGGCTCGGGTGTCCACGGTCATCATGCGGCAAGGATCGAACAACACGTCCAGCAGAGGCAATAGTTTCGAACATCATTCGCCATAATCCCTTTATGAGTCGGCCATGTTCGGTGGAGGATGGCGGCATGCCCCTTGCATCGAACGAAGTGCGGCCGTTCGCGGCGCTCGACGAGACCGACCGCGCGATCCTGGCCGAGTTGTCCGCCGACGGGCGGCTGCCGAACAACGCGCTCGCCGAGCGGGTGGGGGTGGCGCCGTCGACGTGCCTGGCGCGTACCCGGGCGTTGCGGGACAGCGGCGCGATTCGCGGGTTCCACGCGGAGGTGGATCCGGCGGCGGTGGGCCTGCCGTTGCAGGCGTTGGTGTCGGTACGGCTGACCGAGCACGCACGGGCTGCGGTGGACGCGTTCCGGGCCCGTTCGGTGCGGTTGCCGGGGGTGGTGTCGGTGTTCCACGTGGCCGGCGCGGAGGACTACGTGTTGCATGTCCGGGCCGCCTCGGCCGAGGCCCTGCGGGACTTCGTACTGGATCATCTGGCGGTGGATCCGGCGGTGCAGCACACCCAGACCAGCCTGATCTTCGAGCAGGCGCGCGGGTTGGGTTGATCACGTCGGGGTGCGGGTGGGAACAAGTCCGGCACGGGCCGGGTTGGGGTGCCGTGTGATCGACGTACCGTTGTCTGTTCTCGACCTCGCCCCCGTCGCGGCCGGTGCCTCCGCTGGTGAGGCGTTGCGGCACACCACCGAGTTGGCCCGGCGTACCGACGAGTGGGGTTACCGCCGGTTCTGGGTGGCCGAGCACCACAACATGCCGGCCATCGCCTCGTCGGCTCCGGCGGTGCTCATCGCGCACCTGGCGGCGCACACCAGCCGGATCCGGCTCGGGTCGGGCGGGGTGATGTTGCCCAACCACGCGCCGTTGGTGGTGGCCGAGCAGTTCGGCACGCTGGAGGCGCTGCATCCGGGGCGGATCGACCTGGGTATCGGTCGGGCGCCGGGTACGGATCAGGTGACCGCGTTGGCGTTGCGCCGGACGATGGAGGGGTTGTCGGCCGAGGGTTTCCCGCGGGAGTTGGCGGACCTGATGGACTACTTCGACGCGGACGGGTCGGGGCGGATCACGGCGACACCGGGGCGGGGTCTGCGGCCGGCGGTGTGGTTGCTGGGTTCCAGTGGGTTCAGTGCACAGTTGGCCGGCGCGTTGGGGCTGCCGTTCTCGTTCGCGCACCACTTCAGTGGGCAGCACACGGTGCCGGCGTTGGCGTTGTACCGGCAGAGTTTCCGGCCGTCGCGGTGGCTGGAGCGGCCGTACGCGATGGTGGCGGTGAACGCGGTGTGCGCGGAGACCGACGAGCGGGCCGAGTGGTTGGCCGGGCCGGCCGGGTTGTCGTTCCTGCGGCTGCGTTCGGGGCGGCCGGAGCCGCTGGCCACGCCGGAGGAGGCGGCGGCGTACCCGTACAGCGATCTCGAGCGGGAGTTCGTGGCGCAGCGGCGGGTGGGGCAGGCGACGGGTTCGCCGGAGACGGTGCGGCGGCAGTTGGGCGAGTTGCTGGCGCGGACCGGTGCGGACGAGTTGATGCTGACCACGATGGTGTACGACATCGCCGACCGGGTGCGTTCGTTCGAGCTGATCGCCACCGAGGTGGCCGAGGGTCTGCGGGGCTGAGCGGAGTCGTGACCCAGGGGCGTCCGGGCGTGGTGTCCCAGGTCACAGCGGTTCCGGTGGCACGAAACACGATCTTCACGATGGCGTCACCCTGGCGACGCGGACGGCGCCTAACTTTATATCCGGTGGTGGTACGGCACTCCCCGGTCGGGACGGGTCGGGGGTGCCGCGGTGTGGGGCACCGGGTCGCAGTTGTGCGGATTCCGCGATTGCGGCCCGGTGCCTTTTCCCATTGTTCCTACCGGCTTCGCCGGCTCAGGTCAATGTAGGCGGACGCGTGGATATCTGCCCGCGCCGCTGGGGCCCGGGCGCCGATGGCCACCGGTCCCTTGCCACCACGCTGACGGTTTGGTCGACTTCCCCGGTGACGTCGCACATGACGCCGGAGCAGTTCCGGCAGGCCGGGTACGCCGTGGTCGACTGGATTGCCGACTACTGGGCGTCGCTGGCCCAGCGGCCGGTGACCTCCCAGGGTCCGCCGGGTGCGGTGGCTGCCGGGTTGCCGGCGGGGCCGCCGGCCGGCGGGGAGCCGGTCGAGGCCGTACTGGCCGATCTGGACAAGCTGGTCGCGCCGGGGCTCACCCACTGGCAGCATCCCGGTTTCTTCGGCTACTTCCCCGCCAACACCAGCGGTCCCAGCGTGCTGGGCGACCTGGTCAGCGCGGGACTCGGCGTGCAGGGCATGCTCTGGTCGACCGGGCCGGCCTGCACCGAGTTGGAGACGGTGATGCTGGACTGGCTGGCGGAGGCGATGGATCTGCCGGCCCGGTTCCGGTCCGCCGGTCGCGGTGGTGGGGTGATCCAGGACTCGGCTTCCTCGGCGACCCTGGTGGCCACCCTGGTCGCCGTACACCGGGCCGCCGGTGGGCGCTGGCGCGAGGTGGGTGTCGACCGCCGGTACCGGGTGTACACGTCCACGGAGGCGCACTCGTCGGTGGAGAAGGCGGCCCGGATCGCGGGGCTGGGGGCCGAGGGGGTACGGCTGGTCGAGGTCGATCCACAGAGCCGGGCCATGTCGCCGGTGGCGTTGCGGGCGGCGATCGAGGCAGACCGGGCTGCCGGTGTGGTGCCGGCCCTGGTGGTGGCGACCGTGGGCACCACCTCCACCACGGCGATCGACCCGCTGCCGCAGATCGGCCCGATCTGTGCCGAGCACGGGGTGTTCCTGCACGTCGACGCGGCGTACGCGGGGGCGGCGGCGGTCTGCCCGGAGTTGCGGTTCGGGCACGCCGGTCTGGAGTACGCCGACTCCTACTGCTTCGATCCACACAAGTGGCTGCTCACCGGTTTCGACTGCGACGCGTTCTGGGTGGCCGACTCGACGGAGTTGGTCGAGGCGCTGACCGTGTTGCCGGAGTACCTGCGTAACGCGGCGTCCGAGTCCGGTGCGGTGATCGACTACCGGGACTGGCAGGTGCCGTTGGGGCGGCGCTTCCGCGCGCTGAAGCTGTGGTTCGTGCTGCGCTGGTACGGCGTGGAGGGGTTGCGTGAGCACATCCGTTCCGGGGTGGCGTTGGCCGCCCGGTTCGCCGACCGGGTACGCGCCGACGAGCGGTTCGAGTTGGTCACGCCGCACCCGTACGGCCTGGTGTGTTTCCGGTTGCGGGGTGCGGACGGGCCGAACGAGCAGCTGTTGTCGGCGGTCAACGGCAGCGGTCGGGTGTACCTGACGCACACCCGGGTGGCCGGCCGTTACACGCTGCGGCTCGCCGTCGGCGCACCGCAGACCGCCGAAGCCCATGTCGACGAGGCGTGGGAGTTGCTGTCGCGGGTGGCGGAAACGGTCGGGTGATCCGGCGGCGCGCTGGTTCAGCGCCCGGCGGACGCGGCGGTCAGCGGTCGGCGCCGGAGAGGGCGCCGACCGGCGTGGTGGGCTCCTCGGTGGGCAGCGCCACGGAGCCGGCCGGGTCCGGATCGGTCGCGGGTACCTCGGTCAGGGCGGCGTCGACGAGCGCACGCTGGCGACGGGCACGCAGCACGAGCCGGACGGCCAGCACCAGCGCGGCGATCCAGCCCGCGGCCAGCAGCAGGTAGACCAGCACCGGCAGGGAGCCGCCGAGGTCGGCGCTGCGCATCAGCACGCGGGCGTTGGTCAGCACGATCACGCCGCCGACCGCCGCGCCGAGTAGTTGGGCCGGGACGATGCGGACCAGCCAGGCCGCGATCGGGGCGGCGATCAGGCCGCCGATGAGCAGGGCGAGCACGATCGGCAGCAGGAAACCCTCGGTGCCCAGTCCAATGAGGAAGCCGAGGCTGGCCGCGGCGGCGACGAGGAACTCGGAGGTGTCCACCGAGCCGATCACCTTGCGTGGCTCCATCCGCCCGCTGACCAGCAACGCCGGGGTGGCGACGGGCCCCCATCCCCCGCCGCCGGTGGCGTCGACGAATCCGGCGACCAGGCCGAGCGGTCCGAGGAAACGGCCGCGCAGCCGGCCGGCGGCCGGGCTGCGGCGCAGCGGTCGGGAGAACCGGATCAACAGGTACGCGCCGAGCGTGAACAGGATCGCGGCCATCCACGGTGCGGCGGTCTCGGTGGAGAGTGCGCTGAGGAAGGTGGCGCCGGCGAACGCGCCGACGGCGCCCGGGATGGCGATCCGGAACACCACGCGCCAGTCGACGTTGCCGAAGCGCCAGTGCGCGGCGCCGGCGGCGAGGGTGGTGCCGATCTCGGCCAGGTGCACCGAGGCGGACGCGGCGGCCGGGGCGACACCGACCATGAGCAGCAGCGTCGAGGAGGTCAGCCCGTACGCCATGCCGAGTGAACCGTCGACCAACTGCGCGGCGAGCCCCACCAGCGCGATGACCAGTAGCTTGCGCACGGCCGCCCCCAGACTTTTAGGCAACTCCTATCGACTTGGTCGACAATGCGGTATGGGTGGGCCCGCGGTCAAGTGCCTGATCGGTCAGTGAGACGACACCCTCGGGTCACCTGTTCGAGCGCCCCGCGACTCGCACCGCACCGCCCGCGCACCGCACCGCAACTCGCACCACCCGCGCACCGCCCGCACCGCGCCCGCGCTTGTCCCGCCCCGCCGACGCCCGGACAAGCCGGCGGTCCGCCACGTCCGGCCCGGGCGGGCGGTGCTCCAGATGCGGAACGCGGGTCAGGTCCGGAACGCGGGTCAGGTCCAGGCGCGGGGGTCGGCCACCAGTTGGGTCACCCGCTCGGGCAGTGTGCCCTGCGCGACGTCGGCGACCGTGACCAGTTCGAGGATCTGCCGTTCGCTGGCGCGCAGGGCGATCCAGACGTCCTGCAGGGCGCGGGCCGCGCCGTGGTAGCCGAGGTGCTCGGGTCGTTGCCCCCGGATGTGGGCCAACGGACCGTCGATCACCCGGATGACGTCGGCCAGGGAGATCTCCTCCGCCGGGCGGGCCAGCCAGTAGCCACCCTCGGGACCCCGTTGTGCCTGCATGATGCCGCCTCGGCGCAGCTGGAGCAGGATGCTCTCGAGGAACTTCGGGGGGATTTCCTGGGCTCGGGCGATCTGGTCGGCGGTCACCGGCCGGCCGCGACCGGAGCCGGACACCGAGGCCAACTCGGTGACCGCTCGAAGGGCATAGTCCACCCGGGCGGAGAGACGCATGTCGGACAGGCTAGTCGGCGTGTCACCCCACCCGGACGATCACCCCTCCTCCGGTCGGCCCGGAACCGGCGGCAGGGTGTCGACCGGTGGGGGCGGACCGGGCACCGACGCGGCGGAGCGAGCCGGCGGCTAGGCGCCGACCCGGCGCAGCAGACCCTCCTGGACGGAGCTGGCGATGTGCTGCCCGTCGACGGTGAACATCCGGCCGGTGGCCAGGCCCCGGGCGCCGGAGGCCGACGGGCTCCAGCAGTCGTAGAGGAACCACTCGTCGGCGCGGAACGACCGGTGGAACCACAGGGCGTGGTCCAGGCTGGCGCCGACCACGCCGCCCGGGCCCCAGACCTCGCCGTGCACCGAGAGCACCGAGTCGAGCAGGGTGAGGTCGGAGGCATAGGTCAGGGCGCAGGCGTGCAGCAGCGGGTCGTCGGGCAGCTTGCCGTCGATGCGCATCCACACCCGCTGGTGCGGGTCGGCGGGCCGGTCGCCGGGGCGTACCCAGCCGGGCTCACCGACATACCGTACGTCGATGGGGCGCGGGATCTGCCCCCAGATGCCCAACCGCTCCGGGTAGCGGGCCAGCCGGTCGGACATGGTCGGCACCTGCTCCGGCCCGGGCACGTCCGGCGGGACCGGGGCCTGGTGGTCCAGCCCCTCCTCCGGTCGTTGGAACGACGCCGACATGAAGAAGATCGGCTTGTCGTGCTGTAGCGCCACCGACCGGCGTACCGAGAAGGACCGCCCGTCGCGGATGTTCTCCACCTCGTACTGGATCGGTTCGGCGGGATCCCCGGGCCGCACGAAGTAGCCGTGCAGCGAGTGGACCACCCGCTCGGGGTCCACGGTCCGGCCGGCGGCGACCAGGGCCTGACCGGCGACCTGGCCGCCGTACACCCGCTGGGGCCCGACCGGGGGGCTCATCCCCCGGAACGACCTGGCGCCGGTGGGCGCCAGGTCGAGAACCTCCAGCAGTTGGTCGACGGCGGCCTGGCCGACGATCGCCTGGCCGTCACTCACTGCAGGGCCCGCGCCGATGCCGCGTCGACCAGCGAACCGAGCTGGTGTACCCGCAGGGTGTTGGTGGAGCCAGGGGTGCCGGGCGGGCTGCCCGCCACGATCACCACGTAGTCGCCGGGGTTGCCCCGGTTGAGGCCGAGCAGCGCCTGGTCGACCTGGCGGAACATGTCGTCGGTGTGCTGCACGAAGGGCATCAGGAACGTCTCCACGCCCCAGCAGAGGGCGAGCTGGGAACGCACCTCGGGCACCGGGGTGAAGGCCAGCAGCGGCAGGTCGCAGTGCAGCCGGCTGAGCCGGCGCACGGTGTCACCGGTCTGTGAGAAGGCGACCAGCGCCTTGGCCCCGATGGCCCGGGCGATCGAGGACGCGGCGACGGTCAGCGCACCACCGTGGGTACGCGGGTCGTGCTGTAGCCGGGGCACCAGGATCGAGCCGGCCTCGGTGGTGGTCACGATCTTGGCCATGGTGCTGACGGTGAGCACGGGGTACTTGCCCACGCTGGTCTCGCCGGAGAGCATCACCGCGTCCGCGCCGTCGAGCACCGCGTTGGCGACGTCGGAGGCCTCGGCGCGGGTCGGCCGCGAGTTCTCGATCATCGAGTCGAGCATCTGGGTGGCCACGATGACCGGCTTGGCGTTCTCCCGGCAGAGCTGCACGGCGCGCTTCTGCACCAGCGGCACCTCGTCCAGCGGCAGTTCGACGCCGAGGTCACCGCGGGCGACCATGACGCCGTCGAAGGCCAGCACGATCGCCTCGAGATGGTCGACCGCCTCCGGCTTCTCGACCTTGGCCAGCACCGGTCGGTGCACGCCGACCTCGCTCATGATCGCGTGGCAGAGCTTGATGTCGTCGGCGGAGCGGACGAAGGAGAGCGCGACCAGGTCGACGCCGAGGCCGAGCGCGAAACGCAGGTCGTCGGCGTCCTTCTCCGACAGCGCGGGCACGCTGACGTCGACGTTGGGCAGCGAGACGCCCTTGTTGTTGCTGACCGGGCCGCCCTCGGTGACCAGTACCCGGATGTCGTTGCCGGTGACGTCGGTGACCTCGACGGCGACCCGGCCGTCGTCGATCAGCAGCCGGTCACCCGGCTTGACCTCCTGCGGCAGCTTCCGGTAGGTGCAGGAGACCCGCTCCTTGCTGCCCACGACGTCGTCTCCGGTGATCACCACGGAGTCGCCGGTGCGCCACTCGTGCGGGCCGTCGGCGAACCGACCGAGTCGGATCTTCGGTCCCTGCAGGTCGGCGAGGATCGCCACCGGCTGGCCGGCCGCCTCGGACGCCTCCCGGACCAGGCGGTACACCGACTCGTGGTCGGCGTGGCTGCCGTGGCTGAAGTTGAGCCTCGCCACGTTCATGCCGGCCTCGACGAGCCCACGGATGCGCTCGGGCGACGAGGTGGCGGGGCCAAGAGTGCAGACGATCTTCGCGCGGCGTGTCACGCCCATCAGGCTAGTCTCTCCTCCAGGTCGGACCACGGGCCGACCCCTTGCGCAAAGCGGAACAATTGTCCAACGGCAGGCGGCATGTGCACGCAGCCGGCGGGCGGTACCGCACCGGACATCGAGTGGCGGGCGACAGCGACCGCGCGCCGGGAATGGTACGCCCCCGGCGCCAGGGTGCGCCGAGCCGCTCCGGGTCGATGACCGAAGGCGACCATGCGGCCACCTATCGAAGGAGTTCCGTCGGAGCTCAGCTCTCCATCTTGACCAGCGGAAACTCCAGCGAGCCGGCCGGGCAGAGGAACGTCATCACGTCCACCCGGTAGAGCCCGGCCTGCACCGCCGGGTCCGCCTCCATCACGCTGCGCACATCGTCGACCGAGCCGGTCCGGGCCAGACCGAACCCCAGCGGCGGGTCCGGCTCCCGGGCGTCGTTGCCGTCCACCGCGCCGGCGACCAGGATGATCCCCCGCCGCTGCAACGCCTGCATGTGCTCGGCGTGCTCGGCCTGCAGCTGCCGAATCGTCTCGGGTGGCAACGAACGCCCGGCGGTGCCGGGATACAGCACGATGCACTCGTAGGTGTCGAGCGCGAAGTCGAGGCGTGGCTCCGTGGCCATGAGGTTCCCTTCCGCGGGGCGACGGCGCGGGGCGGCGGCGCGCGGGGCGGCACCGTCCAGCCTGCCACGAAACGGCAGCACGTACCGGACGCTCCGCCGATCCGGCCCGGGTCGCGTCCGCCCGCCCGCGAACCGGCCGCCCTCACGAGGGCGGATCCGGCGCACAGGGGGAACGTGTACCCGCAGATGACCGGATCGGCCGCCGACGGCACGCGACGCGATAGGAATGAGCCATGACAAGCAACAGCGACACCCGCCCCGCCAAGGCCGCCGGCAGCTATCGGATCGGCGGCGACCTGACCGTCGACCGGCTCGGCTACGGGGCGATGCAGATCACCGGGCCGGGCGTCTGGGGCGACCCGAAGGATCCGGCCGAGGCGGTACGGGTCCTGCGTCGGGCCTACGAGCTGGGCGTGACGTTCATCGACACCGCCGACTCGTACGGGCCGTTCGTCTCCGAACTGCTGATCAAGGAGGCGCTGCACCCGTACCCCGACGATCTGGTGATCGCGACCAAGGCCGGCCTCACCCGCGGCGGCCCGGGCGACTGGCGCCCGGTGGGCCGCCCGGAGTACCTGCGCCAACAGTGCGAACTCAGCCTGCGTCACCTCGGCCTGGACAGCATCGGGCTCTACCAGCTACACCGCATCGACGCGAAGGTGCCGCTGGAGGACCAGCTCGGCGAGCTGGCGCTGCTGCGCGACGAGGGCAAGATCCGGCACATCGGGCTCTCCGAGGTGACCGTCGAGCAGATCGAGCAGGCTCGCCGGATCGCCCCGATCGTCTCCGTGCAGAACCTCTACAACGTGGCCAACCGGCAGGCCGAGGAGGTGCTGACGTACTGCGAGGACAACGACATCGCGTTCATCCCGTGGTTCCCGATCGCCACCGGCGACCTGGCCCGACCCGGCGGCCCGCTGGACAAGATCTCCGCCGAGCACGGCGCCACGCCCGCCCAGCTCGCCCTGGCCTGGCTCCTGCGTCGCTCCCCGGTCATGCTCCCCATCCCCGGCACCTCGTCGGTCGCCCACCTGGAGGAGAACGTCGCCGCCGCCCACGTCGACCTGACCGACCCCGAGTACCAGGCCCTCTCCACCGCCGCCTAGACCCCACCCGCTCGGCCCTCCCAGCCCCCGTCCCCTCCCCCGCCCGCTCGGCTTGTCGATCTTGCACTTTCGGTCGCCGAGATGACCCTTCAAGCGGCATTCATCACGTCAGCAAGTGCAAGATCGACGAGGTGGAGGGGTGGGGCGTGGGAGGGAGAGGGGGGTGGGGTCTAGAGGGCCAGGCAGGAGGGGTTGATGGGCTGGTCGCGGAGGGCCTGGCGGATGATCGAGTACGTGGTGCCGTCGATGACCAGGCCGAGGTGACCGACGACACGCAGCGGGCACCTGGACTGGATCAGCACGTTGGTCGCGCCGTCGGCCAGCCTCGCGTTGTCGACCGGGCGGACCAGTTCGTCCTGCCAGGTACGTACCGTGGTCCAACGGACCTGACCCGGCGTGTCGTCACCGGCGTTGAGCGCGGCCAGGAACGACGAGCCGATCGTCATCTGCTGGCACGCGACAATGCCCGCGCAGCTGCCCAGACCGAGGAACGCGACGATGTTGGCCACGTACGTGCCGTACTGCGGGGTACCCAGGCTGACGTAGCGCCCGACAGCGTCGCCGCCGCCGAGATTCTTGATGTAGTAGCGGCTGACCAGGCCGCCCTCGGAGTGGGCGACCAGGTCGACCTGCGCCGCGCCGGTGGCGGAGCGGACCTGCCCGACGAAGCCACGCAGGCTGGCGGCGGAGACGGTGATGTCGCCCAGCCCAAGCTGGGGCAACTCGTAGATCCAGACCTGGTAGCCGTCGGCGCGCAGCCGGGCGGCGAGCGGCTCGTACACGGCGGCGAAGCCGCTGAGCCCGCCGACGACGATGACCGGGTTCGCACCGGCGAGCGCGCGTAGTGCGTCGTCGACGCCGCCGACCGGCGGCGTCCCGGTGGCCGCTGCCGCCCCGCCGCCGGGCGGAGTGACTGCGACTGGAGTGACTGCGACCCGGTCGGCAGCAGGGGTGTCGGCTGCCCGGTCGGCGGGCGTGGCCGCGGCAGCGACCGGGGCGGTCAGGACGGCGGCGAGGGTGAGGGCGAGAACGGGGACAGCCTTTCGGAGCAGCATCGCTGCACCTCCCATGGGGGGGAGCCCGGGGTTGCCGGGGTGGAGGTGGGTGTGTCCGATCGACCGTGCAACGATAATGCCCGCAACAATCTAGAAACGTCAATGAAAAAGTTACGCGCGAGTAACTCGCCCCGGGTGACCGACCGCGCCGACCGACGGCGCACAGACGACCGACGGCGCACAGACGACGGACGCCGCACGCACCTGTCGGGTACGTGCGGCGTCCGGATCGGCCCGTGCGGTGCACCGCCGACGTCGCGCCTCGGCTCCCGGTCCGGCGGGCGAGGTCAGCCGGCCGGGGTCGCCTCCGCCGGTTCCGGTTCGGGGCGCGCCGGGGCGTTCTTGACGTACGTCGGGTGCAACTGCACCGGCTGGCGCTCCTGCTCGCGGCGTTGCCGCGCCCGTACCCGCAGGTTGAGGAACTCCACGAAGATGGAGAAGGCGATCGGGCCGTACACGTAGCCCTTCGGGATGTGCTGCTCGAAGCTCTCCGCGATCAGGCTCGCCCCGATGATCAGCAGGAACGACAGGGCCAGCATCTTGACCGTCGGATGCTGGTTGACGAAGGCGCTGACCGCACCGGCCGACACCAACATGATGACCATCGCGATCACCACGGCGGCCACCATGATGGCCAGCTCGTCTACCATGCCGACCGCGGTGATCACCGAGTCGAGCGAGAAGACCACGTCCAGCACCAGGATCTGCGCGATGACCGAACCGAAGGAGACCACCTTCTTGTTCGACCGGCCGTGGTCGGCACCCTCCAGATGCTCGTGGATCTCGTACGTCGCCTTGCCGACCAGGAACAACCCGCCGAGCAGCAGGATCAGGTCCCGCCCGGAGATCTCCTGACCGAGCACGGTGAACAGCGGCGCGGTCAACCCGATGATCCAGGACAGCGAAGCCAACAGGAGCAGTCGGGTGATCAGGGCGAGTGAGATGCCGATCGTCCGGGCCCGGGCCTGCTGGTGCTCAGGCAGCCGGCCGGACAGGATCGAGATGAACACGACGTTGTCGATGCCCAGCACGATCTCCAGCAGGAGCAGGGTCGCGAACGCGATCCACAGCTCGGGACTGGTCAAGAATTCCATTCCATCCTCGACTTTCAGATCGCCGCCGGGTTGGCACCCGGAACCATCGGCCGATCTGCGCACGCATGGCGTACCGCGCCGCCCGCCCGCGCGCAACCCCGCCCCGCGCACAACCCGCCCGACACACCCCGCGCACAACCCCGCCCGCGCGCCTCTGCGCGACCCGCACCCGCGCACAACACCGCCCACGCGCCCGTGCGCGACCTCGTCCCGTTCGGCTGCGCGCCACTTGCCCGGCGACGCCGCGCGCCCCGAGTACCGGCAGCCGAGGCGCGCGGCGTCGGTGGCGCTCGACGATGGACGTCGGGGAGAGCTTCGCACCATCGAACGAAGTGGTTGCGTACAGATGTTCAGATTGGCGCAGCGAATCTCCTACAATCGTAGGAACAGATCTCGCGTAACCCTGGTGACCGCCTGGCCGCGACGACGGCCGAATGGGGCACAATAGCCACGGGGAAGAGCCTCCGACGGTTTGGTCGGCAATAATTGCGGAAAACTTGAGATTCGAATCTCCGCCGAAAGAGAAGACGACACGACGGCCGGGGTAAACGGCGCGACATAGCGCGCCTCCGCTGTTCCGACATTCGCCATCAAACGGTGCCCGATCCAACAGCGATCCATTGCTAGGCGCACTCTCCTGTGCTTAGGTGGCGAGCTAGATCCACCCGATCACTGTGGAGGGCTTTCCATGCGTCAAGCTATGCCGACAGCGTCACCAAGTCGGGTCAAGCGCCACGTCGCGGTCGCCGCCGCGCTACTCATCGGCATCCCCGGGGTAGCGGTTTCGCTCACTGGGCCGGCCGCCGCCCAACCGCTCGAGTCGCACTGCGGAAACGAGACCGGGAACAAGTCGGTCCAGGGGTTCGTCAGCCATGAGGAACTCGGCCGGAGCCTGCGGCAGATCGAACAGTCCAGCAACGGCACGGTGCGTGTCGACGTCGCCGGCTATTCGAACCACGGTCGCGAGATCTGGACGGCTCGGGTCGGCGAGGGCGACACCGTCGTCATGGTGCAGAGCCAGATCCACGGCAACGAGATGCACGGCACGGCCGCCCTGCTCGACACCCTTCGCACGTTGGGCAACAACTCGAAGCGGTCGGCGGAGATTCGCAAGGCGGTCACGATTGTCGCCGTACCGAAGCTCAATCCCGACGGCAGCGAACTGGTGACTCGGCAGAACGCGCGGACCTGGAGCGACGTGGTCGCCGACTTCCCGCAGCTCGCCGGGGCGCGAACGGCCTGGAACTACAACACCCGACTCGGCGGATTCGATGTGAACCGGGACTTCAACCCCAACCTCGACTACGTGCCGCAGGCGGGTGACTTCCCGGGGAACAGCGCCTCCACGGGCTGGTACATCACTCCGGAGGCGCAGACCGCCCGGGACGTGTACCGTGCGCTGGAGCAGGAGTTCGGGACGGTCGACGTCTTCGTCGACCTGCACAACCAGGCCGCCTGCTACACCGGCGTGGGAATGGACGACTACACCACCCTCTCCATCTCCGGGCGCTTCATCACGAACCCCGCCCAGCACGGCGACTGGCCCAAGTTCGACTACGACGCGTCGCGCCGGGTGAACGTCGCGGTATACGACGCCCTCCAGTCCGGGAACTCGCCGCAGAGCAAGGTGACGCTCTACCCGCAGAACACGAACCTGCCCGGTACCGCGCTGGGTTCGTTCGCCCTCCGGGGCAGCGCGACGATTCTGTTCGAGACGCGTGGGCAGACGCAGTCCTGGGGCCAGAAGCAGCACGGGATGCTGACCAAGCAGGTCGAGGACGGCCTCTTCGGAATCATCGACTCGATCACCGACGGGACGCTGAACGACATCGACCCCGAGCGGTACGAACTCATCCCCGAGCGGATGAACGTGCCGCGCAGCTGACCCCTGTGCGCGCCGTTGTCGCCTCGGCCCCGATGGCCGGGGCGACAACGGTGCTAGACGAGTAAGTCCGAAGTCTGGTCAGTGGTCGTAGGGGATCAGGGACTTGGTGGTGGGCTGGCCGGTGGTCCGGTTGTGCTAGATCGCGGCGGTCTTCGCGAGGAGGCGTTGCGCGATGCGTGCCGCGACGCCTTCGATGCTGCGTCCGCCGTGTTGTTCGAGGTCGAGTTGGCCCTTGAGGGTGTCGTTGACGGACTGGATGAGCTGCTGGATCGGTTTGAGGAGGTGTTCGTCGGGGCGTGGGGTGCGGTTGCGA
>NZ_QXEC01000018.1 GCF_003583405.1 Micromonospora radicis
TACAGCGCGAAGGCGTGCTCAGCCGACAGGCCTTCGACCTCGGCCTGATCTGGCACTACCCTCCCGATACCCGCGACCCCACTCACAGACGGCGAGATCCCCGAGCAGGCGAAGTCACGCCCACGCCTTCTCATGCCGAGATTGGTGCATCCGATCACGCCCAGGAGCGTGCGTAGACAGACGAGGCATGAAGGTGCCATGCTCTCAGTGGATCTCGAACCAACGGCGTTCGTAGAGTCGCGTGGCCTTACCTATCGGTCAACGGGTCCCCCCGTTTGCAGGCTGGTGACGATTTGTCGACTCCGGGCCTCGACCCCGTCGAAGTTCCGCCTGGATGCAATCACAATCTTGAGATCAATTAGGGCGTCGGAGTCTGCGCCAGCCTCGGCCAACCATTCAGCACGCTGGAGCCGTGCTGCCATCTTCTGCTCCGTCGCGATGTCGTCCATTGCCAGGATGGAGATAATGTCCTCATAGGCGCGCCCTTGGTCTCCTTGTTTCCACCATGCCTGAGCTCGCCGGACGAGTGCGATGAACCGCCGGTTGTACGTTGTCTCTGCCAAATCAAGTACGGCGGTGCGGTCTGCGATAGCGGAATCGGTATCGTCTTCGGCGTCGAAGACGTCGGCTCGGTTGTTAAGCGCGCACGCGCGAACTTCGTCCGTCGCGGACGCTGTCTCGATGACCGCGGCAAAGTCTGCCATAGCGCTGCGGCGGTCGTTAAGCTTCAGCCAGGTTATACCGCGGTTGTTTAATATGCTGAAGCGAACCTCCCAGCCAGGCTTGCAGGCCGCTAGCGCGTCCGTGTAGAGCATGTTGGCGCGGTCGGTGCTGCCCTCGTTGAGGACGAGGTTGGCAAGCCGGAAACGTGCGGTCGCCGAAATTTCCTCGAGCGCCTGCATGGGGTTGGATTGGCGCGCGGAATCAAGGCGGGAGAAGATCCAAACGAGGGTGGGGTGCTCGCTACGCTGGAGGAGCGGAATAATATTTACCGCCATGCGTGCGCAGAACATTGGCGAGGCAGTCCAGTCGCCCGCGTCCAGCAAATCTATCAGCTGGGGGTGGTCCTTGTGGTCACCGGCAGCGCGTTCGACGAAGGCACGATACGCCTCTTCGTCTGCTCGCCACGCCAAGCGCAGCAGTGCCCCTGTTGCGAGTTGTTCAACGCCTGTAGTGGCAAGCCGGTCGAGTACATATAGCTCGCCCAGAATATCGGGCCGGAGTCCGTTCAAGAGATCGTCAAGCGATACCGGATGAAAGTCGCTGTATACATCCGGCAGTAGTCCCACTGGCGGGTGGGGGGTATGCATGATTTGGGCGTAGGCGTCGGCTGTAACGCCGCCTAGTGCCGTAGCGAAAGTGCGTACGTTGCGCACGTGCAGAGCGTTCACTGAGTTGGTGACGGTTTGAGCTGTCTGGCCCTCTGCACGTGCGATCAGGCGTCGCAGCGCCGCGTCTCGGTCCGTACTGACGTCCTTTTCGTCCAACCAGTCCATCGTGGCGACCAGCACGAATAGGGGACGGCGCGCAGGATCGATTTTCTCCAAATGGTCGGCAATATCTTCGACGTTCGTCGACGAAAGCGTAGACCCGGCTCGCTCCGCGACGACCTTGACTAGTTTTCGGATCTCTGGGCGGGACAAGCCGCCGAGCTCCCGCTGCAGGGCGTAGTTGCAGGCCTGGATTTGGAAGGACTCCTCCATGCGGTGGGTACGCTGCACCCTATTCCACCACGGGCCGTCGGCACGGCGTTCCAAGATAAGCACACGTACGGGTGCGCTCAGGGCGCGCCTGCTGAGGCGAAAGAGCGCATCGGAGAGCCATTCGCTCCTTTCCGCTGCGTAGTCGACCACGACGAGGGTGGGTCGAGTTGGCTGGATATTTTCGAGGGCGCTCTCTTGGTCCTCGCGCAGGAATCCCGCGTGCCAGCTTGTCGACACCGCGCGGCAGAGCTCGATGGCCAGGCGGCTCTTGCCCGCGCCAGCGGGGCCAGTCCACAACCACCACGAGAAGGCTGATTCCGACTCCAGGAAGGACCGCAATTCCAAAAGCTCGCGGTCGCGACCGACACGCGTGATGGCTGTATTGGCGAAGGCGAGCAGAGAATCGACAGAATCGAGTTCTGGCATGTCAAGCCGAAGGGGCGAGCGGGAGGCCTGACCATCGTTTCGAAGCGTCAGGTGGCATTGGGGCCACAGATCGGCGACAGCCTGATCTATAGCGGTCAGGTCCAGCTCGGTGTAACCGGCCTGGACTTGGCGAGCGATCCAGTTCGCCCCGGCTTCAATGTCCTTGTCCTCTGCAGGTAGTCCGATGGCGCGCATCTGTGCTGCAAGCGCGGCGTGCAGTCGAGGAACCGGGTAACCAGCATCGAACCGGAGAACCTTGAGTAACTCCAGCAACTCGGCTTCGCTCAGGCCGGTGGCCTCTGCCCACCGACGACGGGCCATCCCTTGCGCCGAATTTGGCCCTCCCTCACTGGCTCCGGGCATTAGCAGCATGGTCCGAGCGTCGCATCGAGATACCAACGGATCACTCGAATCCAGACTCCGGTTAGTGATCAGTGCCAGTTCGACAGGAGCGCCATCCGCGGTCAACCGCCGCCACGCCTCAGCAATCTTTCCCAAAACAGACGGGCCGCCGGAGTTGCTCGGTCGGAGCAGGTAGTCGGTGCCGACGGAGGTTCTCGCATCGACCGCGTATTTGATCTGGCTGTACGAGTGGGGCGGCTCCCGCCGGCACCGCACAACATCGTCCAGATTGCCGGCTCCGGCGACCTCCACTCCGACTGCGGTAACGGGGTTTTCCGAGCCGTCCGCTCGATCGGTGAGCGCAGCCACGCAGGCCTCCCAGGCGTGCAGCCACTGATACTTGTCACCCGCGATCCGCACACCGGTCCTAGTAGGTGGCCGCAACAAACCCATGGAAGTATTATTCCGCAACACGAGGCCACCAGACGCTGTCTGTGCAAGCCAAAGGCTGCCTCGTGACCGCCAGCGAATGTGCTCTCATGCCGCCGACCGGGCGCGGCGGGGAAGCCTTGCCGTCTCACGCGCCGTGTCGGTCGTGCCATGCAGCCCTCACCGCTTATCCGGCAGGCTTACCCGTCGTGGTTCGGGGTGTCGAGGAGCAGCAGGAACCGGGCCTTGGCGTTGCTGTCCGCGAGCGTGAGCGTTTCGTCCAGAGCCGCCTGTGCGGCCATCGTCGCTGGTGATGTGGACGTGTGGCGGTGTTCCCAGCCGGAAACCGTCACGGGCACCACCCCAAGGTATCGGGCAAAGTCGTGGACGGTCATCCGGAGCTCCTCACGTAGCGCGCGGGTCCCCTGTCCGGTCCACCGGCCGACGACCACCGTCCCACACCCGCAGTCACCCGTCGCCACGTGAGTGGCCCAGGTGGCGGTCACGCCAGCGCGCCACTGGCGTTCATCGCCCCGCGCCTGCGCCTGCTGGGTGTGGAAGTCCCGTACCAACGCAGCCATCTGATCGAACGCCGTCAGCAACGCCCCTCGAGCGTCGACCGCCCGGTCGACGTCCTGCCAGAACTGGCGAACGCTGGCGTCTCGGCCGATCGAGCTGGTCGAGCTGGCCAAGGAGGGGTCTACGTACGCGCGGCGCGGCCCGCACGACGACGTCGTAGCGCAGAACGATGCGGGCACGGAGCTTATGGGTGTCGGCACCCTGGCGGAGATCGCCCGGGAGCTGGTCAAGTCGATGCAGTCGTCGATCACGGTGGGCTGGTTCTCCCGCGAGCCGGTACACGCCAAGCTCCGCAGCCACATCCGCCGGCTGCTGGCCCGACCGGACCACTACCGCGCCACCGTCGACCTGGTCGTCCGCCAGATGGAGACCTTCACCAACGAGTGGGCCGGCAGGTAAGTCTCGGAGGAATGGCAAGCACTACAGGATCGCGAGGCGGGCTGTATCAGACGATCAGATCTGGACGTGCGATCTCGAAGGCACAGCCCCAGGAGAGAGTGAGGCCAGCCCCGCCATGGCCGTAGTTGTGGACCACCTTCACGTCACCAAGCTGCTCTTCTTCGACCCGGACGTACGGCCGGGTGGGGCGTAGTCCCACCCGGTGCTCGACGACCCGCGCGTTACGCAGGCGAGGCTCGACGTCGGCACAGCGGGCAACGATCGCTGCGGCCGTCTCCGGATCGGGTTCCCGGCTCCACTCACCGGGCTGGGCGGTGCCGCCGAGAACGAGAGTCTCGCCCTGAGGATAGAAGTGCAGCAGGTCCGGTGAGAGCCCGGTGTCCTCGGAGAAGAACTCGGTGATGCCGGGATTCTCGACCACAACGAGCTGCCCGCGGACCGGAGTCAGGTCGGGGTCGGGGTCGGGTACGAGATCACGGGCACCCATCCCGGAGCAGTTGACGATCACCGGGGCCACACCAACGGCCTCACCAAGCGAGCGAACCCGGCGGATCACGATCTCGCCGCCGGCCGCCTCCAGCCGCCCACGCAGGTACCCGAGGTAGACCGGCATATCGACCAACGGGGCGGTGTACCGCCACCCGGTGGCGAAGCCGTCTGGCAGCTCACCGGGCTCGCACATCCGGAACCCGTCGAGCTGGCTGCCCCACTCGGGCGGTTCGACAGGCGTGCGGGACGCCTCGATCCCGGAGACCAGCCGCACCCCGGCCGCCGGGTCGGTGGCGAGGTGCCGCAGCACGTCCAGCGTCTGAGCGCTCCACACCCGTACCCGGTCGACGGGCTCGACAAGGTACGGACCCCACATCGCCCCGGCAGCGTACGAGGTGGTCCGCTCGGATGGCTCGGCTGCCCAGATCTTCACCCGCAGTCCGGCTTCGGCGAGGCACACGGCGGTGGTGAGGCCGGATACGCCGGCGCCGATGATCAGGGCGTCGAGATCGGTACGGCTCATCGGTCGACCGTAGTGTCAGGCCGGTTGGCGCGCGAGCGCGTTCTCAAGGTCGGGGAGCAGGTCGGCGACGCTCTGGTTCCGCTTCCGTCGCCGCAGTTCCTGGGCAAGCGTGATAAGCAGGGCGGTACTGCGAGGCGAACGGACCCGGTCGAGCCGCGGCAGGGCCATCCGGGTCACCGCGCAGGCGTCGTCGAGTTTGCCGTGAGCGGTGTAGCCGAGCGCGAGCCAGGCACCTTCGTAGAGGGCACGGCGTTGGTAGGGGACGTCCGGCCGGCGGGCGTGGGCCCCGGTGCGCAGGAGTGCCTCGCCCTTGCGGAGCAGGGCCCGCCCGTCGGCTCCCCTGCCGCTGGCCACCACCTGGCGGCCGGCGAGGATCATCGCGTAGCCGGCCTGGCAGTCGAGGTGGTTCGGGGTCAGGTAGTACATCCACTCCGGGTCGCGGTCGGGATGCCGCTTCGCGAGCTGGTCGCGGGACTCTGCCCAGGTTCGTTCGCACTGCTCGACGTGTCCGGCGGCGGCGTGGGCGTATGCGAGGCGGGACAGCACGGAGGCCTGGACGCTCGCGGGGGACCGGCCTGCGACCCGGCGGGCGGCGCTGCCGAGGCGCAGGCCGTCGTCGGCGTCGCCGAGTGAGGCAGCCTGGAAGGAAAGGTCGGCCAGGATGTGCGCTTCCATGGCCCGGTATCCGGCGTCATGGGCGGCGCGTAGGCCGGTGAAGAAGTAGCGCTGGGCGAGACCCTGCTGTCCGGCGTCGAACGCCTTCCAGCCGGCGAGTTGGGCGAGGTCGGCGAGGGCGACCAGAAGTCGGCGGGTGGTCGCGTCGGTGTGGCCGCCGTCGCGGAGTACGAGCAGGACCGCACGGACTTGGGCGCCGACGTAGCCGAGGCCGGACGCGCCGCCGCGCTCGTCGTCGAGCAATTGAAGGCGCGGCACGCTGGCTTCGATCTGGTCGACGAGCGGGTCGTCGGGTGTCGCGGTCGGGAGCGCGGCCCCGTCGGCCGGTAGGTGTACGCCGAGGTAAATGTTCACGGCCTGGGTGAGGGCGGCCCCGGAGACGGAGAGGAACATTCTCCGATCCACCAGTCCTCCCAACAGCCAGTCCTCGGCGACCAGCATGGTGCTCGCGAGTGTCCACGGCCCGTCCATGCCGGTGCTGGCCGCCATGACCAGCGTGCCATCCGCGCTGTCGGGCTGCCCAGGCCAGAGGTCCCCTGCGGTCACGATGCGGCCGAGGCGGCGGGAGATGACGTACGCGGTCAGCGCCGGCAGCGGCGGGCGGGGGATGCCGCCCGCGTCGCGCCAGTGGTAGGGCGCGGTTTCGGCGAGCGTGCCAGCCCCGAAGAGGCGGTTGATCTCCCGCGCGAGGGTACGCGGGGTGAGGCCCGCTTCGGTCATGTGCGCGGCGAGGGTCTGGTTGGTGCGGTCGGGTGGCAATCCCATCGACTCCTCCGCAGGGGCAACCGACAGTACCGCGACAGTGCCGGATCGTGTTGACCGCTTCGGCCCACGGAATTGACGCTCTTGACGGTTCCATCCACTGCCCGTGCGGTATCGGTTCGCGGTCTGCTGAATGCGTCCCCGCCGGCGCACCGCCAGCAGGGCTGCGCCGGCGGGTGAATCCCCGACGGGCGAGCGGAGGACCTGATGCGTACTTCGGCGATGACCCAGACCAAACCGCCATGGGACTGGGAGTTCGACTGGCACCTGACGAACCGCTGCAACTTCTTCTGCGAGTACTGCCACCCGCAGATCCGCTACGTGCTCAACCGCAAGCACCTTGACGAGCCGACCCCTGAGCTGGTGGTCCGGCGCTTCGACGAGCTGGGCAAGGTCTGCCTGGTGCACATGTCCGGTGGCGAACCGTTCATGTTCCCCGGCTTCGTCGAGCTGTGCCGGGGGCTGGCCGGCAACCACTTCATCAGCATCAACACCAACCTCGCCTCGGACGATGTGGCGGAGTTCGCCGAGCGTGTCCCGGCCGGCCGGGTGGCGAAGATCGTCGCCGCGATCCACCAGCCCGAACGCGAGCTCCGCGGGCTGGAACTCGACGCCTACGCCCGCAACTACCTGATCCTGCGGCGCGGCGGGTTCGACGTGACCGCCCTGTACGTGCTCTACCCGCCGCTGCTCGGTCGGTTCGCCGCCGACCTGGACCGGCTGCGCGAACTGGGTGTGGACCACGTCCGGGCCAAGGTGTTCAAAGGTGTGTACGAGGGCGTCCGCTACCCGGAGGGCTACACCGACGAGCAGAAGGCCCTGGTGTTGGCGAACTCCGGCGAGTACGTCTTCAACCGGCCCTACCTCGACGGGATGCTCTCCTTCCGGGGCCAGGCATGCACCGCCGGTGTCACCTCATTCAAGGTCACCGTCACCGGTGACGTGCGTCGGTGCGCCTCCGTGCCCACCGGCTACGGAAACCTCTACGACGGCACCTTCCAGCCTGCGGACGTGAACGAGCCGTGTCCCGCCAAGCGGGTGCTGGTCCTGTCGCAGTGCCTGTCCTACCTCGTCTATCCTCCGGTCCGCCCCGAACAGGGCGTCGACCCGGACGACCTCTGACCCGAAGGGCATCCCCATGCGAATCTCGATCCGTCACGCCTGCGTCGACCCCGACGACCAGCCGTTCGACGTCGCCGAACGGAAGGGAGTCGGCCACCCGGACAGCCTCGCCGACCTGGTCGCCGACGCCTTCTCCCAGCGCTACTCGTCCTGGTGCCTGCGCGAGTTCGGTGCCATCCCCAACCACTGGGTCGACAAGGTGAACCTCGTCGGTGCCGCCGCCGACGTGCGCTTCGGTGGCTTCGACATCCTCAAGCCCGCCGACTGCTACCTCTTCGGGAAGATCACCGACCAGGTCGGTGCCACGCAGGTGCCGATCGAGGAGATCTTCCGAGGGGTCGTTCTCGAGATCCTCCCGGCCGCGCTCGGCGATCGCCGCATCCTCGAACACCTCCGCCTGCACATCAACAACACGCGCGGCACCGCCGTCGACCACGACCGGAGGTTCTACCGCCCGGACGCGGCACCGGACATCAACACCGTGCTCGCGACCGAGTCCGTCGCCAACGACACCGTCGTCTGCGTCGGCACCAGCCGGCGCAGCCTCGCCGCCGATCTCGCGATACGACTGGAACGCCGGCTCACCGCCGAAGCGTTCCGGCAGGCCGTGCCGGCTGCCGGGACCGACGTGAAGGTCATGGTGGTCCGGATCGGCTCGGCGCTGGAGGTCACGGCCGCCGTGCCGTTCCATCCCGAGCTGGTCGGTTCCTGGCCGGTGTACCGGGCCTCGCTCGCCGAGGCGCAGAACGTCGTGTCCGCCGAGCTGAAGTCGCTGCTCGACCAGGAGCCCCGAGCCCGGCACGTCACCGGCCTGTCGCTGCATCTCAACACCAAGGACGTCCCCGGTCGCGGCTACCTGGCACCGTTCGGTACCTCTCTCGGTAAGGGTGACTGTGGCGCGGTCGGGCGCGGCAACCGGTACAGCGGGGTCATCGAGCCGCTCCGCCCGGCGAGCGGTGAAGCGCCGGCCGGCAAGAACCCGGTGCACCACGCTGGCAAGATCTACACCGCGCTCGCCGCCGAGGCCGCCGAGCGGGTGCTGGCCGAAACCTCGGTGTACGCCGAGGTCACGATCGCCGCCCGCAACGGTGGCCAGCTCGACGCGCCCGCCCACGTCCTGGTCTCGGTGGACCGCGAGGTCGACGCGCTCACCGTGACCGAGATCGAGGAGGTGGTGCGAGGCGCCGTCGCCGGTGCCCCGACCTTCGTCGCCCGGTTCATCGCCACCGAGCCGCTGGCCCGGTTCCGGGACGGGGTGCCGCTGTGACGCGCAAGGTCCTGTCCAGGGTGCACCAGCGGCACATCGCCGCCCTCCTCGACCAGCCTGCGGTCATCGACGCGGAGGGGCTACGTATCGGCTCGCAGTACGTGATGTTCTTCGCCGAAGCCGACCTGATGGGCGAGCACGTAGCCCACCTCACCGAGGGTTTCAGCCGTCCCGACGTGCTGGAGGTGGGACTCGGCCTGGGTGTGTTCGCCGCGCAGCTGTCGAAGCGTGAGGTCGGCTCGTACACCGCGATCGAACCGCATCCGGGCGTGGCCCTGGCCGCTCGCATGCGGCTGGTCGAAGCCTTCGACACACCCATGCGGGTGCACGTCGACCCGTGGCAGCTCGTGAGGCTACCAACCAGTGCCTTCGACGCGATCATGTACGACACCTGGCCACCGGACGGCCATGCCGACCTGGACTTCGCCGAGTTTGTCGCCAACCTCGCGATTCCCTGCCTGCGCCCCGGTGGCCGGTTCAGCTTCTTCCACAGCGGCACCGCGATCAGCCCGGCCCGCCGCGCGGTCCTCGACCGGCACTTCGCGGAGTGGACCGCCCACCCGCACACCATGCCGGCCGAGCAGACCCCACTGCACTGGACCAAACCCAGCCGCGACTTCCTGATTCCGATCGCCACGAAGGGCGGTGCCCGATGACTCCCCCGATCGCGCCGGCGGTCACCGCGCAGCAGATCGACCGGTTCGCCTCGCACGGGTACCTCGTCCTGCCGGACCTGATTCCGCCCGCCACCATCCAGGACCTCCGCGTCGAGGCCGACGAGATTCTCGGTGGTCGGCTCGCCCGGATGGTGGCTTCCAGGACGCTCGACCCGCGCGTCACCTGGTGGCGCCTCGCCAGCGGCAAGCCGTACGTCCTCAAGGTCAAGCCCGTGGTCGACCTGTCCCCGACCGCCACGACGGTGGCCGACGACCATGCGCTGCGCGCTGTCGTCGCCGACCTGCTCGGTGCGCCCCCGACGCTGATGGACAACAAACTGATGTACAAGCAGACCGTCGACATCGCCGGAGGCTGGGCGGCGCTGCCGGTGCTCGGTGAGGAGGTCCGCAAGCACACCGACGCCGCCTACTACGCGACACGCGGCTACCCACGGGTGCTCACCGTCGCCGTCTGCCTCGACCCCTGCACCGAGAAGGCCGGCGCGCTGCGGGTATGGCCCGGCAGCCACCGGCGCACCATCGAGATGATCCCGACGGACAACCAGGGGCCCGTCGTACCGGACGCCGCCGCGCCCGACACGGCGGCCGTGTCACTGGTCGCCGCGCCCGGCACGGTACTGGTCTGGGACGCCGCCCTGGTCCACGCCAGCGGACCCAACACCTCCGGTCACCCACGCCGGCTGCTCGTGCTCGGGTACAGCCCCGCCCGGCCGGAACGCGGGGCACCGCGATGAAGATCCTCATGCTCGGTGGCACCCGGTTCGTGGGCCGGCACATCGTGGAGGAATGCCTCCGGCGTGGAGACGACGTCACCGTGCTCTACCGGGGCCGGTCACCGTCACCCTTCGCCGGGATCAGCCGCCACGTCCTCACCGACCGGCGCGCACCAACCATCGAAGCAGCCGCCGTCCTCGCCGAACCCTGGGACGCTGTCATCGACACCAGCGCCCGCGACGTCGACGACCTGCGACCGGTCCTGCCCCTGCTCGATGGCATCGGCCGGTACCTGTTCGTCTCCAGTTGCGGGGTCTACCGCAGGACACTCGGCCGGCACGGCCTGACCGAGCGGGCACCCACCATCGCGGCTGACGTCTCCCACCCGGTACGCGCCTCCGCCACCCGCAAGCTCCGCTGCGAGCGGTACCTCCGGCGTCGTCTCAACCGGACCGACGTACCGCTGCTCACCGCCCGCCTCGGCCTAGTCATCGGCCGGTACGACGACAGCGAACGCCTCGCCTACTGGCTCGAACGCGCCCTGCGCGGCGGCGACGTTCTCGTCCCGATGGACGACCGCCAGGCCATCCAACTCATCGATGCCCTCGATGTCGCCCGGTTCCTGCGCGACGCCATCGACCGGCGACGTACCGGCGTCGTCAACGTCGCCGGTGCCCGCACCACCGCCCAAACCCTGGTGGACACGGTCCTGACCAGCGCCGGCCGAGCCGTTGCCCCCTGTCGCGTCGGCGAAGAGTTCGCCCTCGCCCATCGCCTCCAACCGTGGACCGAGATCCCGCTGTGGCTGCCCGCCAGCAGCCCCGAACTGGCTCTCATGTCGGTCGACAACAGCCGTGCCACCGACGCCGGTCTCACCCTCCGCCCCCTTGCCGACAGCATCACCGACGCACTCGGTTGGCAGGCGCTACGGCGCAGTTGGTCACAGCGGTGGCTCGATCATGCCCGTGAGCAGGACCTGATCAAGCGGTGGAGGGGATGACCGCGATGCTGCCCTACACCCAACCAGCGCCGTACCACTCACAGTGGGGCGAGGACCGCTGGCTCGCCGAGAACTACCACCTCCCGGCGCACGGAGTATTCGTCGACGTCGGCGCTGGTGACGGCGTACGCGGCAGCAACAGCCTCTACTTCGAAAACCGGGGCTGGCGCGGACTCTGCGTGGACGCCGACCCCCGCAACCACCAACGCCTCCGGGACCGCTGCTGTGCCGTGGACACCTGCGCCGTGTCCGCCACCCCCGGACTCTGGCCGTTCGGCATGTACGCCCACAAGCCGTCGTGGTCCGGCCTGCAGCGGCGCGGCACCGACTACCAGGAGATCCTCGTCGCCTGCCGGCCTCTGGAAGACCTCCTCGGCCAGTGGTGCATCGAGCAAATCGACCTGCTCAGCATCGACGTCGAGGGCACCGAACTCGACGTCTGGGACTCCTTCGACCACACCCGGCACCGGCCGAGCGTCGTCATCGTCGAGTTCGACGACGAGCACGCCGACCGGCACCGCCACACGATCCACCGCCACCTCGGCCCGGACACCTATGAACTCGTCCACGAGACACCAGCGAACCTGATCCTGCAGCGGACAGACCGACCCTGGCGGCAACGCCGATGACCCACCCCGGCATGTCGATCACCCAACTGCTACCCGACGGCAAGCTGATCGTCCTCTGCGGACGCGCCGACGACGCGGCAGCCTGGCAGGACCTGCTCGGCCCGGCCCGGTGTCTCGCCATCGCCCTGGACGACGCACCGTCCGAGGTCCGGCCCCGGACACTACGCGGCGCGTCCGACCACCTCGCGTGGCAGCACCACACGATCGGCGGGCTCGACGGCTCCGGCTGGCTCGCCGAAGCGGCGGACGCCTTCGACCCCGACCACACTGCGACACTCGTTATGCCCGACCCGCTCGATCCGCCGAGGGCCGGGACCCGGCGACGGTTCGGCGTCAGGCAGCCCGCGTGGCGGCTGTTCGAGGACAAGACCGTGGTCGACACGCTGTGGGACGCCGCCGGGGTGCCCCGGGCACCGTCGGTCGTCGGTGACGGCACCGCTCACCTCGCCGTGCTGGGTGCGATGGTGGACCAGGGCACCGGAGTCGTCTGTTCCTGCCAGCCCAGGGGTGCCGGTCCGTCCGCCGGCGGTGATGGCATCTGGTGGTGGCGCGAAGGCCCACCACCGACGACCATCCCCACCGCCGGATCCGGAACCTGGCGGGTCCGGTTGATGCCGCTCCTCGAAGGGATCCCGGTACGCCTGCACGGGCTGGCCCTCACCACCAGGAGCACCCCGTTCCCGCCCATGGAACTCGTGACGCTGCCCCGCCCCGGGCAGGGGACCTTCCTCTGCGCCGGTGCCGTTCCCCTGCTCGACGATGCCGCCGATCTCGTCACCCATACCGAGCGGATCGGGGTTGGGCTACGTGAACGCCTCGGCTACCGCGGCGGCTTCTCCGTCGACGGCATCCTCACCTCCAGCGGGTTCCAGCCCACCGACTTCAACGCTCGGCTCACATCGGCCATGGAAGCGGCACCATCTGACCGTCGGGTCCTGCTGCACGTGGTCAACCTGCTCGCCCGGGAAGGAAACGAGCCCGACGTCGGCGCGGTCGAGCAACTCGCGGAGGAGGTCTTCTCCATCGGCACCAGCTGCACGATCTTCGGCGCGACCACGCACTCCGACGAGAGGGCCTCCCGGACGGCGTCGGTCCGCTGGGATGGTGACCGACTGGTCCCTGCCCCCAGCGGCCCGACAGACGGACGGCTCGTCATCACCCCGTCGCCGCGCGGCTGGCTGCTCACCGCGACCCTTGCCACCGCCCGGCTCCCGGACGGTGGCCGGGTCGGACCACGGGCACCCGAGATCTTCCGGGTCAGCGACGAGGTCCTCGGCACCGACTTCGGACACCTCGTACCGCCATTCGACACCACGCCAGACGCCTGTCTGCCGGAAGCACGGCTCAGCCCCGAGCCAGCAAGCAGGTAGCCGGGCCGGGCTCGGGTGTGGTCCGGGGTGATGGCTACATGCGGTCCGGGGTGGTGATGCCCAGCAGGTACAGGCCTCGGTGCAGGACCCGGGCGGTGAGGTCGCACAGGGCCAGCCGGCTGTCGCGTACCTCGCCGGTGGCACGCAGAACCGGGCAGTGCTCGTAGAACCCGCTGAAGGTGGCGGCGAGAGTGTGCAGGTAGCCGGCGAGCCGGTGGAACTCCAGGGTCTGCTCGACGACGGTGACGACGGTGCCGAAGTTGACCAGTTCGAGGGCGAGGGCGTGCTCGGCCGGGTGCCCGATCGAGATCGGTCCTGCGGTGAACTGCTCGATGCCGGAGCGGCGGAAGATGGACCGGATCCGGGCGTGGGCGTACTGAAGGTACGGGGCGGTGTTGCCGTCGAGGGAGAGCATCCGCTGCCAGTCGAAGACGTAGTCCTTGATCCGGTCGGTGGAGAGGTCGGCGTACTTGACGGCACCGATGCCGACCGCGCGGGCGACGTCGGCGACGGCCGCTTCGGGCAGGTCGGGGTTCTTCTGCCGGGCCAGGTCGGCGGCCCTGGTCACGGCCTCGTCGAGCAGTCCGACGAGCTTGATCGAGCCGCCGGCCCGGCTGCGCAGCATCCTGCCGTCCGGGCCGAGTATCGAGCCGAAGCCGATGTGTTCGGCCACTGCGGGCGGGCTCAGCCAGCCGGCCTGCCGGGCGACCGCGTACACCATCTCGAAGTGCTGACGTTGTGGCAGCCCCACCACGTAGAGCAGCCGGGTCGCGCCGAGGTCCCGGGTCCGGTGCCGGATCGCCGCGAGGTCGGTGGCAGCGTAGCCGTATCCGCCGTCGCGCTTGCGCACGATGATCGGCAGCGGCTGCCCGTCACGGCCGGTGAAGCCTTCCGGGAAGACGCAGGCGGCGTCACCGCTGTCCCGCAGCAACCCGAGCCGGTCCAGTTCCCCGGTCACCGGGGCGAGCATGTCGTTGTAGTAGCTCTCGCCGTAGAAGTCCCTCTCGGTGAGCAGGACGTCGAGCTGGTCGTAGACGGTCAGGAAGTACTTCTCCGACTCGGCGACCAGCAGCCGCCACAACCGCAGGGTCAGCTCGTCGCCGCCCTGTAGGGCGACCACCCGCCGCCGGGCCCGTTCCTTGAACGTGTCGTCGGCGTCGAACTTCGCCCTGGCCGCCTTGTAGAACGAGTCCAGGTCACCGACGGACAACTCGTGGGCCGCCTCCGCCTCGCCCAGGTCGAGCAGGTGCTCGATGAGCATCCCGAAGGGAGTGCCCCAGTCGCCCAGGTGATTGGCCTTGATCACCCGGTGCCCGAGCCACTCCAGCAGCCGGACGGCAGCGTCACCGATCACGGTCGACCGAAGGTGCCCGACGTGCATCTCCTTGGCGACGTTCGGCGCCGAGTAGTCGACGACCACCGTCTCGGGAGCGGCGCTC
Source organism: Micromonospora radicis (assembly GCF_003583405.1). Taxonomy (GTDB): domain Bacteria; phylum Actinomycetota; class Actinomycetes; order Mycobacteriales; family Micromonosporaceae; genus Micromonospora; species Micromonospora radicis. Next base: position 14,546 of record NZ_QXEC01000018.1, read on the forward strand.
ACCGCGACGCCGAGCCGGGTGTCGGCGGCCATCCTCGACAGGAGTATGCCGAGAGCCGGGTCGGCGACGGTCAGGTTGATGAAACCCGGACCGGACACCTCCACAGCCGAACAGAGGTCCGCGAGCTCCACCCGGCCGAGGACCTCGGTCGCGATGTCCCGGGGCGGGCGGCCGAGCCGACGTGCCAGGGACAGGGCGGCGTCGGACTGGTAGTCGGCGTGCTGCGACCGCCGTACGACCGGGTCGACGGGCTCGCCGGCCACGGCTGAGAACGCCTGCGCCAGCCGGTCGGCCAGCAACTTTTCAAGATCCATGAAGTGCGCCAATCTCGCTCCGATCCGCCTCGGGCAAGGAGGCGGATCTTCCGGGAAGTGCTCGGGGAGCGGATCGATCGACGACCAGGTTGACCGGCGGATCGATCCGCCGGTCGCGAAGGGGTCAGCTCAGGCGGTCGAGGGCGGCTCGCAGGCGAGCCAGGGTTCGCTCACGTCCGAGAATCTCGATCGACTCGAACAGCGGCAGCCCGACGGTACGGCCGGTCACCGCGACCCGTACCGGAGCCTGGGCCTTGCCGAGCTTGAGCCCGCGCTCTGCGCCGATCGTCTCCAGCGTCGACTTGAGCACCTCGGTCTGCCACTCGCACGTCTCGTACGCCTCGACCACCGCGGCCAGCAGCACCGAGGCCTCGGCTTTCATGGCCTTCGCCCAGGCTGCCTCATCGGTGACCGGCTCGTCGAGGAACAGGAAGTCGACCATCGGCACGATCTCGGAGAGCACCGCGATCCGGGTCTGCGCCAGTTCGGCGACCGCAGCGAACACGTCAGCGTCGTACGCCTCCGGCCGCCAGGGCGCGGCCTCCGCACTCAACCAGGGCTGACACGCCTCGACGAACGCCTCCACCGACAGCGCCCGGATGTAGTCACCGTTGAAGGCCCGCAGCTTCTTCACGTCGAAGAACGCCGGAGAGGGGTTGACGTCCTCCAGGCGGAACTCCGCCACGATGTCGTCCCAGGGCAGGATCTCGCGGTCACCGGACGGTGCCCACCCGAGCAGCATCAGGTAGTTCCGCATCGCCCCGGCGAGGTACCCCTCGGCGCGGAAGTCCTCCAGGGCCACCCGGTCCCGACGCTTGGACAGCTTCTGCCGCTTCTCGTTGACCAGGATCGGCGCGTGCACCCACACCGGGGGCTCAGCGCCCAGCGCCTCCCACAGCAGTTGCTGCTTCGGTGCGTTCGGCAGGTGCTCCTCCGCCCGGATCACGTGGGTGATGCCCATGACCATGTCGTCGACCACGTTCGCCAGCAGGAACACCGGCGACCCGTCGCCACGGGCGATCACGAAGTCCTCGATCAACTTGTTGTCGAAGGTCGGCTTTCCGCGTACCAGGTCGACGATCACCGTCGAGCCGTCGTCCGGCGTACGGAAGCGCAGCGCACGACCTTCCCCGGCGCTCTGGGCACGGTCCCGACAGAAGCCGTCGTAGCCCTTGTGCTCGCTGCCCGTACGCGCGATGACCTGGTCCCGGGTGCAGTCGCAGAAGTAGGCGCGACCGGCGGCGAGAAGCCGGTCGATGGCCTCGCGGTGCTGCGGGGCATAGTCGGACTGGAACAGCGGACCCTCGTACTCGCTCGGGCCGATGCCGAGCCACTCCATCGCATCGAGGATGCCCTGCACCCACTCCGGGCGGTTCCGCGCCGCGTCCGTGTCCTCGATCCGCAGCACCATCGTTCCGCCCGACTGTCGGGCCAGCACCCAGTTGAACAGGACAGACCGGGCATTGCCCACGTGGAACATGCCTGTCGGGGAGGGTGCGAAGCGGACGCGGAGATCGAAGCTGGTCACGGATAGCAGGCTACCGAACAACCGATGGTCAGCCTCACCGATATCCGGGCCGGAGCTTCCGAGGCGAGACGGGGTGCCCCCGATCTGCGCAGACCTGCTGTGAACGAGGTGCTCGAAGAGACAGTCGCGCCTACGCGGAATGGCGCGCACCCGACTACGTATTCGGCCTGAGCCTCGACGACTACCCGAGCGAGTACCGAGCGTGGCGCAGCGAACGCCTTCGTTATCCGGATTCAGCTCTCCATGGTGGGGAGAGCCTGACCACGCTACGGCAACGCGCGATGGAAGCCGTATCGCGCGCCCACGAGGCCGCCCAGCAGGGCGTACCCCTCATCGTGTCGCACCGCGTCTTCATCGGCGCCGTAGCCGCCTGAACGGTGCCCGCAGCCCGCAAGACACGTTCCAGGCAGCCCGCGACTTCAGACTCGGGCCGGCGATGGTCTGGCCAGCCTGCCCTATACGGAGAGCAGGGCCTCCTCGTTGGAGATGATGAAATCTTTCAGCGCATCCGGCTTGAGATTCACCGCAGGTAGCTTGTCGATCGTCACCCGGTCGAGCTGGTAGCCACCACGCGACGGATCAACGAACTCCTCCCCCGTCCGGGCGTCCTCGTTCAGCTGACGTAGCCGACAGGCGAAGAAGTGCTGGACGGAAACGCCCTCACCAGCGGGGGTGGTGAACAGGAACACCTGGGCGAACCGGTCCGCCCCAGCACCGAGTTCTTCGTGCAACTCGCGGCGAAGCGCCGCCTCCAGGGAGACATCCGTCGACTCCAGGCCACCACCCGGCGTCGTCCAGTACGGTGCCTGGCCAGGCTTGATCCGCTTGATCAGCACGAGGCGGTCGTCCTCATCGAGAAGAACGGCCCGCACCGACCTACGTACGATCTGACGCACGACTTGCCCCTATCCGCGCCCGGAATCACTACCAGTAGGTACCTGTCGCATCCCTGGAGGCACAACGAGCTACCTGATCCAAGCCGCACCCACCGACGCGGCGCGCCAGGCAGTCGATCCATCTCTCCACCGACACGCCACCCGTCCACCGAAAGCCCGAACGGTCCAACGGCTCCCGAGCACCCACCGAGCAACCGACCACCGACGCGGAAACGAGAAAGGCTCCGACCCGGGAGTATCCCCAGGTCAGAGCCTTGCTGCTGGTGCGCCGCCAGGGACTCGAACCCCGAACCCGCGGATTAAGAGTCCGCTGCTCTGCCAGTTGAGCTAGCGGCGCTCGTTGGCAACGGGGAGAACACTAGCACGGCCCGTGAACCGCGTTCCAATCCGATCCCCCGGTCGTACCTTCGGCCGAGCTTGCCGGACATTTGGCGAGAAGGGTGCACAAGGCTTGGGACGGGTTGTTGCGGGTGTGCTCGCGTACGGCACGATGTCCGCCAGGTGCGCGAGACAGGGGTGGGGATGGTCAGGTTCACGCGGGCCGGGGCGTTGCTGGGCGTTCTGGGCCTGGTGGCGTCGTTGGCGCTGTCGGGGTGCGGTGACGAGCCGGGAGGCGCCACGTTCGTGGAGGGCGGGCAGCCGGGGGTGACGGGTTCGGCGACGCCGGTGCCGCCGGACGGGCCGAGTGGGCCGCCGCTGGTGGTCACTCCGGCGAACGGTACGAAGGACCGGCCGGTCAGCGCGGAGATCGGGGCGAAGCTGCCGGACGGCGCCACGGTGTCGCAGGTCACGCTGACCACGGCCGACGGCAAGAAGGTCAAGGGGAAGCTGCGCAAGGACGGTTCGTCCTGGGTGCCGTCGGCGCCGTTGAAGTGGTCGACCAGCTACACCGCCACGGTCACCGCGACCCGGCCGGACGGCACCCTGGGCGAGGGCAGCAGCACGTTCACCACGATGGCCAAGCCCGGCTCGATGATCACTTCCGGGTTGTACCTGTTCGACGACCGGACGTACGGGGTGGCGATGCCGGTGGTGGCGGAGTTCCACCCGGGCATCCCGAAGAAGGACCGGGCGAAGGTGCAGCAGCGGATGTTCGTGCAGACCGATCCGCCGCAGCCGGGCGCCTGGCACTGGGTGGCCGAGGGCACCCAGGCGTACTACCGGGCGCCGGAGTACTGGCAGCCGGGCACCAAGATCTCGGTACGTATCGCGTTGGCCGGCATTCCGCTGAGCAACGGCCGGTACGGCAACGTCGACCGTACCGCCACTGCCAAGATCGGATCGGCCTTCGAGATGAAGGTGACGAACTCCGACAAGCAGATGCGGGTGTACGAGGGCGGGAAGCTGATCAAGACGCTGCCGGTGAGCCTGGGCAAGAAGAAGACCCCCTCCTCCAGCGGCACGCTCGTGGTGATGGAGAAGAAGGAGGCGACCGTCTTCGACACGATGGACGACCCGGATCCGGAGAACCGCTATGTCACCGACATCCAGTTCGCCCAGCGACTCACCTGGGGTGGCGAGTACATCCACGCGGCGCCCTGGTCGGAGCACGTGCAGGGGCGGGAGAACGTCTCGCACGGCTGCGTGAACGTCTCGATGGCGAACGCCAAGTGGCTCTTCCAGCGTACGAAGATCGGCGACCCGATCACCATCACCGGCACCGAACGCAAACTGAGGGCCGGTAACGGGTGGACGCCGTGGGATCTGAGCTGGGCGGACTTCGTCAAGGGCAGCGCGCTGCCGGTTCCGGACGGTGGTGCCGGTCCGGCCCTGTGACCGGGCCAGATATGTCACTATCCGGACATCCCCGCGCCACGTGTTTCGGTTCACCTTCCGCAACGGGTACGTGAGCCGGTGCGTCAGAGTGTGGACGGGTAGCGAACCACGACTGTGAGGACACCATGCGAGTTCGGGACCAGCGCAACCGGCGGCGGGGGGTGCTCGCCGCGGGAATGCTCGCCGCGGCGTTGGTGCTGACCTCCGCCTGCACCGGCGGTAAGGGCGGCGACAACGCGCCGGGTTGGCAGGGTGGGGCGGACCAGCCGGCCGCCAAGGCGTCGGTGAGCATCAGCGAGCCGGCCGCCGACGCGAAGAACGTGCCGGCCGCCACGGCGATCACCTTCGCCGCCGAACAGTCCGAGGAGACCACGGTCGAGTTGACCGACGCCAAGGGTGAGCCGGTCGAGGGCGAACTCACGGCGGACGGCAGCTGGTTGCCGTCGAAGGCGTTGACGTACGGCGAGTCGTACACCGCCACCGTCACCGCCACCGGCGACGACGGCCGCCCGGTGAGTGCGACCAGCTCGTTCACGGTGATGAAGCAGCCGAGCAAGCAGGTACGGATCACCAGTTACCTCGGCGACGACCAGACCGTCGGGGTGGCCATGCCGCTGATCGTCAAGTTCGGCCGGGCCATCCCCGAGCAGCACCGGGCCGAGCTGGAGCGGCGGATGACGGTGACGTCGACGCCCGTCCAGGAGGGCGTCTGGCACTGGGTGAGCGCCACCGAGGTCCGCTACCGGCCGAAGGAGTTCTGGCAGGCCGGCAGCAAGGTGTCGTACCGGGTGCAGGCGGGCGGGTTGCCGCTGGGCGACGGCTGGTACGGCCGGGCCGACCTGACCGTGGACATCAAGATCGGCCCCAAGTTGGTGATGACCGTCGACAACAGCACCAAGCGGATGGTGGTCACCCGCGACGGCGAGACGATCAAGACGATTCCGGTGAGCCTGGGCAAGAAGAGCACCCCGTCGTCGAGCGGCACGATGGTGGTGATGGAGAAGCTGCGCAAGACGGTCTTCGACACGTACGACGAGCTGGGCCCGGAGGACGGCTACCGCACGAAGATCGACTACGCCCAGCGGTTGACCTACGGCGGCGAGTTCATCCACGCCGCTCCCTGGTCGGAGGGGCAGCAGGGCACCACCAACGTCTCGCACGGCTGCGTGAACGTCTCGATGGCCAACGGCGCCTGGCTGTTCGAGAACACCCGGGTCGGCGACCCGATCGTGGTCAAGGGCACCGAACGCAAGCTGCAACTCGGCAACGGCTGGACCGACTGGAACGTCAGCTGGGACGAGTACGTCAAGGGCAGCGCTCTGCCGTACGAGCAACCAGCGACGGACGACGCGGCCGACCCCGACGCCACCGCCGTCCCCTGATGCCGCCGCGGGCCGCCACCGCGTCCGTGCCGATGGAGCCGGTCAGTCACTGCTTCTCGGCACCGGGCCCGGTGGCGGGTGCCCACGCGCCCCTGGTGTTCACCGGGCCGGGGACGGATCCCCTCCCCGACTGATCCGCAGGGTAAGCACATCGGTGCGGACCGTGATGTGGCCGTGGAAGAGAGCCGCGTCATCCGTCCCGTAGCCGATCTGGGTGCCGGTGATCAGAGGGTGCCCGGCCGCCACGCCGAGCCGGGCGGTCGACTCCTCGTCGGCGAGGACCGCGGTGAGTTCGATCTCGGCCCTGCGTACCGGCATGCCGGTCGCGCTGGCGAGAAACTCGAACATGTCCAGGTCGATGCTGACCAACCCGGACGGGTCGAGGTCGCGGCCGTCGAAACGCAGCGGCAGGTGGTCACGGATCCAGGCCGCCGCGACGCCGTCCACGGCGAAGAGCCGGTCGACCCGCCAGACCGTCGAGTCCGGTTCCAGCCCGAGCAGCTTCGCGCAGTCGGCCGGGCACTTCGCCCGGCTGACCGCGGCGTCCTGAAGCGTCGGGCGGTGGCCCGAGGCGGTGATCCGGTCGCGCAGCGCCGTGACGTCGCCGATCGACACCGGCACCCGTTCGGCGCTGTCGTGCACGAAGGTACCGATCCCCCAGGTACGGGTCACCACGCCCTCGGCGACGAGTTGGCCGAGCACCTCGCGTACGGTGGCCCGGCTGACCTCCAACCGGTCGGCCAGGTCCCGCTCGTTGGGCAACTTGTCGCCCGAGCGGAACTCACTGCCGATCAGCCCGCGTAGCCGGCCGTGCGCGGTTTGTAGCGCGGTCTCGCGCCGAGCCATCCGCCCTCACCTCTTCGTTCCCCGCCGCGGTAGACGGTGTAGGGAGTGTAGTTCCTCGCTGCCGTTCTGGCCGATGGCAGAAGGCCACTACCAGACCTGTTCGAGTACCCGTAGGGTGTTGCCGCCGACGACCTTGGCGATCTCGTCGTCGGAGTAGTCGTGCTTGACCAGCCAGCCGACGATGTTTCCGAACGCCTCGCCCGGGTTCTCCAGCCCGGACACGTACTCCACCCGCGGGTGCTCCGGCCGGTTGCCGGCATCGTGGGCGTAGTTGCCGGCGTAGGTGTTGTGCACCCCTACGTGGTCGCCGAACATGGTGTCCGGGCCGAACGTGACGTGGTCGATGCCGACCAGCTCCACGCAGTAGGTGAAGTGGTCCATCACCGACTCGATCGAATGGTGCTTGTGCGCCTCGGAGAGGGTGGTGTGCGGAGCAGCCTCGATGCCGATCACGCCACCCCGCTCGGCGCAGGCCCGGATCACCTCGTCCGGCTTCATCCGGGAGGTGTTCCAGACCGAACGGGCACCGGCGTGGGTGATGAACACCGGCACCCGACTGGCCTCGATCACATCCAGCGAGGTCTGATCGCCGGAGTGCGAGACGTCGATGGCGATACCGAGCTTGTTCATCCGGTCCACCGCACGCCGCCCGAAGTGGGTCAACCCACCGTCGTGCCGCTCGGACAGGCCACCGCCGAGCATGTTGGCCTGGCTGTACGCGATGCCGAGTTGGCGCACGCCGAAGCCGTAGAGGATGTCGATGCGGTCCAGCTCGTTCTCGATCGGGCTGCTGCACTCCAGGCCGGCGACCAGGGCCAGCCGGCCGTCCCGCTTCGCGGTGTGGATGTCGGCCAGCGACGTGGCCAGGAAGACGTGGTCCTGCTTGTAGAGGTCACTCATCCGCATTCCGAGGGCGTAGATGAGATCGTTCCACTTCCAGCCGTTCTCACTGGTCACGCAGGAGGCGCCGGCCATGAAGTTGTCGAAGATCGCGGTCAGGCCGGAACGGGCCAGGCCCTCGTAGCCGGTGCGCTGACGCGCGGTGCGGTTGTAGGCGCGCAGTTCACGCACGTCCTCGGGCAGGACCACGGGGTGTTCGTGCAGCGAGATCGCGATGTGCTCGGTGATCAGCCGGGTCACCCGTCGACGCTGAGCGTCGGTCAGTCCGAGGTCGTGCTCCGGTACCCGACCAGTCTCCTTGGCCAGCGTGAACACCCGGTAGTCCGAGTGCGGCTCCAGGTACGAGTAGGACCTGTGGCCCTGGTACCGCGGGGCGGGTTCTAACAGCAAGACACCTTCTCCTTCGGGACGGTCGCCGGCCCTCACGCGGCCAGCGGGTAGTGGCAGGCAACCGGGTGCTGACCGGCGGCCAGCGGCGGTTCGGCGGTGGCACAGGTATCGGTGGCCTGCCAACAGCGGGTCCGGAACCGGCAACCAGACGGCGGGTCCACCGGGCTGGGTGGGTCACCGGCCAGCAGAATCCGCTGTCGCTGCCGCCGGCCGGCCGGATCGGGCACTGGCACGGCGGAGAGCAGAGCCCTGGTGTACGGGTGCCGGGGCGACTCGTAGAGGTCGATCTCCGGACCGGTCTCCACCAGTTTGCCGAGGTACATCACGGCGACCCGGTCGGAGATGTGGCGGACCACCGACAGGTCGTGGGCGATGAAGACGTACGCCACGCCCAACTCCTCCTGCAGCCGTTCCAGCAGGTTCACCACCTGGGCCTGGACCGACACGTCCAGGGCGGAGACCGGCTCGTCGCAGACGATCACGTCGGGGTTGAGCGCCAGCGCCCGGGCGATGCCGATGCGTTGGCGCTGGCCGCCGGAGAACTGGTGCGGGTAGCGGTTCAGGTGCAGGCTGGGATCGAGACCGACCAGGTCGAGGAGTTCCTTGATCCGCTCGATCCGCCGCCGGCGGTCCAGCACGTCGGGGTGGATCTCGAAGGGCTGGAGCAGGATCTCCCGGATGGTCCGGCGGGGGTTCAGCGAGGTGTAGGGATCCTGGAGCACGATCTGGATCCGCCGGCGCAGCGCCCGCAGTTCCCGCCCCCTGGCCCGGTGCACCACGGCGCTGCCGAAGCGCACGGCGCCCGAGGTGGGCTGTTCCAGGCCGACCAGCATTCGGGCCAGCGTGCTCTTGCCGCAGCCGGACTCCCCCACCACGCCGAGCGTCTCGCCCCGACGCAGGTCGAAGGAGACCCCGTCGACGGCCTTGACCACGCCGCCGGAGAGGAACGGGATCCGCCCCTTGACCGGAAAGTGTCTGGTCAGGTTCTCGACCCGTAGCACCACGTCATCGCTGGGTGGCACCGAGCACCTCCTCGTGGTGGTGGCAGGCGCTGGCCCGGTTGGCCGGCAGTACCCGAAGCGGTGGCCGGCTCGCCAGGCACTCGTCGGTGGCCCGGGGGCAGCGCAGGTGGAAGGGGCAGCCGGTGGGCAGCCGGGCCGGATTCGGTGGGGCTCCCGGGATCGCGTAGAGCTGCTCGTCGCGCCGGTCCACCCGGGGCATCGAGGCGAGCAGCCCTTCGGTGTAGGGGTGGGCCGGTCCGGCGAAGATCTGTTCGACGGTGCCGCGTTCGACGATCCGGCCGGCGTACATCACCGCCACGTCGTCGGCGACCTCGGCCACCACCCCCAGGTCGTGGGTGATCAGCAGCAGGCCCATTCCGCTGTCCCGCTGGATCTCCGCCAGCAGCTCCATCACCTGCGCCTGCACGGTCACGTCTAGGGCGGTGGTGGGTTCGTCGGCGATCAGCAGGTCCGGTTCCAGGGAGATGGCCAGCGCGATCATGATGCGCTGGCGCATGCCGCCGGAGAACTGGTGCGGGTATTCCCGGATCCGGTCCTTGGCCGCCGGGATGCGTACCCGGTCGACCAACTCGATCGCCCGGCGTCGGGCGTCGGACCGGGACATGCCCCGGCGGACCCGCAGCACCTCCGCGATCTGGTGGCCAACGGTGAAGACCGGGTTGAGCGCGGCCATCGCGTCTTGGAAGACCATGCCGATCTCCTCGCCGCTGATCCGGTCGCGCTGTTTGCGCCCGAGGGTGAGCAGCTCCCGACCGTGCAGCCGGACCGAACCGGTGACCGTGGCGGGCGGTACGTCGAGGATGCCCATCACCGCCTGGGCGGTGACGCTCTTGCCGGAGCCGGACTCGCCGAGGATCGCCAGGGTCTGTCGGGGGTCGACACCGAGCGACACTCCGTTGACCGCGTTGACCGGTCCGCTCGGGCCGGGGAACGCGACCTTCAGGTCGGCGATCTCCAACAGGGTCATCGCAGTACTCCGACTCGGCTGAGGAACTCGCGTACCACCTGCTGGAACAGCTCGGGTTCCTCCAGTTGCGGCGAGTGGCCGGAGTTCTCGAAGACCACCAGTTCGCCGTGGGGTACCAGGTCCGCGATGGCCTGCGAGGCCGCCACCGGAGTACGCCAGTCGTGACGGCCCACGGTGACCAGGGTCGGACAGGTGATCGACGGCAGCTTCGGCTTGAGGTCGTAGCGGGGCATGTTCTGGCCGAAGGCCGCGTTGTGGGTCCGGTAGTGGAAGCGGGTGGTGGCCAGTCGTGCCTCGTCCTTGGCCGGGTCGTGATGGTGGTCGTAGAGCGGCAGGATGGCCCGCCAGTACTCACGCAGCTGCTCGTTGCTCTCGAACCGGCCGGTGCCGATCCGGTCGATGACCCACTCGGGGATGACCGAACGGTCGGTGTTGCGGGCCCGCTCGACCGCCAGGTGGTCGTGGGCGGTGTCCGCGGCGGTGTCGCGCAGCACCAGCGCGCTGACCCGGTCCGGGTGGGCGATGGCGTACTCCAGGGCAATGAATCCGCCGTACGAGCCACCGGCCATGACGATCTTCTCGTAGCCGAAGTGCTCCCGGATGGCGTCCACGTCGGCCACCCACTGTTCGTGGGTGAACGGCTCGTCGTCGCTGGACTCCCCGGAGCCACGGGCGTCGAAGACGATGACCCGCATCCGGTCGGAGAAGGGGCCGAAGGAACGCTTCGGCTCGCTGCGTGAGCCCAGCCCGGGCGCGCCGTGGTGCACGATCATCGCCGGCCCGGCCTCGGGGCCGAACGCCTCGACGACGAGTTCCGCTCCGTTGATCTTCACCGGACCCCCTCGATGACGTTGGATACCAGGTCGCGCGGGTACCGGGTGAGCCGACGCGGCCCGCTCTCCTGCACCAGGACGGTGTCGGAGATGCGGTAGCCGGCATGGCCAGGAACGTAGACGCCGGGTTCGCTCGAGAGCAGCATCCCGGGGGCGAGCACGGTGTCGTCGCCGTCCTCGACCCACGGCGCCTCGTGGTTCTGCAACCCGATGCCGTGCCCCTGCCGGTGCCGGATGTAGTCGCCCAGTCCCTGCTCCCGCAGCACATCCAGACAGATCTTGTTGACCTCGGCGCAGCTCCGCCCGGCGGTCATCGCCTGGGTACCGACCTCCTGCGCCTGCCGGTCGGCTTCGTAGTAGCGCACCTGCTCGGCAGTGGGCTCACCGATGACGAAGGTGCGCTCGCTCTCCACGAAGCGGCTGGCCACCGCCGCGCCGAGGGAGAGGATCAGGGTGTCGCCGGGCTGTACCCGCCGACGGGTCGGCAGGCCGTGCGGCAGCGCCGAGTTCGGACCGGCGTAGACCAGCCCCCCGGCCAGCTTGGTGGTGTAGACGACCAGGTCGTACTCGGCGTACATCCGGTCGGTGCCGTAGCCGATGACGTGCCGGGCGATCTCGTCCTCCCTGGGCAGTGGACCGCCAGAGGTCAGCGCCTCCTCGATCAACGCCCGACCGGCGGCGAGCATCTCGTCGCAGATGCGGGCGGCTGCCTCGTGGAACGGAATCTCCTCGGGGAACTTGCGCAGCCGCAGCTTCGCCACCGCGTCGGTGGTGACCAACTCGGTACCGCCGATGGCCCGGGACAGGGCCCGGTAGGTGGCCAGGGAGACCCCGGCGCTCACACCGATGCGACGCCCCGCGCCACCGGGGCGGGACAGCGCGGCGGCCAGGGTCTCCTCGGCGCTGACCACACCCGGGTACTCGAAGTAGCTGACCGTCGGCAGCGTCACGCCCTGCTGCGCGGCGTACTCCTCGTCGAGCCGGGGAATGACCAGCAGCGGCTCGCCGTCACGCGGCATCCACAGGTAGACCGGTCGCTCGGTGGCGATGTAGAAGAAGCCGCTGAGGAAGGCGACATCCGGCGGCGAGGTGGCCAGGAAACCGTCCAGGCCGCGCTCGTCGAGCGCCTCGCCCAGCCGGGTACGGACACTGCTGTAGAAGCTCTCGGGCAGTCGCACTGGTCAGCCTCCATTGCGGCGGGGGTCACGGTTGTCGTTGAACCGCATACCGGCGAGGGTCGCGGCGAGCACCAGCAGCAGGATCGCCAGGGACGGGAAGAGGGTCTGCCACCAGGCGATCGCGATCGTGCCGCTGCGCTGGGCATTGAGCAGGATCCGTCCCCAGGACCAGGCGTCCGGGTCACCGAGGCCGAGGAAGCTCAGGCCCGCCTCGGAGATCACCGCGCGGGAGGCGGTGAGCAGCACGCTGACGATCATCAGCGAGACGACGGCGGGCAGGATCTCGCGGGTGACGATCCGCCAGCCGGTGGCGCCGAGCACGCGAGCCCCGTCGATGTAGGGCATCGCGCTGATCACCAGCCCCTGCGAGCGGATCAGTCGGGCGACCTCGGGCCAGGCGAAGAAGCCGATGATCAGGGTCAGGGTCCAGACGCTCGGACTCACCACCGCGGCCAGCATGATCATCAGAGGCAGGGTGGGCAGCGCCAGCATCACGTCGGTGACCACGGTGGCGACCGCGTCGACCGGGCGGAAGTACGCCGCCGTCAGGCCGATCGTGGTGCCCAGCACGATCGCGATCAGCGAAGCCGCCAGGCCGATCACCAAACTCGTCCGGGCACCCCAGACCACCTGGGCGAAGACGTCCTGCCCAAGGTCATCGGTGCCGAACCAGTGCGCTCCGGACGGCGATTGCAGCACCTCCGGGCCGGCGCCGGTGGGCTCGTCGGCGATCAGCGGTGCGAAGACCGCCATCAGCACCATCACGAGCAGCACCAGCACCGACAGCGCCACGATGGGCTGCCGCAGGTAGCCGGACCAGGAGGACCGCTTCGGCGCAGCCGGCACCGGCGGCAGCGCCTGCTCGGTCAGCACGGGGGCGCTCACGCCACCCTCCCTTCGTTGATGGGGCACCGCCGCGCGGCGCTCCTCGCGCTCACAGCCGGATCCTGGGATTGAGGACCGCGTAGAGCATGTCGGTCAACGCGTTGGCGAAGACCACGGTGACCGCGAGCATGATGAAGGCGCCCTGGATCACCGGGTAGTCCTGCTGGCCGACCGCCTCGTAGATCAGCCGGCCGACCCCGGGATAGGCGAAGACCGTCTCGGTCAGCACCGCACCGCCGACCAGGGTGCCCAGTTGCAGACCCATCAGGGTCAGCGCCGGCAGGATCGCGTTGCGTAGACCGTGCTTCCAGACCCGCCGCCGGGCCGACAGGCCGCGGGCCTGGGCGGCCCGGATGTAGTCCTCACCGAGCACCTCGATCATGTTTGTCCGCAGGGTCAGCGCGTACGGGCCGAGCTGCACCAGGACCAGTGACAACACCGGCAGTACCAGGTGGTGGGCCAGACTCAGATAGGCCGCCGTCCCCCGGGTGTCCGGGTCGATCGCCCCGCCGATCGGGAACCAGCCGAGCTGGGCCCCGAAGAACACCAGCAACAGGATGGCGACGCTGGGCACGAAGAGCGCGTTGGCGCTGATGCCGAAGCCCTGCAACGCGCGGTCGAGCCACTTGCCACGGTTCACCGCGGCGGTCACGCCGATCGGGATACCGACGGCGACGGTGAGCACGAACGCACAGCCGGCCAGCAGCAACGTCCAGGGCAGACGGTCGAGGATGATGTCGGTGACCGGCTGGATCTGCCGGAACGAGATCCCCAGGTTGCCCTGGATCAACTCGCGCAGGTACGACACGTACTGCTCCCACAGCGGACGGTCCAAGCCGTACGTCTTGAGCAGTGCCGCCTGCATCTCCGGCGTCATGTCACCCTCGACCATGAGGGTCGTGGGGTCCCCCGGCAGCAGCCGGAGCAGGAAGAACGTCGAGGTGATCGCGATCCACACGGTCAGGACGGCCTTCAGTGCTCGGCTGAGCACGAAACGCACCACGGGGGACCCCTCCTTTCCCTCTGGTTGGGGCTACTTGACCGGCGTGACGTGGGCCAGCGAGTACGCGGTGACCATGCCGAGCAGATCCGACGGCGACGGGATGAAGCCGGTGAACTTGCTGGCGTTGTAGGCGAACTGGAAGTTCTCCACGTACAGCGGGGTCAGGTACGCCTGCTCGTGCACGACCCGGTCGATGTTCTTGATCTTGGCCTTGAACGCCTCGGGATCGGTGGTGCTGGCCGCGTCGTTGATCAGCGCGTCCATCTCCGGGGACTCGAGCAGGTTGTAGTTGATGCCGCCCGGGTTGCTGGACAGGTAGGTGCTACGCAGCTGGTCCATCGGGTTGTCGAACACGCCCCACTGCGAGGCGTCGATGTCGTACTCGCCGTTGCGGGTGCGGGTGAGGAAGGTGTTCCGCTCCACGCACTCGTTCTCCAGCTTGATGCCGGCCTGGGCCGCGCTCTCCCGGAAGAGCTGCACCACCCGGGTGATGTTCGCGTTGGACTGGTCACACGTCACGCCGAAGGACAGCTCGTCGAAGAAGCCGTCGTTGTTGGCGTCCCGGTAACCCGCCGCGCTGAGCTTGGCCTTCGCTCCCTCGGGATCGAACGGGTACGGCTCGATCCCGGTGTTGTCGTACTCAGAGAAGATCGGCGAGATCGGACCGGCCATCTGCTGGCCGTCCCCCTGGAGCACGGCCGAGATGATCGCCTTGGTGTCGACCGACATCGACAGCGCCTGCCGGACCGCCTGGTCGGCCAGGTGCTCGTTCTTCATGTTGTAGGTCAGGTGCGCGAAGCCGAGCGCGCCGACCTTCGCCAGCTTGATCTTGTCGTCGTTCTCGAAGGTCTTCGCCGCCGAGACCGGTACCGGGGTACCCATCAGGTCGATGTCGCCGTTGCGCAGCGCCAGCATCATCGTGTTCACGTCCGGGTAGACCCGGTACTCGACCTGGCTGACCGCGGCCTTGCCCTCCGGCGCGAGCGGGTAGTGCTCGTTGCGCTTCATCACGTAGCGCTGGCCCTTGGTCATGCTCTCCAGCACGAACGGCCCGGCGCCGACCCAGTTCGAGTCGTTCGGGAACTTAGACAGGTCGCCGGCCGGCTCGAAGACGTGCTTGGGCACGATCGGCATCCAGAAGCCGACGCCTTCGGCGAACGGCGCGTACGGCTGGGAGAGCTTGAACGTGACCGTGGTCGGGTCCGGCGCCTCGACCGACTCCACCCAGGTCAGCTTCGCGGCGACGTTGCCGAGCTTGTACTCCATGATCTTCTCGGCGCTGAACTTGACGTCGTCGGCGACCACTGGCTTGCCGTCGGTCCACCTGAAGTCGTCGCGCAGGACGAAGACGGCGGTCTTGCCGTCGTCCTCGTAGCGGTACTCCTTGGCCAGCTCCGGAGCCTTCTGCGCGTTCTCGTCGATCCGCAGCAGGTGCGGGTACATCGCGTTGAGAATCCACGAGTCGGTCTTACTGAGCGACTGGAGCGGGTTGAAGTTGCTGACGTCGGTGGTGGTGCCGATCCGCAGCACCGCGTCCGACGACGTGCCACCGGAGGACGAGTTGTCCTCGTTCAGACCGCAGCCGGAGACACCGAGCGCGGCCACCACGCCGAGCGCCACAGCCAGCCGCCATCGACCCTTCACTGCCATTTTCACCAAACCTCCCGAAGAACCCGGATGATGTTGCCGCCGATGACCTTGGCGATCTCGTCGTCGGAGTAACCGTGCGTGACCAACCACCCGACGATGTTGCTGAAGCACTCCGCCGGGTTCTCCATGCCGCTCACGTACGGAACGCGAGGGTGGTCCACCACCCCGTGCGCCTTCCCGATCGCCAGGTGCTGGGTAAAGCTGTCGTGCAGCCCGACGTGGTCACCGAAGTTGGTGTCCGGGCCGAACGCCACATGGTCGATGCCGACCAGCTCCACGCAGTAGGTGAAGTGGTCCATCACCGACTCGATCGAATGGTGCTTGTGCGCCTCGGAGAGGGTGGTGTGCGGAGCAGCCTCGATGCCGATCACGCCACCCCGCTCGGCGCAGGCCCGGATCACCTCGTCCGGCTTCATCCGAGGGGTGTTCCAGACCGAACGGGCACCGGCGTGGGTGATGAACACCGCCACCCGACTGGCCTCGATCACATCCAGCGAGGTCTGATCGCCGGAGTGCGAGACATCGATGGCGATACCGAGCTTGTTCATCCGGTCCACCGCACGCCGCCCGAAGTGGGTCAACCCACCGTCGCGGTCCTCGGAGAGACCGGATCCGAGCATGTTGGCCTGGCTGTACGCGATGCCCATCTGGCGCACGCCGAAGCCGTAGAGGATGTCGATCCGGTCCAGCTCGTTCTCGATCATCGTGGCCGCCTCCAGGCCTGCCACCAGGGCGATCTGGCCGTTGCGCTTGGCCTCGAAGATCTGTTCCAGCGTGGTCGCCACCACCACGTGGTCCTGCTTGGCGATGTCGGCGAAGCGCAGGCCGATGTCGTAGACGACGTCGTCCCACTTCCAGGCGTGTTCACTGGTCACGCAACCGGTGCCGTTCATGAAGTTGTCGAAGACCGCGGTCATGCCGGAGCGGGCCAGGCCCTCGAAGCCGAACGAGTTGCGTCCGGTGCGGTTGTAGTCGCGCAGCTGCGTCACATCGGCCGGCAGGATCTTGGGGTGCTCGTGCAGCGAGATGGCCATGTGTTCGCGGAGCAGCCGGGTGACCCGGTCGCGCTGGTCGTTGCTGAGGCCCAGGTCGTGTTCGGGAACTCGACCGAGCTGGGGTGCCAGCTCGAAGACCTTGTAGTCGACGTGCGGCGTCAAGTAGTCGAAGGACTGGTATCCGGCGTAACGGGGGGCGGGGTCCTGCACTCGTCAACTCACCTCGTCCAGATCAGAGGCATGAGGAAAGAGGTCCGACCTCATGCCTCCTGGCAAGGTACCGAGAGGAGCTCGACTTTAGGAACACCCGTGACCCGACCGTTATCCGAGCACGGCCACATTCCCGCAGGTCAGGATGGGTCGCTCGGGAACCGCGCCGGTCGACGGAAGGGGGCACCCCGAACAACCGAGGCCCGATGCCCCGAACGGAGGAAGCCGCTCCGCAGCACCGAGGAGATACTCGGTGGTCAGACCACTAGCGGCCCGCGCCAAGGCCCTCGGCCGAGTCGAGACAGAGTCCGGGCAGCGGCGGTGCGGCAGGAGAACAGGCACCGGGCCGCGACTGGCGGAGAAACGAAGTCAGGCCCCCTGGACAGGGGGCCTGACTTGGTGGAATCGACTCCACCTGAGGGGTGACTGATGGGAATTGAACCCACGACAACCGGGACCACAACCCGGTGCTCTGCCAACTGAGCTACAGCCACCATGCCGCCGCGCCGGTCGAGTGCACCGGCGGGGTGCTGAGAAATAATACCCCCACCCCGGCCGGTCTCGTCCACCGGGTTGGCGGCGACCTACCGGGGACGTTCAGAGGCCCGCCGCGATGGCCTTGGCGCTCTCCACGTCGGGGCCGGGCAGCGGGACGAAGATGGTACGGCGGTAGTACTCCAGCTCCCGGATGCTCTCCCGGATGTCGGCCAGGGCGCGGTGCGCCAGGCCCTTCTGCGGCTGGCCGAAGTAAACCCGGGGGTACCAGCGGCGGCAGAGTTCCTTGATCGAGGAGACGTCGATCATGCGGTAGTGCAGGTGGGCGTCGAGGCGGGGCATGTCCCGGGCGATGAAGCCGCGGTCGGTGGCGATCGAGTTGCCGCAGAGCGGGGCGGTGCGGGGATCCTTGACGTGCCGGCTGACGTAGTCGAGCACCAGATCCTCGGCCTCGGCCAGGGTGACCGTGGAGCGTCGTACCTCTTCGGTGAGCCCGGACTTGCCGTGCATCGTGCGGACGATCTCCGGCATGGCGTCCAGCGCCGCGTCATCCGCGTGGATCACCACGTCCACACCGTCACCGAGCACGTTGAGGTCGGGATCGGTGACCAGCGCGGCGACCTCGATCAGCTTGTCGCTGCCGAGGTCGAGCCCGGTCATCTCACAGTCGATCCAGACGAGAAGATCAGCCACTGGAACAGCCTACGCGCAGCCCATGCCCCGTGGCTGCGCGCCGTCGGCGCAACTGACCGCTAGGGTTTTCCCGTGCCCGCCGAACCCGCCACACCGCACGCCCTCGACGTCGAGGACGACCCTGGTAGCCGCCGGGCACGCCGGGTGCTCGGTGCGCTCGTACTGGCGTCGGTGCTGCCGGCGCTCTACCGACCCGGGATGGTGCACAACTTCTTCGACCTGAAGATCTACATGTCGGCCATGGACTGGTGGATCGCCGGTAACCCGCTCTACGACTACGTGCAGCCCGATCGGGTGCAGGGCGAGCTGTACTTCACCTACCCCCCGTTCTCCGCGTTGCTGCTGTTGCCGTTCGCGGAGTTGCGCCTCGGCGCCACCGTAGCGATCTTCACCGGGCTGACCCTGCTGGGCGTGGTGGTCAGCACGAAGTGGCTGCTCGACCCGGTGATCCGCCGGCACCGGCTGCCCTACGTGTTCACGCTGGTGGTGGGGGCGCTGCTGGTCCTCGGGGTGGAGAGCACCCGGGAGACCATCACCTTCGGTCAGATCAACATGCTGCTGGTGGTGCTGATCCTGGCCGACCTGCTGTTCGCCGTACCGCGTAATAGCCGGTGGGCCGGCGTGGGCATCGGGTTGGCCGCGGCGCTCAAGCTGTTCCCGGGCATCTTCGTGATCTATCTGCTGGCGACCCGGCGGTGGCGGGCGGCGGTGGTGGCGAGCGCGACGGCCGCCGGGGCGACGTTACTGGCCGCGGCGGTGGCCCCCGGGGACTCGTGGCGGTTCTGGACCCACGAGCTGTGGGCGACCGACCGGGTGGGCCGCACCGACTACACCGGCAACCAGTCGTTGTTCGGCCTGTTGAGTCGGCTGAGCGCGCCGGAGGAGCCGAGTCGGCTGGTCTGGCTGCCGTTGGTCGCGGCCGTCGTCGGGTACGGGCTGTGGCGGGCGGTGCGGGCCGCACAGGCCGGTGACGCACTCACCGGGTTGACCCTGACCGGCCTGGTGGCCGCGCTGATCAGCCCGATCACCTGGACGCACCACATCTACTGGTTCATTCCGGCGGTGGTGATCCTGGTCGACGCGGTGCTGAGCACGGATCCGCGCACGGTGGAGGGGGTGCGCCGGCGCCGTCGGCTCGGTGCCGCCGCCGTGGGCACTTCCGCGATCATCGTGTACGGGGTGGTGACCTTCTACGACTGGGGAATCGCCCCGTCGCCCACCGACACGCCGTGGGAGTTCCTGCTCCGCAACGCGTACGTGCTGCTCTGCCTGGTGTTGCTGGTCGTGCTGCCGGTACGGACCCGGGTCGACGTCCGGGCGACGGAGTCGCGTGAACCGGACACTCTTCCCGAAGCTCAGCTTCCCCGGTAATCTTCTCAATCAGCCCATCTTCTCCGATGGCCACCGAATCCCCCGGTGAGCGGGCGGCCCTCCGTGTCGGCAGCACGGAGGGCCGCCCCATCCGGGCATCCCCGGTTCAGCCGGGTGGGGCGGGCGGGCGGAGCGGGTGCTGCGGCGCGGGAAGGTCGGCGAGGGTTTCCGGGCGGGGCACCGGAGCGATCGCCGCTCGGGCACCAGCGGGTACCACACTGCCCACCGCCACCAGCTGCCGCTCGGCGAACGGGTCCGGCGGCGGGGCGCCCAGGCCACTGAGCGAGCTGATCCCGAGCCGGCCGGCGAGCACCGGCACCTGGTCCGGTTCGACCACGAAGACCACCTCGCGGGGACGGGCCGGGCGGAGCAGGAGCAGCGCGGCGACGACCACCAGCAACACGCCGCCGGTGAGCGAACCCCAGGCGGCCGGTGCGATCCAGCCGGTCCGCAGTTCGGCGTGCAGGTCCAGGGACAGGTCGGCACCGCCGTCGGGGCGCATCAGCACCAGGCTCAACCGCTGGCCCGCCAACTCCTCGGACGTCCAGTCCAGGGTCCCGTTCCCGGCGCGTACCCAGAAGGTCTGTGCCCCGGGGCCGGCGGGGACGGTCGCGGCGCCGCCCTCGGCGGGGGTGACGTGCGCCAGCCGGACCGGCAGCGGGCCACGGGCCAGCGCCATCCGCTCGACCACGGCGTGCGGCGCGCCCGCCAGCCAGCGCCGCACCTCGTCGGCCGGAGCCAGCCCCACGAACGCCGGGCCGTCGGGGGTGCGGGCGTCCAGCCGCAGCCGGGCCTGCCCGGCACGGGCGAACGGCACCTCCTGCCGCACCAGCCCGTCGAGGTCGGTGACCACCACCGCGTGCCCGGTGGTCTGCACGGTCTCGAACCGCGCGGTGAACCCGCCGCCCGGGTCGGCATGGTTGTTCAGCAGGCCGAGCCCGGCGGCGCCGAGCAGTGCGGTGGTGCCGACGGCGAGCAGCAGCATCCCGGCCAGCGTCCACACGAAACGCATCCGCCCTGTCCCCCTCCGTAGCCAGATACCCGGCCGACCTTACCTAGGACGAACGGCTGATCTGCGGATATCCGGGCTGGGACGCGGAAGAGACCGGTGACTCAGCCGGCCGCCGTCGGCTCATCCCCCGGTGCCGGCCCGTCGCCCGGTGCCGGCCCGTCGGTCGCCCGGCGGGTCCGGGCGAACGCCAGCCCGCCGAGCACCAGCCCACCGAGCCCGGCCACCAGGCCGGCGACGCCGAGACCGACCGCCAGCCCGCTGCCGCCCTCGTCCCCGTCGCTGCTCGGCGCGGCGGCGGCGTCGGCGGTGGGCGTCTCGGCCGGCGCCGGCGCCTGCCCGGCAGCGGTGAGGGTGAGCACCGGCGCCGGGGCACTCGGCTCCTCGCCACCCGGCTCGGGCGGATCGATCCAGCGCACCACACCGCCGTCGGAGTAGGTCTGCAACGCCTTGAAGACCATCTGCTCCACCTCGGGCAGCGGCCCCATGGAGACCGGGAACTCCTGGAAGGTGCCCGGGGCGATGGCCGCCGTGTCGTTGCCGGCCGTCCAGGTGATCTTCGAGATCACCTCGGAGATCTCCGCGCCGTGCACCTGCACCGGCGGGTCGACCTGACGCTTCTCCACCGCCACCGTCCAGCCGGGCACCGGCATGGTGGACACCGAGCCGACCGGGGCGTCCTCCGGCAGGAAGATCTCCAGCTTGGTGGTCGAGGCCTCGTCACTCTCGTTCGGCACCCGGAAAGCGAAGCGGCCGTAGCCACCCTGTTCGGCCTCGCTCGGGTTGATCGAGACGTGCGCCGACGCGGGCGCCGCGA
The DNA here is from genome assembly GCF_003583405.1 of Micromonospora radicis. Classification (GTDB taxonomy): domain Bacteria; phylum Actinomycetota; class Actinomycetes; order Mycobacteriales; family Micromonosporaceae; genus Micromonospora; species Micromonospora radicis. Next base: position 35,706 of record NZ_QXEC01000018.1, read on the forward strand.
AACCGAACACGGCCGTGGCGACGGTGCCGAGCGTCAGGGCGACGACGGCGCCTACGGTACGCCGGTGACGGATCATCGGTGGAACCTCTCTATCGGATCGGCACGGTGGCGGTCACCGTGGCCTGGTCGATCTCGGTGGTACGGGCGGTCACCCGCAACTGCCACTCCCCCGCCGCAGGCAGGTTGATCTCTCCGGTGGCGTGGTTGTCGGTGAGCGGCAGCAGTGGCACGTCGATCGCCTCGATCCCGGCCGACGGGAGCGCGACGGTGGCCTTCCACTCCGCGACCGGCAGCGGCCGGTTGTCGAGGGTGTACGCGTAGAAGTGCACCGTGTTGTTGCCGCGCCGGGCGGGGGACAGCTCGATCTGCATCGAGTAGAGCGAACTCTGCGTGGTGGTGGTGAAGTAGTCGGTCTCGGTCGCCACGTCGGTGGCGGCGGTGCGGGCCGGCGGGGTCTGCACCAGCACCGCCGAGACGGCGAGTACGACCGCGGTGACCGCCAACTCCACCCAGATCGCCCGGCGTACCGGTGCCGGCCGGCTGGCCGCGACCCGCTTGCGTACCAGCTGCCGGGAGTACGCGGCCACGGCGATCACCAGCGCGAACAGGCCGACCTTGGCCAGCACCAGCCGACCGTACGTGGTGTTCACCAGGGCCGTCGGGGTGGCCACCTCGATCAGCGCCTGGACGATGCCGGCGAGCAGCAGCGCCGAGACCGCCAGGGCCGCCCAGCGGGACCAGATCGGCAGGATCGCGCCCAACTCCCGCTCGTCGGCCCGGGGCAGCAGGAACACGGCGAGCATCACCAGGCCACCCAGCCACACCGCCATGGCGCCCAGGTGCACCGCGTCGACGACCACCGACACGGCCGGTGCGGGCGAGGCCGCCGGGTGCCCGGCCAGCGGCCAGGTGAGCAGCGTCGCCCCGCCCAGCACCCCGAGGATCACCAGATCGGTACGCCCCACCGAGCCGGCCAGCAGCGGCCGGAGCAGGAACACAGCGGCGGCCAGCAGACCCAGCCGGACCAGGTGGGCGGCCCCGAAGGTGCTGCCCAGAACCAGGCTCAGCCCGGCGCCGGTGATGTCGAACGGCCCGCCGCCGTTGGTGTACGGCACCTGCAGCAGGGTCACCGCGATGGTGGCCACCGCGACCAGTCCGAGGCCGACCCAGGCCACCCGGGCCGGTCCGGTCCGGGACAGCCGGCGCGGCCAGAGCAGGGCGAGCACCAGCGCCGGGCCGATCAACAGCAGCAGTCCCGCGTAGCCGACGAACTTGCCGACCTTGATCGCGTTGCTGACCACCGGGTCGGCCCGACCGTCGTCGGTGTCCACCGGCGGCTCGGAGGGCGCGCCGACGGAGTAGGTGAACGCGCCGGAGACCGGGTGGCTGTCGGCGGAGATCACCCGGTAGGTGACCAGGTAGGTGCCGTTGCCCGCGGACGGGTCGACGGGGATGTTGACCACGGTGTCGGTGAAGGTGGGCTCGCCCCGGTCGGCCCGGGATCCGTCCGGTGCGATGACCCGGATCCGGTCGGGCACCTTCCGTACCTGCTCGGTGAAGGTGAGCACCACCTCGCTCGGCGCGGTCGGCACCACAGACGAGGCGGCCGGGCTGCTGCTGGACAGCACGGCGTGGGCGCTGGCCGGAGCCGCCGGGGCGAGCAGCAGGGCGACGACGGTCACCAGCAGACCGGCGGCGGCGGTCAGCCGGGCGAATCGGCGACGAGGGGCGACAGTCATGGTGGCCATGCTCGCCGATTCGGGGCCGAGGGTCATACGCGGGTAGTCGGCCGGCGCGCCGGGAAAGTTCCCGGCGTGTCGCACCGCATGGAAGGGCCGAAGGGCCCTGCTGCTCAGCGCATTGCCGCGTAACCTGGTTTGTCGTGATCCCCGCCCCGCGCGACACCTCCGCCGACGACACCGTCGGCGACTCCGACGCCGCCGACGACACCGTCGCCGGATCCGGCGCGGCCGGCGAGGATGCCCCACCGTCGGCGGCGGTCCCCGATCCGGCCACCGCGTGCGCGCTGGCCGCCCGCGACGGCGACCCGGCCGCACAGGCCGACTTCGTCCGGGCCACCCAGGCCGAGGTGTGGCGGTTCACGGCGGCGCTTGTCGATCCGGACAGCGCCGACGACCTGACCCAGGAGACGTACCTGCGGGCGTTTCGCGCCCTGCCCGCCTTCGCCGGCCGGTCGACCGCCCGGACCTGGTTGCTCGGCATCGCCCGGCGCACCTGCGCCGATCACCTGCGCACCGTGGTCCGGCGGCGTCGGCTCGCGCAACGGCTGACCGCCGACGCGTACACCGACGGCCCGTACCCGGACCCGGCCGGGCAGTACGGCGCGGCCGACCTGGTCGGCCGGCTGCCCGCCGAGCGACGCGGGGCCTTCGTGCTCACCCAGTTGCTGGGCCTGTCGTACGCCGAGGCGGCCGCCGTGGAGGGGGTGCCGGTCGGCACCATCCGGTCCCGGGTGGCCCGCGCCCGCAACGACCTGGTGGCCGCCGTCGACGAGGCGTTGACCGGGTGAACAGGAGACTGCTCCGCTGGCTCGGGCTCGCGGTCCGGCTCGGGCTGGCCGCCGTCTGGCTGTACGCGGGCGCCTCGAAGGTCGGCGACCTGGCCGCCTCCGGCCGCTCGGTGCACGCCTACCAGGTGCTGCCGTACGACGTGTCGGTGGTGGTCGGGGCGGTGCTGCCCTTCGTCGAGCTGGCGCTCGGCGTACTGCTGCTGCTCGGGCTGGCCACCCGACTGGTCGCCGGGCTCTCCGCGGCGCTGCTGCTGGTCTTCGTCGCCGGCATCGTGTCGGCCTGGGCGCGCGGGCTGGCGATCGACTGTGGCTGCTTCGGCACCGGCGGCGAACTGCCGGCCGGGCAGCGTCCCAGCTATCTCCCGGAGATCCTCCGGGACCTGGGCTTCCTGGCCTTGGCCGGGTTCCTGCTGATCTGGCCCCGCACGGCCGTCTCGGTGGACGGCGCGCTGACGGGCGAACCGGTGGAGGACGACGATGAGTAGTCGCAAGGGGCGCAAGGACGCGGCCCGGGTGGTCCGGGAGCAGTTGGCCCGGGAGCAGCGACGTAAGCGCACCCTGTGGATCTCGATCGGGGCGGTGGCGGTACTGGTGGTCGCCGGCCTGATCGGTTGGAGCGCCTGGTCCAGCCAGGGCTCCCGGGACTTCACCGCGCCGCCCGGTGCCACCGGCGACGGCACCGGCATCGTCGTCGGCACCGGACCGGTGACCGTCGACATCTACGAGGACTACCTCTGCCCGGCCTGCAAGCAGTTCGAGCAGACCAGTGGCGGCACCATCGACCAGCTGATCAGCGAGGGCAAGATCCGCGCGGTGTACCACCCGGTGGCCTACCTGAACCGCTTCTCCAGCACCGAGTACTCGACCCGCTCGTCGGCCGCGTCCGGTTGCGCCGCCGAGGGCGGGAAGTTCACCGAGTTCGGCAAGGCGCTCTTCGCCCAGCAGCCGCCGGAGAACGGCGCCGGGCTGAGTGACGACCAGCTGATCGACATCGGCGCCGAGGTCGGGCTGAACCGGGACAGCTTCGGCAGCTGCGTACGGGACGGGAAGTACAAGCCGTGGACCGCGCACGTCAGCGCCGAAGCCACCCGCGCCAACGTCACCGGCACGCCGACCGTCCTGGTCAACGGCGAGCAGGTGCGCGAGTGGACGCCGGAGAACATCACCGCCGCGGTGGAGGCGGCCGGGCGGTGATCCAGTCCCTGCTCACCCGGGCCGGGCTGCTGCTCGCCGGTACGGTCACCGCGCTGTCGGCCACCGCCGCGCCCGCCCTGGCGCACGGCGCCGACGCGCCGAACGGCACCGACTACCGGGTCGAGGTCACCGCCGTGGCCCCGGACCGCCCGCAGCTTCGGGTCCGGGTGGTCGAGGCGGGCGCCCGGCTGGAGCTGACCAACACCGGTGCCGACCCGGTCGAGGTGATGGGCTACTCGGGTGAGCCCTACCTGCGGGTCGGCCCGGACGGGGTGTACGAGAACACCCGCTCCCCGGCGACGTACCTGAACCGCACGATCGTCGGCGAGACCGTGCTGCCGGCCGAGGCGGATCCGGCCGCCGCGCCGCGGTGGCGGCGCGTCGACGGCGGGCCGACCGCCCGCTGGCACGACCAGCGGGCGTTGTGGCGTGAGGGTGGCCCGCCCGCCCAGGTCCGCGCCGCACCCGACCGAGAGCATCGGGTACGCGACTGGGTGGTGCCGCTGCGGGACGTGACCGGTCCGGCGGAGATCCGCGGCACCCTGGACTGGGTGCCGCCGCCGGACGCGTACCGCTGGTGGGTGCTGGTCACCCTCGGCGCGCTCGCGGTGGGTGCGGTCGGGCTGCTGCCGGCGGCCTCGCTGCCCGGCCGGCGGGCGCTGGTCGGGTTGGGTGGGCTGCTGGCCGTCGGCGGGGTGGCGGCCGTGCTGCTCGCCGCCGGTCGGGTCCGTGACGCCGGTGCCGAGGGCGTCCCCGGCCTGCTGTTCGGGTTGCTGACCGGCCCGCTGTGGACGTTGCTGGCCGGGCTCGGGGCGATCGCCGCCGCCGGGTGGGCGGTACGCCGCCGACCGGGTGCCGACTTCAGGATCGCGCTGGCCGGGGCCTGCCTGGCGCTGTTCGCCGGGTTGACCAACGCCGCCGTCCTGGCGCGGGCCGTGGTGCCGGTGCCGTGGCCGCCGACGCTCGCCCGGCTGCTGGTCGTCGTGGTCGCGGTCGCGGGCGCGGGCGCACTCGCCGCCGCCGTGCTGCGCCTGCACGCCACCGGGCGCGCGATCACCCCCGCTCCCGCCGACTCGGCCACTCCCGCCGGCTCGACTGCTTCCGCCGGCTCGGCTACTTCCGGACCGGGCTGAACGGGTACGGCAGTTCGAGGCGGTGTCGGGCGAGCAGTTCCTCGTCGCCGAAGAGCTGCCCGGTCGGCCCGTCGGCCACGATCCGACCACCGTCGAGGATCACCGAGCGGTCGCAGAGTTCGAACGCGTACGGCAGGTCGTGGGTGACCATCAGCAGGGTCACCGGCAGGGTACGCAGGATGGCGGCGAGTTCCCGGCGGGCCGCCGGGTCGAGGTTCGACGACGGCTCGTCGAGCACCAGGATCTCCGGACGCATGGCGAGCACCGTCGCCACCGCCACCCGGCGACGCTGCCCGAAGGACAGGTGGTGCGGGGCGCGGTCACGGTGCTCGGCCATGCCCACCGCGGTCAGCGCCTCGTCGACCCGGGCGGCGAGTTCCGGCCCGCGCAGCCCGAGGTTCGCCGGCCCGAACGCCACGTCCTCGGCGACGGTCGGCAGGAAGAGCTGGTCGTCCGGGTCCTGGAAGACGATCCCGACCCGTCGGCGGATCTCGGCCAGCCGCGCCCGGTCCGTGGTCACCGGCAGGCCACCGACGGCGATGCTGCCCTCGGTGGCGGCGAGGATGCCGTTGAGGTGCAGCACCAGGGTGGTCTTGCCGGCACCGTTCGGGCCGAGCAGGGCGACCCGCTCGCCCTGGGCCACCGTCAGGTCCACCCCGTGCAGGGCGACGTGACCGTCCGGGTACGCGTACCGGACGCCACGGACGTCGAGGCTGGCAGCGGTCGGCGACACGCCCTGAATCATGTCAGCACGACGGCGGTGGCGGCGACGGTGGCCGCCAGCACCGGCACGGTGGCGGCGAGTAGCCACTGCCCGGCGGTGGCCGCGCCCGCGCCCTGCCACACCGGCGGCATCCGGCCGGTGTAGCCGCGCGACACCATCGCGAGGTAGACCCGCTCCCCCCGCTCGAAGGCGCGCAGGAACAGCGCGCCGACCCCGGCGGCGAAGCCGCCGAGCTGCCACAGGAAGCGCGGGTCGTCACCGCGGGAGATCCGGGCGACCCGCATCCGCCGGGCCTCGCCCACCAGCACGTCCAGGTAGCGCAGCATGAAGGTGGCGATCTGCGTGACGATCTGCGGGCAGCGCAACCGGTCCAGCCCGACGATCAGGTCGCGGGTGGTGGTGGTCGCGGCCAGCAGCAGCGACGCCCAGACACCGAGGGTGCCCTTGGCCAGGATGTTCCACGCGCCGTAGAGCCCTTCGACGGACAGGCTCAGGCCGAGCAGGTCGGTCCGCTCGCCCGCGCCGAGAAACGGCAGCGCGAACGCGAAGAGCACGAACGGCAGCTCGATCGCCGACCGGGTGAGCAACCAGCGGGGGCCGACCCGGGCCAGCGCCGCCACCACCACGACCAGCAGGGCGTACGCCCCGAAGGCCCAGAACGCCACGCGGGGGGTGGCGACCACGGCGACGGTGAAGGCCACCATCGCCGCGATCTTCACCTCCGGCGGGAGCCGGTGCACGGGGGAGTCGGCCTCCCGGTAGAGCACGTGGACGTGCCCGGCACCCACCGGGACTACCCCTGACTCGACGCGGGGGTGCCGCGCCGACGCACCAGCCAGAAGGCGCCGCCGGCCACCCCGAAGGTCAGCAGTACGCCCAGCACACCGGAGAGGCCGGTGGAGAGGAAGTCGTTGTCGATGCCGGCGATGCCGTAGTCGGCCAGCGGCCCACCGATCTCGTGTTCCTTCTCCTGCTGCGCCGGACAACTACCGCCGATGATCTCGCCGTCGGCGTCGAGGGTGCAGCCCTGCCGTAGCGACGAGTCCAGCCCGTCCGGGTGCGGCGAGGCGAAGTTGCTCACCACGCCGGCCAGCAGCAGGGCGACGAGCAGCCCACCGGCGAGGAAGCCCCAGAGTCGTCGGTTCACCGGACACCTCCGACGGTCGGGACGGTCGCCGGCTGGGCCGGCTTGAGAGCGCGCAGCGCGTACACCAGGTCGGGACGGACCCGGGCCACGGTGACCACCGTGGTGGCGGTGATCAGGCCCTCGCCGATGCCGATGAACAGGTGGGAGACGGCCATGGTCCCGGCCAGCCCGGCCAGGTTGCCGCCGAGGTCGGCGGTGCCGCCGAGCCAGTACTGCAACACGAAGCCCATCGCCGCGACCACCACGCTGACCAGCGCGGCGACGAAGGCCGTCACCGCCAGCCCGGCGGTGGTACGCGGCAGTACCCGCAGCAGCAGGGCGATCAGCAGGTACGCCACGGCCACGCCGAGCACGGCCATGTTGGTGATGCTGAGGCCGAGCATGGCCACCCCGCCGTCGCCGAAGACCAGCGCCTGTACCACCAGCACCACGGCGATGCAGAGCGCGCCGACCCAGGGGCCGACCAGCATGGCGGCGATCGCCCCGCCCAGCAGGTGGCCGCTGACCCCGGCGGTGAAGATCGGGAAGTTGAGCATCTGCACGGCGAAAACGAAGGCGGCGACGAGACCGGCCATGGGGGCCAGCCGGTCGTCCAGGTCCAGCCGACCACGCTGGACGCAGAGCGCCATCGCGGCCAGTGCGATCACCGCGAACAGCGCGGCGACGGGACCGTTGATGATCCCGTTCGAGATGTGCATCGCCAGGGTTTCCACGTGACCTCCCACGTGACGGCGGGCCCACGCCGCGCCGGCAGGGTGAGCGTATTTCTCGCCCACGCTGTTGCCAATACCTTGCAACAGCATGCTCTTGGTCACATCGACCGGATCCCGGTCGGGCGCGGCGCCCGGCGGGGCCGGGCCGGGCCGGCGGTACTGTCGTGCCATGACCGCACCCGCTCGCCTCTCCCCCGGTGACCCGGCGCCCGAGTTCACCCTCCCCACCGACACCGGCGGGCAGCTCACCCTGGCCGAACTGCGTGGCCGCAAGGTCATCCTGTACGCCTACCCGGCGGCGATGACGCCCGGCTGCACCAAGCAGGCCTGCGACTTCCGCGACTCGCTCGCCTCGCTCCAGGCCGCCGGCTACGAGGTGGTCGGCATCTCCCCGGACAAGCCGGAGAAGCTGGCCAAGTTCCGCGACCGCGACGCGATCACCTTCCCGCTGGTCGCCGACGCCGACAAGGCGGTGCTGACCGCGTACGGCGCCTACGGCGAGAAGCAGTCGTACGGCCGCACGGTCACCGGCGTGATCCGTTCCACGTTCGTGATCGACGAGAACGGCAAGATCGAGCGGGCGCTCTACAACGTCAAGGCCACCGGCCACGTCGCCAAGCTGCGCCGCGACCTCGGCCTGGACTGAGCCGCACCCGTCGCGCGCCCCGGCCGGCGGCTTGCCAGCGCCTGGCCGAGCCGCAACTGACCCGGCTCACCCGGCGGCGCGCCCTGTCGAGCTGATAGCACGGACGGATCGGCGCGGCACCACCACCGGCCTGGCGCGCACCAGACCCCGATCGGCTCCGGCACCCGCCTTCCCGGTGCCGTTGTTGGTGCTGCGGTTGCCGCACCCTGCGGACCGGTAGGCGACAGCGCAGACGGTTCAGCTCGACAGGACGCAGGTAGGGACCGGCCGGGTCCAGCCACACGGTGCCCGGCATCCGCCGGCCCGGGCCGAGTCCCTTCCGTGGGGTGAGCCGCACCGGGCACCCGAGCGGATCGGTAGGGCGGTGGAGGGCTCGACACCTGGCGGGGGCGAAGCCATAGACTCTGAGGGCCGGCGGGAGTGGCGTAACGGCAGCCGCGGTAGGTTTAGGTCCTATTGTCCGAAAGGACGTGGGGGTTCGAATCCCCCCTCCCGCACCACACAATCCCTTGTCAGGCGCATCACGATCTCGGGCGCCGGGCGACCCGCCCGGCGCGGATGGCGCCGTGAGCCTGCGCTTCGTCCTCGACCCCGAACTGACCCCCGAGCTACGCGAGCGGATCATCGCGCTCTGGGTCGACGTCACCAATGCCGGGGGCGCGGTCGGCTTCGTGGCACCGGTCACCGCCGACGACGTACGGACGATCGCCGACCCGACGCTGGCGGAGATCGCGGACGGTCCGGACCGGCTACTCCGGCATTGCGGCCCCGGGGTCACCCGCAGCTCGGCGGCGCCGCGACGGGCGCGGCCGACGCGGAGGCCGCGCCGTCCTCGGCCGCCAGCGCGGCGACCTCGGTGGGCTCCGGCACCGAGTTCGACGGGGACAATGTCGGGCCGGTGGCCGGCTTCGGCCGGGCCGAGGGCGAACGCGGGGCGGCCGGCGAGGGTGCCGCGGACGACGTGGCCGAGCCGCCCGAGGCGGCACCGTACATCCGCACCGCGCTGCGCTGGACCTGGCCGGGGGCGATCCTGATGCCGGTGGCGGTGACCCGGTGGCCACGGCTGTCGGTGACCCGGATCTGGTACGGGCCGGGGCCCGCCCCGGAGTCGATCAGCCAGTAGTTGTAGCTCTCCCGGACGGCCGCGCGCCATCCGCCCGAGCCGCCCTGGCGTACCTCGACCGAACGCAGCGGGTTGCCGTGCCCGGCGACCAGCACCGCGAACCACCACTGCGACGCGCCCTCCTTGATCCGGAAGGTGAGCGGGCCGACCAGCGGCGGGTCGACCACCAGCCGGTAGCTGACCTCGACGATCCCCCGCACCGGGTCGGCGATCCGGGCGAACGCCTCCCTGGAGAGGTCGAGGTGACCGGGTCCGCACTCCGGGCACTGGTCCATGACCATGACCCGCACCTTGCCCTTCGGCCCGGTCACGTCGAGATACCCGCCGCAGGCGGCGCCGTCGGCGTACTCCTGCGGGCCGAGCGCCACGTAGAGGCGGTCGGCGGGCGCGGCCGGATTGGAGCAGTTGCCGCCGGCACCCGCCGAGTCGTAGAAGGTCGCCTTGCCCTGTTTCGTGACCCCGGCTGCCGGTGGCGCGGCGACCGGCCGGACCGGTGCGGCACAGGCGGGTGCGGCGCCCGAGCGCAGGACGAGCATCAGCCCGAGGATCGTGGCCAGCACGGCCACGGCCCCGCCGGCCAGCCACCGGCCCGGAAGGGAACGCTGAGCTGCTGTCCGCACGGCGGGGCCGTCGATACCGTCGGTCACGCGGTCCGATGCTGCCGGACGGCGCCGCACCGGACAAGCCACCTAAGCCAAAGCTAAGACGAGATCAACCCGACGTGGCACGGACCGTGCGCCCAGCGAGCCGGGCCGGTCGTCCGGTCGATCAGTCGGCCGGCCGCACCGGGTCGCCGACCGTCAGCCGGCCGGATTCCAACGGCACGAGGTTCAGTCCGAACAGGAGCTTCCGGTCGACGTTGCGGTGCCGGGCGAGGGTACGCAACGGCTCCCGGCCGCGTACCCCCGTCTGCTGGTCGGTGGTGGTGACCAGGCAGCGGGCCGACGGGTTGGCGGCGCGGAACGCCACGCCACCGATCCGCACCGGTCGCCCCTCCCACCCGTCCTCGGCCCACGCGGGTGCCCCGTCGACCACCAGGTTCGGCCGGAACCGGTCCATCGGGACCGGGTCCGCGCCGGCCGCACGCAGCCAGTCGCCGAGCGCGGCCAGCGAGGCGGTGCTGGTCAGCAGCACCGGGTACGCGTCGGCGAAGCTGACCCGGTCGCCCGGATCGTGCTTCCTGCTGCCCGCTTCGACGTGCCGGGCCGGCTCGGCGAGCCAGACCAGCCGGACCGACCGGTCCAGCAGCGCGCCGAGCCAGGCGTCGGCGGCCGGCCCGGCGGGCAGCGCGTCGACCCGTAGCAGCCGGCGGCGGAAGGTGCGTACCGGCACCGGTGCGGCACCGACCGGCTCGGCCACCAGCAGGTCAGGCTGCCCGTCGGCGCTCAACAGCAGGCCGCCGGGGCGCGGGTACGCCCGCAACCGGGCCAGCGTGGTGGCCTCCCGCTGGGTGACGCCCACCCCGTCGGCGTCCACCACCATCCAGCGCCGGTCACCGTCGAGGCCCCACGGCGCCACCGCGGAGTGGTCGTGGCGCAGACCGCGACCACCCTTCACCGGGTACGTGTCGATCTCGCTCAGCCGCACCCGGTCACCATGCCACGCCGATGCCGTCCCCCGGGTACCAGTGGTCGGCCGGGGTCTCCCGGTAGGCGAGGAACCGGCGGCCGGTGCGCTCGGCGTGCCGGGCCAGCACGTTGGTGTGGGTGACGTTGTCCGTCAGCAGCATCGCCCCCGGAGCCAGCTTCGACTCGATCGCGTCGAACTCGCGCTTCTCGTACGCCCGGCTGTGGTCGCTGTCGTGCAGGAACAGGTCCACCGGCCGGTCCAGCGCGGTGATCGACTCGACCGAGTCGCCGATGACCAGGTCGATCGCCTCCGACCAGGGGGCGACCCGGGCGAGGTAGCCGGCCTCCGGGTTGATGTCGATGGAGCTGACCCGGCCCGGGTGTCCCTCGGCGGCGTTGCGCAGCAGCGCGGCGGCCAGTACGCAGCTGCCCAGCCCCTTGTCCACACCGGTCTCCACGACGTGCGCGGGCCGGCGGGCCCGGACGATCGCGTACCAGCCGATCCGGCGGGCGTAGCGGACCTGTTTGTCGGCCAGACCGCGGCGGGCGGCACCGGCGGTGGCCGTAGCGACGTGCCGGCGCAGCGCGTCGTCCGACTCGATCTCGTCCAGGTAGCCGCGGACCTGCTGGACCGGCAGTTCACAGACCACGCTGACGAACCAGGCGAGGTGGCTGCGACTGAGCTTGGTCAGCTCGTAGGTGTAGTTGTGGTGTTCGCGCGAGGCGACCAGCCAGCGGGCCGAGATGCGTAGCACCTTGGCGTCGTGGCGAGCGACCGCGACCAGGCGTTTGGGGAAGGCGGCGACGGGGGCGAGGGGGGTACGGGCGATGGCCCGGCGCAGCTTGACGGCGTCCACTGCGCGGTTCTACCAGACCAACCGAAACACCGGGGTAACAAACCGGAATGGATCGTTCCGCGTACGTCGACAAATGTCCGACCGGTCGGTCCCGATTCGCCCGAACTCGGAAACGCGAACGGAATGAAAGGGGTATGCGAGAGCCTTGCCACAATCAGTAGCATCCCTCCATGCACCAAAACCACGGGGATTCCGAGCCCGACACCGTGTTCTACGACCGGCCACCGGCGGCACCGTCCTCGATGGACGCGCAGTCCGCACCGGAGCCGGTGGCCGAGGAACCGAAGCGTCGTCGGCCGCGTTGGCGGCGGATCGCCCTCGTCAGCTTCCTGGTGCTGGCGCTGATCGGGGGCGGCGGGCTGGTCGCCGGTGGCCTGTACTACCGATCCGTGGAATCCGACATCGACCGGGTCGACGCCTTCGACGGCATTCCGGCGGAGTCCCGCCCGGAGGTCGTGGCGACCGGCGCCATGAACATCATGCTGTTGGGCAGCGACTCCCGCGACCCGGACAACACCTCGGGCTCGCGTACCGACACCATCATCCTGGCCCACCTCCCGGCCGACCGGTCGAGCGCCCAGCTCATCTCGATCCCCCGGGACACCTGGGTCAACGTGCCGCGCTCCGCACAGGGACGGGGCGGCCGGGACGCGAAGATCAACGCGGCGTACGCCTGGGGTGGGGTGCCGCTGATGGTGCAGACGGTCGAGAAGTTCACCGGCGTCCGGGTCGACCACGTCACGATTGTCGACTTCTCCGGCTTCAAGGAGATCGTGGATGCCCTCGGCGGTGTCGAGATCGATGTCGAGAAGGGATTCACCTCACGGCACTCGCTGACACCGGACGGTCGACGGGAGTTCACCGCCGGTCGGCAGACGATGGACGGAGCCGCCGCCCTCGACTTCGCCCGTGAGCGGTATGCCTTCGCCGACGGTGACTTCGCCCGGATCAGGCACCAACAGCAGGTCATCAAGGCGATCCTGGACAAGGCCGCCTCGGGTGGCACGCTGACCAGCCCCACCCGGCTGAACTCGTTCGTGCGGGCGACCGCCGACTCGGTGGCCGTGGACGAGTCGATGTCCTTGGTGGACTTCGCGATGGAGTTGCGTCACCTGCGCGGCGGCAACCTGACCTTCCTCACCTGCCCCACCAAGGGCACCGGCATGATCGGCAACGAGAGTGTGGTGCTGGCCGACAAGCCGAAGGCCGACAAGCTCTTCGACGCGGTACGCCTGGACACGGTGCCGGAGATCCTGGCCGCCGCAAAGTAGGAACTCGATCGGGCTCGCCGACTATGGTGACCGGCTCCGCCCGACCGTATCCTGCGGTCACCCTCAGCCATGTTGCGCGGCCGAGGGGGCTCACGGGGGGAGCGCAGACCATGACGAGCCAGCCGGCAACCGGTCATCCCGGGGCGCAGCTCGGCGGACTGGTGCCGCAAGCCGCGCCGCAGGAGACCCGAGCCGAGGTCGGGACGACGGCGGTACTGCCGTACGCGAGATCCCGGGCGTCGTCACGCACGCGCCGGCTCCGTGCCTGGATGCTGACGCTCCCCATCGACGTCGCCGCGCTGACCACACCGTTACTGCTGACCCAGACGTACTGGCGCGGAATGCTTGCCTACGCCGTGCTGGCCGTGGCGACCTTCTGGTCCGGCGGGCTCTACCGGCCGCGCCGACACCTGAGCATCCTCGACGAACTGCCGGCCCTCGGCGGCCGGTTGCTGACCTCCGCGGCGGTGGTCGCCATCATCGCCGCACAGCGGCACTCCTCTGTGGAGTACGTGAGCGGCTTCATGCGCGACGTCGCGCTCTCGGCGGGGCTGGTCGTCGTCGGGCGGACGGTCAGTCGTGCGCTGATCGTCCTCGTCCGCAAGCACCGCTGGGTGGAGCACAACGCCATCATCGTCGGCAGCGGACCGACCGGCCTCGAACTGGCCCGGCTGTTGCGCCGTCATCCGCGCTACGGCCTGCGCTTCGTCGGCTGTGTGGACGCGACCTCGCGGCAGAAGACCGGGGTCCTGCCGCTCAGCGGCAACCTCGACGATCTCGAACATCTGGTGCGGCTGCTGGAGTGCGAGGTACTGGTCGTCGCCGACCCGGACTGCTCCGAGTCCACCCTGATGGAGACCGTGTTGCGTCCGCGCAGCGCCCGCTGCGACCTCTGGGCGGTGCCCGGCCTGTGGGGCTCGCGTTCGCAGGGCGGCTACTCCGACCACATCGGAGCCATTCCGATCGTCAAGATCGGTGACGTCACGTTCTCCGGTCCGAGGTGGGCCATCAAGCGCGCCTCCGACATGGTCTTCGCCACGGTCGCGCTGGTGGTACTGAGCCCGGTGCTACTGCTCTGTGCCATCGCCACCTTCCTCGCCGGCGGTCGGGGTGTCCTCTTCCGGCAGGAACGGGTCGGCCGGTACGGCAGACCGTTCAAGGTCATCAAATTCCGCACGATGCGTCCCCTGGACGAGCAGGAGTCACAGACCAGATGGTCCATCGCGGACGAGGGCCGGGTCGGGCCGGTCGGTAGGTTCATGCGCCGCACCTCGCTGGACGAACTACCCCAACTGTGGAACATCCTGTGCGGTGACATGAGCGTGGTCGGTCCCCGGCCGGAACGGCCGCACTTCGTGGAGAAGTTCTCGGCGGAGTACCCGAACTACGCGGCCCGGCACCGGGTCCCCGTCGGGTTGACCGGGCTCGCGCAGGTCAGCGGATTGCGCGGGGACACACCGATCTCCGACCGGGCCCGGTTCGACAACTACTACATCGAGAACTGGTCGCTCTGGCTCGACATCAAGGTCGTGCTGCGTACGGTCGGGGAGGTGCTCCGCGGCAGCGGTCGCTGACCCGGACGGCGCCGGCGGTCAGCCGCCGGCCCTCCGCCTCGTCACGTCGGCGATCGCCGCGGACCAGTGGTGGGCGAAGCGTGCCAGGCTGTTCTCCGCCCGGACGAAGGCGGTGACCTCGGCGACCGCCTGGTGTCGCGACGGCAGGAGGGTCAAGGCCCGGGTGAACTCGTCCAGGTCACCCGGGGACGCGGTGAGGTCGCGATAGGACGGCACCGCGCGGACGAGAGTGTGGACATAGCCCACCCGGCTCGCCAGCACGGGCGTACCGCTGGCAATCGCCTCCAGGATGCCCAGCGAGCACGCCTCGTAGTCACTCGGCGCCAACACGCAGTCCGCCGCCCGTATCCAGGTTCTCAGCTCGGTCGGCGCGAGCACACCGAGGCTGGTCGCGCCGTCGACGCGACCCGAGCCGGCGGTCAGCAACCGGTAGCCGGCGCGCGACGCGGCAGCCACCGCGATGTCGGGTCGCTTGCGCGCCTCCGCCCGCCCGATGAAGAGCGCCAGCCGTTCGCTCGCGCCGATCCGCAACCGCTCGCGGGCGACCCCACGGTCGCCGGTGTCGAACATCGTGGTGTCGATCCCGTTCGGAATCACGCGGTGGACCCGAAGCCGGTACCAGCGCGCCACCTCTGCCGCCGTCGGCTCGGAGACCGCGACCCGGTACGCGTCGACGCCCGCCCAGACCTCCTTGGCCGCCCCCTTGACCAGGAACTGCGTCTTCCAGGGCAGGGAGTAGTCGTTGGTCCGGGTACCGAGCCGAACGTGGTCGACCCAACAGCCGTGATAGACGTGGATGCGCGGCGTACCGGTGCGCCGGCTGACCATCCCGTTCGTGATCGCGAGGTCGTACGAGAGCTTGCCGACGTCGGCCGCGCCGATCACCGTGGCGACGCCGCCGAGTCCGTCGACGACGTCGCTGAGCGTGTGGCAGAACCGTTCGACCCCGCCCGAGTTGCTGGTCGGATCCGGGCTGACGATCACGACTCTCATCGTCGGGCCCACCCGGTGAGGCGCCGTCGGGCGGCCCGGGCCAGTGGCGTCATCCTCCGGACGAACAGCGACACCTGCTCGGGCACCGGCCGACGGATCAGGCCCTGCTCGCGCAACCAGGCGCCGTGCTTGCGCAGGAAGTACCAGTTGTTGCGGAGCACCGAGTGCTCGTACCGGAGCTTGGACTGCCGATCGATGCCACCGCCACGCCGGGAACGCACGTAGGTGTAGCCCCGGTCCGTCACCAGGACCCGGTGGCCCGCGCGGGCCGCCGACACGTACAGGTCCGTCTCCTCCCGGTAGAAGTTGCCGGTGTACGCCTCGTCGTACCTGACGACGTCGAAGACGGCGCGCCGGAACAGCGCGTTGGCGGGCATCCACACGCATGGCGCCCAAGCCGTTTCGGGGAAGATCCCGGGCTGATCGAGTCGCGGCCCGCCGGGCGATCTCGGTGCCCGCGCGACCGACTCTGCCACGTCCTGCACCGTGTCGAGATTGAACCACGGCACGCCGACGACGTCCGCGCCCGCCTCGTCGGCGACCCGCAGGAGTTCGACGAGGAGGTCCGTGCTGGGAACGTCGTCGTCGTCGATGATGAACAGCCACTCCGAGGTGGTGGCGTCGATGCCCATGTTCTTGGCCTTCGGCGGTCCCACGTTGCGGTCGTTGACGAGGACGTGGAGCCGAGCGTCCTGGTCGGCGAGGCGCCGCAGCCGGTCGGCCGTGTCGTCGGCGCTGCCGTCGACCACGAAGACCACTTCCCGCACGTACGGTTGCGCCAGCGCCCACCGGGCCCTGGCCTCGGCGAGTTGACCACGGTTACGGGTGGGCACCACCACCGACACCATGGCCCCGCTCGGACGCTCCGCCTCGTCCCGTGTCGGCGCTGCTGTCACCATGACCTCCGAACCGGCCTACCGGACGCCGCGCCGGAGCCCCGCCTGGCCGACGAGGATGCCGGCCATGATGCCGGTCACCAGCGGCCACCGGCTCGTCTCGGACAGGAACGGCGCGGTCATCAGGCACGGCGGCGCGATCAGACAGAACGCGGCGCTGACCCGGCTCACCAGGTCACTGTCGGGATCGCGCAGCCGAGCCAACGCCACCAGGCCGGCGACCACGAAGAAGAGCACGACGAGCAGTGGCGCCAGCGGGCCGTAGCGCAGCCAGTCCTGCAACAGCTGGTTGTGCACGTAGATCCGCTCGGCCTGGTCGGCGGCCACGCCCGGGAGCTGCGGGGCGAGCGGCCCGATGCCGGTCCAGGGGTTTGCTCGTACCTGCTCCCAACCGATGCGAAGGTCGTCGAGATGCCCACTGGTCGAGGCCGCCTGGTGCTCGGCGCTCGCCGGCCCGGGAGCGGGGCGGGGCGCGGCGCCGGGAGCCTCGGCCGACCCGGGCGAGGAGACCTGCCCGGTCGGCTGTGGCGGCTCGCTCTGCCCGGTCGGCTGTGGCGCCGCCCTCTGCCCGGTCGGCGCACCGGTTGCCGCCGGCTCGCTGGTCGCCGGGGATCCGCTCGCTGCCGGCGGTGGGCTCGCCGACGGCGCATTGGGGTCGGCCGACGCGGGCCCCGGGTCGGTCGGGTCGGCCGGCGCAGGCGCCGGATCGGTCTGGGCGGGCCCCGGATCGGTCGGCGCGGGCGCCGGTTCGGTCTGGGCGTTATCGCCACCGGCGAGTTCGAAGCTACCCGCGCTGCGCAGACCGACATCCCCGGCCAGACCCGGCGCGGCGAACACCACCGCCGCCACCACAACGCCCACGAACGCGAGCTGCTGGAAGGTCCGCCGCCAACGGGCCCCGGACAGTACGAGGGCGACGATGACGACGACCAGGGCCGCGAGCCAGACGCTGCGGCGGAAGCTGACGACGACCAGCAGCGGTGCCGCGACCGCGACGGTCAGGTGCCGCCAGTCCCAGCGCCATCCGGCGTACCCGAGCATGCCGAGGGAGACCGCCGCCGCGATCGCGGGCAGCGCGGAGTCGTAGTAGACGAAGTAGGCGCTGAGTCGCTCGTCGGCGATCTCGCCCAGCGCGATGGCGACCGCTGCCGCGACGAGCAGCAGGGTCAGGGCCGCGCCGACCGTCGGCATCAGCGACTTCCGGTCGTCCGGTAGCCACCGCAGGCTCATCCCGATGACGAGCCCCAGCAGCAGTAGGACGAAGGGTCGGGCGTTCTGGTTGACCGCCGAGAAGACCGACTGCCCGTGCAGCAGACCGACCCCGGTGGCCACGGCGACGAGCCCCGCGGCGATCCCGATCAGCATGCCGCCCGGGGAACGGAGCTGAGGCCGCTGCGCCGGCCACCACCGGGCGACAGCCGCGAGCGCGGCCGTCAGCGCGAGCGGCAGGACGGCCGGGATCTTCCCCGTGCTGATCAGCAGCTGGTGCCCCAGCGTGGTCAGCTCCCCGAAGCGCCCGTTGGGCTTGATCTCCTGGGCGAGCACAGCCACCAGCACGATCCCCGTCACGGGCAGGCGAAGCACCAGCAGCGGCAGCGCCACCGCGAGGACGATCCCGACGGGTGCCGGCAGCGCCCAGGCGAGGTACGCGGCGGAGAACACCGCCATCGCCCACGACGCCCAGCCGAGCGGATGCCGCGCGGTGGCGGTCAACGGGCGTAGCGCCTGCCGGAGTAGGTCCGACCCGCGCCCCGTGTCGTCGGCCGCCGCGGGTCGACCGGCCGGTTGCTCGGGCGTGTGCGGTTCGGTGTCGGTGGCCGAACCAGTCGACGGTCCACTGGAACCCATCGCCCCTCTGGAACCCATCGCCGCCCTTGCCCCGTGACCGGATCCACCGGCCCGCGCGGCCCGGAACCCACTGACAACTCTGCCGGCCGGTGCCGTGACGGTCGCCGGACGACCACAATCGAGGCGCCGGGTGACCGGAGATCCGTGCTCTGTGGTGGGTCGAACGTCACGGCGCTACGGCCGTGGCACACAGTATCAGGCCCGACGGCGACGAACAGGGCCCGAAGTTTCGCCCGGCGCAGCCCACCGGCACCGGGTTTCAGTACTATGCCCGCGAAGCGTCCCGACTTCCGAGGGGCCGCCGCGCCAAGGTCTTCCGACGAGGTCGTCGACACCACCGGAGCCGAGATGATCACCCGCCGCGGACTGTTCGCCGTCGCCGGTGGCATGGTCCTGGCCGGTGACGCCCCACGCCGCAGGCGGGTCGTACTGCCGGCGCCCTCCGGCGGCGACGACACCGACGCCCTCAACACCGCCCTCCGGGGCGGCGCGGGTGGTCTCGTCCACGGTCGCCCGGGGGCCCACTACCAGGTCAGCGCGCCACTCCTGGTGCACAGCGGGACGACCCTGGTGATGATGGAGTGCACGGTCACGTTGACCACGGGCAGCCGCTGCAACCTGCTCACCAACCCGGCGGCCGTCGATGGCGGTCGAGACCGGAACGTCACCGTCATCGGCGGCACCTGGATCCGTGCCGTGGATGTCGGCGGCAGCGGCACGGAGCTGCACACGCTGCTGTTCCGGCGGGTGGACCACCTGGTGCTGCAACGACTGACCGTACGGACCTCCGGCGACAAGTACGCGATCTCGCTGGGCGACGTCACCGACACCACCGTCAGCCACATCCGGTTCGACGTGCGCTCCGACGGCGTCCACCTCCAGGGGCCCGCCCGCCGGACCCGGATCGCCACGATCCGGGGTAGCACGGGCGACGACACGATCGCCGTCACCCCGCGCGACTGGCAGTCGTACGACGACGTCTCGGGGCCGGTCGCCGACACGGTCATCGAGGACATCGACGTCACCTCGGCCGCGACGCTGGTCAAGGTGCTCGGCGGATCACCGGAGACCGCGGCGCTGCGCACCACCGTCCGTGGGGTGGCCGGCCTCGCGCACAACAACGTCATCTGGACCGGCGACGACACCGCGGAATGGCGTACCACCGGTGGTCACGTGGACGATCTGGTGGTGGAGGGGGTCTCCGCGACCACCGTCCCCGGCCGACACGTGGTGTACGTCAACGGCTCGAACGTCGGCCGCCTGCGCATCCGGGGGTTGACCTTCGCCGACCCGGCCGCGGACGGCGCGCTGGTTCGGGTCTCGCCGCTGGCCGCCGCGGCCTTCCCGGAGCTGACCGTGGAGGGCGTCCACGCGGCGCATCTCGGTGCCGGACCGGTCGTACGCGTCGATCCCACCGCCCGGGTCCAGCGACTCCGGGTCGACCGGCTGACGGTCGCCGCGTCCGCCCCCGGCGCCGCGGTCCTCCAGGTCGCCGGAACGGTGGACGAGCTGACCGTGCAGCGGGTCAGCGCCACCACGACCGGCGACAGCTACCTGCTGGAGCTGCCGCACTGGGCGACGGGAGCCACGGTGCGGCAGGCGAGCATCTCCGACACGGGGGTCGCCGGTCGGGGTGGCGGGCTGGTCGCCGCCACCGCGGCCACCCATGTCCTGCCACAGGTGGCCTTCAACAACGTGCGGACGACGAACAAGTCGTGGTTGGCGGACCTGAACACCCGCACCGAACTGCTGGTGTCCCGCGTGACCGTCGAGGACACCACCGGCGGTGTGGCGAAGGTACGCCGGTCGGGTGCGACCGTGATCCGGGGCGACACGCTGCGGACCGCGCCCGGCTCGGCGGGGGTGTCGATCGGCGCGGGCGGCTCGGTGACCTCGTACCTGGTGGACCTGGCGGTGGACGTCAGCCGGCTGGTCCGGTCCGACGGCAGCACGGCCACCAACACCAACGCCGAGCTGCCGTGCGGCGTCGGACCGGTGGTGTGCGCCGGCCTGACGTGGCGGCACCTGCACACCGGCGCCAGCTACTGATCGCCCCGGCGGGGCGGCCCGCCGGTCAGAGCGCCCGGCGGGACAGCACCCGTCTGAGATCGGCCACGGTGAGCGCCCGGGTGAGCAGCACCGCCGCAGCGAACAAGCCGCCGGCCAGCGCCGCCTCGACCGGCCAGGGCAACCGGACCAGCCAGAGCAGAGCGACCGTGGCTGCTCCGGCGAGGAACACGCTCGCCAGCTCGCGCACGGGCAGCCGCGCCGTCATCGCCCGGGCCGCCAGCAGGCACGTCCCGACGCCGATGATCAGTTCGGTGCCGGCGGCGACCGCCGCCGCGCCGGTCGCTCCCCACCGGGCGCACGCCCAGAACTGGGCCGCGAGGTTGGCCACCGCCATCGAGACGGTCAGCACCGCGATCGGCCGGACCAGCCCGAGCGCGGAGCAGATGGTCGTGCCGACGTAGCCGAGCGTGACGCCGACGAAAGCCACGGCAAGCAGGATCAGCGGCCGGACCGCCGGGGCGTAGTCGTCGCCGTAGAGGTAGCCGACGAGGGCGGGCGCGAGCGCGATCAGCAGGACCGCCGTGCCGGCACCGATCACCACCCCGGTACGCGTGGCCAGGCTGAGGATCAGCTCCCGACGGTGTGCGTTCATGGCGAGGCTGGTCGCCACGATCGGCAGCAGCGGAGCCACCAGCATGGCCGGCCCGAGTTGCGCGACGTCCAGGAACTTGTAGGCGGCCGAGTAGTAGCCGACCTCGGCGGCACCCTGCAGGTGGAACAGCACCACCGAGCCGAGACGGTAGTAGACCATCACCGCCAGCGAACTGACCGCCAACGGCCAGCTCAGCGCGAAGATCCGGCCCGCCTCCGCCCAGGACGGTCGGCCGAGCGGCACCAGCCGTCGGTTGATCAGCACGCCGATGCCGGTCTGCACCGTGACGACGGCGACGAAGAGCCAGGCGAGCAGGACGACCTCGCCGCCGGTACGGACGATGACGACGACGGCGACCAGCCAGAGGACACCCTGGACGAGGGCGAGGACGGCCGACACCTCGGGACGGAAGCGGGCGGTCGCGCCAGCGGTGAGGATGGCGGCGGCGGAGAGTGGCGTGGCGACCGCGATGACGCTGACGATTCCGCTGGACGCACCGAACGCCCCCTGGGCGGCCAGCACGAGCAGGACGGCGGTCGCCGCCAGCGCCACCAGGGTGCGGATGAGCAGCCCGGTGCCCAGGATGCGGCCCGCCGCGACCTTCTCGCGCGCGATCCGGGAGCTTACCGTGATCGTGGTGCCCATGTCGGCGACCTGCGCCGCCGCCGTACCGAGGGTGAGCGCGAGGGCGAAGAGACCGTACCCGTCCGGGTTCAGGTAGCGGGCCAGCATGGACGTGGTCGCCATGCCCACCACCAGGCCCACCAGCCGCAGCCCGAAGGAGACCAGGGTGGCCAGGCTCAGGCCGCGCGCGGACCGCGAACCGCCCGAGGCGGCCCGGTCGGCCGCCGGGGCGCTGCCGACCGACGCGGTGTCCCGCTCGTCGGGCTCGGTCGTGGCCGAGCCCGGGGAGGTCATCGGGAGCCCTTCCGGAAGATCTGTTCGTACGCGTCCAGCCAGCTCTTCCGGCCGTGCCGCCGCTCGACGTACGCCACCCCGCTGCCCCGCTGGTCGCCGAGCGCCGCCGCCCGCCCACGGGTCAGCTCCGCCGGTTCGGTGATCAGCAGACCGCCGCAGTGCGGCACCAGCTCGGTGCCGGGGTCACCGTGGAACGCCACGATCGGCAGCCCGGCTGCGGCGGCCTCGAGCACGCTGGTCGGTGTGCCGTCGGTCTCGGCTCCGCAGTAGAGGTAGAGGTCGGCGGCGGCGAGCAGGTCCGGGACGTCGTCACGCCGGCCGGTGAAGTGCACGTCGGCGTTGCCCGCGCAGAGCCGTTCCAGCCGCGTACGGTCCGGTCCGTCACCGACCACGACCAGGACGCTCCCGCTGGCCAGCGCGGCGGCGATCGCCCGATCGTGGCGTTTGGCCGGGTGCAACCGGGCGGCGAGGATCGCGACCCGACGCTCGTGGAACCGGCTCGGGAGCAGCCGCTCGCGCAACGCGGCCCGGGCCGCCGCCGGTGGGGCGGCGTACCGCGCGATGTCGATCGCGTTCGGCACCACGACCAGCTTGTCCCGGCCGATCACCGGTGCCAGGTCGTCGGCTACCGCGGCGCTGACGCAGACCACCCGGGAGACGTTCCCGGCGGCGCGCGCGTAGCCGGCGAGCAACAGCCGGCCGGCCGGGCCCCCCAGCCACCGCCCGTGCTCGGTCCACACCACCGGTGCCCGCCGGGACAGCGGCCCGGTCAGGGCGACCTGCTCCCGCTTGAACTGGAGGTGGTACACGGACGCGTCTGCGATCCGCCGGGTCCGGTGCCGTTCCACCGGCACCCGCAGGACCCCGGCGGCCATCGTGCGACGCGACCACTTCGGCCCGAGCGCGATCTCCCGCTGGTCGAGGCCGTGTTCCGTCCAGCCGGGGCACCGGCCGTACAGCAGCACGTGATGGCCCCGCTGTCGCAGCCCCTGCCCCAGCGCCACGGTGTGCGCCTCGGCGCCGCCGGCGGTGTCGGACACCGAAACCATCGCCACGGTCAGCGTGGACACCTCGCCGCTCACCTCCGATCCTCGGCTCGACGTTGCCGGGCGACGGTGTACTCGTGCCGGAATCGACCGGCGGCGCCCGCGCTGTCCAGCGGCCGCGCGCCGGCCTCGTACGCCGCCGTGACGGCGTCACGTAGCGCCGGCACGCTGGTGTCCCGGGCGACGACGGTGGCCAGCTCGGCGAGCCCACCGCACGGCACCACCGCCGTCGGCACACCCAACCGGGCCGCCACCGCCAGGACGCCGGACTGGCTGGCGATCTCGTACGGCGCCACGACGACGTCGGCCGCCGCGACCAACGCGGTGAACTCCTCGACGGACAGGTAGCGGTACGTGGTGGTGACCGCCGCTCCGGTCCGGGTGACCAGCGCGTCCACCTGCCGGCCCGGCCCGAGGTCCTCGCCGACCACCGCGCCCCGCCAGCCGGGCAGTTCCGCCAGCGCGCGCACGAACAGCTCCGGGTTCTTGTCGGCCCGCACCTGGCCCGGCAGCAGCGCGAGCCGGGCGCCGTCCGCGGCCAGTTCGGCGCGCCAGCGGGTGACGAGTTCCGGGTCCACGGGTGGGGTCCACTGCATGAGCGGCACCTGCGCCACCTCCGTCACCCCACGCTCGATCAGGCTCCGCCGGTCGGCCGCCGAGTGGACGAGAACCCGATCGGCGTCCGCCAGGGCGCTGCGCAGCGCCCGGCCACCACCCGGGGCGTTCGACCGGACGAAGGTGTTGTGCGGGCTGGTGACCACGGTGGCGCGGCGACGTCGGGCCACCGAGATCAGCTCCGGGGTCAGCGCGAACAGGCCCTGCAGGTGCACCACGTCCCTCGGATCGATCGCCCGGTAGAGGTGGGGCAGCGTCCGGGCGAGGTATCGGGCCGACGTCCGCGCCTGCCGGACCAGCCGGTGGGGTGAGGCGCGCTGCCATGCGACGCACCGGCACAGCCGCACCGGCTCGGGCGCCGGGTCGCAGTCGTCGGCGGTGTGTACGACCACGTCCATGCCGAGTTCCGTCAGGCCGGCGGCGACCTCGACGGTGTGGTTGAAGACGCCGCCCCGGCCGCCGGACTCGACGAGGTGGACCCGCCGGATCACGACGCCACTCCGCGGCCGGCGAGGTCGGCCACCGCGTCGACCGCCGGGCCGACCGTCCGGGACCAGTCGAGCGCCGCGCAGCACTGCCAGCCGGTGCGCTCCCGCGCGTGCCGCACCGGCAGGTTCCGCACGGCGTCGACGACCGCCATGGCGAACGAGCGCGGGTCGCCGGCCACCCAGTAGGCGTCGGCACCCCGTACGGCGTCCGGTAGGCCCCGCGCGGCGAACGGGCTCATCACGACCGAGCGCCCCCGCGACATCGACTCGGTCAGCTTGAGCTGGGCACCACCGCCCGTGGTGGCCGGCGCGACGGTCACCACGGCGTCCGCGTACACCTGCGCCACGTCGTCCAGCGTGCCGATGACGGTGACCCCGGCGACGGCGGCGAACTCCTCGGTCAGCGCCTCGCTACGCCGCCCGGCGATCACCAGCCGAGCCGTCGGCGACTCGGCGCGCACCAGGGGCCAGGCGTCCCGCACCAGCGTCCGCAGTGCCGCCACGTTCGGTTCGTAGTCGTACGAGGCCAGCGCGAGGACGTAACCGTCCGGGGGTGAGGGGTGGTACGGCCCGATCTCCACCCCGTTGGGAGCGAACACGACGTCGCTGGTCCACTCGTGCAGCAGTGCCAGGTCGGGTCGGGAGAGAGCGACGCAGCAGGCGGCCCGGGCCGCCACCCGAGGCTCCCAGTGGTCGGCCTTCGCCGCCTCCACCCGGCGGGCCAGCCGTTGCCAGCCCCGGCCGGACGTGACCAGGCTCCGCAGCCGTCGGCTCTCGATGTTGGCGAACTCCACGACGTTCGGCAGCCGGTGGAACCCGGCCGGTGCCCACGCCGCCAGGTACGAGTGGGACCAGTAGATCGCGTCGGGCCGGAACTCGTCGCACAGCGCGTCGAGCCGGTCGGCGACCGGCGCCAGGTAGTGCCCGCCGAGGTGGGGTCGGCCGGACCCCCGAGTCCGCCGGGCCGACGGCGCCGACCAGGGCAACGGGCGGGTCGCGACCGGCGGAGCCGATTGCCGGACACCATGGTCGGGGAAGGTCACCAGCACGTCGAGTTGCCGGCTCATCGCCTCGGCCACCCGGGCGGTACGGATCCGCCCACCGTGCTCCGCCGGCCAGGGCGGCTCCACCGTGACCAGCAGTACCCGGCTCATTGCCAGCCCTCCCGCGGACGACCGCGACGCGGTCGGCGACCGTCGCTCATGGTCCGCTACCGTCTCCCGGCCAACTCGTTCGCCAGCAGGGTGCGCAGCACCGCCCCGCGTGTCTGCCAGCCGTGCTCAGCCGCGGTCGTCATCCGGTCGGTCAGGACGGTGTCGTCGGCCGGGCCGATCAGCTCCAGCAGGCGGGCCGCGAAGTCGTCGGCACCGCTGACCGTCACGTGCGGGTTGCCGCGGGCCAACTCGGCCATCGCCGGCAGCCCGGTGCTCAGCACGGCCAGTCCGGAGGAGAGGTACTCGAAGCACTTCAGCGGACTCACCCCCCGCGTGTAGTCGTTGATCGCGTACGGGACGAGGCCCACCGCGCAGGTGCCGGCGACCTCGGCGAGTTCGGCGGGCGTGAGCACGCCGAGGTGCCGGGCGCCCAACTCCTCAAGCCGCCGTAGTGGCCCGTCGAAGCTGCCCCCACCGGCCGCGAGCGGACCGGCCAACAGCAGCTCACCCCGACCCCGCAGGGCGGTCGCGACGGACTCGAGCAGGCGAAGGTCGAGCTTGTGGACGGTGAGGTTACCGGAGAAGAGGACTGCGGGCCGGCGATCGGACGCCGGCCGACTGGCCGCCGTGAAGACCGAGACGTCCGCGACGTTCGGCAGCAGCTCGATCCGGGGGAAGCCGCCGACGGCGAGATGCTCCTGGACAGCCGTGCTGGTGGCGATGGCCACGGTGGTACGCGACGCCAGGGCGCGTTCGCCGCGGCGCACCGCGACGCCGTCCACACCGGGGAAGGTCGCCAGCAGGTCCACGCAGTGGTAGACGACGACGTCGGCGGATTCTTCCAGGCCATAGGTGACCGGAGTGAACGTCCAGAGCACGCGCGGACGCGGACCGGCGAGCCATTCGCCGGTGGCGCGCCGGAGCAGGGCCCGGTTGATCCGTCGCGTCGGTGTCCGGTGCACCGGCAGCACGAGCGGCGACACGATCCGGGTGCCGGCCGGCCGGGGCCGGTACGCGGGGCTCTCCTGCCGGCCGCCGAACGCCCGGCGCGCCCGCGCGGCCATCCGTCGGACGTCGTCGCGCCGCAGCTTGGGTCGGCGCAGGCCCAGCGACTCGACGAAGGTCACCTTCGCGCCATGGGACAACTCCCGGGTGACGTAGTGCTGGTTGGTCGCGATCGGGGAATCCCACTCGGCCGTACCCAGCATCAGGACGTTCGCCACCGCGACGTCGTCGGCTCGGGACTGCTGCGGCACCGGCTACGCCTCATCGGTCAGCCAGGCGGCGAGGTTCGCCTGGAAGGTCTGCGGGGTGAACCGCCGGGCGTTGGCCAGCGCCGCCGCGCCGGGCAGCCGCGCCGCCCGCCGGAGGGGGTCCACATAGGCGGCGGGATCGGTGGTGTCGAGCAGGAAGCCCGTCTCGCCCGGCACCACCGTCTCCAACAGTCCACCACGGGCCAGGCCGACCACCGGCGTGCCACAGGCCTGCGCCTCGACCGGGATCATGCCGAAGTCCTCGACCGCCGGATAGAGCAGCGCGATGGCGCCCCAGTACAGCTCGCGCAGCCGCTCCCGGGCGGGCCGGACCTCGAACTCCACCGGCACGTCGACGCGGGCGGCCAGGCCGCGCAGGCGTTCCTCTTCCGGCCCGCCACCGGCGAGCACCAACGGCAGTCGGGCCGCCGCGGCGATCTCGATCATCAGATCGAAGTTCTTGTACGGGATCCAGCGTCCGACACCCAGCAGATAGCGACGGCCCTGGTCGCGTACCTGCTCGGGGGCGGCTCGGAAGTAGTCCACCTCGACCGGCGGGTTGATCACCCGGGCGTCGCGCCCCCAGCAGCGGCGGATCCGGGCCTGCACCTCCCGGGAGTTCGCCGCGTAGCTGTGCACGTGCCGGCTCAACCGCCTGTCCCCGGCCCGGAGCACGGCGCGCATCGGCGCGAGCATCGGATTGCCGCCCCGCTGGTCCAGCTCGGGGCTCCACACGTAACGGGCCGGTGAGTGCACGTAGCTCAGGTGGCGGGTCCGGCCGGGGTCACCGATCTTGACCGTGTGCGCGAAGGCGTGACTCGACGAGATGACGACGTCGTAGGTCGCGCGGGTGAGCGTCCGCCAGGCCAACGGCATCAGCGGCAGCGCGAGTGCCTTGCTCCGCCGCAGCGGGGTGCCGGCCAGCCAGGACTGCCGGAGCTGGCCGTCCACCGTCGCGTCGTCGTCCTTCCAGAGCACGAAGCGGTCCGCGTGCGGCACGGCGTCGGCCATGCTCAGGAAGACCTGCTCGGAGCCACCGGTGGCGCCGAACCACTCGTGGACCAGCGCGACGGAGCGGCCGGCGAGCGGCCGGAGCGCCTGACCGGGCGTGGACGACGTGAGGCTCATCAGAAGACGACCACGTCCCGGATGTAGCCGGCGAAGCGCCGCAACTGGTACGCCTCGGGCACGGGCGCGGTCATCCGGATCACGACCTGACGGTTGACCACGGATGCCTCGCCGCTGCGGAAGTAGGCGACCACGACCAGCCCGTGCCGCTGCTCGCCGTCGACCTCAATGATCTGCTCGGCGTAGCTGGCGTACTCACCGCTGCGGATCCACTGCGCGCCCCATGCCTCCTCGACCGCCCGCATCGCGTTCTGCCACTGGGCGTTGCACGGCTCGGGACAGTCCCTCACGATCAACTCGCCGCCGGTCAGCTGCTGGCCGGTGGCCGAGTTGCCGCAGGTGTACCTGACGTACCCGTCGGCGCGGGCGGCGGGGGTGCACTGCCAGCCGACCGGCACCTTGACCGGGAAGCCGAGCCCCTCCAGGTCGGAGAGGGTCCGCACCTCGTCCAACTCGGTGAACTTGGGCCACTGGGTCGGCCATGCGCCGGGCGTGGGCGGCTCGACGCCGGGTGACTGCGGCGGCGCCGTCGGCAGCGCCGGCGGCGCGACGGTGGCCACTCCGTTCGGTGCGGCCGACGGCTCGTCGTCGCCGCCCGACAACGCCCAGACCGCGACCCCGCCGACGATCGCGACCGCCACGACCGCCGCCCCGGCACCGATCCACAGTGGTGGGCGACGACGACGCGGCGTGGACGGGACGATCCGCGGGGTCTGGGAGGAGAAGGGATCCTCCGGTGCGGCGTACGGGCGCGGCGACTGCGGTGCGGCGGAGACCGGCGACGGCTGCCAGCCCGTGCCGGGCGAGGCGGGCGCACCCGAGATCGGGCTCGGCGCGGCCGACGTCGGCGTCGCGGGGACGGCGTCAGGCGAGCCGGTGGACGGTGGCCCCGAGGCGGTGCCGGGCGGGCCGGAGACCGGCAGGCCGGAAGCCGGCGAAACGGGCATCCCGGAGGCAGGTGGGCTGGAGGTGGGTGCCGGGGCGTACTCCACCCCGAGCGCCTGGAAGAGCTTCTCCGCGGCCGGTCCGGCCTCCGCCGAGTACGCGACCCAGGGTGCGGCGGCCGCGAAGTCCGCGTACGTGAAGGGGGTGCCGCCGGGTGCCTGGGCGAGATTGTTGGCGGTGCCGGCGAAGGCCTCCCGCCAGCCGGGGGCGGCGGCCACAGTGGCGTCCAGAACGGCCACTGTCACCAGTCGGCCCTGCTGGTCGAGGGCCGCCCACGCCTTGCCCACCGGCGAGCCGCCCAGCAGGTGCGTGTACCGGTAGGGGCCATCCGGCTGCATGGGCACTCCTCTGCTCGACCGCCGTGCGGATCCTACCGAGCCGCCGCTCGCCGCCCTGCCCACCGGTGGCCTCACTCCGCGTCGTCACGGCGTAACCGCAGCTCACGTCGGAGGACGGCGACGCGCTTGCCTGGTGAAAGTTTTCATGCATACAGTCTCAGAATGAATGAAGGGGCTGCGATGGTGCCGACCGAGCGGGTCGTCGGCCTGTTCGACGGGGTCCGGCTCACCCCGACCCAGCGGCGCATCGCGCACTGCCTGGTGCAGCATGCGCCGGCCGTCGGCTACCTCTCCGCCGCCGAGGTCGCCGAGCTGGCCGGGGTCAGCCAGCCGTCGGTCACCCGGTTCGCGGTCGCGCTGGGCCACGACGGCTATCCCGCGCTGCGCCGCCGGCTGCGCGAACTGACCGCCGCCGCGCCCGGCCCGGCCACCGCCGGCAACGAGCTACAGCAGGCGGTACGCGCCGAGATCGGCAACCTGGACCGGCTGGCCGACCAGCTCGCCGACCGGGAGCGGCTGGCCGACACCGGTCGTACGCTGGCCGCCAGCCGTCCGTTGCCGGTGCTCGGGCTGCGGGCCGCCGCGCCGTTGGCCGCGTACTTCGCGTACTTCGCCGCGAAGGTGCACCCGGACGTGCGGGTGCTCGACGTCGGCGGCAGCCTGCTCACCGACCGGCTCGAACAGGCCGCCGCCGCCGGGGCGAGCGCGCTGCTGGCCTTCGTGCTGCCCCGCTACCCCCGGGAGACCCTGGACGCGTTGCGCGAGGCCCGCGCGGCCGGGCTGACCGTCGTGGCGATCACCGACTCGCCGGTGAGCCCGGCGACCGAGTACGCCGACGTGGTGTTGCCCGCCGCGGTCGGCGCCCAACTGGTGTTCGACCTGCACACCGCCCCGATGACCCTGGCCATGGTGCTGCTGCAGGCGATCTGCGACGCCGCCCCGGCCGAGACCCAGCGGCGGCTGGAGGCGTTCGAAGCCTCCGCCGCCCGTCGACAGTTGTTCCTCGGTTAGGAGGCCCACACCATGACCCACGCCGACCAGAGCGCCCCCGGCCCCGTCCGGGCCGCCCGCGGCCCGGAACGCACCGCCCGCGGTTGGCCGCAGGAGGCCGCCCTGCGGATGCTGATGAACAACCTCGACCCGGAGGTCGCCGAACGCCCCGACGACCTGGTCGTCTACGGCGGCACCGGCAAGGCGGCCCGGGACTGGCCGTCGTACCACGCGCTGGTGCGGACGCTGACCGACCTGCGTGCCGACGAGACCATGCTGGTGCAGTCCGGCCGACCGGTCGGGGTGCTGCGGACCCACGAGTGGGCGCCCCGGGTGCTGCTGGCCAACTCGAACCTGGTGGGCGACTGGGCCACCTGGCCGGAGTTCCGCCGCCTGGAACAGCTCGGCCTGACCATGTACGGGCAGATGACCGCCGGTTCGTGGATCTACATCGGCACCCAGGGCATCCTGCAGGGCACCTACGAGACGTTCGCCGCGGTGGCCGCGAAGCGGTTCGGTGGCACCCTGGCCGGCACGCTGACGCTGACCGGGGGCTGCGGCGGGATGGGTGGCGCGCAGCCGCTCGCGGTCACCATGAACGGCGGCGTCTGCCTGATCGTGGACGTCGACCGCAGCCGGCTGGCCCGCCGGGCGCACGACCGCTACCTCGACGAGATCGCCGACGACCTGGACGACGCGGTCGAACGGGTCCTCGCGGCGAAGCGGGACCACCGGGCGCTCAGCGTCGGGGTGGTCGGCAACGCCGCCGTCGTCTTCCCCGAGCTGCTGCGCCGGGGCGTACCGGTCGACGTCGTCACCGACCAGACCAGCGCCCACGACCCGCTGTCGTACCTGCCCGACGGGGTGGAGTTGGCCGACGCCCGGGACTACGCGGCGGCCAAGCCGGCCGAGTTCACCGACCGGGCCCGGGAGTCGATGGCCCGGCACGTCGAGGCGATGGTGGGTTTCCTCGACGCCGGTGCCGAGGTCTTCGACTACGGCAACTCGATCCGGGGCGAGGCGCAGCTCGGCGGGTACCAGCGGGCGTTCGACTTCCCCGGCTTCGTGCCGGCGTACATCCGGCCGTTGTTCTGCGAGGGCAAGGGCCCGTTCCGGTGGGCGGCGCTCTCCGGCGACCCGGCCGACATCGCCGCCACCGACCGGGCGATCCTCGACCTGTTCCCGGAGAACGAGTCCCTCGCGCGGTGGATGCGGATGGCCGGCGAGCGGGTCGCCTTCCAGGGCCTGCCGGCGCGGATCTGCTGGCTCGGCTACGGCGAGCGGGACCGGGCCGGGGTGCGGTTCAACGAGATGGTCGCCTCGGGTGAGCTGAGCGCACCGCTGGTGATCGGCCGGGACCACCTGGACTGCGGCAGCGTCGCCAGCCCGTACCGGGAGACCGAGGCGATGGCCGACGGCTCCGACGCGATCGCCGACTGGCCGCTGCTCAACGCGCTGGTCAACACCGCCAGCGGCGCCTCCTGGGTGTCCCTGCACCACGGCGGCGGGGTCGGCATCGGCCGTTCCATCCACGCCGGTCAGGTCTGCGTCGCCGACGGCACCGCGCTGGCCGGGCAGAAGATCGAGCGGGTACTCACCAACGACCCGGCGATGGGTGTGATCCGGCACGTCGACGCCGGCTACGACGCCGCCCGCGAGGTCGCCGCGCAGACCGGCGTCCGTGTTCCGATGACCGAGGGAACGGCCCCGTGCTGACGCGTCCGGTGGCGGAGGGCCCCCTTCCGGAGAGGTTCCGCGAGCTGTGGGACGAGATCGCGCCGATCGGGCGCGACCCGGACAGCGGCGGCTACCTGCGCTACGCGCTCACCGAGCCGGAACTGCGCCTGCGGGAGTGGTTCCGGGGGCAGGCCGACGACCGCGGCATGCCGGTCACCGAGGACGGCAACGGCAACCTGTTCGCCTGGTGGGGTGACCCGGACGCCGGCGACGCGGTGCTGACCGGCAGCCACTTCGACTCGGTGCCGCACGGCGGGGCATACGACGGGCCGCTGGGCATCGTCAGCGCCTGGCTGGCCGTGGACGAGCTGCGGGCGGCCGGTGTCACGCCGTCCCGGCCGCTTGTCGTCGGCGCGTTCGTGGAGGAGGAGGGGGCCCGGTTCGGCGTACCGTGCCTGGGTTCTCGGCTGCTCACCGGGCAGATCGCGGTGGACCGGGCGGCCGGGCTGCGCGACGCGGCCGGGGTGAGCTTCGCCGAGGCGCTGGGCGGGCGGCCGGCGGGCGCCGATCCGGGGTTGCTCGGCCGGTTCGGCGCCTTCGTGGAGCTGCACGTCGAGCAGGGCCGCGCGCTGGTCGACCAGGCCGCGCCGGTCGCGGTGGCCAGCGCCATCTGGCCGCACGGCCGTTGGCGCTTCGACTTCACCGGCGAGGGGAACCACGCCGGTACGACCCGGATGGCCGACCGCCGCGACCCGATGCTCACGTACGCGTTCGCGGTGCTCGCCGCGAACAAGGAGGCGCGGCTGCGCGACGCCCACGCCACCGTGGGTCGGGTGTCCGTGGAACCGAACGCCACCAACGCGATCCCGTCCCGGGTGACCGGTTGGCTGGACGCCCGCGCCGCCGCGCCGGAGACGTTGGGTGGACTGGTCGAGGCGGTCCGCGCCAAGGTCGTGGAGCGGGCCCGGCGAGACGGCACCGAGGTGACGTTGACCGAGGAGTCGACGACTGCGCTGGTGGCCTTCGACGGTGGGTTGGCCGACCGGCTGGCCCGGTTGCTGGCGGCCCCGGTGCTGCCCACCGGTGCGGGGCACGACGCGGGGGTGCTGGCGGCGCACGTACCGACGGCGATGCTCTTCGTCCGCAACCCGACCGGGGTGTCGCACTCCCCCGCCGAGTCGGCCGACGACGTCGACTGCGCCGCCGGGGTGGCCGCCCTGGCCCGGGTGTTGGAGGAGTTGGCATGTCGCTGAGTACGGGGCCGGTGGGCGAACCGGCGCGGGCAGCCGCCCGGCCGGGTCATGATCGGCTGATGGCGCGGATGGTTCAGCTCGACAGGGTCCGGGTGCGATGACGTCGACCCGCTGGCTCGCCGAGTACGCGTGGCTGCCCGAGCAGGCCGAACCGACGCCCGACGTGCTGATCGAGACGGTCAACGGCCGGATCACCGGCGTCACGCCACTGGCCCCCGGTGGGCGGCCGGACGCCGGGGTCGACGTACTCGCCGACGCGGTACGGCTGCCCGGGCTGACCCTGCCCGGCCTGGCCAACGCCCACTCGCACGCCTTCCACCGGGCACTGCGCGGCCGTACCCACGGCGGGCGGGGTGACTTCTGGAGCTGGCGCGACCAGATGTACGCCGTCACCGGCCGGCTGGACCCGGACTCCTACCTGGCGCTGGCGCGGGCGGTCTACGCCGAGATGGCGTTGGCCGGGATCACCTGCGTCGGTGAGTTCCACTACCTGCACCACGGGCCGGGCGGCACGCCGTACGACGACCCGAACGCGATGAGCGCGGCGCTCGTCGAGGCGGCGGCGCACGCCGGGATCCGGCTCACCCTGCTGGACGCCTGCTACCTGACCGCCGCGGTGGACGGCCAGCCCCTGGCCGGCACGCAGCAGCGCTTCGGCGACGGTGACGCGCTGCGCTGGGCCGAGCGGGTCGAGGCGTTCACCCCCGACGGCGTGCACGCCCGGGTCGGCGCGGCGATCCACTCGGTGCGCGCGGTCCCCGCCGAGCAGCTCGCCACCGTGGCCGGCTGGGCGGACCGGCGGGACGCACCGCTGCACGTGCACCTGTCGGAGCAACCGGCCGAGAACGACGCCTGCCGGGCGGTGCACGGCCGCACCCCGACCCGGCTGCTGGCCGACCACGGCGCCCTCGGCCGGGCCACCACGGCGGTCCACGCCACCCACCCGACCAGCGGCGACGTGGCCCTGCTCGGGGAGAGCCGGACCGGGGTGTGTCTCTGCCCGACCACCGAACGGGATCTCGCCGACGGCATCGGGCCGGCCCGCCGGATGGCCGACGCCGGCATCCCGCTCAGCCTGGGCAGCGACAGCCACGCCGTGATCGACCCGTTCGAGGAGGCCCGAGCGGTCGAGCTGGACGAGCGGCTGCGCACCCGCGAGCGGGGCCACTTCGCCCCGGTGGCGCTGCTCACCGCGGCGAGCAGCGCCGGACACGCCGCGCTGGGCTGGACCGACGCCGGTCGGATCGCGGTCGGTGACCGCGCCGACCTGGTCACGGTGCGGTTGGACAGCGTACGCACGGCCGGGGTGACCCCGGCGGGTGTCTGGTTCGCGGCCAGCGCCGCCGACGTCGCGCAGGTGGTGGTGGACGGTCGGGTGCTGGTCCGCGACGGCCACCACCTGACCGTGGACGTACCGCAGGAACTGGCCACGGCGATCGCGGAGGTGACCACCCGCCATGAGTAGCCTGCTGCTCGACAACATCGGTGAGCTGGTCACGAACGTGGCCGACTCGGGTGCGGACGGGCCGCTGGGCATCCGGCGGCGGGCCGCGGTGCTCGTCGAGGACGGCGAGGTGGCCTGGGTCGGCCCGGCGACCGACGCGCCGGCCGCGGACCGGCGGGTCGACGCCGACGGGGCGGCGGTGCTGCCCGGGTTCGTGGACAGCCACGCTCATCTGGTCTTCGCCGGGGACCGGGCAGCCGAGTTCGCCGCCCGGATGGCCGGGCAGCCGTACACCGGTGGCGGCATCCGCACCACGGTCCGCGCCACCCGCGCCGCCTCCGACGAGGAGCTGCGCACCACCGTGCGCCGGCTGCGCGCCGAGGCGTTGCGGCAGGGCACCACCACGATCGAGATCAAGAGTGGGTACGGCCTCACCGTCGCCGACGAGGCCCGCTCGCTGCGGATCGCCGCCGAGGTGACCGGGGAGACCACCTTCCTCGGCGCGCACGTGGTGCCGGCCGAGTACGCCGACCGCCCCGACGACTACGTCTCGCTGGTCTGCGGACCGATGCTGACCGCCGCCGTGCCCCATGCCCGCTGGATCGACGTGTTCTGCGAACGGGGCGCCTTCGGCGCCGACCACGCCCGGGCGATCCTCGCCTGTGGACAGGCCCTGGGGCTCGGGGTACGGCTACACGCCAACCAGCTCGGCCCCGGCCCGGGCGTGCAGCTCGGGGTGGAGCTGGGGGCGGCCAGTGTGGACCACTGCACCCACCTGACCGACGTCGACGTCGACGCGCTGGCCTCGACCGCCGTCGACACGCCGTCGGGGCCGGAGACGACCACCGTGGCCACCCTGCTGCCCGGTGCCGAGTTCTCCACCCGGTCGCCCTATCCGGACGCGCGCCGGCTGCTCGACGCCGGTGTCACCGTGGCGCTGGCCACCGACTGCAATCCCGGCTCGTCGTACACCTCCTCGATGCCGTTCTGCATCGCGCTCGCCGTACGCGAGATGCGGATGACCCCGGCGGAGGCGGTGTGGGCGGCGACCGCCGGTGGCGCGCGGGCGCTGCGCCGCGACGACATCGGGGTGCTGCGCCCCGGCGCCCGCGCCGACCTGATCGTCCTCGACGCCCCGTCCCACCTGCACCTGGCCTACCGGCCCGGGGTACCCCTGATCCGCCGGGTCCTGCACAACGGAGTACCGCAATGACCGTGACCATCCAGCCCACCGGGATCTCCCCCGCCGACGTGCTCGCCGTGGCCCGTGGCGACGCCAAGGTGGTCCTCGCCCCGGCCACCCTCGCCGCCATGGCGACCAGCCGGTCCATCGTGGACGACATCGAGGCCGACGGCCGCCCGGTGTACGGCGTCTCCACCGGGTTCGGGGCGCTGGCCAACACCTTCGTCGCCCCCGAACGCCGGGCCGAGTTGCAGCATGCGCTGATCCGCTCACACGCCGCCGGCATCGGTGCGCCGATGCCCCGGGAAGTGGTGCGGGCGATGATGCTGCTGCGGGTCCGCTCGCTCGCGCTCGGCCACTCCGGGGTACGCCCGCTGGTCGCCGAGGCGCTGGTGGACCTGCTCAACCACGAGGTCACCCCGTGGGTGCCGGAACACGGCTCACTGGGTGCCTCCGGTGACCTGGCCCCGCTGGCGCACTGCGCGCTGGTGCTACTCGGCGACGGCTGGGTGCTCGGCCCGGACGGTCAGCGACAACCCGCCGCCGACGCGCTGCGCCGGGCCGGGTTGGCCCCGGTCGAGCTGGCCGCCAAGGAGGGGCTGGCGCTGATCAACGGCACCGACGGCATGCTCGGCATGCTGCTGCTGGCCATCCACGACGCGGCACACCTGTTCACCATGGCCGACGTGACCGCCGCGCTGGCCATCGAGGCGATGCTCGGCTCGGACCGGCCGTTCCTGCCGGAGTTGCACGCCATCCGGCCGCACCCGGGGCAGGGCGTCTCGGCCACCAACATCCACCGCCTGTTGCAGCACTCGGCGGTGATGGACTCGCACCGCGACGACGTGGCGCACGCGGTGCAGGACGCGTACTCGATGCGGTGCGCCCCGCAGGTGGCCGGCGCGGCCCGGGACACCCTGGACTTCGTGCGTACGGTCGCCGGACGGGAACTGCTGTCGGTGGTGGACAACCCGGTGGTGCTGCCGGACGGCCGGGTCGAGTCGACCGGTAACTTCCACGGCGCCCCGCTGGGCTTCGCCGCGGACTTCCTGGCCATCGCCGCCGCCGAGGTGGGCGCGATCGCCGAGCGCCGGGTCGACCGGCTGCTCGACGTGACCCGCTCCCGGGACCTGCCGGCGTTCCTCTCCCCCGACGCCGGGGTCAACTCCGGGCTGATGATCGCCCAGTACACGGCGGCCGGGATCGTCGCGGAGAACCGTCGGCTGGCCGCGCCCGCCTCGGTGGACTCGCTGCCCACCAGCGGCATGCAGGAGGACCACGTCTCGATGGGCTGGGCGGCCACCAAGAAGCTGCGTACGGTGCTGGACAACCTGACCAGCCTGCTCGCGGTGGAGCTGCTGTCGGCCGTACGCGGACTTCAGCTGCGGGCCCCGCTCACCCCGTCGCCGGCCGGACGGGCAGCCATCGCCGCCCTCGGCGGGGCCATCGGCGAGCCCGGCCCCGACGTCTTTCTCGCCCCCCTGATCGAGACCGCCCGCGAGGTGGTCGCCACTGCCACCCTCCGCGCCACCGTCGAACAGGAGATCGGTGAACTGAACTAGCCGGCTGCCGGCGCGCTGCACGCGTCGGTGGAACAGCTCAGCTGGCCGGTCAGAGGACCTTGGCGACCAGGGCGGCCAACTCGCGTAGGGCCTTGCCGCGGTGGCTGATGACGTCCTTCTCCTGCGGGGTCAGCTCGGCGTTGGTGCGGTCCTGGCCATCGCCCAGGAAGATCGGGTCGTAGCCGAAGCCACCCTCGCCGCGCGGCGCCCGTAGCACCCGGCCCGCCTGCCGGCCATCCACCAGGTGCTCCTTGCCACCGGGCAGCACCAGCGCCACCGTGCACACGAACGAGGCGCCCCGGTGCTCATCCGGCACGTCGGCCACCTGGTCCAGCACCAGCTGGAGGTTGGCCTGGTCGTCGCCGTGCCGGCCGGCCCAGCGGGCGCTGAACACCCCCGGCATCCCGTTGAGCGCGTCCACCGCCAGCCCCGAGTCGTCGGCGATCGTCGGCAGACCGGTACGCCGGCACCCCTCCCGCGCCTTGATCAGCGCGTTCTCGCCGAAGGTCAGCCCGGTCTCCGGCAACTCCGGGTACGCCTCGACGTCGTCCAGCCCGAGCAGGGCGATCCGGTGCGCGCCGAGGGCGCCGTCCAGGATGCGCTGCAACTCGGTGAGCTTCTTACGGTTACGCGTGGCGAGCAGCACCTTGTTCACTGAATCACCTTCCGTTCGCGGCTGCGGGGCTCGCAAGCTCGCTCCTCGCGCTCACCGGGCCAGCGCCTTGCGCTGGGCGTCGGCCAGGTCCAGACAACCGACGACGGCCAGGTCGAGCAAGGCGTCCAACTGCGCGCGGTCGAAGACGCCGGCCTCACCGGTGCCCTGCACCTCGACGAAGTCGCCGGTGCCGGTGCAGATCACGTTCATGTCGACCTCGGCGGCCACGTCCTCCTCGTAGCAGAGGTCCAGGCGCGGCTCGCCGGCGATCACGCCGACGCTGACCGCGGCCACCGACCGGTGCATCACCTTCTCCGGCGTGCCGGACAGGGCCCGGCGCGCGGCGAGCCAGCTGACCGCGTCGTGCAGCGCCACGTACGCCCCGGTGATCGCCGCGGTCCGGGTGCCGCCGTCGGCCTGCAACACGTCGCAGTCGAGGACGATCGAGTTCTCGCCGAGCGCCTTGAGGTCGATCGCCGCCCGCAGGCTCCGGCCGACCAGCCGGGAGATCTCGTGGGTACGCCCGCCGACCCGCCCCTTGACGCTCTCCCGGTCCGAGCGGGTGTTGGTGGCCCGGGGCAGCATGGCGTACTCGGCGGTGACCCAGCCCAGCCCGGAGCCACGGCGCCAGCGAGGCACCCCCTCGGTGACGCTCGCGGTGCAGAGCACCCGGGTCGCACCGAACTCCACCAGCACCGAGCCTTCGGGATGGGTGCTCCAGCCACGGGTCAGGGTCACCGGTCGGAGTTGGTCGGGCTGCCGCCCGTCAGGTCGCGCCATCCCTGCACCCTATGCGGTGCCCTGATCCGACCGCCTCCGGGTGCCGGTCGTCCCCGCCGGACGGCCGTCCGGTCGATGTCGGGTACGCGGAGGAAGCCGGCGACCGCCGCCGGCCAGCCGAACTCCTCGGCCCGGCGGCGGGCCGCCGCTCGCCGGGGCGTGCGCCGGCACGCCGCCCGGGTGGGTCAGATGTCGTAGCTGGCGCCGGGCCGGACGACCTCCAGCGGGCCGGTGTACGCGCCCGCAGCGGAGGCCACCGTGTGCGCCTCACTGCCCCAGGCGGCCACCAGGTGCGTCAACAGCAACCGACCCACGTTGGCCTTGGCCGCCGCCTCGCCCGCCTCCCGGCCGGTCAGGTGCAGGTCCGGCGGGTTGTCGACGCCGTCGAGGTAGCTGGCCTCGCAGAGGAAGGCGTCGGCGTTCTGGGCCAGCCGCACCAGCGCCTCGCAGGGGGCGGTGTCGGAGGAGTAGCAGAGCACCCGTCCGGCGTGCTCCAGCCGGACGCCGTAGGTCTCCACCGGGTGCAGCACCCGGTCGACGGTGACGGTGAACGGACCGATCGGGAAGGTGCCGGGTTGCAGCGCGTAGAACTGGTAGACGTCCTCGACCGTGCTCTCCTCCTGCCCGTAGGCGGTGGCGAGCCGTTCCGGGGCACCGGCGGGGGCGTAGACCGGCAACGGCGGGTACGGCCCGTCCGGGGCGTACCGCCGCACCACGACGTACGACGTGGCGTCGAGGATGTGGTCGCAGTGCAGGTGGGTCAGCAGGATGGCGTCGGGGGCGTGCAGCCCGGCGTAGCGCTGGAGGGTGGACAGCGAGCCCGGGCCGAAGTCGACCAGGAGCCGGAAGTCCTCGGCCTCGACCAGATAGGCCGAGCAGGGGGATTCGGGTCCGGGGAAGCTGCCCGCACAGCCCAGGACGGTCAGTCGCATCGAGTCGTCTCGCTGTCACGGTAGGTAGTGATCTCGCAGGCCACCGCTCCGGCGATGATCATTACCGACGCGTACGCCACGCTGCGCAGCCTACGCCCGCCGATGCAGGGGCAAGAATGATCTGCTGGAACTTGTCACCAACGTGACACCCGCCCCGGCCGTCCGATCGAGCCCGCGTTGGCTGAGTGGCCAGTCAGCGTAGGCCGACGCGACGAGGGCCACCGGCAATACGCCGGTGGCCCTCGGATTCGTCGAACAGAACGCCGGTCACGCCCAGAGCTGCCCCTCCAGGGCCTCCTCGGCGTCGGCCAGCGTGCCGCCGTACGCCCCGGTGCTGAGGTACTTCCAGCCGCCGTCGCTGACCACGAACGCCACGTCGGCGCGACGGCCGTCGCGCACCGCCTGATGGGCCACGGCCAGGGCGGCGTGCAGCACCGCCCCGGTGGAGAAGCCGACGAACAACCCCTCCACCTCCACCAGCTGCCGGGTCCGCAACACCGCGTCCCGGGTGCCGACGGAGAAGCGGCGGGTCAGCACGGTGGCGTCGTAGAGCTCCGGGACGTACCCCTCGTCGATGTTGCGCAGGCCGTAGACCAGCTCGCCGTACCGCGGCTCGGCCGCGATGATCTGGATGCCCTCGACCTTCTCCCGCAGGTAACGCCCGGTGCCCATCAGGGTGCCGGTGGTGCCCAGCCCCGCCACGAAGTGCGTGATCGACGGCAGGTCGTGCAGCAACTCCGGGCCGGTCGTCTCGTAGTGCGCCCGCGCGTTGGCCTCGTTGCCGTACTGGAAGAGCATCACCCAGTCCGGATGCTCGGCCGCGATCTGCTTCGCGGTGGCGACCGCCTGGTTGGAGCCGCCGGCCGCCGGCGAGAAGATGATCTCCGCG
This sequence comes from Micromonospora radicis, assembly GCF_003583405.1. Lineage (GTDB taxonomy): Bacteria > Actinomycetota > Actinomycetes > Mycobacteriales > Micromonosporaceae > Micromonospora > Micromonospora radicis. Next base: position 75,835 of record NZ_QXEC01000018.1, read on the forward strand.
CCGTACATCCGGAGCAGCTGCACCCGCTCGGCGGAGACGTTCTCCGGCATCACACAGACCAGCCGGTAGCCGCGCAGCTTCGCCACCATGGCCAGAGAGATGCCGGTGTTGCCGCTCGTCGGCTCCAGGATCGTGTCACCCGGGCGGAGCCGGCCGGCCTCCTCGGCGGCCCGGACCATGAACATCGCGGCCCGGTCCTTGACGCTGCCGGTCGGGTTGCGGTCCTCGAGCTTCGCCCACAGCCGCACCGGCGGTGCCCCCTCGGGCACCGTCGGCGACAGTCGGGGCAACCCCACCAGGGGCGTGCCGCCACAGGCGTCCAGCAGGCTGTCGTACCGCGTCATCGCGGCCGCCTCAGCCGACGGTGACGGGCGCACGGCGCCCGGTCGCGGCGTGCTGGGCGATCGCCGCGGCGGCGGCGAAACCGAACGCGCCCCCGGCCACCGCCGGCAGGATGGTGACGCTGTCGCCGTCGGAGAGCTTGGCGTCCAACGCGCCCAGGAACCGGACGTCCTCGTCGTTGACGTAGACGTTGACGAAGCGGTGCAGCGCACCGGCCTCGGTGACCAGCCGCCCGCGCAGCCCGGAGTGCCGGGAGTCAAGGTCGGTGAGCAGGTCGTCCAGGGTGTCGCCGCTGCCCTCGACGACCTTCGCGCCGCCGGTGTAGCTGCGCAGGATGGTGGGGATGCGAACCTCGATGGCCATGATGTCGTACTCCTCGATCGGGTGTGCTCGGTGACGGGAAAGGGTGCGCGAGAGCTGAGAAGTCAGCGGCCCGAACACTCGTAGTCGACCGTCGCCGGGCTCTGCCCGAACATGTAGGACTGCACGGCGTGCGGATCCACCCCGGCGTCGAGGATCCGCACCGGCTCCTCGGTGACCACCCCGTCCACGATCCGGAAGGAGCGGATCTCCTCCGTGTCGGGTTCCCGGGTGGAGACGAGCAGGTAGTGTGCGCCCGGTTCACCGGCGAAGGAGATGTCCGTCCGCGACGGGTACGCCTCCGTGGCGGTGTGCGAGTGGTAGATGACGACGGGCTCCTCGTCCCGATCGTCCATCTCCCGCCACACCCGCAACTGCTCCATCGAGTCGAACTCGTAGAACGTCATCGAGCGGGCGGCGTTCTCCATCGGGATGTGGCGGGTCGGCTCGTCGCTGCCGACCGGCCCGGCGACCACACCACAGGCCTCGTCGGGGTGGTCCCGACGGGCGTGGGCCACGATCGCGTCAACGATCGACCGGTCGATGCTCAGCACGCCGCCCAGCCTAGCGCCCGGCGACGGCCAGCCGCGAGGCGGCGCCGGTCACAGTCACTCGATCAAGGCGTTGAGCAGGGACTCCTGCAGATAACCCAGATAGGCGTAGACCGAAAGCTGGAACACTCGGCTGGACGACGGGTCGTCGGCCACCGCGTCGTCCAGCTCGGCGCCCAGATCCGTACCGTCCTTGATCTCCAGCCGTACGCCCATCGCCAGCCGGGCGTCGTTGAGCGCCCGCAGCCACGCCTCGGCCGCCTCGGCGTCCAGGCGTACCTCCCCACCGCCGTCGCCGGGCAGTGCGGCCAGGATCGCCCCGGCCTGGTCGATCTTCGCGGTCTTCAGGTCGCCCTCGGTGTAGCGGCGGAACTCCGCGGTCCCCGCCGCGTCCTCCGGGTAGACCTCGGGAAAGAGCCGGCAGACCACCGGATCGGAGTGGTCGAAGCCGTCGGTGAGCAGCCCGACCACCTCGGAGGCGACCTTGCGCAGCACGCGCACCTCGTCGACGGCGAAGCTGGCGACGTACCGGTCACCGCGGCGGCGGAACATGCTCACGGCGCCATCCCTGGTCGCGACTGCGGGGCTCGCAGACCCGGCTCACTCCTCGCGCTCACGAGCGGTCCACCGTCGCCCAGAGTCCGTACGCGTGCAACTGCGAGGCGTCGTGCTCCATCCGCTCCCGGGCACCGCTGGACACCACGGCCTTACCCTTGTGGTGCACGTCCAGCATCAACTGCTCGGCCCTCTCCCGGCTGTAGCCGAAGAGCTTCTGGAACACCCAGGTCACGTAGGTCATCAGATTGACCGGGTCGTCCCACACGATCGTCACCCACGGCCGGTCGGAAGCCGGGGCCTCATCGGTGTCCGGAGTCTCGACCGGTGCAACCTGCGGAGCCGCCATACCCCCCATCGTGCCACCGGATCGGCGGAACCGAGGAACCGGAACGCCGGACCCACCCGTCCCACCGTCGACGGCGCTGCCGGCGGGGTGCGCCGGGCACCGGTCAGGCGAGCAGGATGCCGTGTTCGGCAGCATCGGACAGCACCGTGCCGAGCGAGACGCGGATCACCTCGAACCGGCGGGCGACCTCGCGGGACAGGTCCAGTTCAATCTCCCGCACCGCCCGCTGGGCCCACGCCCGAGCCGCGTTCTGGTCGTTGTTGCCCGGCGAACGCCAGTGTTGCCAGCACCCGCCGGACAGCGCCACCGCCACCGGCGGCAGCACCTCGGTACGCGTCGGCACCGGGTACGTGGACAGCGCGTCGATGGCTGCGGCACCGCTCAGCCCCGCGACCCCCGCGGTACTGGTGATCAGCAACACCCGCTCCAGGTCCGGACCGGTGGTCTGGTCCGCCATGCCCCAACGGACCGCCTGGTAGATGCGCCGCCGGACGCCCGCCGCCAGGGGTGCGCCGAAGAGCCGGCCGGCGGCGTCCTCGACGAGCACCCGGGTGGCGTGGTCGCACTGGGCGGTGGCCAGCAGCGACAACGCCTCCATCTCCCGGTCGAGCAACTGCGGCATCCCGGCACAGCCGGCACCGAAGACGATCTCCTGCACCAGTCGCAGATGCATGTTGGCCAGTTCCAGCGCCAGGTGCTGCCGGATCCGTCGGGCCGCGGACCGGGCCTGGCGGTCGAGCTGTTCCGACCAGTCGCCCGCCTCCGCCAGTACCGGCACCCGACCGTGCGCGCCGGGCAACTCCGGCGGCTCGTCGCTGGCCCGGCGCAGCCCCTCGTCGGAGGCCCAGGCGACCAACGCCCGCTTCAGGTCGGCCTCGCCGCCGTCGAGGATCGGGAACCACCGCGCGTCGGCCAGTCCCGGCACGGCGGCGAGCAGCGCGGCCCGGCCCGCCTCGACGGTGACCGCGACCGGATCGACCGTCGGGCCGCCAGGCTCCCCCGAACGCTGCCCGGCCGCCGTGGCCTCCGGGACCGCCGCCCATCCGCCGCTGCCCGGCGTGACCGCGAAGAACACCCGAACCGAAGCGCCCGCGACCTCGGCGAGCAGGTCCAGTTCCGCGGCGCTGAAGCTCTGGTCCGCCGCGATCACGAAGAGCAGTGCGCCGGACCGGCCGACCGCGTCCAGCAGGATCCTGGTGCCGGCCAGCCCGAGCGACCCGGTGTCCGGCGTGTCCACCAGGGCGACGTGCTTGAGCAACGGATCCGGCAGGCTCAGCTCGACCCGGCGCGGCGGTCGGGCCAGCGCCGGCCCGACCGCCGGCAGGTTCGGTCGGTACGAGTGCGGTCGTCGGTAGCCGGGCACGAAGGCGTTGCGGGCGGGCTCCGCACCGTGGCGCAGTACCAACCAGCTACCGCTCGGCACGGCGAGCATCCCGGCGTCGAGATCCAGCAGCGTGGCGAGCGTGCGGGCACGCCCGGCGCCCGCCGGACCCGCGGCGATGACCGCGAGCGGTTCGCGGGCGCTGGTGGCGGTGACGCCGAGGCGCTCCGGGAAGGGGCCGGGACCTGGCGGTTCGGCGGCGCCATCGGGCGTACCAAGGTCGTGAAGAGGGCCCGGCTTCATCAGGCGGCGGCCTCCGAGGCAGGGCGGCCGGCGGTGACCGGCCGCGGTGAACTTCCGGTGACGACACCCGGATTCCGGAAGAGTACGGGCGCCCGAGTCGGGAACGGGACAATTCAAGTACTCAGCGGTAACTGTGGGACTACTTAACTTCACCCGCTCGGGCTACCGGCCGGTGCGCAGTTCCATCGATATGCTGCGCAAATGACTCGGTGGAGCTTCGTGGGCCGCACGGCAGAACTGGATCGTCTGCAGGTGGCGGTGACCGGCGCCCAGGGCCGGGGCATCTTCTTCGCCGGCAGCGCGGGCATCGGCAAGAGCCGCCTGCTGCGGGAGGGAGTGGACGCCCTGCCCGCCGAGAAGTACGCGGTGTGGTGGATCGCGGCCAGCGCCACCACCGCGGCGATGCCCTTCGGCGGCCTGGTCCAGGTGCTCCCCGTCGAACAGCCGCAGGGCCTGTCACCCGCCGGGATCCTGCGCTGGGCCGTCGACGTGTTGCAGCAGCAGGCCGCCGGACGGCGGATCGTGCTCGCCGTCGACGACGCGCACCTGCTGGACCCGCCGTCGGCCGCCCTGGTGCACCTGGTGGCGCGCTCCGAGAACGCCTGCGTGGTGGGCACCCTGCGCGACGGCGAGCAGATCCCGCTGCCGATCCGGGCACTGTGGACGGACGGGCTGGTCGAACACGCCGAGCTGAGCCCGCTGGCGCCGACCGAGACCGCCGGACTGCTCGCCTCGATCCTGGGTGGACCGGTCGACGGCGGCTCGTCGGACCGGCTCGGCCGGCTCAGCGCCGGCAACCCGCTGCTCCTGCGCGAGCTGGTGCACTCCGTCCAGGGCAGCGAGGAGCTGACCAAGCGGTACGGCATCTGGACCTGGACCGGACGGCTTGAGCTGGCACCCAGCCTGACCGACCTGATCGACATCCGGATCAACCAGCTCAGCCCCGGCGTACGGGCCGTCGTCGAGCTGGTCGCCTTCGGCGAGCCGCTGGGTCTGCGGCTGCTCTACAAGGCGGTGGAGCAGACCGACGTGGAGACCGCCGAGGAGCGTGGGCTGATCACGATGGTCGAGTCCGACCGCCGGCTCGACGTCCGGTTGGCGCATCCGCTCTACGGCGAGGTGGTCCGCCGGCAGTGCCCGGTCAGCCGGACCCGCCGGTTGCAGGCCCACCTGGCCGAGCTGATCGAGGGCGTGGGCAAGCGGCGCCGGGAGGATCTGCTCCGGGTGGCGGTGTGGCGCCTGGACTCCGGCACCGCGCAGGATCCGGCGATGCTGGTCGCCGCGGCCGGTCAGGCGTTCGCCCGCTACGACGTACCGCTGGCGACCCGGCTGGCCCGCGCGGCGCTCGACGCCGGCGGCGGGTTCGACGCGGCCGAGCTGCTGGCCACCATCCTGATGTTCGCCGACCGCCCGGCCGAGGCGCTCGGCGTGCTCGACGCGGTCGCCACCGACACCGCCGACCAGGAACGGCTCAGCCGGTGGCTGACCGTCCGGGGCATGGTCAGTTACTGGGGCCTGAGCCAGGAGTCCACGGTGGAGGAGATCGCCGCCCGGGGCCGGGAGTTGACCGATCTGGCCGCTCAGGCCCGGATCCGCGCCTTCGAGGCGATCATGCGCCTGCACCGGCTGGACGCCCCGGCGGCACTGCGGCTCGCGCAGGGCGTGCTGGACCGCCCGGCGGCCAGCGTCGCCGCCCGCGAGCTGGCCCGCTGCACCGTCGCCCACCTGCAGGCCGTGCAGGGGCAGCTGTGCCGCAGCGCCACCGCGGTGGACCTGGTACAGGCGAAGGCGGCCAGCTGGCGGGCGGACATGCCGTACCTGCAACTGGCGGTGGAACTGGCCCGGGGCACCCGGCTGGCGCTCTCCGGCGACCTGAGCGGCATCGACACGCTGGTCGCCGACGAGTTCGCCGACCTGGCCGACGCGGGCGACTTCCGGCTCGGCAGCGGCTACCTGGCCATCCTGCGGTCGTACGCGGCGCGGTTGCGTGGGCGCAGCGACACCGCCCTGCAGGCGGCCCTCGGTGCCTGCGCGATCCTGGCGACCAGTCGGGTCTACGCCGGGCTGGCCCAGTCCGAACGGGCCCAGGCTGCCGCGCTGCGCGGCGACGCCCGGCAGGCGGCCGAGGCGATCGCCGAGGCCGACCGTATCCACGCGCCGAGCATGGCGGTGCTGTACCCGTGGCTGGAGCAGGCTCGGGCGGCGGCGCTCGCGGCCGACGGTGACCTGCCCGGTGCGGTGGCCCAGCTGCACCAGCTGGTCAGCCGGCTACGCGCCGACGGCTTCGCCGGACATGAGACCCTGGCCCTGCACGACCTGGTACGCCTCGGCGAAGCGACCGCGGCCACCGGGCCGACCTGCTCCGACGGCAGCCGCCGGACTGTCGCCCAGCGGTTGGCGGAGCTCTCCGAACAGGTCGACGGCGAGTTGCCGCCGCTGCTGGCGCGGCACGCCCGGGCGGCGGCCGACGGCTCACCCGAGCAGCTGCTCACGGTCGCCGACGGGTTCATGGGCCTGGGGCTGGCGCTGCCGGCCGCGGAGGCCGCGGCCGGCGCCGTGCACCTGCTCCGGCAGCGCCGCTCGCCGGAGGTGACCACCGCCACCGAGCGGCTCGGCGTACTGCTCGGGGTCTGTGACATGGTGCACACCCCGGCGCTGCGGGCGGCCACCCCGACGCTGAGCGACCGGGAGTGGCAGGTGGCCCGCCTCGCGGCGGACGGTGAGACCAGCCGGGCCATCGCCGAGCAGCTCTTCCTCTCCGCCCGCACGGTGGAGAACCACCTGCAACGGGTGTACAGCAAGCTCGGCGTGACCGGCCGGGCGGAGTTGAAGACGGCGCTGCGCACGATCCCGGGCCACGACGGCACGGCGGCGAGCTGAACTTTAGGCTGAAGCGGTGCAGACCCTTCGTCCCGCGCTGCTGACCGACCACTACGAGCTGACGATGGTCAGTGCCGCGCTACGCGACGGCACGGCGGACCGCCGCTGCGTGTTCGAGGTGTTCAGTCGGCGGCTACCGGCCGGACGCCGCTACGGCGTCGTCGCCGGCACCAGCCGAATGATCGACATGATCCGGGAGTTCCGCTTCGACCCGGCCGACATCGAGTTCCTGCGCCACACCGGCGTGGTCGACGAGGCCGCGGCCGCCTGGCTGGCCGGCTACCGGTTCACCGGGGACGTCGACGGGTACGCCGAGGGCGAGCTGTTCTTCCCCGGATCACCGATCCTCACCGTCTCCGGCACCTTCGCCGAGTGCGTGGTGCTGGAGACGCTGGTGCTGTCGGTACTCAACCACGACTGTGCGGTGGCCGCCGCCGCCGCGCGGATGGTGACCGCGGCCCGGGGCCGCGCGTTGATCGAGATGGGCTCCCGGCGGGCACACGAGGAGGCAGCGGTGGCCGCGGCCCGCTCGGCGTACCTGGCCGGGTTCCGGTTCACCTCCAACCTGGCCGCCGGCCGGCGGTACGGCATCCCCACCGCGGGTACCGCGGCGCACGCGTTCACCCTGCTGCACGACGACGAGCGCGCCGCGTTCGCCTCGCAGGTCGCCACGCTGGGCAAGGAGACCACGCTGTTGGTCGACACGTACGACATCAGCCAGGGCATCCGCAACGCGATCGAGGTGGCCGGGCCCGAACTGCGGGCGGTCCGGATCGACTCCGGCGACCTGGCGGTGATCGCGCAGCAGTCCCGGCAGCTCCTGGACTCCCTCGGCGCCACCGAAACCAAGATCATCGTCTCGGGTGACCTCGACGAGTACGCGATCGCCGCGCTCGCCGCCGAGCCGGTGGACATGTACGGCGCCGGCACCGCCGTGGTGACCGGCTCCGGCGCACCGACCGCCGGGCTGGTCTACAAGCTGGTGGAGGTCGAGGGGCGGCCGGTGGTCAAGCGCTCCGAGCACAAGGCCACCATCGGCGGACGCAAGGTCGCGGTCCGCCGGCACAAGCCGACCGGCACGGCCACCGAGGAGATCATCGTGCCGCAGGGCGTACCGGACCGGCGGCCCAACGACCGGCTGCTGCAACGGTCGTACGTGGCCGCCGGTGAGCCGGCGACGCTGCCGACGTTGGCGGAGTCACGCGAGCATCTGCGGCAGTGCCTGATCTCGATCCCCTGGGAGGGGCTGAAGCTCTCCGCCGGTGACCCGGCCATCCCGGTCACCGTGGTACCCGCCGAGTGAGAGGAGCGAGTCGGTGCCCAACGCGCTGATCATCGTGGACGTGCAGAAGGACTTCTGCGAGGGCGGATCGCTGGCCGTGGCCGGCGGTGCGGGCGTGGCCGGGGGGATCTCCCGGCTGCTGGCCACCGAACCGGAGCGCTGGGACCACGTGGTGGCGACGAAGGACTACCACGTCGATCCCGGTGCCCACTTCGGTGACCCGCCGGACTACGTCGACAGCTGGCCCCGGCACTGCGTGGTCGGCACCCCGGGCTCGGAGTTCCACCCCGAACTGGCCACCGATCGGATCGAAGCGATCTTCCACAAGGGCGAGCACGCCGCAGCGTACTCCGGCTTCGAGGGGCACGCCGAGGACGGCGAACGGCTGGCCGACTGGCTGCGCCGGCACGGGGTGGACCGGGTGGACGTGGTCGGCATCGCCACCGACCACTGCGTACGCGCCACCGCGCTGGACGCGGCCCGGGAGGGCTTCGCCACCACCGTACTGCTCGACCTGACCGCGGCGGTCGCACCGGAAACCACCGACGTCGCGTTGCGGGCGTTCGAGGGGGCGGGGATCACCACGCACGGCTCGCCTGTGATCAGCACCGCATGACCTGGTAATTGGTTGGCGGTTGTCGTACCTCCGGTCGAGGATGTCCGGCGGAGGTACGGACCGACGTGAACATGAAGCCTTACCGGGAGGCGCTCGCCCTGCCCGGTTTACGGTCGTTGCTGCTGGTGGCGGTCCTGGCGCGGGTTCCGTTGACCGCGACCGGCGTGACGCTGACGTTCTACGTCGTGCAGGACCTCGGGCGTGGTTACGGTGCCGCCGGGCTGGTCGGCGCGGCGATCACCGTCGGCGCGGCGGTCGGCGGGCCGGTGCTCGGTCGACTGGTGGACCGCCGTGGGTTGCGTCCCGTCCTGGTCCTCACCACCGTGGCCGAGGCGATCTTCTGGGCCACCGCGCCGATGCTCTCGTACGCCCTGCTGCTGCCGGCGGCGTTCCTGGCCGGCCTGCTGGCGCTGCCGATCTTCTCGGTGATCCGGCAGTCCATCGCCGCGCTGGTGCCGCCGGAGAAACGCCGGCCAGCGTACGCCCTGGACTCGATGTCGGTAGAGCTGTCCTTCATGATCGGCCCGGCGTTGGCCACGGTCGGCGTCACCACCATCTCGGCCCGGCTGACGCTCTACCTGGTCGGTGCCGGCATCGTCGTCGCCGGGGTGGTGCTCTGGCTGCTCAACCCGCCGGTACGCAGCGCCAGCGAGGCGACCGGGCCGCAGCCGAGGATCGCCCGTCGGCAGTGGCTCAGCTCCCGGATGGTCGCCGTGTTCGCGGTGAGTGCCGCGGCGACCCTGGTGCTCGGCGGCACCGACGTGGCGGTCATCGCCGTGCTGCGGGAGAGCGGCGACGCGGCCTTCACCGGGGCGGTGCTCTCGGTGTGGGCGGTGGCGTCGCTGGTCGGCGGCTTCGCGTACGGCGCGGTCCGGCGTTCGTTCACCCCGGTGGCCCTGATGGGCGCATTGAGCCTGTGCACCATCCCGGTCGGGCTGGGCGGTGCCCACTGGTGGCTGCTCTGCCTGGCGCTCATCCCCGCCGGTGCGCTCTGCGCACCGACCATCGCGGCCACCTCCGACACGGTCAGCCGCCTCGCCCCGGCCAGCGTGCGCGGCGAGGCGATGGGCCTGCACGGCTCCGCGGTCACCGTCGGCATCGCCGTCGGTGCCCCGCTGGCCGGCGCGGTGATCGACGCCTCGGCGCCGTTGTGGGGCTTCGCGGTCACCGGCGCGGTCGGCGCCCTGGTGGCCCTCGTGGTACTCCCGATCGAACTGCGCCACCGCCGCGCCGACGCCGCGACCCCAGCCGACGCGCCCTCTGCCGACGCGGTTGTCGGCTCCGCCTGAAGCCGACCGACCCCGTGGTTCCGGTCAGCGCACCCTCGCCCGGCGCCGATGCCACCTTCGGCCCGACCGGCTCCTGACCGCTGGGCGTCTCGCCTGCGGCGTACCGGCCAGGACCGTCACGGCCCGCCACCTCCCGCCGGCCGCCCGATCCCACCTGTCGGCCCTTGGTTCTGCTTCAACCGACGCATCGCTCACCCTCTGTGTCGGGAGCATGAAGACGGGCGCCGGCCCCCGGTGGGGGGCGGCGCCCGTCTTGTGGTTCGGGTGGGTCAGCGGCGGTCGATGTCGCTGGCGGTGTCCTCCTGGTAGCTGGCGCCACCGTCGGACTCGCTGGTCAGCGGCTTGGAACCACCCTCGGGCGGGCCGGCGATGGTCTGCCCGGCCGCCAGCTCCGGGAACTTGGCGTCGAAGGCGGGCCGCTCGGAGCGGATCCGCGGCATCCGGTCGAAGTTGCGCAGCGGCGGCGGCGAGCTGGTCGCCCACTCCAGCGAGTTGCCGTGACCCCACGGGTCGTCGACCTCGACCACCGGGCCGGCCTTGTACGACTTCCAGCAGTTGTAGATGAACGGCAGCGTGGAGATACCGGTGATGAACGCGCCGATCGTGGAGATCATGTTCAGCGTGGTGAAGCCGTCGCCGGGCAGGTAGTCGGCGTAGCGACGGGGGAAGCCCTCGCTGCCCAGCCAGTGCTGCACCAGGAAGGTGGTGTGGAAGCCGATCATGGTCAGCCAGAAGTGAATCTTGCCGAGCCGCTCGTCGAGCATCCGGCCGAACATCTTCGGGAACCAGAAGTAGATGCCGGCGAACACCGCGAACACGATCGTGCCGAAGAGCACGTAGTGGAAGTGCGCCACCACGAAGTACGAGTCGTGCAGGTGGAAGTCCAGCGGCGGGGCGGCCAGCAGCACTCCGGTGAGGCCACCGAAGAGGAAGGTGACCAGGAAGCCGACGGACCACAGCATCGGCGTCTCGAAGCTGATCTGCCCCCGCCACATGGTGCCGATCCAGTTGAAGAACTTCATCCCGGTCGGCACGGCGATCAGGTAGCTGAGGAAGCTGAAGAACGGCAGCAGCACCTGGCCGGTGGCGAACATGTGGTGCGCCCAGACGCTCATCGACAGACCGGCGATGGCGATGGTGGCGGCGACCAGGCCCTTGTAGCCGAAGATCGGCTTACGGGAGAAGACCGGGATGATCTCGCTGATGATGCCGAAGAACGGCAACGCGATGATGTACACCTCGGGGTGACCGAAGAACCAGAACAGGTGCTGCCACAGCATCGGGCCGCCGGTCTCCGGGCTGAACACGTGCGCGCCGAGCAGCCGGTCCGCGGCGAGGGCGAACAGCGCGGCGGCCAGCAGCGGGAAGACCAGGATCACCAGGAGGCTGGTGACCAGCATGTTCCAGGTGAAGATCGGCATCCGGAACATCGTCATGCCGGGGGCGCGCAGGGTCAGGATCGTGGTGATCAGGTTGACCGCGCCGAGGATGGTGCCCAGACCGGAGATGGCCAGGCCGACCACCCACATGTTCGCGCCGACACCCGGGGAGTGCTCGGTGGTGCTCAGCGGGGTGTACGCGGTCCAGCCGAAGTCGGCCGCCCCGCCCGGGGTGAGGAAACCGGCGGTGGCCATGGTGCCGCCGAACAGGTACAGCCAGTACGCGAAGCTGTTCAGGCGCGGGAACGAGACGTCGGGGGCGCCGATCTGGATCGGCACGACGTAGTTACCGAAGGCGAACACGATCGGCGTCGCGAAGAACAGCAGCATCACCGTGCCGTGCATGGTGAACAGCTGGTTGTACTGCTCGGGCGACAGGAACTGCAGCCCGGGACGGGCCAGCTCGGCCCGCATGATCAGAGCCATCAGGCCACCGATCATGAAGAACACGAACGCGGTGACCATGTACATGATCCCGATTTGCTTCGCGTCCGTGGACCGCAGCAGCCGCGCGATGGCCGACCCCTTGACCGGCTCCCGGACCGGCCAGGGCCGGGTCACGACCGGCTTGGGTGCGACGGTGGTCACGAGTGGCCTCCGGTTCTGGGTTGTCCCGCTCGGCACGCGAGTCTCTGCGGGCCGTCATCCGCAAGGAGGATAGTCCCCGGCAGGTGACAGCGCCGCGTGGGGTCACCGGGCGTGGATCACAGCGGGCCGAGAAGCAGCCGGTAGTGCTCGCCGAAGATGCGGTCGCCACGCCCGCGCAACAACGGATCGCGCAGCGCGGGCGGCACGTCGCGGGTGCGGTTGCGGTCCCGGGTCCGGTCCCGCACCCATCGGGTACGCGGCCGGCGGCGGCTCTCGTACGCGGTCAACGCCGCCTCGACGCTGTTCGCGGCGCGCAGCGACTCGGCGAGCACCACCGCGTCCTCCAGGGCCATCGCCGCGCCCTGGGACAGCGTCGGCGCGGTGGCGTGGGCGGCGTCGCCGACCAGCAGGACCCGACCCCGGTACCAACGGCCGAGTTCGACCTCGTCGGTGATCGACGCGTGCACCCCGTCGAGGGCGTCGAGCACCTCCGGCACCGGCCCGCCGTACTCACCGAACAGCTCGCGTAACCGGGCTCGCGGGTCGGCCGGCACCTCGGTGCCCGCCTCGTCGGCGTAACAGTGCAGCCGGCCGCCACCGATCGGCACCACGAGGAGTCCGCAGCGCTGGCCGAGCAGTGCGGTCCACTCGTCGACCACCGGGCCGTCGCGCACCACGCTGCGGTACACCACCTGCCCGACGGGGCGGGGCGGGCCGCCGAGCGCGGCGAGGGCACGGACCGAGGAGCGCGGCCCGTCCGCGCCGATCACCAGGTCGTACTCGGTCTGGGTGCCGTCGACGAAGGTGACCCCGACGCCGGCCGGCAGCAGGTCGATGGTGCGCACCTCGGCGCCGTGTCGGACCGCGCCACCGGCGCCGCTGAGCAGTACCCGGTGCAGGTCGGAGCGGGGCAGCGCGCGGCACTCCCCGACCCCGGCCCAGAGGGCGTCGAGGTCCACCTCACACAACGGCGAGCCGGCCGCGTCGAGAAAGCGTTGCCGGTGGATGACCTGCCCGAAGGGACGGACGGGTCCGTCGAGGTCGAGCTGACGCAGCGCGCGGGCGGCGTTGCCCGGCAGGTAGAGGCCGGCATCGCCGAGTTCGCCGGGCGGCGCCTTGTCGGTGACGTCGGGCCGGAAGCCCGCGAGCCGCAGCGCCCGGGCCACGGCGAGACCGGCGATGCCCGCGCCGACCACGAGGATGCGCAGGGGGGAGCCACGCATGGGGGTGTACGCCTCCGGAGGGGGTTCGGAACGCGTTGGAGGCAAGACACTACTCGGCGCAATCGGTGCACGCCAGGGTCGATCGGTTCGCCCGCACCCCGCCCGACGCCCGGTGCGCCGACCGTTCGCCCCTGCCCACCTCGGCCATCGGGCGGCAGCGGACCGCCGACCGCGCCACCCCGTGACACATGTCACTTATCCGCGCATATCACCGGACCGGTTGCCCGACTGTTCCACGAATGCAGATGTGACGATGACGATGGGAGCGCTTTCGGGAGCCACCCCGGCGCGGATACTGAGGGTCTTCGGCCACCGGAGGAACTGGTGCGAACAGCGGGGATCCGACTTGCCGAGATGGCCTACCGCGCTGCCGGTTACCGGCCGACCGACATCGAGCCGGTCCACGTCGAAGACAAGGGCCGGCGGTACGCCCTACACCGCTGGACCCACACCGCACCCCCTCGCCTGCCTCCCGGCGTGTACCGCGCCGTCGGTTCAGTTCCGCCGGAACCCGCTCACTGCGCGGGTGGTCCGTGAGTTGGACCGGCGTACGTACCGAGGTTGGACGTGGATTGGGCGGTTTCCTACCAAGATCTCGGTGCCGGCCCGGCGAACGGTCAGGGCTTGCCGAGGGCGTCGATGTCGCGGATCTCCTCGGCGGTCAACGAGAAGCCGAAGACGTCGGCGTTGGCCCGGATCCGTTCCGGGGTCACCGACTTCGGGATCGCCACGATCTCGTGGTCGATGTGCCAGCGCAGCACCACCTGGGCGGGCGACACGTTGTGCGCCCCGGCGATGCGGGTCAGCACCGGGTCGGAGAGGTCGCTGGTCTTGAAGGGGCTGTAGCCCTCCAGCACCACTCCCCGGTCCCGGTGTTCGGCGTGCCGCTGCCGGTCGTACAGGAACGGGCTCCACTTGATCTGGTTGACCGCCGGATTCTCCTCGGTCGCCTGGATCAGTTCGTCGATCTGCCCGGTGCTGAAGTTGCTCACGCCCACCGCGCGGGCCAGCCCGGCGTCGCGGGCGGCCAGCATCTCCCGCCAGACCGGGATCAGGTCGCCCGGCGCGCTCGGCGGCCAGTGCACCAGCCACAGGTCGACGTGGTCGACGTCGAGGGCGCGCAGGCTGGCCTCGATCGTCTCGCGTTCCCGGCCGACCCGCTCGGGCGGCAGCTTGGTGGTGAGGAAGACATCCTCGCGGCGCAGCCCGCTCTCCCGTACCGCCCGGCCGACCTCCTCCTCGTTGCCGTACATGGTGGCGGTGTCGATGTGCCGGTAGCCGGCGTCGAGCGCGTCGAGTACGGCCCGGTAGCCGGCCTCACCGGTGGCCTGCCAGGTACCGAAGCCGAGCAGGGGGATCCGGACGTCGCCGGGGAGAACGGCGGTGGGGTGGTCAGCGTGGTCCATACCGACCGTTTTACCCCCGATGACCGCCGCCATGCCCGCGAACGCCCCGTCGCCGGACCACGGACCGCACGGCGGCGAGCGGACCACACGGCGGGCGGACCACCCGGCGGGCGGACCACACGGTGGGCGGGCGCCACCGGCGGGACTGCCGGAGAATGGGCGTCGTGTACCTGACCCACCTGGAGTGCCCGCGCTGCGGCCGGGAACACGACGCCGGGGTGCCGCAGAACCTCTGCGACTGCGGCTCGCCACTGCTGGCCCGCTACGACCTGGCCAGGGTGGCCGGGTTGGTCGAGCCGGAGCGGTTCGGGCTGCGCCCGGCCGACCTGTGGCGCTACCGGGAGCTGCTGCCGGTGGCCGAGCCCCGGCACGTCACCACCCTCGGTGAGGGGTGGACGCCGATGCTGCGCGCGCCGACGTACGGCGCCCGGATCGGTGTCGACGAGCTGCTGGTCAAGGACGAGGGGCTGACCCCGACCGGGTCGTTCAAGGCCCGTGGGGCGGCGGTGGGCGTGAGCCGGGCCCGTGAGCTGGGCATCCGGCGGATCGCCATGCCGACCAACGGCAACGCGGGCGCGGCCTGGGCGACGTACGCCGCCCGCGCGGGGATGGGCGCGACCATCGCGATGCCGGTGGACGCGCCGAGCATCTGCCGCCGCGAGTGCGTGGCGGCCGGCGCGGACCTGCGCCTGGTCGACGGTTTGATCAGCGACGCCGGGCGGCAGGTCGCCGCGCTCGTCGCGGCCTCCGCGGGCACCATCTTCGACGCCGGTACGCTGCGCGAACCGTACCGACTCGAAGGCAAGAAGACGATGGGGTACGAGATCGTCGAACAGCTCGGCTGGCGGGTGCCCGACGTGATCGTCTACCCGACCGGGGGCGGGGTGGGGCTGATCGGCATCCACAAGGCGCTCGGTGAACTGCGCGAGCTGGGCTGGATCGAGGATCGGCTGCCCCGGCTGGTGGCGGTGCAGTCGAGCGGCTGCGCGCCGATCGTCCGGGCCTTCGCCGCCGGTGAGGACCGCGCCCGGCCGTGGGCCGACGCGCACACCGTGGCGTTCGGCATCACCGTGCCCGCGCCGCTGGGCGACGAGCTGATCCTGGCGGCGTTGCGGGCCACCGCCGGCACGGCGATCGCGGTCGACGACGCGGAGATCCTCGCCGACCTGCGGGACTTCGCCGCGCGGGAAGGTTTGCTGTTGTGCCCGGAGGGGGCGGCCTGCCTGACCGCCGCCCGGAAGTTGCGCGCCGGTGGGTGGATCCGGGCCGGGGAGCGGGTGGTGGTGCTCAACACCGGTGCCGGGGTGAAGTACCCGGAGACGGTGGATGTCTCCGGGGTGCCGGTGCTGCCCCGCTGAGCAGCCGCCAGCGGGCGGCCCGGTTCAGTCGGCGGTCGGGTCGGTCAGCCGCCAGGCGGCATGGATCAGACCGATGTGCGACAGCGCCTGCGGCGTGTTGCCCAGGTGTGCCCGGGTCTTCAGGTCGATCTGCTCGCTGAACAGCCCGAGGTCGTTGGCGTGCCCGGCCACCTCCTCGAACAGCCGCGCGGCCCGGTCCCGCTCACCGGCCAGCGCCAGGCACTCCACCAGCCAGAACGAGCAGAGCACGAAGCCGGCCGGTTCCTCCTTCCAGCGGCGGACCAGTCCGCCGTCACCGCCCAGTTCCCGCTCGACGGCCGCGATGGTGGCCCGCATCCGGGGGTCGTCGGCCGGCAGGAAGCCGACGACCGGCAGGTAGAGCGCGGCGGCGTCCAGCTCCGGTGAACCGAAGACGCCGGTGTAGGCTCCCCGGCCGTCGTGGAAGCCCTCGCGGAGCACGGTGGCCCGGATCTCGTCCCGGACGGCCACCCAGCGGCGGACGTCGGCCCGCTCGCCGAGGCGGGGGGCGAGCCGTACCGCCTTGTCCATCGCCACCCAGCAGAGCACCTTCGACGACAGGTAATGCCGCTCGTCGTCCCGGGGCTCCCAGATGCCCCGGTCCGGCAGGTGCCAGGCGGCCGCGACCTGCTCGGTCAGGCCGACGACCAGCTCGCGCAGCTCGGCGTCGAACTTGTCGCCGAGTTGGTCGCGCAGCCGCCAGACCGCCGACAGCACCTCACCGGGTACGTCCAGCTGGCGCTGCCGCCAGGCGTCGTTGCCGACGTGGACCGGCCGGCTGCCAGCGTAGCCGGCGAAGTTCGGGCAGACGTGCTCGGAGACGTCGCGTTCGCCTTCGAGACCGAAGAGCACGGGTACCGGGTCGGTGCCGATCTGACCGACCGCGCGGGCCGCCCAGGCGAACAGCCGGGACGACTCGTCCGGACAGGCTGCCACCCAGAGCGCGCGCAGGGTCATCGCGAAGTCCCGCAACCAGGCGAAGCGGTAGTCGTAGTTGCGGTCGCCGCCGATCACCTCGGGCAGTGAGGTGGTCGCCGCGGCGGTCACCGCGCCGCTGCGGGCGTAGGTCAGTCCGGTCAACACCGTCGCGCTGCGCCGGACCACCTCCGGGTAGCGGCCGTCGTAGTGGTGGACCGCCCGGAACGACTGCCAGGCTCGCACCGTGTCGGCGAGGGTGCCGACCGGCTCCAGCTGCGCCGGTGGGTCACCGTAGGCGGCCGCGTACGCGAGGTCGAAGCCGACCCGCTGCCCCTCGGTGATCTCGAATGTCTGCCGAACCTGGCCGTGCTCGGCGAGCAGCCGCGGCCCGGCACAGCGCAGCACCAGCTGGACCGGACCGGCGTTGACCACCAGCGCCCCGTCGTCCCGCTCCCGCAGGTACGGCTTGATCAGGCCGTACTCGGGGCGGGGCCGGAAGTCCACCGCCATGCGTACCCGACCGGAGAGCCCCTCCACGACGCGCAGCAGCACGGCCGGTGATCGCATGCCGAACTGGTGGGTGCGGGCGCCCGGCTCGGCGGCGAGCGCGTCGGTGACCGCGACGCTGCCCTCCGGGGTGTGGTGCACGGTGCGCAACACCAGCGTGTCCGGCTGGTACGACCGCTGCACCCGGTGCCCGGCGGTGCCGGCGCCGACCGGGGCGATCCGCCAGTGGCCGCCTTCGGGGTCGAGCAGCCGGCCGAAGACCGACGGGGAGTCGAACCGGTCCGGGCACCACCAGTCGACCGAACCGTCCCGGCCGACCAGCGCGCCGGAGCGGCAGTCGGAGAGGAACCCGTAGTCGGAGATCGGCACCGGCTGCATCCGGTGCGGGTACCCGACCCGGACGTCCTCACGCCAGCGGCGGCCGGGCCGACCGACCGGCCGACCCGGTCGCCCGGGCGGTCAGGACGTCGGAGGTTCGTCCGCGCCGGCGGCCTCGGCCGCGTCGGCCTCCTCCTTGGTGCGGTGTACCGCCTGGTCGGCGTGCTCCGGCGGACCGTAGACGGTGTAGAGCACCAGCGGGTTCGGTCCGGTGTTGACGAAGTTGTGCCGGGTGCCCGCGGGCACGACGACCAGGTCGCCCTGGACTACCTCGCGCTTCTCGCCGGCGACGCGTGCCTCGCCGGTGCCGGAGACGAAGGTGAGGATCTGGTCGATGTCCTCGTGGACCTCCTCGCCGATCTCTCCACCGGCCGGGATGGTCATGATCACCAGTTGGGTGTGCTTCCCGGTCCACAGCACGCGCCGGAAGTCCGGGCTCTTCTCGGCGACGGTCGCGATAGTGAAGTGCTCCATGCCAGGGCACATACCCCGTGCGGGGCCACGCCACGCCGGGACTTGCAAATGGTGGAATCGGCCACGATCCGAGGGTTTGCCGGCGCCGAGAACGGGGATCGACACCACCGGCCGGCAGCGCCGGCCACGCCAGGTCCCCACTGACGTACCGCCGTACGGCTGCGGTGGTGGGAGACGGTCGAGCGCGGCGACGTCTCGGTCCTCGGACCGAACGGCGCCGCGCGCTCGTGCGCCGGGCTCAACCGCGCGTCGGGCTCAACCGTGCGTCGGGCTCAACCGTGCGTCGGGCTCAACCGTGCGTCGGGCTCACTCGTGCGCCGGGGCTCAGGAGAGCACGGCCAGGTGGAACGGCCGGTCGGCGTACAGTCCGGCGCTGTCGTAGGTGGTCACGAAGACCGCGTTCGGGATGCCGGTGCGGCCGGCGACGGTGAGCTGCCCGGCCGGCGCGAGCCCGTTACTACCGGCCAGTCCGATGGTGCCGACACAACCGGCCCCGGTCACGTCCTGGTCGAAGACGACCTGGTACATCCCGGTGCCGAGCCGATTGGCCGTGGCCGCGCCCAGGCCACGGATCAGCGCGCCGTTGGCGCTGACGACCGCGTACAGCACCCGCGCGGTCAGCGGCATCCCGGGGCCGGCGCAGGTGGTCTGTTCGGCGTCGGCGCGGGCGCTGGCCTCCTCCTCCGGCACAGGCTGTATCGACCATCTGCCTCTAGCTCTCGCGCTGGACATCAGACTCCTCTCCGGCCGGCCGCCGCCGTGGCGGGTTGGGGTTTTGTGCGGTAAGCGGGTTTTGCTCCCGATAGCGCAGCCACCGGGAGGTTCGATGCCGGATGACCGTTCACAACTAGTTCGGCGCATGATGCACCTACCGTGCGATCAGTGCTGATCGGCACCCTTTGTGCCTCGAACGTATGTCGTGTTAGTCGCCAGCAGCTACGCAAGCAGCTGTCCGATCAAGGACAGCCGAGCAATCGATCATGCCCCTGACCTGCGGCGGAGCACTCAGTCGTCATCCGGGTCGAGGACCGGCACGCCGTTCGCGCAGCGTACGGACAGCTCGTACTCGCCGCTCGGGCCGACGAACTTCACCTCGGCGTCGTCGTCCGGTCCCCGGTCGTAGTCGTCCACCCGGTAGCCCTGCTGGGGCGTCCAGGAGACCAGCCACACCCCGCCCGGTACGCACGCGGCCACCGCACTGCCGCCGGGAGTGACGAAGCTGCGCCGGTTGCCGGGTTCGGCGCTCGGGCCGGCCGTCGGGCTCGACGGCGTCGCCGGGGTCGTACCGCTCGGCCGGGGCGGGGTCGGCTCGGCCAACGCCCGGGCCACCTCCTCCTGGCTGCGCACGCCCCCCGGAGTACCGGTGAGGCTCTCCCCGACCAGTTGGATGGCGGCGACCCCGATCACGGTGGCGACGAGCGCGGTGGCAAGCCACCCGGCGACGGCGAGGAAGGTACGACGGCCCATCACCCGACTATCCCCGATCGCGGGTTGGGACGACCTTCGGGCAACGCTAAGGGAGGGTTAACGGCTACCGCCGGCACGCCCCACCGGGGATACCCTGCCTGCTGTGGCCCGCCTGCTGCTCATCGAGGACGACCTGACCATCCGGATGCCGCTGGTGCGGGCACTGCGCGAGCGGGGCCACGCGGTGGCAGCCGCGTCGACCGCGATGGCCGGGCTGCGCGACGCCCTCGACGACCGACCGGACCTCGTCGTACTCGACCTCGGCCTGCCCGACCTGGACGGCCGGGAGTTGCTGCGGATGCTGCGGGCGGTCAGCGCGGTGCCGGTCATCGTGGCGACCGCCCGCGACGACGAGCGGGAGATCGTCCGGGTGCTCGACGCCGGGGCCGACGACTACGTGGTCAAGCCGTTCACCGCCGCCCAGCTCGACGCCCGGGTCCGGGCGGTGCTGCGACGCGGGCCGGCCGGACCGGCCGACGAGGATCCCACCCTGGTGGTCGGCGGGCTGCGGATCGACCCCCGGTCCCGGCAGGTCAGCCTGGACGGGACGCCGGTCGAGCTGACCCCTCGCGAGTTCGACCTGCTGCGGCACCTGGCCACCCGCGTCGGTGAGGTGGTGACCAAACGGGAACTGCTCACCGAGGTGTGGCAGGTCCCGTACGGCGGAGCGGACAAGACCGTCGACGTGCACCTGTCCTGGCTGCGCCGCAAGCTCGGCGAGAACGCGCAGCAGCCGCGCTACCTGCACACCGTACGCGGGGTGGGGGTACGGCTGGTCGCCCCCGAGGTGACCGGGTGAGGGCCCGGCTGGCGCTGCTGGTCGCGGCGGTCAGCGTCCTCATCGTGATCTCTTTCCTGGTGCCGCTGGCGCTGCTGCTGCGGACCGCCGCCGAGGACCGGGCCACGGTCCGGGCCACCTCGGACGCGCAGAGCCTCGCCACGGTCGTCGGCACCGCCGACGCGGACACCATCCGGCTGACCGTCGACCAACTCGTCGCCGAGTCCGGCCGACCGGTCAGCGTGTTCCTACCCGACGGCACCGTGCTCGGCTCACCCGCCACCCCCACCCCGGCGGTGCAACTCGCCACCCGGGGCCAGAGCCTCACCGCGCAGACCGCCGACGGCCGGGAGGTGGTGATCGCCGTACAGGGGCGGACCGACGGCACCGCGGTCATCCGTACCGTCGTGCCGTACGCCGAGATGACCGCCGGGGTGGGCCGGGCCTGGCTGGTCCTGGCGCTGCTCGGGGTCGTGCTGGTGCTGATCGGCCTGGCCGTGGCCGACCGGCTGGCCCGCACCCTGGTCCGCCCGATCGGGGAGCTGTCCGCGGTGTCGCACCGGCTGGCCAACGCCGAACTGGACGCGCGGGTGCGACCGGCCGGCCCGGCCGAGCTGCGTGAAGTGGGCGGCGCGCTCAACCACCTGGCCGGCCGGATCCAGGAGTTGCTGGTGCAGGAGCGGGAGCAGGTGGCCGACCTGTCGCACCGGCTGCGGACCCCGCTGACCGCCCTGCGGCTGGAGGCGGAGTCGCTGCGCGACCCGCAGGACGCCGCCCGGGTCACCGAGGCGGTCGACGGGCTGGAGCGAGCCGTCACCGGACTGATCCGGCAGGCCCGCTGGCGTACGCCGGCCGAGGGCGTGGTGGTCACCGACGCCGTGGCCACGGTCGCCGACCGGGTGGCGTTCTGGTCCGTGCTCGCCGAGGACACCGGGCGCGCCGTCGAACTCGACCTGGCGCCCGGGCCGCTGCCGGTCGGCGTGCCCGCCGACGAACTCGCCGCGGCCGTGGACGCGCTGCTCGGCAACGTCTTCGCACACACCCCCGACGGCACCGCCTTCGCGGTCCGGCTCGCACCCGCCGACGGTCAGGTGCTGCTCACGGTGGCCGACGAGGGCCCCGGCATCACCACCGACTCGGTGCGCCGGGGCGCCAGCCAGGCCGGGTCGACCGGGCTCGGGCTGGACATCGCCCGCCGGGCGGCCCAGGCCAGCGGCGGCCGACTCGAACTGGGCGAGCGCCCCGGCGGCGGGGCCGAGGTGGTGCTCCGACTCGGCCCGCCGAATCAGTGACGCCAGCCGCCCGGGACCTTAACCCGGCCTTAGCGTTCGCACAGCGCGAAGCTATCCCGCCGGCACCGATCCTCGATGCAACAACCGAGGGAAGGTGGAGACGATGAAGCGCAACCCCCTGATCCTGGCGTCGGTCGGCGGCGCGGCGGCGGTGCTCGCGGCGGCCGGGGTGTTCCTGGGCGTCACGGCGGCCGACAACGGCCAGGCCCGGTCGACCACGCTGACCGCCGCGACCGGTGCCCCGACGACCGCGGGCACCCCGGACGACGACGTCACGCCGGACGACAGCGGCACGGTCGGCACCCCCACCGACCCGACCGCCAGCGGGACGCCGGCCGGCCCGACCAGCTCGGCCGCGCCGACCGACAGCGGCACCCCGGCGGCCGGTGCGGACGCGGTCAGCGCCGAGCGGGCCGGCGAACTGGCCCTGGCGCACGTCGGCGGTGGCGGCCGGATCACCGAGATCGACCGGGACCGGGAGAACGGCCGGCCGGTCTGGGAGGTCGAGATCGTCAAGGGCGACACCGAGCACGAGATCGACATCGACCGGGAGACCGGTGCCGTGGTCAAGGCCGAGCAGGAGCCGGTCGACCACGACGACGATGACGACGACGACCGGTACGACGACTGAGCTGACACCGACCGCCCGGTCACGACACCGGGAACCGCTGTACCCCAGCCCGGGCCTCGTCGGCCCGGGCTGGTGCCGTACCGGGGGTGCTCGCCAACCCGCGACGACGCCGCCTCCAGACCACAGGTGAGGCCCGCGGGCCGCCCGCCTCCAGACCACCCGGGCCGCCCGCGCCCAGACCACAGGTGAGGCCCGCGGGCCGCCCGCCTCCAGACCACCCGGGCCGCCCGCGCCCAGACCACAGGTGAGGCCACTCGATCCGGGATCGAGTGGCCTCACCCGGCCAGGAAGCCACTCGATCCCGGATCGAGCGCGATCATGACCACCAGCCCCCGGCCAGGAAGCCACCCCATCCCGGATCGAACGCGATCATGACTTACAGCCCCCGGCCAGGAAGCCACTCGATCCCGGATCGAACGCGATCATGACTTACAGCCCCGGGCCAGGAGGCGACCCGATCCCGGATCAGCGGCTTGGGCCCCGGTCGGCGGCGTCGGGGGCGAACCGCCCAGCCGCTCACCGGCCGCGCGCAGGAGGTGTCGTGCGAACGCCGACCGTGGCAGGCGGGTGGGTCAGCGGTCGCGGTGCAGCCAGGCCAGCAGGTCCGGTGGCGCCAACGTGGCGGCCCGCGCCCGGTAGCGGTTTCGGTTCGCCTCGTCGAGCAGGGCGCTGCCCTGCCCGGACCGACCGGCGCGGAAGAACGCACGCCGGTCCTTCAGCACCCCACCCGCGTCGGGAGCGAGCTGGTCGGCGCGGCTGCGCATCTGCTCGAACGTGGCGGCCTCGACCAGATCCGGCCGGGGCGGTTCGAGTTCCAGCAGCGCGGCGATGCGGCGCATCTGCCCCGCCAGGTCGGCGCGTAGGTCGTCGTAGTGGACCAGGTGCACGTTGGGCCGGTCCCGTCGGGCCCACGCGTCGCGCAGGTGCCACATGACGCCGGGCAGCGAATCCAGCTCCTCGCGCGGGTCGGGATCCGCCTCGATCCAGCGTACGAGCGACTGCTCGACCGACGGGCGATGCCGACTGCCGGTCGGGGTGACGGGCTGGCCGGTGAGTTCGGCGAGGCGGGCCCGATCCAGGTTGGCGCTCTGGTGGTGCAGGGAGAGCGCCATGTCCAGCGGGTGCCGGGCCACCACGAGGTAGTGCACCCGAGGGTCGTCCGGCACCCCGTCCAACGGCGTGTGGGTCTTGATGAACCGGCGGTGCGACTGGGCGGCCAGCCGGGCGTACACCTGCTCGACGGGTTCGGCCAGCCAGTCCAGCCACGGTGACAGCCCGGTCAGCGGCGCCGGCAACTCCGGCGTACGCAGCACCAGCACCGCGCAGATCATCTGCATCCAGGTCGTACCGCTCTTGGACCGGGTGCTGATCACGATGTCGCCGGGCCGGCGGGGAAAGTCCTGCCAGCGGGCGCTGTCCTCGTCGGCGGAGCGGTAGCGGTGCGCGGCGTCGGGCATCCGGTGACGATAGTCCGGGAGCTGACACCCGCCCGCCGGAATTACCGACCGATCGCCCTGTGCGCTGGGTAGTCAACTGGCTACATTTAATTATGATGCCCGCCCGGGCGGCGGAGCCGGTCTACCGCCCCATCCTCGCCGGTCAGCGCGGCGAGTTGGATGCGCTCGGCCACCTCGACGGCGCCCACGCTCCGATGATCGCCCCGATCCTGCAACTGTCCGTGATGGACCGTTCCATCGTGGAGGCGCTCGGACGGCTTCCGCCGGGGCTGGTGCCGGCCCTCGACGTGAGCGCCGTACCCGACGCGGCCGCGGCCGAACCGGCCCGCTGGGGCGTACCGCTGATGCCGGTGATCTGCCTCGCGGACGGCGAGCGGCGGCTGGCCGCGCACGGTGCCACGGCGCGGGCACACACCGGCCGGGCCGTGGTACGGCTGCGGGTCGGCCAGGACCGGGCCGGCCCCGACGCCACCACCGCGGCCACCGAACGGATCTGGCGGTACGCGCGGCTGGCCCCCGAGCAGTGCGACCTGCTGGTCGACTGCGGCGACGTGGGCTGTCCGGCGGACGTACGGGTGGTCGAACCGCGGGTCCGGCGGATGCTGGACTGGGCGCGCCGGCACGCCTGGCGCTCGGTCAGCGTGGCGGCCGGCGGCATGCCGGCGGCGCTGTCCCGGCTGCCCACCGACGAGCCGGTGCGCCTGGGCCGCTGGGACTGGCTGCTCTGGCAGGAGCTGGCCGACCTCGGTGTCGGGTTCGGCGACTACGGGGTGGCGTCGGCGACGGCGGTGCCGGCGGTCGCCGGTGACCGGCTGCCGACGGTGCGGTACACCACCGACGACGCCTGGTGGATCTACCGCTGGTCCCGCCGGGGCGGCCGGGGTGACGGCCGGGTGGCCGACCTGTGTCGCACCGTGGTGTCGACATCGCACTGGCCGTCGGCCGGCGCGGCCTTCTCCTGGGGCGATCACGAGATCCTGCGGCGGGCCCGGCGGGGCGCCGGTGCCGGGTCGACGACCAACTGGTTGGCGTGGAGCACCTCGCACCACCTGGCCCACGTACTGGCCGCGCTGGGGCAGCCGGCGCACGACGGGGCCTGGCACCCGGTCGTCGCCGGCCAGCGCGGTCACTACGACGACGCGACGCCCCCGCCGCGTGGCCGGACACCACGCGGCGGATCCGCCCGCCGCGCCGGCTGACCGACGGTCACTGCTTCTCGGTGAAGCCGAACTGCACGATCCCCTCGTCGTCGACGCTGGCGTCGACGGAGGCGTCGCCGAGCAGGTCGGCGGCGTCGGAGTCGAGGAAGATCCGGGCACCCTGGCTGTCGATCACCTGGTCTCCCTCGACCGGCGCGGGCACCAGTTCGACGGTGAGCGAGCCGGCCTGGGTGTCCGCGGCGATACGTACGCCGCCGCCCTCGGTCACGTCCTGCTGGGCGGCGAGGTCACGGATCACCAGAACGGCGTTGTCGGTCATCGTGAGCATGGCGGACTCCTCGTGGGTCTACATCGGGCTCCGGGTGCGGATCGCGCGGCTCGCGGTCCTGCCGCGGGCCGGAACTCACCCCGCACACCGCAGTATCGGGGCAGCTCAGAGCCCCTTCACTGCCCACGGTGCCCGCTACCAGGGCATCCGTCAAATAGACCACTACCAGTGGTCCGGCCGGCATGAAGGCCCGCCGGACGGGTACTGGAACAGGTTGCCGCACCGGGCCCCATCCCGTCTTCGAACGCCGGGAGGGGCCCTGCCCGACCGTCAGGCGGTGGGCCGGGGCGGCAGCGGTGCCGCGGGGTCACCGCGTTCGATCAGGGCGGCGATGTCGGCGGCGTGCAGGCCGCGCAGGGCGAGCACCCGGGTGCCCCACCGGTGCAACCGGCACGGGTGCGGGCTGGCGTCGTTGCGGCAGATCGTCCCTCCCGACCACCTGCGAGGTGCGTGCACCACGACGGCCCGGACGGCGAACTGGGCATCCTCGGCGGTCACGTACGGTGGCAGCGGGATCTCCCGCAACGCCGCTCCGGTCCGCTCGCCGGTCGGCGCGGACGGACGGAGGGTACTGCTGCTGTTCATCGGCCTGGCCTCCACAGAGGACGGTGGGACATGGACAGCAGGACGGTACGAGCCACCGGAGCCGATGCGACGGACAAACTGTCCCGCCAACGCGAGGACCGCGTCAGATCCGGTCCAGCAGCACCACCGGAATGTCCCGCTCCGTCTTGGCCTGATAGTCGTCGTACGCGGGCCAGATGCCGGTCATCACGGCCCACAGTCGAGGCTTCTCCTCGGCCGTGGCGGTGCGCGCCCGTACGGTGAACCGCTCGGCGCCGACCTGCACCTGCGCCTGCGGATCGTCCCGCAGGTTGAGGTACCAGGCAGGGTGCCGCGGGTCACCGCCCTGCGAGGCGACCACCACGTACGCGTCGCCGTCCCGCCCGTAGATCAACGCGGTCCGCCGCAACGCACCGCTACGCCGGCCACGGGTGGTCAACAGCAGCGTGTAGACGCCCGGCCGCCACTCGTGGCCCTCGGCGCCGTCGGTCTCCAGATAGCGGTGGATGTGCTCGGCCACCCAGCCCGTCGGGCTGTCCAGCACCTGATCACCTGCGCCCATCGATCCTCCCAGCTGGTGAACTCGTTACCCGCTCCACGCTACTGCCGGACCCGGCCCCGCACCCGGCATCAGCGCTCAGCGGAGCGCCACCGCCTGTAGACCGACGTTGCCGCAGTGCGGGGTGAAGGTCTCCTCCACCGTCCAGGAGAGCAACAGCCTCGACCCCGCCGGTGCCTGGAACCGGACGGACACCCGAGTGGACTGGCTGGTGTGCCGCTCCTCCAGGCGCACGGTGCGGCCCGGTCCACCGCCGGCCAGCCGCACGTCCAGCCGGCCGCGGGCCATCCAGACACCGAGGTAGACGGTGGCGGTACGCGGCCGTCCGTCGGCGACGACCGCCAGGCTGAAGCCGTTGCCCGTACCGCAGGTGTAGACCCCGTCGGGCGTGTCGTCGGCGGACTCCGCCGGCACGCCGTCACGCCACCGGAACAGCTCCTGGTTGCCGTCCCAGCCGCCCCGCTCGCCCTTGCCGCCCAGGTCACGGATCTCGGCGGAGCCGTCGCGCTTGCGCACGGTGGTACCGGCGTCGCCGAGCCCCCAGTGCACCCAGTCGCGCCGGCCCAGTTCGGTCAGATCCACGATGTCGGGGATGTCCGAACGGCTCACCGTGAGCGTCGTCGGCACTCCCGGGGCGGCCGGCGACCCCGTGCGGGGGCTGGGACTGGGACTGGGACTTGGGGACCGCTCACGGGGCTGCAACCCGGGCACCGCCGGGGCGGTGGGCAGTGGGCTCGGCAGACTCGGTCGCCCCACCACCGCCGGCAGTCCGTCGGTGTCCGCCGGCTCTTCGGGGACCGGCTCGGACCACAGGTTCACATAGCCGACCAGCACCAGCAGGCCCGCGAAGGCGGCGACGGCCTCCATCGCGTACCGGCGCCGTCGGCGGGTGCGCGCCAGCCGGCGGGAGGCGGTCCGCGTACCGTCCTGCACCGGGTGCGACTGCCGGTCGTGCCCCATCGGGCGGTGCCGGGCGGATCGCCCGTGCCGCGACGCCCGGAGGCGGCGGGACGCCGAGGTGCCGGCGGGTGCGGGGGGTTCCTCGGCCACCGACCCTCCACTTTCTGCCGGACCGGCTCACCGGCAACCACTCGACTTGCAGTTGCGCCGCCGCGCCTTCCCGACGCGGGTACCGCCCGGTAGTTTCGGTCGGGTGAGTATGGCACGCACAATCGACCCGGCACAGGTCGGCTTCGACCCGATCCGGTTGGCCCGGATAGACGAACACTTCGCCCGCTACGTCGACGACGGCCGGTTGCCCGGCTGGCAGGTGGTGGTCACCCGCCGCGGCGAGGTCGCGCACTGCTCGACGTACGGGCTGCGGGACCGGGAGGCCGGTGCGGCGGTGCAGGCCGACACCCTCTGGCGGATCTACTCGATGACCAAGCCGATCACGTCGGTGGCCGCGATGATCCTCTGGGAGGAGGGTCGATTCGAGCTGACCGACGACATCGGCCGCTGGCTGCCCGAGTTCGCCGACATGCGGGTCTACTCGAAGGGGTCGACGCTCAAGCCGTACACCGTGCCGGCGATCGAGCCGATCCGGATCTGGCACCTGCTCACCCACACCGCCGGGCTGACGTACGGCTTCATCCAGACCTCGGTGGTCGACGGGCTGTACCGGGCCGCCGGCTACGACCTGCACCCGCCGGTCGGCGTCGACCTGGCCGAGGCCTGTCGGGTCTTCGGCGAGCTGCCGTTGTTGTTCCAGCCCGGCACCGCGTGGGGATACTCGGTCGCCACCGACGTCCTCGGCCGGCTGATCGAGGTGGTCTCCGGGCAGAGCCTGGACTCCTTCCTCACCGAGCGGATCCTACGACCGCTGGGCATGGAGGACACCCGCTGGTACGTCGACGGCGTCGACAGCGCCCGCCTCGCCGCGCTGTACGCGGCCGACCCGGCGAGCGGCCGGGCGGTCCGGCACGACGGGCTCGGCGCGCTGGCGTACGAGAAGCCGACGTTGCTCTCCGGCGGCGGCGGGCTGATCTCGTCGGCCGTCGACTACCACCGGTTCACCCAGCTGCTGCTGCGCGGCGGCGAGCTGGACGGGGTACGCCTGCTCGGCCCCCGCACGGTGCGTTTCATGACCCGCAACCACCTGCCCGGCGGGCAGGATCTGGGCACCCTGTCCACCGGCGGGTTCACCGAGACGACCCAGGACGGAGTCGGTTTCGGCCTCGGCTTCGCGGTGGTGGACAACCCGATTCCCAGCCGGCTGCCGAGCAGTGTCGGCGAGTACTACTGGGGTGGGGTGGCCAGCACCGCCTTCTGGGTCGACCCGGTGGAGCAGATCACCGCGATGTTCTTCACCCAGCTGATGCCGTCGAGCACCTGGCCGATCCGGCCGCAGCTGCGGCAGCTGGTCTACTCCGCGCTGGTCGACTGACGGCGCGGTGCCGCCGGGCACCGGGATCGGCGTTCCGCCGACGACGGCCCGCGTCGGTCCATAGCCTGGGACCGTGAGCGACATCGTCGTGTTCGGGGCGGGTGGCACCGCCGGCTCGCGGATCGCCGTCGAGGCGTTCGACCGGGGACACCGGGTCGTCGCCGCGGTCCGCCGGCCGGAGGCCATCTCGTACCTGCCGGCCGGGATCCGGGTGGTCACCGGGGACGCCACCAGCGAGCGCAGTGTCCGGGAGTTGGCGCCGCAGGCGGACGCGCTGGTGGTCGCGATCGGCGGCGGCGACCACACGCTCTGGCCGGACGCGGCACGCTGCCTGCTCGACGCCCTGCGCGGGATGCCGGCCGCGCCCCGGGTCATCCACGTGGGCGGCGGAGCCACCCTGTTGACCCCGGCCGGGAGCCGGTTGCTGGACGAGCCCGACTTTCCCGAGGAGTACCGGGACGCCGCGTTGGGTCAGGCGGCGGCGTTGGAGCTGTACCGCTCCTCGGCCGACGGGGTGAGCTGGACGTACGTTTCCCCACCCCCGCTGGAGTTCCATCCGGGTGAACGTACCGGGCGATATCGCACCGGAACCGATCAGCCGGTGACCGACATCGATGGCCGTTCCGTGCTCAGTTACGAGGATCTGGCCGTCGCCGTCGTCGACGAGATCGAGAATCCACAATTCCGGAATATGCGCTTCACTGTCGCCTACTGATCCTCTGATCTTGAGAAACGGCAGCTCGCGGGATAGATTCGAGCCGCTGTGACCCGGGTCGCACACCCCCTGCACCCCGGGTCTGACCTCAAATCAGGAGGCGCTGTCTTGTCCTCACTCGACGACACCGTGACACCCTCGCACGAATCGTCCCCCGCTATCGGATCCAGCTTCCTCAATCGGCGCCGGATGCTGACCGTCGCCCTCGGTGGCGCCGCCGCGACCGTGGCCCTGCCCGCGCCCGCCTGGGCCACCGACGACGCCCGTCCGGGCGCGCACCGGCCACCGGCGCTCACCCCCGACGACCGGAAGGTCGTCGCCCAGCTGTCGTCCCGGCGCGCGCTGGAGCACCTGAAGGTCCTCTCCGAGGACATCGGGCCGCGCATCGGCGGCACCGACTCGGAGCGCCGGGCGGCGCACTACATCGCCAGCCAGCTCGACCACTTCGGCTACGACACCACCCTGCAGCCGTTCCCGGTGGCCGACAAGTTCCTCGCCCAGCTCAGCTCGCCGGTCGGCCTGCCGACCGACCTGAACTGGCAGGTCGGTGCCAGCGCCCACGCGGCGTTGGACACCAGCGTCACCGCCGACGTGCTCGACGTCGGCCCGGGTGCGGCCGCCAACTTCACCGCCGAGGCCGCCGGCAAGATCGTGCTGGTGGACTATGTCGCGAACCAGCGCGAGGCGGTGGCCGCGCGGGCGGTGGCCGCGGGCGCGGTCGGCGTCGTCTTCCTCCCGGCCGACCTGGTGGAGCCCCGCCGGGCGGCGGCGTTCTCCCCCACCCTGCCCGGCTCGGCCAGCTCGCCGCTGCCGATCCCGGTGGTCGGCGTGGCCCAGGCGCAGAAGCACCGGCTGCGGGATCTGCTGGCGGCCCGTCCGCTCACCCTCACCATCGCCACCACCGCGCACCGCGGGCTGACCTCGCACAACGTGCTGGCCGAGCGGCCCGGGCGGTCCGGGGCGGACGGTCCGGTGGTCATGGTCAGCGCGCACTACGACTCGGTGATCGGCGCACCGGGCGCCAACGACGACGGTTCCGGCACCGTGCTCTGCCTGGAGCTGGCCCGGGTGCTGAAGGCGATCCCGATCAACGCCACCGTCCGGTTCGGCCTCTGGGGCTCCGAGGAGCAGGGCCTGATCGGCTCGCGCTACTACGTACGCGAGCTGCCGCAGGCCGAGCGCGACCGGATCCTCGCCGTCTACCAGAACGACATGGTCGCCACCAGCTGGGATCCGGCTACGCGGTACTGGCTGCTCTCCTTCACGGGCCAGAGCAACCGGGCCACCGACGAGGTGACCGGCGCAGCCCGGCGCCTCGGCTACGAGCCGCAGATCTCCCCGGTGACCCAACGCGGCGCCAGCGACCACCAGTCGTTCCAGGAGGTCGGCATCGCCAGCGCCAACTTCTCCTGGCGGGGTGAGGAGTCTCCGGCGCTGCTGGAGCCGCCCTACCACAGCCCCGAGGACACCATCGCCAAGAACATCAGCCTGGAGCGGCTCCAGGTGTCGATGGAACTGATCGGCTGCGCCACGTACGCGACGGCCCGGTCCTGACCGCTCGGGCGGGGTGCGGCCACCGCCGCACCCCGCCCGACCGCGTTCAGTCGGCCAGCCGGGCCGGGAATCCCCCGGTGGCCACCGGGCCCCACGAGGTGATGGTGACCCGGATCAGCGACTTGCCCTGCCGGACCATCGCCTGCCGGTACTCGTCCCAGTCCGGATGCTCGCCGGAGATGCTGCGGAAGTACTCCACCAGCGGCTCGACCGCGTCGGGCAGGTCCAGCACCTCGGCCGTGCCGTCGATCTGCACCCACGGCCCGTCCCACTCGTAGGAGAGGACGCACGCCGACACCCGGGCGTCCCGGCGGATGTTGGCGACCTTGGCGCGTTCCGGATAGGTGGAGACGACCAGCCGGCCGGCGGCGTCCACCCCGGCGGTGACCGGCGAGGACTGCGGACGGCCGTCGGCGCGGGTGGTCATCAGCACCACCCGGTGTCGGGGCCGGAGAAACTCGACGAGGCCGTCCCGGTCGACCCGGGAGTTGCGTGCGATCGTGCGTGGCATCGTTCGTTTCTACCAGCCGCACCGCTCAGCCGGGGCGGGCTACGGACGGCTGGCTCGGTACCCGGGGACGCACCGGCGGTCGCCAGGCCCGACCGTTGGCGTAGATGATCCGGAAACCGAGGTACGACGCCAGGGGCGCCCAGTGTGCCGAGCCCATCCGCAACTCGGCGGCGTTGTGCCGCTGCCCGTTGGCGAGCACGTCGAGCAGGACGGTCTCGAACGCCGCCGACTCGACCCAGTCCACGTCCCGGGTGAAACCGCAGATCAACGCGGCACCGGTGCGGTCGAGGAAGTCACGCAGCACCGACTCGGAGGCGCGCAGCACCGAGCAGCTGCCGAAGTACAGCCGGCGTCCCTCGCAACGGCCGGCCATCCGCTCGGCCACCTCGGCGAGTTCGACCGAGTGCCAGTCGGTCAGGCACAGCCGGTTCGGCTCGCCGTGCATGGCGAAGAAGCCCAGCCGGTAGTCGGCGTACTGCTTGAGCAGCCAGCGGTCGATGAAGTAGAACAACTCGTCGCGGGTGGCGGCGTCCTTGTGGATGAAGCGGGCCCGGCCCAGCCGTTCGAGCAGTTCGAGGGTGGGCAGCACCGAACCCCGGTCGTTGAGGTCCCGGTGCCACTGGCCCTCGACGCAGAAGATGCCACCGCGCGCCACGCCCGCCTCCCCGTCGTCGACCGCGCTGACGTTACCGAACCACGAGGGCCGGAGAACATGACCCTCGGTGCCACCGGATGCGACGTTCCGCACCGGCACGGCGCGTTCGGATCGCCTCGGGCGCTGCTGCCCGTTTGCGGAACGGCACAGACTCCCAGCAGATCCTCAGCTACGCCGGATCGTGAGGACAATTCTCGTTAATCGCCGCCAACCGTCCGGTCGGGTGCGAGGGTGGATCCACGGGACGCCTCGGTCGAAGTCCCGGATGCCACCCCAATCGCTCTCCTATCGGGAGGACTTCTGTGCGCGTACACACCTTGAAACGGGCTGTCGTCGCCCTCGCCCTGGCCCTGCCGGGCGCAGCGATCGCCTCGGTGGTCGCCGCGCCGGCGGCCCATGCCGACGCCTGTTACACCTGGAACCGCACCCTTTCCCAGGGTCGTTCCGGTAGCGACGTGCGTGAGCTGCAACTACGGGTGGCCGGCTGGGCCGGGAACCGCGACATCGTGGAGCTCGACGGCCAGTACGGCCCGAAGACCGCCGCGGCGGTACGCCGGTTCCAGTCGGCGTACGGCATCAGGGCCGACGGGATCGCCGGCCCGCAGACCTTCGCAAAGCTGTACCAGATCCAGGACGGCGACTGCACGCCCCGGCACTTCAGCTGGAACGAGATGGACGACGGCTGCGGCCGGGGCGGCTGGACGGGCGGCCCGCTGACGACCGCGCAGACCCGGCAGAACGCCCTGCGCACCATGTGGAAGCTGGAGGCGCTGCGCAAGGGCCTCGGCGACCAGCCGCTCATCGTCACCAGCGGCTACCGCAGCCGCACCTGCAACAGCCAGGTCGGGGGCGCCTCGAACAGCCAGCACCTGTACGGCAACGCCGCCGACCTGATCTCCCGGGACAAGTCGCTGTGCGACATCGCCCGGGCGGCCCGCAACCACGGGTTCAGCGGGATCATCGGCCCCGGCGTGTCGGGGCACAACACCCACGTCCACGTCGACTCGCGTCGGGAGAACAACCGGGACGGCAGCCCGAACAACACCTACTGGGCGGCACCGAGTTGCGGGATCCCCGCCGGCTACCGCTGACGGCGCAGGTGCGCGACGCCGGCCCGGGCGCAGGCGGGGAACGACCCGCAGCCCGGGCCGGCGTCGTACCGCCGACGGGCGAGCCCTCTCAACTCGCCCGCGGCCAGCGCGGCGCGGTGGCGGGGGGTGCCACCGGCCGGCCTGGACCGGCGGTCCGGGCACCGGCCCGAACCGTGGGAGCCGCCACCCGGGGAACCGGACCGCGCACCGGATACCCGGCGGCGCGGTCCTGGCGTGGCGGATACCCGGCGGCCCGATCGGTCCGCCCCGGGTGGGCAGCGGCCCGACCCGGCTGCGGAGTGCTCCGCTCGCCGGCCGGCGGACGGACCGCCGGGGGCCGTGCCGGGTTGGGTCCGTTCACCAGGAACGGGAACGGCACGTGCACGAACGGATTGCCGTGCCGGATGAGCGCGTCGAGCTGCCGCTCGTTGAGCCCATGGTTCAACAGCACGTTCCGTCCCCACCGATGCAGACGGCAGGGGAACCGGGCGCCGTCGTTGCGGCAGAGTGCCCCCGAGGGCCACTCCTCCGCCGCATGCACCACCACCGCCCGGACCGCCAGCCGGACGTCCTCGGGGGTCAGCGGCGTCGGCACCGGCAACTCACCCAGAATCTGATCGATGGGATCCGTCGACTGCTCATCAACTCGCACGGCAGGCCTCCCGCAACTCCGGCTGCGGTGCGCTTGAGCACCGCACCTCGCGCATTGGTACGTCCCCCGTGGCGGGAAAGTTCAACGCCCTTTCTCGGCGCATTCCGCGCGGCGGCGCTCAGACCAGTCCGGCGTCATGGACGAGCAGCGCCACCTGCACCCGGTTGTTGAGGTCGAGGCGGGTCAGCAGCCGGGAGACGTACGCCTTGACGGTGGCCACGCTCATGAACAGCTCGGCGGCGATCTCGGCGTTGGTGCGTCCCTGGCCGAGGGCCACCGCGACCGCCCGCTCGCGCTCGGTCAGCCCGGCGAGCAGCCGGGCGGCGCGTTCCCGGCGGGGCTCGGCTGCCGCGGCCCCGGCGGTCACGTGCGTGATGAGGGTCCGGGTGACCGTCGGGGACAACGTCGCCTCGCCGGCCGCCACCCGACGCACCGCCCGCACGATCTCGGCCGGCGGGGTGTCCTTGAGCACGAAGCCGCCGGCGCCGGCCCGCAACGCCCGCAGCACGTGTTCGTCCGCGTCGAAGGTGGTCAGCACGAGCACCTCGGGCGGCCGGGGCAGGGCGCGCAGCGCCTCCGTGGCGGCCAGCCCGTCCATCCGGGGCATCCGGATGTCCATCAGCACCACGTCCGGGCGGCACGCGGTCACCGCCGCGACCACCTCGCTGCCGTCGGCCGCCTCGCCGACCACCTCCAGGTCGGGGGTGCCGCCGAGGATCATCGACAGCCCGGCGCGGACCAGCGCGTCGTCGTCCACGATCAGGATCCGCACCGCGCGGTCGGGCGAGTCACCCGTCGGCTCGGGCCCGGCAGCCCCGGCAGCCCCAACCGGCCCGGCAGCCCCCGCCGGCCCGGCAGCCCCAACCGGCCCAGCAGCCCCAACCGGCGCGGCAGCCCCAACCGGCCCGGCAGCCCCAGCGGGGCCGGTCACGTGGCGGGCCAGGGCAGCCACGCGGCCAGCCGGAAGTCGCCCGAGTCGTCGCGGCCGTAGGCCAACCGCCCGCCGGCCAGGTCGACCCGCTCGGCGACCCCGATCAGCCCGGTACCGCTGCCCGGGATGGCCGCGCCGGCCGCCTCCCCCACCGGCCGGCGGTTGCGGATCTCCACGGTCAGCCCGTCCCCCGGACGGCCGGCCAGCTCGACGGAGACCGCGGCACCGGCGGCATGCTTGCGGGCGTTGGTCAGCCCTTCCTGCACGATCCGGTAGACACTGCGGCCCACCACCTCGGGCAGCCGCTCGGCCTCGGTCACCCGGTCACCGAGTTCGACCCGGACTCCCGCGGCGCGGGACTCGGCGACCAGCGCGGGCAGATCGTCGAGGGTGGGTTGCGGTCGCTCCGGGTCCTCGGCCAGCGACGCCTCGGCCCGCAGTACGCCGATCACCTCGCGCAGATCCTGCAACGCGGCGTGCGCGCTGCTCCGGATCACACCGGCCGCCCTTGCCACCTCGTCGGGGGCGGCGTCGGGGCGGAACTCCAGTGCCCCCGCGTGCAGGCTGAGCAGCGAGATCCGGTGGGCCAGCACGTCGTGCATCTCCCGGGCGATGCGGGTGCGTTCCAACTGCCGGGCCTGGGCCATCCGCAGCTGTTGCTCGGCCTCGGCCCGTTCGGCCCGCTCCCGCAACGACACCACCAGCTGCCGGCGGGCCCGCACGAACATCCCCCAGGCGAGCACCAGCAGGCTGAGCAGCATTCCCCACAGCGTGGTGTTCCAGTACGAGTGTCCAGGTTCGGGCCGCAGCAGGGCGAAGAGCATGTTGGGCACCCAGCTGGCCGCGGTGATCGCCAGGGCCACCGCGGTACGCCGGTGCACCACGAGGGTGAAGTAGATGATCACCGTGGCGGCCACCGCGGCCATCGAGAACGCCGACAGCGGCAGCGTCACCAGGGCCAGCCCGAGCGGCCAGCGGCGGCGTACCCACAGCGTCGCGGAGAGGGCCAGACCGACGAGCGCGTCCGCCGGAATCATCCAGGCGTACGGCAGCCGCTCGGCGAGCGTCGGGCTCGGGGAGGCGGCGTCGAGGGTGGCGACCAGCACCCAGCCGATGGAGACCAGGAAGCAGAAGCTGTCGACGAGCCAGTCCCGGGTGGTCCTGCGGGGGTGCCGCCGGGCAGCGCCGAGCGACCCGGGCAGCAACCCCGGGTGTTCGACGACGGCCATGCTGGTCACAGGCGCAATGGTAGGCAGCCGTCCAGCGGCCCAACCAGCTACCAAAGTCGAGGCCTCGGCGCCGACCTTGGTCTACCGGGCCGGAGACCGTCGGCCGCTGCGCGCAGCCGGCCGGCCCCGGCAGCCTGGGCTGCATGATCGAGGTAGCCCAGTTGACCAAACGGTACGGGCGGCACACCGCCGTCGAGGACGTCTCCTTCCGCTGCGAGCCGGGCACGGTCACCGGCTTTCTCGGGCCCAACGGGGCCGGCAAGTCCACCACCATGCGGATGATCTGTGGGCTCACCCCGCCGACCACCGGCACGGCCACCGTCGCCGGCCGCCCCTACCGGCAGCTGCCCAACCCGGGCCGCACCGTCGGGGTGCTGCTGGACGCCTCGGCCCAGCACGCCGGGCGTACCGGTCGGGAGGCCCTCACCGTGGCCGCCGCCACCATGGGGGTGGACCGGCGGACGGTGGGCGCGGTACTGGACCGGGTCGGACTGAACGCGGCCGCGGCGAAGCGCCGGGTCCGGGCGTACTCGTTGGGGATGCGGCAGCGCCTCGGCCTGGCACACGCGCTGCTCGGCGACCCGCAGGTGCTGGTGCTGGACGAGCCGGCCAACGGCCTTGACCCGGAGGGCATCTTCTGGATGCGCGGCCTGCTGCGCGACTTCGCCGACCGGGGCGGCACCGTGCTGCTCTCCTCCCACCTGCTGCGCGAGGTCGAGGCGGTCGCGGACCGGCTGGTGGTGATCGGGGGTGGCCGGATCGTTGCGCAGGGCGACAAGGACGAACTGCTGGCCGGCGACGGCACGCTGGTGCGGGCCCGCGACCGGGCGGCGTTGCGCGGCGCGCTGGAGCGGGCCGGCCTGCCGGTCAGTGAGGGCACCGCCGGGCTGATCGTCGGTGCCGACACCGACGCGGTCGGCGAGGCCGCGCTGGCCGCCGGGGTCGCGCTCACCGAGCTGCGGCCAGCCGGCGGGGGTGGCCTGGAACAACTCTTCCTCACCCTCACCGCCCAGGCGGACAACACCGCCGCGGCCGCCCACCCCACCGTTTCCGGCGCGACCGTCCGACCGACCGAGGAGCCCGTCCGATGACCACCGCCACCGCACCCGAACTCACCCGGTCGGCCCAACACCGGCCGTCGTTGGCCCGACTCACCGGCGTGGAGCTGCGCAAACTCGTCGACACCCGGGCCGGCCGCTGGCTGCTGTTCACCATCGGCCTGGTCACCGCCGGCATCGCCACGCTCCAACTGCTGTACGCCCCCGACGCCGAACAGACCTTCGTCAACTTCTTCCTCCCGTCGCTGCTCCCGGTCGGGCTGCTGCTGCCGGTGCTCGGCATCCTCTCGATCACCAGCGAGTGGTCGCAGCGCACCGCGTTGACCACGTTCGCGCTGGTGCCCCGGCGGGAACGGGTGATCATCGCCAAGCTCGCCACGCTGGTCGTGGCGGCGCTGGCCTCCCTGCTGGCGAGTTTCGCCGTCGCCGCCGTCGCCACGCTGGTCGCGGGCGCCACCGGCGGTGCCGGCAGTTGGCGGATCGAGGGCACGCTGATCCTGCACGCCACCGTGTTCCAGGTGGCCAACGTGCTGCTGGGCGCCGGCTTCGGCCTGCTGCTGCTGAACACCCCGCTGGCCATCGTGACCTACCTGGTGTTGCCGAACGCCTGGGCGATCGTGGGTGAACTGGTCCGCCCGCTGCGCCGGGCGGCCGAGTGGCTCGACGTGGGACGCACGATGGAGCCGTTGTTCACCCCCGAGATCACTGCGGGGCAGTGGGGGCGGCTCGGGGTGTCGCTGCTGGTCTGGCTGGTCGTGCCGCTGCTCGCCGGCCTGGTCCGGACGATGCGTCGGGAGGTGACGTGACGGCGTACGGCGCACCGAGCGTGGTCGGTGGCGGTGCCAGCGAACTGCTGGTGCTCTGGGCCGGGCTCCCCGTCGTCGGCGCCGCGGCCGGTGGGCTGCTGGCCGCCGGGGCCGGCTGGGTGGCCGGCCTGCCATGGGCACCGGCGCAGGGGCTGTTCCGCTTCGTCGACGGCCTGTCCGACTCGTACGCCCTGGGTGGCGGGGTGGCGGTCGGCGTCCTCGCCGGGCTGGCGTTCGGCGCGATCGGTACGGCAGAGCGGGTCAGGGTCACCGTGGACAGCATCCGGGTACGGCTGCGCCGGGGCGGCGCCGAGCGGGAGTTCGGCCGGTCCCAGACCAGGGTGGTCTTCGTCGACGGCAAGGACCTGGTACTGCTCGGCGTGGACGAGGACGAGTTGGTCCGGCAGCAGTCCGACCTGCCCGCCGGCCAGTTGGCCGAGGCGTTCCGGGCACATGGCTGGCCGTGGGCGGAGAGCGACCCGCATCGGGACGCGTACCGGCGGTGGGTGCCGGGACTGCCCGGGCTGCCCGACGGCGCGGACGCGCTGCTGCGGGCGCGGCAGGAGGCGGTGCAGGGCGACCGGCGCGCCGAAGCCCGGGAGCTGCGCGCGGAACTCGGCCGCTACGGGGTGGTGGTCCGCGACGAGGACAAGCGGCAGTACTGGCGACTGACCCGGTCGGCCCCGCCGCCGGGTACGACGCCGCCCGGCGCGGCCCGACCGCCGGGATGAGGCCCGGCCGCCTGGGCAAGGCCCGGCCGCTGGGGCAAGGCCCGGCCGCCGGGGGCGGCGCCACCCGGCGCGGCCCGACCGTCGGACGGCACGCAGCCAGCCGACCGCCGGTGTCACGCGACCGGGCCGGGCCCCGGTGTGCGGGGCCCGGCCCGGTCAGAGCTGGTTGGGCCTACTTCCAGTGGTGCTGGTGACCGTGCTTGTGGCCGTGCTTGTGGCCGTGCGGCTTGCCCTTGCCCTTACCCTTGCCGGGCGCCTTGCCCGGCACGCCGTTCACGGCCGAGGTGTCGAACGCGAACGTGATCACCGAGGCGGCGATGGCGTCGGCGTTGACGTCGAGCGCGAAGACGTTGACGTTGCCGTGCAGCTTGTACTTCTTGCCCAGTGACTTGTAGACGGCCGCGTCGGCGCCGTCGGCGACCGGCGTACGGCTGTCGCAGGCCTGGTGGTAGCACGGGTCGTAGGCGACCCCGGCGACCCCACCGAAGAGGGCGGCCTCCTCGGCCGTCTTGATGCCCTCGGCGCCGGTGAAGAGACCACCGGCGGGGATGTCGACGTTGATGAAGGCGCCGTAGTCCGAGCGTCCGGTGAAGTCGGAGGGCACGGTGGGCAGCTTCCGGGAGGCGAAGAAGTCCTCGAAGACCTTCTCGATCTCCGCCGAGCCCTCCGGCCCCGGGCCGGCACCCTGCTGCGCCGAGTCGTCACCGTCGTACACCCCGAACACGTAGTTCGGCGAGCCGATCATGTCGAAGTTGAGGTAGAGGGCGATGTCGGCGACCTGCTGCTCGGTCAGGCTGTCCACGTAGTACTGCGAGCCGATCAGCCCGGCCTCCTCCGCGCCCCACCAGGCGAAGCGGACCGCGTTGTACGGCTTGACCTTCGCCATCTGCAGCGCGACCTCGAGCAGGGCGGCGCTGCCGGTGCCGTTGTCGTTGAAGCCCGGCCCGGCCGGGTCCGAGTCCAGGTGCGCCCCGGCCACGACGACGTTGTCGGTACGGCCGTGCTTGCTCTGCGCGAAGACGTTCTCGGTGCTGCGGATCTCCGAGGTGGTGTCGGCCTCGATCCGCAGGACCAGACCGGCGGTCGCCGCGAACTGCTCACCCGTGTAGTACGAGACCGAGACGGCCGGGATGCCCACCGGCGCGCCGAGGGTGCCGCCGAAGAAGTCGTAGCGGTCGGGGTTGGCCTCCGGCGTACCGTTGCCCTGGTTCATCACGATCGCCCCGGCGGCGCCGGCCGCCTCCGCGTTGGCGACCTTGTCACCGAAGGCGCAGGTGCCGCGCTGCATCAGCGCGATCTTGCCGACCACGTCCACCCCGGCGAAGTCACTGGCCTCACAGCCCGAGGTCGAAGCGCGCGGCGGTGCGAGGGCGAGGTCCACCGGCACGACGAGGCCCTCCGCGACCCCGGCGCCGGAGTAGTCCATCAGCGCGTAGTCGACCCCGTCGGTGTACGTGGTCGGGGTCGGAGCCACCTGGGCGAACGACGAGCCGAACTCCTCGTAGAACGCGAAGTCGAACTGCTGCCGGGTCACCTGGTAGCCGGCCTTCTTCAGCAGCCCGGCCACGTAGTCGGCGCTCGCGTCGTAGCCGGGGGTGCCGGAGGCGCGGGTGCCGTCGTTGGCGTCGGCGATGGCCTGGAACTTGTCGAGGTGCTTCAGTACGCCCTTGACCGTCACCGCCTTGGTCAGTTTCTTGACCGTGTTGTTGTTCGGGCTGGCCTGCGCCGGACCGGCCAGCGCCACCGTGCCCAGGAGCGTACTGGCCGCGATCGCGGCGAGAACCCTCCGGCCTGAGAAAGGCACCACGATGTGCCACGTCCTTCCTCTGTGGGTATCCGGCTTTCCGCACCCCCGTGCGCCGGATGTTTGTGCAATCCTGATGCACCACGGCGACAAGGCAAAGTGCCTGTTCAGCTAAGGCGGGTAGCCGTTCGGTCCAGCATCGCGCCTGCCCCGGGGATTGCCGCTGTTCGATTCGATTGCGGTGTACCGACCGGCTGCACCCACCCCGGCGGACCCTTGTGGACGACGGGCGGTGACGGGCGATCACGGTCCGCGGCGGCAGATGATCGACATCGGCTACCGTTCCCGGTCTGGGGAGGTACGTCGATGTACGTCGTGTCCGTGATCAACTACAAGGGCGGGGTCGGCAAGACCACGGTGACCGCCAACCTCGGCGCCGAACTGGCCAACCGGGGGATGAAGGTACTGCTCATCGACCTTGACCCGCAGGCCAGCCTGACCTTCGGCTTCTACGACCCGGACGACTGGCGGGAACGGCTCCGCGACAGCCGGACGGTGAAGCGGTGGTACGACGGCCTACGCGGCGGCCAGCCGACGGTCACCCTCGGTGAACTGGTGGTGTCGCCGGGGCCGGCGAACTCCCGACTCTCCGGTGCCGGCCGGCTCGACCTGATCGCCTCACACCTGCAACTGGTCGACATCGATCTGGCCCTGGCCCGCAGCGTGGCCGGTGGCGAGGAGTACGACGCCGAACTGTTCCGGGTACGCGGTTCGCTGGCCGAGGGGCTGCTGGCCGACGGCCTGGACCCGTACGACCTGGTGTTGATCGACTGCCCGCCGAACTTCAACGTGGTCACCCAGTCGGCCATCATCGCCAGCGACCACCTGGTCATCCCGGCCAAGGCCGACTACCTGTCCACGCTCGGGATCGACTACCTGCACGGCAACGTGCGGGAACTGGTGGACCAGTACAACGCCGACGCCCGCCGGTTCGCCACCGTACGCCGGCACCAGAAGGTCGCCCCCGACGTGGCCGGGGTGGTCTTCACGATGATCCAGCTGCTGTCGCGGCAGCCGATCGCCACCCACCAGAGCTACATGGACCAGGTCCGCAACCTCGGCCTGCCGGTCTTCCCAACCCCGCTGCGGGAGAACGTCACCCTCTACGCCACCAACACCCCGCGCGGCGTGCCCGTGGTGCTGCGCGACCGGGTCACCGTGCCCGCCGTCCGGGACGAGTTACGCCGGCTCGCCACCGAGTTCCTCGAACACCTCCAACCCGAACGGCACCCGAGGTGACCGGCCCGGACCACGGCAGCACCCCGGCCGCCCGCGCGGCTGCCAAGCCGACCGCTGCGGGCGCCGGCACCGACCCGGCCCGGGACGCGGCGCGCCTGGCGGCCCTGCCCAGCCGCGCCGACGGTACGGCGTACCTCTCGGGTTGGTCGCTGCGGCAGTTGCGGGCCCTGGCCGCGAACCTCCGGCTGCGCGGTGTCGGCGGACTGCGTAAGGCGGAACTGGTCGAACGGATCGTCGACCACACGATCGGCTACCGGCTCGACTCCACCGCGCTGCGGCGTCGCTGAACAGGTCGGAAACGCCCCACCAGGGTCGGGTGAGAAGGCCGCCGCCAGCGGGTATGCCGGACGAATGGCGAGCACGGTTGCGGACATCACGCTGAACGACGGCAACACCATCCCCCAGCTCGGATTCGGGGTGTTCCAGATCGCCCCGGCCGACACCACCGAGGCGGTCCGCCTCGCGCTGGGGGTCGGCTACCGGCATGTCGACACCGCCGAGATGTACGGCAACGAGGCCGAGGTCGGGCAGGGCGTACGCACGGCGGGGCTGGCCC
Organism: Micromonospora radicis; assembly: GCF_003583405.1. Classification (GTDB taxonomy): domain Bacteria; phylum Actinomycetota; class Actinomycetes; order Mycobacteriales; family Micromonosporaceae; genus Micromonospora; species Micromonospora radicis. The sequence continues at coordinate 118,146 of NZ_QXEC01000018.1, forward strand.
GCGACGACGTCTACCTGACCAGCAAGCTGAACAACGGATTCCACCGCCCGGACGACGCCCGGTCCGCGTTCCAGGCCTCGCTGGACGCGCTGCGCACCGACTACCTCGACCTGTTCCTGATCCACTGGCCGCTGCCGACCCGCTACGACGGCGACTTCGTCTCCACCTGGAAGGTGCTGGAGGAGTTCAAGGCCGACGGCCGGGCCCGTTCCATCGGCGTCTCCAACTTCCAGGTGGCGCACCTGGAGCTGCTGGCGGCCGAGGCCGACGTGGTGCCCGCGGTCAACCAGATCGAGGCGCACCCGTACTTCACCAACGACGAGGTACGGGCGTACGGGGCCCGCAACGGCATCGTCACCGAGGCGTGGTCGCCCATCGCACAGGGTGCCGTACTCGACGACCCGACCATCACCGACATCGCCGAGCAGGTCGGCCGGACGCCGGCCCAGGTGGTGCTGCGCTGGCACCTCCAGCGCGGCGACGTCGTCTTCCCCAAGTCGACCACGCCGCAGCGGATCGAGGAGAACTTCCAGCTCTTCGACTTCGAGCTGGACGAGGCGACGATGGAGCGGATCACCCTGCTGGACCGCGGTGCGGACGGGCGGACCGGCCCCGACCCGGACACCTTCGACTACATCCCCGGCTGATCGCCGACTGAACTGCGGGCTTGACCTCGAGTGCGCTCGAAGTCGCAGGCTGGTGGCGCGTCCACCAGTTCGGGCGCACGAGAGGAGTTCCCCCATGCGGTACCGCACCATCGGCACCGACCCGCGTACCCGGCGCGAGGTCAGCGTGCTCAGCCTCGGCGCGATGCTCTTCGGCACGAAGACCGACGAGGCCACCTCGTACGCGATCCTGGACCGCTTCGTCGAGGCCGGCGGCACCTTCGTCGACACGTCGAACAACTACGCGTTCTGGATGACCGGCGGGCAGGGCGGCGACAGCGAGGAGTTGCTGGGCCGGTGGCGACGCAGCCGCGGGATCGGCGACGAGATCGTCATCGCCACCAAGCTCGGCGCGCGGCCACTGGCCCCCGGCACCAGCTACCTCGACAACCCGGAGGGCCTGTCGGCCAAGATGATCCGGGAGTCCGCCGAGCGCAGCCGGGAACGGCTCGGGGTCGACCGGCTGGACCTGCTCTACGCCCACATCGAGGACCACACCGTACCGATCCGGGAGACGGTCGAGGGCTTCGCCGAGCTGGTCGCCGACGGCACGGTCGGGCTGCTCGGGGCGAGCAACCACCGCACCTGGCGGGTGGAGCGGGCCCGCGCGCTGGCCGCCACGGCCGGTCTACCCGGCTACGAGGTGCTCCAGTACCACCGCAGCTACCTGCCGAGCCGGCTGGACGGGCCGACGGACCTGGACCGGGACGGCAACGTGGGCGCGGTGGGCGGCGAACTGACCAGCTATCTGCGCGCCGAGCCCGGACTGACCCTGGTCTCGTACGGGTCGCTGCTGTGGGGTGCCTACACCCGGTCGGACAAGCCGTTGGGCCCGGCGTACGACCTGCCGAGCGCCCCGGTCCGGTTGGCCGCGTTGCGGGAGGTGGCGCAGCAGACCGGCGCGACGGCGAACCAGGTGGTGCTGGCCTGGTTGATCGACGGTGAGATGCCGACCGTTCCGCTGGTGGGTGTCTCGTCGGTGGCGCAGCTGGAGGAGTGCCTCGGTGCCGTCGAACTTGCGTTGACGCCCGAGCAGCGGCACCGACTCGACACCGCCTGGTGACCGGGGCCGGCAGTGGCCCGGGCAACGGGGGCCGGCAGTGGCGCACCGCCACTGCCGGTAGGGGCCACGGCCGGCAGCGGCCAGCCGCCGGTAAGGGCCGACCGCCGGTAAGGGCCGACCGCCGGTAAGGGCCGACCGCCGGTAAGGGCCAGCCGCCGGTAAGGGCCGGCCGCCGGCCCCGCCGCGCGCCCGGGTAGCCGCTGCTAGATCAGATCTAGCAGCGGCTGCCCGGCGTCTCGCGCCATCAGGGGGAAGCCGTGGACAACCAGTGCCGCGCGCCGTCGTTGTAGCAGGCGGCCGGCGAGCGTGGCGGATTCTTGTCGTACGGATGCGCTGTGCTGGTCGGCATGCGGTGTGCGCGCCGGTCGGGTCGGTCCGCCCGGCGCCGTCGCCCCCGAATCGGAAGGAACTGTCGACATCATGAATAGACGCACCGGTCTCGCCGTCGAGGCCGAAGGTCTGACCAAGTCGTTCGGCGAGACACACGCCCTCGCCGGCATCGACCTACAGGTGCCGGCCGGCGCCGTGTACGGGCTGCTCGGCCCGAACGGCGCCGGCAAGACCACGGCGGTACGGGTGCTGGCCACGCTGCTGCGTCCCGACGGTGGACGGGCCCGGGTGTTCGGTCACGACGTGGTCGGCGAGGCCGACGCCGTCCGCGCCCGGGTCAGCCTCACCGGCCAGTACGCCTCGGTCGACGAGGATCTGACCGGCACCGAGAACCTGGTCCTCCTGGGTCGGCTGCTCGGGCTGCGCAGGCCAGCCGCCGCCCAGCGGGCGGAGCAGTTGCTGACCGCGTTCGGGCTGACCGATGCGGCCGGGCGGCAGGTGAAGAAGTACTCGGGCGGCATGCGCCGCCGCATCGACATCGCGGCCAGCATCCTCAACACCCCGGACCTGCTCTTCCTCGACGAGCCGACGACCGGGTTGGATCCGCGCAGCCGTAACCAGGTGTGGGAGATCGTCCGGGCGGTGGTCGCCCACGGCACGACCGTGCTGCTGACCACGCAGTACCTGGACGAGGCCGACAAGCTGGCCAGCCGGATCGCGGTGGTCGACCATGGCCGGGTGATCGCGGAGGGCACCCCGGGCGAGCTGAAGTCGTCGGTCGGTTCCGGCACGATCCACCTGCGGCTGCGCGACGCGGCCCAGCGTCCCGAGGCGGAGCGACTGCTCCAGGCGACGCTGGGCGTGCCGGTGCAGCTGGAGGCGGACCCGGTGAGCATCACCGCCCGAGTCGGCGGCGACGGCAGCGACCTGGACGCCGGCGCGCAGGCCGCCCGGGCACTGGCCGAGCTGTCCCGGGCCGGGGTCGTGGTGGACGACTTCTCGCTCGGCCAGCCGAGCCTGGACGAGGTCTTCCTGGCCCTGACCGACCACCCCGCCGTACCGGTCGAGGCCGAGCGGGACGACGAGTTGGAGGCAGCCCGATGAGCAGCGACACCGCCACCTCGGCCGACCGGGCGCCGACCGTCTACGTGCCCTCGGCCGAGGCGTTGGGGATGATCCTGGCGCCGGGTGAGCGACCAGCGCGACCGAGCCCGCTGTCGGCGTCGCTGACCTTCAGTTGGCGGGCCATGCTGAAGATCAAGCATGTGCCGGAGCAACTGTTCGACGTGACCGCGTTCCCGATCATCATGGTGCTGATGTTCACGTACCTGTTCGGTGGCGCACTCGCCGACAGCCCCCGTGACTACCTGCAGTTCTTCCTGCCCGGAATCATGGTCACCAGCGTCGTGATGATCACGATGTACACCGGGATCGGGCTGAACACCGACATCGAGAAGGGCGTCTTCGACCGGTTCCGGACGCTGCCGGTCTGGCGTCCCGCGGCGCTGGTCGGGATGATCGTCGGCGATGTGCTGCGCTACGTCCTGGCGGCGGTGGTGATCCTCAGCGTCGGGCTGGTGCTCGGCTTCCGCCCCGACGGCGGCGTGCTCGGCGTACTCGCCGGGATCGGCCTGCTGGTGGTCTTCTCGTTCGCCTTCTCCTGGGTCTGGACCTTCTTCGGGCTGGTGCTGCGCAGCGAGAAGTCGGTGATGGGGGTCAGCATGATGGTGCTGTTCCCGCTGACCTTCCTCAGCAACGTCTTCGTCGACCCGTCGACCATGCCCGGCTGGCTCCAGGCGTTCGTCAAGGCCAACCCGATCACGCACCTGGTCTCCTCGGTACGCGCGGCGATGGCCGGTACGACGGACGCGTCGAGCATGACCTGGATGGTGCTGTGGAGCGCCCTGTTCATCGGGCTCTTCGGCACCCTGACCATGTATCGGTACAACCGCCGCTGACCCGGGCGCGCCCGGCCCGGGAACACCGCGCCGGGCGCGCCCCGGCCCCGGGGGACCACGCTCGGCCCCCGGGACCACCCCCACCCCGCGGAGCACACCCCCGCCCTGCCGGACCACCCCCACCCCGCGAAGCACACCCCCGCCCTGCCGGACCACGCCCCACGCGGAAGACCACGCCCCACGCGGAAGACCACGCCCCACGCGGAAGACCAC
>NZ_QXEC01000019.1 GCF_003583405.1 Micromonospora radicis
ACACACCGATGGCCGGCACCCGAACCCGGGTGCCGGCCATCGGCATACCCCGCCCGGTCCTCGGCCGGGCCGGGATGTGGGTGAGCCGGGCCTCCTCGGATCTAGCCTGGCGGTTCTGCGGATGCGACCAGCTCGATCTCGTACCCCTCGGCGTTCGTCAGGTAAGCCGCATAGCTGTCCGGGCCACCGGCGTACGGATGACGGTCCGGGAAGAGTAGTTCCCAGCCGTACGCCGGTGCCTCGGTGACCAGCTGGTCCACGTCGGTGGGTGGCCCGGCGTGGAAGGCCAGGTGGTTGAGCCCCGGGGCAAGCCGATCGTGGCCGACCATTCCTGGAACGGCGTCCAGCCCAGTTTTCCGAGGAGCCAGCCCCAGCTGTGCATTGCCGCGCCCAGGTCGGGTACCCACACCTCCACGTGGTGCAGCGCTCCGAGCGTCACCGGCCTCCGCCGGGGACCCATAGCACGTCGCCGTCCGGATTTGCCGTTCTTGACAGGATAAAGAGCAGATCCGACAGCCGGTTGAGATACTTTGCCGGGAGGTGGCTGGTCCGGTCGGGGTCGTGTGCGACGAGAGCCCACGCCGACCGCTCGGCGCGCCGGGCGATCGTCCGCGCCGCGTGTAGCAGTGCCGCGCCCGCGGTGCCGCCGGGGAGGATGAAGGAGTCGAGCTTGCTCAGGCGCGCGTTGTACTCGTCGCACCAGCCCTCTAGTCGCTCGACGTACTCCTCGGTCACCCGCAGCGGCGGGTACTTCGGGTCGGGTTCCACCGGGGTGGACAGGTCCGCCCCCACGTCGAACAGGTCGTTCTGGATCTGCCCGAGCGCGGTCCGCAGGTCGTCGCCGAGTTGGCCGAGGGCGAGGGCCACGCCGATCGCCGCGTTGCACTCGTCGACGTCGGCGTACGCGGAGATCCGCGGGTCTGTCTTCGGCACCTGTTCGTTGTTGCTCAGCCTGGTCATGCCGGCGTCGCCGGCCTTGGTGTAGATGCGCGTGAGGTGGACGGCCATGACGCACAGCCTACGGATACCAGACCTGACCATCCCGGCCCGGCCGGAGACGGGAACGGGCTGGTCCGCCGGGGTCGGACCGGGTGACGCGGGTGACGCGGCGGTCTCCGACGTCGATGTCATCCGGGTACGCGGCGGGGCCCGGCTCGCCGGCACCGTACACGTGGTCGGTGCGAAGAACTCGGCGCTGAAGTTGATGGCCGCCGCGTTGCTCGCACCCGGCCGGAGCGTGATCACCAACGTCCCCCGGATCACCGACATCGCGATCATGGGTGAGGTGCTGCGGCGCCTCGGTTGCGGCGTACGGTTCGACGCGGACGAGCCGGTGGATCCGATGGTGGCCAGTGGCGGGGTGGCCCGCTCGCGGTCGGTCGTCATCGACGTGCCGGAGCAGCCGGGGGTGGAGGCCGACTACGACCTGGTCCGCCGGCTGCGTGCGTCGATCTGCGTGCTCGGTCCGCTGTTGGCCCGGCGCGGGTACGTGCGGGTGGCCCACCCGGGTGGCGACGCGATCGGTTCGCGCGGGCTGGACATGCACATCTCCGGGCTGACCCGGATGGGCGCGGACATCTCCGGCGAACACGGCTTCGTGATCGCCTCGGCGCCGCACGGCCTGCACGGCGCGGAGATCGCGCTGGACTTCCCGAGCGTCGGCGCGACCGAGAACCTGCTGATGGCGGCGGTACTGGCCGACGGCACCACCGTGATCGACAACGCCGCCCGTGAGCCGGAGATCGTGGACATCTGCACCATGCTCATCCGGATGGGCGCGCTGATCGAGGGGGAGGGGACGTCCACGATCACGGTGGTGGGCGTGCCCCGGTTGCAGCCGGTCCGGCACGCCACGGTGGGGGACCGGATCGTCGCCGGGACCTGGGCCTTCGGCGCGGCGATGACCCGCGGCGACGTCACCGTGACCGGCGTCGACCCGGCGTTCCTGCAGGTCGCGTTGGACAAGGTGGTCGCGGCCGGTGGGCTGGTGGAGACCCGGGCGGATGCCTTCCGGGTACGCATGGACGACCGGCCGCGGGCGGTGGACGTGGTGACCCTGCCGTATCCGGGCTTCGCCACCGACCTGCTGCCGATGGCGATCGGGCTGGCCGCGCTCAGCGAGGGCGCCTCCCTGATCACCGAGAACATCTTCGACGGCCGGTTCATGTTCGCCAACGAGATGATGCGTCTCGGCGCGGACATCAAGACCGACGGGCACCACGCGGTGGTACGCGGCCGGGAGCGGCTCTCCGGTGCGCCGGTACGCGCCACCGACATCCGGGCCGGCGCTGGTCTGATCATCGCTGGGCTCTGCGCCGACGGGGTGACCGAGGTGTCGCACGTGCACCACGTGGACCGGGGCTATCCCGACTTCGTCGCCGACCTGCGGGCGCTCGGCATCGAGGTCGAGCGGGCCACCGCACCGGAGGAACCGGAGCTGACCATCTGACTGTCGCGGCACCGGAGTAGCCGGAGCTGACCGTCGTCGGCTCGACCGATGCCGCCTTAGCTGTCGTTCAGGCTCGCCGACTAGGGTGCAGGCAGACACTCAAGTGCAGCGAGGGAGAGACAGATGGCGGGTCGACTCGCGGTCATCGGTGCCGGGCTGATGGGCTCGGGCATCGCCCAGGTGGCGGCGCAGGCAGGCTGGCAGGTGACCCTGCGGGACTTGGACGACGCGGCGACACAGCGTGGCGTGGACGGCATCCGCAAGTCGTTGGGGAGGTTCGCCGAGAAGGGGAAGATCTCCACCGACGACGTCGAGGCGGCGCTCGGGCGGATCACCCGGACCACCGACCTGGAGGCGGCGGCCGACGCGGACATCGTGGTCGAGGCGGTCTTCGAGAAGCTGGAGATCAAGCACGAGGTGTTCCGCGCGCTGGACAAGATCTGTCGTACGGACGCGATCCTGGCCACCAACACCTCGGCCATCCCGGTGACCCAGATCGCGGCGGTGACCGACCGTCCCGAGTCGGTCGTCGGCACCCACTTCTTCTCGCCGGTGCCGATGATGAAGCTCTGCGAGCTGGTCCGCGGCTACAAGACCAGCGACGCCACGCTCGACGGGGCGAAGGCGTTCGCCGAGGAGATCGGCAAGACGGTGGTGGTGGTCAACCGGGACATCGCCGGCTTCGTCACCACCCGGCTGATCTGTGCCCTGGCGATGGAGGCGGTACGGCTGGTCGAGGCGGGCGTGATCTCCGCCGAGGATCTGGACACCGCCTGCAAGCTCGGCTTCGGGCACGCCATGGGTCCGCTCGCCACCGTCGACCTCACCGGTGTCGACGTGTTGCTCAACGCCACCCGCAACATCTACACCGACACGGCCGACGAGAAGTTCTTCCCGCCGGAGCTGCTCCAGCGCATGGCCACCGCCGGTGACCTGGGCCGCAAGTCCGGCCAGGGCTTCTACTCGTACTGAGGGTGGGTCGGGAAGGGCCCGTCGACCGGGCCCTTCCTCGCGCCCTCAGCCGTCGCGGCGGCTGGTCCAGCGGAAGGTGGTCAGGCAGAGCACCAGGCCGATCACGCACCAGGCGCCGAGCACCAGGGCGACCCGGGTCAGCTCGAACGAGCCGCCCGGCTCCTGGGCGCCGAAGCTCTCCGGCAGGAAGACCGCCCGCAGTCCCTGGCACATCCACTTGAGCGGGAAGATCGCCGCCACCTGCTGCATCCAGGTCGGCAGGTTGGTGAAGACGAAGAACACCCCGGAGATGAACTGGAGCACCAGCGCGATCGGGGTGACTACCGCCGAGCCGCTGCGGGCGGTACGGGCCAGCGACGAGATCGCGATGCCGCACAGGGTGCAGGCGGTGATCCCGAGCGCGCTGACCCAGCCGAAGGTCAGCCAGGCGGCCGTGGTGCTCGGCAGTCGCAGGTCGAACAGGGCCACCGAGACGGCGAGCAGCAGGGCGGTCATCACCACGCCGATCACCAGCACCATCAGTACCTTGCCGGCGAACCAGACCCACTTCGGCATCGGCGTGCCCCGATAGCGTTTGAGCACGCCCCGGTCCCGCTCGATGGGGATCCAGATGCCGAGGTTCTGGAAGCTGACCGTCATCAGGCCGGTCGCGATCATGCCGGTGATGAAGTACTGCGTGTAGCTCACGCCGGAGCCGAGGTCGTCGTCGAAGATCGAGGCGAAGATCAGCACCATGATGATCGGGAAGCCCAGGGTGAAGACCACGGACTCCCGGCTGCGCAGGAACTGCCGGATCTCCAGCCGCCCCTGCCGCAGGGCGAGCCTGGCCGGTCCGGGCCGCCGGTTCGGTGCGACGGCGGTGACCGGGGCGGCCGGCTTCGTGGTGGTGGTCATCGGTGTCCGATCATCTGCAGGTAGATGTCCTCGAGGGTGGGCCGGGTGACGGTCAGGCCGGGCACCTCACCGGCGAAGCGCGCCGCCAGTTCGGTCACCAGCGCCGTCGGCGTCGCGCTCCGCTCGCTCTCCAGCTTGCCCTCCGGCGTACGCCAGGAGACCGTGGCCAGCGCCTCCTGCCGGTTGCCCAGCCGGTTCGGCGGGGCCACCTCGACCAGTCGACCGGCGGCGATCACACCGACCCGGTCGGCGAGCGCCTCGGCCTCGTCCAGGTAGTGCGTGGTGAGCACGATGGTGGTGCCGGCGGCGGCGAGGTCCCGGATCAGCTCCCAGAACTCGCGTCGGGCCTCCGGGTCGAAGCCGGTGGTCGGCTCGTCGAGGAAGAGCAGTTCGGGGCGGCCGATGATGCCCAGCGCCACGTCCAGCCGGCGCTTCTGCCCGCCGGAGAGGGTGTGCGTACGGGCGCGGGCCTTGCCGGCCAGCCCGACCCGGGCGATCACCTTGTCCGGGTCGTCGGCGTCCGGGTAGAAGCCGGCGAAGTGGTGCACCACCTCGGCGACGGTCAACTCGTCGAACTCGCCGGTGCCCTGGAGCACGATGCCGACCCGGGACCGCCAGTCCCGCCCGGCGTTGCCGACGGTACGGGCGGCCGAGCCGCGCGCGGCGGCGCCGGGGTCGATGCCGAGCACCTGTACCTCACCGGCGTCCCGGTGCCGGTAGCCCTCCAGGATCTCCACGGTGGTGGTCTTCCCGGCGCCGTTCGGCCCGAGCAGCGCGAACACCTCGCCCCGGTGGACGTCCAGGTCGAGGTCGGCCACCGCGACGTTGTCGCCGTACGCCTTGCGCAGCCCCCGGACGCGGATCGCGACGTCGTCACTCATGCCGTCAAGTGTGCGACCTGCCGGAGTCCGTCGTCCGCACCGGGGTGGTGGTTCTCGCTCAGCGGTGGCTGTAGGTCATACAGTCGGCCATGTCGGCGTCCGGGCCGACCCGGATCGCTGGTGCGTGGCACTCCAACTGCTCGTTGTGTCGGCAGTCGGCCCGCTGGCAAGCGCCGACCTGGGCGGTCTGCCCGTCGGCCCCCGCCCGGACGGCGGGCATCTCGATGAAGGTGTGGCAGTGTGCGTGGTCCATGCTGCCGATGGTGATGGCGAAGGCGTGGCAGTCGCCGGTGTGGTTGTACGCGCAGGCCGCCACCACACACTCCTGGACGCGCGGCATCTCCATTGCTGCGGTCATTACGACCCCCTCCTAGGTTATGCCCCGATTTTAGGCTTTCGGCGCTACGCGGCGGCCGGGTTCGCCGGGATTCGGGGTATCGGTGGTGTCGAACTGATAGCGCAAGCGGTGCAGCTCGACAGGGACCGGGGGAGGGACGGCAGGAGCGGGCGGCGGCAGCGCCGCAGGAAGCTAGGACCGCGGGGCGGGTGGGGCGGCGAGGACCTCCGACAGCGGGGCCGGTTCGAGGCCGCGTTCGGCGAGTCCGGCCAGGATGTGCGGCAGGGCCTCGTCGGTCATCGGGGCGTTGGCCTCCGTCACGTGCAGCACGACGACCGACCCGGGCCGGACCTCGTCCAGCACCGCCCGGACGATCGGCTGCCAGGCGGTCGCGAAGGGGTCGCCGCTCACCACGTCACCGTCGACCACGGTGAGACCGAGCGGGGCGAGTTCGGTCAGCGCGGCACGGTCGTGGCAGAGCCCGGGAAAGCGGAAGTACCGGGTCTGTCGGCCGCCGTAGGCGTTCACCAGGTCGAAGGTGCGGGCCACGTCGGCGGTCATCCGCCGCCGGTCGATGCGGGGCAGGCCGTAGCAGTCCGCGGTGAAGGCCAGGTGCCCGTAGGTGTGGTTGGCCAGCTCGAAGTGGGGATTGGCGGCGAGCCGGCGGGTCACCTCCGGGTACTGCTCGACCCACTTGCCGGTGAGAAAGAACGTGGCCGGGACGCCGTCGCGCTCCAACCGGTCGACGATCTTCAGGTTGGCGTACGAGCGGACGGTGCCGTTGCGCAGCTGGCGCAGCATGGCGTCGGTCATGTCCGCGTCGAAGGTGAGCGCCACCTTGTTGCCGCTGCGCGGGCCGTGGTCGAGCACCGGGGGCAGCGTGCCGGGCCGGGTGGCGCCGGGCTGGTCGCCGGCCGGTGTCGGGCCCGACCGTCCCGGCTCCGGCGCCCCGGCGGACGGTGGCCCGGGTGCGGATGGCCCGGGTGCGGAGGCCACGGGTGGATCCTGGCCCGCCTCGGCCCAGACGGCGGTCGCCGTGCTCTCGGCGGAGCCGGCCGGTGGTAGCCCGGCGGGGTCGCCGTCGCGTCCGCCGAGCGGGTTCAGGGTGATCAGCAGGGTGACCGCGCCGACCACGGCGGCGGACGTCGCGATGAGCGAAACGCGGGAAGTTCTCGCGGACACCCGCAGATGATGTCAACCCGCCGGGGCCGGCGACACCCGCGGTCGGGACCGTCCGGGTGACCGCCGGGTCAGACCCGGAAACCGGCGGCCCGGGCGGCCTGGCGCTCACGGCGGCGTTCCGCCCGGCGGCGCAGGAACCAGGGCAGGAAGAGGACGAACCCGACCAGGAACACCAGCACCAGCACCGGCAGGACGATCGCGACGAGGGACATCAGCACGCTGGTGGCATCCTCGGCGGTACTCGCCACCGGGGCGCCGATCCCGGCCGTGGTGGCGTTGATGATCGGTCGGGCGGCGGACTTGAGCAGGTGGATGCCGAGGGCGATGAGTACACCGACGAGTACCGGAAGCCACTGGCCCGTACTGCCGAAGAAGCTGCCGGGGTCGGTCACGGTGACCGTCTCGGAGGCCGAGCCCGCGCCGAACGCCAGCCCGCCCGCGGTCGGCCGGACCACCGTCTGGACCACGTCGTTGACGTGGTCCACCACCGGGACCTTGTCCGCGACGACCTCGACCGCGAACAGTACGGTCAGGATCGCCAGCACCCAGCCGTTGCCCAGCCACTGCCAGCTGCCGGGCAGGTCGATCACGCTGGTGTAGCGGGCCAGCAGCCCCATCGTCAGCAGTGGGATGTAGGCGTTCAGTCCCGCCGAGGCGGCCAGACCGGTACCGGTGAGCAGTTCGAGCACCAGTTCAGCATGGCACCGGCACGCCAGTGGCGCTCGGTGGCGATCCCGGGGGTCTCCGCTACCCTCGTCGGGTGCGGTTGGTGATTGCGAAGTGCTCGGTGGACTATGTCGGACGGCTCTCGGCCCACCTGCCGCTGGCCACCCGGTTGCTGATGGTGAAGGCGGACGGGTCGGTGTCCATCCACGCCGACGACCGGGCGTACAAGCCGTTGAACTGGATGAGCCCGCCCTGTCGGCTCCAGGAGGCGCCGGGAGTCTGGCGGGTGGTCAACAAGGCCGGTGAGGAGCTGCGGATCACCCTGGAGGAGATCTTCCAGGACACCTCGTACGACCTGGGTGTCGACCCGGGGCTGCGCAAGGACGGTGTCGAGGCACACCTACAGGAGTTGCTGGCCGCCAACCCGGAGACGCTGGGCGAGGGCTACACGCTGGTCCGCCGGGAGTACATGACCGCCATCGGTCCGGTGGACCTGCTCTGCCGGGACGCCGACCAGGGCACGGTCGCGGTCGAGGTGAAGCGCCGGGGCGAGATCGACGGTGTCGAGCAGCTCACCCGGTACCTCGAACTGCTCAACCGCGATCCGCTGCTCGCCCCGGTGGCCGGGGTCTTCGCCGCGCAGGAGATCAAGCCGCAGGCCCGGGTGCTCGCCACCGACCGGGGGATCCGGTGCGTGGTGGTGGACTACGACCGGCTGCGCGGCATCGAACGCGACGAGCTGACCCTCTTCTAGAGCTTCCGGCCGTACAGCATCTTGACCGCCTTCACCAGGCGGGCGATGTCGGCCGGGGTGCGTTCGAAGGTGGTCGAGGGCAGCGCCGAGCGGGCCCGGCGGCGGGTCACCGCCTTGGCCCGGCCGAACTCGCGTAGCCCGTCCTCGCCGTGGATGCGGCCGAAGCCCGACTCGCCGACGCCGCCGAACGGCAGGGTGGACATGCCGGCGAAGGTGAGGGTCGAGTTGATCGAGGCCATGCCGGAGCGCAGGCGCCGGGCGATGGCGACCGCGCGGCGGCGGCCGAAGACCGAGCCGCCCAGGCCGTACGGCAGGGCGTTGGCCAGGGCGAGGGCCTCGTCGGCGGTACCCACCCGGTTGATCGTCAGCGTCGGGCCGAACGTCTCCTCGCGGACCGCGGCGGCGTCCTCCGGCACGTCGACCAGCACCGTCGGGTGGGCGTACGGCGGTCGTACCGCGTCCGGCCCGCCGAGCACGGCGCGACCGCCCCGCTCCAGCGCGTCGGCGATGTGCCGGCGGATGACGTCCAGCTGGCTCGGCATGGTGATCGGGCCGACGTCGGCGTCCTGCGGGCCGACGGTGAGCCGGCCGGCGCGCTCCACCACGCGGTCGACGAAGGCGTCGAAGGCCGGCTCCACGACGTAGACCCGCTCGATGCCGATGCAGGTCTGCCCGGCGTTGGTCATCGCACCCCAGACACATGCCTCGGCGGCTGCGTCCAGGTCGGCGTCGACGTCGACGATCATCGCGTCCTTGCCGCCGGCCTCGATCAACACCGGGGTCAGCGACTCGGCGCAGGCCGCCATCACCTTCTTCGCGGTGGCGGTGGAACCGGTGAAGGCGAGCTTGTCGACCCCGGCGCGGCACAGCGCCGCGCCGACCTCGGCCAGCCCGTGCACCGTGCTGAAGACGGGTTGCTCGGGTACCACCTCGGCGAACGTGTCGACCAGCCACTGCCCGACCACCGGGGTGTACTCGCTGGGCTTGAAGACCACCGCGTTGCCGGCGGCCAGCGCGTACGCGGCGGAGCCGATCGGGGTGAAGACGGGGTAGTTCCAGGGGCCGATGACGCCGACCACGCCGTACGGCTGGTATTCCAGGTGGGCGGAGAACTCGGCCAGGATGAGCCGCGAGCGGACCCGGCGGTGACCGAGCACCCGGCGGGCGTTGCGGGCCGCCCAGTCGACGTGCTCCACCGAGGTCACGATCTCGACGAGGGCGTCGGGGACGGGCTTGCCGCCCTCGGCGTGCACCAGCTCCGCGAGCTGCTCCATCCGCTGGGCGAGCAGGCGACGCCAGCGCAGCAGCCGGTCGCGTCGCCCGTCGAAGCCGAGTCCGGCCCACCACTGGCCGGCGGTGCGGGCCCGTTCGACGGTCCGTTCGACGTCGACCACGGTGGAGAGCGGCACCCGGCCGGCCTCCTCGCCGGTCGCCGGGTTGGTCGAGATAAGGTGGTCGCCCTCGATGACCGGGGTGCCCGGCAGTTGCGGAGCCGTCATGGCGGAAGTCTAGACCTGAGACCTACTCGCCGGTACGGCAGTCGGGCCGGGCCGGCGCCGGTTCACCGGGCGGGGTTCACGCACCGTAAGGAGCCAGCGGCAAGTGTCTTCCCGGTTACTTATCGGTGCCCGCCCGGGCAGTGGAGGTGGACGCTTGGTGATGGCAGGCTGACGCGGGGTGGTCGTACGGGGTGGAGGTCGGACGGGGCATGGAGGAACATCCGCAGCTGTTGCCGCTGCTCACGGTGGCTACCGGGCCGATGCGCGGGCTCGGGTTCCGGTTGGGTCACCAGCCGCTGGTGATCGGTCGTGACCCGGCGGTCGACATCGTCGTGCACGATCCGCACCTGAGCCGTCGGCACGCCGAGATCTGGCTGGCCGGCGAGGGGGTATCGGTGGTTGATCTCGGTTCGACCAACGGCACCTGGGTGAACGAACTCCGTACCACCGGGGTGGCTCGGCTCACCGACGGTGACGTGATCCGGATCGGTCAGACGGAGTTGCGCTTCTTCGACCCCGGGTTGGCGCGGACCGACCCGGTGGGCCTGAGCTTCGGGGTGCCCCGCCAGGAGCGGCGTACCACGCTGGCGCTGCCGATCGCCCCCACGGGCCCGACGCCGGCGCCCCGCGCCTCGACGGCCGCCCGCTACGTGGCAGACTCGCCCGCGTAACCTTAGCGGTCGTTAACGTACCGGCCGCCCGGATCGGACAGGGGGGCCAGGCGTGACGCGCGAGTTCACCAGGGTCGGTGTGGTGGGTCTGGGCACCATGGGTGCCGGCATCGTCGAGGTGTTCGCCCGCAACGGCGTCCCCGTGGTGGCCGTGGAGGTCTCCGCGGCGGCCCTGGACCGGGGCCGGGCCAACCTGACCGGCTCGACCGACCGCGCGGTTTCCCGGGGCAAGCTCGCCGAGGCCGACCGGGACGCCCTGCTCGGCCGGGTCGACTTCGCCGTCGGGCTGGACGCGCTGCACTCGGTGGACCTGGTGATCGAGGCGGTGCCCGAGCGCCTCGACGTGAAGCAGCGGCTCTTCGCCGAACTGGACCGGATCTGCCACCCCCAGGCGATCCTCGCCACCAACACCTCGTCGTTGAGCGTCACCGAGATCGCCGTGTCGACCGGACGACCACAGCAGGTCGTCGGCGTCCACTTCTTCAACCCGGCGCCGGTGATGAAGCTGGTGGAGATCGTGCGTACGGTGGTCACCGCCGCCGACGTGGTGGCCGACGTGGAGGCGCTCTGCGCCCGGCTCGGCAAGGTCGACGTCACCATCGACGACCGGGCCGGTTTCATCGCCAACGCCCTGCTGTTCGGCTACCTCAACCAGGCCGTCGGCATGTTCGAGGCCGGGTACGCCACCCGCGCCGACCTCGACGCCGCGATGAAGCTCGGCTGTGGCCTGCCGATGGGCCCGCTGGCCCTGCTGGACCTGATCGGCCTGGACACCGCGTACGAGATCCTGGAGACCATGTACCGGCGGGGCGGCCGCAACCGCCGGCACGCCCCGGTGCCGCTGCTGCGGCAGATGGTCACCGCGGGGCTGCTGGGCCGCAAGACCGGCCGGGGCTTCTACACCTACGAGCGGCCGGGCTCGTCGAAGGTCGTACCGGACGAACTGACCCCGCGACCGGCGCAGACCGGCGGCGTCCGGGCCGTCGGCAAGGTCGGCGTGGTCGGTTCCGGGGCGACGGCCGAGGGTCTGGTCGGGATCCTCGGCGACGCCGGTCACCCGGTGGTCGCGGTGCCGGCCGGCGCCGACCCGAGCGGGCTGGCCGACGTCGACCTGGTGGTCGTGGCGTCGGACACCACCACCGCGGCGCGGCCGGTGATCGAGGCGGCGATGGCCACCGGCCGCCCGGCCGACGTGGTGGGCCTGCACTTCGTCCAGCCGCCGAAGGCCGCCCCGCTGGTGGAGATCGTGCGGACGGTCCGTACCTCGGCCGAGACCGTCGCCGCCGCCCGCGCCCTCGTCGCCGACCTCGGCAAGACCGGGGTGCTCTGTGCCGACCGGTCCGGTCTCGTCGTGGACGCGCTGTTGTTCCCGTACCTCAACGACGCCGTGCGGATGCTGGAGGCCGGCTACTCGACCGTCGACGACATCGACCACGCGATGAAGCTGGGCTGCGGCTACCCGACCGGCCCGTTCGAGTTGCTCGACGCCGTCGGGCTGGACGTGGCGCTGGCCGTGCTGCGCGGGGTGTACCGGGAGCAGCGCGAGCCGGGGCTGGCTCCGGCGCCGCTGCTGGAGAACCTGGTCACCGCCGGCTACCTGGGCCGCGAGTCGGGTCGGGGCTTCCGCGCGCAGCCGGCCGCGCAGGGGTAGGGCGCGTCACCGCCCCCGCAACCACCGCCCGAACCGCCCGTACCCTGGACGACGTGAGTCCGCGTCGTAACCGTCCCCGCCGCGACGAATCCGTGCAGCTGGACGCCGAACGCGTCCGGCACGGTGTCGCGTCGGTGCAGCAGTGGCGTGACGGCGACTGGCAGGTCCGGGCGATCAGCGGCGGCACCAAGACCTACCGTTGCCCCGGTTGCGACCAGGAGATCCGGCCCGGGGTGGCGCACCTGGTGGCGTGGCCGGCCGACGACCGGGGCGACCTGACCGACCGGCGGCACTGGCACACCGGCTGCTGGCGGGCCCGGGACCGCCGGGCACCGGTGATCCAGCGCGGCCGTGGCGCACCCCGGCACGGCTGACCGCCCCGACCGCGCGCCGCCGATCCCGGGGGCCGACGGGCGCGACCGGATCGGGCAGGGGAGACTGGACGCATGAGTGCACCGATCCGCGCGTCCTCGATCCTGCCCGGCCGGCGGGAGGACATCGAGTTGCACACGGCGGACGGCCTGCGCCTGGTGGGCGAGCTGGCGCTACCGGCCGAGCGGGCGCCCGTGGCCACCCTGGTCTGCCTGCACCCGCTGCCCACCCACGGCGGCATGATGGACAGCCACGTGTTCCGCAAGGCGGCCTGGCGGCTGCCCGCCCTGGCCGACCTGGCGGTGCTGCGGTTCAACACCCGGGGCACCAGCAGCGTACGCGGCACCAGCGAGGGGGCGTTCGACTCGGCCGTCGGCGAGCGCTACGACGTGGCCGCCGCCATCGAGTACGCCGAGTTCCACGAGCTGCCGAACATCTGGCTGCTCGGCTGGTCCTTCGGCACCGACCTGGTGCTCAAGTACGGCGCCGATCCGTCCGTGTCCGGCGCGATCCTGCTCTCCCCGCCGCTGCGGTTCTCCGAACCGGCCGACCTGGCCCACTGGGCCGAGTCGGGCAGGCCGCTGACCGCGCTGGTGCCGGAGTTCGACGACTACCTGCGCCCGCAGCAGGCCCGCGAGCGGTTCGCGGCGGTGCCGCAGGCCGAGGTCATCGGCGTACCCGGTGCGAAGCACCTCTGGGTCGGCGACGCCGAGACGGTGCTGGACGAGGTGGTCCGGCGGGTCAACCCGGCCGTGCCGGTGCCGCTGCCGACGACCTGGGACGGGCCGATGGAGACCGGCGATGCCAGCGCGTACGCCGACCGGACGGTGGCCGCGTTCGCCGACACGCCGGTGGCGGGCCCACCGCAGCGCCGGGCCGAGTGAGCGGGCACCCGCCGGACCGGGTGCTGTCAGCGGGCCCGCCGGGCTCGGTGCCGGTCAGCGGGCGTCCTGGCGGGGGATCACCACCTCGCGCAGGATCAGCTGGACGGCGGCCACGGTCGGGATGGCGATGAGCGCGCCGATCACGCCCAGCAGGGCGACCCCGAGCAGCGCCGCGACCAGCGCGGCGACCTCGTTGACGTGCACCGACCGGCGCATGATCTTGGGATAGATGAGGTAGTTCTCGATCTGCTGGTAGAGCACGAAGAAGACCAGGCAGGCGATCCCGACCGACGGGCTGGTGGCGAAGCCGACCAGGCTGACGATGACCGCGCCGATGGTCGCGCCGATCTGCGGGATCAGGTCGGTGACCGCGACGACCACGGCCAACGCGAACGGGTACGGCAGGCCGACGGCCAGCGCGAAGACGAAGGCCGTCGCCCCGGCCAGCACGGCGATGGCCAGCGCGCCGACCATGTAGGCGCCGACCTTGGTCAGGATCTCGTCGCCGATCAGCTGCACCCGCTCCCGGCGGGAGCCCGGCACCAGCGCGTACCCGAGGTCGCGCATCCGGTCGAAGTAGACCAGGAAGTAGATGGTCAGTACCAGCACGGTCAGCACCCGGAAGACCGTGCCGAAGACCAGTTGGGCACCGCCGAGCACGCCGCCCAGCGCCCGACCGACCACGTCCGCGTTGGCCGCCTCCTGCACCCGGCGCATCAGGTCGAACCGGACGGCCAGGTCGTTGACCGTCTCGTTGCGGCGCAGCGCGTCCAGGTAGCTCGGCAGCTGTTCGAGGAACTGCCCGGACTGGGTCACGATCGGCGGTACCAGCGCCAGCACCCCGGCGCAGAGCAACGCCAGCACGGTCAGCGTCACCGTCGCCACCGCCAGCCCACGCGGCAGCCCCCACGCGCGCAGCCGGACCACCGCCGGGTGCAGGCCCACCGCGAGGAACAACGCGATGACCACCAGGACCAGGATCCCGGCCGCGTTGCGCAGGCCCAGATAGACCGCGTACGCGGACAGTACGCCGAGTGCGCCGGTGAAGCCGACCAGGAAGCTGTTGCGCCGCAGCGGCCGTCCCGGCGTACCGAACCGGCTGCCGTCCCCACCCGTCGTACGCTGCGCCGGAGCGACCCCCGACGGTACGTTCGTCTCGGCGGCGGCGAGCGGTGCGGTGTGCTGCGCCGGGCTGGACGGTGCGGTGTGCCGCGCCGGGGCTGTGGTGGCGGTCTCCGGCCGGTCCCGGATGGTCCCGGTCGTCGCGGCATCGTGTCGGTCCCGGGTCGTCCCGGTCGCCGGTCCGTCGGGTGCCCCGGTACCCGTCGTCGCCGGCCGCGACTGCTCCGGCCCGCCCTGCGTCATTCGGCCTCCCCGTTCAGGCTCCACCCTGTACTCGCCGTTCCTCGATCCCGCTCGGCCTGGGCCCGCTCGGCCTGGGCCCGCTCGGCCTGGGCCCGCTCGGCCTGGGCCCGCTCGGCCTGGGCCGGAGCGGCCGGTGGTTACCGCCGCTTGAGCCGGCCGACGAAGGCCCGCCAGGTCTGCGGGGTGAACGCGAGCACCGGGCCCTGCCGGTCCTTGCTGTCGCGGACCGCGACCACGCCGGGCAGGTTGTCGGCCACCTCGACGCATTCGACATGCGCGCTGCGGACGGCGGTCCGCCAGATCGCGCCGGTCAGGTCCATGACTTCGCCACTTCCTTGAGGAGTTCGATCGACTGTTGGCGCGACAGTGCCTCGTTGCGCACCGTCTCCCAGCGCGCCAACAGCGTAGCCAAGTCCGCCTCTCCCGTGGCCGGTGCGGCGGTCAGCTGAGTCTCCATCATCGCCACCCAGCTCCCGTCGGCACCCCGTGCCAGATGAAACGGCCCGTACAGGCCGACGTGCAGCCCGGCACTGAGTGGGATGACGTGAACGCTGACGTTCGGCCGTTCGGTGCCGGCGATCAGGTGCTTGACCTGCTCGACCATGACAGACCGGAAGTGCTCTTCGTGTCGGTGCAGGATGGCCTCGTCGATGACCGCGATGAGCTGGGGCGGGTCGGCGGATCACCGCACGGGCGTAACCCTCGGTCTGCAACAGGCCCGGGATCAACGTGGGCTCGAAGATCCGGAGCTGGCGGGCCTGGGTCTGGGCGTCAAACCAGGGCAGGAACCAGGAGGGCTGGGCCTCCCGCTCGGCGATGCGCAGCAGCGACGCCAGCAGCCCGCCGGAACGCAGCACTTCGTCGGCGCGGGCCAGCAACGGCCGGTCGTACGGTCGGCTGCCCGTCTCGACGGCCGAGACCATCGACGGCGAGTAGTGCACCAACTTGCCGAACTCCTCCTGACTCAGCCCGGCGGCCACCCGTAACCGGCGTAGCTGCGCCCGGATCAGGTCGGCGGTCGACTCCTCCACAGTTCCTCCACAATCGCGTACCGAGAAACGCTCACCGTTCCCAGCCGGCACGCCGGCTGCGCAGCCGCGCTACGACCAGGCTCGATGCCTTCCGACAGTAGTGGCCCGCTCAGCACTGTCAGCCATGCCGGGCTCGTCCGCTGCCGGGGAGGGCGCGGACGGGTCTTGGCCGGGGCCGCCCCCCATTCCCCCGGGCGGGCGGCCCCTTCCAACCACTCCTGGTACGTCGCTGCCGCTCCGCACGGGCAGCAGCCCGTACCCAGGCTCGCTAACGGAGGTCGACATGCGTGTCCGCTGGTACCGATGCCCGACAATGCTCCTGCCGGTCCTGCCCCGACGACAGCGCGGCGCGCACCTGCCGGACTGGATGCGCCAGCCGACGCGGCCGCTGCCGATCCAACACCCCGGCCGCCCCGGCCGGCTGACCCCAGGCCAGCAAAGTCGCACGAACCGCGCCCAGCCCTGCGACGCGTACGGCGTCGAGCAGCACCCCGCGCACGGCGTTGCACGGTGGGGCGCGGATGGCGTTGCACGGCGGCCCGCGAGCGGCGGCCGACCGTGATCACCACGCGGCTACCGACACCCGGCGACGGCCCGGCACCCGAGCGCCCACGCGCAGCCGGCGACGGCCCCCCGCACACCCCGCTGCGTCCGATGTGGTGCTGCCGTGCCGACGGCCAGCCCTGGCCGTGCGCCCAAGCCCGGCTCCTGCTCACCGTGGAGTACGACGGAAACCGGATCGGCCTGTCGATCTACCTGGCCGGCCTGATGTACGAGGCGATGCGTGACCTCTACCGCCTCAACCCGTACGACGCCCCCGCCCCCGCCGCGCTGTTCGCCCGCTTCCTCACCTGGGCAACCCCCTGACCCCGCCTCCCGTGCCCTCGCTCTGTCCCGTGCCCTCGCTTTGTCCGGTGCCCTCGCTCTGTCCCGTGCCCTCGCTCTGTCCCGCGCTTGCTGCATCCCCGCCGATCATGAAGTTTTGTGCGGAACAAAGCACCATATAGCGGGCATATCGGCGACCGAAACTCCATGATCGGCGAGGCGGGGTGCGGGAGAGACCGCGAGGCGGGGTGCGGGAGAGCCGGCGAGCGAGGGTGCACGGGGGCGGGTGGGCGTGATTTCACCCTGAAATTTTTATTTCACCATGAAATCAGCGCTCTGAAGGTAACCCACTCCCGGGCTGCCAGCCACGGCGCCGCCGCCGATCATCCAACACCGTCTATCGATCACCGACCCGCCGCACCCGGCTTCGAGACACGACCTAGTCGGAGGTGATCTTGCTTGGTTTGGCGGTGCGTTCGTCGGTGGTCGGCTTCGTCGGTCGCTTGCCGTTCTCACCGGTGCTGGTGATCTTCGTCGGGGTGGCGCCCCGGCCACCGGTGCCGGGAACAGCGGCCACCGTGGGCTCGCCGTCCACCCCGGCGCTCGCGGTACCACCGTCGACGGTGGTCGGTTCGGCGGACGGCTTCGTCGGCGAGGCATCCTCGACCGTGGTGATCGGCTCGGCGACCGGCTTCGTCGGCGGGGCGGTGTCACCGTCGCCGCCCACAGTGGCGGCCGGGTCGGCGGCGGCGCCGTCGGCCGAGGCGGCTGCCGTCGCGGCCGGGGCCGGGGCGGTGTCGACGGTGGCGGCCGGGGTGAGGGCCGGGGTGAGGGCCGGGGCGGTGCCGTTGCTCGGGCGGCTGCCGTTGACCGGTGAGCCGTCGAGGGCCGCGGCGGCGGTGGCGGTGCCCACGGCGACCGGGGTGGTCAGGCCGGCCGGTGCGGGCGAGGTCGGGCCGTCGGGCGTCGTGGTCGCCGACAGCCGCAGTTCGAGCAGCTTGCGCTGCAACTCGTCGGACTCCTGCCGGGACTTCCAGGTCTCCTGGCGCAGGTCGGCGAGCTGCTGCTGGGCCTTGGCGATCTCCAGCATCACCTGGGCCAGCTGCTGCCGCCCGGCCGCCGCCTCCTGCTGCGTCGCGGCCAGGTGCTGCTGCGTGGTGGCCAGGTGCTGCTGGGTGGTGGCCGCGTACTCCTCGAACTGGCGACGGGACGAGGCGACGTACTCGTCGGCCTCCCGGCGGGAGGTGGTGGCGAACTCCTTGGCCTCGCGCCGCATGGTGGTGGCGTACTCCTCGGCCTCCCGACGGGTGGCGGCGACGTACTCGTCGGCCTCCCGCCGCTTGCCGGTGGCCTCGGACTCGGCCTGCCGCAGCAGCTCGCCCGACTGCTCCTCGGCGCGGGCGCGCACCGTGGCGGCCTCGGTCTCGGCGGCCTGGCGGACCTGGTCGGCGCCCTGCTCGATCTCGTTCTTGCGAGCGGTGTACTCCGACTCCAGCTCCGCGCGGCGGCTCTCGAACCCGGACTCCAACTCCGCGGTACGGCTGCGCAGCCGCTCGTCCAACTCGGCGGTCCTGGAACGGATCCGCTCGTCCAACTCGGCGTTGCGGGTCTTGTACTGCTTCTCCAGCTCGGTGCGGCGCCCGGCGAACTCCCGCTCGGCGGTCGCCTTCCGCTCGGCCAGTTCCCGGTCCGCCGCCGCCCGCCGGCCGTTGACCTCCTTCTCCACCCCGGCCCGCCAGGCGCCCAGTTCCTGCTGCGCCTGGGCCCGGGTGTGCTGCACGTACGCCTCGGTCTCGCTGCGCATGCGCTGCGCGTACGCCTCGGTCTCGGCGCGGGTGCGCTTGGCCGCCTCGCTCGCCTGGGTGGTCAACCGCTCGGCCTCCTGGCGGGCCTTGTTGCGGGCGGCCCGGCCGGCCTCGGCGGCGTCGTCGATGATCTGCTTGGCTTCCTGGCGGGCCCTGGCGTGGGTGGCCCGGCCGGCCTCGGTGGCCTGGTCGACCAGGCGCTTGGCCTCCTGCTGGGCCTTGGCGTGCACCTCCTTGGCCGCCTCACGCAGCTGGGTCGCCTCCTGCTGGGCGGTGGCGTGCACCTCGCGGGCCGCGTCGCGCAGCTTGGTCGCCTCCTGCTGGGCCCGAGCGTGGATCTCCTTGGCGGCGTCCCGGAGCTGGGTGGCCTCCTGCTCGGCCCGGGCCAGCGCCTCCTGGGCCGTCTTGCGCAGCCGGGCGACCTCCTCCTTGGCGGCCTTGGCGGCGGCCTCCGACTCGGCCCGGCGCGCGGCGGCCTGCCGCTCCTCCTCGGCCCGGCGGGCGGCGAGGGCGATCTCGAAGTCCTTGAGCGCCTTCGCGGCCTCGGCCCGCGCCTCGTCGATGATGTGCTCGGCGGCGGCCCGACGCGCCTCGATCTCCTCGTTGGCCTCGCTGACGATCGCCTCGGCCTGCTCCTCGGCCAGCGCCAGGATCTGCTCCACCCGGGGACCAAGGTGCCGGAACGCGGCCCGGTCCACCACACCCACCTGCTTGCGTACGGCGGCGAGGTCACGTTGGAGCACCTCGACCTGACCGGCCAGCTTGTGGATCTGGGTGTACGCCTGTTCCCGTTCGGCCGCCAGCGTCTCGATCTCGTGCTCCGCACGAGCGGCGTACCGGTCGACCTGGCGTTTGTCGTACCCCCGCAGGGCCAACTCGAAGTTGGGCTGGGTGGTCACGTCTCCGCTGAGCGCGAACAGATCCTCGCCGTGCGACATGCCCCCATCCTCACACGCATCAGGCCCTCCTGGGGCGATACGGACGCCTCGGTTGGGAGCTACTTCACGTACGCCCGGCGACTCTTCCCGACATGTCCCCGGAAAGCAGGGCGGCGCGGGATGGCACCGTCACCCGGTGTCACCCCGCGCCGTGGATCATGCCCCGGTCGACCTGTCAGCCGGCGGTCTCCGCCGCCACCTTCTCCTCGGCCCCGTCGGCCTTCTTGGCCGCCGGCTTGTCCGACCCGGCGGCGTTGTTGGGCACCCCGGGAACGATGCCGGCCAGGCCGGAGAGCATCTGCCCGAGCTGCGAGGTGACCGCGTCCTTCTGCCGGGTGAGGTCTTCGACCTCGCGGCGGGCCGCCTGGGTGGTCAGCTCGGCCTCGGTACGGGCCTCGTTCAGCAGACGCTGCGACTCGGCGCGCGCCTCGCTCAGCGTCCGCTCCGCCAGCGCCTTGGCCTTCTCGACCGTCTCGGTCGCGTTGCGCTCCGACTCGACCCGGCGGGCCTCGGCGCGCTGCTCGATCTCCTTGGCCCGCTCCTGCGCGGCCCGCGCCCGCTGCTCGGCCTCGCCGACCAGCTTCTGCGTCTGCGCGACCTGGGCGGCGTGCCGCTCCGACTCCTCGCGCTCGGCCTTCTCCCGCCGCTCGGCGAGCTGCAACTCCAGCGCCTGTAGGTCCTTGTCGCGCTTGTCCCGGGCGTCGGTGAGCAGCTTGGTCGCCTCGGCGCGCTTCTCCTCGGCCTCGCGGGCGGCCTTGGCCCGCTGCTGGGTGATCTCCCGCTCGGCGGTGGCGCGCAGCGTGGCGACCTCCCGCTCGACGGTCGACTTCAGCTCGGCGACCTCGTGCGCGGTCACCGTACGCAGCTGCTTGGTCTCCCGGTCGGCGTCCGCGCGCAGCGTGTCGGCCTCGCGTCGGGCCTGGACCCGGACCTCGGCCGCCTCCCGCTCGGCGGCGGTACGGACGTTGCCCGCCTCCCGCTCGGCGGTGGCCTTCATTGCCGCCGCCTCGGCGCGGGCCTTGTCGGTGATCTCCCGGGCCTCCAGGCGGGCTGCGGAGAGGATGCCCTCCGACTCCCGCTTGGCTTCGTTGCGGTGATCGTTGGCCTGCTCCTCCGCGAGCCGGAGAATCTGCTCGACCCGGGTGCCGAGGCCGGAGAGCGTGGGCCGGCTGTTCTCCTCCAGCTGCTTGCTGGTGTCGGTGAGCTTCTGTTCGAGGGCGGTGAGCCGCTGCTCAGACTGCCGGAGTCGGCGCTGGGCGTCGTTGAGCGCCTGCTCGGCGTCGGCGCGGTCCTTGTTGGCCTGGCTGAGTGCGGCGTTCAGCCGGCCGATGAAGTCGTCGACCTGACCGGTGTTGTATCCGCGCAGGCCAACCGTGAAATCAGGCTGCGAGTTCGCGTTATCGAAGAACGCGAGAGGGGAGGACTGCTGCTGGGGCATTGGGACATACTGGCAGACCCCCCGGGGTGCTTCGCAAGGGTGGGGCGGCCCTTTGCCGCCCGTATTACATGGTCAACTCCACCGCTCCGGGTGGAGGGCGATCTTGCCAGCTCGCGGGCGGGCCGCGCGGCACGGGCGTGACGTGGAAAAGGGTCCGCGCGCTTTGTTTCCCGCCCGGCCGGATCAGACGAATGGGCGCGTGGTCGCCGGTGTGGAAAGCCAATCGCGTTCACCGAATGGCCATCGTCGGCTCGTCCGTCAGGCCAGCGACCGCCCACGGCCGGTCCGCCCCGTCCGCCCGCTGGACGGCGCGTCCTGGTGCGTCCGCCTGCTCGTTGCGGGATCGAGTGGTCTCCGTTGCGGGACGATGCCACTCGTTCCGGGATCGTGCGTGATCTTGGTGCTGGCGGTCGTTCCGGCGGAGGTCACTGCTGCGCGGCGGGTTCGACCAGCTCGACCAGGACGCCACCGGCGTCCTTGGGGTGGACGAAGTTGATCCGCGAACCGGCGGTGCCGCGCCGGGGCGACTCGTAGAGCAGTCGCAGGCCGCGTTCCCGCAACGCCGCGCAGGCCGCGTCGATGTCCGCCACGGTGTACGCCACCTGCTGCACGCCGGGACCGTTGCGGTCGAGGAACCTGGCGATGGTCGACTCGGGGGTCAGCGGGGCGAGCAACTGCACGCAGCCGCCCTCGGCGGTCGGGCCGACGGCCAGCATCGCCTCGCGGACCCCCTGCTCGGTGTTCGTCTCGGTGTGCACGCAGCGCATGCCGAACGTCCGGGTGTAGAAGTCGATCGCGGCGTCGAGGTCGGCCACCGCGACCCCGACATGATCGATACGGCGCAGGCCGATGTCTGTGACATAGTCGGCAGCGGGCTCGGCGGGGGAGTTCTCAGGCATGACGCTAGTCTGACCGAACAATCGTTAAGGCGTACAGTTCGGCACCCCCTCGGAGGCAGGTATGGCTTCGGTGATCGTCAGCGGCGCTCGGACCCCGATGGGGCGCCTGCTGGGCAACCTCAAGGACCTACCGGCGACGAAACTCGGTGGCATCGCCATCGCCGCGGCCCTGGAGCGCGCCGGAGTCGCCCCCGACCAGGTGCAGTACGTGATCATGGGTCAGGTGCTCCAGGCCGGTACCGGGCAGATGCCGGCCCGGCAGGCGGCCGTCGAGGCGGGCATCCCGATGTCCGTACCCGCGCTGAGCATCAACAAGGTCTGCCTCTCCGGCCTGGACGCGATCGCCCTGGCCGACCAGCTGATCCGGGCCGGCGAGTTCGACGTCGTGGTGGCCGGCGGCATGGAGTCGATGACCAACGCCCCGCACCTGCTGCTCGGCCAGCGCGGCGGCTACAAGTACGGCGACGTGACGCTCAAGGACCACATGGCGCTCGACGGGCTGACCGACGCCTGGGACTGCTGCGCCATGGGCGAGTCCACCGAGCGACACGGCAGCACGCGCGGCATCACCCGGCAGGAGCAGGACGAGTTCGCCGCGGCCAGCCATCAGCGGGCCGCCGCCGCCCAGAAGAACGGACACTTCGCCGAGGAGATCACCCCGGTGGTCATCCCGCAGCGCAAGGGCGACCCGCTGGTGATCAGTGAGGACGAGGGCATCCGGCCGGACACCACCGTCGACACGCTGGCCAAGCTCCGCCCGGCCTTCGCCTCCGACGGCACCATCACCGCCGGCAGCTCCTCGCCGATCTCCGACGGCGCGGCGGCCGTGGTGGTGATGAGCAAGGCGAAGGCCAAGGCACTCGGGCTGACCTGGCTGGCCGAGATCGGCGCGCACGGCAACGTGGCCGGCCCGGACAACTCCCTGCACTCGCAGCCCTCCAACGCCATCCAGCACGCCCTGCGCAAGGGCGGGCTGACCGTCTCCGACCTCGACCTGATCGAGATCAACGAGGCGTTCGCCCAGGTGGGCATCCAGTCCATCCGTGACCTCGGGATCAGCCCGAGCAAGGTCAACGTCAACGGCGGCGCGATCGCGCTGGGCCACCCGATCGGCATGTCCGGTGCCCGGCTGGTACTCACCCTCGCGTTGGAGCTCAAGCGGCGCGGCGGTGGCACCGGCGCGGCGGCGCTCTGCGGCGGCGGCGGGCAGGGCGACGCGTTGATCATCCACGTCCCCGACCCCACCGAGACCGACCTGTGAGGGTGAGGAGCGAGCCGGGTTTGCGAGCCCCGCAGTCGCGAACGAAGGCTGATCTGTGAGCGAGGCGAACGGCGGCGCCCCGACCGCGGCCACCGGTTCGGTGCGCCGTAGTCGGGACGTACCGAGGCTGGTCGAGCGGGCCCGCGAGGGTGACCCGCGTGCGGTGGCCCGGTTGATCACGTTGGTGGAGTCGGGCGACGAGGTCCTGCCGGCGATCGCGGCGGCGCTCGCCCCGTACGGCGGCCAGGCCCAGGTGGTCGGGCTGACCGGCTCTCCCGGGGTGGGCAAGTCGACCACCACCAACGAGCTGGTGCGCTCGCTGCGAGCCCGTGGGCATCGGGTCGGGGTGCTGGCCATCGACCCGTCCAGCCCGTTCACCGGCGGGGCGATCCTCGGCGACCGGGTACGCATGCAGGACCACGCCACCGACCCGGGCGTCTACATCCGCTCGATGTCCAGCCGGGGTCATCTCGGTGGGTTGTCGGCGGCCACCCCGCAGGCGGTACGCGTGCTGGAGGGCGCCGGCTGCGACGTGGTGCTGGTGGAGACCGTCGGTGTCGGGCAGGCCGAGGTGGAGGTGGCCTCGCTGGCCGACACCACCCTGGTGCTGCTGGCGCCCGGCATGGGGGACGCGATCCAGGCGGTCAAGGCCGGCATCCTGGAGATCGCCGACATCTTCGTGGTCAACAAGGCCGACCGGGACGGCGCCGACGCCACCGTCCGGGACATCCAGGGCATGATCGCCCTCGGTGAGCGCGGGCCGGGCCAGTGGCGCCCGCAGGTGGTGCGTTCCGTGGCCGCCCGGGGCGAGGGGATCGACGACATCGCCGGGGCGATCGACAAGCACCGGGGCTGGCTGGTCGAGCACGACGAGCTGCGGCGCCGCCGGGAGGCGCGGGCCGCCGCCGAGATCGAGGCGATCGCGCTCGGCGTGCTACGTGCCCGGATCGGTTCACTGCGCGACGGTACGCAACTGTCGGTGCTCGCCGCCGAGGTCGCGGCCGGTGCGACCGACCCCTATGCCGCCGCCAACACCCTCCTGACCCACCTAACCCGCTGACACCCCCCACCCGCCCCACCCCTACCCCCTCCACCGCCACCCGCCCCACCCGCCGCCCGTCCCGTGGATCTTGCACTTTCTGCCTGGGCATAAGGGTGTGAAAGCGACTCTTCGGCGACCGAAACTGCAAGATCCACGTTCGTGGGGCGCGGGGTGTGGGTGGGTGGGGGTTGAGGTGTCCACTGCGGAGGATGCGGGGCGGCTAGGCTCGCAGCGCCCCGCAGCGCGCGGGGGTGGTGGGAGCGCCGGGAGAGGGCATGGATCACGAGATGACGCAGGAGCTGCCGATGACTCCGGACGCGGTGGCAGGTGGGCGCACCCACATCGCGGACGAGGTGGTCGAGAAGATCGCGGTGGCCGCGGCGAAGGCGGTGCCGGGCGTGGTCGAGCTGGGTGGGGACATCGCCCGGTTCTTCAACGCGGTACTCGACCGGGTCGGGCTGGACCAGGTGGGCGACGCCCGGCGCGGCTGCTCCGCCCACGTCACCAACGGCGGTGCGGTGATCAACCTGGTCATCGTGACCGACGCCGGGCATCCGGTGCCCGAGGTGACCACGGCCGTGCGGGCCGCCGTGACCGAGGCGGTCGAGGCGTACGGGCTGCGGGTCGACGAGATCAACATCCGGGTGGACGACGTGGCGATCGGGGGTCCGGCGGCCTGAGTTGGGGCAGCTCGGGTTACCTGCCGGTACGAACCGCCTTAGCGATCGTTCAGGCGGGGGCTCTACACTCGACGTGCAGTCGAGGACTCGAGGAGGAGCCCGGAGATGAACGCCGACGAGATCGCCGCCGGACGGGCCCGCTGGCAGGCCCGCTACGACGCGGCGCGGAAGCGGGAGGCGGACTTCACCACGCTCTCCGGGATGCCCGTCGAGCCGGTCTACGGGCCACCGGAGGGGGCCGCGTACCCCGGCTTCGACCGGATCGGCTGGCCCGGCGAGTACCCGTACACCCGGGGTCTGCACCCCACCGGCTACCGGGGGCGGACCTGGACCATCCGGCAGTTCGCCGGGTTCGGCAACGCCCGGCAGACCAACGAGCGCTACAAGATGATCCTCGGCGCCGGTGGCGGCGGCCTCTCGGTCGCCTTCGACATGCCGACCCTGATGGGCCGCGACTCCGACGACCCGCAGTCCCTCGGCGAGGTCGGCCACTGCGGGGTGGCGGTGGACAGCGCCGCCGACATGGAGGTGCTCTTCGACGGCATCGACCTGGCGGCCGTCACCACCAGCATGACCATCTCCGGTCCGGCGGTGCCGGTGTTCTGCATGTACCTGGTCGCCGCCGAGCGGCAGGGCGCCGACCTGTCGACGCTCGACGGCACCCTGCAGACCGACATCTTCAAGGAGTACATCGCGCAGAAGGAGTGGCTCTTCGACCCCGAGCCGCACCTGCGCCTGATCGGCGACCTGATGGAGTACTGCGCCCGGGAGATCCCGCGCTACAAGCCGCTGTCGGTCTCCGGCTACCACATCCGCGAGGCCGGCTCGACCGCCGCACAGGAGCTGGCGTACACCCTCGCCGACGGCTTCGGCTACGTCGAACTGGGGCTGTCGCGCGGGCTGGACGTAAACGTCTTCGCCCCCGGGCTGAGCTTCTTCTTCGACTCGCACGTCGACTTCTTCGAGGAGATCGCCAAGTTCCGCGCCGCCCGCCGGATCTGGGCCCGCTGGCTGCGCGAGGTCTACGGCGCGACCAGCGAGAAGGCGCTCTGGCTGCGGTTCCACACGCAGACCGCCGGGGTGTCGCTGACCGCCCAGCAGCCGGTGAACAACGTGGTCCGCACCGCCGTCGAGGCGCTCGCCGCGGTGCTCGGCGGCACCAACTCGCTGCACACCAACGCCCTGGACGAGACCCTGGCCCTGCCGACCGACGAGTCCGCCGAGATCGCCCTGCGTACCCAGCAGGTGCTGATGGAGGAGACCGGGGTGACGAACGTGGCCGACCCGCTCGGCGGATCGTGGTACGTCGAGGCGCTCACCGACCGGATCGAGGCCGAGGCGGAGGAGATCTTCGCCCGCATCCGGGCGCTGGGCGGCGAGGGCCCGCACGCCATCGGGCCGATGACCGCCGGCATCCTGCGCGGCATCGAGGACGGCTGGTTCACCGGGCACATCGCCGAGTCGGCGTTCGCCTACCAGCAGGCACTGGAGAAGGGCGACAAGAAGATCGTCGGGGTCAACTGCCACACCGGTACCGTCGCCAAGGACCTGGAGATCCTGCGCATCTCGCACGAGGTGGAGCTGGAACAGCGCCGGGTCCTCGCCGAGCGCAAGACCGGCCGGGACGCCGCCCGGGCCCGGGCCGCCGTCGCGGAGATGGTGGCGGTGAGCCGTACCGGGGAGAACATGATCCCCGCGATGCTGGACGCCGTACGGGCCGAGGCCACCCTCGGCGAGATCTGCGACGCGCTGCGCGCGGAATGGGGCGTTTACCGCGAGCCCGCCCGGTTCTGACATCCGCGCCGCCAGGGCGGTTGGGCAGGGGTGACAGTGGCAACTGCGTGGGCCGCGGTTGATCTGAGTTGGGCACGTCGCGTGCGAGACTAGATAACCATGAGCGACCCACGGATCACCTCGTCGATCTTCACCCGCGGCGCGGTCGACCTCAGCGCGCTGCGCACCCCTGCCCCCACCGCCACCCCCGCCCCGGCCCAGGCTGGCCCGCCTGCCGGCGTACCCGGCGGGGCCGCCGCCGGCGGCGCTGCCGTCGTCGACGTGACAGAGGCGAACATCCAGGCCGAGGTGCTCGAACGCTCGCTGGCCGCCCCCGTGGTGGTGTTCTTCGGTGCCGCGGGCTACCCGGACAGCGACCAGTTCGCCCCGCTGCTGGAGAAGCTCGCCGCCGAGGGCGGCGGCACGTGGGTGCTGGCCCGGGTCGACGTCCAGACCAACCCGCGGATCGCCCAGATGTTCCGGGTGCAGGGCATCCCGACGGTGTACGCGGTGGTCGGCGGGCAGCCGGTGGACGCCTTCTCCGGCGCGGTGCCGGAGCCGCAGCTCCGCCAGTGGCTCCAGGCCGTACTCAAGGCCGGCGGGGTCGCCGTGACCGCACCCGAGGATCCCCGGCTCGACGAGGCCGACGACGCCCTGATGGACGGCGACCTGGACGCCGCCGAGCAGGCGTACCGCAAGATCCTGGCCGAGACGCCCAACGACGCCGCGGCCCAGGCGGGCCTGGCCCAGGTCGGCCTCGCCCGCCGGGTCTCCGGCACCGACCCGCAGGCGGCGCTCGACGCCGCGGCGGCCGCCCCCGACGACGTCGACGCCCAACTGCTGGCCGCCGACATCGAGGTGCTCAGCGGCCTCGCCGAGCAGGCGTACCAGCGGCTCGTCGGGCTGGTCCGGCGCACCGCCGGTGAGGACCGCGAGAAGGCCCGCCAGCACCTCGTCGGCCTGTTCAGCATCGCCGGCCCGGACGACCCCACGGTCGCCACCGCCCGCCGGGCCCTGGCCAGCGCCCTGTTCTGATCCATCCGCCACGCCAGCGCGGGCCGGCGTAGCGCCGGCCCGCCGCGACCCTTCGAGGACGGGAGCCCATGATGCGCCGGATCGCCGTCCTCGACGCGCCGAGTAACCTTGGCCTGCGCCCGCCGACGTCCACCTCGGTACCGGGCTGCGGGAAGGCCCCCGGCGCGCTGCGCGACCAGGGCCTACTGCCCCGGCTGCGGGCGCGCGACGCCGGTTGCCTGACCCCACCCCGCTACGACGCGGGCGACTGGCGGCCCGGCGACGGCGTCTGCCACGCCCGGGAGATCGCCGGCTACTCGGTGGGGCTCGCCGACCGGATCGGCGACATCATCGACCGGGGCGAGTTCCCGCTGGTCCTCGGCGGCGACTGTTCCATCCTGCTCGGCTCGGCGCTGGCCATGCACCGACTCGGCGAGGCCGTCGGCGGCCGGATCGGCCTGGTCTTCGTCGACGGCCACTCCGACTTCCGGCACCCCGGCAACGCCTCGTACGTCGGCGCGGCGGCCGGCGAGGGCCTCGCCCTGGTCACCGGGCGCGGCCAGGCCGACCTCGCCGCCATCGAGGGACGCCGCCCCTACTTCCGCGACATCGACGTGGTGGTGCTCGGCATCCGCGCCCAGGACGAGTACCGGCTCGACCTACAGGCCGCCGGGATCACCACCCGACCGGTACCGGCACTGCGCGCCGAAGGCGCGGCGCGTACCGCCCAATGGGCCCACGAGCAGCTGGCCGACTGCGCCGGCTACTGGGTGCACGTGGACGTGGACGTCCTCGACCCGGCCGTGATGCCGGCCGTCGATGCCCCCGACCCCGGCGGCATCGCCTTCGCCGAGTTGGAGATCCTGCTCTCCGGCCTGGTCGACACCCCGCACTGCCTCGGTGTCGAGCTGACCGTCTTCGACCCCGACTACGACCCGGACGGCGCGTACGCCGCCGAGATCGTCAACACCGTGGTGGCCGGGCTGCGGCCGGTCACCGCCCCCGCGCCGATCCCACCCCGGCTACGCCCCGGGAAGGCCGACCGGCCCGCCCCGGCACCCCGGCACCCCGTCGCCCGCCCCGTCCCGCCGCTGCCCTCCGATCCGCTCGGCCCGGGCGCCCTCGGCCCCGGCTCCCTCGGCTCTGGCTCCCTCGGCCCAGGCCCGGTTGATGCTGGTTCGTCCGGATCGGGTTCGGGCCGATCGGGTTCTGACAGATCGGGTTCGGGTGGTTCGGGTTCGGATGGTTCGGGGTCGCTCGTGGTGGGGGCGGAGACTGCGGGGGCGCCGCCGGAGCTGCTGACACAGCCGGCGGTCGACGCGCAGCACCGGCCGGAGCGGGCGAGCCCGAACGGCTGGGACCCGGCACCGGACGACCATGATCTGATTCCCGGCGAGTCGGACCTGGCCAACACCGGTGACCCAGGGCAGGAGAACCGGCCCGCGTCCACTCCCGGCGGCCTGACCGCCTAACCACCCTCGCCATCCTGACCACCGCACCGCCCGGTGGCCCGGCCGCCGTGCCGTTCGCCCGTCTGGCCGCAATGATCGTCACCGTTGCGTCGTGATTGCGGTGATCCGGCCAGGCGGACGCCGCCGTTGCGGCGTAGCGGTGCGATCCACGCGGCGGCGTAACGGTGGCGTAGCGGTGGCGATCAGCCGGTGGCGAGTGAGCGGTGGACGATCAGAGGGCGCGGAGGAAGCGTGCCGCGATCGGGACGGCGGTGGAACTGCCCGAGCCGCCCTTCTCGACGAAGACCGCGAAGGCGATGTCTCCCTGCCAGCCCACGAACCAGGCGTGGGTGTTCTTCGGGTTGTTGTCGTACTCGGCGGTGCCGGTCTTGCCGTGTACCGGCTCGCCGGGCACGTTCTTCAACGCCGTGCCGGTTCCGCTGGTGACCACCTCGCGCATCATCTCCCGGACTGCGGTCACCGGCGCGGAAGGCAGCTCGGGGCCCGGTTCGGCCGGCTGCTCCGGCGCGGGGTCGAGCACCAGCCGGGGCGGGACGACGGCGCCCTTGGCCACCGCCGCGGTCGCCGCGGCCATGGCCAGCGGGCTGACCAGGGTGGTGCCCTGCCCGATCGCGGCGGCGGCCTGCTCGGTGGCGCCGCCACCGGCGGAGACCTTCCCGGTGAACGCGTCCAGCCCGACCTGCCAGTCGCCCTCCAGGCCTAGGCTGCGGCCGGCGGCGGCGAGCCCGTCGGGGCCGAGCTGTGGGGCGAGGGCGGCGAAGGCGGTGTTGCAGGACTTGGCGAAGTCGGTGCGGAACGGCACCTTGCCGAGTTCGAAGTCGTTGGAGTTCTTGAACGAGCGGCCGTCGACCTCGAAGGTCTTCGGGCAGTCGACGACGGTGTCCGGGTTCACCGCGCCGCGCTCCACCAGCCCGTACGCGCTGACCATCTTGAACGTGGAGCCGGGCGGCACCTGGGCGGTGAAGGCCAGGTTCTCCCCGGCGGCGCCGGGACCGTTCGCGGCGGCGAGCACCGCGCCGTCACTGATGCGTACGGCCACCAGGGCGGAGCGCCGTCGCTCGCCGCGCAGCGCCTGGTCGGCCGCGTTCTGGGTGGCCACGTCGAGGGTGGTCCGCACGGGCTGCCCCGGCTGCGGCTCGCGCTGGAACACCTCGGTGTCGGTGTTCACCAGCGTGCCGTCCGGGCCGGGGCGTTTGATGATCACGGAGAGTCCGGGTACGCCGCGCAGCCGTTCGTCCCATCGGCCCTGCAACCCGCCGTGGCCGACCAGGTCGCCGGGGGAGTAGCGGTCGGGGTGGTTGGCCAGGTCCTCGGCGTACGCCGGGTCGACGGTGCCGAGCACGGCGCGGGCGAACTCGCGGGTCGGCGCCAACTCCAGCTTGTCGGTCGGGAACTTCGTCCCCGGCAGGTCGTAGATGCGTGACTTGATCTGCCGGTACGCCTCGTCGCGCAGGGTGACCACCTCGACGAACGCGTCCGGTTTCGCCTCCGCCAGCCGTTTCGGCAGGTCCGACAGGTCCACCGGCGGGGTGATCGCCGGGCGGATGGCACGGAACGCGGCGTCCAGCTCGCGGACCATCGCCTTGACGTCGGTCACCTCGTTGGGCTGCAACCCGACCCGGACCACGTCGCGGGGGGCGACCAGCGGTTCACCGGCGCCGTCGAGCACCCCGGCCCGGGGCGCCCGTTCCCGTCGCAGCCCGAGCCGGTCGCCCCGGGTCAGGTTCTCCTGGACGATCTGCGGCTCCCAGATCACCTGCCACTGGTCGTCGCGGCCCTGGGCGAGGCGTACCGGCCGCTCGTAGGACCAGTTGGTCTCGCCCGGCAGCGTCCAGTCGACAGTGATGGTGGCGGTGGCGGTGTCCCGGACGATCGTCGGGTCGCCCTGCCGGGTCAGCGTGAGCGGCGCCTCGGCGAGTTCGCCGGAGAGCTCCTTGATCTCCCGCGCCACGTCGGCGGCCGGGATCCGCGAGCCGGTCGGGTCGATGAAGGCGACGGAGTTCAGGTCGCCCGAACGCCAGCCGGCGAGGAACGCGTCCACGCTGCGCTGCGGGCCGTCTTCGCCGGAGCAGGCGACCAAGCCGGCGGACGCGAGCAGACAGACGGCGAGGGCGGCCATCCGGGACGAGCTGCGACGGATTCGGTACGGCCGGTGCATCAGGTTCGGTTCCTCCCGCTCAGGCTGACCTGCACGCTAGTACGTCCGCGCAGCTGGCACCGCCCCGCCCGGGTCCGGGTGGGTGAGACCGGCACCGCCCCGCCCGGGTCCGGGTGGGTTAGACCGGCACCGCCCCGCCGGGCCTGGGTGGGCGGAAAGACGAACGGGTGACGGTGTGATGAACAACAACAGGCGGGGTACTCCCGAGCCAGCCGAACCTCGTACCGCATACGGGTGAAAGGACGACCGTCTGAGATCCGGATGGCCGGGCGGAGGTCCGCCGACGGAGGAACCGGTCGGTCGGCCTAGGCTTGGCGGCAGAGTGACCCACAACGCGGTGGGTCGAGGGGAGTGGCACCGATGGACCGGCGTCCGGCGATCAAACCGGGACCCGACCTCCGGCAGGATGACACCGGCCGGGACGACAGCTTCGACACGGCGACCGACGGAGACGGCTTCGGCCGCCTCGACACAGGAGTGACCGGGATGACCGGTTCGAGCATCGACACCCTCTACGACCTGGGTCTGCCACCAGAGGTGTTGGCGGACGACGTGGAGGACGCCGAGCTGGACGAGCCGGTACCCAACGCCGAGCGCCTGGTGGCGCAGGCGGTGGCGCTGGCCGGCGACGACCACGACGCCGCGACCCTGGTCGGGCGGTTCTGGCGGTTCGCGCCGGACGAGGAGCTGATCGGCTTCACCGCCGAGGAGATGCTCGACGCGGCCCGGGCCCACCGCGAGCTGGCCCAGCAGCGGGTGCCCGGCGAGTTGAAGTTGCGGATCCACTCACCCGACGCCGAGCAGCACCACAGCGTCGTCGAGATCGTCACCGACGACATGCCGTTCCTGGTCGACTCGGTGACCGCCCTGCTCAACAGTCACCACCTGGACGTGCACCTGCTGGTGCACCCGCTGGTCGTGGTGCGCCGGGAGCCGTTGGGTCGGCTGGTCGAGGTGGCCGCCGACGTGGAACCGGACGACGCGATCTCCGGTGACCTGGTCGAGAGCTGGATGCGGATCGAGATCGACCCGGTCCGCGACCCGGCGGAGCGGGACAAGCTGCGCCGCGAGTTGCAGCGGGTGCTGACCGATGTGCGGGAGGCCGTCGAGGACTGGCCCAAGATGCGCCAGTGTGCGCTGGCCCTGGCCGACGAGTTGGCCGCCGCCCGCACCAGCGACAACCGGCCGCCGGTGCCGGAGAAGGACATCACCGACTCGGTGGAGCTGCTGCGCTGGCTCGCCCACGACCACTTCACCTTCCTCGGCTACCGCGAGTACCGGCTGGTGCCGGAGTCGGAGCACGGTGGGCCGGCGTTGGAGGTGGTGCTCGGCACCGGTCTGGGCATCCTGCGGCAGGATTCGCCGGAGGCGCGCGCGCTGTCGTCGATGACGCCGGAGGCGCACGAGAAGGTCACCGAGAAACGCCTGTTGATCATCACGAAGGCGAACTCGCGGGCCACCGTGCACCGCTCGGCGTACCTGGACTACATCGGTTTCAAGATCTTCGACGCCAACGGTGAGGTGGTCGGCGAACGCCGGTTCCTCGGCCTGTTCTCCACCGCCGCGTACCGGACCAGCGTCCAGGAGCTGCCGGTGGTCCGGCGTAAGGTCGCCGAGGTGCTGGACCGTTCCGGGTTGAGCCTGCGCAGCCACTCCGGCAAGGATCTGCTGCAGATCCTGGAGACGTACCCGCGCGACGAGCTGTTCCAGATCAAGACCGACGACCTCTACCACGCGGTGATCGGTGTGCTGCGGATGGCGGGTCGCCGGCAGCTGCGGGTGTTCCTGCGGCGCGACGCGTACGGGCGGTTCATCTCCTGCCTGATCTACCTGCCCCGGGACCGGTTCACCACCCAGAACCGGCTGCGCATGCAGGACATCCTGCTGCGCGAGCTGAACGGCGTCGGGGTGGACTACACCACCCGGGTGACCGAGTCGATGCTGGCCCGGGTGCACTTCATCGTGCGTACCGACCCGACCAGCCCGCCCGGTGACATCGACGCCGACCTGCTGGCCGAGGAGCTGGCCGACGCCACCCGGCTGTGGGACGACGACTACCGGCTGGTGCTGGAACGCAAGCTCGGCGACGAGCAGGCCAAGCACCTGTTCGGCCGGTACGCCGACGCGTTCCCGGAGGGCTACAAGGACGGGCACACGCCGTACGAGGCGATGAAGGACCTGGCCAAGCTGGAGCTGCTGGAGGAGCCCGGCCAGCTGGAGATGCACCTGTTCCGCAAGCAGCTGATGCCGCGCGCCGCCGGCCGGGGCCCGGACGTCGACGAGTCGATGGACGTCCGGTTCAAGGTCTACCGGTACGGCGAGCCGATGATGCTGTCCGCGGTGCTGCCGGTGCTGCACTCGCTCGGCGTGAAGGTCGTCGACGAGCACCCGTACGAGGTGGAGCGCATCGACGGGCGGATCTGGCTGTACGACTTCGGGCTGCAACTGCCCGAGGGACACCAGGAACTCGCCGAGGTACGCCCGCACGTGGAGAACGCCTTCGCGGCGGCCTGGCGCGGCGAGGCCGAGGTGGACGGCTTCAACGAGTTGGTGTTGCGCGCCGGGCTCACCTGGCGGCAGGTGGTGGTGCTGCGCGCGTACGCGAAGTACCTGCGCCAGACCGGCACCGTCTTCTCCCAGGACTACATGGAGTCGACGTTCATCGCGTACCCGCAGATCGCCACGCTGCTGGTGCAGCTCTTCGAGGCGCGGTTCGAGCCGGGGCCGAGCACCGCCGAGCAGCGTCAGCAGCGCAGCGCCGAACTGGTCGACGAGATCCGGGCCGCGCTCGACGACGTGGCCAGCCTCGACCAGGACCGGATCCTGCGCTCGTACCTGTCGCTGATCCAGGCCACCCTGCGGACCAGCTTCTACCAGAAGCCGGTCGGTGGACGCCCGAAGCCGTACGTGGCGTTCAAGCTCGACCCGCAGGCGATCCCGGAGCTGCCCGCGCCGCGGCCGAAGTTCGAGGTCTTCGTGTACTCGCCGCGCTTCGAGGGCGTGCACCTGCGCTTCGGGCCGGTGGCCCGCGGCGGCCTGCGCTGGTCGGACCGGCGGGAGGACTTCCGTACCGAGGTGCTCGGCCTGGTCAAGGCGCAGATGGTGAAGAACGCCGTGATCGTGCCGGTGGGCGCCAAGGGCGGCTTCATGCTCAAGCAGAAGCCCGGCGACCGGGACGAGGCCGTGACCTGCTACCAGCAGTTCGTCGGCGCCCTGCTGGACATCACCGACAACATCGTGGCCGGCGAGATCGTGCCGCCGGAGGACACCGTCCGGCACGACGGCGACGACCCGTACATGGTGGTGGCGGCCGACAAGGGGACCGCGACCTTCTCCGACATCGCCAACGAGATCTCCACCGCGCACAACTTCTGGTTGGGTGACGCCTTCGCCTCCGGCGGCTCGGCGGGCTACGACCACAAGAAGATGGGCATCACCGCGCGGGGCGCCTGGGAGTCGGTCAAGCGGCACTTCCGCGAGTTGGGCCACGACACCCAGAGCCAGGACTTCACCGTGGTCGGCCTGGGTGACATGTCCGGCGACGTGTTCGGCAACGGGATGCTGCTGTCCAAGCACATCCGGCTGGTGGCCGCCTTCGACCACCGGCACATCTTCCTGGACCCGGACCCGGACGCGGCGACCTCGTACGCCGAGCGGAAGCGGCTGTTCGAGCTGCCCCGTTCGAGCTGGGAGGAGTACAACCCTGAGTTGATCTCCGCCGGTGGTGGGATCTATCCGCGTACGGCGAAGTCCGTCCCGGTGTCGCCGCAGGTCCGCGCGGCACTCGGGCTGCCCGACGAGGTCGAGCAGCTGAGCCCGCAGGAGCTGATGAAGGCGATCCTCACCGCGCCGGTCGACCTGTTCTGGAACGGTGGCATCGGCACCTACGTCAAGGCCTCCAGCCAGACCAACGCCGAGGTGGGCGACAAGTCCAACGACGCCATCCGGGTGGACGGCCGCAGCCTGCGCTGCCGGGTGGTCGGCGAGGGCGGCAACCTGGGCTTCACCCAGCACGGCCGGATCGAGTACGCCCAGGCGGGCGGCCGGATGTACACCGACTTCATCGACAACGCGGCCGGGGTGGACTGCTCCGACCACGAGGTGAACATCAAGATCCTGCTGAACACGGCGGTGGCCGACGGCGAGCTGACCGTCCCCGAGCGCGACGAACTGCTCGCCAGGATGACCGACGAGGTCGCCGAGCTGGTGCTGCGGGACAACTACGACCAGGCCCGGGCGATCAACAACGCCCAGGCACAGGCCGCCTCGCTGCTGCCGGTGCACCGTCGGATGATCACCGAGTTGGAACGCTCCGGCACGCTGGACCGGGCGCTGGAGGCGCTGCCGCCGGACGAGGAACTGGCCGTACGCGCCGAGTCCGGACTCACCGCGCCGGAGTTCGCGGTGCTGCTGGCGTACGTGAAGATCGCCCTGGAGAAGGAGATCCTCACCGAGGGGCTGCCGGACGAGGAGTGGACCAGCGAGGTGTTGGTCAACTACTTCCCGACGCCGATGCGGGAACGGTTCGCCGAACGGATGGGTCGGCACCGGCTGCGCCGCGACATCGTGACCACGGTGCTGGTCAACGAGGCGATCAACCGGGGCGGCATCTCGTTCGTCTTCCGGGTGGTCGAGGAGACGGCGGCGTCGGCGGCGGACGTCATCCGGGCGTACGTGGTGGTCCGTGAGGTCTTCGGGCTGCGCGAACTCTGGGACGCGGTCGAGGCGCTGGACAGCCAGGTGGACCCGGAGTTGCAGACCAGCGTCTACCTGGACACCCGGCGGCTGCTCGACCGGGCGGTGCGTTGGCTGGTGACGAACCGGCGATCGCCGATCGACGTACCGGCGGAGGTCGCCCGGCTGCGCGACGGGGTGGCCGAGTTGCTGCCCGGCCTGGAGACGTTGTTCCACGGCAGCGAGCGGGAGGGGATCGCGGCACACATCGA
Organism: Micromonospora radicis; assembly: GCF_003583405.1. Classification (GTDB taxonomy): domain Bacteria; phylum Actinomycetota; class Actinomycetes; order Mycobacteriales; family Micromonosporaceae; genus Micromonospora; species Micromonospora radicis. Next base: position 35,860 of record NZ_QXEC01000019.1, read on the forward strand.
CTCGATGACCGAGCGTGGCCTGCCGCGAGAACTGGCCGAGCGGAGCACCCGCCTGATGTACAGCTTCGGCCTGCTCGACGTGGTGGAGACCGCGGCGACCACCGGGCGCGAGGTGGGCGAGGTGGCCTCGATCTACTTCGTGCTCTCCGACCGCTTCCGGGTCGACTCGTTGCTGTCGAAGATCTCGCTGCTGCCCCGTGCGGACCGGTGGCAGACGCTGGCCCGGATGGCGCTGCGCTACGACCTGTACGCCGCGCTGGCCGCGCTCACCGCCGAGGTGCTCGACTCCACGTCGGACGATCTGTCGCCGCAGGAGCGGGTGCACCAGTGGGAGCAGTCGAACGCCACCTCGATCCACCGCGCCGAACGGGCGATGGGTGACTTCGACGAGTCCCGTGCCGACCTGGCGGCCCTGTCGGTCCTGCTCCGCCAGATCCGTACCCTGGTCCGCACCTCCGCCGCCACCTGATCACCCGCCGCGACGCCCGGGCGGCCCGGCGGGATGATCCGCCGGGCCGCCCGGGTCGGTCGTGGAGCGTGGCCAGCTGGTCAGTGAGTCAGCTGGTCAGCGAGGCGAAGACGATCACGTTGTCGGGGTAGTCGCCGGTGGCCTCGTCGAACTGGCCACCGCAGGTGACCACGCGCAGGCCGGGGCGGTCGCTCGGGCCGTACACCTGCTCGGTGGGGAAGGCGTCCTTCGGGTAGGAGGCCACCGAGTCGACCTGGAAGTTGGCCGGCTGGCCGTCGGCCCGGCTGACGGTGATGACGTCGCCGGGTTGCAGGGCGCCGAGGGAGAAGAAGACGGCGGGGCCGATGGCCGCCGAGTCGACGTGTCCGACGATGACCGCGTTGCCCACCTCGCCGGGGCTCGGGCCCGGCTCGTACCAGCCGGCAAGCAGTGCCTGGTCCAGCGGGGGCACCTGCACGGTGCCGTCGGGGTTGGTGCCGAGCGGCATGATCTGCGCGTCGACGCCGATGCGGGGGATGCTGATCGCGGTGGGTACGGCGCGCGCCAGCCCGGGGACCGGCCCGTCGGTGCCGCCGAGGTCCACGTCGTCGAAGGGTACGCCGGTCGGCGCGGTGACACCGGTCTGCGCCGCGGGCTGGGGTGGGCGCACCGGCGCGGTGGTCTTCAACGAGGCGCCGATCAGGCCGGAACCCGCCATGGCGAGCAGGACGACGACGACGGCGCCGACGGCGCGCCACGGTCTACCGTGACGGCCGTCGGCCCGTGTCGTCGTCGCGTCAGGCCGCGAACTCATCGACCCGGCGGCGGCGCAGCAGCACGAGGCCGCCGAGGGCGGCCGCGCCGACCAGACCCGCTCCGGCGGTGGCCATCCCGCGGTCGGCGCCGGCGGTCATGCCGCCGTCACCACCGTCGACCCCGCCGTGCGGCAGGACGACCAGTTCGCCCACGCCACAGGAGCCTTCCAACTTGTACGTGCCGGGCTTGGCGTCCCTGGCGATCCGGGCCTCGCCGTAGTAGACGAAGTCCTTCTTGTGCTCCCAGTCGCCGTCCTTGCCGCGCTCCGCGGACTCCTCGCCGGCCCACTCGCGCTCGCCGGCCCAGTCGCGCTCGCCCGACCACTCGCCGGAGTCCGAGCCGTACTCGTCGCGGCCCTGCCAGCCGCCCTTGGACTCCTCGCCCTCGCGGCCCTGCCACTCCTCGCGGTCCTTGCCGCCCTCCGAGTCACGGCCCCGCTCCGCGTCCTGGCCGTGCTCGTCGCTCTTCCAGTCCTGCTGGTCGTCGGCGGCGGCACCCCCACCGGAACCGTACTGGGGAGCTTCGTCGCGGCCCTGCCACTCGCCGCGGTCGTCGCCGCCCTCCCAGTCCTTGCCCTTGTCGTCCTTGCCCTTGTCCCAGCTCTTGTCGTCCTGCCAGTCTCTGCGGTCCCCGCCGTGCTCGTAGGAACCCTCTTCCCGGTTCCAGCCACCGCGGTCGCCACCCCACTGCCCACCGTCGCGGGCCGGTTCGAGCTTGACCTTGCCGGTGACCTTGGACCAGACAAAGGGGTTCTCCTGCGGGCTGGGGCAGACCTCCACCAGCTTGATCTCTTCGCCGGGCTTGGCGGCGTGCGGCTTGGCGAAGACCTTGCCTTCGTCCTCGTGGGGCTGGCCGTCGGCGAACGCGACTCCCGGCGCGAACACCAGCAGGGAGGCGCCGCCGAGGGCAGCCCCCGCCACGACCTTCCCGAGCATCTTCTTAGCCATGACCTGAGTCACTCCATCCCTGATTTGTCCTGCGGCCGGTGACAACCGAGCCATAACCGACGTTAGACCGTTTCATGACTTATGCAGGGAAAGATTCGCGTTTTGGCATTAGTTCGGGTTGTCGACTTCGCGGGGCCGGTAGGTTCGCGCGTACCGCCCTGTCCGGGCTTCGATGCGGGTGTGCCGGCTCCGGCCCCGTCGCCCGCTCCCGCGGACCGCCGGCCGGCGGGTCGCCCCGGCGTGGCGAGGTAAGGTTTCGAAAGTATCGAACCATTGCCATGGAAGCGCTCCCATGCAAGAATCGCTGCACGCGGTTCGCGGAGCCACACCGCGTAGGCAGGGTGTCGAGGGCAGCCGGTTGCACCGGACGACCATCCGCCGCCGACCGGCTACGCCGGTCGTCGCACCACCACCAACGCCCGCCCGGGTCGGGCGCTCCCGAATATCCCGTTGGCGCCGGTGGCCGTCCACACAGGACGCCCTGGGGCCACGTGCCGGGCCGTACGCGGATCCGGTCTCGCCCAAGGAGATCAGTGGCATGAATGTGTGGAGAAGGCTGTCCGGCCGTCGCCGGGCCGTCGCGCTGGCCGGCGCGAGCGCGCTGGTCGCGGGCGGCTTGGTGACGCTTCCGGTCACCGCGGCGCACGCGGCGACGCAGTGCGACGTGGCCTACACGACCAACGACTGGCAGGGCGGCTTCACCGCCAACATCACGATCAGGAACATCGGCGACCCGCTCAACGGGTGGACCCTCGGCTTCACGTTCCCCGACGCCAACCAGCGCGTCCAGCAGGGCTGGTCGGCCCGGTGGAGCCAGTCGGGCCGCAACGTGACCGCGCAGAACGAGGCGTACAACGGCAACCTGGCCACCGGCGGCACCGCCAGCATCGGCTTCAACGGCAGCTGGAGCGGCAGCAACCCGCGGCCCACCTCGTTCACGGTCAACGGGGTCGCCTGCAACGGCGGCACCACCCCGACGACCCCGCCGCCCACCACGACTCCGCCGACCACGCCGCCGCCCACGACTCCGCCGCCCACCACCCCGCCGCCCACCACGCCGCCGCCCGGCGGACCTCGGGTGGACAACCCGTACGTGAACGCCCGGGGCTACGTGAACCCGGAGTGGAAGGCCAAGGCCGAGTCGGTCGCCGGTGGCAACCGGATCTCGAACACCCCGACGGGTGTCTGGCTGGACCGGATCGCGGCGATCGAGGGCACCGACAACAGCCAGTCCAACGGCCCGATGGGTCTGCGTGACCACCTGGACGAGGCGCTGCGGCAGAACGCCCAGTACATCCAGGTCGTGATCTACAACCTGCCCGGCCGGGACTGCGCGGCGCTCGCCTCGAACGGTGAGCTGCAGGCCCACGAACTGCCCCGGTACAAGGCGCAGTACATCGACCCGATCGCGGCGATCATGGGTGACACGAAGTACCGCAACCTGCGGATCATCACCGTCATCGAGATCGACTCGCTGCCGAACCTGGTGACCAACACCACCAACAACCCGGGTGGCACCGCGATGTGCGACACGGTGAAGGCCAACGGCGCGTACGTCGAGGGTGTCGGCTACGCCCTGGCCAAGCTGGGTGCGATCCCGAACGTCTACAACTACATCGACGCCGGCCACCACGGCTGGCTCGGCTGGGACAGCAACTTCGTCCCGACCGCGCAGATCCTGCGAGACGCCGCACGGGCCTCCGGCTCCACCACCGCCAACGTGCACGGCTTCATCGTCAACACCGCGAACTACTCGGCCCTGCGTGAGCCGTACGCCCGGGTCACCGACTCGGTGAACGGGCAGACGGTGCGCCAGTCGAAGTGGATCGACTGGAACCAGTACAACGACGAGCTGTCCTTCGCCCAGGCGTTCCGCCAGGAACTCGTCCGGCAGGGCTTCGACAGCGGCATCGGCATGCTGATCGACACCTCCCGCAACGGCTGGGGCGGTGCGAACCGTCCGACCGGCGCGGGCCCGACGACCAGCGTGGACGCCTACGTGGACGGTGGCCGGGTCGACCGGCGCATCCACAAGGGCAACTGGTGCAACCAGGCCGGTGCCGGTCTGGGCGAGCGGCCGAGGGCCGCGCCGGAGCCGGGCATCGACGCGTACGTCTGGATCAAGCCCCCGGGTGAGTCGGACGGCTCCAGCCGCGAGATCCCGAACAACGACGGCAAGGGCTTCGACCGGATGTGCGACCCGACCTACACCGGCAACGAGCGCAACGGCAACAACCGCAGCGGTGCCCTGCCGGACGCCCCGATCTCGGGCGCCTGGTTCCCGGCCCAGCTCTCCGAGCTGATGCGCAACGCCTACCCGCCGTTGTCCTGACGGTCAGGCACACCGGCCGCCAGCAGTAGGTGAGGCGCTGCGGCGGCAGGTTCCCCGGGCCCCTGGTCCGACCGCACCGGTCGGACCAGGGGCCCACCCCCGCGGCGGCACCGGGCCCGGCGACCTTGTCGCCGGTGGGCAGCCGCCTCGGGTCAGGGCACGGTCTTCTCGACCGCTTCCCGACCGGTCTCGGCCAACTCCCGCCGGGCCCGCTCGACGTTCTCCGGGGTCGGATCCAGCCCTCGGGCGACGACCAGGTCCTCGGGATCCCACGGCTGTTCGGCACCGGTGCGAATGTTGTCCGGGGCGGCACCCGTGCCGGTGCCGGTCGCCCCGGTGCCGGCGGCGTACGGATCGCCGATGACGGGGTCGGTCGGCGCGCCCTGGTCCACCCGTTCGCCCGGTTCGGCGAAGGTCGGGCTCTCCGCGTCGGGACCGCCTCCGGTCATCAGCGCCGGCACGCCGCTGTCGTCGTCCACCGCCGCGGCCACCTCGGGGCGCTCCTCCAGCGGGCGTTCCCGCTCACGATCCGTCATCGTTGCTGCCCTCCTGTCCGCAGCCGCTTCACCTGGCCCGCTGCCGGGTACCCACCAACCCGCCCACCATGCCCCGCCGACCCGTCCGCCGCCCGGCCGGGTTCGCGGTGCCGGGGCAGGACGGAGGCGGGCGTCCCGACCAGGACGCCCGCCTCCGGCGGATCGGTTCGTCAGCGACCGAGAACCCGGTCGAGGAAGTCGCGGTACTCCCGGACGGCCACCCGTAGCTGCTCGGTGTCGGTCGCCCCGGCTTCCTGCCAGCCGCCCAGCTTCTTCTTGTGCTCGGCCAGCGCGGCGGAGAGCGCCTCCATCGCCTCGTCGACCAGCGACTGCGCCTCGCCGGCCGCAGCCCGGGGGTCGTCCACGAAGCGCAGCTGGACGTCCCGCCAGCGGTCCCGGAAACCCTGCGCGGTGCTCCCGTCGAAGAGGGTCGCCGCCCCCGCCGGTACGGCCGTGGACGTCCCGTTGGGGGACTGCGCGTCCGGATCGACCATCGCCGGGGTGGCGCTGCCGTAACCGGCGCCCCCGGCGGCTGCCGCCGCGCCGTCCACTCCGGTCGTCGCTGCCGGTCGGCTCAGCTCGTCCGCGTCGGCCCGGTGCCCGTCGGCGTCGGCCCGGTGCTCGTCGGCGTCGGCCCGGTGCCCGCCGACGGCGGGCACGTCCCGCGCCTCGATGTCGTCCCGCGCCTCGATGTCGTCGTCGGTGGCGTCGTCGTGCGGCCTGGTGTCGTCGTGGGCGAGGCCGTCGACGGTCCGACCGGTCCCGGTCGTACCGTCGAACTCGGCCGTCGGGTCGGCGCGCAGCCCCTCCCGCTCGCCGTCGACCGCGCCGTCGCCCGGCTGGGCGGTACGCTCCTCACGCGGGTCGGGCTCGTTCTCGGGACGCGGGTTGGCCAGCGCGGAAGCGGCCACCGCCCCACCCACGGTGGTGGCGCCGAAGGTGGTCGGCACGGGGCCCGGCTCGTGGAACTCGGCCTGCTCGCCGTCGTCACCCGGCCGTCCGTCCCAGGGCCGGGCGCGCTCGGCGGTGGACTCCGTCCGCGGCTCCGACTCGTCGTGGCCGTCGAAGTCGTCCGCGATGTCACGGTCGTCGCCGCTCGGCGGTACCTGCACCGGCGTCGACCGGATGGTGTCGGGGTGATCGTTGTTCAGCTTCTCTTCCTGCCGCATGGTGGTCTCCTCAGCGGTTGGTGGCGTCGTGGGCGGCGTCGCGGTGGCGCTGCTCCGGCGTCCGCGCCGCCACCGGCTCCGCACCGAGCAGGTCGGCGAAGAGGGCGCGGTAGTGGACGACGGCTTGGCGAAGGTCCTCGGTGCTGGCCTCGCCCCGGGAGTTGCGCAGGTGGATCTCGTGGGCGTCCCGGTAGTGGCTGAGCGTCCGGGCATGGTCCACGGACAGGTGGGCGAGTTGGTCGGAGAAGTCACCCGTGGGGTAGCCGCGCTCGGCGACGAGCCGGGTGACCAGTTCGTCCGCCTGGCCGACGGTCTCGGCGGGGGAGTCGATGAAGCGGACCTGGAGTTCCTCCCAGGCGGCGGCGTACCGGGCGCGGGAGGCGGGTTCGAGCGGGACCAGTTCGAGTTCGGCGTGCCGGCGTTCCCGGTCCCGCAGTTCCCGCTCGGCCGCGCTGCGGCTGTCCTGCTCGGCGATGACATGGTCGTACTCCGGACCGAATCGCTGACGAAGCGCCCGGCGGCGGCCCGCCACGACGACGGCCGCGGCGACGGCGGCGAGGATCAGGATGACGAGGACGGTGACGACTATCTGCGTGGGCGACATGGCTCCTCCTTCGCCTGCAGGTATTCCCTCCGTCCACTGATCGCCAATCCCGTTCCGGAGCACTTTCCTGCGCCGACTTGCCCCCACAGCCGCGGATCTTGGTACGAAAGCGCCCACCCGGGGGCAAGTCTCGTACCAGATATCGGCCGGGACGTTCGGCAACGTACCGGTAGTCTCGACGGACGGTAGTGCGTCGAGCGCGGATTACGTATCCTGCCCAAGGCGCCCGAGTCGGCGTCCCGGCGGGCAACCGGGTCGCGTCCCGGTGACGGCGCTGCCCGGCCGTGCCGGAGCCCCTCCAGCCACCTCTCCGGGCGAGGTCCGATTGAACACCCGCGACTGGCCGATCCGCTCCAAGCTGACCGCGTTGGTCGTCGTGCCGGTGACCGCGCTGCTGGCACTGTGGATCTTCGCCACCACGCTCACCTTCGGGCCGGCCCTCGACCTGCTGGCCGCCCGGACCCTCCTCTACGACCTGGGCCGACCCGGCGAGACCGTGGTGGCCGAGCTGCAACGGGAGCGACGGCTCTCGGTGGTGCAGCTCGCCGCGCCCCGCGCGGCCTGCGACCGGCAGTCGGCCGGTTGTGTGCTGCCGGCCCTGCTGGAGCAGCGGGAACGCACCGACGCGGCCGTCGCCGAGCTGCGGCGCCGGGTCTCCGGCGACAAGCTCCGGGACGCCGCGGGCGAGCTGCTCGAAGCCCGGCTGGACCGGTTGCTGGGTGAGCTGGCGGAGTTGCCGCAGGGGCGCGCGGCGATCGACGGTCGACAGCTCGACCGGGTGGGCACCATCGGGCTCTACAGTGGAATGGTCTCGGCCGCGTTCCACACCTTCGAGGCCCTGGCGAACCTGCCGGACGAGGACCTCAACCGGGAGGCGCGGGCCCTGACCGACCTCGGTCGCTCCCGTGAACTGCTCGGGCAGACCGACGCGCTGCTGGCCGGGGCGCTGGCCGGCGGAGGGTTCGCCAAGGGCGAGCACACGATGCTCGTGCAGAGCGTCGGCAGCCAGTGGTTCCTCGCCGAGCACGCCGTGGCGGACCTGCCGGAGGCCGACCAGGCCACCTACCAGCGGTTGACCGAGCAGGAGGCGTTCGGCCGGCTGCGGTCGATGCAGGACGACCTGATCGCCGCCGGCCCGTCGGCCCGGGTGACGGTCGACCCGCAAGCGTGGCAGCTCGGCTACGACACCGTGCAGCAGTCGCTGCGTGACTTCGAACTGGCCCAGGCCGACAGCCTGGCCGACCGGTCGGTGCCGATGGCGGTTCGTACCCTGGCCCGGCTGGCCGCCGCCGGGCTGCTCGGCCTGATCGCCGTCGTGCTCTCGCTGGTGGTGGCGCTGCGGGTCGGTCGTTCCCTCGCGCAGCGGCTCACCCTGGTACGCGGCACTCTGAAGGAGACCGCCGAACGGCGCCTGCCGGAGGTGGTGGATCGGCTGCGCCGGGGCGAGCCGGTGGACGTGGCCCGGGAGACACCGGTGGCCGACCGGGGAGCCGACGAGATCGGCCAGGTGGCCCAGGCCTTCACCGAGGTGCAGCGGGTCGCCATCCAGGCCGCCCAGGTCGAGGTCACCCTGCGCCGCGGACTGAACGAGGTCTTCCTGAACATCGCCCGGCGCAGCCAGGGCCTGGTGCACCGCCAACTCGCCCTGCTCGACCGACTGGAGCGCGACGCGGAGGATCCGGACTACCTCGCCGAACTGTTCCGGGTCGACCACCTCGCCACCCGGCTCCGCCGGCACGCCGAGGACCTGGTCATCCTCGCCGGATCGGCGCCGGGGCGGGGCTGGCGTAACCCGGTGGCCATGGTGGACCTGATCCGCGGGGCGATCTCCGAGGTCGAGTCGTACGACCGGGTCGACATCACCGCCGTGCAACCCGCCGGGACGGTGGGCCGGGCGGTGGGCGACATCATCCACCTGCTCGCCGAGCTGATCGAGAACGCCACCGCCTTCTCGCCGCCGCAGTCGCGGGTGGAGGTCGCTGGCGAGCACGTCGCCCACGGGTACGCCCTCTCGGTGTCCGACCAGGGCCTGGGCATGACCGCGACCGCGATCGAGGAGGCCAACGACAAGCTGGCCCGGGCGCCCGAGTTCGACCCGGCGGAGACGGCCCGGCTCGGGTTGTTCGTGGTGGCGCGGCTGGCCGCCCGGCACGGCGTACGGGTGCGACTGCGCAAGTCCGACGGGCCCGGCCTGGCGGCGGTGGTGCTGATCCCCACCGAGCTGATCACGGCCGAGCCGTCGGCGTTGCCCGACCTGGAGCCCGCGCAGGCCGAGGACGGTGCCGTCAGCCCGGAGCAGCGGCGGCTGGCACGGGCGACCCGACTGACCACGGTTCCCCGGCAGCGCTCCCGACCGTCGTCGCGTACGACGGCGCCCGACGACCCGGCCCGCCGGTCGGCTCCCGGTGAGCCCGCCGGGCGACGGGGCGGCCCCGACCAGGCGTCGACCGTCGAACCGGCCGAGGACGGTGGGCTGCCACGCCGGATCCGTCGGCACCGCCGGGCCGGTACGACCGTCGAGCCGGCCACGACGCCGCACGCCGCGGAGGTCGCGGCCGGGGCGACGGGGGGTACGGCGGCGGCGGGCGACGGTGCTCGCGGCCCGGTGGACACCCCGACCGTGCGGCTGCCCGCGCTGACGCCCCGGTCCACGTCGTCGGCGGCGATCGACGGTCCGACCCTGCGGCAGCCGGTGGTGCCACCCCGGACCGCGCCCCGGCCGGTCGGCGAGCCCACGCCGCGCAGCCCGGAGCAGGCGCGGCGGTTCATGTCGGCCCTACAGGCCGGCACGGCCCGGGGCCGATTGGCCGCCGGGACGGACGCGGACCGATCGGAGACGCCGGCCTCTTCCGGGCCGGGCGCCGATGCGACCCGGCCCGGCGCGGGCGCCGGTGCGACCCGGCCCGGGGATGGCGCCGAAGACGCCGCCGCAGCCGGGCCGACCGAGCCGCCGGACGGCGGTTCGGCCACTGTGGAATCCCCGACCGCTACTGAGAGGGACGCCTGATGCAATCGACGAGGCAGAGCGCCAATCTCGACTGGTTGCTCGACGATCTGGTGGAGCGGGTGCCGACCGCGCGACGCGCGGTGGTGCTCTCGGCGGACGGGCTCCTGCTGGGCTCCTCCGCCGAGCTGGACCGTGCCGACGCCGAGCACCTGTGCGCGCTGGCCTCCGGCCTCGCCAGTCTGGCCCGGGGCGCCAGCCGGCAACTCACCGGTGGGCCGGTCCGGCAGACGGTGGTGGAGATGGAGTCGGCGTACCTCATCGTGACCGCGGCGGGGCAGGGCGCCTGCCTGGCGGTGGCCAGCGACGCGGACGCGGACATCGGCCTGGTGGCGTACGAGATGGCGATGTTGGTGACCCGCGTGGGCGAGAACCTGGGAGCGCCGGTCCGGGCGTCGGTGGGTGCCGCCGATGCGGACTGACTTACCCGGGCACCGACACGAGTGGCTCGACGACGACGCCGGGCCGGTGGTACGGCCGTACACCCTGACCGGCGGACGGGTACGGCCCAGCGCGGACGGCGTCGACCTGGTCGCGTACGTGCTGGCGAAGCCGGATCCGGATCTCGCCGCGTACCCGGAGCTGCATCCGGAGCACCGGCTGTTGGTGGAACTAGCCGGCCGGGGCACTCCGGTGGTGGAACTCGCCGCCGACCTGGACCTGGCGGTCGGCGTGGTCCGGGTGTTACTCGGTGACCTGCTGTCCCGGGGGCTGGTCGCCGTGCACCAGCCGCCGCGCGCCACGTATCTGCCCGACAACGACATCCTCAAGGCGGTGGTCGATGGACTCCGTGCGTTATGACGCCGAGCGGTGGGGCCACCGGGTCCCGATCGCGCTGAAGATCCTCATCGCCGGCGGGTTCGGCGCCGGCAAGACGACGCTGGTCAGCGCGTTGAGCGAGGTGCGGCCGTTGCAGACGGAGGAGATCCTCACCGGCGCCGGTGTCGACACCGACGACATCTCCGGGGTGGAGACCAAGTCGACCACCACGGTGGCGATGGACTTCGGACGCATCACCATCAACGACGATCTCCAGCTGTACCTCTTCGGTACGCCCGGACAGGATCGGTTCTGGTTCCTCTGGGACGAGTTGGCCTTCGGCGCCCTCGGCGCGGTGGTGCTCGCCGACACCCGACGGCTGGCGGACTGCTTCCCGTCGATCGACTACTTCGAGCAGCGGGGCATCCCGTTCGTGGTCGGCGTCAACTGCTTCGACGGTTCGCAACGGTTCAGCCTGGAGGCCGTACGCCGGGCGCTGGACCTCGACCCGGACGTGCCGATGGTGCTCTGCGACGCCCGGGACCGGCAGTCCGGCAAGGCGGTGCTGATCTCGCTGGTGGAGCACGTCGCCCGGCAGCGGGGCGAACCGGTGCCAGCGGGGTGACCGCCGATGCGCCGCGGATCGCAGGTCTAATCCGCTGACGTCGGGGGAAGGCTTGACGGTGGGATCGACGGGCGAGGACGGCGGAAGGCGGCTACCCGGTGGCGGGTCGAGGCGACATCTTTCACATCGGTGGTTACACCGCGCACAGCGACGGGCGGGGCACCGGCATCGTCGCCGCCCGGCGTGACCCGGACACCGGCGAGCTGACCTCGCTGGGCACGGTCGCGGTCACCGCGTCACCGTCCTTCCTCGCCCGCCACCCGACCCGGCCGGTGTTGTACGCGGTCAGCGAGCTGCCCACCGGCGCGGTCGGTGCCTGGCGGGTGGGGGACGACGGTGACCTGACGGCGCTGGGTGCACGTCCGACCGGCGGTGCGGAGCCCTGCCATCTGGCGGTCGCGCCGGACGGCGGGTACCTCTTCGTGGCCAACTACGGCGGCGGGAGCGTGACCGTGCTGCCGCTCGATCCGGACGGGGTGCCCGGCGAGCGCACCGACCTGGTGCAGCACCAGGGGCACGGCCCCGATCCGGAGCGCCAGGAGCAGGCACACACGCACATGGTCTCGCCGGGCGCCGGCCACGAACCGCTGCTCGCGGTGGACCTGGGCACCGATTCCATCTACCGGTACGACCTCGACGCCGCCTCGGGTCGGCTGGTGCCCCGGGCCCCCCGGGTGCGGACGACCCCCGGCGTGGGGCCCCGCCATCTGGCCCGCCATCCGGACGGCCGACGCCTGTACGTCTCCGGCGAACTCGACGGTTCGGTGCTGGCGTACGAGTCGACCGGGGACGGCGCGCTGCACCTGCGGGGGCGGGTCGCCGCCAGTGACCGGGCCGGGCACGTCCAGCCCTCGGAGATCGCGGTCGACGCGGACGGCCGGTTCCTCTACCTGGCCAACCGGGGGGTCGGTACGATCGCCGTCTTCGCTCTCGGCCCGGGCCTGCCGGAACTGGTCGGCGAGGTGGAGACCGGTGGGGAGTGGCCCCGGCACTTCGTGTTGACCGGGGGGTACCTCTACGTCGCCGACGAGCGGGCGGACATGGTGCGGACGTTCCGGGTCGACCGGGAGAAGGGTTTGCCGGTGCCGGTCGGCGAGCCGGTGGCGATTCCCAGCCCTACCTGCGTTCTGCCCTGATAGTGGGCGTTGGACATTGATGCATCCACATTGCGGCGCTGAGTCCTCACTCAAAGTTACTGAATCACGGTAAACTGTTTCTCCTCTGTAACTTTCGTCCGAACGGCCATGGCAGTGGCCCGGTCGGGTACGGAAGATGGTCTGCGTGTCAGCAGGCCGCCATCGCATGCGTTCAGGTATTCACGGTGCCGCCGCCGCAGCCGCGGTCGGCGTGCTCGTCGTCACGGCCGGAGGTTGGGTGGGCTACCGCCAACTCGCCGGGCCGGACTGCTCGGGCAAGATCGAGTTGTCGGTCGCGGTGGCGACCGAACTCGCACCGGCGGTCGACGCGGCGGCCTCCGAGTGGGAGGCGAACGGCGCGGCGGTCGACGGCACCTGCATCGACGTGACGGTCGCGGCCTCCGACCCGGTCGAGGTGGCCGCGGTGGTGGCGGCCAAGCACGGCGCCACGCTGGCCGGCGTCGGCCAGGCCAGCGGCACGGCGGTCAGCCCGGACGTCTGGATTCCGGACTCCTCCACCTGGCTGCTGCGGTTGCAGACCGGCGGCGCGGCGGCCTTCGCGCCGGGCAACGGCGCGTCCGTGGCGAGCAGCCCGGTGGTCGTCGCCATGCCCGAGCCGATCGCGACCCGGCTCGGTTGGCCGCAGAAGGAACTCGGCTGGACCGAACTGCTGGCCCGGGTCAACAGCGACCGGCCGTTGAAGACCGGCATCGTCGAGCCGACCCGGGACGCGGCCGGCCTGTCCGGCCTGCTGTCGCTGATGACCGCCGCGTCGTCGGCCGGTGGCGCCACCGCCGAGCAGGACCGCATCGGGGCGCTGCGCGCGTTGGCCTCCGGCGCCTCGGCGCTGCGTCAGGACCTGCTCGCCAAGTTCCCGACCGCGGCGGACGGCACCACGCTGGCCAGCGCGCTCGGCGCGGCGGCACTGTCCGAAGAGGACGTCATCCAGTACAACGCGAAGAAGCCGCCGGTGCCGTTGGCGGCGCTCTACCTGAAGCCGTCGCCGTTGCCGTTGGACTACCCGTACGCGGTGCTGCCCGGCATCGAGCCGGCCAAGGACTCCGCAGCCCGGGTGCTGTTCGAGGTGCTCACCACCTCGTCGTTCAAGGACAAGCTGGCCGCGCAGTCGCTGCGCGGGCCGGACGGCAACTGGGGCAACGGCTTCGCCCCGCCGCAGGGCGCACCGAGCCCGGCCGGTGGCGACCCCTCCTCCGCGCCACCACCGCAGGGCGGCGTCGCCGCCGGGGGGCTCGCGCCGGACGCGGTGGAGCGCGCCGTCTCCAGCTGGTCCATCGCCACCCTGTCCGGGCGGATGCTCTGCATCATCGACGTCTCCGGCTCGATGAAGAAGCCGGTACCGACCGCGAACGGCGCGACCCGCCAGCAGGTCACCGCGGAAGCGGCCCGGCGTGGTCTGAACCTGTTCGACGACTCCTGGTCGATCGGCCTGTGGGTCTTCTCGACGAACCTGGACGGCCCGCGCGACTACCGCGAGGTGGTGCCGATCGGGCCACTGTCGAGGCAGCGCAGCACCCTGGAACGGGGCCTGGACACGGTCGTCTCGTCCAGTGGTGACACCGGGCTCTACGACACGCTGCTGGCCGCCTACAAGGACGTCCAGCAGAACTGGGAACCAGGCAAGGTCAACTCGATCGTGCTCTTCACCGACGGTAAGAACGAGGACGACAACGGCATCTCGCAGCGCCAGTTGATCGCCGAGCTTGAGCGGATCAAGGATCCGGACCAGCCGATCCAGGTGATCATCATCGGTATCGGCACCGAGGTCAGCAAGTCGGAGCTGGACACCATCGCGGAGAGTGCCGGTGGTGGCGCGTTCATCGCCGCCGACCCGACCAAGATCAGCGACATCTTCCTCCGGGCGATCGCCCTGCGGAAGGCGCCGGCCTGAGCCGAGTGACAGGTGACGAGCCTGTGGTGGCGACGGGGATTCCTGTTACCACAGGCTCGTTTCGGTTTGCGTGCCAGCTCCACAAAGTGACGGCAATACGTCCGAAGCAATCGGCCACCATAGTTGTCAGGGCAGGATGTCGTCGTGCACCGGTCGCTCCGGCTTCGATCTGAACCGGGCCCGGGCCGTCGGCGAGCGAAGTGGGAGGGCTGGTGACCTCGGCGACGCTGTTGACCCCCGCCAGATCTTCGACGCGACCGGACGGCGCCTCGTCGTCGAGCAGATCGGTACGCAGCGACCAGCGGGCGTACGTGCGCAGCCTGGTGGTGCTGGACGCCGCCGTGCTGACCCTGGCGGTGCTCGCCGGCTACGCCGCCCGGTTCGGTGACGCCGCGCCGCGGGACACCCACGTGCCCTACGTCCTGGTCGCCCCCGGGCTGGTCCTGGCCTGGCTGGTCTCGCTGAAGGCGATGCGCTGCTACGACGACCGGGTGATCGGCTACGGCGCGGACGAGTACCGCCGGGTCAGCATGGCCAGTCTCCGGCTCGCCGGTGCGGTCGCCATCGCCGGCTACGTCGCCGACGTCGGCGTCTCCCGGGGCTTCCTGGCGATCTCGTTCGCCGTCGGCACCGTCGGCCTGGAGGTCGCCCGCTTCGCCGCCCGTAAACGCCTGCACCGGGCCCGTTCCCGGGGCGCCGGCTGGTCCCGGCGGGTGCTGGTGGTCGGCGACACCGCGCACGTGCTGGAGCTGGTGCACACGTTGCGCCGCGAGCCGTACGCCGGCTACGAGGTGGTGGGTGCCTGCATCCCGGACGCCCTGCTGGCCCCGGTGGCCCAACGGCTCGGCGACGTACCGGTGGTCGGCTCGTTCCGGGGCATCCCGGAGGCCGCCGCCGCGATCGGCGCGGACACCGTCGCCGTCACCGCCTGCGGCGAACTCACCGCCACCCGGCTGCGTCGGCTCGGCTGGCAGCTCGAGGGCACCGGGATCGACCTGGTGCTCGCCCCGGCGCTGACCGACGTGGCCGGCCCCCGCATCCACACCCGTCCGGTCGCCGGGCTGCCGCTGATCCACGTGGAGGCGCCGGAGTTCCGTGGGGCGCGCAAGCTGGTGAAGGGATTCGTCGACCGGTCGGCGTCGCTGCTGGCGCTGGCCCTGTTGCTGCCGCTGCTGGCGGTCATCGCGCTGGCCGTCAAGCTCAACAGCCGTGGCCCGGTGCTGTTCCGGCAGATCCGGGTCGGCCAGGGTGGCCGGGAGTTCGGGGTCTTCAAGTTCCGCACCATGGTGGTCAACGCGGACGCCCTGCTGGCCGAGCTGGCGGCCCGCAACGAGACCGACGGCCTGCTGTTCAAGATGCGGGACGATCCGCGGGTGACCCGGGTCGGGCGGCTGCTGCGCAAGTGGTCGCTGGACGAGTTGCCGCAGTTGGTCAACGTCCTGCTCGGGCAGATGAGCCTGGTCGGTCCCCGTCCGCCGCTGCCCTCCGAGGTGGCCCGCTACGACGGCGACGTGGCCCGGCGGTTGCTGGTCAAGCCCGGCATGACCGGCCTCTGGCAGGTCAGCGGCCGGTCGGACCTGAGCTGGGAGGACGGCATCCGGCTGGATCTCTACTACGTGGAGAACTGGTCGCTGGCGGCCGACCTGACGATCCTCTGGAAGACCTTCGGTGCCGTGCTGAACAGCCGCGGCGCGTACTGACGCCCCCGGGACGGTCCCGGCGCGTGCTGAGGCCCGGGCCGGGCGGGCCGGTTACGGCTGCGGGCCGAGCCAGTCCAGGCAGACCACCACGGCGTCGTCGGTCAGGTCGCTGGCGACGAACGCCCGCAGGTCGCCCAGGAGGGAACGGACCGCGTCCAGCGGGCTCATCGGCGCGGTACGGCGCAGCATCCGGTCCAGCGCGGTCTCGCCGTACCGGGTGCTCGGCCCGGTCGCGTCGATCACCCCGTCGCTGATCATGAACAGCCGGTCGCCGCGTTCGAGTTGGATGTGCTGCTCGCGGTAGTGCGTCCCCTCGAACATGCCGAGCGGGAACTGTTCCTCCAACTGCTGCACGCTGACCTCCCCGCCACGCAGCAGGACGAGCCGCGGTGAACCGGCGTCGACGGCGGTGAGCAGCCCGCTGTGCAGGTCGACCTCGATCAGCAGGGTGGCCAGGTGCTGCTCGCCCCGGTGCAGGGCGTAGATCGCCTGGTCGGCCAGCGAGGCCTGGTCGGCCAGCGAGATGCCGGCCCGCCGGGCGTTGCGCAGGGCGCAGGTGGCGAGGGTGGTGAGCATCGACGCGGCGACCCCCTCACCCATGCCGTTGATCGTGGCCGTCCAGACCCGGTCACCGTCGTCGGACCAGTCGAAGCTGTCACCGCGCACCGCGTACGCCGGTTCCAGCTGCCCGGCCAGGCTGAACGAGGGACGGATCCGGCTGCGGCCGGGCAACTGCTCCCACTGCACCTCGGCGGCGAGGGTCAGGCGACGGCTGCGCCGGGCGGTGCGGTACACGTCGGTGCCCGGGTCGACCGCGGTCAGCTCGTGGGCCAGCGCGGTGCCGATCTCGGCCAGCTCGACCAGTACGCCCTGGTCGGCGACCGGCGTGACCCGGAGCACCCCGCGCCGCTCGCCGCGCATGCTGACCGGAAGGTACCCGGTGCGGTCGGCGTACACCGGGCTCTGGTGGTCGAAGCAGCGCCAGGCCGGATGACCCGGCGTGGTGATCTCCTCCCCGCCGCGCAGCGGCAGCAGCGCCGCGAGCCGGTAGTCGACCTGGAAGAGCTCGGCGTCGGTGATGCCGTACCCCCGGGCGAGCAACGGGCCGAGCCGATCCAGCAGGAGGTCTGCGGGCGCCGCGGTAAGGCTGGCTCGGGCCCGGTCGACCGGCTCGCTCATGGCTTCTCCTTGATCACAAGCCCATTCACCGACAGAATCGGAGTACGCTCAGCCCCACCATGGCGGAACTGCACGGTCCACCCGGACCCGAGATGAGTATGGCTGCCCAGCTGGATGTCGCGGCGGGCGCCCTGCTGACTGTCTGGGACGGTGCCCGGGAACGGACGGCGAACCGGATCTCCACCGCCCAGCTTCGGGCGGTCATGCTCGTGGAACGGCAGGACGGGATCAACCTGCGCAGGCTGGCCAGCGGGCTGGACATGCTGCTCTCCTCGGCCAGCCGACTCTGTGACCGGCTGGTCGCCGCCGGCATGCTGGAGCGGGAGCCCGGGCGGGCCGACCGGCGGGAGATCTCGCTGCACCTGACCGCCGAGGCCCGCCGGCTCCTCGACGAGCTGCGCGAGGACCGCCGGCAGCGGCTGGCCGAGATCCTCGCCGACATGACACCCGAGGCACGTGCGGCGCTCCTGCACGGCCTGCAGGAGTTCGACGAGGCGGCCCGGGAGCGTCTGGTCCGGCCGGTGTCGCCGTTGGTGCCGCAGGCCGACCAGCCCGAGGCGGAACAGCTGCCCGAGTCCCGCGCCGGTGGCGACGCGCCGCGGGCCTGGCCGGCGGGGGAGTCCGCGGTCTTCCGGACGGCCTGACCTGATGGTCCGCCGCCCCGCGGCGACCGGCGGCGGTTCAGCGGGGCTCGGCCGATGCCATCGCCAGCATCGCCACGTCGTCGTGTCGCTGCTCACCGCACCAGTCGTCGATCAGGCCGAGCACCCGGTCGACCAACGCGGCCGGGGGCAGCCCGGCGGCGGCGGTGAGCGCCTGGCGCAACCGTCGCTCACCGAACATCTCCGTCCCGTCCGGCCCACCCCGGGCCTCGGTCACCCCGTCGGTGTGGGCGAGCAGTACCGCACCGGGCGGCAGCCGTAGCGCGACGTCGACGAAGCGGGCATCGGGCAGGGCGCCCACCGGCATGCCGTCCACCGGTATCGAGGCGACCGTGCCGTCACCACCGACCACCAGGGGTGGCGGATGTCCACCGCCGGCCACCCGGACCCGCAGCCCGCCGTCGGGTTCGCGGTGCAGCGAACCCAGCAGCAGAGTGGTGAACTGGCCCCGCCGGGCGGCCCCGGGCAGGTCGAGCAGGGCCTGGTCGAGCAGCCGCAGCAACTCCAGCGGCTGCTGTTCGACCAGCCGTAGGGTCTGCAACGACTGGCGGACCCGGCCGGTGAGCACCGCCGCGCCGACGCCCTTGCCGGAGACGTCGCCGAGCGCGAAGAGCGCACCGCCGTCGGTCGGCAGCACGTCGTAGAAGTCCCCGCCGATCCGCAGTGTGTCGCCGGCCGCCCGGTAACCACCGGCGATCGCCATCCCGGGCAGCCGGGGCAGCTTCGGCGGCAACAAGCTGTTCTGCAGCACCCGGGCCAGGTGGGCCTGTTCGTCGTACAGCTCCGCCATGGTCAGGGCGGCACCGGACCGGGTGGCGTACTCGCGGACCAGGTCGACGTCGCGCGGCGCGAAGCCGCCCCGCTCGCCCCGGCGGAGCAGGACCAGCGCACCGGCGGTGCGGCCGGCGCCCGGCATCGGACTGACCAGCAGCGTCGCGTCCGGGCCGAAGTCCGGCGGGATGACCGGGTGCAGCTCCGACCGCGCTGCGGCCGACCACGGTCGAGGGGCGGTGAACTGGCCGTCGAGCGCCTCGTCGAGCCCCGGTACGGCGGCGGTGAGGCGCCAGTCGGTCACCCCGAACGCCGGCTCGGGTCCGGTGCTGGCGTACCGGACCCAGTGCGGCCGGTGCTCGGCGGGCACCGTCGGCAGGTGCACCACCAAAGCCAGGTCGGCCAGCTGCGGCACGGGCAGCATGGCGGTGGCCCGCAGGGCCTGATCGCGGTGCAGCGCCATGCCGAGGCGGCGGCCGGCGTCCGCCAGGAAGGCGGTACGCCGACGCTCGGCCAGCAGCGCCTCGACGTGGACGTGTTCGTCGGTGACGTCGCGTATGTACCAGGCGGACCGGCCGCCGGCCAACGCGTGGCGTACCCCGCGTAGTCGCCGGCAGTGGTGCTCGTCGTCGAACCCCGCCGCGTCGTCGGCGACCGCGGACGCCAGGGCCGGCACCGCGCAGGTGGCCAGGTCGGTGCCGGGTACGAGTTCCGGGAGCAGGGTCCGGGCTGCCGCGTTGACCAGGCTGACCACCCCGGATCCGTCGGTGGTCAGCACCGCCTCGGCGAGCCCGTCGAGGAGTTCCCGGGCCAGGTCGTCGGCGGTTGGCGGCATCGCTCGCGGGGACCGGTCGCGGCTGGTTTCCCTGCTGTCGGCGCAGCCGTCGACGTGGCCGTCGTGGGTGCTGGTCACCGGCGGTCGCCGGGCGTCCTGCACTGCCGACCGGTGCGCATGACGGTGCTGGACTCCTCGTCGTCGGGTGATTGCCTTCGGGCAAGCGTACCGAGGTGTCTCGGCCGTCGTCCGCTGGGCGCGGGGCCGCCCGGGGCCCTCGCCCTGCGCCATCGGTCGGTTACAGCCGGGACAGCCAGCCGGCCGGGCGGGCGATGATCCGGCGGACCACGGACCCGGCGGCACCCACCGCGGCGGCGGTGGCGCCGAGGGTCGCCGGACGGACGGTGACCGGCGCCCACGCCGCGGTGAGCACCCGACGCTCGATCTCGGCGAGCATCTGCGGCCGGAGCCAGGGGGTGAGCGCGGCGTAACCCCCGCCGAGCACCACGGTGTCGAGATCCAGCAGGTTGACCACGCTGGCCACGGTGACGCCGAGTGCGGTGCCGGCCTCGCGCAGGGCCCGCCGTACGGTCGCCTCGCCGTCCCCGGCCAACTCGGCGAGCCGGGTGGGTGCGGTGTCGGCCGGCAGGTCGGCGCCGGCCAGCCCCGCGGCGGAGAGGATCGCCTCCTGTCCGGCGTACTGCTCCAGGCAGCCCCGGCCGCCGCACCGGCAGGGCGGCCCGTCCGGCCGGACCGGGATGTGGCCGATCTCCCCGCTCCAGCCCCGCGCGCCCCGGTAGAGGGCGCCGTCGAGCACGATTCCGGCGCCGATGCCGACCTCGCCGGAGATGTGCAGGAAACTGCCCGGCCCGGCACCGGCGTGTAGTTCGCCCAGTGCGGCGAGGTTGGCCTCGTTGTCCACCACCAGGGCCGGCACCCCGTCGACCGTCTCGGTCAGCGGCGGATGGCCGGCCAGCAGCTGCGGCACCGGTACGTCGCGCCAGCCCAGGTTCGGTGCGAGGCGGACCCGGCCGGCGTCGTCGACCAGCCCCGGTACGCCCAGGGCGGCACCGGCCAGGGTGAGGCCCTCGGCGTCGGCGGCGGCGCGGGCGGTGGCGGCGATCGAGGCCAGCCGGCCGAGCGCGTCGGTGGGGGAGACCGGCCGCAGGTCGGCGCGGTGCACCGCGTGGTGCCGGACGGTGCCGGCGAGGTCGACGACGCAGGCGGCCAGGTAGTCGACGTTGACCTCCAGCCCGAGCCCGGCCGGGCCGTCACCGGCGAGCACCAGGCCCCGGGCCGGTCGGCCGGCTCCGGCGCGCGGTGTCGGCTCCGCCTCGGTGACCAGGCGGCCGGCGACGAGGTCCTCGACCACGGCCGAGACGGTGGCTCGGGTCAGGCCGGTCTCGGCGGCCAGCGCGGCCCGCGAGGGCGGGCGGTCGGCGGCGGCGATCCGGCCGAGCACGAGGGCGAGGTTCAGCTCGCGCAGACTGCCCTGCCGGACCGCGCCCGCGGGGGCGGCGGTCGGGTTCACCCCTTGACAGTGCCACACGGTGGTCATTTAATTCAACCACTGAACAAATAGCGGACGACACCACCGGAGGTCTGCCATGGCACCCCGTCCCACCCCTGCCGACAAGTTCTCCTTCGGGCTCTGGACGGTCGGCTGGCAGGGCCGAGACCCGTTCGGTCACGCCAGCCGCGCCGCGATCGACCCCGTCGAGTCGGTGCACCGGCTCGCCGAACTGGGCGCGTACGGCGTCACCTTCCACGACGACGACCTGGTGCCCTTCGGCGCGGACGCCGCCGCCCGGGACGCCCAGATCGCCCGGTTCCGCAAGGCCCTCGACGAGACCGGCCTGGTGGTGCCGATGGTCACCACCGACCTCTTCCAGCAGCCCGTCTTCAAGGACGGCGGCTTCACCAGCAACGACCGTGACGTGCGGCGGTACGCGCTGCGCAAGGTGCTGCGCAACATCGACCTCGCCGCCGAACTGGGCGCGCAGACCTTCGTCATGTGGGGCGGCCGGGAAGGCTCCGAGTACGACGTCGCCAAGGACGTTCAGGCCGCGCTGGAGCGTTACCGCGAGGCGGTGGACCTGCTCTGCCAGTACGTCATCGACCGCGGCTACGACCTGCGCTTCGCCCTGGAGCCCAAGCCGAACGAGCCGCGCGGCGACATCCTGCTGCCCACCGTCGGGCACGCCCTGGCGTTCATCTCCACCCTCGCCCACCCGGAGCGGGTCGGGCTGAACCCGGAGGTCGGCCACGAGCAGATGGCCGGGCTGAACTTCGCCCACGGCATCGCCCAGGCGCTCTGGCAGGGCAAGCTGTTCCACATCGACCTCAACGGCCAGCGCGGCGTCAAGTACGACCAGGACCTGGTCTTCGGCCACGGCGACCTGCTCAACGCCTTCGCCCTGGTCGACCTGCTGGAGAACGGTGGTACGGCCGGTGGCCCCGGCTACGACGGCCCCCGCCACTTCGACTACAAGCCGTCCCGCACCGAGGACATCGACGGGGTGTGGGCCTCGGCAGCCGCGAACATGAGCACCTACCTGCTGCTCAAGGAGCGGGTCGCGGCGTTCCGGGCCGACCCGGAGGTGGCCGAGGCGCTGGCCGCGAGCAAGGTCGCCGAACTGGGTGTACCGACTCTCGGCGAGGGTGAGGGCTACGCCGAGCTGCTCGCCGACACCACCGCGTTCGAGGAGTTCGACGTCGACGCGGTCGCCGCCAAGGGCTTCGGGTTCGTCCGGCTCAACCAGCTCGCCGTCGAGCACCTGCTCGGCGCGCGCTGAGGCGGTCGGCATGCCGCTCGTCGCCGGGGTGGACTCCTCCACCCAGTCCTGCAAGGTGGTCGTCCGGGACGCGGAGACCGGTGCCCTGGTCCGGCAGGGCCGGGCGCCGCACCCGGACGGCACCGAGGTCGACCCGTCGGCCTGGTGGTCCGCCCTTCAGGCGGCCATCGAGGCCGCGGGCGGGCTGGCCGACGTCGCCGCGGTCTCCGTCGCCGGCCAGCAGCACGGCATGGTCTGCCTGGACGAGGCGGGGCAGGTGATCCGGCCGGCCCTGCTGTGGAACGACACCCGCTCGGCCGACGCCGCCGCGGAACTGGTGGCGGAGGCCGGCGGCGGGCGGTTCTGGGCCGATGCCGTGGGCAGTGTGCCGGTGGCCAGCTTCACCGTCACCAAACTGCGCTGGCTGGCCCGGCATGAGCCGGCCAACGCCGACCGGGTGGCCGCGGTGTGCCTGCCACACGACTGGCTGACCTGGCGGCTGGCCGGTGCGCCCGGCCTGGACGCGCTGCGCACCGACCGCAGCGACGCCAGCGGCACCGGCTACTGGTCGCCGGCCACCGGCGAGTACCGCTTCGACCTGCTGGAGCAGGCCTTCGGTCGGCGACTGCGGGTGCCGACGGTGCTCGGCCCGGCCGAGGCCGCCGGTCACCTCGACCTGACGGCCTTGCCGGGTGCTGGCGCGGTGCCGGGCGCCTCGGGCGGAGCGCTGCTCGGGCCGGGCGCCGGTGACAACGCCGCCGCCGGATTCGGGGTCGGTGCGCGGCCGGGCGACGTGGTGGTCTCGATCGGCACCTCCGGCACCGTGTTCAGCGTCGCGGACACCCCGGCGGCCGACCCGAGTGGCATCGTCGCCGGCTTCGCCGACGTGACCGGTCGGTTCCTGCCGCTGGTCTGCACGCTCAACGCGGCCCGGGTGCTCGACGCCGCGGCCGCGATGCTCGGGGTCGACCTGGACAAGCTGGCCGACCTCGCGCTCTCCGCGCCGGCCGGGGCGGACGGGCTGGTCCTGGTGCCGTACCTGGAGGGTGAGCGCACCCCGAACCTGCCGCTGGCCACCGGGGCGGTGCACGGGCTGACCCTGGGCACCTCGACCCCGGCGCACCTCGCCCGGGCCGCCGTCGAGGGCATGCTCTGCGCCCTCGCCGACGGGCTCGACGCGTTGGCCGCCCACGGTGCGGTGGTGCGTCGGGTGATCCTGGTCGGCGGCGGGGCCCGCTCCGCGGCCGTACGCCGGATCGCGGCGCAGGTCTTCGGCTGCCCGGTGGTCGTCCCGCCGCCCGGCGAGTACGTCGCCGACGGCGCCGCCCGCCAGGCCGCCTGGTTGGCGTTGGGCGGGGCCGAGCCGCCGTCCTGGACGCCGGCCGGCACCGAGGAACACCCGGCCGAACCGGTTCCCGCCATCCGGGAGCGTTACGCCCAGGCCCGGGAGCGCCACCTGGACCGGCTGCCCCAGAGCTGATCAACTTCGGTTCCGGGTCGCCACGTGCTGCGCTAGAGCTGGTGGTGCGGCGGGCGGTGGCACTTCGTGTGGTGGTCGTGATTGCACACCGAAATATTTATTTCAGTGTGCAATCACGACCACCCGAGGTATTGCTTCTGGCCCCGCCTCGGTTGCGGTAGGTGACCCGGTGATCGGCGCGAATGCCGGCCCTGGTTGGCTGCCCGCATGACCTCGAGCACGGGCGGCACCGCGCGGGTGTGGGGCGGAAACGCGGCACACCGGCTGTACAGCGTCGTGGTCTTCGTGCTACTCGCCTCGCTGGACAATGTCGCGATCGGGCTGGTGCCGCCGCTCTACGGCGCGATCGCGGAGTCCTTCGCGGTGCCGCAACGGCTGCTCGGGCTGGTCACCGCGGTCAGCTTCCTGGTCAGCGCGGTGGCGGCGGTCGGCTGGGCGTACTTCGGTGACCGCACGAACCGTAAGCCGCTGCTGATGATCGGTACGCTGATCTGGGCCGTCGGCACCGGCGGCAGCGGGCTGGCCGGGAACTATCCCACCTTCCTGGCCGCGCAGTTGCTCGCCGCGGTGGGCCTGGGTGCGGTCGGCTCGGTCGGTTTCTCGGTGGTCACCGACCTGATCTCGCCTCGTCGGCGGGGCCTGGTGATGAGCTTCTGGGGGCTATCCCAGGGCGCCGGCACGTTGGCCGGCACGTTGGTCGGCGGGTTGCTCGGCGCGACCGACTGGCGCCGGCCGTTCCTGTTGCTCACCGTCGTCGGCCTGGCCGCCACGGCGGCGTACCTGTTCACCTACGACATCCGGCGGGGCCAGAGCGAGCCGCAGCTGGCCGGCGCACTGGCCACCGGCGCCGACTACGACTACCGGATCAGCCGGGCGGACCTGCCCACCGTGCTGGGCCGGCGGACCAACCGCTGGCTCATCCTCCAGGGGCTGACCGCGCAGGCCGCCTTCGGGTCGCTGGTGTGGCTGCCGGTGCTGTTCGCCGAGCGGGCTCAGGACCAGGGCTACTCGATGGCGACCGCGATCGTGGTGGGCAGCGTCTTCGCCACCCTGTTCCAGCTCGGCGGGGTGCTCTCCATCGTCGGCGGCCTGGTCGGCGACGCGCTGCAACGGCGTACGCCGTCGGGCCGGGCCCGGGTCGCCGCGGTCGGCGTGCTGGCCGCGCTGCCGTTCTACCTGGTGCTGTTCTTCGTGCCGATCCGGATCGACGTGCCCGACGGCGCCGGCACCGGTGCGGTGGTGCGGGCCGTGTTGGGCAGCGTCTTCACCGAGCCGACCGTCGGGCTGAGCCTGCTCACCGCGCTGCTCGCGTTGGCGCTGACCTCGGCGAACTCGCCGAACTGGTTCGCGTTGATCGCCGACGCGAACCCGCCCGAGCACCGTGGCACGGTCTACAGCCTGGGCAACCTGGTCAACGGGGTGGGGCGGGCCGCCGGCAACGGCCTGGTCGGGGTGGCCTTCCACGCCCTGCGGGCGGCCTTCCCACCACCGTTGAACTACGCGGTCGGGTTGGCCGCGTTCCAGCTCTTCTTCATCCCGACCGGCATCATGTACTGGCTGGCCGCCCGCAGTTCGGCCAAGGACATCGCCGACGTACGCGACCTCCTCCAGTCCCGCGCCGAGAAGCTGTAGGGAGTAGGGAGGGGCGCCTACCCCTCGACCCAGACGGTGACGTCGGTGGGCACGCGGCCGGACTCGTCGAGCGGCCCGCTGCTGTGCAGCAGCCTTCCGGCGGGCACGTCGACGGGGGCGGCGCCGAAGTTGGTCAGCACCACCACGTCGCCGTTGCGGAAGGTCAGCACCTCGTCGCCGGAGCCGAGCCACCGCAACGTGCCCCGCCCCAGCCCGTGCGTACGCCGCAGCCGCAGCGCCGTCCGGTACATCTCGTACGTGGAGCCGGGCACCTCGCGCTGACGGTCCAGGGCGTACTCCGCCCAGATCGGCGGCTGCGGCAGCCAGCTCGCGTCGGTCGGCCCGAAACCGTACGAGGGTGCGTCGGCCTCCCACGGGATCGGCACCCGGCAGCCGTCCCGGCCCCGTTGGGTACGGGCGCTGCGCTCCCAGGTCGGGTCCTGGCGGGCCTCGTCGGGCATCGTGGTGTGCTCCGGCAGGCCGAGTTCCTCGCCCTGGTACAGGTAGGCCGAGCCGGGCAGCGCGAGCATCAGCAGGGTGGCCGCCCGGGCCCGGCGCAGGCCAGTGGCCGCGTCGGGCTGCTCGTCGCCGATGCCGATGCCGTTGGGACGGGGGGCGCCGATCGGCAGCCCGAGCCGGGAGGCGTGCCGCACCACGTCGTGGTTGGACAGGACCCAGGTGGTAGGGGCGCCGACCGCGTCGGTGGCTGCCAGCGAGCGGGTGATCACCGCGTACTGGGCCGGGGCGGTCCACGCGGCCAGCAGGTACTCGAAGTTGAACGCCTGGTGCATCTCGTCGGGCCGGACGTAGCGGGCCAGCCGCTCGGCCGGCTCCACCCAGGCCTCGGCCACCAGGATCCGCTCGCCGGGGTAGCCGTCCAGCAGCTGCCGCCACTGCCGGTAGACCTCGTGCACGCCGTCCTGGTCCCACATCGGCGGGCGGGGCTTGTCCGCCTCCCGCCCGGAGAGGATCTCCTGCGGCTCCTGCCAGTCGGCCAGGTCGGCCTGCTTGATCAGGCCGTGTGCCACGTCCACCCGGAACCCGTCCACCCCACGGTCCAGCCAGAACCGGAGCACGTCCAGGAACTCCGCCCGGACCTCGGGGTTGTCCCAGTTCAGGTCGGGCTGGGCGGAGTCGAACAGGTGCAGGTACCACTCCCCGTCGGGGAGCCGGGTCCAGGCCGGTCCACCGAAGACGCTCTGCCAGTCGTTCGGCGGTTCGGCGCCGCCCGGTCCCCGACCGTCGCGGAAGACGTAGCGTTGCCGCTCGGCGCTGCCCGGCGCGGCGGCCAGCGCCGCCTGGAACCACCGGTGGGCCGACGAGGTGTGGTTCGGCACCAGGTCGACGATCACCCGCAGCCCACGCGCGTGCGCCTGCTCGATGAGCTGGTCGGCGTCGGCCAGCGTGCCGAACAGCGGCTCGACGTCCCGGTAGTCCGCCACGTCGTACCCGGCGTCGGCCTGCGGCGACGGGTAGAACGGCGAGAGCCAGATCGCGTCGACGCCCAACTCCTGCAGGTGACCCAGGCGGGCGGTGATGCCCGGCAGGTCACCGATGCCGTCGCCGCCGGAGTCGGCGAACGAGCGCGGGTAGATCTGGTAGATCACCGCCTCGGTCCACCAGGCGGTGGTGGTGGAGGCGGCGGGCGGGGCCTGGGGGGTCGGGTTGTCGTTCAGGGTGTACTCCCGTGGTCCGAACCGGGTAGGGCGGCGGGCGACGCTGCTCGCACGTTTTCTCAGTTTGCCCGCGGCGGTGCGGTCGAGTCCCGCACGACCAGCCGAGTGGGCAGGATCACCGGTGATCCGGGGTCGGTCAGGGTGCTCGCTCCGGCCGCCCCTTCGAGCGGGTCGAGCAGCAGTTTCGCGGCCAGCCGGCCCTGTTCCGTCGCGGGCTGGGCGATGGTGCTCAGGCCGAGTACGCCGGAGAGCGCGTGGTCGTCGACCCCGATCAGGCTGACGTCCTGAGGTACGCGCAGGCCAGCGTCGCGCAGCGCGGTCAACGCGCCCATCGCCATCTCGTCGCAGGCGGCGAAGATGGCCGTCGGCGCGTCTCCGCGGCGCAGCAGTTCCTCGGTGGCCCGGGTGCCGCCAGCGATGTCGAACGTGGACTCGACGTCGAGGCTCGGGTCGGGGCGCAACCCGGCCGCCCGGATCGCCTCCTGGTAGCCGCGGCGCCGGTGCAGGTGCGCGGTGAAGGCGAGTTCGTCGTCGGGGTCGCCGGAGATGTGTGCGATCCGCCGATGGCCGAGGTCGAGCAGGTGCCGGGTGGCGGTCCGGGCCGCGGCCAGGTCGTCGATGCGTATGCAGGGCCAGCCCGGCACGTTCGTGCCGGAACTGACGGTCACCCCCGGCAGCCCCAGGGCGGCCAGGGTGCTCAGGTCGGCCGGCCGCAACGGGGTGGCGACCAGCATGACCGCGTCCACCCGCTTGTTCAGGTTCGCGGCGCGCAGCAGGCGCTGCCGGTTCTGCTCCCGCCCGCCGAGGTTGTGCAGCAGCAGGTCGTAGCCGGCCTGGTGGACGAAGTCCTCGACGGCCTCGACGACCACGCCGAAGAACCACCGGGTGATCCGGGGGACCACCACGGCGATCGTGCCGGTGCGCCCGCCGGCCAGGCGCGACGCGTTCGGCGAGACGGCGTACTGCAACTGCTCGGCTGCGGCGAGCACCCGTCGGCGGGTCGCCGCCGACACGGTCGGCAGGCCGCGCAACGCCCGGGAGACGGTGGCCGTGGAGACTCCGGCCAGCCGGGCGACATCGTCGATCCTGGTCACGCCCAACCCCGCTCACGATCCGCGTGGTGCCGCCGCCAGCGGCGGCGGCACCACGGCCGGATCAGCCCTTGACGCTGCCGGCGAGCAGCCCACGAACGAAGTAGCGCTGCAACGACAGGAACACCAGCAGCGGTACGACGATCGAGACGAACGCTCCGGCGGTCAACCGTTGCCATTCGTTGCCCCGGGTACCGGCCAGTTCGGCCAGCCGCACGGTGAGCGGCGCGGTGACATCGCTGCCCCCGGCGAAGATCAGTGCGACCAGCAGGTCGTTCCAGACCCAGAGGAACTGGAAGATGGCGAACGCGGCCAGGGCGGGTGCGACCAGCGGCAGGACGATGCTGCGGAAGATCTTGGGGTGGGTGGCCCCGTCGACCCGGGCCGCCTCCATCAGATCCTTGGGCAGTTGCGAGATGAAGTTGTGCAGCAGGAACACCGCGAACGGCAGCGCGAAGCAGGTGTGGGCGAACCACACCTGGGCGAAGTTCTGTGCGCCGTCGAGGTTCCAGGCGGGCATCAGGGTGACCCCGCCCAGGCTGACTCCGCGAGAGAAGAAGCTGAGCAGCGGCACCAGGGCCATCTGCAACGGCACGATCTGGAGCGCGAAGATGCCGATGTAGAGCCAGTCCCGGCCGCGGAAGTTGATCCAGGCCAGCGCGTACGCGGCCAGGGCGGCGAACGCGAGCGGGAACAGCACCGACGGCAGGGTGATCACCAGCGAGTTGATGAAGTAGTTCGCGAGCTGCCCGGATGAGGCGGACTGCCCGAACAAGACGTCCTGGTAGTTCTGCAGGGTGAACTGCGGATCCCGGAAGGCCGTCCACCAACCGGTGGTCTTCAACTCGGGTTCCGGCCGGAACGAGGAGATGAACAGGCCGAAGGTCGGGATGGTCCAGACCACCGCGATGACGATCGCGACCAGGGTGGCGGTACGGCTGTTCAGCCGCTTGCGTACCCGCGACGCCCGGGTCGATCGCCCGCTGGTGTCCTGGCTGCCGGCGGCGACCGGGGGAGTGGTGGTGGTCATCTCAGCCCTCCCGTCGCTGCTGACGCAGGTTACGGATCTGGAAGATCACGATTGGTACCACCAGGACGAAGAGGAAGACCGCCAGTGCGGAGCCCTGCCCGTTCTGGCCGTACCGGAACGCCTGGTTGTACATCTCGTTGGCGATCACGCTGGTGTCGTAGTTGCCGTTGGTCGTCGTACGCACGATGTCGAAGACCTTCAGCGTGGCGATCGAGATGGTGACCACCACCACGATCAGTGCGGGTCGGATGCTGGGCAGGGTGATCTGCCAGAACATCTGCCAGGGGCTGACCCCGTCGAGGCGGGCCGCCTCCACGATGTCCGCCGGGATGGACTTGATCGCCGCGGAGAGCACCACCATGGCGAAACCGGCCTGGATCCACACCATGATCACGATGAGCAGCAGCGTGTTCAGCGGTGAGTCGAGCAGCCATTGCCGGGGTTCACCGCCGAGGCTGACCACGATCTGGTTGAGCAGACCGATCTGCTCCTGGTCCTCGCCCCGATAGGCGTAGACGAACCGCCAGATGATGCTGGCGCCGACGAACGAGATCGCCATCGGCATGAAGATCAGTGACTTGGCCACCGCCTCCATCCGGGCCTTGTCCACCAGTACGGCGTAGATCAGGCCGATCGCGGTGGCCACCAACGGGACCAGCGTCACCCAGACCAGGGTGTTGAGCAGGACCCGCAGGATCGCCTCCTCGGCGAACATCCAGCGGTAGTTGTCCAGCCCGACCCAGTTCTGGCTGCTGCCGTCCATGAACGACAGCAGGGTGGTCCGGATCGCCGGAACGACCAGACCGATCAGCAGCAGCAGCACCGTGGGCAGCAGGAAGAACAGCGCGAACAACCCGTCACGGGGCTTCGTCCGGCGGGGTAGTGGGGCCCCGTTGGCGGCGGCCAGGACGAGCTGTGCCTCGCGGCGCCGGGCGAAGTGCGCCGGTACGGCGTCGAGAACGAAGAGCAGGCCGCCGACCACCACTGCGAAGGCAACCAACCCCCACAGCAACATCATGAGTTTCGGCGCCTGGTCGGCGAAGTCGAAGTTCATCAACCCTCCCAGGGGTTCTCAAGAGAGCCGGTGGGCCGGCCCGCGGCTGCGGACCGGCCCACCGTTGGAATCACTTCCAGCTGTTCTCGATGCCCTGGAGGACGGTGGCGGTGTCCCGCCCGTTGATCCAGTCGACCATGCCCTTCCAGAAGGTCCCTTGGCCGACGGCCGCGGGCATCAGGTCGGAACCGTCGAACCGGAAGACCGAGCTGTCGTCCTGGAGGATCTCCACGGAGAGCTTGTCGATCGGGTTGCTGACGTTGGCCAGGTCGAGCTTGTTGTTCGCCGACACCCAGTCGCCGATCTTCGCGCGGCTGTTGGCGTGCTCACCGGAGGCCAGGTAGGTCTGCACCGCCTGCACCTCGGGACGGTCGGCGAAGGCCACGACGAACTCGCCGCCACCCAGCACCGGCTTGCCCCGGGCCGGGTCGATGGCCGGGAAGTAGAAGGCGAACACGTCGCCGTCCTCGGCCACCCGGGTGCCCTGCGGCCACTGGTTGGCGTAGAACGACGCCTGCCGGTGCATCGCGCACTTGCCGGCCGTGATCGGCACGCCGGCCTCCTGGAACGCGGTGGTGGCGATGCTGCGCACGCCGCCGAAGCCGCCGTTGACGTACTTCTCGTTCTTCAGGATGGTGCCGGCGCGGTCGAGCGCCTCGGCGACCCGCGGGTCGTTGAACGGGATCTCGTGCGTGGTCCACTGGTCGTAGACCTCGGGGGTCTGCGTACGCAGCATGACGTCTTCGATCCAGTCCGTGGCCGGCCAGCCGGTGGCCTCACCGGACTCGATGCCGGCGCACCACGGCTTGGTGCCGCTGTCGGCGATGGTGTCGCTGAGCTTGATCATCTCGTCCCAGGTGGTCGGGACGGCCCAGCCCTTCTCCTCGAACATCTTCGGGGAGTACCAGACGAACGACTTGACGTTCGAGCCGAGCGGCGCGCCGTAGAAGTTGCCACCCACGGTGCTGTACTTCAGCCAGTCGGCCGGGTAGTTCTGCTCGGCCATCGCCTTGGTGTCGGCGCTGGCGGCCTTGATCTGACCCCGCTCGGCGAACCGCTCGATCAGACCGGGCTGCGGGATGAACGCGATGTCGGGGGCGTTGCCACCGTCGGCACGGACGGGCAGCTGCGCCTCGAACTCACCACTGCCCTCGTGGTCGATGTCGATGCCGGTGCACTCTTCGAACTGCTTCCACGACTCGTCGAGGCGGTCGGCCTCGATGTCCCGGATGGACGAGTAAATACTCACCTTCTTGCCGTCGTGTCCCTGGTACTTCTCGTACGGGGCACATTCGGCCGAATCGGCGTTGTTGTTACCGCTGTTGCTGCTGCTTCCGGTGCCGCACGCGGTGGCGCTGAGCGCCAATCCGATAGCGCCAGCAATCGCGAGGGCCTGGCGTGGCCTGGCAAAGATCGCCATGCCCGTCCTCCTTCCTAGCCGGCGCACCCGTGTTCCTGGCGCCGGTCCGATGGGCGTTTTCACATGTAAGCGCTTGCATCCGGCTGGGTCCACCCCTAGGACGGACACGACCGAGTAACAATCCGGAAACTTGACCGACCGCGATTGGGTGCGCTCCCAGCGCGACACTTGTCGGCGTCGATAAGCAGGGACTTTCCGCCGGAGAGTCGCCGGCGGAAAGAAGAACGTCAGAATCGGAAGCGCTGGATGTGCCGCCCCGAGTCGGTCGGCGCCGCCCACGCCACCCCTGGACCGGCCGGTCCGTGGGTCAGCCGTTCAGCCGCCAGATCGAGAAGTTGAGGGTGGCGGCGAAGGTCACCCAGGCCCAGTAGGGCAGCAGCAGTACCGCCGCGAGCGTGCTGACCCGTCGGAACAGCAGCACCGTCCCGCCGATCGCCAGCCACAGCAGAGTCACCTCGGTGAACGCCAGCCCGTACCAGCCGGCGCCGAAGAAGAGCGGGGTCCAGGCGGCGTTGAGCACCAGTTGCACCACCCAGGCGACCAGCGCCGGGCCGAACCCCGCCCGGCGCCAGGCCAACCAGCCGGTCAGCGCGATCATCACGTAGAGCGCGGTCCAGACCGGCCCGAACAGCCAGGACGGCGGCGCCCAGCCGGGCCGGTCGAGGGTCGCGTACTCGGTCGCGGCACCGGAAACGGCGAGGCTGCCGAGGGCGGCTGCGGCGAACACCGCCGCCGCGAAGCCGGCCAAGGCCCACCACTGCCGAGGGCCGTCGGTGGGCCGGCGGGTCTGCGCCGTGGTCGTCCGCATGAGGGCAGCATCTCCGCCCGCGGGGGTGGGCAAACCTGCACCGCACTGTCGAACCGGCCAGGGCCGGCGGATCGCCGGCCACCATGACAGAGCCGACCATGACGCGCGCAGAGTCGACCCGACGCGCGCAGAGCCGACCATGACGCACGCGGAGCCGACCCGACGCGCGCAGAGTCGACCACGACGCACGCCGGGGTCGCCGCGCCCGGTGGCTCCGGTCGGGAGGACGGAGTTCCGGTCACGACGACCCCGGCGGGTCTGGTTCGGGCGACGCCCTGCGCCGCCACGTCAACTGAAGATGCTGACACCACCCGGGCCGACCAGCAGCCCGACCACGATGAGGACGATGCCCCAGAGGATCTGCCGGCGGAACAGCGCGAGGATGCCGGAGACCACCAGTACCACTGCGAGAATCCAGAGAATCAGCTCCATGGTTGCTGAGTACCCCTTGCCCCGACTGTGGAAACCTGGGTCTGATCGAGGTGATCGCCCAGATAGAAGATGCTGTACGCCTGCTTGATCACCGGGTGGGCCACGTTGCGTACCCGGATGCCGCCCGGGGTGACGCCGCGTTCCGAGCCATGGTGGGCGTGTCCGTGCAGGGCCAGCGCGGTGGGGGCGGTGTCGATCGCCTGCCCCAGCTGGTAGCTGCCGAGAAACGGGTAGATCTCCAACGGCTCGCCGGCGAGCGTGTCCGGCACCGGCGAGTAGTGGGTCAGCGCCACCAGCACGTCGCAGTCCAGCGAACGCAGCGCCGCCGCCAGCCGGTCGGAGCTCTCCGTCGTGGTGCGGACGAACGCCTTCATCTCCGGCTCGCCGAAGTCGCTGGCGCACCGGCCGGCGAAGCCGCCGCCGAAGCCCTTGACCCCGGCCACCCCCAACCGGCCGCCCGGGCAGTCCAGCACCACGCCGTTGCCTTCGAGCACGGTGATGCCCGCATCCTCCAGGGTCCCGATCACCTGGGGTACCTGATCGCACTGGTGGTCGTGGTTGCCGAGCACGGCGATCACCGGTATGCCCAGTCCGCCGAACTCCTGCGCCACGCAGCGCGCCTCTGCCTCGGTGCCGTGCCGGGTCAGGTCGCCGGCGAGTAGCAGGGCGTCGGCCCGGTCGGGCAGTTCCTCCAGCGCCGGCCGGAACCGGCCGACCACGTCCTCGTCCAGATGTACGTCGCCCACGGCGGCGATCCGGATAACCATCGAACCTCCCTCAGGGCAGTTGCTCGATCTCCGTGGGCGCCTGCGTGCGGATCACCCCGATGTCGCTGGTGATCGGCACGTCCGGAAACCGTCCGGCGACCCGGCGCAGGATCTCGTCCCGCCGGTGCGCGCTCTCCACCTCGCCGTAGAGCACGAGGCCGCGTTCCGTGTGCGCCACGGTGATTCCCTGCTCGGCGACGGCCGGATCCTCGGTGAGCAGCCGGTGGATCTCCGCCTCGACGTACTCCTCGGGTGGCCCGGTGCCGGAGTCGCGGTACACGGTCACGGTGTTCCCCTCCCGTCGGCCGTGCCGGCGTACGGCACGACGTCCAGCCTGTCCAGCAGCACCAGGAACGACTCGGCGTACGGCGAGTGCTGCGTGTCCTTGCGTACCCGTTCCCAGTCGATCTGCTCCCGCAACGACCGGGCCAGCGGCAGCCCGCGGGCGAAGTCGCAGTAGTGCTGGGAGAAGCTGAGCAGCTTGTGCACCATCAACTGGGTCGCCGACAGCACCGGCATGTGGATGGCGTCGACCGGCCGCACCACCGTGTCGGCGAAGGTCTCCTCGGTGACGGGCGTCTCGATCGGGCGGTGGATGAGATCCACCATCCGCCCACCGTCGTAGACCTTGACCAGCCAGTCCTCCGGCGGCCGCTCGGCGGTGAAACCGGCGGCCACCAACGCCTCCAGGGCCGCCTCGACGTCCGGCTCGCGGATCAGGAAGTCGACGTCGTGCTCGCTGGAGTGCCCGCCGTGGGCGTAGACCGCGAAGCTGCCGCCGAGCGCGAACGGGATGTCGGCCTGCTTGAGCACGGCGGCGACCTTCTTCAAGGTGTGTAGAAGAGTCTCGTCGTCGCGCTCGGCCATCTCGGCTCTCCTGTCGAGTCGTCGGTGCACCGGTGGGATCCCCGATCGGTACCCGGCATTCCGGTCGTCCACACCTGCCCGACTCGCGGAAGGTCGCGGACAGTAATCAACCCGGACAGAGCGGGCATTGGGGCGGCGCGGGTCGGATAACCTGTGCAAGGTGGCCAGATCGACGGGAGTCCCTCGACCAGCACGGCCGAGTCGAGCAGCCGTGAGCCGTCGTCCCCGACTCCGCACCATCGCCCTGGTGGGCATCGACGGATCGGGCAAGACCACCCAGGCGCAGCGGCTCGCCGCGACACTCACCGAGGCCGGGCGACCGGCCAGGTACCACCGCAACGCCGGTGGCCGGCGCTGGTTGGGACGGGCCGCCCAACGGCTGGGGCGGCCGGATGCCCAGCGGCTGCTCGGGCGCGACGCGATGCTGGTGACGGAGTCCGTGTTGCGGTGGCTGGCCATCGCACTGGCGCTGCTCGGCTGCCTACTGTCCGGCCGGGTGGCGGTGATGGACCGTTACGCCGTCTGCCAGTACGCGAGCCTGCGCGCACACGGTGGGCAGCGCTGGGAGCGCCTGGTGCGGGCCGGGTACCGGCTCTTTCCCCGACCTCAGGTGACCTTCCTGCTGACCGTGGACCCGGCGGAGGCGTACCGGCGGATCGAGCAACGCGGCACCGACCACGAGAGCCTGGAGTACCTGGCCGCGGCCGATCTCGCCTACCACGCGGTGCCGGAGTACCCGACCTTCGTGCCGGTGCGCGCGGACCGGCCGCCGGAGGAGGTGGCTCGGGAGATCCGGGGACACCTGGCCGGCTGGCTTGCCGCCGAGGGCGACCCGGCCGACCGGGACAGCGGGTGCGGCGAGGTGCGGGCCGTGCCGGGCGCGACCGCACTGATCCCGGCCCGCGCCCTGCCATAGACCGGCTCAGGCTCGGCCGTGGACCGGCTCAGGCTCGGCCGTGGACCGGCTCAGGCTCGGCCGTGGACCGGCTCAGGCTCGGCCGTAGACGGGCACGGCCGCACCGCTGGTGGGGGCGGAGTCGTCCGAGGCGAGGAAGCGGATCACCGAGGCGATCTCGGTGGGCGCGACCCAGCGCGAGTGGTCGGCCCCGGGCATGGCGGCCCGGTTGGTCGGCGTGTCGATGACGCTCGGCAGCACGGTGTTGCAGCGCACCCCGACCGCTTTGTACTCCGTGGCCACGGCGGAGGCGAAGGCGAGCACCGCGGCCTTCGCGGTCACATAGCCGGCGACGCCCGGGAAGGGCGCGAGCGCCGCGCGGGCCGCCACGCAGACCACCGCCCCGCCACCGGCGTCGATCAGGTGCGGCAGCGCGGCCCGGGTGACCAGGTGGGTGGGGCGGAGGTTGAGGGCGAGCATGCGGTCGAACTCCTCGACCGGGGTCTCGTGCACCAGGCCGCCGCTGGCGTACCCGCCGACCAGGTTGACCACGGCCCGTAGCGGAGCTGCGGGGTCGCCGGCGGCCACCTGCGTCGCTCGGGCCGCGTCCTGCGGGTCGGTCAGGTCCGCGACCAGCCGGACCGGCGCGTCGGCACCCGGCGGCGCGACCGGGGTCGGCTGCTGCCGCTGCGTGGCGACCACCCGCCAGCCCGCTTCGACGAACGCGGTGGTCACCGCCGCGCCGAGCCCGCCAGTGCTTCCGGTGACCAGCACACTGCGATCCGCCATGTCCACACGCTAGTGCCGCCGTCCGGTCGGTGGGCAGCCGACCCCACCGGACGGGTCCGACCCGGCCCCGCGGAGGAGGTGGCGACGCGGACCGGGTGGCAGGCTGTGCGCATCGTGACCGGAGTGGGTCGGGGAACCCGGTGCAACGGTGCCGTGTTGACGCTGCCCGACTCATGAAAGTAACTTTCATCTGTGGCGATTCGTCCGAATCTTTCCGTGAATCACGAGCCGGGTGGACTGATCGTCCACATCGGCGGGCTGCTTCCGTCGCTGTCGCCGGCCGAGCAGCGGGTGGCCCGGCTGGTGGTCGCCGATCCCGCCGACGCGGCCCGCCGGACCATCACGGACCTCGCCACAGCCGCCGGGACATCGGAGGCGACGGTGATCAGGTTCTGCCGTTCGGTCGGCATGGACGGCTACCCACAGTTGCGGATCCGGCTCGCGGCGGAGGCGGCCCGGCGGGTCGTGCCGCCGGACGCGCGGGTGGTCGGCGGAGACATTCCGGCCGGCGCCGACCTGGCCCAGATCATCGCGACCATCGCGTTCAGCGACGCGCGAGCGGTGGAGGAGACGGCCCAGCAGCTCGATCCGGCGGTCTGCGGGAAGGTGGTGGACGCGATCGTCGGCGCCGGTCGGATCGACGTCTACGGCGCCGGGGCGAGCGGCCTCGTGGCCGCCGACTTCCAGCAGAAGCTGCACCGGATCGGCCGGACCGCCTTCTGCTTCCCGGACGTGCACGCCGCCCTGGCCTCGGCGGCGCTGTCAGGCCGCGGTGACCTCGCCATCGGCATCTCGCACACCGGCGCCACCGCCGAGGTGGTCGAGGTGTTGGCGCAGGCGCGGGCGCGGGGTGCGACGACAGCGGTGCTGACCAACTTCCCCCGCTCGCCGGTGACCGCGTTCGCCGACCACGTGCTCACCACGGCGGCCCGCGAGACCACCTACCGCTCGGGCCCGACCGTCAGCCGGGTCGCCCAGCTCACCGTGGTCGACTGCCTCTTCGTCGCGGTGGCGGCGCGAAACCGTCCCCGGGCCCGCAAGGCCCTGGAGGCCACCGCCGAGGCGATCCGGTCCCGTCGGACCGGCTCCGCTCGAAGGCGGCCATGACGGACGGTTCCGCGCGAACCTGATGACCGAGGTCCGATCCGCTCGGCAGCGGGGGTACCCCGGCGGGCAAGCGGGGGTGCCGCAGCGGGCATAGGACCGGCGCGCGGATTGTTCACCAGGGCGTGGGGTAATACCACCGGCGTGGATGAACCAAGCGGTCCGCGTACGCGTATCTGGCAGTGACCAGGATCGCAGCACGGTGGTGACCCGGGTCGCTGTGCGTAGTGGTCAGGCAGTGTTGCCATGGACCGGGACGGACGGCGATTCGTCGATCCGTCGACCTCACGGGGTGCCTGCCGGTGCGAACCGCAGGCAGGGTGCTGACAGCAAACATGGACCGTGCTCTCAGCTGATTATCAGGCATTCGTGACACTTTCGACCCACGACATGGAATCCCCGACGCGTCTCATCTGTTGTGTAGGTGTCAGCACCGGTGGGCACAGCGGAGGTTACCGGGGAGGGGCTGATGAGCGTGGGGATGGCAAGGAACCGGGCAACCGGCGCGAGCGAGGGGACCGTGGGCAACGTGGACAAGAACATCGGTATGCGAACCGACGAGGTCGCCGAGGAGCGCGACCTGGTCGGAGTCTACCTGCACGAGATCTCCCGGACGCCACTGCTGGACGCCGCCCGGGAGGTCGATCTCTCCAAGGCCATCGAGGCGGGCCTCTACGCCGAGCACCTGCTCGGTGCGGACCGTCTGCCCGACGGGGTGACCCGGGAGGAACTGGGGCAGCTGGTCGCCGACGGTGAGCGGGCCAAGGACCTGTTCATCCGGGCCAACCTGCGGCTGGTGGTGTCGATCGCCCGACGCTACGTCCGTTCCGGGATGCCCATGCTGGACCTGATCCAGGAGGGCAACACCGGCCTGGTCCGGGCGGTAGAGAAGTTCGACTACGAGCGTGGCTACAAGTTCTCCACCTACGCCACCTGGTGGATCCGGCAGGCGATCAGCCGAGCCATCGCCCAGCAGGAGCGCACCGTGCGGCTGCCGGTGCACCTGGTGGAGGACGTCAACCGGATGCGCAACGTGGCTCGCCAGCTCACCCGTGAGCTGGGCGGCGACCCGGAGCCGGAGCAGATCGCGGCGGCCCTCGGAGTCACCGTCGAGCGGGTCAACGAGCTGGTCCGCTGGTCGCAGGACACCGTGTCGCTGGACACGCCGGTCGGCGACGACGGCGACACCAACCTCGGCGACCTGGTCGCCGACAGCGACGCCCCGTCGCCGGAGGAGATCGTCCTCACCGGCCTGGAGCGGCAGCGCATCGAGGGGCTGCTCAACCACCTGGACGACCGGTCCGCCGGCATCATGCGGGCCCGGTACGGGCTCGAGGACGGCCGGGAGCACTCGCTGACCGAGGTGGCCTCGCGGTTCTCGTTGTCCCGCGAGCGGATCCGGCAGCTGGAGATCCAGGCGCTCGGCCGGCTCCGTGAGCTGGCCCGCGCGGAGGGGCTGCAGGCGGCCTGACCTGGTAGGAATGACGACGAACGGCCGGCGTCCGATAGGGGGACGCCGGCCGTTCGCGGCTTCGGCCCGGTGTCGGGCCCCGGGTCAGCGCACCCGGCCGTAGCCGTACGGCGGCATCAGGTCGACGCTGCGCTTCTCCACGTTCCGTCCGAAGGTCGGCGCGTGGATCACCTGCCCGTCGCCCACGTAGATCGCCATGTGCCCCAGACTGCGGTAGAAGACCAGGTCACCCGGGCGCAGTTCGCTCCGGCTGATGTGGGCCACCACCCCCCACTGCATCCGGGTGTTGTGCGGCAGCGACTTGCCCGCCGCCCGCCATGCCGCCGAGGTCAGGCCGGAGCAGTCGTAGTCGTTCGGGCCGGACTGGCCCCAGGCGTACGGCTTGCCGAGGGCGCCGTAGGCGTACCGGACGGCGACCCCGGCCTGGCCGGAGACGGCGGGGGCGTTGTCGGCGTTGCCCGACCGGTTGGCCGGTGCCTCGGTGGCCCGGCCGTACGCCTGCCGGCGCAGCTCGTACAGCTTGTCCAGGTCACGTTCGATGCGCCGCTTCGCGTTGCTCAGTTCCCGGGACTGCGCCGCCTGCTGGCTCAGCGTCACGTCCAGCCGGGTCTTCTCGCCGAGCAGCCGCCGCTGGTCCGCGGTGTGCGCGGCGATGGTCGCCTGGCGTTGCCGGGTCAGCTGGTCCAGCGTGCCGAGCCGGTCGAACACCAGCGCGGAGTCACCGTCGTACAGCAGCGCGTCGATGGTGCCCAGGTTTCCGGTCTTGTACGCGGTGGCGGCCATCTCGCCCACGTCGGCGCGGCTCTGCGCGGCCTGTTGCTCCAGTGGCCCGATGCGCTCCCGGAGCCGCGCCACGGCGGCCTGGTTCTGCTTGATCTTCTCGCGTAGCTCGTTGTGCGCCTCGACCACGCCTTCCAACTCGGCTGACGACTTCTCGATCCGCCGGGTCAACTCGGCGGGGGACGGTTCGGCCCGAGCCACCGTGGCCGGTGCGATCAGCACCAGCGAGAAGGCGGTGACGGTGACGGCGCGCAGCGTGTGTATCAGGGGCGACAAGAGCTCGATGCTCCTCTCCCAGGGCCGGCGCGGGGCTGCTGACGCCGCGCGGACGGCACCGACCCGGTGCCGTCCGGCTGGACGGCGGCCGACCGGGCCGACCCGCCCAAGGTAGTACGGGACAGGAGTCGACCGCAGAGAAAGCCGGGACCAGTGTTGATGCTGAGGCGTGGTCACGTTGGCTACTGGCGGTGAGGGTCCGGCTATATCGGTAGATGCCGGACTGGTCGCTCTCGGCATATGACGCCGGTTGGCTCGGCGTTATAACCGATAAGACGGACTTGGTGCCCTCTTTCCGGCGTGCCCCGTGCCCGGTCGGCGCTACCGGCGGCGCAATCGAGCAGCCCAACTGGCGAGACCGGCACACAATGAGTCGCACAGCCGGGATTCCTGTCGCCCCCGGTCGGCGGGGCGGGCCGGTCGGGCCGACCCGGCACCACCAGCGGTGGGAGGAGGGGCCGTGAATCGTGAGGATGCGACCACCCGACCGCTGCGGTCAGCGCGCGGCGTCGGCGGCGAGCCCAGGCTGCTCTACGCCCGGCCCGGGATCATCGTCACCGTCGACCGGTTCACGGTCGGCAACACCAGCTGGCGGGTGGCCGAGCTGACCCACCTGCACACCACCCGTGGCCCGCACGACCGGGTCGCCCTCCGGGCCGCCCTGGTCTCCGCCGTGGTGATCGGTGGCATCGGGCTGTCGCTCGGGTTCACCGGCGGGTTGCAGCGGCTCACCGCCGGGGCGTACCTCCTGCTCGGTGCCGTGTTCCTGGTGCCGGTGCTGCTCGCCGCCGCCGGGGACCGGTGGCGTCCACCGGCGTACGAGCTGTGGGGGCGGCGCGACGGGGTGGAGGAGCTGCTCTTCAGTAGCGACAACGAGCAGCAGTTCGGCCAGGTGAGCCGGGCGGTGCGCCGGGCACGGGAGAGCCACGGCCAGGGCGGCTGGGAGGATCCGCTGGCCACCGCGCGGGTGTGGCGTCCCCGGCGAGGCAGCTAGCCGGCGACCGGCTCCGGTGCCGGTTCCCGCTGCTGCTGCTCGGCGAGCACCAGGGCACTCACCCGGCGTTCGGCCCAGAAGGAGAGGAACGGAACGGTGCCGGCCAGCATCACCAGGACCATCCGCTTGAGCGGCCAGTTGGCTCGCCGGGACAGGTCGAAGGTGGCGACCAGGTAGAGCATGTACAGGAAGCCGTGCGCCTGGCCGACGGTCTCCACCACGATCGGCTCGCCGAAGCCGTACTTCAGGGGCATCCCGATCACGACCAGCAGGATCAGCACCACACCGACGATCCAGGCGATCACGCGGTAACGGGTGAGGGCAGCACGCACTTCTTCTCGTCCGTCCTTCTGGGCCGGCTCAGCCGGGATAGTCGCCGGGCTTCGCACCCGGATTGGCGTTCAACCATGACAGGTAGCGGTTGTATGCGGCCAGCTCGGCGTCGTCCTCGCCGGATCCGCCGGTGACCCGGGCGACCCGGACCGGTCGGCGGATGCCGGAGCGCGGTCGGTCCGTGCCCACGGGCCCGGCGACGCGGGCCGGCTCGGTGCCGTCGGTCGGCTGGGCGGGAACGTCACCCGATGCCGACCCGCCACTGGCCGAGACCGGCTGCGCCGACACCGTGGCCGGTGCCGCCGATCCGGTGGTGGCCGAAGCGGGTCCGGCGGTGGCCGCCGACGGAGATCCGCGCAGCGTGTGCCGGACCTCCCGCCACCAGACGAAGACGACGAACCCCGCGAAGATCGGCCACTCCACCGCGTAGCCCCAGCTGATGGCGTTGCCCGCGGCGGCGCGGCTGACCTGCCACCAGCCCAGCCCCAGGAAGGTCGTCACCAGCACGACCATGGCCACGTGGCGGGCGATCCACGCCGGGGTCCAGAGCCGCTTCATGCCACGAGGGTACCGAAAGTGGCCTGGCTCTCCGACGCGGCGTCGTAGTCGCGGCGGTGGTTTGGCGGCGGTCGGCCTGGGCATCCGTACAGACGCCAGCTCATGACGGACGAGGGGGCGCGAGATGACGGCATCGGGACGACCGGACGGATTCCCCACCGGCGGCACGGAGGTGAGCCCCGAGCAGCGGATCCCGGAGTGGGGCGACGACCGGGTGGCCACCCCGGCCCTCGACGCCGACCTGCCGGGCATCGATCCGGCCGAACTCGCCGACGAGGACCTCGTCCGCGAGATGCAGAGCCTGCACCGCACCCGGCTGGACACGCTGCGGCACGCCACCGACTCGGCACTCGCCAACCACCTGCGGCGTACGGCCGAACTGGAGACCGAGTACCTCGCCCGGCATCCCGGGCGGGAGGTCGACCCGAGCCGGCTGCGGGACGCGTGATGGCGTACGCGGAGCGCGGCGTCTCCGCGCCACCGGAGGTCGTCTTCAACACGGCGACCGACCCCGACCGGACCGCCGCCTGGCTGCCCGAGCCGCTGCTGTCCGCGTCGCGGGTCGGCGAACCGGACGGGTTCCGGGCCCGGTGGGACGCGCGGGACACGGACTGGTCGGCGGAGCTGCAGGTGGAGCCGGAGGATGCCGGCGGGGCCCGGGTCCGGCTCGACCTGACCGGCGACGGCTCGGCCAGCCGGCTGGCCGACGAGGCACTGGTCAACCTCGCCCGCGAGGTGGCCGACAACCTGCAGGCCGGCTGACCCACCCCCGACCTGGGCGACGGATCGCGGCGTGACCCCGAAGGAGTTCCGGTTGAGCGAGTTGAAGCAGAAGGTGACCCGGCTGCGTCAGGCGTACGCCCCGCACGAGCACCGCCCACTCGGCGGCTACCTGGCGGCGATGGGCGCCTACGCCGGCGTGACCGGGGCGATCGCCGCGCTGGTGAAGGCCACCGGACGTACCGTGCCGGACCGTCCCGCCACCTCCGACGTGGTGCTGTTGTCCATCGCCACGCACAAGCTCAGCCGGCTGCTGAGCAAGGACGCGGTGACCAGCCCGCTTCGCGCCCCCTTCACCCGGTACGACCGCCCGATCGGCAGCGGCGAGGTGATGGAACAGGTGCGCGACTCGGGCAGCCCCACCCGGCACGCCATCGGCGAGCTGCTTAGCTGCCCGTTCTGCCTGGCGGTCTGGGTGGCCACCGGACTGACCGGGGGACTGGTGCTGGCGCCGCGGCTGACCCGGCTGGTCGCCACCGCGTTGACCGCGGTCGCCGCGTCCGACTTCCTCCAGATGGCGTACGCGATGGCCCAGCAGGGCGCGGAGGGCGGCCACCGCAAGGAGGAGTGAGCCTCAGGTACCGCCGACTGGCTCGGCAAGGTCGAGAACAACCGGATCGACGCCGCCGCCCGAGCTGTCGGGCGGCGGCGTCGGCCGTGCTGGGTGGGGGATCAGCGCTGCATGCCGGACCAGCCGCGCGGCGACTCCGGCTCCCGCTCGTCCTGGTCGGCACCGGTCAGGATGTCGTCGTCGACGGCGGTACGTTCGTGTTCGTTGGCGAAGTCCGGCTCGGGCAGCGTGTCCCCGTCCTCCGGAGGTTGGGCGAGCGCGGGCAACCGCTCGTGCTTGTCCTTCTCGGGCTGCGACATCGGGTTCCTCTCCTGGTCGCCGCTGGCGATGCGGTCCCCGCCCGCGCCGGGGCGGGACGGCGGGCTGCCGGCCGGTGCGGGTGGGCGGGTCAGCCAACCGAGCCACCCAGCAGGTCGGTGACCTCGTCCA
This sequence comes from Micromonospora radicis, assembly GCF_003583405.1. Lineage (GTDB taxonomy): Bacteria > Actinomycetota > Actinomycetes > Mycobacteriales > Micromonosporaceae > Micromonospora > Micromonospora radicis. The sequence goes on from NZ_QXEC01000019.1 coordinate 79,243, forward strand.
CCGCGTACTCACCCTGTGGCAGCGCGTTCAGCCGGGCGAGCAGCTGCGCCGGCAACTCCGCCGCGACCGCCCGGCGGTAGATGTCGACCTGGCTGATCCGCTCCTGACCGTGGTAGAGGTCGTCGAGCAGTTCGTCCAGCGGCCGGGTGTCCACCTCGTCGACCTGCACCTCGTCCGGTACGGCGGCGACCGTACCGGGCAGGTCGGTGGTGGGCGGGTCGAGCGCGGCGGTGTCCACCACCGGCACATCGGCCAGGATGGCCTCCGGCAGGCGCGCCTGCGTCGTCGGCGCCGTGGGTGTCCCGGTCACGGGTACGTCGTCGGTCACGCCCGTCAGCTACCCGCCGGCCCTGCCACCAAACTCGCACCCCGTCCACGATCCCCCGGGTGCCGCCACAGCCCCCGGCCCCGCGGTGGTGCGGGCCGAGGGCGGGGACCGACGCGGCGGGTGGTCAGGCGGGGGTGGGCAGGGGGTGGGGGTGGGCGGCGCGGCGGGTACGTACGGCGGTGGCGAGGTGAGCGAGGACCTCCTCGGTGGTGTCCCAGCCGATGCACGCGTCGGTGATCGACTGCCCGTAGGTCAGCTCACGGGTGGGGTCGAGGTCCTGCCGCCCGGGTACCAGGAAGCTCTCCAGCATGATCCCGACGATGCCCCGCTGCCCGGCGGCGATCTGCGCGGCCACGTCGGCGGCCACCGTGGGCTGGTTGCGGTGGTCCTTGCCGCTGTTCGCGTGGCTCGCGTCCACCACCAGCCGCTCCGGCAGCCCGGCCGCGCGCACCTGCGTCAGCGCGGCGGCGACCGAGGCCGCGTCGTAGTTGGGTCGCCCGCCGCCGCCGCGCAGCACCAGGTGACCGTCGGCGTTGCCGCGGGTGTGCATGATCGCCGGAGTGCCGGAGACATCGATGCCGGGGAAGACGTGCGGTACGCCGGCCGCCCGGATCGCGTCCACCGCGGTGGCGATGCTGCCGTCGGGGCGGTTCTTCATGCCGATCGGCATGGACAGGCCGGAGGCGAGTTGGCGGTGTACCTGGCTCTCCACGGTGCGTGCCCCGATCGCACCCCAGGCCACCGTGTCCGCGATGTACTGCGGCGTGATCGGGTCGAGGAACTCGCAGCCCACCGGCAGGCCGAGGCGCAGCACGTCGAGCAGCAGCGCGCGGGCCGTGCGCAACCCGGCGTTGACGTCGCCGGAACCGTCCAGCCCGGGGTCGTTGATCAGGCCCTTCCAGCCCACCGTGGAGCGCGGCTTCTCGAAGTAGACCCGCATCACCACCAGCAGGTCGTCGGCGACCCGGGCGGCTGCCTCGCGCAGCCGGTGCGCGTACTCCAGGGCGGCGGCCGGGTCGTGCACCGAGCAGGGGCCGACCACCACCAACAACCGGTCGTCGGCGCGGTCCAGCACCTGGCCGACGGCGCGTCGACCGGCCAGCACGGTCGAGGTCAGCTCGTCGTCCAGGGGCAGCTCGTGGTGCAGCAGGGCCGGGGTGGTCAGCGGTACGACACGGTCGATCCGCTGATCGATGACCCGGTGATTGTCCGGGGTCGGCACGGTGGGCATCCTTCCGCCGACCGCACCCGGGGCCGGTGCCCGGGTCGAGCCGGCTGCTCGTACGCGAAAGGGCAGGAACGAAAGCTCCTGCCCGGCCGGCTCGTGAACGGTGACGTCAGATCATGGTGAAGTCACCGGCTTGCGAGCCGGCTGCCTAAACCATCGATACGACCGCGTCACGTCGGTAAGCGTACCCGACGGTGGGGCGGTGCTCACCCCCTTGTCGGCGACGCCTCGCCCTACGTTCATCTTCATCGATGAAGCTGGCGGTCCGTCCAGCGCCACCGAACATTCTTCTCGCAGCGCGGCACCTCGGGATCGTCCTCCGGTGGCATCACCTACGAGGTGCGCGGCCCGTTCCGCTCCTGAGCGGGTCCGTCGTTTCGCGCGTGCGGGGGAGGCGGTGGGGGTATGGAAGCGGCATGAGCGACGCGAAGAGCGACCAGGAGCGGATCGAGTCCCGGGCCCACCTGCTGCCGGAGGAGGCGGCCGTCGGCAGCGAGGATTCCGAGGCGCAGGCCGACGCGATTCTGACCGAGTCGGACCTGCGGGCGGCCGACCACAACGCCGCACCGGACACGGTGCTGGAGCGGCGTAGCTCGGCGGAGACGGTGACCCCGATCGAGCCGCCGGACTGATCCCCGCCGACGTGCTGGCCGGCACCGGCCGCGTCCCGGCCGTGTCAGCCGCCGGAGATCGGATAGCGTCGGTGCCATGCCCGACAGTGGTTACCCCTGGCCCATCTCGACGACCCGACTGGACAACGGCCTGCGCGTGGTGGTGAGCGAGGACCGCACCGCCCCGGCGGTCGCCGTGAACCTCTGGTACGACGTCGGCTCCCGGCACGAGCCGGCCGGTCAGACCGGCTTCGCCCACCTGTTCGAGCACCTGATGTTCGAGGGCTCGGTGAACGTGGCGAAGACCGAACACATGAAGCTGGTGCAAGGGGCGGGTGGCTCCCTGAACGCCACCACCAACCCGGACCGGACGAACTACTTCGAGACGGTCCCGGCCGAGCACCTGGAGTTGGCGCTCTGGCTGGAGGCCGACCGGATGGGTGGCCTGGTGCCGGCGCTGACCCAGGAGACGCTGGACAACCAGCGTGACGTGGTGAAGAACGAACGCCGCCAGCGGTACGAGAACGTGCCGTACGGCGACGCGTGGCTGCGGCTGCTGCCGCTGCTCTATCCGCCGGGCCACCCGTACCACCACGCCACCATCGGCTCGATGGCCGACCTGAACGCCGCCGACCTGGCCACCTTCCAGGCGTTCCACCAGACCTACTACGCACCGAACAACGCGGTGCTCACCGTGGTCGGTGACACCGGGGTCGAGGAGGTCGTCGCGCTGGCCGAGAAGTACTTCGGCGCCATCCCGGCCCGCGCCGAGATCCCGGTCGCCCCCGACGGTCGGGTGGTCCCGGCCACCGGCGTGCCGACCGAGGAGACGGTGGTCACCGACGTGCCGGCCCCCCGGGTGTACGTCGCGCACCGCACCTACCCGTTCGGTACGCCGAACCACGACGTGGTGACCGTACTGGCCACGGTGCTCGGCAGCGGCCGGGGCAGCCGTCTCTACCAGCGGCTCGCCGACGGCGAGCGGATCGCGCAGCCGGATCTGGTCGGCGCGTACGGGGTGGACCTGGCGCACGCGCCGGCACCGCTGATCGCCACCGCCACGGCCCGGCCCGGGGTGAGCGGGCAACGGCTGGCCGAAGGGTTGGCGGAGGTGGTCGACGAGTTGGCCACCGTGCCGGTCACTCCGACCGAGCTGGACCGGGCCAAGGCGCTGCTGACCACCGCCTGGTGGCGCCAGATGTCGACTGTGGACGGACGGGCGGACGCGCTGGGCCGGTACGCTACCCAGTTCGGCGACCCGGCCACCGTGGCCGACCGGCTGCCGGGCTGGCTCGCGGTCACCGCCGACCAGATCGCCGAGGTGGCCGCCGAGGTACTCACCGCTGCCGACCGGGTGACCCTGACCTACCGCCCCGAGGAGACCCCGTGAGCGCGAGGAGTGAGCGGCGCGGCCCGTTGGGGTGCCGCGACTTGGCAGCGGCGAGCCCCGCAGTCGCGAACGAAAGGTTGGCTCGGTGAGCGCGAGGAGTGAGCGGCGCGGCCCGTTGGGGTGCCGCGACCTGGCAGCAGCGAGCCCCGCAGTCGCGAACGAAAGGTTGGCCCAGTGACTCTCATCGCCGAACGTCCCGGTCCGGGCGCGGCTCGCCCGTACCGGTTTCCGCAGGTGGTCCGCCGGGTCGTGGCGGGCGGCCAGGTGGTCGCCGCGCACCTGCCCGGGCAGAACCTCGCCGTGGCGTTGCTGTTGCTCGACGCGGGCGCCGGCCGGGAGCCGGTGGGCAAGGAGGGGCTCGGCGGAGTGCTCGCCAAGGCGCTGGAGGAGGGCACCGGCCAGCGCGACGCCACCGCCTACGCCCTGGCCATCGAGGCGCTCGGCACCGAGCTGGTGACCGGGCTGGACTGGGACACCTTCCAGGCCAGCGTGCAGGTGCCGGTGGACCGGCTGGGTGCGGCCGTGGAGCTGCTCGCCGAGGCGGTGCGTACGCCGAGACTGGACCCGGACGACGTGCGGCGGGTACGCGACGACGAGGCGACCGCGCTGCGGATGGACTGGGCGAACCCCGGCCCGCGCGCCGACGCGGTGCTGCGGGCCGACCTGTTCGGCGCCGACAACCGGTGGGGCCGCCCGATGTACGGCGACCCGGATTCGGTCGCCGGCCTGGACGTGGAGGACGTCACCGTCTTCCACTCGGAGTGGTTCATCCGCCCCGGCACCCTGGTGGTCGCCGGTGACCTGGACCGGATCGACCTGGACGGGCTCGCCGCGGCGGCCTTCGCCGGTACCGGTGGTGGTCCGGTGGACCGGGGTACGCCGATCGAGGTGCCGCGACACGACAGGCGCCGGATCATCCTGGTGGACCGGCCCGGTTCGGTGCAGTCCACGTTGCGGCTCGGGCACCCGGCGCCGCACCGCGCCCACCCGGACCACGTGCCGATCGCGTTGGCCGGCACGGTGCTCGGCGGCGCGTTCACCTCCCGGCTGAACCATCTGATCCGCGAGGTACGCGGCTACACGTACGGCATCCGGGGCGAGTTCGCCTCGTCTCGCCGGTTCGGCCGGTTCGCGGTCAGTTCCGGGGTGCAGACCGCGGTCACCGCGCCCGCGCTGGTGGAGTCGGTCGGTGAGATCGCCCGGACCCGGGCCGGTGGGGTGACCGAGGACGAGTTGGCGGTGGCCCGCTCCTGGCGGGCCGGCCAGCTTTCGGTCGAACTGCAGAGCCCGCGGGCGATCGCCGGGGCGTTGACCACGCTGGTGGTGCACGACCTGCCGGACGACTACCACGCCCGGCTGCGCGAGTCGCTGCTCGCCGCCGACGTGGCGCAGGTCTCGGCCGCCGCCGCCACCCACCTGCACCCGGAGTCGCTGACCCTGGTGGTGGAGGGAGACGCCGCGCTGATCCGGGACGAACTCGTCGCCACCGGTCTGGGTGAGGTCGTCGACCATCCGGTGGGCTGATCCGCCGGTCGACCGGGGCTATCCCGCCCCGGTCGACCGGGGCCAGCGGGAGCCGACCGCGGTCAGGCAGACCAGCACCGACAGTACGGCGACCGGTGCGCCGGTGCCGTGCGCGGGGATGACCGCCGGGACGTACCGGTCGAAGAAGAGGCTCGCCTCGTCGTACCGCAGGGCCAGCGCCACGGCGGAGCCGGCGGCGGCGAGCCCGGCCAGTGCGCTGAGCACGATCACCGGCCGTCGCCGCTGCGGTGCGGCCAGCAGGGCCCAGAGCGCGGCGGCGTACAGCACGGCGACGGCGGTGGCGTGCCAGGGCCAGCCGGGGAACCGGTCGAGCCCCATCGTCAGCGCGCCGTAGTGGGCCCAGGGCAGCAGCACGATCGCCAGCAGGTTGCCGGCGGCGGCCACGAGCACGGCGGCACCGGCGAGAGTGACCCGGACGCTCGATTCCATGGCGGGTCGCAGTCTACTGAATCGGGGACGGCGGCGCGGTTCCGGACCGGGCCGCCGATGTGATGTCGGTCGCCGTGCCGGTGGGGCCGGGCTGAGATGTTGCGGCCGGGGAAGGCGCGGCGGCGTCGATCTTCCGGGTCGACGGCCGGTTCGCCGGGCGGCTGTCCCGGCGCGGGGCGGCGCGGACCTCGCCGCGACCACCCCGAGCGGTGGGAAAGCGTTCCCGTTCGACCCGTTCGGCTCGGTAGCCTCGCGGGCATGAGGATCGGCATTGTGGGCGCGACCGGCCAGGTCGGTGGCGTCATGCGGCAGGTGTTGGCGGACCGGGAGTTCCCGGCCGAGCAGGTGCGGTTCTTCGCGTCGGCGCGTTCGGCCGGGCGTACGCTGCCGTGGCGCGGCGAGGAGGTCACCGTCGAGGACGCGGCCACCGCCGACTACTCGGGGCTGGACATCGTGCTCTTCTCCGCCGGCAAGGGCAGCGCGAAGGAGCTGGCGCCACGGGTGGCCGCCGCCGGTGCGGTGGTCATCGACAACTCGTCGGCCTTCCGGATGGACCCGGCGGTGCCGCTGGTCGTCGCCGAGGTCAACCCGCACGCCGCCGCGCGCCGTCCGCGGGGCATCATCGCCAACCCGAACTGCACGACGATGGCCGCGATGCCGGTGTTGCGGCCGTTGCACGCCGAGGCGGAACTGGTCGGCCTGGTCGTCTCGACGTACCAGGCGGTCTCGGGTGCCGGGCTGTCCGGCGTCGCCGAGCTGGACGAGCAGGTACGCAAGGTGGCCGAGGACGCGGCCGGGCTCACCTTCGACGGTGCCGCGGTGGAGTTCCCCGCCCCCCGCTCGTTCGCCCGGCCCATCGCGTTCAACGTGCTCCCGCTGGCCGGTTCGATCGTCGACGATGGTTCGGCGGAGACCGACGAGGAGCAGAAGCTGCGCAACGAGAGCCGTAAGATCCTGGAGATCCCGGGTCTGAAGGTCTCCGGCACCTGCGTCCGGGTGCCGGTCTTCACCGGGCACTCGTTGCAGATCAACGCCCGGTTCGCCCGGCCGATCAGCCCGCAGCGGGCACACCAACTGCTCGACGGCGCCCCGGGCGTGGCGTTGACTGACGTGCCGACGCCGTTGCAGGCCGCCGGGCAGGATCCGACGTACGTGGGCCGGATCCGCGCCGACGAGACCGTCGAGCACGGCCTGGCCCTGTTCTGCTCCAACGACAACCTGCGCAAGGGCGCGGCACTCAACGCGGTGCAGCTCGCCGAGCTGGTGGCCGCCGAACGCTGACCCGGGAGGATCTCGTGACCGACGACCAGAACCGATCGGCGCTGCTCGACCTCGTCGCCGACCGTTCCCTCGGGGTGCTGGCCACCCTGAAGCGGGACGGCCGACCGCAACTGTCCAATGTGATCTACGGCTTCGACCGAGCCGACGAGCTGATCCGCGTGTCGGTGACCGACGGCCGGGCGAAGACCGCGAACCTGCGCCGCGACCCACGCGCCAGCCTCCACGTCAGCAGCGCGGACGGCTGGGCGTACGCGGTGGTGGAGGGGCAGGCCGAGCTGACCCCGGTGGCGGTGGAACCGGACGACCCGACCGTTTCCGAACTGGTCGAGCTGTACCGGTCGATCCGGGGTGCGGAACACCCGGACTGGGACGACTACCGCCGGGCCATGGTGGCCGACCGCCGGGTGGTGCTGCGGCTGCCCGTGGAGCGGGTCTACGGCCTCCCAGCACAGGGCTGACCCGCGCCCCGCGGCCGGGGTGCCCACCGGTCGGCCGGCGTCACCGGTCGGGTCGGGCGGCTCGGCGTTACTGGTCGGAGCCGTCGGGTAGACACGTGGTTGCCCTACACCGAGAGGGAGGCACCATGACAACGGTCGGAGAGTTCATGACGACCCGGTTGGTGACCATGGACGGCAACGACACCCTCGTCGCGGCGGCCCAGGAGATGCGTGACTCCGCGATCGGCGACGTGGTGGTGACCGACGGCGACAACGTGGTCGGCATCCTCACGGACCGGGACATCACGGTCCGCGGGGTGGCGGGGAACCTGGACCCGAACACCACCCGGCTCAACCAGCTCACCACCAAGGACGTGATCACCGTCAGTCAGTACGACGACGCGGTGGCCGCCGCCGACCTGATGCGGACGTACGCCGTGCGGCGGTTGCCGGTGATCGAGGACGGCCGGCTGATCGGCCTGGTGTCCATGGGTGACCTGGCCGTCGAGCGGGAGCCGCAGTCGGTGCTCGCCGACATCAGCGCCGACAACCCGAACAACTGATCCACCCGGCGGAGGCCGGCTTCCCGGGAGACGGGGAGCCGGCCTCCGCGCGTCCGTGGTCGGGCGCGGGACCACGGTCCGCTCACCCGATCCAGGCGAGGTTGACCGCCTGGCGGGTGGGGATCCTGCTCGGACGCGAAGGCCGGTCGGAGAGCGGACGTACGCCTCCGGTGGGCCGGGACCGGATCGACGGGAGGGGAGGGCCCGATGGCGGACGCGACCACTCGGTTCTTCGAGGATCTCGACCATCGGGGGTACGACCCCCTGCTGGCGAAGCTGTCCGGAACCCTGCGCTTCGACCTGCACGAGGGACCGCAGACCATGCACTGGCTGGTGCGCATCGAGCGGGGCGAGATCCAGGTCAGCCGGCAGGACATGGAGGCGGACACGGTCATCGGCACCAGCCCGGCGATGTTCGAGGAACTGGTCACCGGGCGCGAGAACGGGCTGGCGGCGCTGCTGCGGGGGGACATGACGGTCACCGGCGACGCGCGGCTGATCGTGCAGCTGGAACGCATCTTTCCCGGGCCGCCGTACACCGAGGGCCCCCGTCGCTACCGTAAGGAGGTGCGCTGATGGCGCCGAGCCACACCGTACGGATCCTGGACGGCAACACCTTCGTCGTGTCCGAGGCCACCGGGGACATCGAGGCGACCCCGACCGAGCCGACCGGACTGTTCTCCATCGACACCCGCTTCCTGTCCAAGTGGGTGCTCACGGTCAACGGAGAGCGGCTCAACGCGCTCTCCTACGACGACCTCCAGTACTACGAGTCGCGCTTCTTCCTGGTGCCGGGCCTGGCCACGCACTACGTCGACGCGAAGCTGTCGATCATCCGGGAGCGGGCGGTCGGCGGGAGCTTCCGGGAGAGCATCACCATCCTCAACCACGACGAGAAGGCGGTCGACCTGGAGATCCGGATGGAGGCCGCCGCCGACTTCGCCGACCTGTTCGAGGTCAAGGACGAGATCCTGAACAAGAAGGGCGAGGTGTACGCCGAGGCGGACGCCGACCAGCTCCGGCTCGGCTACCGGCGGGGCAACTTCCGGCGGGAGACCCTCATCTCGTCCTCCGAGCCGGCCCGGTACGACCGCAACGGCTTCTCCTACACCGTCCACCTCGAACCGAACGAGCAGTGGGACACCAACATCGACGTACACACCCAGGCGCTCGGCCCCGGCGGACGGGACCTGCGTATCGGGCTGCGGGTGCACGGCACCGAGCGGCTCGCGCTGCAGCACGACCTGGAGGAGTGGATCGCCAAGGCACCGAAGGTGAACAGCGAGCACGACCAGGTGGCGGCGACCTACCGGCAGTGCATCGTGGACCTGGCCGCCCTGCGCTTCGCGCCGCTGTCGCTCGGCGGTCAGACGCTGCCTGCCGCCGGCCTGCCCTGGTTCATGACCATGTTCGGCCGGGACAGCATCCTCACCTGCCTGCAGACGCTGCCGTTCACCCCCGAGCTGAGCGCGACCACGCTGCGGATCCTCGGCGCCCTACAGGGCACCCGGTTCGACGACTTCCGCGAGGAGGACCCGGGCCGGATCCTGCACGAGATGCGCTACGGCGAGAGCGCCGCGTTCGAGGAGCAGCCGCACTCGCCGTACTACGGCTCGGTGGACGCCACCCCGCTGTTCGTGGTGCTGCTCGACGAGTACGAGCGGTGGAGCGGTGACGCCGCCCTGGTCAAGGAGTTGGAGCAGGAGTGCCGTCGGGCGCTGCGCTGGATCGACGACTACGCCGACCTGGTCGGTAACGGCTACATCTGGTACGAGCGGCGCAACACCGACACCGGCCTGGAGAACCAGTGCTGGAAGGACTCCTGGGACTCCATCTCGTACGCCGACGGCGCCCTGCCGCCGTTCCCGCGGGCCACCTGCGAGGTACAGGGGTACGCGTACGACGCGAAGGTCCGCGCGGCGCGGCTGGCCCGCGAGTTCTGGGACGACCCCGGGTACGCCGACCAGTTGGAGCGGGAGGCAGCCGAGCTGAAGGAGCGGTTCAACCGGGACTGGTGGGTCGCCGACCGGGGCTTCTACGCGCTCGCGCTCGACCCGGACGGGCGGCAGTGCGACGTGCTCAGCTCCAACATCGGGCACCTGCTGTGGAGCGGGATCGTCGCCGACGACCGGGCCGAGCAGATCGCCGCGCACCTGGTGGGGGACCGGCTCTTCACCGGCTGGGGGGTGCGGACCCTGGCCGAGGGCGAGGTCAGGTACAACCCCATCGGGTACCACAACGGCACGGTCTGGCCCTTCGACACCTCCTTCTGTGCCTGGGGGCTGCGCAGGTACGGCTTCGCCGAGGAGGCGGCCACGGTGGCGAACGGAATCCTGGAGGCCGCGCGGTACTTCGACGGGCGGCTGCCGGAGGCGTTCGGCGGCTATCCGCGGGAGCAGACGAAGTTCCCGGTGGAGTATCCGACGGCGTGCAGCCCGCAGGCCTGGTCGACCGGGGCGCCGCTGCTGTTGCTGCGGACGATGCTGGGCCTGGAACCGCACGAGGGGCACCTGGCGGTGGAGCCGCGGCTGCCGGTGGGCATGGGCCGGATCGAGGTGTTGGACATCCCGGGCCGCTGGGGTCGGGTGGACGCCTTCGCCCGTGGCCGGCTCGACCTGCACAAACTCGCCGAGTGACGGCCGACGCACACGCCCCTACTGGCGCGTAACCTACTCGGGGTAAAGTTGCCGGATGCCGGAACTCGTGTATCCGCCCGTGATCGCCGCCGCCAGGACGATGTTCCGGGTTCTCGACCTGAAGCTCGCCGTCGAGGGCTCCCACCACGTACCGCGTACCGGCGGTGCGGTGCTGGCCAGCAACCACGTCAGCTACCTGGACTTCATCTTCTGTGGGCTCGGGGCGTTGGAGTCCCGGCGGCGGGTCCGGTTCATGGCGAAGGACGCGGTGTTCCGGCACCGGGTGTCGGGGCCGCTGATGCGCGGGATGCGGCACATCCCGGTGGACCGGGCCGCCGGTGCCCAGTCGTACGCCGCCGCAGTGACCGCGTTGCGGGCCGGCGAGGTGGTCGGGGTCTTCCCGGAGGCGACCATCAGCCGTTCCTTCACCGTGAAGGAACTCAAGAGTGGCAGCACCCGGATGGCCCGCGAGGCGGGCGTCCCGGTGCTGCCGGTGGCGCTCTGGGGTACCCAACGGCTGTGGACCAAGGGCCGGCCGCGCACCCTCACCCGGCGGCACACGCCGATCACCATCCTGGTCGGGGAGCCGATGGAGCCGGCCGACTATCCGGACGCCAACGCGATGAGCGGCGAGCTGAAGTCGCGGTTGCAGGCGCTGGTCGACCGGGCCCAGCGGCAGTACCCGGACCAGCCCACCGACCCGGCGGACCGGTGGTGGCTGCCGGCCCACCTCGGCGGCGACGCACCGACCCCGGAGCAGGCCGTCGCGCTCGACGCCGCGGACCGCCGCACCCACACCGGGTGACGGCGCGGTGGCCCCTACCGCTGGCCGGAGACCGCGCCGTAGGGCGGCTCGTCGGCGTGCCGGGGCCGGTAGTAGTCGTCGCGGGAGTGGAACTCGACCGGCAGCGACCCGGGCAGCACCACCCGCCCCGGGCCGGGGCCCGGCGCCACGAGGGCGAGCCGCGACAGCGCGTCCCGCTCCGGCGGGGACAAGTCCACCAGTTCGGGTCGGGTCAGCCGGAACGTGGCCACGGCCCGACGGATCTCCTGGGCCAGCTGCTCGATCTGCCCGGCCGGGCCGAGCAGCGCGAGCGCCGGTTGTTGGATGGTGCGCAGCGCGTCGCAGACCACCAGCAGCCGCGCGGGACCGCCCTCGGTGGCCGGCGACAACTCCAGCCGGGACGGCCACTGCCACCTGATCTGCCCGCTCACCAACGCCGACGTCCGGCTGTTGCGGCGGTGGCGGGCGCCGACGAGGGCCAGCTGGGAGCCGGTGCCGACGTACGCCAGCCGGTGGTCGGTGACGGTCAACGTGACCGCCGCGGGCAGCGCCCACCGGTGCCGGGCCTCGGTCGGCCCGAGCAGGTAGCCCGCCACGTCCAGGCGGTGCCGGCCGAGTGTCCGCTCGCCGCTCTCCGGCACCAGTTCGTGCCGCCGGTCCAGGACCGGGCCGCCGTCGTCCTCCACCGCGTCGAACCGATGCGGGGCGATGAAGAACGGGGACGCGTCATCGTGCATCGTCACGAACCTCCGGTGCAGACGGCATCTGCGTACGAGCGTCGCCCAGCCGGACCCGTGGTGTCATGACGCCCGTTAGGGGGTCGGCCAATCGGCCGACGCGTGCGACCGGTAGATACCGATCTCCTCCGGTCGGATGAGACCGTCCTCGATCGCCCGGGCGAGCAGCGCCGCCTTCGTGGCGGCCGGCCGACCCGCCCGGCTGTACTTGATCCTCGCCCGGTCGACGTACTGCTTCACGGTGTGCTCGCTGATCCGCATCCGCCGCGCCACCGACGCCTTGGACATCGACTGGAACCACAACAGCAGCGCCTCACGTTCCTTGTCGGACAACATCGGCCGATCCGGCCGGGAGTCACCGACCATCGCACCGGCCAACGCCGGCGCCACGTACGGGCGGTCACTCGCCGCCTCCAACACGGTCGCCACGCAGTGTTCCCGACCCTCGTGTTTGGCCAGGAACGCCACCGCGCCGGCGTCCAGCGCGGCGAGGATCGTCGGCGGATCCGAATGCTCCGAGTAGACCACCACCCGACGCCCGGCGGCACTCAACTCGGCCAGCTTGTCCAGTACGACCCGACCGTGCAGGCGCAGGTCGAGCAGGACCACGTCGGCGTGCGGGGCGGCCCGCAGCACCGTGTCGGGGTCGTCCCCGGTGGCCAGTACGGTCAACCGCGGCTCGGTGGCCAGCCAGGCACGCACCCCGTCGATGACCACCGGATGGTCGTCCACGATCGCCACACCGATGGGCCGGGCCGGCCTCATCGATGCCAGCGCGTCTGCGTCCATCTGATCTTCCCGTCCCGTTCGTCGAGGTGCTCCACCTGCCCGTCACGGCCCTCCGCGGGCGGCCCGACCACCTCCGGACCTGTCCGGTCGGGGGTGACCAGGCTGATCACCACCTCGTCCGGGCCGGCGACGATGGTCAGCCGAGCCCAGTCCCGCGCGTCGGCGAGGGTGGCGGTGAGCGGATCGGCCAGGCCCCGGCGGATCTGCACCGGCAGCGGTGGCGGTGTGCCAATTGTGACCAGGTCGATCGGCAGGCCGTTGCGCTCGGCCAGGTCGGCCGCGGCCCGCAGTTCGTGCAGCAGCGGATGCGGCACGTCGTCGGATTCGGCGATCAACCGGCGCAGCCGCGTCGCGGCGCGTACGCACCGCCGCTGTACCTCCGGATCGGCCGGGTCGGCCCGCCCCTGCGCCAGTTCGGTGAGCACGTCGGTGGCGGCCCCGCTGACCAGGGCGAGCCGGTCATGCCGCTCGCTGCGGGCGCGCTCGGCGGCCTCCCGCTCGGCCAGCATGGCGTTGGCCGCCGCGGCGCTGGCGGCCCGGTCCCGCGACGACACCGCCAGCGCCAGCGCCCCGGTGAAGACCGCCACCGGCAGCGACGACGTGCCGTAGAGGGCCATCCCGGCGCGGGCCAGGTCGGCGGCACCGGTCGCCCCGTACAGCGCGACGGCGGTCAGCGCGATGCCCGCGTGCGCGGCCAGCAGCGCGAGTAGCCAGCGCACCGGCCGACCCCAGAGCACCACCAGGAAGAACCACGCCAGGGTGCCCCAGACCCAGTTGGCGGGGCTGAACAACTGCGGTCGGCCCACCGCGGCGAAGACCGCCACGTCGACCGCCAGCAGCAGCCCGGCCATCGGCAGCGCCGGCAGCGCGGTGTCCCGCAGCAGCCGTACCCCGGCGAACGCCCCGACGGCTGCCACCAGCAGCCAACCGCCGATCACCACCTGCGGTACGGCCAGCTCCGTGCGGTAGCCCAGCACGGCCGGTAGGCCGATCGCCAGGTGCCAGACCAGCGCGATGGTGACCGCCACGATCCGGGCGCCTCGGTCCGAGATGCGTGCCACCGCGGCCGCCGCCCGGCCGGCGCGGACCTCCGCGGTCGCCGCTCGGCCGGCGCGGACCTCCGCGGTCGCCGCTCGGCCGGTGTCCGTCCGTGGGGTGGGGACGATGCCGCGCGAGGTCGGTAACCGGGGCAGGTGGGTGAGTTCCGGTTCAGCCGACATCCGACCACTCCAACCGGATCCGGGTGCCGTGTCCGGGCGCGGAGTCCACCTCGGCCCGCCCGGCGACCGCCGCCATCCGGCCGTGGATCGACTCGCGTAGGCCGTACCGGTGCTCGGGGACGGTGGCCGGGTCGAAGCCGGGACCGTCGTCGCGCACCTCGACCACGACGCTGCCGCGTGTGATCCGCAGGCGCAGCGTGGTGGTGGCGCCGGGTGCGTGCCGGGCGACGTTGGACAGTGCCGCGTGGGCGCTCTCCGCGATCGCCTCGGCCACCGGCGCCGGGACCACGCCAGGCGGCAGGTCGGCGTTGACGGGCAGGGCGGGCAGCCGGGCCAACACCTCCCGCAGCCGCTCGTCCAGCCGCACGGAGGTGTCGGTCGGCATCGACCGGGCCTCGGCCAGGACCGCGAGGGTACGCAGGTCGGCGGCGCAGCGCTCGCGTAATGCCGTCGACGGGCCGGCGACCGCGCCCTGCCCGACCATGGTCAGCGTGGCCAACACCGTGTCGTGCAGGTCGCGGTTCTGTTGCCGCTCCGCCGCCCGGGCGGTCCGGGCGACCAATGCCGCGCGGGAGGCGCGTTGGTTCGCCAGGAAGGCGGCATCGGCCCGCGCCATGCGGCGGCGCATCACCGCGGTCATCATCGCCGTGCAGGCGGTCTGCGCCAGCAGGGTCGCGGCGTGGGCGCTCGCCTCGGCGGGGTGCCCGGCCGTGTGGGCACCGACGGCGTAGGCGGCGGTGACCAGCAACCCCGCCGGGATGGACCAGCGTGCCGGGGCGGTGGCCTGCGCGTTGATCACGGTGGTGCTGGCCAGTACCGCGATCCAACTGGCCTCGCCGGGCAGTACCTCCGGCGCCACCAGGACCGGGATCGCCAGGCAGGTGACGCCGGTGAGCAGTACGTCCCCGATGACCAGCGCGGCGCCGATGCCGTGCCGCCAGGCGCGCAGCGCGTACCAGACGGACCACGCGGTCAGCACCGCGACCGCCGGTACCAGCAGCTCGGTGCGTACCGGCGGGGTACGCACGGCGAGCGCCACCCCCGCGCCGACCAGCCCGCAGGAGATCCGCAGCAGCGCCGGCAGCCGGGTGAAGATGAACGCGAACGCCCCGGCCGCCGGCCGTTCCACCGCGCCGCTCGGCGACACGGTCAGGGTGGGCAGGGCCAGCATCGGGAACGCGTCCTTTGTGACAAACGACCCGATCCGGGTACGCGCTGGGAAATCGACGTCGGAGAATAACATGAGCAGCGGCCGCCGGTTACGTTCGGTGCCGGGCGCGTTGCCGCCGGGCGCGCCGGATCCGGCTCGCGAGTGTCGCCGGGGCTCGTCGACCGCAGCCGTACCGGCCGCCGCGCCGAAGCCTTGCCGGCCCTTCTGAGCAGCGGATTCGCTGTCTACGTGCGGCGGCGCGTCCGACTCTCGTCGGCCCGGCTCGGGCGGCTGCCCGGGTGCTTCGCCATCGTGCGACTCGGACGGATCGCCGCTACCGACAGGGGTCGCCGCCTCCCGCTCGTGGTGGTCGACCTGGGCCGCCCAGTGGTTCCCGCCGGTCGCAAGTGGGCCGGGAATGCCGTAACATAGATCGATCGATGTCGATTTAATGGGAGGTGGCATGAGGATCCGACTCGCGATCGGAGTCGCACTCACCGCCGGTCTGGTCGCCGGCAGCGTCGGCCTCGGCGGACTCGCCGGTGCGGTGCCGAACGCCGAACGCCAGCCCGGTGGTGCCGGGAACGCGGCACCCGGACCGCTGGCCGTGGGCGACTTCGACTTCACCCGGCCGGAGACCGTCGCCACCGGGCTCCAGGTCCCGTGGGGGATGGACTTCCTGCCCGACGGCAGCGCCCTGGTGGCCCAACGGCCCACCGGTCAGGTCGTCCGGGTCCGCCCGGGACAGCAGCCCGAAACGGTCGCCCAGATCTCCGGCGTGACCCCCACCAGCGAAGGTGGTCTGCTCGGCCTCGCCGTCTCACCGAGCTACGCCCAGGACGGCTGGATCTACGTCTACTTCACCACCGCGACCGACAACCGCATCGCCCGGTTCCGGCTCACCGCCCCGCAGACCCAGCAACCGATCCTCACCGGGCTGACCCGAGCGGCCATCCACAACGGAGGCCGGATCGCCTTCGGCCCAGACGGGCTGCTCTACGTCGGCGTCGGCGACGCCGGACAGACCGCCACGGCACAGGATCCGCAGAGCCGCAGCGGCAAGATCCTGCGGATCCGGCCGGACGGCACCGTGCCACCGGACAACCCGATCGCGGGCTCACCGGTCTACAGCCTCGGCCACCGACACGTGCAGGGGTTGGCCTGGGACGCCCAGGGCCGACTATATGCCACCGAGTTCGGACAGAACACCTGGGACGAGGTCAACCTGATCGTCGCAGGCGGCAACTACGGCTGGCCCACCGTGGAGGGACGCGCCGGTGACCCCCGCTTCCGCGATCCGCTGCTCACCTGGACCCCCGCCGAGGCATCACCGAGCGGCGCCACCATCGCCGGCGACCGACTCTTCGTGGCCAGCCTGCGCGGCAACCGACTGTGGAACGTGCCGCTGACCGGCACCGGGGCGGTGGGCACCCCGACCGCCGAACTCGTCGGCGCGTACGGCCGGCTGCGCACCGTGGAGTACGGCCCGGACGGCTGGCTCTGGGTAGCCACCAGCAACCGCGACGGTCGGGGCACGCCCGCCGCCGCCGACGACCGCATCCTGCGCTTCCCGCCCCGCGACGCCAACACGCCGCCTCCCACCACGCCGCCTCCCACCAGCCCGCCTCCCACCAGCCCGCCGCCCACCGCTGGCCCGGCGGCCTGCACGGTGAACTGGACGGCCAACCAGTGGAACACCGGCTTCACCGCCGAGGTGGGCGTCACCAATGGCGGTGCCCCGTTGAACGGCTGGACCCTGACCTGGTCGTTCGGCGGTAACCAGCAGGTCACCGGCGGCTGGAACGCACAGGTCACTCAGTCCGGGCGGACCGTGACCGCGCGCAACGCCGCCTGGAACGCCGCCCTACCGACCAACGGCACGGCCAGCTTCGGCTTCCAGGCCACCTACTCCGGCACCAACAACCGCCCCACCGACTTCCGCCTCAACAACATCCCCTGCCAAACCGCCGTCTGACCCGCGACCCGCCCCCAATCCTGGCCGGTTCCCGTTCGATGAAAGCTGTTCGATGAAAGCGGGAACCGGCCAAGCTCGACGCGCTGCGGCACCCGGTAGGCCGGGCAGCGGCCGTGACCCCGGTCGAGTCGCGGGGTGGGAGTTCGGCACCGTGAGTGATGTGTCCGAGGTCTGTTGTCTCCAGGACGGTGATTTCATGCTGAAATAAAAATTTCAGCATGAAATCACGCCAAACCGAGGACCTGTCTCCGGCACGGCTCACGAGGATCCAGCAGGCGATCGTCGAGCGTGGCAGGCAGCACGAACAGCCCTACCGAGGCAGCCAGGAGAGGGAAAGTGGATGTGCGCCCGGCAGGATTCGAACCTGCGGCCTTGGGATTAGAAGTCCCCTGCTCTATCCGCTGAGCTACGGGCGCAACGTGGTATCGCGCGAGAAGGGTACCGCCGCCCGGGCCTCGCGCGACGGAATGGGTGGCCGGGTCAGCGTCGCACGCGGCGTCGATGTCGTGCACCCGGTTACTCGGGGCTGTCGGCCGTGTTCAGGCGGTCGCGTCGGCCGCCTCGGGGTTGGCCGCCGGTGCGCCGTGAGCCGGGCGGCGGGCGGCGGGTACGGCCAGGTTGGTGGGTGCGGCCGGGTTGGTGGGTGCGGCCGGGTTGGTGGGTGCGGCCGGGTTGGTGGGTGCGGCCGGGTCGGTGGGGGTCGGTCCGGCGCCGAGGAAGGCGTCCGCCCAGCGCCCCACCTCGGTGAAGACCCTCTCCCGTACGCCGGGGCCGGAGAGCGTCAGATCGTGCAGGCCGCCGTCGAAGCGGGTCACCGTGACGTGCTGACCGAGGCGGGGCGCCCAGCGGACCATGTGCTCCACGTCGAGTACGGCGTCGGCGAGGGCCGCCGATTCGTGCCATCGGGTGCCCCGGAAAGACCGGGTTGAGCAGGCGAGCAGCACCGGCACCGGGATGTCCAGCCCGGCCCGCAGCCGCCGCTGGCCGGTGCGGACGGCGTCCAGCCAGCCGGCCCGTACCGGGAAGCCGGCGAGCGGTTTCCAGGCCAGGTCGTACGTCCATTCGCCGCGATGGTCGGCGTGGATGCTCTCGCCGTACACCGTGCCCAGCCCGAACGGCAGGACGCGGTGCGGCGCCCGACGGCCCAGGCGCGCGACGGCGGCCGCGAGGGGTCGTCGGACGAACCAGGGGGCGTTGAGGTCGAAGAAGGGGCTGTTGAGGAAGATGCCGTCGACCAGGCCGGCGTCGCGCCGGGCGTGTGCCCAGAGCGAGACGATCAGGCCGCCGGTTGAGTGCCCCATGGCCAGCAGCGTGTCGTGTCCGTCCTCGGCGCGGACGAGCTGCGCGGCGGCGTCCAACTCGGGAAAGTAGTCACCGAGGTCGCGGCAGAAGTTGGGGGTCTGGTGCGGCAGCAGGCTCCGGCCGTACTTGCGTAGATCCAGCGCGTAGAAGTCCCAGCCGCGGGCGGCGAAGAAGTCGGCCAGATGGGTCTGGAAGAAGTAGTCGACGAAGCCGTGCACGTACAGCACGGCCCGCCGGCTCGGGCGTTCGGCCCGGCGGCGGACCAGGGTGGCCACCACCTGGCCCTCGTCGTCGCTGCCCAGGTCGATGGTGTGCCGCTCGTACGGCGAGCCCAGCAGGTCCGGTTCCACGTCGCCGACGGTACGCCGCCAAGCTACCGCAGGGTAGCCCCCGCCTGACTGAGGGACGGGGGCCACCGCGCGGCAGGTCAGTCGCCGTGGGCGTCGCGGTCGGTCGGCTCGTGCGAGGTCGCGGCCCGGCCTCGATCCGGACCGTACGGGGAGATCTGGTCGACCGGTACCGTGCGGTGCTCCTGCTTGGTCGAGGAGCCGCCACCCGGGACCGGACCGTCGCTGTCCTGGACCAGCCGGGTCTCGCCGCTGCGACGCATCTCCGGTTGCTGCACGTTCGGCATGCCGATCACCTCTCGTCGGTCGTGGCGGCGGCCAGCTCCTCGACCGAGGCCGACTCGCCGGGCGGGGTGGTGACCCGCAGGTGCTTGTTGTTGCGCGGCTCCTGGCGGGTCTTCGAGTCGTTGAGCTTGCGGCGCATGTCGTCCCGGGCGTCGTGGAGCGCCGCGCGTAGGTCCTCCTCTGCCGAGGTGGTGACGATCTTCTGCCGACCGGCGATCCAGCACTCCAGGGTGACGCGTTGACCGCGCGACTCCCGGTCCTTCACCGACAGTTCGAGTTCGGTGGAGTCGGCGTCGAAGGTCGCCAGGCGGGCGTCGAGGGTGGCGAACTGGGCCACGATCCAGTCCCAGTCGGCCTGCGCGAAGCCGGCACCGAGTCGCAGACACTTCGCCACGGTGGCCGGGTTCTCGCTCATCGCCGCACCTGACCGGGGACGCGGGCGGAACAAGCGATGCTCATCATCATGATCGCTGACCTTTCGTTCGACGTCACAGGTGCGGTTGACGAATCCGTACCCAGGTGGGCCGGCCCGGAACCTGACGGTTTCCTGTGCGTACCGATCGTCCGACGGCGGGCGTGGCGGGGGCAGGGCCGGTCGGCCTAGCACACCGGGACCTTGATCAGGCGTTCGTCCACAGGCCGTCCGGTTGTCCACAGGTACGGCCGACGGGGCGGCCCGAGCCGGCCGACGGAGCGGAGGCTGGGCGGCGAGTCGGCTCAGGTAGCTGCCCGGATTCCCACTGGAGGAACGATGTTCGATACCTACGTGACGATTGTCGGCAACGTGCTGACCGCGCCGGAGTGGCGGCGCACCACGCAGAGCAACACCCTGGTGGCCAACTTCAAGGTCGCCTCGACCGCCCGGCGGCTCGACCGGGACAGCGGCCGCTGGGTGGACGGGAACAGCCTGCGGGTGCGCGTGAACTGCTGGCGCAAGCTCGCCGAGGGGGTGGCCGCCTCGGTGATGGTCGGTGACCCGGTGGTGGTCTGCGGGCGCCTCTACACCCGGGACTGGACCGACGACGCCGGCAACCACCGCACCCTCTACGAACTGGAGGCGGTCGCGGTCGGCCACGACCTGTCCCGGGGCCGCGGCCGGTTCCTGCGCAACCGGCCGAGCATGAGCACCAGCGCCGTCTCCGACCCCGAGGCCGAGCAGCGGGTGCACGGCGAGCCGACCGAGGCGGTGCCGGACGACGAGGCGCCCGCCCGGCCCGACCACGGTGGGCTCGACGACGACTTCGAGTTGCCCGGCTTCGCCCCGGCGCGGGGTGGCCTGGGGTCGGACCTGCTCCCACCGGACCCGTTCGACGACGGCACCGACCCGGGCTCGGATGAGCTTGCCCCGGTGCGGGACGAGTTCGACGCCCTCGACGCGGCGGCGTCGGCGCCCGGCGAGGAGCCGTCGAGTCTGCCAGATGAGCCGTCGGGGCCGGATGGGTCGTCGGGGCTGTCGGGTGAGTCGTCGGGGCGTCCGGAGGTATCGGGGGCGGGCGCCGGGGCGACCGGACCGGGCCGTCGGCGGGGTCGCCCGCGGCTGCCCCAGCCGGCCTGACCGGCCGTGACACGTACCGCACCACACCACCACCGGCCTCGGCCGGCGCGCCGGTCGAGGTGCCGGGCTCCGCTAGGCTGCCGGCCGGAGGTGGTGTGGTGCGGTACGCGGGTGCGGCAGCGAACGCGGCGGGACTCGTCGCCGGGTACGCGCTGGACGTGTGGCTCGGCGATCCGCGCCGTGGGCACCCGGTCGCCGGCTTCGGCCGGGCCGCCACCGCCCTGGAACGCCGCCTCTACCGACCCGACCGGCTGGCCGGAGCCGCCTTCACCACGCTCGCCGTCGGCGGGCCGGTGCTGGTCGGGGCCGCCGCCGCGTTCGGTACCCGGCGTCGGCCGCTGGCCCGCGCGGCGCTGGTCGCCGCCGGCACCTGGGCGGTGCTCGGCGGACGCAGCCTGCGCCACGAGGCGAAGGTGATGGGTGCGACGCTGCGTGCCGGTGACCTACCGGCCGCCCGCCAGCGGCTCGGGCACCTCTGCGGACGCGACCCGTCGACGCTGGACGAGACCGAGTTGGCCCGGGCGACGGTGGAGTCGGTCGCGGAGAACACCTCGGACGCGGTGGTCGCCCCGCTGTTCTGGGGTGCGGTCGCCGGGCTGCCCGGGCTGCTGGGCTACCGCGCGGTGAACACCCTCGACGCGATGGTGGGCCACCGGTCGGCCCGCTACGCCCGGTTCGGCACCCCGGCCGCCCGCCTCGACGACCTGCTCAACCTGGTACCGGCGCGGCTGACCGGCCTGTTGACCGTCGCCGTCGCTCCGGTCGGTCGCGGCGACCGGGCCCGGGCCTGGCGGGTGTGGCGGCGCGACCGGGCCGACCATCCCAGCCCCAACGCCGGGCAGTGCGAGGCGGCGATGGCCGGGGCGCTCGGGGTGCGGCTCGGTGGGCACAACGTCTACTTCGGCCGCTCGGAGGTACGCCCGTTCCTCGGCGATGGGCCCCGCCCCGAGGCGCGCCACCTCGGCCGGGCCGCCAAGATCTCCGGTGCCGTCGGGCTGGCGGCGCTCGGGCTCGCGGCGCTTCACCCGCTGACCGTCGGCCGGCTGGCCGGCGCCGTCGCCCGTCGGGCCACCCGGGCCGCCGTCGCCCGTCGGGCCACCCGGACGATCCCGGCCCGGAGCGTCACCGGACCGGTCGTGGTCGCGGGTACCACCCGGCCGAACGCCCGGCCCACCGGCGGGCGCGAATGATCGGCGACCGGCGATGACCGGTGGTCTGCTGGTCGCCGGCACCACCTCGGACGCCGGCAAGAGCGTGCTCACCGCCGGCATCTGCCGCTGGCTGCACCGTCAGGGCGTGAAGGTGGCGCCGTTCAAGGCGCAGAACATGTCCAACAACTCCGCCGTCGTCGTCGGCGCCGACGGCCGGGGTGGCGAGATCGGCCGCGCCCAGGCGATGCAGGCGGCGGCCTGCGGACTCGCCCCGGAGCTGCGGTTCAACCCGGTGCTGCTCAAGCCGGGCAGCGACCTGAGCAGTCAGGTGGTGTTGCTGGGCGAGGCGGTCGACACGATGACCGCCGACACGTTCCGGTCGTTGCGGCCCCGGCTGGCCGAGACTGCCTACGCCGCGTTGGCGGAGCTGCGTGCCGCGTACGACGTGGTGATCTGTGAAGGCGCCGGCAGCCCCGCGGAGATCAACCTGCGCGACGGCGACTACGTGAACATGGGCCTGGCCCGGCACGCCGGGCTGCCGACGATCGTGGTCGGTGACATCGACCGGGGCGGCGTGTTCGCCGCCATGTTCGGCACCCTGGCCCTGCTCGACCCCGCCGACCAGGCGCTGATCGCCGGCTTCGTGGTGAACAAGTTCCGCGGTGACCGCCGGCTGCTCGATCCGGGGTTGGCGGCGTTGCACCAGCTCACCGGCCGCCAGACGTACGGCGTGCTGCCCTGGGCGCTGGACCTGTGGCTGGACGCCGAGGACTCGCTGGCGTACGGCCGGGTGCTCGGCCGACCCGCCGCCCCGCACGGCACCGAGTGGCTCGACGTGGCGGTGGTCCGGCTGCCCCGGATCAGCAACGCCACCGACGTGGAGGCGCTCGCCACCGAACCGGGGGTGCGGGTGCGGCTGACCGTCGAACCCGCCGAGTTGGCCGCCGCCGACCTGATCGTGCTGCCCGGTTCCAAGTCGACCGTGGCCGACCTGGCCTGGCTGCGGGAGACCGGCCTGGCCGACGCGATCACCAGCCATGTGGCGCGGGGCCGACCCCTGCTCGGCATCTGCGGCGGCTTCCAGATGCTGGCCCGCGCCGTCCACGACCCGGTGGAGAGCCGTCGCGGCACCGTACCCGGCCTCGGACTGCTCCCCGTGGAGATCACCTTCGCGGCGCGCAAGACCGTCCGGTCGGCGACCGGCACGGCCGAGGGTGACGTGCCGGTGCACGGCTACGAGATCCACCACGGGTACGTGTCGACCGCCGACCCGCGGCTGCCCCCGCTGCTGCGGTACCTCGACGGTGCCGCGGAGGGCGCGATGCACGGGGTGGTGCACGGCACCCACTGGCATGGCGCGTTCGAGTCCGACGAGTTCCGACGCCGGTTCCTCACCCGGACGGCCGCGCTGGCCGGGCGTACCGGCTTCCGGGTCGCGCCGGGCACGTCCTTCGCCGCCGCCCGTGAACGTACCCTCGACCTGCTCGGTGACCTGGTCGAGGAGCACCTCGACACGGCGGCGCTGTGGCGGCTGATCGAGTCCGGTCCGCCGGTCGGCCTGCCGTTCGTCCCACCCGGCGTCGCACCGGGTTGACCGGTACGCCCGGCGCCGGGGTTCAGCGGCGGACGTCCGCCGGCTGGTCGGTGAAGGGCAGTCCCGCCGACCGCCACGCCTCCACCCCGCCGATCATGTCGGTGGCCCGGTGCAGCCCGAGGGCGCGCAGGCTCGCCGCGGCGAGGCTGGAACTGTAGCCCTGGCGGCACACCACGACGACCTCGATGTCGTACCCGGTGGCCTCGGGGATGCGCCAGTCGCTGGCCGGGTCGAGCCGCCACTCCAGCACCGTGCGGTCGATCACGATCACGCCGGGCAGTTCGCCCTGCTCCCGTCGCTGCACGTCGGTGCGGGTGTCGATGACCAGCGCACCCCGGGTGGCGGCCTGCACCGTCTCCTGTGGGGTCAACCGGGTCATGCCCGCACGGGCTTGTTCCAGCAACGCCTCGACGCCGGGACTCATCACGGAATGGGACACGGCCCGATCATGCCGCCCGGGCCGGGTGCCCACGGCCGGAAGCGGTGCGGGACAACCCGATCGGTAACGTGGGTGTCCGTGGTGGCGGTCTTCGAGGCGTACGCCGAGCTGGCGCGCCGGGTGCTGAGCCGGCCGGCCCGGCTGGGGCGTACCCGCCTGGTGGCGGTCGACGGCCCGAGCGGCGCCGGCAAGACCGCCTTCGCCGCGCGGCTGGCCGACGCCTTCGTCACTGTGGGTGCCGGTCGTCCGCCGGTGGTGCACACCGACGACCTGCTCGACGGTTGGGATGACCAGTTCACCTTCTGGACCCGTCTGGAGTCCTCGGTGCTGGCCCCGGTACGCGCCGGCCGGGCCGGCGCCTACCACCGCTACAGCTGGGTGCGACGTCGCTTCCTGCCCGCCCCGGTGCCGGTGCCGGTGTCGCCGGTGCTGATCGTGGAGGGGGTCAGCACCGCGCGCGCCGCGGCCGGACCCGACCTGACCCTGGCGGTCTTCGTCACCGCCCCGCCGCCGCTGCGGCTGACCCGGGCGGTGGCCCGCGACGGCCCGGCGATCCTGCCCGCGCTGCGCCGCTGGCACGCCGCCGAGGCGGAACACTTCACCGCCGACGGCACCGCCGCCCGGGTCGACCTGGTGGTGGACGGGGCGCCGACGCTGCCGCACGACCCCGCGCACTACTACCTGCGCTCGTCCGGAGTCGGTGGTGCCGATGTCGGCCCTGGGTAAGGCCGGAATACGATGCCGGTCATGACCACACCGATCATGACCGAGGCCGAGCTGCGGGCCGCCGTCGAGCGGGAACTACCGGGCGTCCGGGCCGACCTGGAGCGCCTCGTCCGCATCCCCGGCATCGCCTTCGAGGGCTTCGACCACGCGCACGTGGAGCGCTCCGCCGAGGCGGTGGCCGAGCTGCTGCGGGGCTGTGGTCTCGACGTGGAGATCGTGCGCGCGGGCGGTCAGCCGGCGGTGATCGGCCGGAAGCCGGCGCCACCCGGCGCGCCCACGGTCATGCTCTACGCCCACCACGACGTGCAGCCGGTGGGCGACCGGTCGCTGTGGGAGTCCGACCCGTTCGAGCCCGTCGAGCGCGACGGGCGGCTGTACGGGCGGGGCGCCGCCGACGACAAGGCCGGCATCATGGCGCACGTCGCCGCGCTGCGTGCCTTCGGCGACCGGCTGCCGGTCGGCGTGGTGCTCTTCGTCGAGGGGGAGGAGGAGTACGGCTCCGACTCGCTGGAGCGGCTGCTCGTCGAACACCGAGACAAGATCGCCTCGGACGTGATCGTGATCGCCGACTCGGCCAACTGGGACGTCGGCGTACCGGCGCTGACCACGTCGCTGCGCGGCATCGTCAACTGCTTCGTGCGGGTGCGCACCCTGGAGCACGCGGTGCACAGCGGGATGTTCGGCGGTGCGGTGCCCGACGCGCTGACCACCCTGGTCCGGCTGCTCGCCACGTTGCACGACGACGCCGGGGACGTCGCGGTGGCGGGACTGGTCGGCCGGGAGGCGGCCAGCGTCGACTACCCGCAGGACCGGTTCCGCGCCGAGGCCGGGCTGGCCGAGGGGGTCCAGCTGATCGGTACCGGCCGGATCACCGACCGGCTCTGGACCAAGCCGGCGCTGGCCGTGCTCGGCATCGACGCCCCGGCCACCGGCGAGGCGCCGAACGCGCTGGTCCCGACCGCGAAGGCCAAGCTGAGCGTACGGCTGGCGCCGGGCGACGACCCGAAGCGGGCGTACGCGGCGCTGCGCGAGCACCTGGAGCGGTACGCGCCCTGGGGATCCCAGGTCGAGGTCACCTTCGAACACGACGGCGCCCCGTGCGTCATCGACGCGACCGGGCCGGTGTTCGACGCGGCCCGGTCGGCCTTCCGGGCCGCCTGGGACGGCACCGAGCCGGTGGACATCGGGGTCGGCGGTTCGATTCCGTTCATCGCCACCTTCCAGGAGATGTTCCCGCAGGCGGCGATCCTGGTGACCGGGGTGGAGGATCCGCACGCCCGGGCGCACGGGCCGAACGAGAGCCTGCACCTCGGCGAGTTCGCCCGGGTCTGCCTGGCCGAGGCGTTGTTGCTGGCCAGGGTGGCCGAGGTCGGTCGCGGATGAACCCGTAACTTCGCGCGAATGGTGGCCGTTTCCGGTGTGTCGGACGCGGGGCTGTTGTAGCCTCTCGAACATGCGTACGAACGAGGAGATGGCCCGCCTGGAGGCCGCCGTCAGCGCTCTGGGAGACATCGACGTCTCCGCGTGGCCCGAGGACACGCTCAAGGCACAGCTCGGTGAGCTGTCCGCCGCCCTGGTCGCCCTGGACACGTCGCTGTCCCGCATCGCCGAGGGCGTTCGCGCCCGCGGTCTGCGCGTCGAGGAACCGGTCCCGGCCTGACGCCGGCCATCCGCGTCCGGCGTGCGTTGTCGGAGGTGGCTGGCAGGATTGGGCCGTGCGATTCCTCGACCTGGCGGCCACCTCCGCGGCCGTCGGCGCCACCGGCGGCCGGCGGGCCAAGGTCGAGCTGCTCGCCGACGCGCTGCGCCGGCTCGAACCGGCCGAGGTCGCGGCGGGTGCCGGCTGGCTCGCCGGTGAGCTGCGCCAACGGCAGACCGGCGTCGGCTGGGCGAGCCTGCGTGAGTTGCCGCCACCGGCGAGCGAGCCGACCCTGACGGTCGGTGCCGTCGACGCGGCGATCGACGAGATCGCCGCGGTGGGCGGTGCCGGGTCGCAGGCCCGCCGCCGGGCCCTGGTGCACCGCCTCTACGCCGCCGCGACCGCCGACGAGCAGCACCTGCTGACCGGGCTCTTCCTCGGCGAGTTGCGGCACGGCGCCCAGGCGGGGCTGCTGGCCGACGCGATCGCCCGGGCCGCCGGGGTGCCGGTCGCCGCGGTCCGTCGGGCGTTGCTGCTCGCCGGTGACCTGCGGCAGGTGGCGGTGGCCGGGCTTGCCGGTGGGGCCGCCGCGCTGGCCGAGTTCGGGCTACGGGTCGGTCGACCGTTGGCGCCGATGCTGGCGCAGAGCGCGTCGACGGTCGACGAGGCGCTGGCCGCCACGGGCATCCCGGCGGTGGTCGACGTCAAGCTCGACGGCATCCGCATCCAGGTGCACCGCAGCGGAGCCGACGTCGCCGTGTTCACCCGCAGCCTGGACGACATCACCGCGCGGCTGCCCGCGGTGGTCGCCGCGGTGCGCGCCCTGCCGGCCCGCGAGTTGGTCCTCGACGGCGAGGCCATCGGGCTGGACGAGACCGGGCGTCCCCTGCCCTTCCAACAGACGTCCAGCGCCGCCGCCCGGCGCGGCGGGTCGAGCCGCGCCGGTCCGGCCGCTGCCGGCGTGCCCGCGCTCGCCCCGGCGGTACGCGCCGCCGCCGCTCGCCCCGGCGAGACGGTGCTCGCGCCGTACTTCTTCGACCTGCTGCACCTCGACGGGACGGATCTGATCGACCTGCCCGGACGGCAGCGGTGGGCGGCGCTCGGCGACACCGTCGACGCCGCCCTGCTGGTGGGGCGGATGGAGGCGGACGGGCCGGAGCGGGCCGGCGAGGCGTTCGCCGCCGCCCTCGACGCCGGCCAGGAGGGCGTGGTGGTCAAGGATCCCGACGCCCCGTACGACGCGGGTCGACGCGGCGCGGCCTGGGTGAAGGTGAAGCCCCGGCACACCCTCGACCTGGTGGTGCTCGCCGTGGAGTGGGGCAGCGGCCGGCGTACCGGTTGGCTCTCCAACCTGCACCTGGGGGCGCGTGACCCGGGTACCGGTGGTTTCGTGATGCTCGGCAAGACCTTCAAGGGGCTCACCGACGAGCTGCTGCGCTGGCAGACCGAACGCTTCCTCGGCCTCGCGGTGCAGCGCGGCGACCGGGTGGTGCGGGTCCGGCCCGAGCAGGTGGTCGAGATCGCGTTCGACGGGGTGCAGACCAGCTCGCGCTATCCCGGTGGGGTGGCGCTGCGCTTCGCGCGGGTGGTGCGCTACCGCGAGGACAAGTCCGCCGTCGAGGCCGACACCATCGACACCGTCCGCACCATCCACGCCGGTCGCCCGCCGGGCTAACCCGGTCTTCTCGGCCGGTGCGGGGCGGGCGCGGTCAGGCGGGGGAGGGGTCGGCGGCCCGGTCGCGGGGACGGTCGTCGGTCAGCCCGGCCCGGCGGCGGGCCTCCCGGCGGGCGACCCAGCCGTACCCGAACAGCGTCATCGCCCCGAAGATCCACCACTGGACCACGTAGCCCAGGTTCTGCCAGTTGTTGGTGTGGCCCACCGGCACCGCCTTGAACACCGGGTCGGCCGCCGGGGTCTGCTCGTCGAGCAGCACGTACGCCCCGTGCACCGGGTACGGCAGTTGCGGGGCGAGCTGGGGTAGGGCGACCCGGCGGCTCTCCAACCGGCCCTCGCGTCGGGACACCTTGGCGTCGCCACTCTCGCTGGCGTGCACCCGGCCCTCGACGGTCACCTCACCGGTCGGCGTCGCCGGCACGTCCGGCTGGGCCAGCGCGCCGCCGGGCGCCGGTGGAATCCAGCCCCGGTCCACCAGGACCGCCGTGCCGTCGGCCAGCACCAGCGGGGTGAGCACCTCGAAGCCGACCTTGCTCTCCACCGTGCGGCCCCGGACCAGGACGATGTTGTCGGTGTCGTACCGGCCGGTCACGGTGACCCGGGTGAAGGTCCGCTCCTCGGCCGGCGCCGGCCCGACCGTGCCGGCGCCACCGGTCGGGGTGGGCAGCGCCTCACGCAGCGGCACCGGGTCCATCCGCAGGCCGGCGTCGATCCGTTCGTTGACCGCGGTACGACCGTGGTAGCGGTCCAACTGCCAGTTGCCGAGCAGCACCATCACCATGGCGGCGAGCAGAGTCAGTGCGAAGATGCCCAGCCAGCGCGGCGTCAGCAGGAACCGGTACACGCCACGAGGCTACCCGGTCGACCGTCGCCACTGCCCCGCGGTGCGTCGGCGTCGGTGGCGGGTCGCCCCGCTCGCCGGGGGGCCGTCGGTGGCGCAGCGTACGCACGTCGGGGCGGTCCGCACCGGCGCGCCCGGGCCGGGCTGGAACGGGTACCGGGCGGTGCGTGCCGGTCGTTCGGTTCGGCTATCGTCACGCGGGCGGAGCGCGCCGACGGTCGGCACGCCGTCCGCTCGCGAGGAGTCGATGATGACCGTCGTGCCGCGTCTGGTGCTCAGCGCCCCCTCCTCCGGGCACGGCAAGAACGCGTTGGCGATCGGCCTGCTCGCCGCGTTCGCCGACCGGGGTCTCGACGTGGCCGGTTTCAAGGTCGGTCCGGACCAGGTCGACGCGGCGTACCTCGGCCTCGCCGCCGGCCGACCCGGGCGCAGCCTGGACCCGCGGCTGCTGGGCACCGAGCGGCTCGCCCCGCTGTTGCAGCACGGCGCGGCCGGCGCCGGCCTCGCCGTGGTGCAGGGCAGCATGGGCCTGTACGACAGCCTCACCGGTCGCTGCGAGACCGAGTCGACCGCCGCGGTGGCCACCGCGCTGCGCAGCCCGGTGGTGCTCGTGGTCGACGTGGCGGCGATGGGTCAGTCGGTGGCCGCGCTGGTGCACGGCTTCCGGGCGTACGACGAGCAGCTGTGGATCGGTGGGGTGATCCTCAACCGGGTCGCCTCCTCCCGGCACGAGGCGCTGCTGCGCGAGGCGCTCGACGACATCGGCGTGCCGGTGTACGGCGCGCTGCGGCGCCAGGACCTGCCGGCCGTGCTGCCGTCCCGGCGGCACGGGGTGGTGCCCGTGCTCGCCGGCTCCGCCGAGGCCACCCGCGCGGTCCGCCGGCTGGGTGAGGCGGTCACCGCCACCGTCGACCTGGAGCGGCTGCTCGGGCTGGCCCGTTCCGCACCGGCGTTGGACGTGGCGCCGTGGTCGCCGCAGCCGGTGGTGGGTGCCGACGGTGCCGGGCCGCTGCCGCCGGGTGCGGTCCGGCCGGTGGTCGCGGTGGCCGGTGGGCCGGGCGGCAGCTTCAGCCACGTCGAGACCATCGAGTTGCTGCGGGCCGCCGGTGCGGAGGTGGTGACGTTCGATCCGCTCGCCGACGAGGCGCTGCCGGCCGGCACCCGGGCGTTGGTGGTCGGCGGGGCGCTACCCGAGTCGTACGTCGAGCAGCTCTCCGCCAACCGGCGGCTCTGCATCGCCGTCGCCGAGCTGGCCCGGACCGGCCGCCCGGTGGTCGCCGAGGGCGCCGGCCTGCTCTGGCTGGCCCGGGAGGTGGACGGGCTGCCGATGTGTGGGGTGCTCGACGCCATCGGCAGCCTCCGGGACGGGCTGGTCGTCGGTTACCGGGAGGCGACCGCCGAGAGCGACAGTGTGGTCGCAGTCCGGGGCGAGGTGGTCACCGGGCACAAGGAGCACCGGGCGGTGCTCACTCCCCGGGGTGGGCCGCGCCCGGCCTGGAACTGGCCGGGCGGGGCACCCGAGGGCTTCGTCTGGCGCGGGGTGCACGCCTCGCAGTTGGTTCCGCACTGGGCCGCGTACCCACAGATCGCGGCGCGCCTGGTGGCGGCCGCGGCGGCCGGACCCGCCGCCGGGTCGGTCGCCACCGCGGGCGGGGTGGGAACGGTCTCGACCGGGCCGGGACCGGGGTCGGGCGTCCCGGTGGCGGCCGAGGGGCCGGCAGCCGACGTGCCGGTGGCCGGTCCGGCCGGCACCGGTCCCGCCTGAACGGGCCCGCCGGCCCGTCCGGTGTCAGCGGACGGACCGGCGGTTCGGCGACCTCGGGCCGGTGGCGGCGGTGCGCCGCCGGTCAGCCGACTATCCGGTCCGAGGGTGGGATGAAGTCCCGGACGGGTTTGCCCTTGAGGGCGTCGCGGAGGGTGTTCGAGACCGCGGCGATCGGGATCTGCGACTGGCCGTCGCCGACCGCGTTGAACGGGTTGTCGGGGTCGGAGATGAAGCTCGCCGCCGCGAGTTCCGGGGTGTAGCCGACGAACCAGGCCGACCGGGTGCTGTCCGTGGTACCGGTCTTGCCGGCCACCGGGCGGCCCACCGTGCCGCGTACGCTGTCCGCCGTCGACCAGCCACCGCAGCCGCCCTTGGCCGGGGTGTCGCCGGTGGGGCAGCGGGCGGCGTCGGTCGCGGCCCGGGCGGCGTCGGCGCTGACCACCTGGCGGCAGCGCGGCTTGGCGACCTCCCGTTCGATGCCGCCCGGGGTCTTGAAGGTCGCCGGGGTGCCGTCCCGGTTGTAGATCGCGGCGACCGGCATCGCCTCGCAGTACCGGCCGTCGGCGGCGATCGCGGCGTACGCGTTGGCCATCTCCAGCGGGGTGGCGTCGGAGACGCCCAGGGTGAACGCGCCCCACTTGTTGGCCTTCGCCGGTGAGGCGTGGTCCCGGTCCACGTCGGTACGCCAGCGCAGCCCCAGCTGCTCGGCGAGCCGGACGGCCTTCTCCGCCCCGACCTGCTCCTCCAACCAGACGAAGTAGGTGTTCACCGACTTGCCGAAGCCGGACCACATGGTCTGCATGCCGCTCATCGCGCCGCTGGCGTTGGAGGGCTGCCAGCCGTCGTAGATCTCCGACCGGTAGGAGTGCGGTGCGTTGAAGGTGGTGTTCAGCGTCATGCCGGCGTCCAGGGCGGCCAGCATCGGGAACATCTTGAACGTCGATCCGGCCTGGTAACCGGGCAGGTCGCCGCCGCCCATCAGGGGCGCCACCGTGTTCGGGTAGTTGGCCCGTACGTTCGGCCCGGCCTCCGGGTTGGAGCTGAGCGGGTTCTCGTTGACCTGTAGGGAGTAGGTCCGGTTGACCGCCATCGCCTTCACCCGTCCGGTGCCGGGCTCGGAGACCACGATCCCGTTGGCGAACGGGCTGCCGGTGTTGCCCTTGGTGCCGACGTTCTCCTCGGCCGCCGCCTGGATCTTCGGGTCCATGCTGAGCACGATCCGGTAGCCGCCCCGGCGCAGCTTGTCCAGCCGTTCCAGGCGGTTGTCGCCGAAGGCGGGTTGGGCGCTCCACCAGTTCTTCAGGTAGTCGCAGAGGAAGCCCCAGCTGTTCCACTTCTCCGGCACCGAGGCGCAGTCGTTCGGCGGGTAGGTCAACCGCAGCCGGATCGGCTCGGTCTTCGCCGCCGCGACCGAGTCCGGTGACAGATAGCCGAGCCGGGTCATGTTGTCCAGCACGTAGTTGCGTCGGGCGGTGGCCTCCTTCTGGTCCGAGCTGGCCGGGTCGTACTGGGAGGGGGACTTCACCAGGCCGGCGAGGGTGGCCGCCTCGACCGGGGTGAGTTCCTTCGGGGTCTTGGAGAAGAAGATCTCGCTGGCGGCGTAGATGCCGTACGCCCGGTGCCCGAAGTACGCCGAGTTGAGGTAGCGCTCCAGCACCTCCTCCTTGCTCAGCTCCTTCTCCAGGTCGACCGCCATCCGCATCTCCTTCACCTTGCGGATCGGGGTCTGCGCGGTGGCCTCCTGTACCTCCTTCGGGGTGGTGGCGCTGTCCCGCAGCGCCATCCGGACGTACTGCATGGTGAGCGTGGAGGCGCCCTGCGAGACGCCGCTGGACCGGGCGTTGGCCACGAAGGCGCGGGCGACGCCCTTCGGGTCCACACCGTGGTGCTGGTAGAAGCGGTTGTCCTCGGCGGCGACGATTGCCTGCTGCATGTTCGGCGAGATGTCCGACAGCTTGGTGTACTGCCGGTACTCCTCGAAGAACATGGTCAGCACGGTCTTGCCGTCGGGCGCGTACAGGTAGGAGGTCTCGGCGGGCAGGGCGGTGGCGAGCAGCCGGGTCTTGCTCTCCACGGCGTGCGCGGTGGCCTTGGCGCCGATGCCGGTCACGGCGACCACGGGGTACGCCACGGCGGCGACCACGATCCCGGCGATCAGTCCGGCACGCAGGAGAGGAACGAGACGACCAGCGGCAGCAAGGGGTTTGGTACTCACCATGTTAAGTTATGACATTTCCGATTCGTCCATGAGAAATACTCATGAAGTGATCGGTGGTGATGCGGGCCACCCCGCGGGCGACTGTCCCCCGCGCCGCCTTCCCGGCAGGATCGCGGTCATGCATGCTCCGCCGACCGTCGGCGCGTCGCCGGCCCCGGACCGGAGGCGCGCACCAGCCACCGAGCCGGACCTCACCCATCACGGTGACGCGGAGGTCGGCGCGGGGCTGGTCGACCTCGCCGTCAACGTGCGGCGCGCCCCGATGCCCGATTGGCTCGCCGAACCGATCACGGCGGCGCTGACCGACCTGGCGGCGTACCCGGATCCCGCGCCGGCCCGGGCCGCCGTCGCCGCCCGGCACGGCCGCCCACCGGGCGAGGTGCTGCTGACCGCCGGTGCCGCCGAAGGGTTCGTGCTGCTCGCCCAGGCGCTGCGCGGGGCCCACCGACCGGTGGTGGTGCACCCGCAGTTCACCGAGCCGGAGGCGGCGCTGCGGGCCGCCGGACACCCGGTGCAACGGGTGCTGCTCGACGCGGCCGACGACTTCCGGCTGCGCCCGGACCGGATACCCGCCGACGCCGACCTGGTCATGATCGGCAACCCGACCAACCCCACCTCGGTGCTGCACCCCGCCGCCGACCTGGCCGCCCTGGCCCGGCCGGGCCGGGTGCTGGTGGTCGACGAGGCGTTCGCCGACACCACCGCCACCCCCGGCGTACCCGGCGAACCCGAGTCACTGGCCGCCCGGCGGGACCTGCCCGGGCTGCTGGTCGTCCGCAGCCTCACCAAGACCTGGGGACTGGCCGGGCTGCGGATCGGCTACCTGCTCGGCGAGGCGGCGCTGCTGCGCCGGCTGGCCGCCGTGCAACCGCTCTGGGCGGTCTCCACGCCCGCCCTGGCCGCCGCGAAGGCGTGCGCCGGGCCCGAGGCGGTCCGGGCCGAGCGCGCCATCGCCGCGCAACTCACCGCCGACCGCGAACACCTGGTCGCCCGCCTGTCGGCCCTGCCCGGCGTACGCGTCGCCGGCAACCCGGCCAGCGCGTTCGTGCTGATCCACCGACCCGGTGCCGACCAGGTCCGGGCCACCCTGCGGGAACGCGGCTGGGCGGTCCGCCGGGGCGACACCTTCCCGGGGCTCGGCCCGGACTGGCTGCGGATCGCGGTGCGGGACCGGGCGTGCACCGATGCGTTCGTCGAGGTACTGGCGGAGATCCTGGAGGCATGATGCTGGAGACCACCATCGCGGCCGTCGGTCCGCTCGACGAGCCGGCGATGACCGCCGCCCGGCAGTTGCAGGCCCGGTTGACCAAGCCGGCCGGCTCGCTCGGCGCCCTGGAGGAACTGTCCGTACGCCTCGCCGGCCTGGCCGGTGCCTGCCCGCCGCCGCTGCCCACCCCGGCGGCCGTCGCCATCTTCGCCGGGGACCACGGCGTGCACGCCCAGCGGGTCACCCCCTGGCCGCAGGAGGTGACCGCCCAGATGGTCGCCAACTTCCTGGCCGGCGGCGCGGTGGTCAACGCGTTCGCCCGGCAGGCCGGCGCCACGGTCACCGTGGTCGACGTCGGCGTCGCCACCCCGCTGCCGGTCCCCGAGCCGACCGCCCCGGACGCCGCGACCGCCCCAGCCGAACCCGTCGACCACGCCGCGGCTGCCGTCGGCGTACCCCGGCTGGTCGCCGCCACCGTCCGGCCCGGCACCCGGGACATGACCGTCACCGCCGCGCTGACCCGCGAGGAGGCCGGCACGGCGATCGAGGTCGGCATCCGAACCGCCGGTGAACTGGTCGACGCCGGTGCCGGCATCCTGGTCACCGGGGACATGGGTATCGCCAACACCACCCCGGCCGCCGCCCTGATCGCCGCGTTCACCGGCGTCGACGCCGCCGAGGCGACCGGTCGGGGCACCGGCGTCGACGACCCGACCTACCAGCACAAGATCGAGGTGGTGGCGGCGGCCCTGCGCCGGCACAGCCCCGACCCGACGGACCCCCTGGGTGTGCTGGCGACCGTCGGCGGGCTGGAACACGCCGCGCTGACCGGGCTGATCCTCGGCGCCGCGGCCCGACGGGTACCGGTGCTGCTGGACGGGGTGATCGCGGTCTCCGCCGCGCTGGCCGCCGCGGCCTTCGCCCCCGCCGCGGTCGGCGCGATGATCGCCGGCCACCGCTCCGCTGAACCCGGCGCCACCGTCGCCCTGCGGCGGCTCGGCCTCACCCCGCTGATCGACCTCGGCCTGCGGCTCGGCGAGGGCACCGGCGCCCTGCTCGCCCTGCCCGTGGTCACCGGCGCGGTCCGGGTACTGCACGAGGTCGCCACCTTCGACTCCGCCGGGGTGGCCGAGAAGTGACCAATCCGTATCCCCTCGGTCTCCGCCTGGCCGGCCTGCGGGTCGTCGTGGTGGGCGGTGGGGCCGTCGCCACCCGCCGGGTGCCGGCCCTGCTCGACGCGGGAGCCGACGTGCTGCTGGTCGCCCCCGAGATCAGCCCGGCGCTACGCGCCCACGCCGACGCCGGCCGGCTGCGCTGGCTGCCGCGCCGGTTCGCCCCCGACGACCTGGACGGCGCCTGGCTGGTGCACGTCGCCGTCGACGACCCGGCCGCCGCGGCCACCGTGAGCGCCGCCGCGCAACAGCAGCGCGTCTTCTGTGTACGCGCCGACGACCGGGCGGCGGCGACCGCGTGGACCCCGGCGGTGACCCGGCACGGCCCGGTCACCGTGGGCGTCCTCGGCGGCGGTGACCCCCGCCGTGCGATGACCGTCCGGGACGCCATCCGCACCCTCCTGCACGCAAGGCAGGGCACCCTGTTGACGGATTCGGTAGCGCAGGGGGCCCCGGTTGACACCGCGACCGGCCGGGTCGCCCTGGTCGGCGCCGGGCCGGGTGACCCGGAGCTGATCACGTTGAAGGGTTGGCGGCTGCTCACCGAGGCCGACGTGGTGGTCGCCGACCGCCTGGTGCCGGGTCTGCTGCTGGACGAACTGCGCGCCGGGGTGGAACTCGTGGACGCCTCCAAGATCCCCTACGGCCCGTCCCGCACCCAGGACGAGATCAACCGGATCCTGGTCGACCGGGCCCTGGCCGGCGCCTTCGTGGTGCGGCTCAAGGGCGGCGACCCGTACGTCTTCGGCCGAGGCGGCGAGGAACTGCTCGCCTGCGCGGCTGCCGGCGTACCGGTGACCGTGGTGCCGGGCGTGACCAGCTCGATCGCCGCCCCCGCCGCGGCCGGCATCCCGGTCACCCACCGGTCGGTGGCGCACGAGTTCACCGTGGTCTCCGGACACGTCGCACCCGACTCCCCGGCCTCGCTGGTGCGCTGGGACGCGCTGGCCACCCTGCGCGGCACCCTGGTGATCCTGATGGGGCTGAAGAACCTGCCCGCGATCGCGGCCACCCTGCTGGCACACGGCCGACCGGCCGACACCCCGACGGCCGTGGTCCAGGAAGCCACCACCGGCGCGCAGCGGATCGTCCGCTCCACCCTCGGCGCGGTGGCGGCCGACGTGGCCGCCGCGCAGGTGCGCCCGCCGGCGGTCGTGGTGGTGGGTGACGTGGTCGGCGTGTTGGGCTGAGGCGGGTCTTGGGTCTTGGGTTTGCGGTCTGGGGTGGTTGGGTGGGGGTTGGGGGCGACCGTGCCCCGGCTTCGGGCGGTCAGGCTTGATCCCTGTGCCGGGCACGGTCGCCCCCAGCCCCGCCCGGGTCGGGCTCCGTCCGGTGGCCGCCCGGCACGGGGTGTGTTGGCGACGGTGGGTATGCCGATGGCCGGCACCCGGGTTCGGGTGCCGGCCATCGGTTTCTTGCTCCCCCTGGGGAGGAATGTCTCGGGCTGCTTGCGGGGCTGGGGGTCAGCTGTTCCAGTGCTC
>NZ_QXEC01000002.1 GCF_003583405.1 Micromonospora radicis
GCGCCAGGTGGTGGCCCGACTGGTCCGGGCCGGGCAACCGGTGCGGGCGATGACCCGCCGGCCGCAGACAAGCCGGCTGCCGGACAGCGCCGAGGTAGTCCAGGGAGACTTCGAACGTCCCGGCACCTGGCCAGCGGCGCTGGACGGAGTGCAGTCGGTGTACCTGTTCCCCTTCGTACACGCCGCGCCCGGCCATGGGTTCGTCGATGAGGCGGTCAAGGCCGGCGTCACCCGGTTCGTCGTGCACTCCGCAGCGGCGGCCGGGTTCCCACCCGGAACCGGAGGCAACGGCGCCCTCGGGCGGCACCTGACCGAAGAGCAGGAAGCGCACCGAGGGCTGGAACTGCTGGTGGAGGCCTCCGGCGCTGAATGGACCCATGTGCGGCCGGGCCTGTTGGCCGCCAACGCTCTGCAGTGGGCCGACCAGATCCGGGCCGGACGGGTGGTGCGCGGGCCGTACGCGTCCGCTGGCTATCCGCTGGTCCACGAGGCCGACGTCGCCGATGTGGCAGTCGCGGCGTTGCTGACCGACGACCATGTCGGTGCCGCGTACACCGTCACCGGCCCGGTGAAGGTCTCACAGGCGGAGCAGGTCACCGCGATCGGCGCCGCCATCGGCGTGCAGGTGCGATTCGAGGAACTCGATCCGGCCGAGGCACGCAGGAAATGGCTGCGCGACGGCTTCGATGAGGAGACCGCCGACTGGATGATCGCGCTGCTCGCCGACGCGGTCGACGGGACGGGAGCGTTGCCGCCGACGGACACCTATCTGCAGGTGACGGAGCGACCACCGCGCACGTTCGCCCAGTGGGCCAACGACCATGCCGCCGACTTCCGGCCGGAGGTGACACGATGACGATTCTGGTCACGGGTGCCACCGGCATGGTGGGCCGACACGTCGTCGCCGAACTGGTGAAGACCGGCCACCGGGTCCGCGCACTGACGCGGACGCCATCGGCGGCGAATCTTCCAGACGGGGTGGAGGTCGTCGGCGGCGACCTGACGGACCACTCGTCCCTGGAGCCGTCGTTGAACGGCGTCGAGAGGATGTACCTGTTCCCGGTCGGACGGACAGCGTGTGACGTTGTTGCTGCTGCGAAGCGGGCCAGCGTGCGGCGCATCGTCGTGCTGTCCGGGGCGCTGGCCGACACCGACGACAGTCAGGACGGATACCTGGCGGTCGAGCGTGCGGTCGAGGACTCCGGTCTGGAGTGGACGCATGTTCGGCCTGGAGAGTTCGCCGCGAACTGGCTGGACTGGGCCCCGACCATCAAGGAAGGTCGGGTGGTCCGCCGGCCGTACGGGGCTGCGGTGACCCAGCCCACCCATGAGGCGGACATCGCCGCGGTCGCCGCAAAGGTACTCGTCGAGGACGGCCACACCGGCCGGACCTACACCTTTGCCGGCCCCGAGGCATTCACCACCGTCTCGCAGGTCGACGCGATCGGCACTGCGATCGGTGCCACGGTGCGATTCGACGAACTCGATCCGGTCCAGGCCCGAGCCGAGTGGATCAGCAACGGCTATCCGGAGGCGTTCGTCGACTGGATCTTCGCCATGTGGGCGGAATCCGCGCGTGCCCCCGCCCCGACGAACCAGGAGTGGGCCGACATCGTCCCGCGCCTGACCGGCCGACCCGCGCGGACATTCGCGCAATGGGCCACCGACCACGCGACCGACTTCCGGTAGACCGTTCATCGTGGGGCATGGCGATCCGTCCGGGCCACCATGCCCCACACGACCGTCAACCCAGCACGACGCGCGACGAACGCTCCGCGCAAACATCCTCATCTCGGCAGATCGCGTAGGTCGGGTGGACCAGTAACACCCGGCCGGCCTCGTCACGCAGGATCATGCCGGCGGCTGCGCGGACGCGCGTCGCGTTGACGACGTAGGAAAGATCGGGTTCGGTCTGTCTCGGCCACCCGGTCGACCCTACGGACTTGCCTCGGGTGTTTCGACTGGCCGTCTTCCCGGGCTGCCTCGGGCCGAGGCGAGATGCCGTTGCGGGGCGCGGCCGACGGAGGGTCGGGGGCGGCCGGGCAGCGAACCTTCCGACCGGGCGGTAGGATGCCTGGATTGTCAGTGCCAATGGGAGGCGGAGGCCGCAGATGGCTCGTGCTACGTCCAGCCGGCCGGCGGGAACCCGGCGCCGGCAACGCTGGCCCGATGGCTACGACCCGGAGAACACCCGCAAGTCCCTGATCACGAGCGCGCTGGAACTCTTCGAACGGCGTGGCTTCGACCGTACGTCGGTGCAGGAGATCGCCGACCAGGCCCGGCTCACCAAGGGTGCCTTCTACCACCACTTCGAGAGCAAGGACGACCTGCTGCGGCACATCCAGGACGAGTACCTGGACGCGCAGTTGGCCGCGATCCAGCAGATCGAAGCCGGCAGTGACGACCCGAGGGTCCGGGTCGCGGAGCTGATCCGTTTCAGCCTCACCAGTGTGGCCGAGTACCGGGCGCACGTGACGATCTTCTATCAGGAGCGGCGCTATCTCACCGGTGAGCTGTTCGCCGAGGTGACCCGGAAGCGGGATCTGGTGGAGGCCGCCTTCGCCGGCATGATCCAGGATGGTCTCGCCAAGGGTGCCTTCCGGGCGGACGTGGATTCGCGGATCGTCACCTTCGGCCTGGTCGGGATGTGCGCCTGGGCGTACCAGTGGCTCAACGTGGGCGGCCCGCTCAGCGTCGACGAGGTGGCGCGCCAGTTCAGCGCGATGGTGCTGGACGGTCTGGTCACCTGATCCGCCGGTCGCCTCAGCCAGCGAGGAGGCGGCGGGCCATGACCACACGCTGGACCTGGTTGGTGCCCTCGTAGATCTGGGTGATCTTCGCGTCGCGCATCATCCGCTCCAGCGGGAAGTCCCGGGTGTAGCCGTAGCCGCCGAGCAGCTGCACCGCGTCGGTGGTGATCCGCATGGCCGTGTCGGAGGCGAAACACTTGGCCGCCGCGCCGAAGTACGTCAGGTCCGGCTCGTCGCGCTCCGACTTGCCGGCCGCCGCGTACGTCAGCTGCCGCGCCGCCTCCAGCGACATGCCCATGTCGGCCAGTATGAACTGGATGCCCTGGAACTCGGCGATGGGCCGGCCGAACTGCTGGCGGTCCCGGACGTAGCCGAGCGAGAAGTCCAGGGCGCCCTGGGCGATGCCGATGGCCTGGGCGGCGATCGTGACCCGGGTGTGGTCGAGGGTGCGCATCGCGGTGGCAAACCCGGTGCCCGGCGCTCCGATGATCCGGTCGGCGGGAATCCGGGTGTTGTCGAGGTAGACCTCGCGCGTCGGCGAGCCCTTGATGCCGAGCTTCTTCTCCGGCGCGCCGAAGCTGACGCCGGGGTCGGAGCGTTCCACCAGGAACGCGGAGATGCCACGGGACCGGGCGTTCGGGTCGGTCACCGCGAACACCGTGTAGTAGTCGCTCAGCCCGGCGTTGGTGATCCAGCGCTTGACCCCGTTAAGGACCCAGTGGTCGCCGTCGCGTTCGGCCCGGGTGCGCATCCCCGCCGCGTCGCTGCCGGCCTCCGGCTCGGAGAGGCAGTACGAGAACATCGCCTCGCCCCGGGCGACCGGCGGAAGGTACCGCTGCTTGAGGTGGTCTCCGGCGGCGAGCAGCAACGGCATGGTGCCCAGCTTGTTGCCGGCCGGGACGAGTGATGAAGTGGCGCAGGCGCGGGCGACCTCCTCGATGACGATCGCGGTGGCGAGGGCGTCCGCGCCGGCACCGCCGTACTCGACCGGGATGTGCGGGGCGTGGAAGTCGGCGGCGCGCAGCGCGTCGTAGGAGGTCTGCGGGAAGGTCGCCGTCTCGTCGGCGGTGGCGGCGTGCGGGGCGACCTTGGCGTCACACACCGCGCGGACCGCCTCTCGGACGGCCGTGTGCTCCTCGGGTAGCTGATATGCCTCGAACCCCACGGGAACCTCCTGATCAGACGACGGACGATGACCATACCATCCGGTCGGTATGTTAAAGTCCTCGCTCCGCCGTCGCCACACCCGTCCGGAACGGAGGAACCCGAAGATGCGAGTGCCCGTACGAACCGTCGTGCCCACCCCGCGTGATCTGCTGGACCTGGTCGGCCAGGAACTGGGGGTCAGCGAGCCGCAGGTGGTGACCCAGCAGCAGGTCGACCAGTTCGCCGACGTGACCCGGGACCACCAGTGGATCCACGTCGACGTGCAGCGGGCCCGTTCCGGGCCGTTCGGCACCACGATCGTCCACGGCTTCCTGACCCTGGCGCTGGTGCCGCGCCTGCTCGCCGACATCCTCGAGGTGGAGACCTTCGGCATGGGGGTCAACTACGGGCTGGACCGGGTCCGGTTCGTCAAGCCGCTGCCGCCCGGAGTGCCGATCCAGGGCACCGCGACGCTGGTCGCCGCGACGCCGGTCGCCGGTACCGACGGCGGCGTGCAGGCCAAGGCCAGCGTGGTGGTGGAGTTCGCCCGGGACTCGACGACCTGCTGTGTCGCCGAGATCCTGTTCCGGTACCACCCCTGAGCGCCGGCCGGGCCGGCGGTCACTCGGCCGCCGGCGCGCCGGGAGCGACGAACCGGCCCCGATAGAACGACAGCGCGGGGACGCTCGACGGCTTCAGATGTACGTGATCGATGTCGAGTACGACGATCACGTGGTCACCGCTGGTGATCACCTCGTCCCGGCGTCCGGCCAGGATCGCCGGGGTGCCGGGCAACAGCGGGACCCGGTCGGGGCCGGGCACCCAGGAGACGCCGTCGAGCTTCTGCGCACCGGTCAGTCCGGAGGTGGCGAACCGACGCGCCACGTCCTCCTGGTCCTGACCGAGAATGTGGATCGCGATGCGGTCGGACTCCATCAGGATCGGAAAACTCGACGAGGAGCTGATCACACAGAACAGCACCTTCGCCGGCCGCAGCGACACCGAGGTGAACGAGTTGACCGTCAGCGCGGCCATGACTCCGTCGCCGGTCACCGCCGTGACCGCCGTGACGCCGGTCGGGAAGTGCCCGCACACCTGGCGGAACTCGGTGGAGTCGAACAGGGGCTGGGCCATCATCGGTTCACCGCCGGGTCGCAGGAGTGGTGCTCGGGGCGGAGTCCGCCTTCCAGTTGGATGAGGCAGAGGGTGTGCCCGCCGGGGTCCTTCACCAGGTGCAGACGTCCGTACGGGCTGCCGACCGGGCCGATCGTCGGCGTGCCACCGAGCGCGCAGACCGTGGCCAGGGCGTCGTCGAGGTCGGCCACCGCGAAGTACGTGATCCACTTCGCCGGGATGAGGTTGGGCCAGTCGTTGTCCAGTTCGAGAACACCGGCGACCGGCACGTCCCCGAGCATCAGCAGGGTGTACGGGCGTGCGGTCGGCCCGTCGTCGCGCTCGCGGATGGTGTAGCCGAACAGTGTGCGGTAGTAGGCCACCGACCGTTCGGGCTCGCCGGTGTCGAGCTCGTTCCAGCACAGTGCGCCGTCCGAGTTGAGCACCTGCACACCGGCTCTCGACTCGCCCTGGTAGAGGCCGAAGGCGGCACCGAACGGGTCGATGACGACGGCGCCGGTGCCGGCGGCCGGCAGGTAGCGTGGCGGGGTGACCAACTCGCCGCCGAGGGCGACCGCCTGGGCGGCCGACCGATGGATGTCCTCGACCGCGAAGTAGGCGATCCAACCTCGGGGGCGCCCGCCGTGCAGGCCGGCCGCGTCGGAGATGCCGGCGACATCGCGGCCCTGCAGGCTGCACATCCGGTACGTCGTGGTGCCCAGCCGCTCGGTACGGACCGTCCAGCCGAACAGCACGCGGTAGAAGTCCTCGGCCTGCTCCGGCCGCGGCGTGCAGAGCTCCACCCAGACGGCCTCGCCGGGCCGGAATCGTTGGCTCATCCGCGCGACTCCTCGGCGTTCAGCCCCGCCCGGATGGTGCCGGCGGAGACGTCGTAGGCGTGCTCGGGGCGGCCGGTCGTCAGGCTCGACTCGACGACCTGGACCACCGCGCGTACGGTCCGACCCGGCACGGCGAGCAGCGCGTCGATGAGGGCGTCCACCTCGTGGTCCACGTGGTCGTCGTCGACGACCCGGGCGACCAGGCCCCAGGCGAGCAACTGTGCCGCCGTGGCCGCTGCGGCGCCGGTCAGCAGGTGGTAGGCGTGCGCCCGGGGCAGCGACTGGGCGATGGTGTGGCCGACGCCGGCCGGCGCGAAGCCGTAACGGGCCTCCGGCAGGGACATCCGGGCGCTCGTCGCGGCCACCGGAAGATGCACGGCGTGCAGCAGGCCGGCGCCGAAGCCGATGACCTCGCCGCGGACGGCGGCCACCACCGGGACCGGCAGTTGCCGGATCCGGTGCAGGGCGAGGTCGCTGTCCCGCAGGTCGGCGGCGATCTCCTGCACACTGGCGCGGGCGAGTCGGCCGAACGACGAGGTGTCCCAGCCGCCGCAGAAGTGTCGACCGGCCATTTCCAGGTGGATGATCGCGCAGGTCTCGTCCGCCGCTGCGGACTCCAGGGTCTCGACGAGATCGTGCAGCGCGGCGTGGTCGAAGCAGTTGCCCCGCGTCGCGTTGTCGTAGCGCACCCGGGCCACGCGCCTGTCGCGTTCATGGGTGAGGGTGATGATCACCCACGTGATCATACATACCGGTCGGTATGAAGGCAATCCCGCTGGTCGGCCAGGCATTGAAACGCGAATGTCATGAACGAGATACCCGTGCGACCCGTTGACTTGATACCGGCTGGTCGGTACTTTGTGGCGAACGTCACCGCCGCGTCACGCGGGGGCATGACGGGTCCATTCGCTGTGAAGGACACCCATGATGATCATGAAATCCTCGCACTCTCGGCGCACCCTGGCACTCGCCACCGCCCTTGCGGTCGCCAGCATCGGCGTCACCGCCTGCGGTGGCCCGGACCCGGCGGACTCCGGCCCGTCCAGCTCCGCGCCGATCCGCGCACTGCTCGCGGCCCAGCCCGCGACCCTCGATCCGATCGTCGGCGCCCGCTCCGCCCAGATCGTCTGGGCGACCATGCTCGAACCTCTGATCAACACCGACGCCGACCTCGCCCCCACCGACACCGGCCTGCTCACCAACTGGACCCGCACCGATGCGACGACCTGGACGTTCACGGTCCGGCCCGACATCAGCTTCAGCAACGGCGAGAAGGCCGACGCGGCGGCGGTCGCGAACACCATCACCCTCACCCGCGACACGGCGGCCTCCCCGCTGAAGTCCTACTTCGGCAACGTCACCTCGATCGAGGCACCCGACGCCGGCACCGTCGTGGTGCAGACCAAGACCCCGCAGTACAACATCCCCGACCTGCTCACCACGGTCTACCTGGTGCCGCCGAAGTACTACCAGGAGAAGGGGTCGGAGGGCTTCGCCGCCGCGCCGGTCGGCACCGGCCCGTACGTGTGGGCGGGCGCCAACGCCGGACGCGACATCTCGGTCAAGCGCAACCCCGACTACTGGGGTGCCGCACCGGCGAACG
The DNA here is from genome assembly GCF_003583405.1 of Micromonospora radicis. Classification (GTDB taxonomy): domain Bacteria; phylum Actinomycetota; class Actinomycetes; order Mycobacteriales; family Micromonosporaceae; genus Micromonospora; species Micromonospora radicis. Next base: position 7,452 of record NZ_QXEC01000002.1, read on the forward strand.
AGGGCATCACCTTCACCTGGGCCAACGAGGCGGCGCAGCGGCTGGCACTGATCCAGAGCAAGAGCGTCGACATCTCCTTCGACCTCCCGCCGGCCCAGGCCACCGCCGCCAGATCGGCCGGTGTCGAGGTGGTGAGTACCGAGACCGCCATGAAGATCATCGCCTTCCTCGACTCGACTAAGGCGCCGTTCGACGATCCGAAGCTGCGTGAGGCGGCGGCCCTGGCCATCGACCGCGACGCGATCGTCAAGGGCATCTTCGACGGTCACGCCGTCGCCGACGCCGGCCTGCTCAACGTCCGACCCGGCCAGCAGCCGGCGCAGCAGGTGACCGCGAATCCGGCTCGCGCCAAGGAACTCGTCGGCGGCGGCGGTCCGACCGTGCAGATCACCTATCCGGCCGCGCAGTACACCAACATCGAGGAGGTGGCGCAGGCCGTCGGCGGAAGCCTTGAGCAGGCCGGATTCACGGTGAAGTACGAGTCGCTGGACTACGGCACGCTGGTCAAGCGGATCATCGGCCGCCAGGTACCGGGCATCTCGATCTTCGCCGGGGTGCCGAACGTCGCCGTGCCCGACTACTTCGTCAGCGGCTTCATGAAGACCCAGTCCCTCACCGGCAACTGCCCCGATCCGCGCCTCGACGCGCTGGCGCAGGAGGCGCTCCAACAGGACGACGCCGAGCGGGCCGCACCCATCTACGACCAGCTGAACACCATCGGGGTGGTGGAGAAGCACTGCTACGTGCCGCTGTACCGGCAGGTCTTCAACTACGCCACCGCACCCGGTGTCAGTGGTGTGGTCTTCGGTCCTCTGAACACCGTGGACTTCACGAAGACGACCCGCTGACGATGTCCGACGCAGTGCGGACGGGGATGCGGGGCGCCGGCGCCCCGCATCCCCGCACCTCGGAGCCGGAGAACCCCGTACTGGTGGTCGGCGATCTCGTGGTCGAGCACCGCAACCGGAGCACCGGCGAGGTGTTCCGGGCCGTGGACCACGTGTCCCTGAGCATCGCGCCGGGCGCGAGCGTCGCTGTGGTCGGTGAGTCCGGATCCGGCAAGACGACGCTCGCGATGGCCGCTACCGGCCTGGGCGCGCGCGGTACCGGTGACATCCGGCTGCTCGGCCACTCGCTGTCCACCATCGGCCGCCGGGAACTTCGCCGGTTGCGGCCCGAGGTGCAGGTGGTCTTCCAGGATCCGCACGGCTCCCTGGACCCGCGCCAGTCGGTGCGCTCCGGGCTGCGGGAACTACGCGCACTGCAACCCCGGCGCACCTCCTGGATCGAGGACGCCGAGTTGCTCGGCCGGGTCCGGCTCGCCCCGGAGATTCTCGATCGCTACCCGCACCAGCTCTCCGGCGGCCAGGCACAGCGGGTCTGCATCGCCCGCGCGCTACTGATGCGCCCCCGCCTGATCGTGGCCGACGAACCCACCTCCGGCCTCGACGTCTCCGTCCAGGCCGACGTGCTGGCCCTGCTCCAGGAGATCCGGGCGAGCACCGGGGCCGCGCTGCTGATGATCAGTCACGACCTGGCCGTGGTCCGCTCGCTCTGCGCCGAGGTGCACGTCATGTACCGGGGTCAGGTCGTCGAGGCGGGCCCCTGCGAGCAGGTCTTCGTGGCGCCGGTCCACGAGTACACCCGCGAACTGCTCGCCGCGATGCCCGGTGCCCGATGGAGGTCCCGCCGATGAAGGCCAGCACCGTACGCCGCGTCGGCGGCCGACTCGCGTCGCTGTTCGCGTCGCTGCTCATCGCCCTGAGCCTGGCGTTCGTGCTGGGCCGGCTCTCCGGCGATCCGACCACGACCATCCTCGGGCCGATGGCCCCACCCGAACAGCGTGCGGCGTTGCGCCACGAACTCGGGCTCGACCTGCCCCTGGTCGTGCAGTACCTCGACTACCTCAAGGGCGTCCTCACCGGCGACCTCGGTCAGTCCCTGCAGTTCTACCAGTCGAACACCTCGATGATCGCCGACCGGCTGCCGTACACGTTGCAACTGGTCGCCGCCGGCATGAGCCTCGCCCTGCTCGTCGGCGTCCCGCTCGGCGTGCTCGCGGCCACCCGCGAGGGCACCCGGTGGGACCGGGCCGCCTCCACCCTCGCGCTGCTCGGGCAGTCGGTGCCCGTCTTCTGGTTCGGCATGATGCTGGTGGTGCTGTTCGCGGTCAAGCTCGGTTGGCTACCCGCCGGGCAGTCGGGCACCCCGAAGCATCTCGTGCTGCCCGCGCTGACCATGTCGGTCTACCCGATGGCGCACATCGCCCGGCTCACCCGGGCCTCGATGAGCGAGGCGCTGGCCGAGCCCTACATCGACTCCGCCCGGGCCCGGGGCATCGCGGGGTGGCGGATCGTGTGGCGGCACGCGTTCAAGAACGCCATGATGCCGATCCTGACCATCGTCGTGTTGCAGACCGGCATCCTGCTCTCCGGCGCGGTCGCGGTCGAGTACGTCTACTCCTGGCCCGGCCTCGGGCAGCTCGCGTTGCAGGCCATCCAGTTCCGCGACTTCCCGCTGGTGCAGGCGATCGTCGTCTTCGGGGCGCTGGTCTTCGTGCTGCTGAACCTGCTCGTTGACCTCGTCCACTCGATCGTCGACCCGAGGGTGCGGTGAGGGCCGTGAGTCATCTCCAACTCGATCCGGTGTCGGTGCGGCGGGCCAGCCGCCGCCCGCGTACCTCGGTGTTCTGGCTGTCCCTGCCGCTGGCGGTCACCGTCGGGCTGGTGTTCCTGCTGCCGCTGACCGGGCTGCTGCCCGACGCCGGGCAGAACCTGGACGCCACCCGCCAGCCGCCCGGCTTCCTCGACGGCGGTGCCTGGGCACATCCCCTCGGCACCGACAAGCTCGGTCAGGACGTGCTCACCCAGTTCGTCTCGGCCGGCCGGCTGACCATCGTGATCGGCCTGGTCGGTGCGCTCGTCGCGATCGTCCCGGGAACACTGCTCGGCGTGTTGGCCGGCTACTTCCGTGGCTGGGTCGACCGGGTCATCTCGGTCCTCATCAACGCTCAGCTGGCCCTGCCGTTCATCCTGGTCGCCCTCGCCATCATCGCGAACCGGGGCAGCTCGCTGCCGGTGCTGTTCCTGGTACTCGCCCTCACCGGCTGGGCCGTCTGTGCCCGGGTCACCCGCTCCGCGACCCTGGCCGTCCGGGAGCGCCAGTTCGTCTTCGGGCTGCGCGCCGCCGGTGCCTCCGAGACCCGCATCGTGCTGCGGCACATCCTGCCCAACCTCGCCGGCACCATCGTCGCGCTCGGCACCCTCCAGGTGGGTACCGCGATCCTGGTGGAGAGCGCGTTGAGCTTCCTCGGCCTGGGCGTGGTGCCGCCGAGGGCCAGCTGGGGCTCGATGCTCGCCTCCGGGCAGGACGAGCTGAGCCAGGCGTGGTGGATCGCGTTCTTCCCCGGCCTGGCCATCACCCTGCTGGTGCTGCTGGTGAACCTGCTCGGCGACGCGCTGCTGACCCACCACGATCCCCGGAAGAGGCGCCGATGAGTGAGCTGCTGACCGTCTCCGGCCTGACCGTCACCGCCCGGCTTGCCGCGGACGACCTGCGCCTGCTGGACGCCGTCGACCTCGAACTGCGCGCCGGCCAGATCATCGGGGTGGTCGGCGAGTCGGGCAGCGGCAAGACCACCCTGGCCCGTGCCGTCGTCGGGCTGCTGGAACGCAACGTACGCGTCGACCAGGGTGCCATCACGCTGGCGGGGCAGACGGTCGTGGCACCCGGCGTCGACCGTACCGACCGGATCCGTGGCAGCGCCGTGGGCATGGTCTTCCAGGACGCGTCACGGTCGCTGAACCCACTGATGAAGGTACGCACCCAGCTCGCCGAGGTGCTGCGCCGCCACGTCCGGGACATCACCCGGGCCGAGGTCGAACGGCGCTCGGTGGAGGTGCTGGCGCAGATGCGCATCACCGATCCCACCCGGGTCCTGGACAGCTACCCCCACCAGCTCTCCGGCGGCCTGCGGCAGCGGGCCGCCATCGGACTGGCCGTGGTCACCCGCCCCGCACTGGTGATCGCCGACGAGTGCACCACCGCGCTCGACGTCACCACCCAGACGAAGGTCGTCGAGCTGTTCCGCACCCTGGTCGACGAACTCGGCATCGGCCTGCTGTTCGTCACCCACGACCTGATGCTCGCCAGCGACCTGTGCGACCGGATCGCGGTGATGAGCCGGGGCCGGGTCGTCGAACACGGCGATGCCGACCAGGTGTTGGAGCAGCCGCAGCAGGAGTACACCCGGCGGCTGCTCGCCGCCATCCCCTCGTGGAGCTGAAGGAGAACCGCGACCCATGCCCGAGCAGTCCGGCCTCGACGCCTACGCGGCCTACCTACCGGCGTACGCCCTGCACGACAACCGCCTCGACGCGACCGGGCCGCCCCGCGCCGGCGGCCCGGTCCGCAGCGTCGCCGGGTACGACGAGGACAGCATCACCATGGCCGTCGAGGCACTACGGCACATCGCCGCCGACGCCCCGGCCGCCCGACACCTCTTCCTGGCGACCACCGCCGCACCGTACGAGGCGAAGACCTCGGCCGGCGTGGTGCACGAGGCCCTCGGACTGGACCCCGCCGTCGGCGCGGCCGACCTGCGTGGGCACCGCTCCGGCGCGACCGCTCTCGACACCGCCGCCCGTTCCGGTGCGGTGGTGGCCCTGGCCGACCTGCGTACCACCCGGCCCGGCGCCCCCGACGAGTTGGCCCAGGGCGACGCCGCCGCGGCCTTCGTCGGCGGCGGCGCCCGTGCCGCGCTGCTGCTGGCCAGCGCCGGCCGCACCACCGAGGTGTTGGAGCGGTGGCGGCTGCCGGGGGAGCGGCACGACCGGATCTGGGACGAGCGGTTCACCGCCGACGTCCTCGTCGAAGCCGGGCTGGGAACGGCTCGCCGTGCCCTCGGCGAGGCGGGCCTGGCCGCGGTCGACGAGGTGGTGGTGTCGTCGTCGAACGCGCGGGTCGCGGCGACGCTGCGCCGGGTGTTGCGTGGCGCGGGGCGGGACGCGGAGATCGAACGACTCACCGGCTTCACCGGTGCCGCCCATCCGGGTCTGCTGCTCGCCGCCGCGCTCGACGAGGCGCAGCCCGGTCAGACGATCCTGCTGCTGTCGGCCACCGAGGGCGCCGACGCGTTCGTGCTGCGGGTCGGCGACGACGTACGCGGGGTGCGTGGCGGTCCGTCCGTGCGCGCCCAACTCGCCGCCCGGCAGTCCGTCGGGTACGGCCGCTACCTGCGCTGGCGTGGGCTGCTGGACGTGCAGGGCCCGGCCCGGCCGGCCGCGCCGGCACCGGCCGCCCCGCCGATGTACCGCCGGACCGGTTGGAAGTACCGGCTGGAGGGCAGCCGGTGCGGCGCGTGTGGGGCGATCACCACGCCGCCGGGTCGGGTCTGCGCCGCCTGCGGCGTCGTCGGCGACGGTGACCCGAAGGTCTCGTTGCGCGACCGGACCGCCCGGGTCGTGTCGATGACCCGCGATCACCTGACCACTTTGCCCGAGCCGGAGGTGGCGATCGTCGTCGCCGACGTCGACGGCGGTGGTCGGCTCAGCGCGTACGCCACCGACGTGGCGCCCGCCGAGGTCGTCGTCGGGATGCCGATGACGCCGACCTTCCGTCGGCTGTGGACCACCGACTCGATCCACAACTACTTCTGGAAGCTCCGCCCCGGGAAGGACGGCACCGATGGGCAGTAGGCGAACGAGTCAGGACGTCGCGATCGTCGCGATGGGCTGTACCCCGTTCCGGGACCACTGGCACTCCTCCGCCGACGACCTGCTGGTGGCCGCCGTACGGGAGTGCGTGGGCGCCCTGCCGACCGTGACGCTCGACGACGTCGACGCGTTCTGGGTCGGTACCCAGGGCTCGGGCCTGTCCGGGCAGACCCTGGCCCGGCCGTTGCGGCTGGTCGGCAAGCCGGTCACCCGGGTGGAGAACTACTGCGCCACCGGTTCGGAGGCGTTCCGCAACGCCGCGTTCGCGGTCGCCTCCGGTGCGTACGACATGGTGATGGCCACCGGTGTCGAGAAGCTGAAGGACTCGTCGTACTCCGGCCTGTCCGCGGTCCTCCCACCGGCCGACGGCACCGATGTCGACTGGACCGCGCCGGCCGGATTCTCCCTGCTCGCCCCCGCCTACCAGCGGGCGTACGGGGTGGACGAGCGGGACATGCGTCGCGCGTTGACGAAGGTCGCGACGAAGAACCACGCGAACGGCGCGTTGAACGAACGGGCTCAGTTCCGTAGGGCGGTCACCGCCGAGGCGGTCGAGAACTCGCCCCGCATCGCCGGGCCACTCGGCGTGCTGGACTGCTCGGGTGTCTCCGACGGCGCGGCGGCGGCCATCCTGGTCCGGGCCGAGGACGCCTACCGGTACACCGACCGGCCGGTGTTCCTGCGCGGCATGGGTTTCGTCGCCGGTTCGGGCGCCGGACTGGCCACCGACGGCTACGACTTCACCACCTTCCCCGAGGTCGTCGAGGCGGCCCGGCAGGCGTACGAACAGGCCGGGGTCACCGACCCGGCGACCGAGATATCCCTGGCTGAGGTACACGACTGCTTCACACCGACCGAGGTGGTGCTGATGGAAGACCTGGGTTTCTCCGCGCGGGGCACGGCGTGGCGTGACATCCTCGACGGCCGTTACGACCTGGGCGGGGCGTTGCCGGTGAACACCGACGGCGGGCTCAAGTCGTTCGGCCACCCGATCGGCGCCACCGGGCTGCGGATGATGTTCGAGTGCTTCACCCAACTGCGCGGTGCGGCCGGTGACCGCCAGGTGCCCGGCGCCCGGCTGGCGCTCGCGCAGAACCTCGGCGGGCAGCCAGGCTCCTGCGTCGCCTTCGTCGCGGTGCTGGGGGCAGAGCGATGAGCGCGCGGGTCAGTCTCGACGCTCGGGTGGTCATCGTGACCGGTGCCGGCAACGGCATCGGCCGGGCGCACGCCCACACGCTGGCCGAACGTGGTGCGCGGGTGGTGGTCAACGACCTCGGCGGCAGCGTCGACGGTGCCGGCTCCTCGGGCGCGGCCCAGCAGGTCGTCGACGAGATCCGCGCCGCCGGTGGGGTGGCCACCGCCTCCGTCGACTCGATCGCCACCGCCGAGGGCGGCGCGAGTCTCGTCCGGCGGGCGATCGACGAGTACGGCCGGCTCGACGCGGTCATCCACAACGCCGGCATCCTGCGGGACCGTACCCTGGCGAAGATGCGCGACGAGGACGTCACGGACGTGCTCGACGTGCACCTCGCCGGCGCCTTCCACGTACTGCGTCCGGCCTGGCCGCACCTGGTCGAGCGGGGCTACGGCCGGATCGTGCTGACCAGCTCGTCGTCCGGGCTGTTCGGCAACTTCGGCCAGGCCAACTACGGAGCCGCCAAGACCGGCCTGATCGGCCTGATGAACGTCCTCGCGCTGGAGGGCGCCCGGCACGGCATCCTGGTCAACGCGATCGCGCCCACCGCCGCGACCCGGATGACCGAGAACCTGCTCGGCGAACTGACCGAGCGGTTCGACCCGCGGCACGTCGCGGCGGTGGCGACCTTCCTCGCCTCGGAGCAGTGCCGGGTCAACCGGCACATCCTCACCGTCGGCGGTGGCCGGGTCGGCCGGATCTTCCTGGGCGTCACGCCCGGCTGGTACGGCGGGGCCGAGCCGGCGACCCCCGACGACATCTGCGAATCGATCGACGAGATCTGCCGGCTGGACGACTTCATCGTCCCCGACAGCGGGGCGGACGAGGTCACCCTGATCCAACGGATGCTCGCCACGCCCACCACTCCGTCCGCCTGAGGACGCGGACCGCACAGAAAGCGAGTCACCATGCCGGTCAGCGAGGTGCACCACGTGGCGATGACGGTCTCGGACGTGGACCGGGCCGCCGACTTCTACGAGCAGGCGCTGGGCTACCGCCGGACGCTGCGTACCGACGTGGGCGGGCCGGGGATCGAGGTGTCGCTGGGGCTGCCCGCCGGCACCACCGGCCGGGTCCAGTACCTGCAGGGGCCGAGCCAGGTCGGTCAGCTGGAACTCATCGAGTGGAACGGCGATCCGGTGCGTACCGCCACCGGCGGGCACCTGGAACTGGGCACCTTCCTGCTCAGCTTCGCGGTGCCGGTGGAGGAGATTGCGGAGCTGCACGACCGGTTGGTCGCGTTGGGCGCCCAGTGCCTGACGCCACCGAACCGGGTGCTGCTCGACAACTACGGGTACATCACCGCGTTCGCGGCCCGCGATCTCGACGGCAACCTGCTCGAGTTCGTGTCCTTGCCGTCGCGGGAGGAGATCCTGGCCCGGCGGCGGGGAAGTGCCCGCTGATGGCCGCCAGCAACTTCAGCGAGACGCTGCGCCGGCAGGCGTCGCGTCGCGCCGACCGGGAGGCACTGGTCGACGGCGCGACCCGCTGGACGTACGCCGAACTGGACGCCGACGTGGACCGGCATGCCGCGGCGCTGCTCGCCGCGGGCATCGGCGACGGGGAACTGGTCGGTGTGCTGGGGCGCAACAGCGCCACCTACGTGCTGGAACTGCTCGCGCTGAGCCGGCTCGGCGCGGTCTCGGTGCCGCTCAACTGGCGGTTGCACCCCACCGAGCAGGCGTACGTCATCGAGCAGGCCGGGATCACCGCGTTGCTGTACGCCGACGACTTCGCCGACGACGCCGCCCGGCTGGTCGACACCACCGGCCTGCGGACCCTGGTCGCCAACGGTACGCGGACCGTCGGCACCGCCCGACGACTGGCCGACCTGCTCGACGGGCAACCCGTCGGCGTGCGGGTTCCGGACGCGGAGAAGGCCCCCGGCGATGTGCACCGGTTGCTCTACACCTCGGGCACCACGGCACGGCCCAAGGGAGTGATCCACACGTGCGGTAACGTCACCGCCAACCACCTCGCCCAGGTGCTGGAGCTGGAGCTGACCGAGCACGACCGGATCCTCGTCTCCGCACCGCTGTTCCACGTCAGCGGCCTGGAGGCGCCCGGACTGGCCACGTTCGTGGCGGGCGCGACGATGGTGTTGACGCCGACGTTCAAGCCGGCCGACATCGCCCGGGTGGCGACCGAGGAACGCGTCACCGGCATGGTCCTCGCCGCACAGATCCTCTTCGGCCTGCTCGACCTCGACGACCCGCCGGACCTGGCGGCGCTGCGCTACCTGCTCTTCGCCGGAGTCGCGCCGCACGTGCGGCAGGAGGTGAAGCGGCGCCTGCCGCACGTGCGCCTGGTCGACACGTTCGGCATGACCGAGTTGTGCAACGGCGTCTGCTACCTGGACGCCGCACACGAGCAGAGCAAGCTGGGCGCGCTCGGCACACCGTTTCCCGGTGTGCACATCCGGATCGTCGACGAGCACTTCCGGCCGGTGCCGCCCGGAGTGGAGGGCGAGATCATCGTGCGGGGCGAGAAGATCTCACCCGGCTACTGGAACGACCCCGAGACCACCGCGCGCACCCGCCGTGACGGCTGGTTCCTCACCGGCGACGTCGGCCGCCTGGACGCCGACGGCTACCTGTGGTTCGTCGACCGGCGCGCCGACCTGATCAAGTCCGGTGGGGAGAACATCGCCAGCGCCGAGATCGAACGGGTGCTCGCGCGGCATCCCGACATCGCCGAGGTCGCGGTGGTCGGCGTACCGGATCCGACCTGGGACGAGGTGCCCAAGGCGTACGTCATCCTCCGTCCCGGCGCGGCCGCCACCGCCGAGGAGCTGCGCGAACACTGCCGGGCCGAGCTGGCCCGCTACAAGGTGCCGAAGCACGTGCAGATCGTCACTGAGCTGCCGCGCAACGACTCCGGCAAGGTGTTGAAGAAGCGCCTGCGCGAGTGGGCGGCGACCGGATGACCGCGAACATCGCCGCGATGCTGGCCGGCAACGCGCGACGCTTCGGCGACGCCGACGCGTTGGTCTTCGAGGGTCGTCGGTGGACCCACCGGCAACTGGACGAGGACGTCAACGCCCTGGCCGCCGGCCTGCTCGACGAGGGCGTGGGCCGTGACGGCCGGGTCGCCATCGTGGCGAACAACGTGCCGGAGTTCCTCCTGCTGTCGTTGGCGCTGGCCAAGCTCGGCGCGGTCTTCGTGCCGCTGAACTACCGGCTCGCCCCGGCGGAGCTGCGCCGGCTGCTGCGGCACGCCCGGGTCCGGGCGGTGGCGACCGTACCCGAGTTCGCCGGGCTCACCGAGTCGGCGACCAGTGGCCTGCCGCAGGTACGCCGGTTCGCCCTGGAACCGATCGGCGACGGCTGGATCGACCTGCGCGGGCTGATCGAGGCCCGGCGGGGCGCGCGGGTACCCGACGCCGAGCTGGACGACGCGGCCCTGCAACGCGTCGTCTACACCTCGGGCACCACCAGCCTGCCCAAGGGCGTGTTGCTCACCCACGGCAACGTCAACATGAACATGCACGCCCAGATCGTCGAGCTGGGGTTGCGCCCGAGCGATCGGATCCTGAACTTCGCGCCGCTCTACCACGTCGGCGGCACCGACCTGCCCGGCTACGCCGTCTGGCACGTGGGCGGCTGCATGGTCCTGCAACGGCGCTTCGACCCGCCGGCCGTGTTGCGGGCGATCGAGACCGAACGGGTCACCGGGATGGTGATGGCGGCCACCATGCTCGACATGATCCGCCGTGAGCCGGGTACGACGGCCGACCTGTCGTCGGTGCGCTGGGTGATCTACTCGCAGGTGACCTCGGCGTTGTTCGCGGTGGCCCGGGAGCTGTTCCCGAACGCCCGCCTGATCGAGGGCTACGGACTTACCGAGACGTGTAGCGCACTCACCTATCTCGATGCCGCGCACGCGCAGACCAAACAGGGCTCGGTCGGGCTCGCGGTGCCCTGGGTCCGGGTACGGGTGGTCGACGCCGACGGCGCGGACGTGCCGGTGGGGGAGAGCGGCGAGGTGATCGCGCGGGGGCCGAAGGTGAGCCCCGGCTACCTCGACGATCCCGAGGCGACCCGGGCGGCGTACCGCGACGGTTGGTTCCACACCGGTGACGTGGGCTGTTTCGACGACGACGGCTACCTCTACATCCGGGACCGGCTCAAGGACATGATCCGCAGCGGCGGGGAGAACATGTCCAGCGCCGAGATCGAGAACGTGCTCGCCGACCATCCGCTGGTGTTGGCCGTCTCGGTGGTGGCGGCGCCCCATCCGGTGTGGCTGGAGGTGCCGGTGGCGTTCGTGGTCGGTCGTCCGGGCCTGGCGGTCGGGTCGCTCGTCGCGCACGCCCGGCAGCGACTCGCCCGGTTCAAGGTGCCGAAGGAGATCTACCTGGTCACGGAGCTGCCGACGAACCCGTCGGGGAAGGTGCTCAAGCGCCGCCTGCGGGAGCTGCGGCCGTCCCTGCGGCCGGACTGGGCGTACGACGAGGCGCGTCGCGGCTGACTACCGCCGCACGGCACGCAGCAGTGCGAGGGCGTGCACGAGATGGAAGCGCCGGCTGCCCCGACCCAGCTCGGCCCAGGGCCTCGGCCACTTCATCCGCTGGGCCAGCGGCCAGGCGGTGTCGCCGTCGTCGACCAGTTCGCGGACGGCCTCGACCTCGCCCCGATGGAACGCGGTCAGCTCGTCGACGCGGGCGGCGACCTCCCGGTAGGGGTACTGGTGGGCGGGGCAGGCGATGGTGGCCCCGAGCGCACGGATACGCGCCAGGCTGCGGAACAGGTCGGCGGCGGGGTCGTCGTCGGGACGGCTGACGATGGCGAGCTGGGTGGGGCCCTCGGCCATCATCGTGTCGCCGGTGAAGACCAGCCCTCGGGTGTCGAAGTAGACCGTGTGGCCGTAGGTGTGTCCGGGGGTGGGCACGGCGAGCAGGGTCACGTCGCCGAAGCGGAACGCGGTCTCGTCGGCCGGCGCGTGGTCCAGTCGCAGGCTCTCGGCGTGCACGGCGACCGCGACGGCGTCGGCGTACATCGCGTCGGCGACGTCGGGCGGGGCGCCGGTGAGGTCGAGCGCGGCGCGTAGCTGCTGGAGGAAGCCACCGCGTTCCCGGCGCATGGTGGCGAAGTCGTCGGCCCGGCCCATGACGATCTGGGCGCGGGAGACGGTCCGCAGGTGGTCGGCGAAGCCGACGTGGTCGGGATGGTTGTGGGTCAGGAACACGGTGGTAATCGCCTCGACCCGGTGACCGATGGACTCGACGCTGCGGTGGAACGACTGCCAGCAACTCGGGTGGTCGTAGCCGGCGTCGACGAGGACCAGTCCGTCGGCGGTGTCGATGAGGAAGACGGTGACGTACCGCAGGGCGCTGCCGGAAAGCGGTACCGGGATGGCCCAGACACCCTCGACGACCTCGGTGTACTCCGGCACCTGCCGGGCGTGGTAGCTGGCTGCGTGGAGCTCGTGCACGGGTATGGACATCGTCGGTCGGCTCCCCTACGGTGAGAAATCAACATACCGGATGGTCGGAATTTAACTCAAGGGAGTCCGATGGGCGAGGAGCGGACCGGATTTCGGCTGTGGGCCGCCGCAGAGCCGGACCTCTGTGCGATCGTGACCGCCGACGACCGGCGGATCTCCTACGGCGAACTGTTCGCCGAGGTGAACCGGCTCTCGCACGGCCTGCGTACCCGGGCCGGACTCGAGGCCGGCGACACGGTTGCGGCGGTGATGACGAACAGCGCCGGCATGGTCGCGCTGTACCTCGCCGCGATGCAGTCGGGGCTGTACCTGGTGACCCTCAACTACCACCTCACCGAGCACGAGATCGGCTACATCCTGGGCGACAGCGGCGCCAGGGCGGTGGTCGCCTCGGCCCGGGTCGAGGCGACCGTGCTCGCTGCGGCCGAGGCGGCTCCCGGCATCCAGGTCTACGTCGACGGCGGGTCCAGCGCCGGCGGTGCCCGGCCGCTGTCCGCGCTGACCGAGGGCATGCCCGACGAGAGCCCGCAGCAGACGCCGGCCGGCTCGTTGATGATGTACACCTCGGGCACCACCGGCCGCCCGAAGGGCGTCAAACGACCGTTGAGCGGCGTTGACGCCGACGCGGGCGCGCTGACCTACGTCTGGTTGTTCCAGGAGTTCGGGATGACGCGGGCGGCCTTCGCCTCCTGGCTCGTCGCCGCACCGATGTACCACTCCGCGAACATCACCCCGGCGATGGGCGCGCTGCACGCCGGCGGCACGATGGTGCTGATGGACGGCTGGACGCCGGAAGGCTTCCTGCGCCGCGTCCAGGAGCAGCGGGTCACCGGTACGAGCATGGTGCCCACGCACTTCTACCGGCTGCTGCAACTACCCCACGAGGTGCGGGCGGGCTACGACGTCTCGTCGCTGCGTTACGTGCTGCACGGCGCCGCGCCCTGCCCGCGCGAGATCAAGCAGCGGATCCTGGACTGGTTCGGCCCGGTGGTCTACGAGTACTACGGCTCCACCGAGGTCGGCACGACGATCGCCCGGCCGCACGAGTGGCTCGCCCACCCGGGCACGGTCGGTCGGCCGGCCTCGATCTCGACCCTGCGCATCCTCGACGAGCAGGGCGACGAGGTGCCGGTGGGGCAGACCGGCATCGTCTACATGCGGCAGGGCAACGACCGGGTCGAGTACCACAACGACCCGACCAAGACCGAGGGCGCCCGCCGGGACGGGCTGCTGACCGTCTGGGACGTCGGCCATGTCGACGCCGACGGTTTCCTCTACATCACCGGTCGGGCGTCCGAGCTGATCCTGGTCGGCGGGGTCAACGTCTACCCGGCCGAGATCGAGGCGGCGCTGCTGGAGCACGAGTGGGTCGCGGACGTCGGTGTCATCGGCGTACCCGATGCCGAGTTCGGCGAGGTGCCACAGGCGCACGTCGTCCTGCGTACCGGCGCGCCCGAGGCCGGTCCGGCGGTCGCCGGGATCCGCCGCTACCTCGCCGACCGGCTGGCCAGGCCGAAGCAGCCGGTGACCTACGTGGTCCGCGACGGGCTGCCCCGGGATCCCAACGGCAAGCTCTACAAGGCGCGGCTGCGCCAGCCCGCGCCGGTGCCCGCCGTGCCCGACCGGCCCGAACAGGAGGGGGAGCGGAATGGACTTCGCTGACAGCGACGTCGACCTGGCGTTCCGGCGTACGGTCGGTGGCTGGCTCGACGAGGCGTTGCGTGACGTGCCCGACCAGGAGGAACTCTCGCAGGACGAACGCGAGCACTGGTCCCGGGTGTGGCAGGACCGGCTCTGCGCCGGTGGCTGGGCCGGCCTGTCCTGGCCGGTCGAGCACGGTGGCCGGGGGCTGGACGCCCTGGCGCAGGCCGTCTTCAACGAGGAGGCCGCGGTACGCGGTGCGCCGTACCCACTGAACGGGGTCGGCATGATGCTGGCCGGGCCGACGATCATCGCGCACGGCACCGACGAGCAGCAGGCCCGGCACCTGCCCGGGATCCTGCACGGCGAGGAGTACTGGTGCCAGGGCTTCAGCGAGCCGGGCTCCGGCTCCGACCTGGCCAGCCTGCGGACGACCGCGACCCGGGTGGACGGCGGATGGCGGATCAACGGTGCCAAGATCTGGACGTCCAACGCGCACAACGCCTCCCGTTGTCTGCTGCTGGCCCGCACCGACGCCGAGGCGCCGAAGCACCGGGGCATCACCTACTTCCTGGCGCCGATGGACGGGTTCACCATCCGGCCGCTGGAGATGATCAACGGGGACACGGAGTTCAACGAGATGTTCCTCGACGACGTCTTCGTCTCCGACGACGACGTGCTGGGCGGGGTCGGCAACGGCTGGCGGGTGGCGCTGACCACGCTCGCCTTCGAGCGCGGCAGCATGGCGTTGAACCTGTGGGTGTGGGCCCGCCAGGCGGTGGACCGGGTCGTCGACCTCGCCGTCGAGCGGGGGGTGGCCGACGACAGCGCGTTCGTCGACGCCGTGGGTGCGTTGCAGTGTGACGCCGAGGCGGTGCGGATCGGGTCGATGCGGATGGTCGGCGAGACCCGCGCCGGTGGCGTGCCGGGGCCGGAGACCTCGGCGCTGAAGAGCCTGTGGGCCGGGGTGGTGCAGAACGCCAACCGCCTCGCCGTGCAACTGGACGAGGCCGGCGGGGTGCTGCTCGACGGCGACGGCGCGGCTGCCCGGATGCGCCGCTACCTGCGTGCCCGCGCCCACACCATCGAGGGCGGCACGGAGGAAGTGCAGAAGTCGATTCTGGCGGAGCGGGTACTCGACCTGCCCCGGTCACGCTGAGCGGAGGGGTCGCGTGCGCGCAACGTTCACCCAGGAACAGCAGGAGATCGCCGAGGCCGTCGGGTCGCTGGCGGAGTCGGGGAAGGGCACCGCGCGGGCCGCGCTGTCGGGCCCGTGGCAGGCGCCCGCTGGTGATGCCGCCCTGCTGCGCGACTTCGGGCTGCTCGGGGTGCCCGAGGCGGTCGGTGGGATCGGGTCGAGCCTGATCGACCTGCTGGTGGCCGTCGAGGCACTCGGCGAGCACCTCGTCGCGAGCCGCTTCCCGGCGCACGCGGCAGCCGTCCAACTGATGTGCGGCGACCGGGCACGCAGCGTCCCGCTGCCCGCGGACGTGCTGGACGGGCGTCGGGTGCTGACGGCGGCGGTCGACGCGCCAGGTGCCGCCGGCTGGGCGGACCGGGTACCGGTCGATCCGTTGGTGCGGACCCTGGTGCCGTACGCGACGCAGGCGGACGCGGTGGTCGCCCTCGGGCCCGCCGGTGTCTGGCTCGCCGATCCGATCGGCGTCACGGCACGGGAGTCCGTCGACCCGTCGGTGCCGCTGTCGGACGTGGCCCTGTCCGCTGCCGAGCAGGTGACCCAGCCCGGTGCCGGTGTCCACCGGGCCGCGCTCGTGGTGGCCGCGGAGTTGTGCGGTGTCGCCCAGGGTGCCGTCGAGCTGGCCGCCGAGCAGGCCCGGACCCGGCGGCAGTTCGGCCGGGTGATCGGCTCGTTCCAGGGCGTCGCCTTCCCGCTCGCCGAGGCGGCGACGGCCCGGAAGGCGGCCTGGGACCTGACCCTGTACGCCGCGTGGGCGGTGGACAACGCCCGTCCCGACGCGGAGATCCAGGTGCATGCGGCCAAGGCCGCCGCCGGCCGGGCGGCGATCTTCGCCGCCGAGCGGTGCATCCAGGTGCACGGCGGGATGGGCATCACCATGGAGGCCGACCCGCACCTGTTCCTGCGTCGGGCGTTCGTCCTCGACGCCCGGTTCGGGCGCGGGTCGTGGCACCGGCGTCGGGTCGGCGCGTTGCGGATCGCCGCCCGCCGCCCGACCGCACCGCGTTGACCTGCGAAACCCTTGCAGTCCAGGTAACACGCCAGTAACATACCGGCTGGTCGGAATAAACGAGGTGACGCTGTGAAGTTCGGAATCATGAACCTGTTCCCGGTGAGCGAGGGCTCATCGGACCACCAGGTGCTGCGCGAGACGCTCGACGAGATCCAGTTGGCCGACGAGCTCGGATTCGACTCGATCTGGCTGGCCGAGCACCACTTCTCGAAGTACGGCATCCTCGGCAGCCCGTTGAACTTCGGCATGGCGGTCGCCGAACGGACCAGACGGATCACCATCGGCACCGCCGTGCTCGTGTTGCCGCTGCACCACCCGCTGCGCCTGGCCGAGGACATCGCCGCACTCGACGTGCTCAGCGGCGGCCGGGTCTCGATCGGCGTCGGCCGGGGTTACCAGCCCGCCGAGTTCGCCGGCTTCGGCATCCCGCTGGCCGAGTCGAAGCAGCGCTACCAGGAGACGCTGGAAGTGCTGCGGCTGGCGTTGTCGCAGGAGAACTTCTCCTACCACGGCGAGATCTTCCACTACGACAACGTGACCACCTACCCACGGCCGTTCACCCCCGGCGGTCCGGCGATCCTCCAGGGCACCGTCTCCCCGGACAGCTTCCGGGACCGCGGTGCCGTCGGCGAAGCCATCATCACCTCGCCGAACTTCACCCCGCTGGGGGTGATGCAGCGCAACTTCGCCCTCTACCGGCAGAGCATGCAGGCGAACGGGTACGACATCGCCGACTACGAGTTGCCGTTCATGCAGCAGGTCTGGTGCGGCGACAGCCCGGAAGGTCTGCGGGCCGCCGCCCAGGCCGCGCTCAACTACTACAAGTCCGTCGGCAAGGTCATCCCGGGTTCCGAGGAGGCGATCGAGAAGGAACGGGCCTACTACGCGGCGGTGGCGAAGAACATCGAGCTACTGACGCTCGAACAGACCCTCACCCACGGCGGCAACTTCGGCTCGGCGCAGCGGGTCATCGAGACCATCGAGATGCTGCGCGAGCAACTGGGCATCAACCACTACATCGGCTGGCTGCGGATCCCGTCGCTGGACCGGGGCACCGCGCTGAGGGCGATGGAGGAGTTCGCCACGAAGGTGATCCCACACTTCCGCGCCGCCGACCGGGCCGCCGCCGACAGCCAGGTGACCGAGGCGGTCGTCGGGTGAAGATCAGCTGCTTCCTCAGCGCACAGTTCGACCCGTCGGCCTCCGCCACGGCGGGCATCGACGACGTACTGGCCCAGGCAGCCGCTGCGGAGGCGGCCGGCTTCCACGCCGTCTACCTCGGACACCACTACCTGGCCCGGTCGGCGTTCGTGCAGCCGATCCCGCTGGCCGGCCACCTCGCGCACGCCACCAGCCGGATCCGCATCGGCTTCGGCGTCCTGCTGGCACCCTTGCTGAACCCGATCGCGCTCGCCGAGGACCTCGCCTCGCTCGACGTACTCAGTCGGGGACGGCTGACCGTGGGCCTCGGCGCCGGGTACCGCAAGCGCGAGACCACGGCCTTCGGGGTCGCCTGGGACGACCGGTTGCGCCGGCTCCGCGAGTACGTGCCGACCCTGCGCGCCCTGTGGCGGGGCGAGACGCTCGACGCCTCCGGCAGTTGGGGCGAGGTGAGCGGTGCCGCGCTGGCACTGCGCCCGGTGCAGCCCGGCGGCCCGCCGCTCTGGATCGGCGCCTTCGCCGAACCGGCGATCCGTCGTGCCGCGCGTCTGGACGCTCCCTGGCTGATCGGCCCCAAGGGCAACGACGCCGAACTCGCCCGGCTGCTCGGGGTGTACCGCGGCGAACTGGCCGCGCGCGGGTTCAGCCTGACGCGGGAGTACCCGATGAGTCGTGAGGCGTTCGTCGGCGACAGCTACCCCGCGGCCGTCGCCGGTGTCCGTCCGCACCTGCGCCGCCAGTACGCCGGATACAAGTCCTGGGACGACGCCCAGGCGCTGGACCTGGACCGGTACCTGGCCGAGGACTGCCTGGTCGGGTCGGCGGACGAGATCGTCGACAAGCTGCGCCGGTGGGAGAGCGACCTCGGCATCACCGAGGTCTCGCTGCGACACCAGTTCGTCGGCGCCGGCCAGGAGGAGGCGATGGAGCAGCTCGCCCGCTTCGGCGCCGAGATCCTTCCCCGGGTCGGCACGCCGGTCGTGACCGGGGAGGCGACCCCGTGAGCAGCAGCAACCTCGCCCTGATCCTTCAGGGGCGCCGCGTCGACCGAGGCGACGTGCCGGGCCTGTACGGCGAGGACGGCCGTTCCTGGACGTTCGACGAGATCGACCTGCTGGCCGGCGGTGTCGCCGCCGCACTGCGTGCCGAGGGGGTCGGTGCCGGCGACCGGGTCGCCTGCTACCTGACCAACGGACCGGACATCGTGTTCTTCCTCTTCGGCGCGTGGAAGATCGGCGCGGTGCCGGTGACGGTCAGCAGCCTCTACAACTCCGCCGAGCTGGCCGAATCCGTGGCGAAGACCGCACCGCGGCTGCTGCTGGTCGACGACCGGCGTCCGGAGGTCGTCGCCGGACTCGGCGCCGAGGTGGGCGTACCGGTCCGCTGTGTCGCCGCACCGCTGGGGGAGATACCGGAGCTGCCCTGGCGGCGCCGGCTGCGGGTGCCGGCCGTCGACGTCGCACCGGAGGCGGAGGCCTGCATCCTGTTCACCGGGGGGACCACCGGGCGGCCGAAGGCGGTCAGCGTCACCCACGGCGGCACCCGCGACTCGCTCGGCCGGCTGGCTCGGGTGACCACCGGCACCGACGCCGAGAACAGCGCCGCGTCCGATGCCCGGCCGAACCTGATCGCGTTGCCGCTGTTCCACAGCGGTGGTCAGCACTCGCTGCTGTTCGCGTACTTCGTCGGGCGCTCGGCGGTGGTCTGGGAACGGTTCGGCGTCGACCGGCTCGCCGACCTCATGGCGCGCTTCGCGTTCGACAACCTCTTCCTCCTGCCCACCATGGTCTTCGACATCGTGCACGCCGACCGCGACCTCCCGTTCGAGGGCGTGAAGTCCGTCCTGGTCGCCGGCCAGGCCATCTCCTGGCCGGTGCGACGCGCGTTCGAGCAGCGGTACCGGGTGCCCATCCTGGTCAACTACGGGTCGACGGAGGCCGGGCACATCGCCGGCTGGACCGGCCGGGACATGAAGCTCGGCCGGTGGAAACCCGGCTCCGCCGGCCGGGTCTACCCGGGCGTCGAGCTGGAGATCCGCGACGCCGCCGGCACCGCGCTGCCCGCCGGTGCCGAGGGCGAGGTGGTGGTCCGCTCGGCGCTGACCAGGGGGTACGTCGACGACGCCGAGGCATCCCGGGAGCTGGTCCGCGATGGCTGGGTGCACACCGGTGACATCGGTTACGTGGACGACGACGGCGTGCTGTTTCTCGTCGGCCGTAAACGCGACATGATCAAGTGCGGCGGCTTCCAGGTCTGGCCCGAGGAGATCGAGGACGAACTGCGCGAGCATCCCCTGGTCCGCGACGTCCGGGTGCTCGGCCGTCCCGACGACCGGCTGGGCGAGATCCCGGTGGCCCTGGTGGTCCGCGAGAGCGACGACTCGACCCCCGACCCGGTCCTCGCCGACGACATCGTCGCCTTCGCCCGCGACCGGCTGGCGCACTTCAAGGCACCCCGGCGCGTCGAGTTCGTGCCCGCGCTGGAACGCAGCACCACCGGCAAGACCAGCCGGGCAGCCGCCGCACCGTCGCGGGAGGGTCGGAGCTGATGAAGTTCGGCATCATGGCGTCGCACCAGTACCCGCACGGCGACGATCTCGGGCGGCACCTCAGCGATCTGTTCGGCACCGTCGAACTCGCCGCCGAGCTGGGCTACGACTCGGTCTGGACGATCAACCACTTCCAGTCCAACCTGGCCACCCCTCAGCCGATCTCGATGCTGGCGAGCCTGATCCCACGCTCGGGTGACATGTTGCTGGGCACCGGCATCCTGCTGCTGCCGATGTTCCATCCGGTGCACATCGCCGAGGAGTTCGCCACCCTGGACCACCTCTCCGGCGGGCGGGTGGTGCTCGGCGTCGGTGCCGGCTACCGGGACAACGAGTTCGCCGCGTTCGGCATCGACCCGCAGAGCCGCTTCCGCCGCTTCGACGAGAGCCTGCGGCTGATCCGGGCGCTCTGGAGCGGCGAGTCCGTCACCCGCGACGGCGAGTTCTATCCCCAGACCGGGGCGACCATCGGCGTACGGCCGCTGACCCCGGGCGGCCCACCGATCTGGATCGGCGCGGGCGGCAAGAAGGCCGTCCGCCGCGCCGCCCGGCTCGGCGACGCCTGGTATGCGCCCGGCAACTCGCCGAGCCGCAGATTCCTGCCGGAGCATCTCGCCGTCTACGACGAGGCGTTGGCCGAGTACGGCCGCGACCCGGCCTCGGTGCAACGGCCCGTCGGCGTCGAGCTGTACTGCGCGCCGAGCACCGAGCAGGCCGTCGAGGAGGCGTTGCCACACGCCCGCGCCGAGTACGCCACCTACGCCGAGTATCCGGCGTTGCGCTGGCAGCGGGACCGCTTCGACGAACTGGTCCGCAACACGCTGCTGCTGGGCTCGCCCGAGTTCCTCGTCGAGCGCATCACCGCCCTGCGTGACCTGGGGTTCGACCACCTGATCTTCCGTCCCGGCTGGCTCGGCATGCCGACCGATCGACTGCGCGCCTCACTGCGGCTGTTCGCCACCGAGGTGTTCCCCGCCTTCCGTACCACCTGACCCTAAGGAACCGCCGTGAAGAAGACCGAAGCCGAGTTGCTGGCCGACCAGTGGGACGTCGACAACATGGAGGTCGACCCCGAGGTCCTCGCGAAGTACGTCCGGTACGACGTCGACGAGCAGCGGTCCGTCGCGACCATCACCTTCGACCGTCCCGAGCGACTCAACGCCATCCCGGTGGCGGCCTTCGAGCGCGTCGGTGACCTGGTCCGCGAGGCCGAGACCGACGACCGGGTCAAGGTCATCGTCTTCAAGGGGGAGGGCGAGCACTTCGGTACCGGCGCCGACGCCGCCGAACTCGGCCACTACATCGGCTACCGCTCCGGTACGGACAAGGCGTCGCGGCGCCGGCCGGCGCAGCGGCAGCGGATCCTGCCCGACCGCAACGTCCTCAGCTCCGGCTTCACCCGACCGATCATCGAGTCGCTGAAGGCGACCATCTGCCAGGTCCAGGGGTACTGCTACGGCGGTCACTTCCAGATCGCGCTCTCGGCCGACATCGTGATCGCCAGCCCCGACGCCCGGTTCACCCATCCGGCCTTCCGGTACCTCGGTCCGGCGCCGCAGGACATGTACCACTGGATCGAGAAGGTCGGCCTGACCACCATGAAGGACGTCATGCTCACCATGCGGGCCATCGGCGCCGAGGAGGGTGAGCGCAAGGGCCTGGTCACCAAGGTCGTCGAGCGCGAGGAGTTGTCGCGCTGGGTCGACGACTACGCCGACGCCATCGCGGTCATGCCGCTGGACTCCCTGATGATGGGCAAGTCGATGATGCAGCTGGTGATGGAGGCCCGGGGCAAGGGGCTCGGCGCGATGACCGGGTGGGTCGGCCACGGCTGGGCCACCAACGTCAGTTTCGAGGACGGTGACTGGAACTTCCTCAAGGAACGCCGGGAGAAGGGCATCCGCCAGGCGCTGGCCGACCGGGACCGGTTGGTCGCCCCGTACTTCCGGCTCAGCGACACCCGGTCGCGCGAGCAGTAGGCGCGGCCGTGAAGTTCGGGATCCTGCTCGACCACCAGTACGCCGACGGCGACGACCTGGGCCGGCGGCTCGGTGAGACCGTCGAGTACGTCCAGCACATCCGCGACCTGGGCTACGACTCGGTCTTCGGCATCCACCACTACCTGTCGTCGCTGCGTACGCCGCAACCACTGCCACTGCTGAGCCGGCTCATCGACCACTCGGGCACCATGCAGCTGGGCACCGGGATCCTCATCCTGCCGCTGGGGCATCCGGTGCACTGGGCCGAGGAGATCGCCACCATCGACCAGATGTCCGGCGGCCGGTTCGTGCTCGGCATCGGCTCGGGCTACCGCGACGTGGAGTTCGCCTCGTTCGGCATCGAGCGGCGTACCCGGGTGTCCCGGATGAACGAGGCGCTCGCGGTGATGCAGCGGCTGTGGACCGGCGAGACCGTGCGCCACGAGGGTCGCCACTTCACGCTCGACGGGGTGCGGTGCAGCGTACTGCCCGTGCAACAGCCGCATCCGCCGGTCTGGGTGGGTGCCAACGGCCCGACCGGCATCGCCCGGATCGCCCGCCAGGGGCTGCCGTGGCTGGCCCCGTCCAACGTTCGGCGCAACTGGGCGGTCGGCAACCTGACCGACTACCGCGAGATCCGCGCCGCGGCCGGCTTCGACGAGCGGGACGCGGTCTTCCCGGTCCACCGTGACCTGTGCGTCGCCGACTCGTTCGACGCCGCGTACGCGATGGCGGGGGAGGCGGTCCGCCGCTCGTACGGCGAGTACGTGCAGTACGGGATGGACTTCTTCGAGTCGCAGTGGGAGGCCATCAAGGAGCGGGCGTTGTTCTTCGGCTCCCCCGACGAGATCGCCGCGAAGGTCCAGGACTTCGCCGACGCCGGCTTCAACCACTTCGTGTTCCGTGCCCAGTGGCTCGGCCTGCCGATCGAGCGGTCGATGCAGATCGTCGAACGGTTCGCCCGCGAGGTCATGCCGAGGTTCCGGACATGAGGATCGGGCACCTGATCGTCCCCGCCGACGACCTCGACGCGCAGATCGACTTCTATGCCGGCCTCGGGCTGACGGTGAAGTTCCGGGACGGCGACCGGTACGCCGCGCTCACCGACGGCAGGGTGACGATCGGCCTGGCCGACGCCACGCAGCAGCCGGTGGCGGGTCGCGTCCTGCTCAGTGTCGAGGTCGACGACCTCGACGCCGCCGTACAGCGCTCGGTCGAGGCCGGCGCGACGGCGACGCCGGCCGTGGTCGGCCCGCACGAGCGACGCGCGGTGATCGTCGACCCTGCCGGCAACCCGGTCGTGCTCTACGAACGGCTGGCCTGACCCATCCGCGGTGGCCGCGGGACAAGGAGAGCAACATGGCAGTCAGCGACACGCTGGCCGACAAGACCGTCGCCGTGCTCGGCGGGACCGGTCCGCAGGGGCGCGGGCTGGCGGCCCGGTTCGCCGCCGCCGGAATCGACGTCGTGCTGGGCTCACGCGCCCCCGACCGGGCCGAGGCGACGGCCGCCGCGCTGCCCGGCCAGGTACGCGGCATGTCGAACGCCGATGCCGCCCGCGCCGCCGACATCGTCCTGGTGGTCGTACCGTGGGAGGGGCACGCCGACCTGCTCACCGAGCTGGCCCCGGCGCTGGCCGGGAAGATCGTGGTCGACTGCGTGAACCCGTTGGGCTTCGACCGGCAGGGGGCGTACGCCCTCGTCGTCGAGGAGGGGTCGGCCGCCCAGCAGGCGGCGCGGATCCTGACCGACTCGACCGTCGTCGCCGCGTTCCACCATGTCTCGGCGGTGCTGCTGGAGGATCCGAGCGTCGAGCAGGTCGACACCGACGTGCTGGTCCTGGGCGACGACCGCCCGGCGACGCAACTCGTCCAAGACCTTGCCTCGGCGATCCCCGGGGTGCGTGGCATCTACGGCGGTCGGCTGCGCAACGCACCTCAGGTGGAGGCACTGACCGCCAACCTCATCTCGGTCAACCGGCGCTACAAGGCCCACGCGGGCCTGCGCGTCACCGACATCTGAGCCGGTACGAGGAGCACATCGATGGAACTCTCCCGAACCGCCGCCGTGGTCACCGGTGCCGCGTCCGGCCTCGGCGCGGCTACGGCCGCCGTGCTGGCCGGTCAGGGCGTCACCGTGTACGGCTTCGATCTCCAGCCCGCCATCGACGCCGTACCCGCGGCGGCGGACGGGGTGCGCTACCTCGCCGTCGACGTGACCGACCCGGCGGCGGTCCGTGCCGCGATGGCCCGCGCGGCCGGCGGACCCGAACCCCTGCGTACCGTCGTAAACTGCGCCGGGATCGCCCCATCGGAGCGGATCCTCGGCCGGCGGGGTGTGCACGACCTCGACCGGTACGCCTCGGTCGTGCGGGTCAACCTGATCGGCACCTTCACCGTCATGGCGCTCGCCGCCGAACGCATCGCGGAGACCGAACCGGATGCCCACGGTCAGCGTGGCGTCGTCGTCAACACCGCCTCGGTCGCCGCCTACGAGGGGCAGATCGGTCAGGCGGCATACGCCTCGGCCAAGGGCGGTGTGGTGGCGCTCACCCTGCCGGCCGCCCGCGACCTGGCCCAGCACGGCATCCGGGTGATGGCGATCGCGCCCGGCGTCATGCTCACCCCGATGATGGAGACCGTCTCCGCGGAGTTCCACGCCAATCTGGCGGCCGGCGTGCCGTTCCCGAGTCGGCTCGGCGCCCCGGGCGAGTACGCGGCGTTGGTGCTGTCCATCCTCGGCAACGACTACCTCAACGGCGACGTCATCCGTCTCGACGGGGCGCTCCGGATGCCGCCACGCTGAACCGGTCCGGGTGGTGACCGACGCACGGCCGACGCGGGTCGCGGCGGGGGTGGACGTCGGCGCAGCGGCACCGCACCGAGTCGGCTGCCGTGACCCTGGGAGGGGCCACGGCAGCCGATCCGGGCGTGGGTCCTACCCGGCGGGCGAGATCTTGAGCAGCGTCACCGCCGGTTGCCTGACCGGCGCGGCGGCGGGGGTGCCGTCCAGGTTGTACTCCTTGAGGCTGACCTGGACGTTCTCGCTGTTGCCGCCGGCGAACGTGCCGCCGACGGTGCCGCCGTACCGGGCGCCGCTGCGGTAGACGAACTCGCCGATCAGCGTGTACGGCACCCGGATGTTCGCGTGGGTGACCGCGACGGTCGCCTCGACGACCGACCTGGCCGGTACGACCACGGGCTGCCGCCAGGAGACGGTACGGGCCCGGGCGGTGGAGCCGTTCTGGGTGTAGCTGAACGAGCCCTCGGCCGAGACCGTCACCTTGCCCTCGACGAAGATCGGAATTCCGGTGCTGATGTTGGTGGAGACCGAGACCTTGACGCCGCTGGTGTCCGACCAGCCCTCGGTGTCCGTGACGGTCCTCGAACCGCTGATCTCGGTGGTCTGCGCCAGCGTGGTGTCGTTCCGGTTCGTGACCCGGTCCAGTTGCTGCAGGGACGATGGCCGTTGGCGACCATCGTCCGGGCCAGGACGCCGTCGATGCTGATGTTGACGGTCAGCGCGGTGGTCGGCGCGTCGTCGGCCGTCCAACCCCAGAGGTGCACGCCGGACGGGAAGGCGTCCCGATGGCGTACCTCTCCGGTGCAAACCTCGCCGGGCTCAGCATCGAACGGTGCACAGTCACGGGATTCCGGTTCACCGGTGCCGTGCTGCGCTCCTGCGACCTCGGTGACCTGGACCTGGGGTCGGCAGCCCGTGGGCGGAGCGGGGAGCGTCGGCCGGGATGCCCGTTGTTCAACTTATTCATGACGGGCGTCAGAATTTCTTGACATCCGGTGCTGGGTGGCTAACCATGGCCAACACAGCGGCGTGCCCCCCCACGCAGCAGTAGTTCACCTGCATGTTCGAGGCATCCGCCGGTTTCTGACGCACCCACCACCCCCGCCCAGGAAGGGCCTCGTCAATGAAGAAGGTCATCGCCCTCGGGTTGATCGCCGCTACCGCGATCGCTCTCACTGGATGTACTGACTCCGATGCGTCCCCGTCCGACGCGAACGACGGCGACCTGCGCCAGGTCCGGGTCGCAGCCCTGCCCATCACCGAGACCGCCGCGCTGTGGGGCGGCATCAAGGCGGGCATCTTCGCCGAGCGTGGACTCAGCGTAGAGGTGCTGCCCGCCCAGGGCGGCGCGCAGGCCATTCCGGCGCTGCTCAACGGTGACATCGACTTCGCGATCGGCCAGCCGTTCGGTCCGTTCCGGGCCGACCTGCAGGATCTCGGCGTCATCATGATCGGTAACTACGCCTCCTCCTACGCCGACGGCGACGACATCAACGCCGTGGTGGCCTCGGCGAAGTCCGGCATCACCCGGCCCGCCGAGCTGGCGGGCCGCCGGGTCGCGGTGAACAGCCTGGGCGCGGCCGGCGACGTGACGATCATGGCGGCGGTGGAGAAGGACGGCGGCGACCCGTCCACCATCAAGTTCGTCGAGGTCGCCTTCCCGGACGCCCCGGCCCAGCTGGAGGCCGGCAACATCGACGCCGCCTGGGTGCCGGAGCCGTTCGTCACCCAGCTGCGCAGCCGTGGTGACACCTTCATCGTGGCGCCCTACCAGGCGGTCGTGCCGGGCCTCGCCACGCTCACCACGATCACCACCAAGGAGCGGACGGAGTCCGACGCGAAGCTCGTCGAGGACTTCTCGGCGGCGATGAAGGAGACGCTCCAGTGGGCCCAGGACCCCGCCAACGAGGCGGCCGTCCGGCAGGCCATCAAGGACAACCTGCAGCTGCCGGAGCCGGTGGCGGATTCGGTGAAGCTCCCGGCGTTCGGCTGGGACCTGGACAGGACGAGCCTGCAGACGCTCGCGGAACTCGCCCAGAAGTACCGCGTGCTCGACCAGCAGCCGAACTTCGACCGTCTCATCCAGCAGCAGTAGCAGGCGCGGCCACGCCCTTCCCGGCGACCGGGGAGGGCGTCGCCGCCGCGCGACCACGGGAGTGACATGCGCGTGCCATCCACCCGACGCCTACGCGCGTTACGCAAGGCGTTGCTGGGCGTCGCCGGTCTGGCCGGATTCCTCGTCGTCTGGCAGTTGATCCCGACCCTCGGCCTGATCAACTCGCAGTACCTGCCGTACGTGACCGACGTGTCGGCGCGACTGTTCGAGGAGTCCCTGGACCTCGCGTTCTGGCGGCGGCTGGGCTCCACCATGACGTCCTGGGCGATCGGCCTGACGGTGGCCACGATCGCGGCCGTCGTCCTCGGCACGATCGTCGGTCTGGTGCCGTTCCTGCGGCGCGCGACCCACACGATGGTCGAGTTCCTGCGGCCGATCCCGTCGGTCGCCCTCATCCCACTCGCCGTGCTGATGTTCGGCATCCAGATGCAGGCCGCCCTGGTCATCATCATCTACGCGTCGTTCTGGCAGGTGTTCGTGCAGGTCATCTACGGCGTCGCCGACGTCGACGCGGTGGCCCGCGACACCGCGCGCAGCTTCGGTCTCACCCGCCGCGAACAGTTGACGCACCTCGTCCTGCCGACGGCCCTGCCGTACCTGATGACGGGCCTGCGGCTGGCCGCGGCGGTCGCGCTCATCCTCGCCATCACCGCGGAGATGGTGATCGGCAATCCGGGCCTCGGCCGCTCGATCGAGCTGTCCCGGTCCGCCGGCGACTCCGTCGGCCTGTACGCCTTCGTGGTCGTCACCGGCCTGCTCGGGCTCGCGGTGAACCTCGTCTTCCGGTTCGTCGAGCGGCGCACGTTGTCCTGGCACCAGTCGGTACGAGGGGAGGAGGCGCTGTGACCGCGTACACCGAGCGACTCGCCGCCGGCCCGCGCGCCCGGGGGATCGGATCCCGCATCGCGGCGAGTTTCCTCTACACGCTCGGGCTGCCGATGCTGCTGCTGGTCGTCTGGGGCCTGGTGGCGACCCGGTCGACGAGCCGGTTCTTCCCCGGCCCGCTGACCATCTTCGACGCCTTCGTGCAGACCTGGGTCGGCCCCGCGTTCGTCGAGGACGTGCTGCCGAGCCTGTACCGTCTCGGCCTCGGCATCACCGCGTCGATCGTGGTCGGCATCGCCGCCGGTACCGTGATCGGCCTGGTCCAGTGGCTGCGGGAACTGCTCGAACCGCTGCTGGAGTTCTTCCGGGCGATCCCGCCGCCGGTGCTGATCCCGGTGGTGATGCTGCTGCTCGGCATCACCGACACCATGAAGGTGGTCGTCATCGTCTCCGGTGCGATCTGGCCGATCCTGCTGAACACGATCGAGGGCGTCCGGGCGACCGACAGCGTGATGAAGGAGACCGCGGACTCGTTCCAGATCACCTGGTGGGAGCGGCTCTGGTTCCTCGTGCTCCCGGCCGCCAGCCCGCGCATCATGGCCGGCGTCCGGCAGGGCCTCTCGGTCGCGCTCATCCTGATGGTCATCTCGGAGATGTTCGCCTCCTCCGCCGGGCTCGGCTACCGGATCGCCTACTTCCAGCGCAACTACCTCATCGCCGAGATGTGGAGCGGCATCCTCCTGCTCGGTCTGGTCGGCGTCTTCCTCGCCGTCGTCTTCGGTCTTGTCGAACGGCGCGTGCTGCGCTGGTACCACGGAATCAGGGAGGTCAATCGTGCCTGACCGGAGCGTTCTGCTACGGGTGGAGAAGCTGCGGAAGGTCTACGAGTCCGCGACCGGCAACGTCGAGGCGATCGGGGACGTCAGCTTCACGATGAACGCCGGCGAGCTGGTGTGCATCGTCGGGCCGTCCGGCTGCGGCAAGACCACCCTGCTGAAGTGCCTCGCCGGCCTGCTGCGGCCGACCAGCGGCGTGGTCGAGATGGACGGCTCGCCGGTGACCGGGCCGAGCCCCGCCATGGCCGTGGTGTTCCAGGAGTACGGGCGCAGCCTGTACCCGTGGCTGACCGTGCGGGGCAACGTCGAACTGCCGCTGCGGCACAAGAAGCTGTCCCGCGCCGAGCGGGACAAACTGGTCACCGACGCCCTGGAGGCGGTGGGCCTGGGACACGCGGCGCGCAGCCACCCGTGGCAGCTCTCCGGCGGCATGCAGCAGCGGGTGGCGATCGCGCGGGCCGTCGCGTACCAGCCCGAGGTTCTGATCATGGACGAGCCGTTCGCGGCGGTCGACGCGCAGACCCGGGCGGACCTGGAGGACCTGGTACGCGAGCTGCACCGCAGCCGCGGAATCTCCGTCCTCTTCGTCACCCACGACATCGACGAGTCGGTTTATCTGGGACAACGGGTTCTAGTATTGTCCAAGTCGCCGACCTGGGTCCAAGAGGATCTCGTGGTCGACCTGCCGCCGGAGCGCGATCAGATCACCACCCGCGCGCTGCCCCGTTTCACGGAGTTGCGGACGCACGTCTACGACCAGATCCAGCGGGCCAAGCGTGGGCAGGCTGCTGCCCCGCAAGCGGCGCGGTGATCGCCAGCAGCGACGACGGATCCGCCGAAGGGGAGGGCTGTGCGTAGTCGTCAGCCGAAGCAACTGTTGCTCGCGTTCTTCGGCGAGCATGTCGTCGACGGTGCCACCGGGCCGATCCGGGCCAGCGCCCTGATCAACGTGCTGGAAGGCGCCGGCATCGCCGGGCCGGCGACCCGCGCCACCCTCGACCGCCTCGTGCACAGCGGGATCCTGACCCGCAGCAGGAGCGGTCGGGAGACGTTGTTCTCCCTCACCGAGCACGGCGCGGCGGTGCTGCGGGAGGCGACGTACCGGGTCCGGGGTCCGCGGCCGTTCGACCCGCAGGGCACCGGGTGGACCCTGGTCACCTTCTCGATCCCCGAGGGGCAGCGGATGCTGCGACACCGGCTGCGCTCGACGCTCACCTGGGAGGGCTTCGCGCCCATCCGGGACGGGCTGTGGCTGGCACCCGGCGAGGTCGACCTCGCCGGGTCGCTGGAGCCGCTGCGGCAGGATCTGCCGCCCAACGCGGTGATCGCCTTCCACGCCCGTGCCCTGGACGGGTTCCCGATCGGGGAGAGCGTCCGCGCGGCCTGGGACATCGAGGCGATCCGGCGCGAACACCTGGCCTTCATCGAGGTCTGGGACGACCCGGCCGCGGTGGAGTTGGCGCCGAGCGCGTTGACCGTACGGACGATGCTGGTGGCGGACTGGCTCGCGCTGCTGCGTGCCGACCCACGACTGCCGGCCGAGTTCATGGACGCGCAGTGGCCGGCGACCCGCTCGGCGGAGACGTACCGCCGGATGCACGAGAAGCTGGCCGAGGCCTCCGCCGCCGAGTTCGCCGAACTCGTCGCGCCGGCCCGGCCGGTGGCTAGGCGCCGAAGCGGGCCCGCAGATCCCCCTTCCGCACCTTCCCTGACGCGGTCCGGGGCAGCTCGTCCACGATGACGACGTTCTTCGGCAGTTTGTAGCGCGCGAGCTTGCCGTCCAGGTACGCCCGGACGGTGTCGGTGTCCACCGCCGCGCCCTCCCGGACGGTCACCACCGCCCACGGCACCTCGCCCCAGCGCTCGTCCGGCACGCCGATCACCGCCGCCGAGGTCACCCCGTCGATCTCACCGAGCAGCTGCTCCAGCTCGGGCGGGTAGATGTTCTCGCCACCGGAGATGATCATGTCCTTGAGCCGGCCGGAGATGTAGAGGTAGCCGTCGTCGTCCAGGTAGCCCAGGTCACCCGAGCGGAACCAGCCGTCCGCGGTGAACGCCTCGGCGGTCGCCTCCGGCAACCCGTGGTAGCCGGGGAAGACGTTGGGCCCGGCGATCTCGATCTCGCCGACGCCGCCGGTGGGCGCCGGTTCCCCGGTGACGTCGGTGATCCGTACGTCGGTGAAGAAGTGCGGCAGGCCGACGCTGCCCTGCTTGGCGCGGGTCATCGACGGCGGCAGCGAGGTGGCCCCCGGCGATGCCTCGGTCATGCCGTAACCCTGGGAGAACGACAACCCCCGTGCCTCGTACGCGTTCAGGATGCGCGGCGGGACCGCCGAGCCGCCGCAGGTGAGCTTCGCCAGCGTGGACAGGTCGGTCGAGGACCAGTGCGGGTGGTCGGCCATCAGCTGGTAGGTGGTGGGCACGCCGCTGAGCATGGTGACCCCGTGCCGCTCGATCTGGGCCAGCGCGCGGCCCGGCTCGAAGCCCTTCTCCAGCACCATCGTGGCGCCCTTGAGCACGACGGGCAGGGCACCCATGCCGAGTGAGGCCACGTGGAACAGCGGCGAGATCATCAGGGCGACGTCGGTGGAGACGACGTCGTAGTCGACCACGCAGTTGAGCGCCACCCAGGTGAGGTTGCCGTGGGTCAGCACGGCGCCCTTGGCCTTGCCGGTGGTGCCGGAGGTGTAGACGATCGCCGCCGGATCCCGGTGGTCGGTGGCGACCGGGCCGGCGAACGGCGCGGCCTCGCCGGCCAGCCGGGTGAGCCCCGGTCGTTGCGAGCTGCCCTCGCCGGTGACGACGAGGTGTGGGGTCTGCGCGGCCGACGCGGCGTCGGCCACCCGGTCCGCGAACTCGGGATCGTGGATCAGCACCCGGGCGCCGCAGTCGGTGAGCACGTGGGCGATCTCGCGCGGAGCGAGCCGGGTGTTGACCGGCACGAAGACGGCGCCGAGCTGCGCCGCCCCGAACATCACCTGGAGGAACTCCGGACTGTTCTCGCCCAGGTAGGCGACGGCGTCGCCCTTGCCGACGCCCTGCTCCCGCAGCACCGCCGAGATCCGGTCCACGGCGTCGGCGAACTGCCCGTACGTCAGGGTCGCCCCCTCGCCGTGGATCAGGGCGACCTTCTCCGCGGACTTGAGCCGGCGCTTGGCTATCCAGGCGCCGATTCCGTGCTGGTGCATCATCAGTCTCCTGGTGGTGGAGGTGGTGTGCTCACCCGGCTCGGCGGACGCCCCCGGGTTCAGGCGTAGAAGCGGTACAGCCCCCGGGCGACGACCGCGGGCTTCGGCCCGCCCTCGATCTCGATGGTCTGGTCGACGGCGAGCTGGTAGCCGCCCCGTACTTCGGTCACCTCGACGATGGTGGCCCGCATCCGGACCCGCGAGCCGACCACGACGGGCGCGGTGAAGCGCACCTTGTCCAGGCCGTAGTTCACCTTGGTCGACACGCCCTTGACCTCGAGCAGTTCGGTCCAGAACGGGACGGCCAGCGACAGGGTCAGGAACCCGTGCGCGATGGGTGCGCCGAACGGCCCGGACTTCGCCCGCTCGGCGTCGACGTGGATCCACTGGTGGTCGTCGGTGGCGTCGGCGAACAGGTTCACCTGGTCCTGGGTGACCGTCCGGTACTCGGTGTAGCCGAGATCGGTGCCAGCCAGGTCGGCGAGCTGGTCGTAGGCGATCGTGGTCGTCATCGTGCTTCCTCTCGTCGTCACCGGGCAAGCCGCAGCAGGCGGGCCGCGTTGTCCTTCAGGATGCCCGGGAGCACGTCGGGTTTGAGGTCGGTGGCTGCCACGTCGCGCAGCCACCGATCGGGGGTGAGCAGTGGGAAGTCGGTGCCGAAGAGCACCCGGCGCTTGAGCAGCGAGTTGGCGTAGCGCACCAGCTCGGCCGGGAAGTACTTCGGGCTCCAGCCGGACAGGTCGATCCAGGTGTTGTGCTTGTGCGTGGCCACCGACAGCGCCTCGTCCTGCCAGGGCACCGACGGGTGGGCCATGATGATCTGCAGGTCCGGGAAGTCCGCGGCGATCGGGTCGAGCAGGATCGGATTCGACAGGCCGAGCCGCAGACCGTAGCCGCCCGGAGTACCCGCCCCGATGCCGGTCTGCCCGGTGTGGAACAGCGCCGGTACGCCGGCCCGTTCGAGCAGCCCCCACAGTGGGGCGTACTCGTCGTGGCTCGGGTCGAAGCCCTGCACGGTGGGGTGGAACTTGAAGCCGCGTACGCCCTCGACCTCGATCAGCCGGGTGGCCAGTTCGAGGGCGGCCTCGCCGGTGCGCGGGTCGACCGAACCGAAGGGGATGAGCACGTCGGCGTGCTCGGCCGCCGCGCGGGCGATCTCCGTACTGGACAGCGGCGGGTGCTTCAACTGGGTGCCCGCGTCCACGGTGAAGACGACGGCGGCCATGTTCCGTTCGCGGTAGTACTGCGCCACCGCGTCGACGGCGGGCCGTGGCCCGTCGGTCTTGAAGTACTTCGAGACCGCCGCGACGAGCGGTTCGGGCAGCGAGGCGTGGCCGTGGTCGTCGACCTCGATGTGCACGTGCATGTCGATCGCCGTGACGGCGTCGAGGTCGATCGCTGGCTGGTACATGGCGGTGAACCTTCGTCCGGCGGTTGCGTCAGGCGGGTCAGGAGGCCGCGGGCTTGAACTCCGCGGGCAGTTCCGGGAAGCGTTCGCCGACGCTCTGCAGGGCACCGGCGAACTGCGTCGGCCATGCCCGTACCAGCGCGTCGTAGCTCCAGCCGCCCTCGTGGTAGGCGGTCAGGGCCGCCTCCGGGTGGGTCCAGATCTGCATCCGGTCGCCGCCGATGCCGATCACCTGGCCGGTGACGGAGGCCGCCGCGTCGGAGCCGAGGAACGCGATCAGCCCGGCCACGTCGTCGGCCGTGCCGAACCCGAGGTCGTGCCGGAAGAAGGCGGGCATCGGCTCGCCGTTCGCCTCGGCCTGCACCGCCGCCGCGAAGTAGGGCACGGTGGCGGTCATCGCGGTCGCGGCCACCGGGACGACGGTGTTGGCGGTGATGCCGGCCCGCTTGAGTTCGAGCGCCCAGGTGCGGACCATGCCGACGATGCCGGCCTTGGCGGCGGCGTAGTTGGTCTGGCCGAAGGTGCCGCGTTGGCCGGTGGGCGAGCCGATGCAGATGATCCGGCCACCCTCGCCGGCCTGCCGCATGTGCAGCACCGCCTCGCGCACCGTGGTGAAGGTGCCGCGCAGGTGCACGTTGACGACGGTGTCGAAGTCGTCGTCGGTCATCTTCCACAGCACCGTGTCGCGCAGGACACCGGCGTTGGTGACCAGGATGTCGAGCCGCCCGAAGTGTTCGACCGCCGCACCGACCAGCTGCTTCGCGGTCTCGGTGGGGCCGACCGGGGCCACCACCGCGACGGCGCGGCCACCGGACGCCTGGATCGCCGCCACGGCGTCGGCGGTGGCGTCGGCATCGACGTCGTTGACCACGACGGATGCCCCTCGCCGGGCCAACTCCTGGGCGTAGGCGAGGCCGAGACCCCGTCCGGATCCGGTGACGATGGCGACTTTGCCGTCCAGTGACATGGGTGCTCCTTTGTGTCAATGCCGATCTGAACACGGACCGTTGAAAATGTCAATTATTTGTGAAGCTTGCTACCATCGTCGACATGTCCCCTATCGGAAAGACCCGGCCGACCGGACGCGACCGGCTGCGGGACAGCGTGCTCGCCGGGGACCTGAGCTTCCTGCTGGCCCGCGCCAACGCCCTCACCCTGGCGGCGGCGAACGCCGCCCTCGCCGAGCACGGGCTGAAAGCACGCTCCTACTCCGTGCTCGCCCTGGCCGCCGACGACGTCCGCCCCACCCAGCGGGAACTCGCCGAGTTCCTCCGACTCGACCCGAGTCAGGTCGTCGCCCTCATCGACGGGCTGGAGAAGCGCCAGCTGGTCGAGCGGCGTACCGACCCCGCCGACCGTCGGGCCAACGTCCTCGTCGCCACCGACGCCGGGCGGGCCCTGTTCGCCCGTGCCCAGTCCTCCGCCCGTGCGGTGGAGCTGGGCCTGCTGGCCGCGGTGACTCCGGAGGACCACGAGCGACTGGCCGAGCTGCTGCGGCTGCTGGCGTTTCCCGAGTGACGCCGAGACCGGGCGGCGCCGTCGTGGCGCCACCCGGTCTGCGGACCTGGTGGTGGGTCGAGCTGGTTAGAAGCGGATCCAGGTGCTCTTCAGCGGCACCTGTCCGACACCGGGCTTCGACCAGTCACAGACGCCGCCGGGGAAGACCGCCTGCAGGCGCTGCCACTGCTCGTCGGTGAAGCTCACCCCGTACGCCGCCCGGTTCAGCGGCTGGAGCTGGCACTTGAGCACCGCTGAGCTGGTCGGCCCGCCGGCGATGATGCGCGGGTTGCGGTGGAACGGGAACAGCTGGTTGCACTGCGCGGCCGGATCCAGGGTCAGCTCCTCCACGATCCGGTCACCGGTGGCCGTGATGCAGCCGTCGGCCAACCCCTCCGGCCGGCTCAGCCGGGTCAGCGCCACGTCGTCGAGTTCCGGACGGGCCGCCGCCAGCGCGGTCCGGGCGGTCAGCCACGCCTCCATGCCGTCGAGCGCCACGGTCCCGGCGGTGCCGGCGGCCGCACCGGACGCGGCGGTGATGCTGATGTGGTTGTCGGCGTTGCCGTTGGACGCGAGGATCCGCTCCCGCATGTTCCAGGACCGGACCCGGTCGTGGAAGTCGCCGGAGGGGTCGGTGTAGCCGCGGGTCTCGATGATCGGGATCCACCGCAGGCCGCCGTCGAACTGGTTGACCCGGCCGGTCTCGTACGCCACCTTGATCGCGTCCACGTTCGCCGAGGTGCGCTGCGGCGTCCGGTTGCCCTCGACGTCGAGGCCACCGATGCCCTCGTTGAGCCGGACGAACTGCTCGGGGGTGAGCACTCCCGATTCGAGGGTCTGCAGGCCGTACTGCACACCGACGGTGTCCGGGATGATCGGCCGACCGAAGCCGGTGGCCGGGTCGACGCCGTACACGTTGGAGATGAAGTCCGCCATCGCGCAGCGGATGCCGGTCGGGTTGTTGACCGGGTGGTACCGCTGGGCGGCGGGGACGTGGTTCGGGCAGGTGGCGGGCCAGTCGACGCTGTCGAAGTTCTGGTAGCCGCCGCAGGTGTTCGGGCTGGCGAAGCCGGTCACCGCGGTGCGCTGGGCGGTGGAGAGCCCGGCCGCCGGGGCCGCCTGGGTGATGAACCGGCACTCGTGCCCGGTCATCGTCACCGAGCGCTCGTCGGGGTAGCCGATCTGGCCGATGACGCCGTTGAGGATGCCGGGGTACGCGTTGGAGATCAGCAGCTGCTGCATCGTGCCGGCCGAACCGCCCCAGCCCATCGTGAAGTCGGGGGCGCCGTACGTCTCGATGAAGTGCTCCTTGACCATCATCGCGGTCTCGGCGGAGGTGACGTCGTTGCAGTTGTTGGCGTAGACGTTGAAGGTCGAACTGGCCACCGCGTAGCCGCGGGCGAGCAGGGTGTGGTTCATGACCCCACCGGTGCTGGTGGCCTGGGTGTAGCCGATGCCGCAGGCGCCGCCGAAGGTGTAGACCAGCCGGTCGTTCCAGCCGTCCGTGGCCGTCCACGGGTCGGGGAGCGCGGTGCCCGGCTCGTGCAGCAGCGCGATCTCGTAGACCGCCCGGTTGATGGTGCCCCGCTCGACCCGCACGATGTACGGGACGGTCCGGCCGTCGCTGGTGGTGGTGGTGGCCAGGTTGGCGGGCAGGGGGCCGTCGGGCAGGGCGGCGAAGCTACCGGTGGTGGTGCGGTACTGGTACGTCACGCGCGGTGCCGCCACGTGACAGTTCTCGTCGACCGGCCCGAGGTTCCACGGGTTGCCCGAGGCCGTGCAGAACATCGGGATGTGCGGCCCGGAGAAGACCGGACCCTCGGCGGGGTGGTTCACCAGCGTCACGTCGGCCTTGGGGCGGCCGTGGCCGAGCCCGTTGGCGCGGACCTCCAGCTTGTTCCTGCCCAGCTTCAGGTCGTCGACCAGGCCGAGCAGCGTCCGGCCGTCGCCGACCGGGCGGAACTGGCCGGTGAGGTTGCGGCCGCCGAGGTGGACCTTCACCTGGTGCGGCGGCACGTTGCGGGGGACGTCGACGCGGACCAGCGCGTTGCCGCCGCTGATCATGTCGGCGCGGGTCGAGACGACCTCCACGTCGAACGTGCGGTTGACGCCCGCGCCGGCCGGTGGTGCGGCCATGCCCGCCGCTGCTGAGCCGCCGATCAGTGCGGTGGCGACGAACGCGGTCAGGGCGATCTTCAAGGGTCGTCGGGTTGTTCGCTCTCGGGATCGATGTGAGTGCATAGCAGGGCCCCTTTCAGCCGGGAACGGGCGGCTGGACCTCCTGGTCACATGCTGCACGGGGAACATAATGCGAAATCTGATCGGGCGTCAACGATTTTGCAATGTATCTACTCCAGACGCGAGATCGGCCGCCGACACCGGTCGGGGCATGGGAGCGCTACCCGGCTAGCACAATCCACATCGGACACATCCCGGCCGGCGCGTGCAAGCCCGGCGGCGTGCGGGCAGCGGCGCCGCCGGGAGCACGGCGGCGTGCGGGCAGCGGCGCCGCCGGGAGTCCGGCGGTGGACCACCCGGCCGGCGTGGCCGGGGCGGGACTCAGGCCCGGTCGGGAGTCTGGACGAGTTCTTCGAAGCGGCTCTGCGCCGACTGGGCCAACGCCGCGGAGGTCTCCAGGAACATCGCCCGCGCCTGTGCCCGGGGGAACGAGGCGGGCAGGAAGGTGGCCGGCAGGTCCGGATCGTCGCCCACCAGGGCGCGCCAGTCGTTGACCATCTCGGTACGCCGCACCAGCGCCTGCGCCGGGGCCACCTCGCCGGTGGCGGCCCGCCCGGCCAGATCGTGGTACCGCTCCAGGAACGCCTGGTAGCCGGCGGCCAACTCGTCGATCCGCCAGGCCGCCTCGAGTCGGGCCCGGCCGCCCGGCAGCAGGTCGAGGTCGGTGGAGCGCAGCACCACCGCGTCGTTGATGTCCAGCTCACTGAGCTGCTCGCGGACCTCGTCGAACCGGTCGTGCGGGGTGACCCAGGTGGCGTCGTACAGCGGCCAGAACGTCAACCAGCGCAGCCGGGCCCGCAGCAGCCGACGCTGGTTGGCGTCGTCGACCGGCAGCGTGAACGCGATCAGCGTCCAGCTGCCGTCCCAGGCGTTCTCGTCGGTGCTGGCGAAGATGCGTCGGGCGCCGCGCCGCAGGACGTGCGAGGCCGACTCGGTCAGCCGGTAACTGGTCCGCCGGCCCTCCTTGGTCCGCTCGAGCATCCCGCGCTGGGTCAGCCGGCTCAGCGTGGCACGGGCGTTGGCGGGCGCGATGTCGAACTCGGCCAGCACCGCGACCAGACCACCGGAGGGCAGCGGAGTACGCCCGGCGTGCCAGTAGTCACCGAGCAGGGTCACCAGCAGGCGCTGGGCACGGGCCCGACCGACCGCCGCCGCTCGCTCGGTCGACGCGGCCGCCGGCTCGTCCTCGTTCACCAGCAGCATGACCCGGCGCCGATCGCGAGCAGCCAGGGGCGACCAGTCAGCAAACGCGCATGACGGACAACGGGCACCCGGATAAATTACTGCGTCTCGTGGCGGGACCGTAACGGCACCCGACCCGGTGCCTGCCGGTACGACGTGCCCAGCGCCCGGGAGAGCACCCGACCCGCCGCCTGTACCAGCGGCGCCAGCGCCACCGGGTCGGCCCGGTCGTGCGCCACGACCAGCGATATCGCCGCCACCACCCCCTCCGGCGCGCGGATCGGCGCGGCGACCGAGAGCGCGTCCATCGTGACCTGACGGTCGCTGACCGCGTACCCGACGCGGCGCACCTCGGCGAGCCGGCGGCGCAACCGCACCGGGTCGGTGACGGTCAACTCGGTGTAGCGCTCCAGCGGCGCGGCCAGCACCTGTTCCTGGACCTCGGCCGGCGCGTAGGCGAGCAGCACGAGCCCGACTCCGGTGGCGTGCAACGCGAAGCGGCCCCCGACCCGGGTGAGCACCGGCACCGCGTGCCGCCCGGCGATCCGCTCGATGAAGACGAGTTCGAGATCCTGCCGGACCGCGAGTTGGACGTTCTCGTGGGTCACCTCGTACAGGTCTTCCATGATCGGCAGGGCCAGTTCCCGCAACCCCAGCCCTCGCGGGGCGAGCGAGCCCACCTCCCAGAGCCGCAGGCCGATCCGGTACCGCCCGTCGTCGCCGCGCTCCAGCGCCCCCCATCGCACCAGCTCCGCCACCCGCCGGTACGCGGTGGGCAGCGGCAACTCGGCGCGCCGGGCCAGTTCGCTCAGGCTCAGCGCCGGGCTGGCCGGGCTGAACGCGTCGAGCAGTGCCAGCACCTTGCTGGTGACCGACCGACCCGGTTGCGCGCGCATTCCGCCATCATCCACACCCGGGCCGGTCGATCACAGCTCCAGCACCAGCCGGGGCGTACGGGCCCGGGACACGCAGATCATCATGGCGTCGCCCGCGGCCCGTTCCTCCTCGGTCAGCAGGCTGTCGCGGTGCTCCGGCACCCCGGCGAGCACGGTGGTCTCGCAGGTGCCGCAGGTGCCCTCCCGGCAGGAGGAGAGCACCGGCACGCCGGCCTCCTCCACCGCCCGCAGGATCGGGGTACCCGGCGGCACGGTCACCGTCCGCCCGGAGAGCGCGAGTTCGACCTCGATCGTGGTGTCCGCAGCGCCCCCGGTTGCCACCGGCGTGAAGCGTTCCACGTGCAGACAGCCCGGCTGCCAGCGGCGGCAGTGCTCCTCCACCGCCTTGACCAGCGGCTCCGGGCCGCAGCAGTAGACCAGGGCGGTGTCCGGTCGGCCCAGCAGCCCGGCCAGGTCGAGCAACCCGGTCTCGTCCTGCGGGTACAGGCTCACCCGGTCGCCGTACTTCTCCCGCAGCGCCTCGGCGAACGCCATGGTGGCGCGGCTGCGGCCGCCGTACACCAGTCGCCAGTCGGCGCCCGCGGCGTCGGCGGCGGCGACCATCGGCCGGATCGGGGTGATCCCGATGCCGCCGGCGACGAAGAGGTAACGCGGGGCCGCGACCAGCTCGAAGTTGTTCCGTGGCCCGCGCACCCGGACGGTGGCGCCGGTCGTCAGCCGGTCGTGTACGAACCGGGAGCCGCCCCGCCCGTCCGGTTCCCGCTGCACCGCGATCCGCAGCGCGCCGCGGTCCGCCGGATCGCCGCAGAGGGAGTACTGGCGGACCAGGCCGTCGGCCAGTTCCAGGTCGACGTGCGCGCCGGGGGTCCACGGCGCGACGTCGCGGCCGTCGGGACGGCTCAGCGTGATCGTGACGACCTCCGCCGCCACCTGCTCCCGGCCGGTCACCACCAGTTCCTCGGCGGCCGGTTCGCGCCCGGTCATGCCGGCACCGCCAGCCGCTGTGGTGCCGGCGTGGGCACGGTCGACGCCCGGTGGCCCTGCGGATGGGCGAGCAGCCACTCCCACAGCTCGACCGGCTCCTCGGCGACGCGTTCGGCGCCGCAGTGGCAGACCCCGCGCAGCGTGTCGGTGCCCGGCAACCAGTGGATCCGGTAGACCCGGTCGCCGGTGAGCATGCCGGTGGGGGAGTTCACAGCGGCGCTCCCACCGTCCCCGACCCGACCATCCGGGCCAGCAGACGCCGGGCGGCCAGCCCGCCCGTGTCGATGTTGATGCTCAGTTCCTGGTACTTCTCCGGTTCGGCGGCGATCACCCGTTCCAGGATGTTGAGCGCCGTGACGTCCTGCATGACCACCGTGTGGTTGCTCTGGTGCAGGTACTCGCTGACCGACTCGTCGTCGACCGCGAAGTCCCGGGCCACCGCCCAGAAGTCGTACGTGGTGTGCTCGGTCGACGGGGTGATGGCGTACACGATCTCGGCGTGGAACGCGGCGCTGTCCTCGCCCTCGGCGGGCGGGTAGACGCCCTGCGGCGCGATCCGGCTGTGCAGCAGGTAGAGGCAGGGCGGGTGGTACTCGATGTCCTGCCACCGGGTGATCCGGCCCTGGATGCCGGTCGAACGCGCGTAGAACGGCGGGCACTCGGCGTCGTCCATGTGTCGGCTGACGTAGACGATGCCCCGCTCCTCGTCCACCTCGGTGGTGATCGGGGTGTTCGCCACCTCGGGCGTACCGATGTAACCGCCGTGCAGGTAGGTCTCGTGGGACAGGTCCATGAGGTTGTCCACCAGCAGGCCGTACCGGGCGTTCAGCGGGGCCATGCCGCGGACCACCGTGTAGCGCGGATCCGCCAGCCACGGCGCGCGGGGGATCGTCGTCGGGTCGGCCCGATCCCGGTCGCCGACGAAGACCCAGACGAAGGAGTCCTGCTCCACCACCGGGTACGAGGCCACCCGGGCGGTCCGCGGAATGCGCTGCTGTCCCGGTACGAAGACGCAGGCGCCGCTCTGGTCGTAGGTGAAGCCGTGGTAGCCGCAGACGATCCGGTCGCCGTCGAGCCGGCTCTCCGACAGTGGGTAGCGCCGGTGTACGCACCGGTCGGCGAGCGCCACCGCCTCGCCGGCTTCGGTGCGGTACAGCACCAGCGGCTCGCCCAGTACCGTGCGGGCGAGCAACTCCCGCCCGACCTCGCTGCCATAGGCCGCCACGTACCACTGGTCACGTGCGAATGCCATGCGACCGGACCTCCTTCCGAGCGAAACGATGTGAGCCGGATCATCCCGTGACCCGTCGCCGGCCGGGACCGGAGCTTTCATTGGATGAAAGCTCCGGCCGCCCCGATGACCGATCTGGC
The DNA here is from genome assembly GCF_003583405.1 of Micromonospora radicis. Classification (GTDB taxonomy): domain Bacteria; phylum Actinomycetota; class Actinomycetes; order Mycobacteriales; family Micromonosporaceae; genus Micromonospora; species Micromonospora radicis. The sequence goes on from NZ_QXEC01000002.1 coordinate 48,688, forward strand.
CGTTCTCGCTAGGGTGACGTCGTGCTCGGCGGGACACTCCCCCTAGGCGGTGCGGGATGACCATCACTGCGAATCACGTGGAACTCGTCGCCAGGGCGCAGTCGGGCGACCGGGTGGCCCGCGAGCAGCTGATCGCCGCGCACCTGCCGCTGCTCTACAACATCGTCGGCCGGGCCCTGAACGGTCACGCCGACATCGACGACGTGGTGCAGGAGACCCTGGTCCGGGTCATCCGTGACCTGCCGGCGTTGCGTGCCCCGGAGAGCTTCCGCTCCTGGCTGGTGGCGATCGCGGTACGGCAGATCGCCACCCACCGGCAGCGGGTACGCACCGCCGTCGACCGGGCCACCGTCGTGGACACGGCGGACCTGCTGCCCACCGCTGGTGACCTGGAGGACGAGGCGATCCTGCGGCTGCACCTGGCCGACCAGCGCCGGCAGGTCGTCGAGGCGACCCGCTGGCTCGACCCGGCACAGCGCCCGATGCTGTCGCTGTGGTGGCAGGAGTGCGTCGGTCAACTCAGTCGCAGCGAGGTCGCCGCCGCCTGCGACGCCAGCGTCGCCCACGTCGCGGTACGCCTGCAACGCCTGCGCGAGCAGCTGGAACTGGGCCGACTCATCGTCGCGGCGCTGGCCGCCGAACCGCGTTGCCCGGGGCTGGCGGCGACGGTCGACCGCTGGGACGGCCAGCCCACCCCGGTGTGGCGCAAGCGGATCGCCCGGCACGTCCGGGACTGCCGGAGCTGTGCGACACCGGCGCAGGGGCAGGTGCCGGCCGAACGGTTGTTGCTGGGGATCGCCCCGTTGGCGGTGCCGGCCGGCCTCGCCGCCACACTCGCCGCGAAGGGCCTGTTGACCACGACGGCGGCGACCACGCCCGTGCTGGCGGCGGCGCACACCGCGACGACGTACACCGCCGCCACGGCGCCCGCCGCCGCGACGGCTGGTGGGGGGCCCGGTGCGCTGTTCGGCAAGCTCGCCCAGGCGGTGGTCGCACACCCGGTGGCCAGCCTCGCCGCCGGGGCGGCGCTGATCGGCGGGACGGCGGCCACCGTGGCCCTCCAGCCGAACCCCCGCCCGCCGGTGGTGGTCGTGGCACCGAGCCCGGCCGCACCGACCACGTCGAGCCCCACACCGCCCCCACCGTCCCGGAGGCCGTCGGCCGAACCGTCGCCGACCAGGCCACCCGTTCCGGCGGGCACCGTCCCGCTGGGCAGTTGGTCGCTGGAGTCGGCCGAGGGATCCGACCGGTACCTCAGCCACGACGGCGAGTTCGTGGAGTTGGGCCGAGTCGCGGCAGCCAGCGCCGAGCCGGCCCGGCGGCGGGCGACCTTCACCGTCGGTCGGGGACTGGCCGATTCGAGCTGCGTCACGCTGCGCGCCGCCGACGGCCGCTACCTGCGGCACTGGGGGCTGCGACTGCAGCTGAGCCCGAACGAGGGGACCGAGATCTTCCGCGCGGACGCCACCTTCTGCCCGCGCCGGTCGTCGGTGGACGGTGCGGTCACCCTGCGGTCGCACAACTATCCCGCGCTGGTGTTGCATCACCGCGACGGGGGCTTGTGGCTGGATCTCCCGGACGGTAGCCGTGACTTCGCGGTCGAGAGTTCCTTCATCGTCCGTGACCCCTGGGCCTGACGCCCCGCCCGGAGAGATCCCGGCCGAATCCCCGTCGCCCCGCGCAGTTTCCGTTATCCGCGGCCACGTCGCGCAGCCTCCTACTGCGTGAGACACCGGTCGACCCCGCGCCGACCGTGTCCGATCGACAACCGTACGTCGTCGTGTCTGCTGGAGTCCGCATGCAGTTGAGACCATTCGCGCAGCTGGTGGTGCCCGTACTGGCGGTCTGTGCCGTCGTCTTCGGAGCCGGGTCGACCGCCTGGGCCGCCGGCAGTTGCGATCCGCCGGCGCCGCTGAAGGTGCCGTCCTCGGGCACCGTGGTGGGCAGTGGCACCGCCGCGAGCTGCACCGAGAGTGCGCTGCGTACCGCTGTGACGCGGGGTGGGCACGTCACCTTCAAGTGCGGCGACACGGTCAAGATCTCGATCTCCCGTGAGCTGTCGGTGCGCAAGACGACCGTCATCGACGGCGGCGGGAAGGTCACCCTCGACGGCCGGGGCAAGAACCGGATCCTGGTGGCGGAGGACCGCACCACCCTGTCGGTACGGAACCTGACCTTCGTCAACGGCGCCGCCGAGCAGTCGGACTCGCGGGTGACCGGTACCGGCGGGGCGGTCGCGGGCCGGTTCCAGTCCCGGGTCGAGGTCATCGGCAGCACCTTCCGGAACAACTCCGCCGGTATCGGCGGCGGCGCGGTCGCCGTGCACACCGACAGTTCGCTGTCGATCAGCCGCAGCACCTTCACCGGAAACTCGTCCTGGTACGGCGGGGCCGTCTACAGCCTGCTGTCGCCGCTGTCCGTGATCAACTCGACCTTCACCGACAACCGCACCACCACCGACGGCGGACTGGGTGACGGTGGTGCGATCGGCACCGACGGCGGCAAGCCGATCGGCCAGTCGGGCGGTCTGATCCAGATCTGCGGTTCGACCATCAAGAACAACACCGGGCACGGCAACGGGGGTGGCGCCTACCTCTGGGCGTACGCGCCAGACAAGATCGTCATCGAGCGGACCACCTTCGTCGGCAACCGGGTCAAGTCCAACGGCCGGGGCGGCAACGGCGCCGGTGGCGCCGCCCGGCTGAGCATGGGCCCGGACACCGGGCGAGACGGCACGATCATCGTCAGGCAGTCGAGTCTGCTCGACAACACCAGTGACGGCAACGGCGGTGCCCTCTACCTCGACTGCTTCCCCACCTGCGCGATCAGCAACAGCACGATCCACGGCAACAACGCCAAGGACTTCGGTGGCGCGATCTTCGGTGACGGCCACCGCAGCAACAACGTCACGTACGCGAAGAACCGCGCCGGTGGCCACGGCGGGGCGCTGTTCGGCAGCAAGTTCGTGCTCAACAACACCGTCTTCGTCGGCAACTCCGCCGGCAACCCGTGGGGACAGGCGATGACCTGCAGCTCCACCGGGACCGGGGCGAAGGTGGTGCAGTGGCTGACCACCTCGCGGGACAACTCGAACAAGTGCGTCCCCGGGGCCGTCGCGGCGAACCCCCGGCTCGCCGCACCCGCCGCCAACGGCGGGTCCACCGCGAACATGATGCCGGCGAAGAACAGCCCGCTGCTCGGCGCCGGGGCCAAGTGCGAGAGCCAGGACCAGCGTGGCGAGAAGCGGGACACGTCCCGATGCGACGTCGGCGCGGTACAGCGGACCGGTGTGGCCGCCGCCAGCCCGAGCCCCTCGCCGAGTTCTCCGTCGCCGTCGCCGTCGGTCTCCGGATCGCCCGGTACGGCGGCCGTACCGCTGGCGCAACTGCCGCCGGTCGAGGCGGCGGCCGAGCAGGGGCCGGCGGCGGAACCGGGCAGCCCGATCCTGCCGATCACCCTGGCCGGAGCGGGCGTCGTCGCGGCGGCGGCGACCCTGTTCACGCTCCGGACGCTCCGGCGACCGCGCGGTGGCGTGCACCGCTCCGGTGCCCGGCAGGCCACCGACGACTGACCCGAGCACCCACACAGGAAAGGTCGAACCTTGCACAACCGGTACGGGGCAGGGCTGACCGCCGAGCAGATCGCGACGATCGACTCGGTGACGGTGATCGCCGACCGCTGGACGGCCGGTGAACGCCGCGACGGGTGGTGCGCCGACGCGGTGGCCGCCGTTCGGCAGGGCTGTGCCGACGCGCGCCTGCTGGGTGTCGCGCTCGGACACGTGCTGGCCACCCGGCCACCGCATCATCGACGGCTGGCGTTGCTGTACCGGGCGGCCGGGGCGGACCCGCTCGCGGCCGCGATGACCCGGCAGTGGTACCGGCGGGTGCGTACCGGTGGGGTGGACGCGGCGTGACCGCCGCCCGCCCGGCGGTGTCCGGCACCCGGACTCCCCGTCCGCGTACTGCCGCGCGAGCTGCGTGGACGGGTGATCGGCGGCGTGCTGTCGGCCGCCGCCGGGCGGCGGTGGGCTCGCCTCTTGACGGGCGGGCCCACCGCATGCCCCGCACCGGCCGGTGGGCGCGACCGTGAGCACGGACGAGCAGCAGCCACCACCGGCGCGACCGCACCTGCTCGCGGCGGAGCCGGCGGAGCACCCGCCGATGCGACCGCTGTGGTTGTGCCGCCGCTGCGGCCAGCCCTGGCCGTGCACCCGGGCGAAGCTCGCCCTGCTCGCCGACTACGTGAACAACCAGGTCGGCCTGCACCTCTACCTGGCCGGCTGCCTGTGCGACGCGATCGACGACCTGCACCAGCTCAGCCCGAGCCTGACCGGCAGCGCCGCCGACATGTTCGACCGTTTTCTGGGCTGGCCGACCCAGCTGACCCGGGCCTACCGGGTGACCCGGGTGGCCGGCGATCGAACTCCTCGGCGGGCCGGGAGCGGGCGGCTGCCCGAAGCTCCGCGCGGCGCCACCGGGGAGCGTCCGGCCGCCGCCGGGCGGGCGGGGCCCTCAGAAGAGGGTCGTGGGCTCGACCGGGATCGGCCGCGGTAGCGGTTCCAGCTCCGGCACCCGGTCGCGTACCTCGTCGTGGAAGCGGCGGGCCAGGGTCGGCGCGTCGGCGTTGTCCGGGGTGTGGATGAAGACGGTGGGGGAGCGGCCCTCACGCAGCCAGCCGGCGACGACGTCGAGCCAACGCCGCCACCCGTCGACCGTCCGAGCCGGGTCGTCGCGGCCGAGGTACCGGACGATCGGCCGGTCGGTCAGGGCCGCGGTACGCAGCGGGGTGCGAGGCTTCTTGGTCCAGGCGTCCCGCTCCGCGTCGCTGGTCGGTGGGCTGGCGAAGAAGGCGGTGGTGTCGAACGGAACCCACTCGGCACCGACCTCGGCGAGCACCGCCTCCAGCGACCGGGCCGCCCGGGTGTCGGTGAAGAAGCCGGGGTGGCGGACCTCCACGGCCGACCGGTGGGCGGCGGGCAACCGGCGGAGGAACCGGGCGAGCGTGGGTACGTCCGTCGGTGCGAAGGAGCCGGGAAGCTGCACCCAGAGGGCGTGGGCCCGGGGACCGAGCGGCTCGATCGCGTCCAGGAACGCCCGCATGGGTTCGGTGACGTCGGTGAGCCGCCGGTCGTGCGTCACGACCTTCGGCAGCTTCACCACGAACCGGAAGTCGGGGTCGGTCTGCCGTGCCCAGGACGCCACCGTCTCCCGGGCCGGCGTGGCATAGAAGGTGGTGTTGCCCTCGACGGCGTCGCACCAGCCGGCGTAGTGGCGGAGCCGTTCCTCGGCGGGCAGCGGGTGCGCCAGCAACCGTGCCTGCCACGCCCGATGCGTCCACATCGCACATCCGACGTGCAGACGCATCTTCGCGCCCCCTCACCCCACGCTCCGCTCGATCCTACCCTCGCCCCCGACCCACCCCGACCGCCAGCCCGGCGGCGGGGACACCGCTGTTCAGCGGCCGCCGTCGGTGCGCTCGACGGTGAGCGTGGACACCCCGGAGGTCGCGTCGATGTCGTAGCGGTCCGGCGCCGCCGTCCACTCCGGCGGGGTGAAGGTGCTGCCGCCGGCCACGCCGGAGTGGGTGGTGCCGTCGACGGTCACCGAGCCGGCGCCGCCACCCGCGCGTACCTGCACCGGTGCGTCACCGGCCAGGCGGACGACGACCTGGCTCGCACCGCCACTGAGGACGGTGCGCTGCGTGCCGGTGGGCGTGGGCAGGGTCAGCTCGATCCGGTTGGCGCCGGCGGTGAACTCGATCCCACCCACCCGGGCGTTGCCGAGGTCCAGGTGCTGTTCCTTGGCGCCGCCGCTGAGCCGGATGTGCCAGCGCACCGAGTCGCGCAGCACCACGTCGACGATCGCCGGACCGTCCCGCCCGGTGCCGCGCAGGCTGGTCAGCAGCTCCCCGTCGGTGACCGAGACGGCGGGCCGGACACTGGCGTCGCGTGGCGTGGACACCCGGTAGGTGTTCTCGCCGAGGTCGCCGGTGCGCAACCGGACCACGTCGGCGCCGTCGAGCAGCACGAAGGTGGCCTCGTCGAGGTCACCGGCGGCGCCGGTGACGACGTGTCCGGCCCGGCCGTCACCGCGTACCGTCACCCAGGTCCAGCTGGCGACCAGCACCACCACCAGGGCCAGAAGTGCCGCGCCGAGCAGCCACCACCACAGCCGCCGCCCGCCGACCGTCTGCGCGTCGTCCATTGTCGCCTCCCGCACCTCGGTGACTGCTCGGGCTACTACCCAGCGAGTCCGTCACCGACTCTTACGGACGGCAGGACCGGTGGGCTCACCGCCGGAGCCGGCGATGAGCCCACGATCGGCGCGAGGGGCCTGCCGTCAGGCCCGCGACCACTTCTGGTTGGGGGTGCCGGCGCAGTCCCACAGCTGCAACCGGCCGCCGTTGTTCGGGTTGTTCTCCCGTACGTCGACGCACCGGTTCGCGTTCAGGTTGACCAGGTCACCGGCGGCGTTGAGGGTGAACCGTTGGGCCGGGTTGCCGTTGCAGGTGACCAGGTTGACCTCGGTGCCGTTGGCGGTGCCGGCCCAGGCCGGGTCCATGCACTTGCCCATCGCGCGGACGGTTCCGTCGGCGGCGAAGGTCCACGCCTGGGCGGCGGTGGTGTTGCAGTCCCAGATCTGCAGCGGCGCGCCGTCGTACGGGTTGGAGCTGGGGATGTCGATGCACCGGCCACTCTGCTGGCCCCGGATCCGGGTGGTGCCGGTGTTGCCGTCCGGCACGTAGCTGTAGACCCGGACGTAGTCGACCAGCATCTGCTGCGGGAACTGGGTGCTGCCGTCGGGGTAGCCGGGCCAGTTGCCGCCGACCGCGACGTTCATGATCATGAAGAACGGGTGGTCGAAGACCCAGCGGTTGCCGCCGAGCCGGCCCGGGTCGACCCGGAAGAACTCGACCCCGTCGAGGTACCACCGGATGATGTTCGGCTCCCAGTCCACCCGGTAGGTGTGGAAGGCGTCGGCCAGCGGTTGCCCGATGGTCCGGCTGCCGCCGATCCCGCCGCCGCCGGAGTAGCCCGGTCCGTGGATGGTGCCGTGCACGGTGTTGGGCTCGCGGCCGACGTTCTCCATGATGTCGATCTCGCCGGAGGCCGGCCAGCCGACGCTGTTGAAGTTGTTGCCGAGCATCCAGAACGCCGGCCAGATGCCCTGCCCGCGGGGGATCTTGATACGTGCCTCGAACCGGCCGTACGCCTGGGTGAAGGTGGCCGCGGTCAGCAGCCGGGCCGAGGTGTACTCGCACCGGCCGTAGTGGCACTGGTAGTTGTTCGGGTTCTCCCGGCGGGCGGTGATGACCAGGTTGCCCTGTCCGTCGTGCACCGCGTTGCTGGTGCTGTTGGTGTAGTACTGCCGTTCGTTGTTGCCCCAGCCGTGGCCGCCGACGTCGAAGCGCCACTTGGACTGGTCGACCGGTGTTCCGGCCGGTGCGTTGAACTCGTCCTGCCAGGTGAGTCCGCCGATGGCGGCGGTGGCCGGCGCGGCCTGCACGGGTACGACGAGCACGCCGGCGACGAGGGCCGCGGCGAGGACTTGGGCTCCCCGTCGGAGCCTGCGGGAGATGAGGGACACGATGGGTCTCCTTGAGGTGGACGGAGGAGGCTGGCGCCCCCGGCGAGGGGGAGAGCGCTCTGGCGTATTGCAGTCTGTCGATCTGGACAGATTTAGTCAAGGTTGTTAACAGCGATCATGGCGCGAGGTTGCCCTCGGTGATCGTCAACCGATGGTTGACGACACCGGTGCGTCAACCTATGGTTGACGCATGACGAATCCTGTCCAGATGGCCAATCCCGTCCGGCTCGACGACCTGATCCAGGCCATCAAGAAGACCCACACCGACGCGCTCGACCAGCTCACCGGCGCGGTGCTGGCCGCCGACCACATCGGCGAGGTCGCCGATCACCTGATCGGCCACTTCGTGGACCAGGCCCGGCGCTCCGGAGCGTCCTGGACCGAGATCGGCCGCAGCATGGGGGTGAGCAAGCAGGCCGCGCAGAAGCGTTTCGTCGGTGCGGCGATGGACCCGCAGGAGGGCTTCCAGCGCTTCACCCCGCGGGCCCGCAACGTGGTGGCGGCCTCGCACAACGAGGCGAAGGCCGCCGGCAACGCCGAGATCGGTCCGGCGCACCTGGTGCTCGGCCTGCTCGCCGAGCCGGACGCGCTGGCCGTCAAGGTGCTGGCCGCCGGTGGCGTGGCGGCCGAGGCGGTGCGCGGGGCGGCCACGGCCGCGCTGCCGCCGTCGTCGGCCGACGCTCCCGAGTTGATCCCGTACGACGCCGCCGGCAAGAAGGCGTTGGAGTTGACCTTCCGCGAGGCGCTGCGGCTGGGGCACAACTACATCGGCACCGAGCACATCCTGTTGGCCCTGCTGGAGCAGGAGAACGGCGACGGCGTGCTCAGCGGGCTCGGCGTGGACAAGGCCGCCACGGAGGCGAACATCGTGGCGGCCCTGGCCAAGCTCCGGGTGTTCGAATAGGCGATCAGGATTCGGTGGGGAAGCCGTACCGGGCGGCGTGCTCCGGGTCGGTGGGCTCGATCTGGCGCAGCCCGGCGTCGGCGAGGCGCTTGTTGACCTCGTCCAGGTGCTCGCGTACCAGCCGGGCCTCCTCCTCGGTGACCCGTCCCCGGTGCGGCTTGCCGGCGTGCTCGATGGTGCCGTAGTCGACCTTCTCGGCGGCCCGCCGCGCCTTGGGTGGGCGTACCCGCTCGGCGGTCTTGAGCAGCTGTGCCATGGGCATGTCGGTGGCCATCGAGTCGAACTCGCTCGCGGTCAGCACCACCCGGCGTGGTTCGCCGTGGCCGTGCCGGTCGTGGATCTCGACCACCGCCACGTCCAGCGCCGCGTCGTCGAGGCTCTCCACCTCGGTCGGGGTCGCGTCCAGCTGCACGGGCCCGGCCACCAGGTCAGGGTGCTCGAGGACGACGACGCGGACCGCCTCGTCGTCGGGGCCCAGCACCGTGCCGCTGAAGTCGGAGACGCGGATCGTCTTCTTGCCCATTTGTGCGGTAACTCCTGTCGTAACCCGGTCGGAGGACCAGCAGACGTTACCCGACAGGTGTGCGAACGGCGGCGCTGGCTCGCCGTGCGTCCGCCATGGCCGCACGCGGGCGCGACCCCTCCGTCAGCGGGTGTTCGGGTGCCGGGTGCAGGTGCCCGCCGGCAGCCGGTTCAGCTCGTCCCAGGAGAGCGGACCGGTGCGCCGGCCGTGGTGCGGCGGCTGGCCGGGGAAGCGTGCCGGCGCCTTACCGCCCGGCCATAGCCCTGCGGTGTCCTGCTGGTAACGGTCGTGCGGCTGAATCGGCATGAGCCCACCGTTCCAAAGAAAGTTGTACATGTATGGAATTGGGTATGACGGTCGGTCGCTTGATCAGGTTCCGGCCGGCGCCGGACGGATCACGAACCGGCAGTCGTCCGTGATCTCGGCGATCCCTACCCGTCCACCCCGCGCCTCAACCAGCCCGCACGCCGAACCGTACGTAGCGTTCGCCGCGCGCTCCGTTCGCGCTCGCAGCTCGACAGGGGGACAATCGTCAACCGCCCGCCGTCCGGCGTCGTACCGTGAGCGGGCGGCAGCGACGGCGCGGGAGGTGGCTCATGCGCGACCGGCGACTCCATCTGCACCTGGCCACCTGGCTGGGGCAGTGGCCGGCGGCGGCCGGACTGCACGTGGTGGGATCGTGGCGACGCTCCCGCCCGGCCTGGGACGGCCGGCTCCGTCCGGCGATCGCGGTCACCGCCGGCGCGAGCACCGTGCTGTCCGTACCGCCCGACCGGGTTGCGGCGGTCCGCGAGTTGGCACGGCGGCCGGATCGGTTGCTGCCCGCCCTGCCGGCGGCGGTCGGCCTGGCCGGCTGGGCCGTGCACGACGACGTGTTCCGGTGGAGCGTGGCGCCCGCGCCGCTGCCCGACGTCGGCGAGTGGGTGCCGCCCACCACCGTCGGCCTGCCGGCCTGGCTGCGCCTGTTCGACCGGCCGGTGCTGGTGGTCCGCGACGACCGGGGCCGCTACCAGGCCGGTGTCGGAATCAAGATGCACGACCGGTTCGGTCACGAGCTGGCGGTGGGCACGGTCCCGGCGGCCCGGGGGCGCGGCCTGGCGCGTCGACTGGTCGCCCAGGCGGCCCGTCGGGTGCTCGACGACGGTGCCGTGCCGACCTACCTGCACGACCGGGGCAACACGGCCTCGGCCCGGGTGGCGGAGGCGGCCGGCTTCGCCGACCGGGGCTGGCGGTCGTTCGGGGTCTATCCGAGCTGAACCGTGGCGGGCGGTCGAACCGTGGCCGCCGGGCGCGGACCGTGGATCCCGGGCCGGATCCACGGTCCGCAGCCTCCCCCCAGGCCCGCGTACGGCTCGATGCTGATCACGCTACGTATCCAGTGGTCGGTCGGCAAGCTCCCAAGGCCGCCTCCGCGGTGTCGAATAGCGGACTTGAACTGGGCCGACGTTCCCGATGCCCAAGAGCCGGTCAGTGACGCAGAGTGCGAATCAGGTCGACGACCTGTCGGGTCACCGGTGCGGCGCGGCACAAGGGGCAGTGCGCGTCGAAGAGGACGGTGAAGTGCCGGATGCCACCACCCCCGTGCGCGGTGGCATCCGGCGGCCCACCGGCCCGGGTGGGCGGTGGGTGCTCATCGAGGTGGTGCCATCGGGTTCGCCGGACCGTGGGGCGACCCCGGTGGGGTGGCCGGGTACGCGTGCTGCATCGGCAGTTGCCCGATCGGAGGTATCGGCGGCTGGGTGGCGAGTTCAAGAAGGGGTTCGGGCGGGCTCCGGTGACGTCCGCCTCAGCCGGCCAGGCCCAGCGTCTCGGCGGCGGCCCGCCCGTTGGCGTGGCTCGCGCCGTGGGTGGTGACGAAGGCGCGGGCACCCGTCGGTCGCCAACTGCCCGGCCAACCCATCTCCACCACGGCCACCGGGTGGGTGGCGGCCAGCGCGTCGACCAACTCCGGGCCACCGGGCAGCCGGTGCAGGCGCCGGCCGACCAGCACGATCGGCCGCGCTCCCGCGTGTCGGCGCAGCGCCGCCGGGTCGGCACCGAGGGCCGCCACCCGGATCTGCTCGACGCCGTCGAGGTGTGGACCGAGACCCCACGGCACCCGACCCTCGGCCATGGTCGAGGTGGCGTGCAGCTGCACCACCAACGGGTGGTCGAAGCCGGCCAGTACCCCCTCCACCCGTACGGCCCGGCGGGCGGCCGCGTACCCCAGGTCTGCGGGGGTGGTGCGGGTCCAGGCCGCCGGGTCGGCGGCGGTGCGGGTCCAGGCCGCCAACTCGGCGACCCGGCCGGCGGCCTGCTCGACCCGCTCGCGCGCCAGCCGACCGTCGTGCAGCGCCGCGACGATCTCGGCGGCCACCCGTTCGACCAGTTCGGCGTGGACCCGGGCGCCGATGCAGAGCAGGTCCGCGCCCGCGGCCAGGGCGCGTACGGCGCCGGGGGCGATCCCGCCGGCGGCGAGCGTGGCGCCCTTCATCTCCAGCGCGTCGGTGATCACAGCGCCGGTGAAGCCGTACTCGGCCCGCAACAGGTCCACCAGGACGGCGCGGCTGAACGTCGCGGGCCCGTCGCCGGTCAGCGCGGGCACCCGGATGTGGGCGGTCATCACCGCCCTGGCTCCGGCGGCGATCACCGCGGCGAACGGGGGCAGATCCCGTTCCCGCAGCACCCCGGGCGCGGCGTCCACGGTGGGCAGTTCGTGGTGCGAGTCGGTGATGGCGGCGCCGTGCCCGGGGAAGTGCTTGGCGCAGGCCGCGACCCCGGCCGACTGGAGGCCGGCGGCCGCGGCGGCGGAGTGCGCGGCGACCCGCACCGGATCGGCGCCGAACGACCGGGTGCCGATGACCGGGTTGTCGTCGGCGCTGTTGACGTCGACCGTGGGCGCCAGGTCGACGGTGATCCCGACGGCCGCCAGTTCCGTGCCGATGGCCCGGTAGACCCGGCGGGTGAGGGCCACGTCGCCGACCACGCCGAGTGCCGCGTTGCCCGGGTACGGGCTGCCGGTGGCGTGCGCCAGCCGGGTCACGTCGCCGCCCTCCTCGTCGATGGCGACGAGGACGTCGGGTCGGCCGGCGCGTAGCGCGGCGGTGCTCGCCGCCACCTGCGCCGGTGTGTCGACGTTGCCGCCGAACAGGGTGTGTCCGGCCAGCCCGTCGGCGACCAGTTCGACCGCCCAGTCCGGCGGGACCGGCCCCGGGTACGCGGCCAGCAGGGTGCCCAGGGCGAGCCGCCGTAGTCCCGGATCCAGCCCCACGTGCTTCTCCTCTCGGCGCGGCCGGCGTGGTCGCCGCCTCCCGCGCCGGCCGGTGTGGATGTCGTGCCGGGTCGGCGGAGCACCGCGCTGCCAGCCGGCCGATACGCTACGGGCTACCCGTTCGCGGCCCGATTTACAGTTAACAAGGCTTACTAATACTCGAGGACATGGCATGAGTGCGACCCGGCTCCCCGGCACCCCACGTCTGTTGCGGGCCCTCAACGACCGCGCGGCGCTGGAGCTGCTGCTGGAGCAGGGGCCGTTGACCCGGGCCCGGATCGGTGAGCTGACCGGTCTGTCCAAGGTCACCGCGTCCCAACTGGTGGAGCGCCTGGAGGAACGCGGCCTGGTCGCCCGGGTCGGTGAGCAGGCCGGCGGGCGCGGGCCCAACGCCCAGCTCTACGCGGTGCGGCCGACCAGCGCGTACGTGGTCGGCGTGGACGTCGGGCCGGAGCGGGTGGTGGCCGCGTGCGCCGACATCACCGGCACGGTGGCCGGTCGGGTCGAACAGTCCACCCGGGACACCGACGACCCGGTGGGCGTGGTGCACAACGCCGTGGTCCAGGCCGCCAGCAGCGCCGGGGCGCCGCTGGCCGACGTACGCCGGATCGTGCTCGGCACCCCCGGCCTGGTCGACCCGGGCACCGGCGACATCACCTTCGCCTTCAACCTGCCCCGCTGGCACCGCGGCCTGCTCGCCGCGCTCCGCGACGACCTGGACACCCCGGTCGTGTTCGAGAACGACGTCAACCTCGCCGCGGTGGCCGAGGCGCAGTCCGGTGCGGCGCAGGGCCTGGCGGACTTCGTACTCGTCTGGATCGGCGCCGGTGTCGGCCTGGCGATCATGCTGGGTGGGCGGCTGCACCACGGCAGCAGCGGCGCCGCCGGTGAGATCGGCTACCTGCCGGTGCCCGGCGCACCCATCCCGCGCGACGTCTCCCGGCGGGCCAAGCCGGCGTTCCAGCAGGTGGCCGGCGCGGATTCGATCCGCACGCTGGCCCGCGAGCACGGCTACCCGGACGCGGCCGCTGCCGAGGCGGTGCGGGCCGCGATCGCCGACGGCACGGCCGGCGGACCGATGCTCGACGAGGTGGCACGCCGGCTCGCCCTGGGCGTGGCGAGTACCTGCGTGGTGCTGGACCCGCCCCTGGTGGTCCTCGCCGGCGAGGTCGGCCAGGCCGGCGGGGCCGCGCTCGCCGAGCGGGTGCAGCACGAGGTCGCCGCCATCACGCTGGTGCGGCCCCGGGTGGTGCCCACCGGCCTGACCGAGGAACCGATCCTGCACGGGGCACTGCGTACCGCCCTGGACGCCGTCCGCGACGAGGTGTTCGGCTCCACGGTCGGCTGAGCGCGCCCGTACCCGCACCGCCGACGGGGGTGCGGGTCGTCCGACCAGGGTCCGTCGGGTCACCGGTCAGATCAGGTCGCGGCGCCGGAACAGGGCGAACGCGGTGGCGGTGAGACCGGCGGTGAGCAGCAGCAGGACCGCAAGCGCCGGTTGCCAGGTGAGCAGATAGGTGCCGTCGCAGTAGCTGTAGTAGACGTCCGTGCAGGCGCTGCTGTCGTAGAAGCGGACCTCCTTGGAGATCCACGCGGCCACGTAACTGCTGAGCAGCAACTGGTCCGGCCGGGTCACCTCCAGGATCTGCAGCACGATCCGCCCACCCAGCTCCCACACCACCAGGTACGCCGCCACCGCACCGAGCGCCGCCGCGGTGTGCCGACCCATGGTGGCGATGGCGAAGCCGATCGCGGTGGCGAGCAACACCAACCCGACACCCCTGCCCCACCGCTCCGCCAACCCGGCCCAGAAGGCCGCGTCGGTCGGCCCGGGGTAGCCGCCGACCCGGGCGATGACCCAGAAGGTGACCAGGTACGCCAGCGAGGCGAGCACCGACAGCACCAGGACCGCGCCGAGCAGGGTGCCCAGCTTGGCGCCGAGCACGGTCAGCCGCCGTGGCCGCCACAGCAGCAGGTTGACCACCCCGCCGGAGTTCAGGTCGGCGCCGATGTAGGAGGCGCCGACCAGGAAGCCGAACAACATCAGGAAGGCCACCAGGAAGTACAGCAGTGGCTCGGCCTGCTGGGTGAAGGTGAACACGCCGCTGAGGTAGTCGGCCGCCACCGGTAGCCGATTCCGCAACGCCGGATCGATCTCGCTGCAGTCGGCGGGCAGGTAGTAGCTGCTCTCGTGGGCCCACGCCTCACCCCGGTCCCGGGCCAGGCAACGGTCGTGCTCCAGCTCCATGTCGCGTCGCTCGGCCGCCGCCTCCCGCTGGGCTGCGGCCAGTTCGGCGCCGGTCGGCCGGTGCGAGCCGGCCAGCGTGGTCGCCGCCGTCACCGCGAAGGCCGCCAGCAGCAGGAGGACCATCAGTTGGACGAACCGGCGGGCGGCCAGCCGCTGCGCCTCGGCGCGGACGAGGTTCACGCCTCCACCCCCCGGACGTCGAGGTCGATCACCGGGGCGGCGGCCGGGTCGGCCGGGGCGTGGTCGACCTGACGGGGCAGCGCCGGATGCGGCCCGGCACCGGTCAACTCCAGGAAGACGCTCTCCAGATCCGGCCGTACCGGGGCCAGTTCGCGTACCCACACGCCCTGCTCGCCCAGGGTCCGGCTGACCAGGGCCGGATCCGGGACGCCGCCGACCAGCAGGTGGTCCGCGGCCACGGTCACCGCCAGCCCGGCGGCCCGCAGCAGTTCCTCGGCCCGGGGCAGGTCGTCGGCGCGGACCAGGCACTCGTCGCGGTCGTATCCGGCCAACACCTCGCTGACCCGGCCGGCCGCCACCCGCCGCCCGCGCGAGATGATGGTCACGTGGTCGCAGATCAGCTCGATCTCGGCCAGGATGTGACTGGACACCAGCACCGTCACCCCGTTCCCGGCCAGCGCCCGGGTCAGATCCCGCATCTCCCGGATGCCGGCCGGGTCCAGCCCGTTCGCCGGCTCGTCCAGGATCAGCAGCTCGGGCCGCTTGAGCAGGGCCGAGGCCACCGCCAGCCGTTGCTTCATGCCCAGCGAGTAACCCTTGACCCGCTCGTGGCCCCGATCGCCCAGCCCGACCTGCTCCAGCACCTCGTCCACCCGGCGCACCGGTACGCCGCCCGCCACCGCGAGCAGCCGCAGCGTCCGGTACGCGGTGAAGTTCCCGAAGAACTGCGGGCTCTCCACGATCGCGCCGACCCGGCCGGCCACCCGGGGCAGGTGTTCCGGCGCGTCGGCACCGAGTACCCGCATCCGCCCCGCGTCGGCGCGTACCAGCCCGAGCAGCGCCCGTAGCGTGGTCGTCTTGCCCGACCCGTTGGGCCCGAGGAAGCCGTGCACCTGACCGGCCTCGACCAGCAGGTCGAACCCGTCGACGGCGATCCGTCGACCGTGCCGCAGGCTGTGGAAGGTCTTGCGCAGACCCTCGATCTCGATGACCCCGCTCACGCGGACGGCCCTCGACGACGATTGGGCATTGGGCCGTCCTCCGAACGCAGGTGAGCAACGACACGGCGCCTCACCCTACGGCCGTGGCGCCCGCCCGTGGGGGCGGTGCGGGCGTGCGTGGTTGGATGGGCGGGTGACTGGTGACCTGATCCCCGGCGCAGCCGGCGCCGCACCCGCCCCCTCGCCCGTGGACGCGGATCTGGTGGTCAGCCTCGACGGCGTCGGAGTACGCCGGTCCGGCACCGCCCTGCTGCACGACGTGAACTGGCGGGTGGAACTGGACGAACGCTGGGTGGTGCTGGGGCCCAACGGCGCCGGCAAGACCACGCTGCTCAACCTCGCCGCCGGACGGCTGCACCCGACCACCGGGACCACCCACGTGCTCGGCGAGCGGATCGGCCGTACCGACCTCAACGAGCTGCGTACCCGCATCGGGTTGTCCACCGCGGCGCTGGCCGAGCGGGTGCCCGCCGACGAGCGGGTCGCCGACGTGGTGATGACCGCGGCCTGGTCGGTGGTGGGCCGTTGGCGGGAGGGCTACGACCCGACCGACGAGGCCCGGGCCCGCGCGCTGCTCGATCAGCTCGGCGTCGGCGTGCTGGCCGACCGGACGTACGGCACCCTGTCGGAGGGGGAACGCAAGCGGGTGCAGATCGCCCGGGCGTTGATGACCGACCCCGAGCTGCTGCTGCTCGACGAGCCGGCGGCCGGGCTCGACCTGGGCGGCCGGGAGGATCTGGTGGCCCGCCTGGCCGAGCTGGCGCAGGATCCGGACGCCCCGGCGTTGGTCCTGGTGACCCACCACGTGGAGGAGATCCCGCCCGGCTTCACCCACGCGCTGCTGCTGCGAGACGGTGCCGTGATGGCCCAGGGGCTGCTGGCGGACACCCTCACCGCCGACAACCTGACCAAGACCTTCGGCGTGCCGCTGCTGGTCGAACGCCGCGGCGACCGGTACACCGCCCGCGCCACCTGAGGTGTACGGAAGGGCCCCTGCTCGACGTCTCCGGTAGTGCCGGGGCCCCTGGTTGACAAGGCAGGAGGCCCTCGTGCGGCAGACCCGAGTCGTCGTGGTGGGCAGCGCGAACATGGACCTGGTCGCCACCGCGCCGGCTCTGCCGCGACCGGGGGAGACCACCCTCGGCACCGACTTCGTCACGGTGCCCGGTGGCAAGGGGGCCAACCAGGCCATCGCCGCCGCCCGGGCGGGCGCCGCCAGCGCCTTCCTCGGCGCGATCGGCTCCGACTCGTTCGGGGTGACCCTGCGGGCCCGGATCACCGCGGCCGGAGTGGACACCAGCCGGCTGCGCACCACCTACGGCGCCTCCGGCGTGGCGCTGGTGATGGTCAACGCCGAGGGCGAGAACGCGATCCTGGTGACGCCGGGGGCGAACGGTTCGCTGACCGCGCTCACCGAGGACGAACTCGCCGCCGTACGCGACGCCGACGTGCTGGTGGCGCAGCTGGAGATTCCGGTCGACACGGTGACCGAGGCGGCGACGGCGGCCCGCGCCGCCGGCACCCGGGTGGTGCTCAACGCCGCACCGGCCGTCCCGCTGCCGCCGGAGCTGCTGGCCGCGGTCGACCTGCTGGTGGTCAACGAGAACGAGGCGCAGACGTACACCGGCCGGGGCCGCGACGAGCCACGGGCCCTGCTCGACCTGGTGCCTCGCGCGGTGTTGACGCTCGGCGCGCAGGGCGCCTGGTACGGCGACCGGGACGGCACCGACGTGTACGTGCCCGGGGTCAGGGTGGACACGGTCGACTCGACCGCCGCCGGGGACGCGTTCACCGGCGCGCTCGCGGTGGCCTGGGGCGAGGGCCGTGACCTGGTCGACGCGGTGCGCTGGGCGACGGCGGCCGGCGCGGCCTGCGTACGCCGGCTCGGGGCGAGCGTGTCACTGCCGCACCGGGTGGAGATCGACCAGCTGTACGCCCCGGCCCCGTGACCCGGTCAGCCGCCGGACGGTGCGGCCGACGCCCCGGGCGCCGGTGTCGCTGCGGAACGCCCGCCGGTACGCCGACGGCGAGGTACGCATCGCCCGGCTCGGCTTGCCGGTCAAGGAGACGCGCGGCGGTTACGAGTACCGGGTCCGGCTGCGCCTCAGGTGGCGTCGTCGGCGAGCTTCTCACCTCGGCGGCGCAGCATGCCCAGGCCGGGGATGCCGGCCACGGCGAGCTTGAGGTCCCGGGTGACGTCGAGCAGGTCGTGCAGGTCGGGCCCGACCCGGTCCAGGGTGGCCAGGATCGGCAGCACGTCGGCGGTGAGGTGTTCCCGCAGTTTCGGCAACTCGTCGACGAGCCGGATCGCCGCGGTGACCTCCTCGTGGCTGAGCTGCTCGACGAAGTGGTTGGCCATCGGCGCGGCCCGGCGCAACGCCGGCTCGTACGCGGCCAGCAGTTCCGCGGCGGTGGCCGCCGCCTCGGTCGCCACCCGTACCGCGTCGGCCGCCCGGCCGGCCACGGTGTCGGCCGACGCCACCACGCCGGTCGCCGCGGCGGTGACCGTGCCGGCGTTCTCCACGGCGGTGGTGGCGGCGGCGCTGATCACCGCCACCTCGCGGACCGCGACGTCGGCGTCGGCGAGCAAGCGGTCGGTCCGGTCGAGGGTCTGCTCGACCCGGTCCACCACCCCGTTGATCCTGGTCAGCAGCGCTTCGACCCCGTCGAGCACCGCGAAGGCGCGGGCGGGGATCGCGGCGAAGGACGCGGCCGAGTCGAGGGCGGAGCGGGTGAGACCGACGACCGCGGTCGGCCGGGGAAGGGGGATCGCCATGGGCTCAAGTGTGCGTCGTGGGCCGGTGGCCCGCCGGACGGGCGGTCACCAGTGGTCACCCTGCTGTTCCACGGCCCGCTGCACCGCCCGGTAGATCTGGCCGAACCGCAGCGCGTCCGGGGTGCGTAGCACCATCGCCTCGTGGCCGCGGTACTGCACCCACAGCTCGTGCACCCGGTTGCCGCGTTCGTAGGAGCGGTCCAGCCAGCCGAGCGGAATCTCCAGGAACGGCACCAGGGCGAGCGGGATGATCACGCAGGCCGCGAGGACGACCAGCGCGGGTATCCAGTCGCCCCGGTCCTGGGCGGACCAGGCCAGCGAGAGTACGCAGATCAGCCCGACCAGTGGTGGCAGGGACAACAACAGCACCAGTACGCCCCGGCCGAGCACCCGGCCGCGTACGGCCAGGGTGGTGCGGCCCTTCTGGTGCCAGACGTAGCTGACCTCCGCGATCGGGATGACCTGTCCGCCGGCCCGGATCGACTCGGAGGTCACCTGCACCGTGTCGTCCCGGTAATAGAGCGCCATCACTAAGCCTAACCATCTTCGGGCAACCGGTGGCTGTCGTGTGCCTGCCCGCGCCGAGATCGGTCCGGAACCGATCCGCCCGTACGGGTGTCAGCGGCGGCGGGGCGGGGCCGGGTTGGTGGCCTCCACGGCCCGTTGCACGGCGCGGTAGATCTGCCCGAAGCGCAGCGCGTCCGGCGTGCGCAGCAGTCGTACCGGGTGGCCCCGCCAGCGGATCCAGACCTCCCGCTGGCGGGAGCCCCGGGCGTAGGAGCGGTCGAAGTACTCGAAGAGCTGGTCGGCGATCGGCCCGGCGGCCAGCCCGATCAGGATGGAGATCCCGACGACGGCGACGGTGACGGTCGCCGAACCGTCGAGCCAGAACGCCAGTGCGATGCCGAGGGCGGCGAAGACCAGCGGGCCGATCATCGCCGCGCCGAGTGCGCCCCGGCCGGCCAGCACCCGCCAGGACAGGCTGCCCCGGTGGTGCCAGACCTCGCTGATCTCGGCGATCGGGTAGGCGTCGCCGTTGACGGTGACGGCGTTGGAGGTGACCTGTACGGACCTGTCGTCGTAGTACGTGACCATGGCGGGAACTCCGGGTCGCGGGACTGGCAGCCAGACTACGTGCCCGGGTCGGCTGGTCGTAAGGTTGGCGGGCGACTTCGACGAGGAAGTGAGGGCAGCGTGAGCGAGTTCGTGCGGCTGGAGACCAGGGACGGCATCGGCACCATCCGGCTGGAGCGGCCACCGATGAACGCGCTCAACACGCAGGTCCAGGAGGAGTTGCGGGCCGCCGCCGCGGCGGCCACCGCCGACCCCGAGGTCCGCGCGGTCATCGTGTACGGCGGGGAGCGGGTCTTCGCCGCCGGGGCGGACATCAAGGAGATGGCCGACATGTCCTACGTGGACATGGCCGAGCGGGCGGCGGACCTGTCCAGTGCGCTCGGCGCGATCGCCCGGATCCCCAAGCCGGTGGTCGCCGCGATCACCGGTTACGCCCTCGGCGGCGGCTGCGAGCTGGCGCTGGCCTGCGACTGGCGGGTGGTGGCCGAGGACGCCAAGCTCGGTCAGCCGGAGATCAAGCTCGGCATCATCCCCGGTGCCGGTGGCACCCAGCGGCTGGCCCGGCTGGTCGGCCCCGCCCGGGCCAAGGATCTGATCATGTCCGGCCGGATGGTGGACGCGCAGGAGGCGCTGCGGATCGGGCTGGCCGACCGGATCGCCCCGGCCGGCGAGGTCTACGAGACCGCAGTGGCGCTGGTGCAGCCGTACCTGCGGGGCCCGGTGCAGGCGCTGCGGGCGGCGAAGCTCGCGGTCGACGGCGGCCTGGACATGGACCTCAACTCGGGCCTGGCGTGGGAGAGTCAGCTCTTCGCGGCGCTGTTCGCCACCGACGACCGGCGCGAGGGAATGGTCGCGTTCGTCGAGAAGCGCAAGCCGGACTTCACCGGTCGATGAAGATGGTTCACATTCTTCCTACCGGCCAGTAGCGTGTGACTCCGGTCGGGCGACGAGAGGGAGCGGGCATGACGGAGCGGATCGAAGGCCACGGCGGAGAACTCGCCCTCGCGGCGCTGCGCGCGTACGGGGTGCGGGAGATGTTCACCCTCTCCGGCGGGCACGTCTTCCCGCTCTACGACGCCGCGCACAAGGCCGGGTTCCCGTTGTACGACGTGCGGCACGAGCAGTCCGCCGTCTTCGCCGCCGAGGCGGTGGCGAAGTTGCAGCGCCGCCCCGGTCTCGCCGTGCTCACCGCCGGCCCCGGCGTCACCAACGGCATCTCCGGCCTGACCAGCGCCTACTTCAACGCCTCACCGGTGCTGGTGCTGGGCGGTCGGGCCCCGCAGTTCCGCTGGGGCTCGGGCAGCCTGCAGGAGATGGACCACCTGCCGCTGGTCGCCCCGGTCACCAAGCACGCCGAGACCGTGTTCAGCGCCGACGACATCCCACGGGCCGTCGCCGCCGCGCTGACCACCGCGCTCACCCCGCACCGTGGCCCGGTCTTCCTCGACTTCCCGCTCGAAGCGATCTTCTCCGTCGGCGACGGCGAGGCGCCGGCCGGCCCGGCCCTCACCCCGATCGAGGCCGACCCGGACGAGGTGGCCACCGCCGCCGGCCTGATCGCCGCCGCCCAGCGGCCGGTCGTCATCGCCGGTTCCGACGTCTACGCCGGTGACGCCGTGGCCGCCCTGCGGGCCGCCGCCGAGGCCCTCGACGTGCCGGTCTTCACCAACGGGATGGGCCGGGGAGCGCTGCCGCCGGAGCACCCGCTGGCCTTCGCCAAGGCGCGCCGGGTGGCCCTCTCCGGCGCCGACGTGGTCGTGGTGGTGGGCACCCCGCTGGACTTCCGGCTCTCCTTCGGCGACTTCGGCGACGCCAAGGTGGTGCACATCGTCGACGCGCCCAGCCAGCGGGCCACGCACGTGCAGCCCGCCGTCGCGCCCGCCGGTGACCTGCGCGCCATCCTCGGCGCGCTGGCCGAGTACACCGGTGACCGGGCCGACCACGGCGACTGGATCGCGCAGCTGCGTACCGCCGAGGACGCCGCGAAGGCCCGCGACGCCGCGGAGATGGCCGCCGAGACGGACCCGATCCGGCCCGCCCGCATCTACGGCGAGCTGCGCCGGGTCCTCGCCCGCGACGCGATCACCATCGGCGACGGCGGTGACTTCGTCTCGTACGCCGGCCGCTACCTGGAGCCGGCCCAGCCGGGCACCTGGCTCGACCCCGGCCCGTACGGCTGCCTCGGCACCGGCATGGGCTACGCGATGGGCGCCCGGGTCACCCACCCGGACCGGCAGATCTGTGTGCTGATGGGCGACGGGGCGGCCGGTTTCTCGCTGATGGACGTGGAGTCCCTGGTCCGGCAGAAGCTGCCGGTGGTGATGGTGGTCGGCAACAACGGCATCTGGGGGCTGGAGAAGCACCCGATGCGGGCCATGTACGGCTACGACGTCGCCGCCGACCTGCAACCCGAACTCCGCTACGACCAGGTGGTCTCCGCGCTGGGCGGGGCGGGCGAGACGGTCACCAAGGCCGCCGACCTGGGCCCGGCCCTGCACCGGGCGTTCGACGCCGGGGTGCCGTACCTGGTCAACGTCATCACCGACCCGACCGACGCGTACCCCCGCTCCTCGAACCTGGCCTGACCCGGAGGCGGCCCGCCCCGGGTCACACCTCGGGGCGGGGCTCCTCGCGCGGCGGGTCGCTGTCCCGGCGACGCAGGTCGTCCTCGCGGCGACGCAGGTCCTCCTCCCAGCGGCGGAAGAGTTCCTGGTCCTCCTGGCGCGAGCGTTCCTCGATCGAACGGAGGAACTCCGGGTCGTCGTCGGGGGCGGCCGGTCGGGGGCGCTCGGCGGGGCGCCCGCCGGAGGACCCCCACTGCGACCGGATGCCGCCGGGCGTGGGTGCCCGGCCGGCGAGGAACCAGGCGATGGAGCCGACCAGCGGGAAGAACAGGATGATCAGCACCCAGGCGATCCGAGGCAGGTGACGGACGTCGTCGTCCTCGGCCGAGAGGCAGCTGATCAGGGCGCAGACGGCGAGGACGATCTGCACCAGGAAGAGGAGGATGTACAGCCGGGCCATGCACCCATCATGTCCTACTCGCCACAGCGGTCACACCCCGTGCACGACCAGCAATGTGCCGATCAGCGCCAATCCGACCGCGCACAGGCTCACCGCGGCCAGCGTACGACCACCGGAACCGGGGAGATCGGTGGCCGCGGCCCGTCGCTGACAGAGCGTGACCGTGGCGCCCCAGCAGAGGACGGTGAGCGCGGCCAGCAGCGCGCCGACCCGCCCGCCGGTGAGCGCCAGCCGGACGGTCAGCACGGCCACCACGGTCGCCGTCAACCCGGTACGCCGCCACGCCAGCCGGGTCCGCTCGGCCGGTAGCCCGGGGTCGCGGGCCGGCGGCCGGAACCCGGTCATCCGTCGATCGCGCCGACCAGCACCGCCGCCACCAGCAGCAGGGTGCCGAGGCCGACGATGACGGCGAGTACGGCGGGGAAGCGGGACGCGGGCAGCTCCGCGCCGAGTCTGATGGCCCGCTCGGTGCGGGCCCAGTGGTCGATGGCCCGGATCGCGACCGCACCGCCGAGCAGCAGCAACGCCACAGAGATCGCCTCGCGCAGGTGCCGCAGCGACATGACCGGCAGGAACTGCGCGGCGGCCAGGCCACCCGCGACCAGCGCCAGCCCGGTGCGTAGCCAGGCCAGGAAGGTGCGTTCGTTGGCCAACGAGAAGCGGTAGTCGGGCGTGCTGCCCACCGACCGCAGTTCCTGCGGGTCGAACCAGTTCCGGATCCGTTGCCACACGCTGGTGATTATCTGCCTCCGACAGGGCATACCTTGGCAGCATGACGGATCTTGACGTGACCACGTTGCGGACGGCGTACGACGCCCAGCTGCGGCCGGGCCTGCCGGATCCGCTGCCCGAGGGTGCCGAGGTGGAACGGGACGGTCCGTTGTCCCGGTTGCTGGGGCTCGGTGACCGGGGGCTGGTGACCTACCGTGACCTCGACGGGCTCGGCGGCGACGCGCTCGACGCGCTGATCGCCCGGCAGGTGGCGGTCGCCCGTGAGCGGGGCGTACCGGTGGAGTGGAAACTGCACGGCCACGACGAACCGGCGGACCTGGCGCAGCGGCTGCGGGCGGCCGGGTTCGTGCCGGAGGACGAGGAGAGCGTCGTGGTCGGTCCGGTCGCTCCGCTGGCCTCCGCGCTGCCGGTGGTGCCCGACGGCGTACGGCTGCGGGAGGTCACCAGCGGCGCGGACCTGGACCGGATCGCGGCGCTGGAGTCGGAGCTGTGGGGCCGGGACCTGTCCGGCCTGGCCACCGGGTTGGCCCGGGAGATCGCCGCCGACCCGCAGTCGATCACCGTGGTGGTGGCCGAGGCGGACGAGACGGTGGTGAGCGCCGGTTGGGTGCGCTACCCGGCCGGGACGACCTTCGCCACGCTGTGGGGCGGGTCGACCCGGCCGCAGTGGCGCCGCCAGGGCATCTACCGGGCGCTGGTCACCTACCGGGCCCGGCTCGCCGGCCAGCGGGGCCGGACCCTGTTGCAGGTCGACGCCTCCGACGAGAGTCGTCCACTGCTGGGGCGCCTCGGTCTCGTCCCGGTCACCACCACCACTCCGTACGTCTACACTCCGTGATCATGGGGCAGCGGCTGACGGACGAGGAGCTGTCGACCCTCAAGACGGGGGCCTTCGGCGCGGTGTTCATGGTTTCGAACGCCGACCCTGGCGTGCTCGCGATGTTCCGGGAGAGCTTCGCCGCCGCCGGGGCGATCGCCGAGGCCAGTGGCGTGGTGAAGGAGGCGCTGAGCGGCGGTCCGCTGCCGGAGCTGCCGCGTGATTCGGCGTTGGAGGTCGAGTCGGTGGTGCTGCCGGCGCTGCGCCGGGCGGTGGAGATCCTCGTCGCCAAGGCGCCGGAGGACGTCGCGGTCTACCGCTCGGTGGTGCTGGCCGCCGCCGACCGTACGGCCCAGGCCCACAACGGGGTCAGTCCCGCCGAGGCGGCGGTGATCGAGCGGATCTCGGCGGCGCTGGGCGGGTCGGCCTGAGCCGGTAGTGCGCGTTGGTCTGGGCCGGCCGGGCGTGGGGCGCGCCGATTGGGCGGCGGGCGGGGATGGCGGGAGAATCACCTTCGGTGAGCTGTGTCACTCCGAGTGCTTCGGAAGGCAAAGCTACTGGCAGGTAACATTCTGGTCGTGGGCAACCGCACAGCCGCTCACGGTTGACCTAACGGTCGCTAAGGAGCGAGGCTGCGGCCCACAGGCCGGGTGAATGATCACACCACCACAGCAGGAGGGTCGTCGAAGCGCGATGAACATCGTCGTACTCGTCAAGCAGGTGCCCGATTCGGGCGCGGACCGCAACCTGCGCACTGACGACAACACAGTCGACCGCGGTTCGGCGAACAACGTCATCAACGAGATGGACGAGTACGCCATCGAGGAGGCGTTGAAGATCAAGGAGGCGCACGGCGGCGAGGTGACGATCCTGACCATGGGTCCGGACCGGGCCACCGAGTCGATCCGCAAGGCGCTGTCGATGGGCCCGGACAAGGCGGTGCACGTGGTGGACGACGCCCTGCACGGGTCGTGTGCCGTGGCCACCTCGAAGGTGCTCGCCGCCGCGCTCGGTCAACTGAACGCCGACCTGGTGCTCTGCGGCTCGGAGTCGACCGACGGCCGGGTGCAGGTACTGCCGCACATGCTGGCCGAGCGGCTCGGCATCGCCGCGCTGACCGGTGCCCGCAAGCTCACCGTCGACGGCAGCACGCTGACCGTCGAGCGGCAGACCGAGGAGGGCTACGAGGTGGTCACCGCCTCGACGCCGGCCGTCGTGTCCGTGTGGGACACCATCAACGAGCCGCGGTACCCGTCGTTCAAGGGCATCATGGCCGCAAAGAAGAAGCCGGTGCAGACGCTCTCCCTCGCCGACCTGGGCGTGGCCGCGGGCGAGGTCGGCCTCGACGGCGCGACCAGCACCGTGCTGGAGCACAGCAAGCGCCCGCCACGTTCGGCCGGCGTCAAGGTCACCGATGAGGGCTCCGGCGGTACGCAGCTGGTCGAGTTCCTCGCCACCGAGAAGTTCGTCTGAGGGGTGCGGGACATGTCTGAGGTTCTGGTCGTCGTCGAAGCCACCCGTGAGTTCGGCGTCAAGAAGGTCACGTGCGAGATGCTCACCCTGGCCCGCGAACTGGGCACGCCGTCGGCGGTGGTGCTCGGCGGAGCCGGCGCCGCCGAGGCGCTCTCGGCCAGGCTGGGCGAGTACGGCGCGGAGAAGATCTACGCCGCCGAGGGCGAGGAGATCGACGGCTACCTGGTGGCGCCGAAGGCCACCGTGGTCGCCGACCTGGTCCGGCGGGTACAGCCGGCCGCCGTGCTGCTCGCCTCCTCGCAGGAGGGCAAGGAGATCGCCGCCCGACTGGCGGTGAAGCTGGACAACGGCATCCTGACCGACGTGGTCGCCCTGGCCGCCGACGGCACCGCCACCCAGGTGGCCTTCGCCGGCTCGACCGTCGTCAAGTCCAGGGTGACCCGGGGCCTGCCGCTGGTCACCGTCCGGCCGAACTCGGTCACCCCGACCCCGGCCGCGGTGACTCCGACGGTCGAGCGGTTGGAGGTCAGCCTCACCGACGCCGACAAGCTGGCCAGGGTGGTCGACCGGGTGGCCGAGCAGAAGGGCTCCCGCCCCGAGCTCACCGAGGCCGGCGTGGTCGTCTCCGGTGGCCGCGGGGTCGGCAACGCGGACAACTTCAAGCTGGTCGAGGAACTGGCCGACCTGCTCGGCGGCGCCGTCGGAGCGTCCCGCGCCGCGGTCGACTCCGGCTTCTACCCGCACCAGTTCCAGGTCGGCCAGACCGGCAAGACGGTCTCCCCGCAGCTGTACGTCGCGCTCGGCATCTCCGGCGCGATCCAGCACCGGGCCGGCATGCAGACCTCGAAGACCATCGTCGCGGTGAACAAGGACGGCGAGGCGCCGATCTTCGAGCTGGCCGACTTCGGTGTGGTCGGTGACCTGTTCAAGATCGTTCCGCAGGCCGCCGAGGAGATCCGCAAGCGCAAGTGAGCCGTACCCGACAGCCGCCGCCCGGACCCGGACGGCGGCTGTCGCGTGTTCGCAGTGCGCCTGTCGCGGGTTGGCAGTGCGCCTGTCGCGTGTTCGCGGTGTGGCCGGCGAGGGAGCGGGAAGGGAGCTGATCGGCGGGCCGGGGAGCTGAACCGGCCCGCCGATCAGCCCGTCAGGCGCCCTTCGGCGGCGGGGTGTCGCCTGCGGAAGAGCCGTCTGTCGTCCTGCCGGGCAGGGACGTCACCAAGAGTATGGCAAGTGCCCGCCCGTGGCGTGCTGCCTCCCCCGTCCGCACGTGCACTCCGGCCTGCGGGCGTACGGGTAGCGGTCGTTAGGCTGAACCGTGATGGCTTACCTGGATCATGCCGCGACCACCCCGGTGCTCGACGAGGCACTCGAGGCGTACGTCGCGACCGCCCGCGAGGTCGGCAACGCGTCCTCCCTGCACGCGTCCGGTCGACGTGCCCGCCGCCGGGTGGAGGAGTCGCGGGAGCGGGTGGCCGCCGCGCTGGGTGCCCGGCCGTCCGAGGTGATCTTCACCGGCGGCGGTACGGAGAGCGACAACCTCGCGGTCAAGGGCGTCTACTGGGCCCGGCGCGACGCCGAGGCGCGGCGGATCCGGGTGGTCTCCAGCGCGGTCGAGCACCACGCCGTACTCGACGCGGTGGACTGGCTGGCGCAGCACGAGGGCGCCGAGGTGGGCCTGTTGCCGGTCGACGAGGTGGGTCGACTGCACCCCGACGCGCTGCGTGCCGAACTGGCCGAGCACGGTGACCGGGTTGCGCTGGTCACCGCCATGTGGGCGAACAACGAGGTCGGCACGGTGCAGCGGATCGCGGAGCTGGCGGCCGTGGCCGCCGAGTACCGCGTACCGTTCCACACCGACGCCATCCAGGCGGTCGGGCAGGTACCGGTCGACTTCGCCGCCAGCGGCGTGGCCGCCCTCACCGTGACCGGGCACAAGCTCGGCGGCCCGGTCGGGGTCGGCGCGCTGGTGCTGGCCCGCGACGTGGCCGCCGTACCGCTGCTGCACGGCGGCGGGCAGGAGCGGGACGTACGCTCCGGCACCCTGGACACCGCCGGCGTGGTCGCCTTCGCGGTCGCGGTCGAGACCGCCGTCAAGGGCCAGCAGGAGTACGCCACCCGGGTCGCGGCGCTCCGCGACGACCTGGTCCGCCGGGTCCGCCACGCGGTGCCGGAGGTGGTCTACAACGGCGACCCGGAGGACCGGCTGCCCGGCAACGCGCACTTCTCCTTTCCCGGCTGCGAGGGTGATGCCCTGCTGTTGCTGCTGGACGCCCAGGGCATCTACTGCTCGACCGGTTCGGCCTGCTCGGCGGGGGTGGCCCAACCCTCGCACGTGTTGCTGGCGATGGGCGCCGACGACGACCGGGCACGCTCCTCGCTGCGCTTCTCCCTCGGCCACACCAGCACCGCGCAGGACGTCGACGCACTGATCGCCGCCCTGCCCGCCGCCGTCGACCGAGCCCGCCGAGCCGCCACCCCCCGCACCCCCCGCTAACAGCTAACCCACCCCCACCCCCTCGCGCCCCCGACCCCCTCGCGCCCCCCCGCCCCGCGCGGCAGATCTTGCACCTTAGGTCGTGACAAAGGCTGCGAACGGTGCGAATCGTCGACCGTAAGTGCAAGATCGACGGGGATGGCGACGGTAAGTGCAAGATCGACGAGGGTGGGTGGCGGGGTGCGGGGGAGTGGCGGGGAGGGTTTGGGTGGGGGAGGTCCGGGCGGGGATAGGCTCGACTGGTGAAGGGAGAGTGGTCCGGGTGAGGGTGTTGGCGGCGATGTCCGGCGGCGTGGACTCGGCCGTGGCGGCGGCGCGGGCGGTGGAGGCCGGGCACGATGTCACCGGGGTGCACCTGGCCCTGGCCCGTAACCCGCAGACCTACCGCACCGGGGCGCGCGGCTGCTGCACCCTGGAGGACTCACGGGACGCCCGACGCGCGGCCGACGTGCTCGGCATCCCGTTCTACGTCTGGGACATGGCCGACCGGTTCCACGCCGACGTGGTCGACGACTTCGTCGCCGAGTACGCGGCCGGGCGTACCCCGAATCCGTGCCTGCGCTGCAACGAGAAGATCAAGTTCGCCGCGGTGCTGGACCGGGCGGTGGCCCTCGGCTTCGACGCGGTGGTCACCGGGCACCACGCCCGGCTCGGCCCGGACGGCCTGCTGCGCCGCAGCGTCGACGAGGCGAAGGACCAGTCGTACGTGCTGGCCGTGCTGACCCGCGAGCAGCTGGACCGGTCGATCTTCCCGCTCGGTGACTCGACCAAGGCACAGGTACGGCAGGAGGCCGCCCGTCGGGGCCTGGCGGTGGCCGACAAGCCGGACTCGCACGACATCTGCTTCATCGCCGACGGCGACACCCGGGGTTTCCTCGCCCAGCGGCTCGGCGAGACGCCCGGCGACGTGGTGGACGCGACCACCGGCGCGGTGGTGGGCCAGCACTCGGGTGCCTACGCCTACACCGTCGGCCAGCGGCGTGGCCTGCACCTGGACCGTCCCGCCCCGGACGGCCGACCGAGGTACGTGCTCTCCATCACCCCGAAGACCAACACGGTGACCGTCGGCCCGGCCGAGGCGCTGGAGGTCGCCACGGTGCACGCCGCCCGCCCGGTCTGGATCGGCGGCCCGCGCCCCGACGGGCCGATCGAGTGCGAGGTGCAGCTGCGCGCCCACGGCGTCGTCGTGCCGGCGGCGGTCACCGTCGACGCCGACCGGCTGCACGCCGACCTGCGCCGCCCGGTTCGTGGGGTGGCGGCCGGTCAGGCGATCGTGGCCTACCGCCCCGACCCGGCCGGTGACGTCGTACTCGGCTCCGCCACCATCACCGACTGACCAGCCCTCGTCGAGTTGATCCAGTAGCTGGCGGCGTCGGGTTCCGACCAGAACTTGTCGGTCAACTCAGGCGGCGGGCGGCGGCGGGTAGGCTGCGCCGGTGAGTGATCGGAAGTGGCCCTGGGCGGCGGGCGCGGCGACCGGGATCGGGTCGTTGCCCGGTACCGACATCGCCGAGGCGCAGCGGGTGGTGCTCGGCGAGCTGCCCGAGCTGCCGCACCTGCCGGAACTGCCGGCCCGGGGGCCGGGGGCCGACCTGATCGGCCGCGGCGCCGGGCTGCTGGTCGAACTGCCGGTGGAGTTGTACGCCGCGCGTTGGCGGGTCGCCCCCCGCCCCGGCAGGGACGTGCGCCGCGCCCGGGATCTGATGGAGCGGGATCTCGACCAGCTCGCCGAGCAGGCCGAGGAGTACGCCGGACCGCTCAAGATCCAGGCGGCCGGTCCGCTGACCCTGGCCGCCGCGGTGGAACTGCCGATCGGCGGCCGGTTGTTGCGCGACCCGGGTGCCGTACGCGACCTGGCCGGCTCGCTCGGCGAAGGGCTGCGTGGTCACGTCGAGGCGGTGTCCCGCCGGCTGCCCCGGGCTTCGGTACTGCTCCAGCTGGACGAGCCGTCGCTGCCGGCGGCGTTGTCCGGTCGGGTGCCGACCGAGAGCGGCCTCGGCACGTACCGGGCGGTCGAGTCGGAGGTGGCCGGCGCGCTGCTGCGCGGGGTGATCGAGGCGGCCGGGGTGCCGACGGTGGTGCACTGCTGCGCCCCGGACGTGCCGTTGGAACTGGTCCGGTCCGCTGGCGCGGTCGGCGTGGCGCTCGACCTGAGTCTGGTCACCGAGCTGGACCCGCTGGGCGAGGCGCTCGACGCCGGGCTCGGGCTGTTCGCCGGTGCCGCGCCGACCAGCCCGTCGACCGGCCGGTCGACCGGCCCGTCGACTGCTGCGCCGACCAGTCCGTCGACCGGCCGCGCGCCGACCTCCGCACAGGTCGCCGACCGGGTACGCGGGCTCTGGGACCGCCTCGGGTTCCCGCGCGGCCGGCTCGCCGAGCAGGTGGTGGTCACGCCGGCCTGCGGGTTGGCCGGGGCGAGCCCGGCGTACGCCCGGGCGGTGCTGGCGGCCTGCCGCGACGCCGGCCGTCGGCTCGCCGAGGCGTGAGGTTTCCCTGTCGTACCCGGCGGGCATGATGGCCGGCATGATCGGACGACTGCGCTCAACCGTGATCGACTGCCCGGATCCGCGCGCGCTGGCCGGCTTCTACGCCGAGTTGCTGGGCCTGCCGCAGGTGGCCGACGACGACGGCGACTGGGTGGTCCTCGGTGGCCCGCCCGGCCACCAGCCCCGGCTCGCCTTCCAGCGGGCCGCCGACCTGCGCCCGCCGGACTGGCCGGATCCGGAGCGGCCCCAGCAGTTCCACCTCGACGTCACGGTCGACGACATCGAGGCGGCGGAGCAGGCGGCGCTGGCGCTCGGGGCCCGGCGACTGCCCGGTGAGGGGCCGGGTTTCCGGGTCTACGCCGACCCGGCCGGGCACCCGTTCTGCCTCTGCTGGGACTGACCGGCGCTGCTCGGACTACCGGCGAGGGGCGGCACACCCGGACGGCGGGCGGCACCGCCGACGGCGGGCGGCACCGCCTGCCGTACCCGGCGCCGGTGGGCCGATCGGTCGGTGGGCGCCCTTGCCGGCGCAGGGCATCATCGCCTTCATGATCAGTCCCGCCCGCCGGCGAGCTGCCGGTTCGCTGTTCGGGCTTGCCTACGGTGACGCGCTGGGCAAGCCCACCGAGTTCCTCAGCGTCGCCGAGATCGAGCGCCGCTACGGCCCCGCCGGCCCCCGCGAACTGGTCGGCGACCCGGCGCTGGTCACCGACGACACCCAGCTGGCTCTCGCGGTGGCCTGGGCGCTGCACGACGCGCCGGAGTACGCCGCCCCGACGGTCGAACCCCTGCTGCGGCGACGCTTCCTCGACTGGGCGGTCAGCCCGGACAACAACCGCGCACCGGGCATGACCTGCCTGCGGGCCTGTGCCGAGCTGTCCCGGGGAGTGCCCTGGCAGCAGGCCACGGTGGCCGACTCGAAGGGCTGCGGGGCCAACATGCGGGTCACTCCGGTCGGGCTGCTCGACGTCGACCTGGACACCCTCGCCGGGCTGGCCCAGCTCCAGGCCGGGCTGACCCACGGTCACCCCACCGGGCTGGCCGCCGCCGAGCTGGCCGCGTACGCCGTCCGGCTGCTGTGCGACGGCGCCGCGCTGGGCGAACTGCCCGGCCTGCTCGCCGAGCGGGCCCGTACCCAGCGCACCGTCTACCGGGCCGACTGGCTCGGCGAGCTGTGGCAACGCTCGGACGCTCCGACGCCCGAGGAGTTCATCGCGGTCGGCTGGGACGAGTGCGGGCAGGCGCTGCGCGGGCTCGACGCGGCGCTCGCCGCCCCGGACGACGGCGGCGACCCGTGCCGGCTCACCGGCGAGGGCTGGATCGCCGAGGAGGCCCTGGTCACCGCGCTCTACTGCGCCATCCGGCACGCCGACGACCCGGTCGGTGCTCTGGCCCGGGGAGCCCGCACGGCCGGCGACTCGGACTCGATCGCCGCGCTGGCCGGGGCGTTCGTCGGCGCCGAACAGGGGATGGCCGCCTGGCCGGCGGGCTGGGCCGGGCGGATCGAGTACGCCGACCAGCTCGCCGCCCTCGCCGCCGCCGGGGACCGGTAACCAGGCCGCAGCGGCGGGGGAGCGGGCCGACTGTCCCACCCGCCCGATACCGTGCCGGGGTACCCAGTCACAGGAGGTCGCGGGGTGTCCGAGGAAGCCATCGGCCAGCAGGTCAGTGCGGCACAGGAGGCGGCGGCGGGGGCCGATCCCACGCCGCAGGCACGGGAGCGGCACGCCACGCTGAGCCAGGAGCTGACCGAGCACCAGTATCGCTACTACGTGCTCGACGCACCCGTCGTCTCCGACGCCGAGTTCGATCGGCGGCTACGCGAGTTGGAGGCGCTGGAGCAGGAGTTCCCCGCGCTGCGTACGCCCGACTCGCCGACCCAGCGGGTGGGTGGCGCCTTCTCCACCGACTTCACCCCGGTCGCCCACGCGGACCGGATGATGTCGCTGGACAACGCCTTCACCGACGAGGAACTGGGCGCCTGGGCCGAGCGGGTCGAGCGGGACGCCGGTGGGCCGGTGTCCTACCTCTGCGAGCTGAAGGTCGACGGGCTGGCGATCAACCTGACCTACGAGGGTGGCCGGCTGGTCCGCGCCGCCACCCGGGGCGACGGGCGCACCGGCGAGGACGTCACCGCCAACGTCCGCAGCATCCGGGACGTGCCGAGCCGGCTGACCGAGTCCGCCGAGTTCGGCCCGGCCCCCGAGTTCATCGAGGTGCGTGGGGAGATCTACTTCCCGGTCGAGGCGTTCGCCGATCTCAACGCCGGACTGGTCGAGCAGGGCAAGGCGCCGTTCGCCAACCCGCGCAACGCCGCCGCGGGCAGTCTGCGGCAGAAGGATCCCCGGATCACCGCCGCCCGCCCGCTGCGCCTGGTGGTGCACGGCATCGGCGCCCGGCGTGGTTTCCAGCCGGCCACCCAGTCCGAGTCGTACGCCGCGTTGCGGGCCTGGGGGCTGCCCACCAGCGACCGCTGGCGGGTGGTGCCCGACCTGGCCGGGGTGCGCGACTACGTGGCGCACTACGCCGAGCATCGGCACGACGTCGAGCACGAGATCGACGGGGTGGTGGTGAAGGTCGACCCGGTGCCCATCCAGGGGCGGCTCGGTTCGACCAGCCGGGCACCCCGTTGGGCGATCGCCTTCAAGTACCCACCAGAGGAGGTCAACACCAGGCTGCTCGACATCGAGGTCGAGGTCGGGCGGACTGGGCGGGTCACCCCGCGGGCGCTGCTCGAACCGGTCAAGGTGGCCGGCTCCACGGTGGCTTACGCGACCCTGCACAACGCCCGTGAGGTGGAGCGCAAGGGGGTGCTGATCGGCGACACGGTGGTGATCCGCAAGGCCGGTGACGTGATTCCCGAGGTGCTCGGCCCGGTGGTCGAGCTGCGCCCACCGGACGCCCGGGCGTTCGTCATGCCCACCACCTGCCCGGCCTGCGGCACCCCGCTGGCGCCGGCCAAGGAGGGCGACGTCGACATCCGCTGCCCGAACTCGCGCAGCTGCCCTGCGCAGTTGCGGGAGCGGGTCTACCACCTGGCCGGGCGCAAGGTGTTCGACATCGAGGCGCTCGGCTACAAGGGCGCCGCCGCGTTGCTCGACGCGCAGGTGATCACCGACGAGGGTGACCTGTTCTCGCTCGACGCCGAGCAGTTGGCCCGTTCGCCGTTCTTCGTCAACAAGGACGGCAGCCTCGGCAGCAACGCGGTCAAGCTGCTCGACAACCTCGCCGTCGCCAAGGAACGCGAGCTGTGGCGGGTGCTGGTGGCCCTGTCCATCCGGCATGTCGGGCCAACCGCCGCGCAGGCGCTCGCCCGGCACTTCCGGTCGATCGAGGCGATCGACGCCGCGTCCGAGGAGGAACTGTCGGCCGTCGACGGTGTCGGGCCGACGATCGCGGCGAGCATCCGGGAGTGGCTCGCCGTCGACTGGCACCGCGAGGTGATCCGCAAGTGGGCCGAGGCGGGCGTACGGATGGCCGAGGCGGAGGTCGAGGAGGGGCCGCGCCCGCTGGAGGGCCTGACCGTGGTGGTGACCGGCACGCTGGGCGGCTTCTCCCGGGACCAGGCCGCCGAGGCGATCCAGTCGCGCGGCGGCAAGGTCAGCGGCTCGGTGTCGAAGAAGACCGGCTTCGTGGTGGTCGGTGACAACCCAGGGTCCAAGGCGGACAAGGCCGCCGCCCTGAAGGTGCCGGTGCTCGACGAGGAGGGCTTCCGGGTGTTGCTCGACGAGGGCGCCGACGCGGCCCGGGCGGTGGCCCGCGTCGAGGAGTGAGCCCGACTGCCGATCTTGAGGGGACTCGTCCGGATACCAACTTAATTACGACTACTACCGATTCGTGACTGTCGCGACGGGAAATCCGGCTCCGGGGGCGTTTCATTGGGGCACGGCGGGTGAACCCACCCGCCGGGTCACGTACCGGGAGGTGTGATGGAGCCGTCGGACCCGCGTAACCAGATCCCGCCCGGGCGGACGGCGCCGTTCGCCGCCTTCGGCGGCGGCGTGCTGGCGGTGGCGGTGCTGGTCTCGGCGGGCCCCCTGGTGTCGCTCGCCTCGACCCTGCCCGACCTGCCGGTGGCGTTCTGGACGATGGCGGTGCTCGCGGTGGCCTGCGACGCACGTCCGTTCGTCCCGCCCGGCCGACGACAGTCCTCGGCGGTCTACCCGTCGAGCTGCTTCACCTTCGCGATCCTCCTCGGCTGGGGGCTCGGCCCGGCGGTCGCCGTGCAGGCGGTCGCCGTGCTGGTCTCGGGGATCCGGATGGGACACGCACCGTGGCGGACGGCCTTCAACGCCGCCCAGTACGCCTGCTCCCTGGCCGCCGCGTACGCGGTCACCCGGCTCGGCCCCGGCGGCGTCTTCGACGGCGGTCCGCTCGGCTGGACCGACATCGCGGCGATCGGCGGCGCCGGAGTCGCCTGGTTCGTGGTCAACTACGGCCTGGTCACCGCCGCCGTCCGGCTCCGGTTCGGCGAGCGGTGGTGGCCCAACGCCTGGCGTGGGCTGCCCTTCGAGCTGCTCTCCACCGGCTCGCTGCTGCTGCTCGCGCCGATCCTCGTCACCGCCGCCCGGGCCAGCGCGGCGCTGGTCCCGCTGGTGCTGGTGCCGCTGTTCGCGGTCTACCGGATGGCCCGGCTCACCGTCGAGCAGCACCAACTCGCCTCGCTCGACCCGCTCACCGGGTTACCGAACCGCAAGGCGCTGCTGGCCGAGGTCAACGAGCAGGTGCACCGGCACGCCGAACGCGCCGCCCGCGGCGAGCCCGCCGCCCACCTGGCCCTGCTGCTGATCGACCTGGACCGGTTCAAGCACGTCAACGACGCGCTCGGTCACGCCGTCGGCGACCGGCTGCTGGTCGAGGTGAGTGCCCGGCTGACCGAGGTGGTCGAGCCACCGGATCTCCTCGCCCGGCTCGGCGGCGACGAGTTCGCCATCGTGGCGACCGGGCTGGCCGACGTCGCGCAGGCCCGGGCACTGGCCGAACGGGTGGTGCAGGCGCTGGCCGAGCCGGTGCCGCTGGACGGGTTGCCGCTGGACGTGGGCGGCTCCATCGGAGTCGCCCTGTACCCGCAACACGGCGAGGACTTCGCCACCCTGATGCGCCACGCCGACGTGGCGATGTACGACGCGAAGCACCGCAACGACACGGTCGCCGTCTACACGGCCGAGTCCGACCACAACTCCGCCGAGCGGCTGGGCCTGCTGGCCGACCTGCGTCGGGTGTTGGAGGCGGGTTCGGCGAGCCGGCCCGGTGACGGCGACCCGCCGCCCCGGCCCAGGGTGCGCGGCGGCGACGGTGCGACGCTGCCGGCGGATCCGCCGCTGGACGAGCCCACCGGCCCACGCCGGTGGAGCCGACGGCGCCGCCGCCCGCCGGTACCGACCCAAGACGACGAACTGATCAACCGGATCGTCACCGCCGCCGACCCGATCCTCCGCCGGGCCGCCCTACCCGACCCACCGGCCCCGACCGAGGAGACCTGGGCCCGGCCGGTACGACCCGACCCGACGGATCCGGCGCGGGCCGTCGAGACGGCCGGGGACGCGGGCGAGATCATGCTCTACTACCAACCGCAGATCGCGATCGCCACCGGCGAGGTGGTCGGGGTGGAGGCGCTGCTGCGGTGGCGACACCCCACCCGGGGGATGGTCGACCCGGAGGAGCTGATCCGGGTCGCCGAGCAGAGCGCGGTGATGCGGCTGCTCACCCGCCGGGTCGTGGACGACGTGGTGGAACAGCTCGCCAAGTGGACGGCGGCCGGGCTCGACCTGCGCGCCGCGGTCAACGTCAGCGTGCGGGACCTGCACACCGGCGAGATCGCCGAGCAGATCGCCGACCGGCTGCCCCGGTACGGGGTGGCGCCACAACGGCTGCAACTGGAGATCACCGAGGGAGCGTTGATGGCCGACCCGCGTCGGGTGCTGACCACCATCACCCGGCTGCACGGGGTCGGCGTGGGTATCGCGCTGGACGACTTCGGTACCGGCTACTCGTCCCTGCAACACCTGCGCCGGTTGCCGCTGTCGGAGGTGAAGGTCGACCGCTCCTTCGTGCTCGGGATGGCCGAGGACACCGACGACGCGGCGATCGTGCGGTCGACCATCGAACTGGGCAAGGCGTTGGGCCTGCGGGTGGTGGCCGAGGGGGTGGAGGACGAGCGCACCTGGCGGATGCTGCACGCGGCCGGCTGCGACGTCGCCCAGGGCTGGTTCTACGCCCGGCCGATGCCGGCCGAGGAACTCGTCGCCTGGCTGGCCCGGTACCGGCCGCTGCGCCCGCTCGGCGGTCCCGACGAGGCCCACCTGCCGCGCCGGCACGCCCGGTGACCCGGCGGGCCGATCCGGCCCGCGCACCCGCTGTCCGGGGAGCCGCGAGCGGCCGCCCGGGCACGGAACAATAGACTCGCAGCCGTCACCTCGGGTCGTCTCGGATCGACCGGGTGGGCGCAGGCAGACGCAGGACAGCCACGAAGGGGGCACCGATGGCCGCCATCTCCCGCGAGGAGGTCGCGCACCTGGCGCGACTGTCGCGGCTCGCCGTGACGGAGGAGGAGTTGGACACCTTCGCCGGCCAGCTCGACGTGATCCTCCAGGCGGTAGCCCAGGTGGGCGAGGTCGCCGCCGCGGACATCCCGCCGACCTCGCACTCGGTGCCGCTGACGAACGTGTTCCGGGACGACGTCGTGACGCCGTGCCTGACCCCGCAGGAGGCGCTGTCGGGTGCACCCGACGCGCAGGAGCAGCGGTTCCGCGTACCGCGGATCCTGGACGAGGATGTGGCCTCATGACTGACCTGACGAAGTTGACCGCCGTCGAGATCGCCGGTCTGGTCGCCTCGGGCGAGACCTCGGCCGTCGAGGTCACCCAGGCGCACCTGGACCGCATCGCCGCCGTCGACGGCCGGGTCAACGCCTTCCTGCACGTCGACACGGAGGGCGCGCTGGCCGCCGCCCGGGAGGTCGACACCCGGCGCGCCGCGGGTGCGGAACTGGGCCCGCTGGCCGGGGTGCCGGTGGCGGTCAAGGACGTACTGACCACCAAGGGTGTGCCGACCACCGTCGGGTCGAAGATCCTGGAGGGCTGGCGCCCGCCGTACGACTCGACGATCGTGCAGCGGCTACGGGCCGCCGGCACGGTGATGCTCGGCAAGACCAACATGGACGAGTTCGCGATGGGCTCCTCGACCGAGTACTCGGCGTACGGCCCGAGCCGCAACCCGTGGGACACCGACCGGATCCCGGGCGGCTCCGGCGGCGGCAGCGCCGCCGCACTCGCCGCCTACGAGGCGCCGCTGGCGATCGGTTCGGACACCGGCGGCTCGATCCGCCAGCCGGGCGCGGTCACTGGTACGGTCGGCGCCAAGCCGACGTACGGCGGCACCTCCCGCTACGGCCTGGTGGCCTTCTCCTCCTCGCTGGACACGCCCGGCCCGTGCGCGCGTACCGTGCTGGACGCGGCGCTGCTGCACGAGGCGATCGGCGGGCACGACCCGCGCGACTCGACCTCGATCGCGGCGCCGGTGCCGGACGTGGTGGCCGCGGCGAAGCTCGGTGCCACCGGCGACCTGACCGGGGTGCGGCTCGGCATCGTCACCGAGTTCGGTGGCGAGGGCGCCGAGCCGGGTGTGATGGCCGCCTTCAACGAGGCCGTCGACACGTTGACCAAGCTCGGCGCCGAGATCGTCGAGATCTCCTGCCCGAACTTCGGATACGCGCTGCCGGCGTACTACCTGATCGCGCCGAGCGAGTGCTCCTCCAACCTGGCCCGGTTCGACGGCGTCCGGTTCGGCCTGCGGGTCGGCGACGACGGCAACCGGTCGCTGGAGGAGGTCATGTCGTTGACCCGGGAGGCCGGCTTCGGTCCCGAGGTCAAGCGGCGGATCATGATCGGCACGTACGCGCTCTCCTCGGGCTACTACGACGCCTACTACGGTCAGGCGCAGAAGGTCCGTACGCTGATCACCCGCGACTTCACCGCCGCGTTCGAGCGGGTCGACGCGCTGATCTCGCCGACCACCCCGTTCGTGGCCTTCCCGCTGGGGGCGCGGACCTCCGACCCGTACCAGATGTACCTGGCCGACCTGTTCACCATCCCGACGAACCTGTACGGCGGGCCGGGCATCTCGGTGCCGTGCGGTCTGGCCGACGGGCTGCCGGTCGGCCTGCAGGTGATGGCGCCGACGATGGCCGACGACCGGATGTACCGGGTCGCCGCCGCGCTGGAGAGCGCCGTCGGCACGCTTACCCCCCCGGTGCTGTGAGGTAGGCGGGATGCTGACGCGAATCGAGATCGACGGCTTCAAATCGTTTCGTAGGTTCTCGCTGGATATCCCGCCTTTCCTGGTCATCATCGGTCGTAACGCGGCAGGCAAGTCGAACCTGTTCGACGCGGTGCAGTTTTTGAGCCGTCTGGCCGGCGATCCCGTTCTGGAAGCCGCTCAGCACATGCGTGGCGATGTGGCCGATCTCTTTCATCGTCCCACCGAGGGGCCTCCGGTCGATGAGATGTCCTTCGCGGCCGAGGTGCTCCTTGGGCGGTCGGTCACCGACGCGTTCGGGGACACGGCCGAGGTCAACCATTCCCGACTTCGCTACGAACTGACGATCCAGCTGCGCGCCACCGGTCATGGTGGAACGCAGCGGCCGTACGTTGTTCAGGAGGCTGTTCGCAGAATCCGGCGAGCGGATGACACGTGGATGCAGTCCCGCACCCCCGACCAGCGGAAGCGGCTGGCCACCTACCGTTCCGGGGCTGACCCGTTGGAGACCGAGGAGGACGACGCCGGTCGTCCGGTTTTCAGCATTCGGCAACAGGGCAACCAGGGCCGCAAGCGGCGGCTTCCGGCGACATCGGCCACCGCAACCGT
Organism: Micromonospora radicis; assembly: GCF_003583405.1. Classification (GTDB taxonomy): domain Bacteria; phylum Actinomycetota; class Actinomycetes; order Mycobacteriales; family Micromonosporaceae; genus Micromonospora; species Micromonospora radicis. The sequence continues at coordinate 88,124 of NZ_QXEC01000002.1, forward strand.
GCTCTCCAGCCTCACCACCGCGACAGATTTTCCCCTTCTGTACGCGCTCAAGCGGGAGTTGCAGTCGTGGCGGCTCCTGCATCTGGATCCGAGCGCACTTCGCGCCCCAGACTCCTACGACGACCCGGACAGCCTGTCGGCCAACGGCGGGCACCTCGCCAACACCCTTCGCCGCCTGGTGGACGAGACTGCCACGTCTGATCGGCCCGAGGGATTCCTGAACGACCTCTCGGCTGACCTGGCGGCCGTCATACCTGGGGTGATCCGGGTTCGACTGAGCGAGGACGAGGCTCGCCGGCAGCGACAGATCATGGTCCTGACCCGGGACGAGGCACCGTTCTCGGCGCGCGTCGCCTCGGACGGGACGCTTCGGGCGATCGCGCTACTCGCCGCGCTCTACGACCCACGAGGTGCGGGGCTGATCTGCTTCGAGGAGCCCGAGAACGGCATCTTTCCGCAGCGTTTGGCCCAGTTCGTTCGGTACCTGCGGAACCTTGTCGATCGCGCGTTGAACACGCCGTCTGACGGTGCAGCGCTTACCCAGCTGATCCTGAGCAGTCATTCGCCAGCGATCCTGCGGGCGTTGGATCCGGCCCAGGCGAAGAAGCGTCCTGACGCTGTGTTCATGGACGTGGTAAGCCGTGTCCAGCGCGGGCATGCGCCGAGTCGAGTAAGTCGGTGGCGGGCCATTGCGGGCGCCCAGCAGCTCACGCTCGACGACGCGCTCGATGTGGCAACCATGGTCAGCCCGAGTGAGATCGCGGAGTTCGAAGTCCAGGCGGAGTTGGGTACCTGATGCGGTATCTCACCTCAGCGCTGGTGTCGGAGGGAAGTTCCGACGACCAGTTCCTACCGAGGTTGCTCGGTCGAGCGTTGACTGAACTCTGCAACACCGAGTTCGAGGATGCGGTCGATGTGGCGGACGTACAGCCGATACGGGACCGAAGCGGCCCATCGTCTGTCGCGGACGTGATCCGACTCGTCGATCAGCATCGAGCGAGTTTTTCTATGATCTTCTTCCATCGCGATCAGGGAACGAACGCGGACCGAGTAGCCACAGAATGGATCCAGCCCATCCGGGAGATGTGGGGAAGCCGCGCTGAACAGTTGGTGGCGCTGGTTCCGGTACGCGAGACGGAGGCCTGGCTGCTCGCCGACGGTGACGCCCTGCGCAGTGCCCTCGGCGTGCCGAACTGGAGCGACGCGTCGATGGGGCTGCCGGCGCAACCGGCACAGGTGGAGCGGTTGCCCGATCCCAAGCGGGTGCTGAGCGACGTTATGCAGCGTGTCAGCCGGTCACGGACAGATCACTTTACGCAACTCGGCGAGATTGTCTCGCTGGATCGACTCCGTGCCGTTCCCGCTTACCGCCGTTGGTGGATCGAAACCCGCGAGGCGCTGGTCCGGCTCAACTACCGCCGAGCGTGATCGAGCGTCGGAACTGTCCCGACCTGGCCGCGACCGCGTGACTTCGGTGACACGAGGTCACCGTTCGGACTCGTAACGCATGGTCACGTGCGCGGGTTGGATAGAGTCCGAGCCGCTGGCGAAACGCAAGCATGGGCTTCTAGCCGACTGGAACTGCGATGAAGACGCTGCGGCCGATCACGATCGTCTCGGTGCTCACGATGCTGCTTCTCGGCACCGCTGCGCCCGTCGCCGCAGAACCGGCCGCCGTCGATCCGGTGATCCCGGATCCGGTGATCGTGGATCCGGCGGTCGTCACCATCTCTGTCACCTCCGACCCGCCGCCGTCGGAGGTGACCGCCTACGAGCCGTACCCGGGACACACCTTCACCGCCACCGGCGACGACGAGATCCGGTTCTCCCTGATCGCGGGTGCGATCCCACCCGGTCTGGCGCTCTCCTCGTCCGGCACCCTGACCGGTACGCCCACCGTGGCCGCCCGTTTCGCCTTCACCGTCCGGGCCACCGGATCGCCGAGCGGGGAGTCCGCCGACCACCAGGTGACCGTGGTGGTGGTGCCGCCGGTCGTCACGGTGACGTCGCCGGAGCCGGTCTCGCCCTGGTACGTCGGGCAGGTCTATCCGACGCACCGGTTAACCGTGTCCGGCGGCACCGCGCCGCACACCGTCGCGCTGGGGTCGGGTGCATTGCCGCCGGGGCTGTCGATCTCCCCGGTCGGTGTCCTCGCGGGTTCCCCGAATCAGGCCGGGCGTTACCGCTTCGCGTTGCTGGTGACCGACGCGAACGGCTTCCAGGGGCAGCAGGACGTCACGCTGGTGATCGCCACGGCGGCTGCCATCGTCACCTCGGGCGAGCCGCCGCGCGGCACGGCTGGGCAGGCGTACTCGTTCCGGTTCACCGCCGAGGGGGACTCCGACATCCGGTTCGGGCTGGCCGCCGGGGCGCTGCCGGACGGGCTCGTGCTCGACCCGGACGGCGTGCTCAGCGGCACCCCGACCGTCGCCGGCACCTTCGACTTCACCGTCCGGGCCACCGGCACCGCCACGAGTGACACCGCGGAGGTGTCGCTGGTCGTCTACCCGGACCCGACGGCCACCCCGTCGGTCTCGCCGACCCCCACCGCGCAGCCGACCGCGTACCCGACCGCGCCGTCAGAGAGCCCGACGCCGACCACCGCCGCGCCGTCGCCGTCCCGGACCACCGGGGCCTGGTTGCCGGTCACCGGCGAGAACTCGGCCCTGGTGCTGATGCTCCTCGGTGTCGTGGCGTTCAGCATCGGCGGCATCCTGCTGGTGGTGGCGTACCGCCGTCGGCAGGGGTTCAGCGCGGGGTGACGCCCGACCGAGGTCAGGTGGGCGCAACGGTTAGGCTTGGCGGCGTTGTGTCCGGATGCCGCCGTGGGCCGGCTACCGCCTGCAAAGCTGGAGTTCTCATGACCACGACGCTGCCCGCGTACGACGAGGTCGTCGCGCGCTACGAGCCGGTGATCGGCCTGGAGACCCACGTCGAGCTGGGCACGAACACCAAGATGTGGTGCGGCTGTCCGACCGACTTCGGTGGTGAGCCGAACACCCGCGTCTGCCCGGTCTGCCTGGGCCTGCCCGGCTCGCTGCCGGTGGCGAACAAGGCCGCCATCGAGGCGACCATCCGGATCGGGCTGGCGCTGAACTGTTCGATCGCGCAGTGGTGCCGGTTCGCCCGGAAGAACTACTTCTATCCGGACATGCCGAAGAACTTCCAGATCAGCCAGTACGACGAGCCGCTCTGCTTCGAGGGCTACCTGGACGTCGAGGTGAACGGCGAGACCGTGCGCATCGGCATCGAGCGGGTGCACCTGGAGGAGGACACCGGCAAGACGCTGCACGTCGGCGGTGCCACCGGCCGCATCCACGGCGCGACGGAGTCCCTGGTCGACTACAACCGGGCCGGCATCCCGCTGGTCGAGATCGTCACCAAGCCGATCCCCGGCACCGGAGCGCTCGCTCCCGAGGTGGCCCGCGCCTACGTCACCGAGCTGCGGGACGTGCTCCGTTCGCTCGGCGTCTCCGACGTACGCATGGAGGAGGGTTCGCTGCGGTGTGACGTCAACACCTCGCTGAACCTGCCGGGGGCGGAGTGGGGCACCCGCACCGAGACGAAGAACGTCAACTCCCTGCGGTCGGTCGAGCGGGCGGTGCGTTCGGAGATGCTGCGCCAGGCGTCGGTGCTGGACGCGGGGGGCCGGATCACCCAGGAGACCCGGCACTTCCACGAGGACACCGGGGACACCACCCCGGGCCGGTCCAAGGAGACCGCCACCGACTACCGCTACTTCCCGGAGCCGGACCTGGTGCCGATCGCGCCGGACCCGGCCTGGGTGGCCGAGCTGAAGGCCGCCCTGCCGGAGCTGCCCCGGCTGCACCGGCGTCGGCTCCAGGAGGCGTGGGGGCTCTCCGACCTGGACATGCAGTCGGTGCTCAACGCCGGCGCGGTCGAGCTGATCGAGGCGACCGTCGCCGCCGGTGCCACCCCGGCCGCCGCCCGCAAGTGGTGGCTGGGTGAGCTGTCCCGGCGGGCCAACGAGACGGGTGTCGAGCTGGCCGACGTGGGGGCCACCCCGGCCCAGGTCGCCGAGTTGCAGGGCCTGGTCGACGCGGGCAAGCTCAACGACAAGCTGGCCCGTACGGTGCTGGAGGGCGTGGTCGCGGGCGAGGGTACGCCCACCGAGATCATGACCAACCGGAATCTGGAGGTCGTCTCCGACACCGGTGCGTTGACCGCCGCCGTGGACGAGGCGATCGCCGCCAACCCGGGCATCGCCGACAAGATTCGCAGCGGCAAGGTCGCCGCCGCCGGTGCCCTGGTCGGCGCGGTCATGAAGACCACCCGCGGCCAGGCCGACGCCAAGACCGTCCGCGAGCTGATCCTGGCGCGCCTCGGCGCCTGAGGTGCGAGGAAGGGCCCCTTCTTGACGCCTGGTGTCCGAGGAGGAGGCCCTTCCTGACCTCCGTGCCGTGCGCCGCGTGACCGACGCGGCGCGTCGGTGAACGGCCGACGCACCCACCATCCCCGTCCCCGACCGGGCGTCAACGACGACGCGCCGGACCCCTGGAGCGCACCGTGAACCAGCACGACATCGACGTCCTCGACGAGATCCAGCGGCGGGTGTTGTGGCTCGCCACCCGGATCGTGGACACGGCCAACCGGGACCGCGCCACCGGCGACGGGGTGAAGGTCGGTGGGCACCAGGCGTCCAGCGCATCCCTGGTCACCGCGATGACCGCGCTGTGGTTCGCGCACCTGCGCGCCGAGGACCGGGTGGCGGTGAAACCGCACGCGTCGCCGGTGTTCCACGCCATCCAGTACCTGCTGGGCAACCTGGACCGGTCCTACCTGACCCGGCTGCGCGCCCGGGGCGGCCTGCAGTCGTACCCGTCGCGCACCAAGGATCCGGACGAGGTGGACTTCTCCACCGGTTCCGTCGGCCTGGGTGCCGCCGCGCCGCTGTTCGCCGCGGTGACCCGACGCTACGTCGACGCGCACTTCGGCGCGCGTCCCGACTCCCGCTTCGTCGCCCTGATCGGCGACGCCGAACTGGACGAGGGCAACATCTGGGAGGCGGTCGCCGACCCGGCCACCACCGGCCTGGGCAACGTCATGTGGGTGGTCGACTTCAACCGGCAGTCGCTCGACCGGGTCGTCCCCGGGGTGCGGATCGACCAGTGGCGCGGCCAGTTCGAGGCGGCCGGCTGGCACGTGGTCGAGGTCAAGTACGGGCACCGGCTGGCCGAGGCGTACGCCCGGCCCGGTGGCGCGGCGCTGCGGGACTGGATCGACGCGATGCCGAACGAGCAGTACCAGTCGCTGTTCGGGCTGACCGGCCCGGAGCTGCGCGAGCAGTTCCTGGACGGGGCACCGGAGGGCGTCGGCGCGTTCATCGCCGACGTCACCGACGAGGAACTGGGGCCGCTCGTCACCGACCTGGGTGGGCACGACCTGGCGGCGATGCTCGACGCGTACGCCCAGTGCGACGCGGTGACCGACCGGCCGAGCGTGGTGTTCGCGTACACGGTGAAGGGTTGGGGTCTGCCCATCGCCGGCAATCCGCGCAACCACTCGGCGCTGCTCTCCGGCGAGCAGGTCGACGCGCTACGGTCCGCGCACGGGCTGACCCGCGATACCGAGTGGGACCGCCTCGACCCGGCCTCGCCGGCCGGGATCAGGGCCGGGCAGCGTCGGGAGGCGCTGTCCCGCGCGCCACGCCAGCGGGCGCTCGGGGTCACCGTCCCACCGACCACCAACGTACGCGCCAACAAGCCGATCTCCACGCAGGAGGCCTTCGGCCGGGTGCTGGTGGACCTGGCCCGGGACCCGCAGGTAGGCCGGTATCTGGTCACCACCGCGCCGGACGTGGCCACCTCGACCAACCTGGCCGGCTTCATCAACAAGACCGGGGTGTTCGCCCCGACCGCGCAGCGCTCCTGGTCGTCCGACCGCATGCTGCGCTGGACGGAGAGCCCCGACGGGCAGCACATCGAACTGGGCATCTCCGAGATGAACCTGTTCCTGCTGCTCGGCCAGCTCGGCCTGGCGTGGGACCTGTCCGGGCAACCGCTGCTGCCGGTCGGCACCGTCTACGACCCGTTCGTGCTGCGCGGGTTGGACGCCTTCCTCTACGGCACCTACTCGGGCTCCCGGTTCGTCGTCGCGGGCACCCCGTCGGGCATCACCCTCGCCCCGGAGGGCGGCGCCCACCAGTCCACGATCACCGCGAGCGTGGGCCTGGAACTGCCCGGCGTCACCTTCGTCGAGCCGGCGTACGCGACCGGGCTGGACTGGTTGCTGTGCGACGCGTTCGGGCAGATCGCCGGCGCGACCCAGCCCGCCGCGACAGCGGCACCGGCCGAGGACGGCGCCTACTACTTCCGGCTCAGCACCCGACCGGTGGACCAGGCGCCGTTCGAGGCGGCCCGGACCCGTCTCGGCGACGCGGTGCTGCGTCGGCAGGTGCTCGCCGGGGCGTACCGGCTGGTCGACGCCCACCAGGCGTACCCGCACCTGGCGCAGGCGCCGACGGTGCAGCTGGCCGCCTCCGGCGCGGTGCTGCCCGAGGTGCTGGCCGCCGCGGCGGAACTGGCCGACGAGGGCGTCGCCGCGCACGTGGTGGAGGTGACCAGCCTCGACCGCCTGTACCGCTCCTGGCAGCGCACGCTACGGCAGGGCGTACGCACCGCCACCGTGCCCAGCGTGCCCGGCGCGCTGCGGGCCGCCTTCACCGACCGGGTCCCCGTGGTCTCCGTGCACGACGCCGCCTCGCACGCGATGGCCTGGCTCGGCTCGGCCGTCGGCGCGCCCGCCGTCCCCCTCGGAGTGGACGAGTTCGGCCAGTCCGGCACCGTCACCGAGCTGTACGAGCTGCACGACCTGCTCCCCGGCAGCATCGTCAACGCCGCCCTGGCCGCCCTGACCCTCCGCTGACACTCCCGCCCCCACCCCGCGCGCCCCCGTGCCCGCCACCCCGCGTGCCCCGTGCCGGCCCCATCACGGGGGGCGAGTGCGGGGGCGTGAGCGCGCGGAGGGCGGGGCGCGGCGCGGGGGCTAGCGGGTGGGGGTGGGGGTGGGGGTGATCGAGGCGGGGAGGCCGGTCGCGGGAGGTTCCACCACGGTACGTTCGAGGTTGACCTGGGCCTGGCCGGTGCCGCCGACGGTGATGTTGTCGTACGCCTGGAGCAGCTTCTGCTGGTCGAAGTAGAGCACCGTCATGGTCAGCGGGGTCGGTTCCTCGCCCTCCAGGCCGCGCAGCCCGGCGCCACCGGTGGAGCCCTGCACCATGAGCGTGGTGGGCTGCTGGCCGGGCACCTCCGGCAGCTTCTCGATCTGGCGCCGGTGGGTGTGGCCGGAGAGCACCAGCGGGCAGGTGCCGGAGAGCGGGCCGGCGGCGGCCGGGTCGTGCACCAGTGCGATGTTCACCGGCTGGGGTGAGCTGCGTACCGTCGCGGCGAGGGTCTCGCCGGTGGTGATCAGCTCGTCCGCGGTGGGCGGGTTGAGTCCACCGGCGGCCGGGGAGGTGCTCTTGTCCGGGGTGAACCGGGGGTCGCCGATGCCGGCGATGGTCAGCCCGGCGACGGTGGTGGTCGCGTTGTCCAGCACGATCGCGTTCGGCTGCCGGGCCACCGCCGCCGCGGTACGCGGGGAGTCGTGGTTGCCCCGGATGTAGACGTACGGCTTCTGCAGCAGGCTGATCGAGCCGACGTAGGAGGCCTCCGGCTCGCTGCCCCAGTCGGTGATGTCGCCGGTGTCGATCACCACGTCGATGCCGAACTGCTCCACCACGGTTCGGATCAGCTGCCAGGCGGCCGGGTTGAGGTGCATGTCCGAGATGTGCAGAACGCGGGTGGTGCCGGGCTCCTGCTCGTACACCGGCAGCGCCGACACCGTGGTGTAGAGCTGCGTGACGTTGCCGATGAGCCGCTGGAGTTGCTCGGCGTACCGGGTGTAGTCGTTGGCGATCTGGCGTACGTCGCCGACGATCGCCGGTGCGTTGACCAGCAACCCCTCGTACGTGGGTTCTTCGATCGCCTGGGGGCGGATGGTCGCCGCGGCGGTACCCAGACTGCCCGCGGTGATCAGCAGGGCCAGCCCGCCGGCCCAGGCGGCCCGGCGGGTGTCCCGGAAGACCAGCAGCGCCAGCACCAGGGTGGCCAGTACCGCGGCACCGATCGTGCGCAGCCCGAGCCGCAGCACGCCGTCCTGGACCTCCTCGACCGCCGACTGGGTGGCCCGGTTGAGACTCGCCGGATCGTCGATCAGCGCCTCGACCCGGCCCTGGTCCAGGGCGCCCAGTTCGACGGTCAGGTGGGTCGGCCCGTCGTGGCTGTCCAGCTTGAGCGCGCCGAGTGGTGGGATGTCGATGGTGGTGCCGCCGCCGGTCGACGGCGAAACGGACAGCCGGGCGTGGAACGGACCGATGTCGGTGCCGACCTGACCGCCCGCGAGTACGCCGAGCAGCACCCCGGCCAGTGTGACGACCAGCACGGCCAGGCCGACGACGGCCCGGCGGACGCCGCGCCGTGCGCCGGGGCGCGTCCTGCCGGAGCGCCGCAACGCGGGTGGGCGCCAGGCGCGACCGGCCGGGATGTCGCCGTCCCGGCCGTTGCGCGGCTGCTCGTTGTCCTGACCGTCCATGCTGAGATTCTGACCTGCCCGCCGAAGGATCTTGGCAAACCTGAGGTGTTCCGTTACGAGGGTGCCTCAGCTTCGGCCGGCGCCGCCACCTGCGAAGACAAGTCGTAGCAGCCGGTCGTCCTCCGGTGCCGGTCGACCTCGCCCGTCGTGGTTGGAGGTGCTCACCCAGATCGAGCCGTCCGGCGCGGCGGCGACGGCCCGCAGCCGCCCGTACTGCTCGGTCAGCAGCGACTGGGGCTGCCCGAGCACCGCCCCGGTGTCGGTCAGCTCGACCAGCCAGAGGCGCTGGCCGCGCAGGCACGCGGTGGCCAGCATCCGTTCCACCGCGGCCAGCCCGGAGCAGGAGGCCTCGTCGGTCGACCACTGCACGATCGGGTCGACGTACTTCTCGTCCCCGCCGCGCCCTTCCACCTCGGGCCAGCCGTAGTTCTCGCCCTTGCGGATCTGGTTGATCTCGTCCCAGGTGTTCTGGCCGAACTCCACGGCGTACATCCGGTCGCCCTCCCAGGCGATGCCCTGCACGTTGCGGTGGCCCAGCGACCAGACCGGGGAGTTCGGGAACGGGTTGCCCGGCGCCGGCTTCCCGTCCGGGGTGATCCGCAGGATCTTGCCGCCGAGTTGCTCGACGTTCTGCGACTGGGCGGTCTCCCCGGCGTCGCCGGTGCTGGCGTAGAGCTGCCCGTCCGGGCCGAACGCCAGCCCGCCGCCGTTGTGCACGCCGGCCTTCGGGATGCCGGTGAGGATCGGGGTGGGTTCCTCGCCGAGCCGCATCCGGGCGATCCGGTTGTCCCGTTCGGCGGTGTAGTAGACGAAGACCGTGCGGTTCTGGGCGAACTCCGGCGAGACCGCGATCCCGAGCAGGCCGCCTTCGCCCGTGGCCACCACACCGTCGACGGTCTGCACCTCGGTGACCTTCAGCCCGTCCGTGGTCGACTCCGGCCCGACCTGCAGGATCCGGCCGCTGTCACGTTCGGTGACGAGAGCGCCGCCGTCGGGCAGGAAGGCGATGCCCCACGGCACCCGCAGCCCTTCGGCCAGGACGGTGGCGACGATCTCCTGACCGCCGCCGGGGGTGGCCGAGGGGGTGGGTAGGTTCGGTGGCTCGCCGGCGGGATCCGGCTCCGGTTCGCCGAGGCTGCAACCGGTCGCGGCGAGCAGTATCGCCGCGCAGGACGCCGCGAGGGCCGTGCGGAGCCGACGGGACCGGGGGTACGGGGGACGGGCGCTCATCCGGCCCAGGGTAACCGGCGGCGGGCGGCGGCGCGGATGGCTGCTGCCCGCCACCCCCGACGGCGGTAGCCGACGCCACCGCCTATCGTCAGCGGGCGTGAAGGTATGGATCCCGCACGAGGCCGGCCACGACCTGTTGGGTGAGCTGCCGCCGGAGGTCACCGTCGAGACGATGGCCGACCCGGCACGGCTGCCCTCGCCGACCGCCGGGGTGCGCTTCTGGGTGCCACCCTTCCTCGCCCCGGCCACGGCCACCTCGCTGCTGGGCGAGCTGCCCGACCTGGCGGTGGTGCAGTTGCTCTCGGCCGGGGCGGAGACCTGGGTCGGCCGGATCCCGGCCGGTGTGACGCTCTGCGACGCCCGGGGGGTGCACGATCCGTCCACCGCCGAGTGGGTGGTCACCGCGATCCTGTCCCGGTTGCGCGACTTCCCGGCGCTGGTCCGGGCGCAGGCGCAGCGCCGCTGGGCGTACGACGAGGTGGCGCCGACCGACGAGCTGGCCGGCAAGCGGGTGCTGATCGTCGGTGCCGGCTCGATCGGTGCCGCGGTGCGCGACCGGCTCGCGCCCTTCGGGGTGGAGTTCGAACTGGTGGCCCGCACCGCTCGTCCCGAGCAGGGGGTGCACGCGGTCGAGCAGCTACCGCGCTTGCTGCCCCGGGCCGACGTCGTGGTGCTGCTGGTGCCGTTGACCGAGCAGACCGCCGGCCTGGTCGACGCGTCGTTCCTGGCCGCGATGCGCGACGGCGCGTTGCTGGTGAACGCCGCCCGCGGGCCGGTGGTCCGGACCGAGGCGCTGACCGCCGAGCTGGCCACCGGCCGGATCTCCGCCGCCCTGGACGTCACCGACCCGGAGCCGCTGCCCGGTGACCACCCGCTCTGGACGATGCCGAACGTACTGCTCACCCCGCACGTGGCCGGATCGGTGCGGGGCCTGCTGCCGCGGGCGTACCGGTTGGTCGGCCGGCAGATCCGCCGCTTCGCCGCCGGTGAACCGCCGGAGAACGTCGTGACGGACGGCTACTGAGCCGGCTCGACGCTGCCGCGACCGGCCGCCGCCACCAACCGGGGCAGATCCTCGCCGCGGACCGCCGGCAGCAGCAGCCGCTGGCCGTCGTCGAGGCGGGCGACCGCTCGGCCACGCGGATCGGCACCCAGCTCCACGACCTGCTCCCAGCTGATCCGCCGGGCACCGGCCAGCGCCCGCAGGCGCAGCCCCCGGGCGTCCGCGTCGGTGCCGGCACGCCAGGCCCAGGCGGCCAGCGCCAGGGGCACCAGCAACACCGGCAGCAGGTAGGCGCGGGCGCTGGCCAGCGGCAGCGCGCCGATGGTGCCGACGATCGCCGCGACCAGAATGGCCTGGTGGTGCCGGAATCGGGTGGTGTCGGAGCGGGTCACCCTCCGATGATCCCACCAGCGCTGCGGTGGCCGGAACGGGGCCACCGGAACCACCTCGGGCAGCCAGGAAAGTGACCTGCCTCACTTGATTGCGGTCGTCACCGATCCCGTGATGAATCGTTTCCCCGACGATGGGGGGCGGACCGTCCGTCCGTCGCCCGCGCACCGCCGCACCGCCCCCGTGCCCCCTCACGAAGGCGAACGTCGTGCTTGTCGCGTCCGTGTTCCGCGCCGCTGTCCGCCGCCCCACCCTGCCGGAGACCTGCGTCCTGACGGTCGTCGCCGGGCTGGTCGCCGTCGGCGCGACCGGACCGGTGCCGGCCCTGGCCGTGGTGGCGCTCGCCGGTGCGGCCGGCTCGACGCTGGCCGGCGTACGGCTCTCCCGGCTGGCCGCCGGCCCCGACACCGCGAACACCGGCCTCGCCGGCGGGCGGTTGGCCCGCCGTCGGGCGGCCCGGCCGCGGCGGGCCGCCGCCCTGCTGCACGCGGCCGTGGTGACCGCCGGCCTGACCGCGGCGGTGCTGCCGCTGGCGTCTCCCGGATACCGCCCGGCGGCGGCCGTGACCGGGCTCGCCGGTACCGCCCTGCTCTTCGGCGCCGGTCTGTTCAGCCTGCCCCGGCCGGCGCCGACGGTGTCTCCGCTGTGGCGCCGGCTCCTCGACGGTGCCGCGGCCGCCGTCGGTCTGGTCCTCGCCGCCTGGCTGCTGCTGCCGTACGCCGGGGTGCCGGCCGCGACCCGACTGGCGGCCGCGTTGGCCGTCGGGGTGTCGGCGGTGGCCGTGTTGGCCGTGTTGACCGGGCCGCACCGGGACACCGGCGTGAGCCGGTGCCGGGCCGGGGCGGGGTTGTCGCTGCTCGCGCTGACGCTGTTGGCCGCGCTGCCGGCCGGTCCCGGCGCCGGCCGGGCGGCGCTGTTGGCGGTTCCTCCGCTGGTGGTCGGCGTGCTGCTGACCGCCGCCGGGGTGCGCCGGGCGGTGCAGGCGGAGACCGGGCCGCCACCGCGGGCCACCCTGGTCTGGCCGCGGGTGGTCCTGCCCGGGGCCGCGGTGGTGCTGGCCACCGTCCACCAGCTGCAGGCCGGTCTGCTGCCCGACCGCACCACCGTCCTGCTGGCCCTCGCCGCGGTCCCCCCGCTGGTGGCGCGGGAACTGCTCGGCGCAGGCGGGGGCGCGGGCGCAGGAGGGGACGCGGACGGCAGCGGGGACGCGGGCCCAGGCGGGGACGCGGGCGCGGGTGGGGCCGTCGGCGGGGGCGTCCGGCGCGAACCGGCGCCGGCCGTGCCGGTGGCTGTGCCGGTCGGCGTCGACGGCGCGGTGCCCGCCGGTCGTGCCGCGTTGCTGCGGGTGCTGGCCACCCGTCCCGAGCCGGCGACCGGTGCGCTGCTGGTGGTGGATCTGCACCTCGCCGAGTTGCCCGGGGTGGCCGTGCGCGACGACGTCGCGGCCGAGGCGGTCCGTCGGGCCCGGGTGGTGACCGCCGACGGCGACGCGGTGGTCGACCTCACCGGAGGGGGCCTGGCGGTGGTCACCACGGCCGGGCCGCTGCTGGCGTACGCGCTGGGCACCCGCCTGCTGGCGGCCCTGGACCAGCCGTACGAGGTGTCCGGGGCGGTGCTGCGCTCGCGGGCCAGCGTCGGGCTGGCGGAACTGGCCCACGGCCGGCCGGAGGACGTGTTGCGTCAGGCGGACCTGGCCCGGCGGCGCGCCGCCCAACTGGGCCGGGAGCGGGTCGAGTGGTACGACGCCTACCTGGAGGAGCAGCTGGTCCGTCGGCTGGACCTGGAACGGGAACTTCCGGGCGCGGTCGCCCGCGGCGAGCTGGACCTGGTGTACCAGCCGGTGCTCGCCCTCGCCGACCGCTCGCCGGTGGGCACCGAGGCGTTGCTGCGCTGGCGCAGCCCGGTGCTCGGCACGGTGTTCCCGGCGGAGTTGCTGCCGGTGGCCGAGGATCTCGACATCGTCGGCGAGCTGGGCGCCTGGGTGCTGGACCGGGCCTGCCGGCAGGTGGCCGAGTGGTCCGTCGGCGGCCGGCGACTGTGGATGGCGGTGAACGTCAGCACCCGCGAGCTGGTCTCCGCGGACTTCGTACCGCGGACCGCGGCGGTGCTCGACGCGTACGGCGTGGGGCCGGACCAGCTGGTGGTCGAGGTGGCCGAGCCCCGGTTGGGCGGTGAGCTGTCGACCGTGGTGGCCCGCCTGGCCGGGCTGCGGTCGATGGGCATCCGCACGGCGCTGGACGACTTCCGAGCCGAGCACGCATCCCTCGCCCAGCTGCGGCGACTCCCGATCGACCTGCTCAAGGTCGGGCCGGAGGCGGCCGGCGCGGGCCGGAACGGTCCGCTGCTCGACGTGGTGGTGACGGTCGCCGACCGGCTCGGTCTGGAGGTGGTGGCCGAGGAGTTGGAGTCGGCCCACCAGGTCGACGGCGCGTACCGGGCCGGGTGCCGCTACGGCCAGGGGTACGAGCTGGCCCGGCCGGCGACCGCGGAACGGGTCGAGGCGTACTTCGAGGAGTTTCCGTCCGCGTCGCGCTGACCACCGGAGCCGGTCAACCGCTTCGCTGCTCGCCCGCCGGTGGCGGACCGGTACTGCCGCGTGGCGTCAGGTGCGCCGTCTCGTCCTGCAGGCCGGTCGGCGCAGCACCACCCTCGATCGCCTGGAGTAGCTGCCGGGCGGCGTGCCCGCCGTAGGCCGGGATGTCCCGGCCGACGGCGGTCAGCGGCGGGTGCACCAGCCGGCACAGCGGCGAGTCGTCCCAGGCCACGATGGACAGGTCGGCGGGGACGGCGAGACCCATCTCCTGGGCGACCGACAGCCCGGCGATCGCCATCACGTCGTTGTCGTAGATCACCGCGGTGGGGCGCAGCCGGGAGCTGAGCAGCCGACGGGTCGCCCGCGCCCCCTCCTCGCCGGTGTAGTCGGAGGAGGTGACGATCGACTCGGCGAGACCGAGCCGCTGGCAGACCTCGGTGAACGCCCGGGTCCGGATCGCGGTGTGCAGCAGGTCGGGCAGGCCGCCGACCCGGGCGATCCGGCGGTGGCCCAGGGCGTACAGGTACTCCACGGTCTCGTCGAGCGCCGCCGCGTCGTTGGACCAGACGCTGGCCAGCCGTCCGGTGTCCGCCGGTCCGCCGATGACCACGGCGGGCAGGCCGAGTTCCTCCAGCACCGGCACCCGCTGGTCGGCCACCCGCAGGTCGCAGACCAGCACCCCGTCGACCCGCCGCTCGCCCCACCAGCGGCGGTAGACGGCGATCTCGGCGCTGGTGTCGGCGACCACCTGCAGGGTCAGCGCGTACGACCGGGCGGAGAGTTCCGCCTCGACGCCGCTGATCAGCTCCATGAAGAACGGTTCGATGCCGAGGGTCTGGGCCGGTCGGGCCAGGATCAGCCCGATCGCCCGGGCGGTCGCGCCGGAGAGCGCGCGGGCCGCGCTGCTGGGGCTGAAGCCGATCTCGGCGGCGATGGCGAGGATGCGTTGCCGGGTCGCCTCGGAGACGCCCGGCTGGCCGTTGAGCGCGTACGACACCGCGCCCTTGGAGACCCCCGCCCGCCGGGCGACGTCCGCGATCGTGGGCCGCTTCACCGGCGTACGTCCTCCTGGGCCGCTGTGTTGTCCGCTGGCCGCACGGCAACCGGCGGCGCTGGACACGCTACCCGCCGTGGGCCGGTGGTTGACGCCGGCCGGTGCGACGCGTACGGCGGGATCGGTGAACTTTCTCGGTTAAGTACGTATGGTGCCGCAGCCTGGCGTCGGCGGTAGTCGATGGCTGGGCGGTCCGGGTGGATGCCGGAAAGAGTGGCTTTACAGGTCTTCTCGGACAGCTAAGGCGGCTTTGGGTTACCGGACGGCTGAGAAGTTAACCCGCCGTTGACACTGTGCTGGTGCGCCCGTACGGTGGCGTCACTTATCCGGTTCAGTCAACGCATCTCGATATCGGGAGCGTTCCCAGATGGTCGGAGGATGGGTCATGAAACGGTCTACGCCTCGCTGGCTGCGGGTCGCAGTCGTAGGTCTGACGGTCGGGTCGCTGGTCGTGGCGTGCAGTGGGCGCAGCACCACCGGCGACTCGGGTGGGGACGGTGCGGTCACGCTTAAGATCAACTTCTGGGGCGACTTCGGTCTGCAGGATCTCAAGGCCCGGTACGAGGCGGAGAACCAGCACGTCAAGATCGCCCTCAACTCGGGCGAGTACAACGCCCAGCACGAGGACCTGCAGAAGAAGCTGATCGCCGGCTCCGGCGCGCCCGACATCGCCGCCATCGACGAGGGCTTCATCGTCCAGTTCCGCAGCCAGGCGGACCAGTTCGTCAACCTGCTCGACTCCGGCGCCGGTAAGTACGAGAGCAACTACCTGCCGTGGAAGTGGAAGCAGTCGCTGTCGGCCGACGGCACCACCCAGATCGGTCTCGGCACCGACGTCGGCGGCCTGGCGATGTGCTACCGCACCGACCTGTTCGAGGCCGCCGGCCTGCCCACCGAACGCGACCAGGTCTCCGCGCTCTGGCCCACCTGGGACAGCTTCCTGGAGGTCGGCCGGCAGTACACCGCCAAGACGAACAAGAAGTTCGTCGACAACGCGACCAACCTGTTCAACCCGATCCTCGGCCAGCAGCAGGTCGGCTTCTACGACGAGAACGAGCAACTGCGCATGGACGGTGGCCCCAAGGTCGCCTTCGACTACGCGGTCCGGGCGGCCGAGGCCGGCCTGTCGGCGAACCTGACCAGCTTCCAGGCCGACTGGGACAAGGGTTTCACCAGCGGGTCGTTCGCGGTGCTGACCTGCCCGGCCTGGATGCTCGGGCACATCCAGAACACCGCGCCCGGCACCAGCGGCAAGTGGGACATCGCCGCGGTGCCCGGTGGCGGCGGCAACTGGGGCGGCTCCTTCCTGACCATCCCCAAGCAGGGCAAGAACGTCGAGGAGGCGTACAAGTTCCTGGAGTGGCTGATCCAGCCGGAACAGCAGATCGAGGTCTTCAAGAAGGTCGGCAACCTGCCGTCGCAGCCGGGGCTGTACACCGACCCGGCGATCGCGGACTTCAAGAACGAGTTCTTCGGCTCCGCACCGGTCGGGCAGATCTTCCCGAAGATGGCCGAGGGCCTCACCCCGCAGTACCAGGGCCGCAAGCACGGCCCGACCCGGGTGGCGGTGGAGAACGTCATCAACCGGGTGCAGAACGGCACGCTCAAGCCGGACGCGGCCTGGGCCGAGGCGATCAAGGAAGCCGAGAAGGCCAGCAAGTAACGCGACCGGTGCCGGGCCGGGTGTCCCGGCCCGCCCCGGCACCGGCAGGTCCCCGTCGCCCCCGTACCTGGAGTGTCCGATGCCCACCACGCGCGCGGCCCCCGACCCGGCCACCCGCCCCCGGCCGACCGCCGGCCGGCAGTCGACCTGGCGTGACCGGCTGCACCGCTTCGACGCGCGGTACGTGCCGTACCTGTTGATCGCGCCGTTCTTCCTGCTCTTCTTCGTCTTCGGGCTGTTCCCGATGGTCTTCAACGGGGTGGTGGCACTCCGTCACTGGCGCCTCGACCAGCCGGAACTGACCGGCTGGGCCGGTACCGAGAACTTCCGCCGGCTGTTCACCGACGGGGACTTCGGCAACGCGCTCTACAACACCTTCGGCATCTTCCTGCTCTCCACCGTCCCGCAGTTGCTGCTGGCGCTGGTCGTCGCGTCGATGCTGAACCGTCGGCTGCGGGCGCAGACCTGGTGGCGGGTCAGCGCGCTGCTGCCGTACATCACCCCGATCACCG
Organism: Micromonospora radicis; assembly: GCF_003583405.1. Classification (GTDB taxonomy): domain Bacteria; phylum Actinomycetota; class Actinomycetes; order Mycobacteriales; family Micromonosporaceae; genus Micromonospora; species Micromonospora radicis. The sequence continues at coordinate 105,101 of NZ_QXEC01000002.1, forward strand.
CCTCCACGCTGGTGTTCAACGTCTTCTTCGCCCGCGACCACGGGATGGCGAACTGGGCGCTCGGCCTGGTCGGCATCGGCGCGGAGAACCCGATCGACTGGCGGGCCGACAAACTGCACTCCTGGATCGCCATCGCCACCATGGTCAACTGGAAGTGGATCGGCTACAACGCGCTGCTCTACCTGGCCGCCATGCAGTCCATCCCGCGGGACGTGTACGAGGCCTCGGCGCTCGACGGCGCCGGTCCGTGGCGACAGCTCTGGCGGATCACCGTGCCGATGATCCGGCCGGTGGTCATCTTCACCGTGGTGCTCTCCACCATCGGCGGGCTGCAACTGTTCACCGAGCCGATGCTGTTCGACCTCAACGCCCAGGCCGCCACCGGCGGTGCCGGTGGGGAGTGGCAGACCGTCGCCCAGCTGATCTACAAGGTGGGCTGGAAGGACCTGAACCTCGGCTACGCCGCCGCGATGTCCTGGGCGCTGTTCCTCGTCATCCTGGTGGTCGCCGCGCTGAACACCCTGCTGACCAACCGCATCTCGGGAGGACGCAAGTGAGCCTTCTGCAGCGGCGCCGCGCCGCCGTACCGGCCGGCGGGCAGGGGCCGGCAACGCCGTCCGGTGGGCGTCGGCGGGCCGTGCTGCTGGGCCGGGCACCGCAGGACACCCCGGCCGGGATCGGGACGTACCTGCTCCTGTCGGTCACCGCGCTGTTCGCGGCGTTCCCGCTGTACTGGATGTTCGTCATCGCCACCAGCAGCGACGAGGCGACCGCGCAGCTGCCGCCGGTGGTGATCCCGGGCGACCGGTTCCTGGCGAACCTGGACGAGGTCTTCTCGATGCAGGACGTCTACTTCGCCGCCTCCCTGGTGAACAGCGTCATCGTCGCCACCGTGGTGACCGCCTCGGTGCTGTTCTTCTGCTCGCTGGCCGGCTTCGCCTTCGCCAAGTTGCGTTTCCGGGGCAGCCGGGCGCTGATGCTCTTCGTCGTCCTCACCCTGACCGTGCCCAATCAGCTCGGCGTCGTCGCGCTCTACATCGTGATGGGCAAGCTGGGCTGGAACGGCACCCTGCTGGCGGTGATCGTGCCCGGCATGGTCACCGCGTTCGGGGTGTTCTACATGCGACAGTTCATCGTCAACACGGTGCCCGACGAGTTGGTCGAGTCGGCGCGGATCGACGGCGCCACCACGATGCGGATCTACTGGAGCATCGCCCTGCCGGCGGTACGCCCGGCCCTCGCGGTACTCGGCCTGCTCACCTTCGTGGCCACCTGGAACGACTTCCAGTGGCCCCTGATCACGCTCAACGGCACCGACTACCCCACCTCGATGGTGGCCATCTCCGACCTGGCCAGCGGCAACTACGTCATCTACCGGCGGGTGCTGGCCGGCGCGTTCGTGGCCACGGTGCCACTATTGATCATGTTGGTCGTCGGCGGTCGGCAGATCGTCCGCGGAATCATGGAAGGCGCGGTGAAGTCTTGAGCGACGCGCGGGGGACCGGTCCGCTCCGGCAGGCACTGCACGACGGCTGGACGTTGCGGGCGGTCTCCGGCCCACAGGTACCGGCCGAGGTCGACGGCCGGCAGGTACCGGCCGCCGTGCCCGGCTGCGTGCACACCGACCTGCTGACGGCGGGGCTGATCCCCGATCCGTACCTCGACGACAACGAGACCCGGCTGGCCTGGATCGGGCACACCGACTGGGTCTACGAGACCACCTTCGACCGGCCGTCCGGCGAGCACCCGCGGATCGACCTGGTCTGCGCCGGGTTGGACACCGTCGCCACGGTCACGCTCAACGGCGTCGAGGTCGGCCGCACCGAGAACATGCACCGCGGCTACCGGTTCGACGTCGGATCGCTGCTGCGCGCCGAGGGCAACACCCTCGCCGTACGCTTCGACTCCGCCTACCGGTACGCCCAGGCGCACCGCGACCGGCTCGGTGACCGGCCCAACGCGTACCCGGAGCCGTTCCAGTTCATCCGCAAGATGGCCTGCAACTTCGGCTGGGACTGGGGCCCGACCCTGGTCACCGCCGGCATCTGGCAGGAGATCGGCCTGCACGGCTGGTCGGGCGCCCGGCTCGCGGCGGTCCGCCCACAGGTCACCGTGGCGGGACGTACCGGTCGGGTGGAGTTGCGGGTCGAGGTGGAGCGCGCCACGGACCGGCCGCCCACGGTGACCGCCGACGCGGACCACCCGGGCGTGGCGGGAGGCGCCGCCGACGTGGCGCTCACCGTACGAGCCGAGGTGGCCGGGGTGACTGCCGAGGTGGAGATCGCGGCGGGGGAGCGGTCCGGCGTACTCACCCTGACCGTCGACGACCCCGAGCTGTGGTGGCCGCGCGGTCACGGCGATCCGGCCCGCTACCCGCTGGCGGTGACCCTGCTCGGCGGCGACGGCGAACTCCTCGACAGCTGGCAGCGCCGGATCGGTTTCCGGTCGGTACGCCTGGACACCACCCCCGACGCGCACGGCGCACCGTTCACCCTGCACGTCAACGAGGTGCCGATCTTCGTCCGCGGGGTGAACTGGATCCCGGACGACACCTTCCCGACCCGGGTCACCCGGGACCGTCTGGCGCACCGCTTCGACCAGGCCGCCGACGCCAACATCAACCTGCTGCGGGTCTGGGGCGGCGGCCGGTACGAGTCCGACGACTTCTACGACCTGGCCGACGAACGTGGCCTGCTGGTCCAGCAGGACTTCCTCTTCGCCTGCGCCGCGTACCCCGAGGAGGAACCGTTCGCCGGCGAGGTCGCCGCCGAGGCCGCGGAGCAGGTGACCCGACTCGCGCCCCACCCGTCGCTGGTGCTGTGGACCGGCAACAACGAGAACATCTGGGGCTGGCACGACTGGGACTGGCAGGAGTCGTTGGCCGGGCGCAGTTGGGGGCGCGGCTACTACCTGGAGCTGCTGCCCCGGATCGTGGCCGAACTCGACCCGACCCGGCCGTACTGGCCGGGCAGCCCCTGGTCGGGCCGGGAGGAGATCCACCCCAACGACCCGGCGTACGGCACCACCCACATCTGGGACGTCTGGAACACCGACGACTACCTGAAGTACCGCGAGTACCTGCCCCGGTTCGTCGCCGAGTTCGGCTACCAGGGGCCACCCGCGTACGCGACGCTGCGCCGGGCCATCTCCGACGAGCCCCTGGCGCCCGACTCGCCCGGCATGGCGCACCACCAGAAGGCCGCCGACGGCGACCGGAAACTGCGCCGCGGACTGGCCGCGCACCTGCCCGAGCCGCGCGACTTCGACGACTGGCACTACCTGACCCAGCTCAACCAGGCCCGGGCCATCCAACTCGGGGTGGAACACTTCCGCTCCCACCGGGGGCTCTGCATGGGCACCATCGTCTGGCAGCTGAACGACTGCTGGCCGGTCACCTCCTGGGCGGCGATCGACGGCGACGGCCGCCGTAAACCCCTCTGGTACGCGCTGCGCCGCGCGTACGCCGACCGGCTGCTCACCATCCAACCCCGCGGGGCCAGCGCGGCCCGCGACGGTGGCCAACCTCTCGACGGCGGCCAACCTCTCGATGGTGGCCTCGCTCCTGACGGTGGTTCGGGACGCGACGGCGGCCAACCTCACGACGGCGGCCTGGCTCCTGACGGTGGCTCGGCCCGCGACGACGGCCTGGCTCTCGACGGTGGCCTCGCTCTCGTTGCGGTGAACGACAGTGCCCGGCCGTGGCGGGCGTCGGCCACGATCACCCGGCTGACGGTCGCCGGGGATCCCCGGGCGAAGTCCACCCTGGCGTTGGACATCCCCGCGTACGCCACGGTCACCGTGCCGCTGCCGGCGGAGCTGGTCCGGCCCGACGAGGCCCACGGGGAACTGCTGGTCGCCGACGCGGGTGACCCCGCCGGCCGGGCGCTCTGGTTCTTCGCTCCGGACCGCGAGATCGACTACCCGCCGGCCGAGTACGACGCCACGGTCGAACCGGGCGACGGTGGACAGCTCCTGCGGGTGACCGCCCGCACCATCCTGCGCGATCTCACCCTCTTCCCCGACCGGCTCGACCCCGCCGCCGAGGTAGACGACGCCCTGGTGACCCTGCTCCCCGGCGAGTCGGTCACCCTCACGGTGCGGTCGCCCGCGCCGCTCGACCCCGAAGCGCTCACCACCCGACCCGCGCTCCGCTGCGTGAACGACTACCACCGGCGGCCCCCGGCCAACGTCGGAGAAGCGTCATAAAGTACAAGCCGCTCGCCCGAATCCCAACCCCACCCACCAACCCCCCACCCCCAACCTGGTTGATCATGAGGTTGGCGGCGAAGTTGATCTCTTCAACTGCCGTCAACCTCATGATCAACGGGGGGTGGGGGGGTGGGGGTGGGGTTGGGGGTGGTGGGGGGTTTGGGGTGGGAGGGGGCGGGGTGGGTAGGGCGGTTGAGGAGATGAACCGGGCGATGCTGCGTGCGCGGGACACGATGGACCGGTCGTACGCCGAGCCCCTCGACATACCGGCGCTGGCGCGGATCGCGCACGTCTCCGCCGCGCACTTCATCCGGACGTTCCGCGCGACCTTCGGCGAGACGCCGCACCGCTACCTGCAGCGGCGGCGGGTGGAACGGGCCATGTACCTGCTGCTGCACACCGGCCAGGACGTGACCGAGATCTGCCACGCGGTCGGGTTCAGCAGCCTCGGGACGTTCAGTCGTACGTTCCGGCAGATCGTCGGCGAACCGCCCACCGAGTACCGCAAGCGGCGCACGGCGCCCGCCGCGCCGGTGCCGGGATGCTTCACCAAGGCCTGGAACCGGCCCAGCAGTTTTGGATAAGCAGCAGGTCAGGGGCCTGCGCTAGCGTTTCTGACCATGACGATGAACGCGATCAGCCGCTCCCAGATATACGTCCTCGACCAGGACGAGGCGCTCGACTTCTACATCGGCAAGCTCGGTCTGGAGTTGAACACGGATCAGGATCTCGGCTTCATGCGCTGGCTGACGGTCCACCTGCCCGGCGACCCGACGCGCGAGATCCTGCTGGAGAAGCCGGGCCCGCCGAACCTCGACCCGGCCACCGCCGAGCAGGTCCGCGAACTGCTCACCAAGGGCGCCGCAGGGGGCTTGCTCTTCATGACCACCGACGACGCCCACAAGACGTACGAAGAGCTGGTCGCCAAGGGCGTCGAGGTCACCGACGAACCGATGGAACGGCCGTACGGCATCGACTTCGGCATCCGTGACCCGTTCGGCAACCGGATCCGGATCGGGCAGATGTTCGAGCGCGGCTGAGGGCCGCGACATGTTGAGTTGAACAATCCTGCAAGTGCTAAAGTCTTCAGCGTGGCTGTCGCGCGAGGAGGCTGACGCATGTCCGTGCCGCTCTACCAGGCGAAGGCCGAGCTGTTCCGCACCCTCGGGCATCCCGTCCGCATCCGGGTGCTGGAGTTGCTCCAGGACGGCCCCAAACCGGTACGGGACCTGCTCGCCGTCGTCGAGGTCGAGGCGTCGAACCTGTCCCAGCAGCTCGCCGTGCTGCGTCGCGCCGGTCTGGTCACCTCGCACCGCGACGGTCCGCTGGTGATGTACGCGCTGAGCACCTCCGACGTCGCGGACCTGCTGGCGGCCGGGCGACGGATCCTCGGCGCGGTGCTCACCGATCGGGACGCCCTGCTGGACGAGTTGCGGGCCGGCGGACCGGCCCGGTGAGCGGCGGCCGGGCCGCCGCCGACGCCCGGCCGGCCCTGGCCGACGTCGGCCGTCGGCTGCTCGACCTGCTGCCGAACCGCGCCGACTGGCACGCGGTGCGGCGGGCGCCCCGTCGTGACCTGGTCGCCGGGCTCACCGTCGCCGTCGTCGCGCTGCCGCTGGCGCTGGCCTTCGGGGCCACCTCGGGGTTGGGCGCGGAGGCCGGACTGATCACCGCCGTGGTCGCCGGGGCCGTGGCCGCCGTCTTCGGTGGCTCGAATCTCCAGGTCTCCGGCCCCACCGGTGCGATGACGGTGGTGCTGGTGCCGATCGTGGCCCAGTTCGGGGCGGCCGGGGTGCTGATGGTCGGCGCGCTGGCCGGGGTGATCCTCATCGCCCTGGCCGGCGCCCGACTCGGCCGCTACGTCCGATACCTGCCGGTGCCGGTGATCGAGGGCTTCACCGCCGGCATCGCCGTGGTGATCGCCCTGCAACAGGTGCCGGCCGCGCTCGGCGTCACCGACGCGCAGGGCGAACGGGTCTGGGCGATCGCCGCAGACGCGATCGTCCGGTTCGTCGGACACCCGCAACCCGGACCCGTCGCGGTGGCGCTCGGTGTCGCGGCGGTGCTGCTGCTCGGCGCCCGCTGGCGCCCCGGGGTGCCGTTCTCGCTGTTGGCGGTGGCCGCCGCCACCCTGCTCGCCGAACTGGCGCCGATCGAGTTGAGCCGCATCGGTGCCCTGCCGCAGACGCTGCCGGCGCCCTCGCTGGACTTCCTCGACCTCGGTGCGGTGGGTGTCCTGCTGCCCGCCGCGCTGGCGGTGGCGGCGCTGGCCGCGCTGGAGAGCCTGCTCTCGGCCACCGTCGCCGACGGTATGACCGTCGGTCAGCGGCACGATCCCGATCGGGAACTCTTCGGACAGGGCCTGGCCAACCTGGCCGCCCCGCTGTTCGGCGGCATCCCGGCGACCGCGGCGATCGCGCGTACCGCCGTGAACGTCCGGGCCGGCGCCGTCTCCAAGCTGGCCGCGCTCACCCACGCGATGGCCCTGGCCGGCATCGTCTTGGTGGCCGCGCCGCTGGTCGGCCGCATCCCACTCGCGGCGCTCGCCGGGGTCCTGCTGGCCACCACGGTACGGATGGTCGAGGCGGCATCGCTGTGGGCGCTGGCCCGCTCCACCCGGGGCGACGCGTTGGTGCTGGTGCTCACCTTCGCCGTCACCGTCGTCTGGGACCTGGTCACCGCAGTGGCCGTCGGCGTCGGCGTCGCCGTGGTGGTGGCCCTGCGTGCCGTCGCCCGCAGCGCCCGACTGGAACAGGTCCCCCTCGACACCGGTGACCACACCGCCGAGGAACAGGCCCTGCTCGCCGAACACATCGTCGCGTACCGGCTCGACGGGCCACTCTTCTTCGCCGCCGCGCACACCTTCCTGCTCCGCCTCTCCGACGTCACCGACGTACGGGTGGTCATCCTGCGGATGTCCCGGGTCAGCACCATCGACGCCACCGGCGCGCAGGTCCTCGGCGACGCCATCCACCGCCTCCAGGGGCGCGGCATCACCGTGCTGCTCTCCGGCATCGTGCCCGGCCACGACGAGGTGCTCGACGCCCTCGGCGTGGCCGACCGGTTGCGCCGTGACGGTCTGGTCTTCCCCGACACACCGGCCGCCATCGCGTACGCCCGCACTCTCGCCCCACCAGCCCCCGACGCCAGCCACACCTGACCGCAGACGGCCCGAACCGGTCTGTCGCCGGTGCGATGGATCTGTCGGATTCCGGACCGGTTCCAACAATTGGAACCCGGCCCGAAATATTTCACCTATTCGCAGGTGAAGGATGTCGATGGGGCGGGCGGCTATAAAACCTCACCGAAGGTGCGGATCTTAATCCCGTCCAGGTGCGACGGTACCGTCCACGGAACTCAGGGGCAGGGTTTTGTGGGGAGCGCCAGTCATGACCGCGCAGGAATGCATGATGCGGAGTGCGTGAGGATTCGCCGCGCTGGGAGCAGATCAATCCCAGTGCCTACCTGCACGAGCAGGACGGGCTACGTGAGTTGTCGTCGTACCTGCCTGATGCCGAGCCGTACCACGTGTGGGCCAACGTACTCGGGTTGAAGCACTGGCCCGGCCGACTTTCGGGAGACGGCCACCGTTGGCAGCGGCGCCGGCCGCCGAACGGCAGACGATCCACCGTCGACAGTCCGCTGACTCTCGCCAACCGCAAGGCGAAGCGGCTGCGTAGTGTCATCGCCTACTACGCCCCGGCCGAGCACGTGCCCTACCTGCCGGCACATCGCTACAAGCCATCCGGGCTGCGCAAGCGGGCGCAGTGGGAGCGGGTCTGGGCGCAGCAGCGGCTGGAGAACGCGGGCGAGGACGTGGACATCAAGGTGCCACCGAAGTGCACCTCGGCCGACTTCGCTAAGCCGTCGTACTGGCGGGTGCGCGGCAAGCTCGACGTGCCAAAGGAACGCTTCATCTCGTACCCGAAGGCGGGCTACCTGGACCGCAAACTCCAGGCGGCCTGGACGCCGGGCCGGCTCACCCGATCAGTTCTTCGCCGACCTAATCGACACCGAACTGTCCCAACTCAGCGCCGACCGGACAGTCTTGACCGAGCGGCGAGGCATACCTGGCGCGACAGTAGTTTCCTAGAATGGCCCTTATAGCCGACGCTGGTCGTCGATGCCGACTTCTTCGACGTGCCGAAGGGCACCAAACTCAAGTCGATCACGCTCGACGCGGGCTTGTTCACCTTCGCTGAGGACGCCGTCGTCGTCTTGTGACCGGGGTTCCCGGCGGCAGCGCGGATCGCGCCGCTGCAGGGCCGTCAAGATGCCCAGTGGGAATGGGAGGCCCCCGGCCACGCCGGGGGCCTCGCAGTACGAGGGCCAGAGAGTGTGGGTGGGACAGGAGACGTGGCGCGGTGCCGGTGTGCGGTCGGCTCGGTGGGCGGTCGTGCCGGTGGGCCTTTGCGGACGGTCTGCAGTTCTGGGTCTGGGCTCTCGTCAGCGAGCCGGGCGCGTAGGTCGCCGACGAAGGCGATGACCTCTGCGCGACCGGTGGTCTCGCCGAAGCGGCGATCGACGGCGAGGAAGAACACTGCCGCGAGGTAGCGCGGAAGACCATCCCAGCTTTCAGCGTCAAGCTCGGCCTCGACCGCGTCGGTGGCGGCGTAATCGTCACGAACCACCGTGCGGATGTATTCGGGCAGCTCAGGCTTGGTAGAGGGGTGTACCTCGTCGTCGCAATCCCTTGATTCAGCTCATACTCGGCTGGCCAGCGCTGCTGCCTCGGTGAGAAGTTCGTCCAGTTCTTCGTCGCCGACACTGCCATCGCCCAGGATGCTCAGGATCACCAGTCCCTGGATCCGTCCGGCCATCTGGGGATCTATGGCGGTCTCGACATCGGGATCCACGGCGGCTCGGATCAGCGTCTCGGCTGCGTTGGCGTCGATTTCCGGAGTGCCGGGCGGGGCCGCCGCTCGAATGTCGGCCACGAACCGCATGATTTCGCCCGGTGATGTCCGCTCATCGAAGCGTCGATTGACCGCGAAGTAGAAGACCGCGCCGAGTAGGGTCGGGAAGCCGTCCCAGCCGATCTCGTCGAGGCGGGCTTCGATCCGGTCATTGGCCTCGTGGTCGCCCCTGACCATCGTCCGGATGTAGTCGACCATCTCAGGGCTGCTCATCAGATCGCTTCCTCTCGCGGTGCTTCTTCACCATGTTCCAGACACCTCGAAATCCCACGACGACTGCGCCAGCAGCCATGATGACCGATGCGACCGGGTGCTCCAACTGAGGGCGGTCGATCGGCGTGCCGGGGTCGGCGGCCGTGGACGTCGTGCTACCACTGGATCCCGAGCCCTTCAAGCCCTTCTGTAGCTCGCGAAAGCCGGTGGTGATTGCCTGTTCGGCCTGCTTGAGGGTGTCCTCGGTGTCGTCTGACTTCTTGACGTGCCGGCGGAGGAACGCCTCGCCCTTGCGGCTGCGTTCCTCTGTCTCCTCGACCAGGTGGTCCCCAGACGGCGAAGCCGCATTATCAGTTCCGGCGGGCGCGGCGCCGGGGGCGATCGTGTTGACGTACGCGGTGATGTGGCCGGCTGCGTCAGACAACAGGCGGGCGTAGCGGCCGGCTTTGTCCCGGGCCACTTCGGCGTCGGTGACGGCGGCGCGTAACCGATGGTCGCTGCTTCCGCGCTGTACCTCGGTCAGTCGCGCCAGGGCCACTTCGGCGTCCGCCCGGGCGCGCAGCGCGGTGACGGCTGCGGCATCAAGTTTTCCGCGTACGGCAAGGAGCTGCGCGACCAGCTCGGCGATGCCGCCGCTCATCCGAGTCGGGTGAGGTAGTCGCCTGCGTGTTCAGCGGTGCCGTTGAAGCGGCGGCGAGTCGGTTCGACCTCTGCCTTGGCGGCGGCAAGTGCCTGCTGAGTGTTGGTCACGTGCTCGTGGTGGCTGCCGCGCAGGACGGCGTTCGCTGCTCCGGTTGCTGCTTCGGCCTCGGAGACAGCCTTGTCGAACACCCGTTGTCCCTGGCGGGCGGCTTCGATGGCGGCGCGGAGGGCCGCCTTTACCTCGCCAACGCTCATGGCGACCGTCGGGGCTCAGCCGAGGATGCCGACGTAGCGGCGGGCAGCCTCCGAGCTGCCCTGCACGAGCGTCATGGCCTCGGCCAAGCGTTGCTTGCTCTGCTCGCCTCGGGCGATTGCCTCGGCGATCGTCGGGTGGCCGGTGCCAGCGGCGACGGCACGCAGCCGGGTCAGCATCTGCTCGGTGTTCTCGGCGGCGGCCCGGATCTGGTTGATCGTGGCGTTGCCCTGCTCGGCTGCCTGTATCAGTGCCGCTTTGACCTGTTCGATGCTGGCCATGCTGTCCCTCCGTCGGCCGTCCGCAACGTGGATCACGTCTGAGTAGTCGGACGGACACTATCGGAGATGAATGCGATTCGCTGCCCGGTGGGCTACAGGTAGTCAGCGGCGATGCTTTCTGCGTCTGCAAGGAACGCCTCAAGCTCGGGTTCGGTGTGGTGGCCATCCTGGAGCAGCGTGCCGAGGAAGACGATCTGCATCTGGAGGGCGGTCTCGGGGCTGAGATTGTCGATCAGATCAACCTTGCCGAGCGCGGCCTGGACGAGTGCTTCCATCTCCCGGATGGGTAGTGACTGCGCGGCCGGGAACCGCGATCGCGTCTCGGCGACGAAGCGAGCTACGTCGGTGCGGGAGTGGCCGGCGGCGAAGCGCTCGTTGAGCGCGATGGCGAAGGCCGCAGCGATCACCTGGAGGCCACCGTGCCAGCCGGTGGTCTCCAGGTCGTCCAGGAGCCGATCAACCGTGCCCCAATCACGACGCGCCATCGCGTGGATCAGGTCGCTGAATTTCGTCCGTACGTCCACGAGGTGGTAACTCGCGCGCCCCCCAAAAGTGATCAGCGGGAGGCTGCCGAGGCTGACGGCCGACCGGGAACCCCCACAAAACGCTCAGCGTTCGGCGAAGCTGCGGGCGATGACTGTCAATCTTGGACACTTTTCGTTCGAGCCGAACGGAAAGTGTCCAAGATCTTCAGGCTCTGCCAGGTCTGTGGGTCAGTTGGTGGTGCGGGTGGTGGTGAGGAAGGTGGTCCAGGCGGTGGGGGTGAAGGTGAGGGCGGGGCCGTGGGGGTCTTTGCTGTCGCGTACGGCGATGACGCCGGGCAGGTTGTCGGCGACCTCGACGCACTCACCGCCGTTGCTGCCGCTGCGGGTGCTCTTGCGCCAGCGGGCGCCGGTCAGATCAACCATGGTGGACCTCCCCGATGATCTTGTTGATCAGGTGCCTTGATTGTGCTTCATCAAGGGCGAGCTGTTCCAGGCTCGCCCATACCTTTTCGTAGGCAGCAAACTCTTCGGGGCGATCGAGGTACAGAGCGCCTGTCCAGGACTCGCTGTAGATCACGGGCGGTTCAGGAGTCGCGCGGTTCTTGAGCGGGAAGTTGAGCATCACGAAGGAGCCTGCCTCCACGCCACGATGCAACCCAGCCGTGAGCGGCAGAATGCGGATCGAGGTGGTCGGCGTCTCGGAGATTGTCAGCAGGTGGTGCAGCTGACTTGTCATGGTCTCGGCGCTGCCCACCGTGCGCAGCAGGGCTGATTCGGAGATGATCACATCCAGCGTTGGGGGCGCGGGCATCCGGCGGGTGAGCAGGGATTGGCGCTGGAGTCGGACCTGCACGAGCCGTTCCCGCTCCTCGTTGCTCACCTCCGTGCGGTGCTGGTAGACGCCGAGCGCGTAGTCCCGTTGTTGCAGCAAACCTGGCAGCATCGCCTCGTTGAAGAAGCGGAGTCGGCAGGCGGCGGATTCGAGGCCGACGTATAGCTCGAACCAGTCGGGGATGGCGTCGCCGTACGCGTGCCACCAGCCTTTTGCTTTTGTCTCGGCGGCTAGTGCGGTCAGCGCGCGGGTCAGGTCGCTGCGGGCGACGTACAGGTCGCACATGGCGCGGACGTCGACGCCGCGTACGGAGCCGAGGCCGCTCTCGATCCGCCACACCTTCTGGCGGCTGCACTCCAGCGCCTCGGCGGCGGCGTCGAGGGTGATCCCGGCTTCGGTGCGCAGGTCACGCAGGGTCCTGCCGAGCTGGCGTCGGGGCACTGTCGACCCCATGTCTTCGGCCATCGCGCCCTCCTTCCTGTGTGTTTTTGCAACATCCTGACGGTGGTTGTCGAACTCGGAATTGGTGCACACAAGCAGTTGATCAGTATGACGCGACATTCATTGTGATGGTGTTTCCGACCCTACAAGATGAGCCGGACAACAGCGATGACCGAGACGTCAATTCTGAACCGATCAGTCCCTTGTGGAAAGGGCGGTGTAGGCCCGTGCGCGCATTCATTCAACCGGAGGCACGCCTCAGCGAAGCCACGGCGGGTGAGCGGTGACCGTCATAACCTGCCCGGACTGTGACGGGATGACCTTTCAGCTTCGGCCGTGCCGGTGCACCAGCTTCGGGGACCGGTTCCTGGCGGAGGAGGCAAGCCCAGGCGAGACAGCCGTGAGCCGGCAGGCGTACCGCGATTGTGAGCAGTGTCGGGGCGCGGGCAGTGTCGCGGACCCGTGTCATCGCTGTCGGCGGCGCGGGCGGCGGCGGGCGCAGCTGGTGCTCAGCGTGGCCAACCTGGACACCGGGGCGGTCGCCTCGCACAACGTCGTGCCCGGTGGCCTCGATCCGGAGCGGACGCAATCCGGCTGGGTGGTCAAGCTCCACAACCGGGTACGCGAGCTGGCCGTCAGCGTCGGCGCGAGTGTCACCCACGAGGCGCTGACGCTGTGGTTGCCGCCGCAGTGGCGGCCCGACGCGCCGGCCGTGCAACGCTACGAGCTGGAAGCCGAGGCCGTCGCAGGCTTCGACAACATGCCCTGGCGGCTGTTCCTCGGGCGAAACCACCCAGCGCCGCCAGTCGATCCGGCCGAACGGCTGGCCCGGCTCTGCGTGCTTGCCGATCTGCTCCTGCTGGACCTGGTGATCGAGGTACGGCGGGAGGGGCTCGGCTGGGACGTCAGGTACGAGGTGCCCGGTTCGCCGGTGCCGATGTTCCGGACCGGGCGGCTGGACCTGCCCGAAGCGCTGGCCCACACCGATGTGGCCGGCGCGCTCGCCGGGCTCGCCGAACGAGGTCGGGGCGTCGCCGCCCGGCTGATGCAGCCCGACCGGCCGCGCCCACCCGCCGTGCCGGCCGTCGACGTGGACCAGCTCGAACGGCGGATCCTCGCCGACTGTGTCGACCCGGCCGACGGGTCCGAGTTGCCCGGCGCGCAGGCGATCTGGCGGAACGGGCGTTGGTGGCACACCAGCCTGCGCGACGGCGCACCGGTCGAGACGCTTGTGGAGCAGCTCACCGGTCAGGTCGTGCGCCGGGTGCGGGTGCCGTTGCGGCGCGGCTTCACGCCGCCCGAGCCATCATGGCTGGGCGCGGAGATCGGTTGGCGGCCCTGCCCGGACTGTGTGCCCGGCAGCCGTCTGCGCAGCTGCGACTGTCGGCTCCGCGGCCGTGGGATGGACCCCGGCTGCCCGCACTGCCACGGTGCCGGCCTGCGCACCTCCGCGCTGGCCTGCTTCACCTGCGACGGCACCCACCGGCTGCACGAGGCGGTGATGCTGACGCTCACCGACCTGCGGCACCGGATTGTGCACCTGACCTGGCACGCCGGCACACCCGAGGAGGTCACGCTCGCTGCCACCCAGCCGGGCGGCAAGCCGGTGGTCCAGCTCCCCGACCGCTACCGGCTCGCCACCTGGGCACCCATTCTCGGCGTACGACCGGAGGATCTTGCCGAGGCCGACGGCGGGCACGAGATCGAGTCGGACCTGCGCGGCGGTTACGTCACGCTGCCCTGGGCCGGCGCCGACCCGGTGGCCGAACACGTCCGCGTCGCCGGTCGGGGCCAGCCCGCGGCCCGGCTGATCGTGGCGGCGGTACGCCCCGACGCGCCGCCGCTGACCGAGCTGATCCGGCTTGCGCTCGGCCTGGACCTGGCGCTGGAGGTCAGCCTCTGCGACCTGCGGCACAATGCTGACGATCCGCTGCGCATCGGCGGGCTGCGCTGGTCGGTCGAGCTGCGACCGCGCGACGCCCCGGTCCGGCCCGACCAGTGGCCGTATCGCCAGACCCTGGAAGCGGCGCTGGCCTGGTGCGTCGAGTTCCTACCCGACACCGTCGCCGGAGTGGTGCCGGTCGACGCTGCCGTGCCGATCCCGGTGCCCGCCGCCGCGCCGAGCGACCTGCCCGCCGACCCGGTGCCGGTGCTGCTGCGGCTGGCCGCCCGGCATGCCGGGCAGGTCCTGACGGTGCGTTTCACTCGCGCCGGCTGCACCCTGTACCTCCACCATGACGAGGGCATGCACCTCCTCGCCGAAGCCCTCGACCTACACGACATCGAGCGATGAGAATCGAACTGTCCTGAATCTGACTCCCATTTGATCTGTGTCTATGGATAGCGTGTCGGGCTCTCGCTGGGGGAGCGCGCCGAGCGGAGCAGGTGTTCGCCGAGGTGCGGGACCGCGTGATCGTCGGGCTGGCGCCATTCGATGTGAGCGCTCAGCCGATCGTCCGTCACCTCGGCGAGCAGGGCTATCTCGACAGTGACGGTGGGCTGCTGTTCGTCGGCCTGGAGGCGGATCGCCGGTTCGGTCGGCGGCACTTCACCGAGCTGACCGCCGTCTTCACCGGTCCACCCGAGTTCACGGTCCTACACGGTCGGACCGAGTTCTGGCCGCGGACGCAGCTGAGCGACTCGGAACCTGTCCGTTTCGTCAATATCAACGGGTGAGTTCAGGCTGCCCTGCCCGGTATTGAATCTATTGACCAACATCTACTTCGCTGCTATCGTGCGGATGGGCTGGAAAGCGCTTTCCTGAGCGTCGGGCGGAGATCACGCCCGAACCCCCTGGGCAGGGGCCTGGTCGGAGATGGCGCGGTTGGGCGGGTTCGGGCACCCGGCGTCGGCCGTACGGACGGCCGCAAACGACGATCCTCAGCGCACCCCTTGGAGACGCTTCATGAACGGGAAATCGCTCGCCGCCGCGATATTGCTCGTGGCCGGTGCCGTCACCGTGTCGACCGGACCGGCCTCGGCCGCCCCGATCCGCTACGAGGCCGAGAACAGCCCGGCGCGGTGCACCGGCACCATCGATGCGAACTGGCCCGGGTACTCCGGCACCGGGTTCTGCAACGGCAACAACGCCGTCGGTGCGTACGCCGAGTTCACCGTGACCGCCGCGGGCGCCGCACCGGCCGAGCTGCTGGTCCGGTTCGCCAACGGCGCGGCCGGCGCCCGACCGGCGGATCTGATCGTCAACGGCGCGACCGTGCGGAACGTGCCGTTCGAGAGCACCGGCACCTGGGACAGCTGGGTGACCAAGCCGCTGTCGGTGAGCCTGCGGTCCGGCAGCAACACCATCCGACTCGCCCCGACCACCGTCGGTGGCCTGCCCAACGTGGACTACGCCGAGGTCGAGGCGGGTGGAGACGCGTCGGACGTGCTCTACGTCGCCACCAACGGTAACGACGGTAACCCGGGCACGCTGAACGCCCCGTTGGCGAGCATCCAGCGGGCCGTCGACCTCGCCCAGCCGGGGCACACCATTTTCCTCCGCGCCGGGACGTACGCGCCCAGCAGCAACATCCAGCTGTTGAAGGACGGTACGGCGAGCCGGCCCATCACGATGCGCAACTACGCCAACGAACGGGTCGTCATCGACGGGGAGAACATGCCGCACACGCCGGCCCCGGTTGGCGGCAGCATTCCCCGCGCCGAGCGGGGCGCCATCCACATCGAGGGTGACTGGTGGCGGCTGATCGGCCTGGAGATCATCAACGGGCCGTACGGGGTGTTCGGGCTGGACGTGAACAATGGTGTCTTCGAGCGCCTGGTGACCAGGGACAACTACGAGTCGGGCTTCCACCTCCAAGGCTCGTCGAGCAACAACCAGATCATCAACCTGGACGCGTACGGCAACCGGGACCCGCGCAAGAACGGCGAGAGCGCCGACGGCCTGGCCATCAAGGAGGGGTCCGGCAGCGGCAACGTGGTACGCGGCGCCCGGCTGTGGAACAACTCCGACGACGGGCTGGACTACTGGATGTTCAGCTCGCCCATCCTCACCGAGAGCAGCCTGGCCTGGGGCAACGGGTTCAACCGCTGGAACCTGCCGGACTACACCGGTGACGGCAACGGATTCAAGCTGGGTGGCAACGGGGTGTCCGCCAACCACACCGTGCGCAACAGCATGAGCTGGGACAACGCGGTCGGCGGGTTCATCGACAACAACAACCCCGGAGCGCACCGGATCGAGCGGAGCACCGCCTGGCGCAACCCGGGCACCGGGTTCATCGTCAACCGCTCGGCCAGCAGCCTGGCCGGGAACCTCGCCGTCGCCAACGGTACGAACGTGTCGCTGGGTACGAGTTCCAGCGGCAGCGGCAATTCCTGGGACATCGGTGGCAGTTGGCCGCTGGCCAGCACCAACCCGAGCGTGATCACCGGTACGCGTCGGGCGGACGGCTCGATCCCGTCCTCGGACTTCCTGCGTCCGGCCAGCGGTGCCACCGTCGGCGCCCGCTTCTAGGACCTGTGTCGAGGCCCTCGGCTCGACCGAGGGCCTCGACACGCCCGTTTCGGGACGGGTGTTAGTAGGGGGCCCTTGCTATGCACGAGGCGTTAACAAGGTGCCCTTCCTTTCACTCGGGTACGCGGCGGTAGGCGCCGTCGCTGGCGGAGGTGGCCATCGAGGCGTACGCGCGCAGTGCGGCGGAGACCGGCCGTTGCCGGTCCAGCGGGGTGTACGGGCGGTCCCGCTTCTCCTGGGCGACGCGGCGGGCGTCCAGCACGTCGGCCGGCACGTTCAGTTCGATCGAGCGCCCCGGGATGTCGATGACGATCTCGTCGCCCGGCTCCACCAGCGCGATCAACCCGCCCGAGGCGGCCTCGGGGGAGACGTGCCCGATCGAGAGCCCGGAGGTGCCGCCGGAGAACCGTCCGTCGGTCAGCAGCGCGCAGGCCCGGCCCAGCCCGCGACCCTTGAGGAACGAGGTGGGGTAGAGCATCTCCTGCATGCCGGGGCCGCCCCGCGGGCCCTCGTAGCGGATCACCACCACGTCCCCGGCGACGATCTCCTTGGCCAGGATGGCGGTGACCGCGTCGTCCTGCGACTCGTAGACCTTCGCCGGGCCGCGGAAGGTCAGACACTCCTCGGGGACACCGGCGGTCTTCACCACGCAGCCGTCCGGCGCGAGGTTGCCGTGCAGGATGGCCAGCCCACCGTCGACGCTGTACGCGTGCTCACGGTCGCGGATGCAGCCACCGGCGGCGTCGGTGTCCAGGCTCGACCAGCGGTTGGTGGTGGAGAACGGCTCGGTGGTCCGCACTCCGCCCGGTGCCGCGTGGAACAGTTCGATCGCCTCCGGGAGCGCCGATCCGCCACGCACGTCCCAGTCGGCCAGCCACTGCGCGAGCGACGGGGAGTGCACCGCGTGCACGTCGCGGTGCAGCAGCCCGGCGCGGTCCAGTTCACCGAGGATGGCCGGGATGCCGCCGGCCCGATGCACGTCCTCCATGTGGTACTGCGGTGAGTTCGGCGCGACCTTGGCCAGGCAGGGCACCCGGCGGGAGATCTCGTCGATGTCGGCCACGCCGAAGTCCAGCTCGGCCTCGCGGGCGGCGGCCAGCAGGTGCAGGATCGTGTTGGTCGAGCCACCCATCGCCACGTCCAGGGCGACGGCGTTCTCGAAGGCGGCCCGGGAGGCCACCACCCGGGGCAGCACCGAGGCGTCGTCGTGGTCGTACCACCGCTTGGCGATCTGCACGGCGGTGCGCCCGGCCTCGACGAAGAGCGACCGCCGAGCCGCGTGGGTGGCCAGCGTCGAACCGTTGCCCGGCAGGGCCAGCCCGATCGCCTCGGTGAGGCAGTTCATCGAGTTCGCGGTGAACATGCCCGAGCAGGAGCCGCAGGTGGGGCAGGCGGAGCGTTCGATCTCGCCGAGCTGGTCGTCGGTGACCGCCTCGTTCGAAGAGGCGATCATGGCGTCGATCAGGTCGATCTTGGAGTGGACCACCCCCTCGATCGCCACCGTCTTGCCGGCCTCCATCGGACCGCCGGAGACGAAGACGGTGGGGATGTTCAGCCGCAGCGCGGCCAGCAGCATCCCAGGGGTGATCTTGTCGCAGTTGGAGATGCAGACCAGCACGTCCGCGCAGTGCGCGTTGACCATGTACTCCACCGCGTCGGCGATCAGCTCCCGGCTGGGCAGGGAGTAGAGCATGCCGCCGTGCCCCATGGCGATGCCGTCGTCGACCGCGATCGTGTTGAACTCCCGGCCCACCCCGCCGGCCTCGGCCACCGCGTCGGCGACCAGGCCGCCCATGTCCTTGAGGTGTACGTGACCCGGCACGAACTGGGTGAAACTGTTGGCGATGGCGACGATCGGCTTGCCGAAGTCGTCGTCGGTCATCCCGGTGGCCCGCCACAGGGCCCGGGCGCCGGCCATCGTCCGACCGTGCGTGGAGGTCTTCGACCGCAGCTCAGGCATGCGTACCAGTCTGGCACCGTCGACCGGGCGGCGGACAGCCGAGCGGGCCGTGTCCCAACAGATGCACACCCGATCCCCACGGCGAGCGCCGATCCGGCAGAGTTGAGGCCGTGCACACACCCCCGGGCATGATCGGTGCCGCGGTGCTGAGCGCGCTGGTCGCACTGGTGGCCGGTGTGCTGCTGGCCGCCGCCGCCCGGCGCCGTGCCGCCCCCCACCGCCCGGCGTACGTGCTGCTCACCGCCGCCGGAGCGGTTGCCCTGGTCACCCTGCTGATCGCGCTGACCGGGGCGCTGAACGCGGGCGGGCACTGGGCGCACGAGGCGGCCGAACGCACCGGGTGGGCGAGTCTGGTCGCGTACGGCACCGCCGTCAGCGGCCTGCTCTTCTGTCTCGGTCTGCTCCGGATGCCGGTGGCCGGCCCGGTCGGTTCGGCCACCCGGCTCGCCCTGGACGGCGTGATCGTCGGCACCGCGCTGTGGTTCGTCGGCTGGGTGCTGTTCTCCGAACCGACCCGTCTGCTGGGCGCGGCCACCCCGCAGGCCTGTCCAGCGATCCTGGTCGCCTCGGTCAGCGCGGCGCTCAGTTCCGGTCTGGCCGTCATCCTGGTGTTCCGGGCCCCGCCGTCGCGGCGTGGCCTGGCCGTACTGGGCGCCGGTGTCTCCGTGGCGACCTGGGGCGGGCTCGGCCTGGCGGCGGGGCTCTGCCAGGCCGGCCCCGGCACGACCTCGGTCAGCGCCGTCGTGCTCGCCCTGGGCCTGCTGACCGTCGCGGTGGCGGTCCGCCGGATCGACCCGCCCGGACAGGTCGCCATCGACGTGATCCGGCACGACGGCGAGTACGCGATCGTCCCGATGGCGGCGATCGCCGGCTCGGCGATCTACCACCTGCTGCAGGACGGCCGGTTCGACGCGCTGGGCATCGTGGCGGGCAGCGTGGAGGGCTTCGCTCTGGTGGCCCGGCAGTACCTCACCCTGCACGAGGTCCGCGGCTACGCCCGGCGGCTCGCTGAGCGGGAGGCGCACTTCCGCCAGCTCGCGCACACCGACCCGCTCACCGGCCTGGCCAACCGGCGCGGCCTGTTGCAGGCGCTGCACCGGTGCGCCGAGGTGGGCGGCCCGTGCGTCCTGATCAGCCTCGACCTGGACGGCTTCAAGAACGTCAACGACATGCGCGGGCACGACGTCGGAGACGCCGTGTTGACCGACGTCGGCCAGCGGTTACGCGGCAACCTGCGCCCCGGCGATCTCGCCGCCCGGCTCGGCGGCGACGAGTTCGCGGTGCTGATGCCCGGCGGCCCGGCCGAGGCGGCGGTGGTCGCCGAGCGGCTGCTCGGCGTGCTCGGTGGCGCCTACCAGCAGCCCGAGGGGCCGGTCTTCCTCTCGGTCAGCATCGGCCTGGCGACCTGGGCCGAGACCCCGGACGTGGAGTTGCTGCTGCGGCACGCGGATCTCGCGCTGCGCTACGCCAAGCAGCGCGGCAAGAACCGGATCGAGCGGTACGACGGGGCGTACGACCGGCTGCTGCGTCGGCGCACCACCCTGGAACACGAGTTGCGCGGCGCGATCGAACGCGACGAGCTGCGGCTGGTTTTCCAGCCGGTGGCTGCCCTGCCCTCGGTGCGTCCGGTCGGTGCCGAGGCGCTGTTGCGCTGGCGCCATCCGGAACTGGGCAACGTTCGGCCGGACGAGTTCATCCCGTTGGCCGAGGAGTGCGGCATGATCGCCAGCCTCGGTGCCTGGGTCCTGCACCAGGCCTGCCGTCAGTTGTCCCGGTGGCTGGCCGAGGGGCACGACGTCTGGGTGTCGGTGAACGTGTCCCCGCGTGAGCTGCACGCCCCCGAGTACGTGGTCCAGGTCACCGAGGCGCTGCGCGCCCACCACGTACCGCCGCAGCGGCTGGTGCTGGAGGTCACCGAGCACGCGGTCGCCACCGACCTGGACGAGCTGATCCGGCGGCTGGCCGCGCTGCGGCTGACCGGCGTCCGGATCGCCCTGGACGACTTCGGCGCCGGGTACTCCTCGTTGGGGCAGTTGCGGCGGCTGCCGATCGACATCCTCAAGATCGATCATGGGTTGGTGGCGGAACACGAGCCGGTCCGACCGGTCGGGCGGGACGGCCCGGCGTTCGCGCCGATGGTCGACATCGTCATGCGGCTCGGCCACCAGTTCGGGTTGGAGGTCATCGCCGAGGGGGTCACCAGTCCCACCGAGATGGCCGCGGTGGTGGCCGCCGGCTGCCGGTTCGGTCAGGGCGCGTTGTTCGGCTGGGGCGTACCGGCCGAACACCTGGAGGCGATGCTGGAGGCGGCCACCTCGCCGGGGGCCCGACCGGCCCGTCCGGCAGCGGCGGAACCGCCGTCCGGGCACGCCTCCCGGCCGCCCGCGCCGCGCCCACCGGAAGGCGCCTCCGAGCACGTCAGGCCGGGTGCCGGCGATGCGCCGGGCGGCGGCACGCCGACAATCGTTAACCAAAATGTGGGATCAGTTGACTCATCGCGTGAGATGCGTCAGGCTTGAGCCCATGTCGTCGTACCGGTCGCTGCGAGTACTTACCTGAGCGCACTCTCCTCGTTCGAGAGTGCGCTGGCCCCGTGCATCTGGCACGAGGGCTTTTTTCTTGCCGTCGAACCCATCGGACGTGGCCCCCGCCGCGTTTCCCACTGTGAGCAGCCAACCCACTCCAGCCGAAGGCCAACCGCCATGACGAGACCCACGCCAGAGACGCTCGCCAACTCCGCCCGGCGGGCCCGTAACGCCGAGGCCCCGGTCACCGCCGACCACACCCGCGCCACCGCCACGCCCGCTTCGGTGGCCCGCTCCGCCCAGGTCTCGGGCGCCGGCTCGCTGGTGCGCTCCCTGGAGGCGCTCGGCGTCGACGTGGTCTTCGGTATCCCGGGCGGTGCGATCCTGCCGGCGTACGACCCGCTCTACGACTCCACCGTCCGGCACATCCTGGTCCGGCACGAGCAGGGTGCCGGTCACGCGGCCACCGGCTACGCGCAGGCCACCGGCCGGGTCGGGGTCTGCATCGCCACCTCCGGCCCGGGCGCGACCAACCTGGTCACCCCGATCGCCGACGCCTACATGGACTCGGTGCCGCTGGTGGCGATCACCGGCCAGGTGGCCCGGCCCTCGATCGGCACCGACGCCTTCCAGGAGGCGGACATCCAGGGGATCACGCTGCCGGTGACCAAGCACAACTTCCTGGTGCAGCACGCCGGTGAGATTCCGCGGGTGCTGGCCGAGGCGTTCCACCTGGCCTCGACCGGTCGGCCCGGCCCGGTCCTGGTGGACATTCCCAAGGACGTCCTGCAGGCGCAGACCACCTTCGCCTGGCCGCCGACCCTGGACCTGCCCGGCTACCGGCCCACCATGCACCCGCACGGCAAGCAGATCCGCGAGGCGGCGCGGCTGATGACCAACGCCCGCCGCCCGGTGCTCTACGTCGGTGGCGGCGTGCTCAAGGCCGGCGCCACCGAGGGCCTGCGCAAGCTGGCCGAGCTGACCGGCATCCCGGTGGTCACCACCCTGATGGCGCTGGGCGCCTTCCCCGACTCGCACCAACAGCACCTGGGCATGCCCGGCATGCACGGCACCGTCGCGGCGGTCTACGGGCTGCAGAAGGCCGACCTGATCGTGGCACTCGGCGCCCGCTTCGACGACCGGGTCACCGGCAAGCTGGACTCGTTCGCCCCGGACGCCACCGTGGTGCACGCCGACATCGACCCGGCCGAGATCGGTAAGAACCGGCACGCGGACGTGCCGATCGTCGGCGACGCCCGGCACGTCATCGACGAACTGCTCGCGGCGGTCACCGCCGAGCGGGCGGCCGGGCGCGTCGCCGACCTCGCCGACTGGTGGACGCAGCTCGACGACCTGCGGGAGCGGTACCCGCTGGGCTACGAGGAGCCGTCCGACGGCACCCTCTCCCCGCAGTACGTGATCAAGCGGCTGGGTGAGATTGCCGGGCCGGACGCGATCTACGTCGCCGGTGTCGGCCAGCACCAGATGTGGGCCTCCCAGTTCATCTCGTACGAGAAGCCGCAGAGCTGGCTCAACTCCGGTGGTCTCGGCACCATGGGTTACGCGGTGCCGGCGGCGATGGGTGCGAAGGTCGGCAAGCCCGACGTGGTGGTCTGGGGGATCGACGGCGACGGCTGCTTCCAGATGACCAACCAGGAACTGGCCACCTGCGCGCTGGAGGGCATCCCGGTCAAGATCGCGGTGATCAACAACGGCAACCTGGGCATGGTCCGCCAGTGGCAGACCCTGTTCTACGGCGAGCGGTACTCCAACACCGACCTCGGCACCCACAAGCACCGGATTCCGGACTTCGTCAAGCTCGCCGAGGCACTGGGCTGCGTCGGGCTGCGCTGCGAGAACGCCGAGGACGTGGACAAGACCATCGAGGCGGCGATGTCCATCAACGACGCGCCGGTGGTCATCGACTTCGTGGTCGGCAAGGACGCCATGGTCTGGCCGATGGTCGCCGCCGGCACCAGCAACGACGAGATCATGTTCGCCCGTGGCGTCCGCCCGGTCTTCGACGAGGACGACATCTAGTCATGGCCGATTGCACCGAGCGCAGCGAGGGCCAAGAGGGCATGACGAGGAAGGCTTGGGTCATGGCCGATTGCACCGAGCGCAGCGAGGGCCAAGAGGACATGAGGAAGGCACAGCGATGACGATGCACACCCTCTCGGTGTTGGTGGAGAACAAGCCGGGCGTGCTGGCCCGGGTCTCCGGGCTCTTCTCCCGGCGCGGCTTCAACATCGACAGTCTCGCCGTCGGTGAGACCGAGAATCCGGACGTCTCGCGGATCACGATCGTGGTCAACGCCGAGTCCTCTCCGCTGGAACAGGTCACCAAGCAGCTGAACAAGCTGGTCAACGTGCTCAAGATCGTCGAGCTGGACCCGTCGACCTCGGTCGCCCGGGAACTGCTCCTGGTGAAGGTGCGGGCCGACCGCAACGCCCGGGGCCAGGTACTGGAGACGGTCAGCCTGTTCCGGGCCCGGGTGGTCGACGTGGCCGCCGACACCCTCACCATCGAGGCCACCGGCACCCCCGACAAGCTCGACGCGCTGCTGCGCGACCTCGAGCCGTTCGGCATCAAGGAAATGGTCCAGTCGGGCCTGGTGGCGATCGGCCGCGGACCGCGCGCCATCACCGCCGGCCCGGCCCTGCGGGCCGCCTGACCCACACCGCCTCCTCGGCCGCGGGCCGGGCGGGACCACAGCCACGACGGGCCGCAACGGCCGCCGTACGAAAGGGAAGTCATGAGCGTTGAGGTGTACTACGACGACGACGCCGACCTGGGCCTGATCCAGGCGAAGAAGGTCGCCGTGATCGGTTACGGCAGCCAGGGGCACGCGCACGCGTTGTCGCTGCGGGATTCCGGCGTGGACGTGGTGATCGGTCTGCCGGAGGGCTCGAAGAGCCGGCCGAAGGCCGAGGAGCAGGGGCTGCGGGTACTCACCCCGGCGGAGGCGGCGGCCGAGGCCGACGTGATCATGATCCTCGCCCCGGACACCGCGCAGCGCCACATCTACGCCGAGTCGATCGCGCCGAACCTCGGCGCGGGCAAGGCGCTGTTCTTCGGGCACGGCTTCAACATCCGGTACGGGCTGATCAAGCCGCCGGCCGACGTGGACGTGGCGATGGTCGCCCCGAAGGGCCCCGGTCACCTGGTCCGCCGGCAGTACGTCGACGGCAAGGGCGTGCCCTGTCTGGTCGCCGTGGAGCAGGACGCCAGCGGCGGCGCGCTCGCGCTGGCCCTGTCGTACGCCAAGGGCATCGGTGGCACCCGGGCGGGCGCCATCAAGACCACCTTCACCGAGGAGACCGAGACCGACCTCTTCGGCGAGCAGGCGGTGCTCTGCGGCGGCGCCGCGGCGCTGGTGCAGACCGGTTTCGAGGTGCTCACCGAGGCCGGTTACGCCCCCGAGGTGGCCTACTTCGAGTGCCTGCACGAGCTGAAGCTGATCGTGGATCTGATGTACGAGGGCGGTATCGCCCGGATGCGGTACAGCGTCTCCGACACCGCCGAGTACGGCGACCTGTCCCGGGGCCCGCGGGTCATCGACGGCCGGGTCAAGGAGGAGATGCGCAAGATCCTCGGTGAGATCCAGAACGGCGAGTTCGCCCGCGAGTGGGTCGCCGAGGACGAGGCCGGTCGCCCCAACTTCAGCAAGTGGCAGGCCGAGGGCGCGGCGCACCCGATCGAGGAGACCGGCGCCAAGCTGCGCGGCATGATGAGCTGGGTGGACCGGCCGATCACCGAGACGGCCTGAGATCTCGGCCACCTGAGAGCACTCTCACCACGGCACCCGGATCCGACGTTCTCCCCGACGTCGGGTCCGGGTGCCGCACTGTCCACGGCCGGCTTACCGGTCGTTAACACGCACGTCACGTCCGGTTTGTGAGGGCACTCACCCCGTACTCCGGAGCATGCCGCCGGGCCGGGCCCCTACGATCGCGGGTAGGTGCTCCAGGCGGCACCTGACGGCCATGGCCCCGCACGCGCCGGGCGCAGCGCAGCGTCCACCGCACCGGCCGACCGCTCTGACGACATATACGAGGACCAATGACTCCTGTCGTACTGATCGCCGAAGAACTCGCTCCCGCCGCCATCGAGGTGCTCGCGCACGACTTCGACGTCCGGCACGTGGACGGCACCGACCGTTCGGCCCTGCTCGCTGCGCTCTCCGAGGCCGATGCCGTCATCGTCCGCAGTGCCACCCAGATCGACGCCGAGGCGATCGCCGCCGCGCCCCGGCTCAAGGTGGTGGCCCGGGCGGGCGTGGGGCTGGACAACGTCGAGGTGCCGGCCGCCACCGCGCGGGGCGTCATGGTCGTCAACGCACCTACCTCCAACATCGTCTCCGCGGCCGAGCAGGCCGTCGCGTTGCTGCTCGCGGTCGCCCGCAACACCGCCAGCGCCAGCGCCGCGCTCAAGGCGGGGGAGTGGAAGCGGTCGAAGTACACCGGTGTGGAGATCCAGGGCAAGACCGTCGGCGTGGTCGGCCTCGGTCGCATCGGGGTGCTCTTCGCGTCCCGCATCGCCGCCTTCGGCACCCGGCTGATCGCGTACGACCCGTACATCCAGCCGGCCCGCGCCGCGCAGCTCGGCGTACGCCTGGTCGGCCTGGAGGAGTTGCTGCGGGAGAGCGACTTCATCTCGATCCACCTGCCGAAGACGCCGGAGACCGTGGGGCTGATCGGTGAGAAGGAGCTGTCCATCGTCAAGCCGGGGGTGCGGATCGTCAACGCCGCCCGCGGTGGGCTGATCGACGAGCAGGCGCTGGCCGACGCGCTGGCCGAGGGCCGGGTCGGCGGCGCCGGGGTGGACGTGTACGCCAAGGAGCCGTGCACCTCCTCGCCGCTGTTCGCCTTCGACAACGTGGTGGCCACCCCGCACCTGGGCGCCTCGACCGCCGAGGCGCAGGACAAGGCCGGCCTGGCCGTGGCCAAGAGCGTGAAGCTGGCGTTGCAGGGTGAGTTCGTGCCGGACGCGGTCAACGTGCAGGCCGGCGGCGTGGTCGCCGAGGACGTGCGGCCGTTGCTGCCGCTGGCCGAGAAGCTCGGCCGGGCCTTCACCGCGGTCGCCGGCGGCGTGGCCGCCAGCGTCACCGTCGAGGTACGCGGCGAGATCGTCAACCATGACGTGTCGGTGCTCAAGCTCGCCGCCACCAAGGGCCTGTTCAGCTCGGTGGTCGAGGAGCAGGTCACCTACGTGAACGCGCCGCACCTGGCCGCGCAGCGCGGTGTGGAGGTCGCCCTCGACACCCAGACCGAGACCGCCGAGCACCCGGTTCTGGTGACCGTACGCGGCGCGCTGCCCGACGGCCGTACGGTCAGCGTCTCCGGCACGGTGACGCACTCGGGTACCCGGGACATCCTCAAGCTGACCGAGGTGGACGGCTTCGACGTGGAGATCGGGGCGGAGGGCATCCTGCTGTTCCTGCGCTACGCCGACCGTCCGGGTGTGGTGGGCACCGTCGGCACGCTGCTCGGCGAGGCCGGCGTCAACATCGCGGCGATGCAGGTGGCCCGCCGGGAGGCCGGCGGCGAGACGTTGATGACCCTCACCGTGGACCAGGCGCTCGGCGCCGACCTGCTCACCTCTGCCGCCGACTCGATCGGTGCGACCGCGGCCAGCGCCGCGGACCTGCGCGACGAGTGATCCAGGCACGACTGCGAGGGGCCCGGCCGAAGGTCGGGCCCCTCGTCGTTCCGTCCCGTCCGCGAAGTGCGGACGCCGGCTCCGCCGCGTCGGCGGGGAGCGTCGTCGACGTGGGGTCGTTCAGCCGGGCAGTCGGGCTGCCGGCGGCGGGTAGACCGAGCCGTCCTGGGCGTCGAAGAGCATCAGCCGGTGTTCGCCGGCCAGCCGTTCGATGTCCAGCAGCACCTGGTCGGGGCAGGCCGGGTCCAGGTTCATCTCGATGTGGTCGGCCGCGGTGTGCAGCGGTACGACCGCCCAGGGCGTGCCCGGGACAGCCGGCCGGTCGGGGTAGCTGCCGGTGATCGCCCGGTAGAAGGCCACCACCCGGGGGTCAGGTTGGTGCCGACCGTGCTGGCCCTGCCGGCACCGCTGCACCGCCGCTCGCACGTCCTCGGGCGTCGCCCCGTTCGCCAGGGCCCACACGCTCAGATCGAAACTCACGGCGGACAGCGTGCCATCCGCGGTTCACCTTGTCGAAAACGACCCTCCGCAGGCCAACCGCGAACGGGCCGGACGGCGTCCCGGATGGTCCCCTGTGGAACCCTTGCCGCGAAACGCGTCGATTCGATAGCGTACGAGGGCGGTCGCTGGCCGAGCCTGTGGCACCGGCCCGCCTTCGGGTGGCGAGGTCGACGTCCGACCGACCGGCCCGCACCCCTCGAATGCGCAAGCCACGCGCACTCGTCGCCGAGCGGCCTCCACGGTCGTTGCCGCGACCGTGGAGGCCGATCGCTGCCCCCACCACCGGCATCCTCCACAACGGACGATCCCCTGACGGCGACCGGTGTTCCCGACGACCCGGGTTCAGCGGGCGGCGGCGACCAGCGCCCGGTAGTCCGATCCGGAGCGGAACCAGGCCAGCCCGGTCGGGCCGGCGGCGTACAACGCGGTGGCGTAGGCGTCGGCGACCGCGAGGTCGGGCCCCATCACGGTCGCCGCCACCATCTCTTCGCTCGGCTCGCCGGTGTGCGGGTCCACCACGTGCCCGCGCCGACCGGTCACCCCGGAGGTGCCGACGGCACCCGCCGTCATCTCCAACACCAACGGTGCGCGGCGCCGGTCGGTCGGATGGTGTACCGCGACGCGCCACGGTCCACCGTGTCCGGCGTGTCCGCGTACCACCAGGTCGGCTCCGGTGAGTACGGCGTAGTCGTGGATGCCGGCGGCGCGCAACCGGGCCGCGGCGCGTTCCACCGCCCAGCCGCCGAGCAGGCCGCCCGGGTCGAAGCCGCCCGGCACCGCCCAGGCGTCGAACCAGCCGTCGGTGGCCGCCCGCATCGCGGCACACCGGTCCACCAGATCGGCCAGCGGCGGGTACGACTCCGGGCCGATCTCGCCGCGGCGCAACCGGGACACCAGACTCTCCGGTCGGTTCGGGCCGTAGGTGAGGTCGATCGCGCGCAGTTCGGCCACGGCGTCGCGCAGGGCTTCGCCGACGCCGCGTCGGCCGAGCCACTCGGGCGCGTTGAGCAGCAGGGTGTACTCGGCGGTCGAGGTGCGTACCGTGTGCCGGGCGGCGATCCGGTCGCCGGCCACCAGGGCGGTCCGGTCCGGACGCGGCGCGCGGGGGCCCAGTCGCAGGTCGGGACGGCGGTACCGGAAGGCCGCCGGGTCGACCCAGCGGGTCCGGGGCTGCTCGTCGGTCCACATCGCGTCCGTCCTTCCGTCGACGTCCCACGTCGTCGTGGTGGTCGTCGGGCCGACCGGCCCGTTGACGATCACGCTAGGCAGTGCAGATGACCGCAGCATGAGCGGAGACTGAGAAGCTGCTGTGCGTCCGCTTTCCCGATAGTTGGAACATCCGTACCGGGAGGCGGGACGGCGGCGTACCGTCGTCTGGACACGAGCGAAGGAGCTGACGGACGTGGCACGGATCGCGGTGGTGGCCGGGGACGGGATCGGGCCCGAGGTGGTCGCGGAGGCCCGCAAGGTCATCGACGTGGCGCTGCCCGGAGTCGAGGCGACCGAGTACGACCTCGGCGCCGCACGTTACCACCGCACCGGCGAGGTGCTGCCCGACTCGGTGCTCACCGAGCTGGCCGGGCACGACGCCATCCTGCTCGGCGCCGTCGGCGACCCCACCGTCCCGCCCGGCGTGCTGGAGCGGGGCCTGCTGCTCAAGCTGCGGTTCTCCTTCGACCAGTACGTCAACCTGCGCCCGTCGCGGCTCTGGCCCGGGGTGACCAGTCCGTTGGCCACGGTCAAGCCCGGCGAGGTCGACCTGGTGGTCGTCCGCGAGGGCACCGAAGGGCTGTACGCCGGCGCCGGCGGCGCGTTGCACCGCGACACCCCGGCCGAGGTGGCCACCGAGGAGAGCCTGAACACCCGGCACGGAGTGGAGCGGGTCGTCCGGGACGCCTTCGCCCGGGCCCGCCGACGCGAGCGGCGCAAGGTGACCCTGGTGCACAAGACCAACGTGCTCACCCACGCCGGCTCGCTGTGGGCCCGCACCTTCGACGCGGTCGCCGCCGAGCACCCCGACGTGAGCACCGAGTACCAGCACGTCGACGCCGCCGCGATGTTCCTGGTCACCCAGCCGCAGCGGTACGACGTACTGGTCACCGACAACCTGTTCGGTGACATCCTCACCGACATCGCCGCCGCCGTCACCGGCGGTATCGGGCTCGCCGCCAGCGGCAGCATCAACCCCGACGGCACGTACCCGTCGATGTTCGAGCCGGTGCACGGCTCCGCGCCGGACATCGCCGGGCGCGGTCTGGCCGACCCGGTCGCCGCCGTGCTCTCCGGCGCGCTGCTGCTCGACCAGCTCGGGCACGCCGACGCCGCCGCCCGGATCACCGCCGCGGTCGGCGCGGAACTGGCCAGCCGGGCGCCCGGCGTAGCCGTACGCACCGCCGAGGTGGGCGACCGGATCGCCGCCCAGGTATCCGCCTGAGGCTGCCGTAACCTGTTGAGTCTGCCGGCGATCGCCGGCAACCACGGTCGACCGCCGACGATGCGGCCGACCGGCCTCGACTCCGGTCCCGGCGACCCGCTCGACCAGCGGGCCCGACAGTGATCGTCACTCGGCGGCCCACCGGCCGACCTACCCGCTGAACGGTCGTTCGGGGTAAGTTTCTGGCACATAAATGTTTCCGGCGTGCGGTCGGCGCATGCCGTCGTTCCCCAGGGAGGTCAGCGCGATGAGCGGTGGTGACAAGCTCGACTTCGAGATCCGTCCGAATCCCGCGCCGGTATCCGCCGCCGACCGGGCCGCGCTGCTGGCCAATCCCGGGTTCGGCCGGGTCTTCACCGATCACATGGTCACCATCCGCTACGCCGACGGCAAGGGCTGGTACGACGCCCGGGTCGAGGCGCGGGCGCCGATCCCGATGGATCCGGCCAGCGCGGTGCTGCACTACGCGCAGGAGATCTTCGAGGGGATGAAGGCGTACCGCGCCGACGATGGTGGGGTGACCATGTTCCGGCCGTACGCCAACGCGGCCCGGTTCAACACCTCCGCGGCGCGGATGGCCATGCCGGCGTTGCCGGAGGAGACCTTCGTCGACTCGCTGCACCGGCTGATCGAGATCGACCGGGAGTGGATTCCGGAGAACGAGGACGCCAGCCTCTACCTGCGGCCGTTCATGTTCGCCAGCGAGGTCTTCCTCGGTGTCCGACCGGCCAACGAGTACCTCTACCTGGTGATCGCCTCACCGGCGGGTGCGTACTTCGCGGGTGGCGTCAAGCCGGTGACGGTCTGGGTCTCGCCCGACTACACCCGGGCCGGTCCCGGCGGTACCGGCGCGGCGAAGTGCGGCGGCAACTACGCGGCCTCGCTGGCCGCCCAGGCCCAGGCCATCGAGAACGGCTGCGACCAGGTGGTCTTCCTCGACGCGGTGGAGCGCAAGTACGTCGACGAGTTGGGCGGGATGAACGTGTTCTTCGTCTACGACGACGGCACGGTCGCCACTCCGCCGTTGACCGGCACCATCCTGCCCGGCATCACCCGGGAGTCGGTGATCGCGCTGGCCGAGGCGGCCGGGCACCGGGTGGAGGAGCGGCCGGTGACCTTCGCCGAGTGGCAGGCCGACGCCGCCAGCGGTCGGCTGCGTGAGGTCTTCGCCTGCGGGACCGCCGCGGTGGTCACCCCGATCGGGCGGGTGCGCTTCCCCGACGGGGAGTTCGCCGTCGGCGGTGGTGAGCCCGGCACCGTGACCATGGCGCTGCGTCAGCAGTTGGTCGACATCCAGCGCGGCAAGGCCGCCGACCCGGACAACTGGGTGCACCGGGTGTTCTGAGCCGCGGCGGACGGCGTCGGGCCGCGGCGGCATCGCCGTGGCCCGACAGCACCGCATTCGGGGGTACGCCCGCAGCGGACGACGCGCGGCCGGGACACCGGCCGGTCAGTCGAGCAGGTGCGTGCGCAGGGCGGCGAGCTGTTCGTCGGTGACCCCGGCGTGCCGCAGGTAGTCGTCCACCGAGCCGTGCCCCGCCCGGATCTCGGCCAGGAAGAGCAGCATCGCCTCGGCCGGCGAGGACAGGTAGGGCACGGGTAGCTCGGGTACGTCGGGATGGGCGGTGGCCACCCAGGCGGCGAACCGTTGCGACGCCTCGGTGCTCAGCGCGTAGTCCGCCGCGATCTCGGCATCGTCGACGCCGAGCACCGAGAGGGTCAGGCCGCAGACGATGCCGGTGCGGTCCTTGCCCGCGACGCAGTGCACCACGGCCGGCGCGTTGGCGCTGTCGGCGATGAGTCCGATCGCCTCGGCAAGCCCGGCGGTGCCGGTGCGGGCCAGGTCGGCGTACCGGTCGGCGAGGTAGCGGGCGAGGTCGGTGTCGGACTGGTATGGCTGCTCCTCCCAGGGCGCGTGCTCCGGGTGGATGTGTCGGTAGGTGAGACCGTCGAAGTCGGGGACCCGACCGTAGCGGTCGACCTCCTGCGGTCGGCGTAGGTCGATCACGGTCCGGACGCCGAGCGCGGCGAACGCGTCGCGGTCGGCCTGGTCCATCCGGTGTAGGGAGTCGGAGCGGTAGAGCCGTCCGGTGCGGACCGTACGTCCGTCCAGGCCGCGGTAGCCGCCCACGTCCCGGAAGTTGAACATCGCGGTGAAGGGGATTCGGCGAGTCTGCTCACTGGCGTCCATCCGAACACGGTAACGGCCGGTGGAAGCGAGTCCCACCGACCGTCACGTCCTGCCGGGTCTGCCTACCGGAGCCCGCCGGGCGGGGTGGCGGCGTACGTGTCGTTGTAGTAGCCGCCGAGCTTGTCCCGGTACGCCGGGTCGGTGGCCGTCTCGTCGTACTCCGGCGCGGCCTTGATCTGGTCCTTGCTCCGGTCGACGTAGACCCGCTGTTCCTCGTGGTCGACGTGGTTGACCGTACCGGCCGGCAGCATGACCTTCTTGCCGAAGATCCACGGCCCGGTGTCGACCACCAGGTAGCTGGCGTTGACCTCGCTGCTGTCGCTGTCGATCTTGCCGATCGAGCCGTCGGTGGCCTCGACCTTGTAGCCGATCAGGGTGCTGCCGGCGACGCCGGCCTCGTCCCGGTAGCTCCACGGGTCGAAGGCGGCGGGGGTGCCGCCGCCCATCACGACGTCGTCCCGGTCGACGGCGCGCAGGGCCGGGTCCGGCGTGGCATGCGTGGTGTTCTGGTCGATCCTGTCCATGGGAACTCTCCTGCCTCGACTACGGTGAGTCGTCTCGGAGGAACGTGTTTCCTTGTCCCGAAAGTTCCTACCCCCTGCGTCGCGCCCTACACCGGCGGGTTCACCCGGCCCCGGCGATCGTCCCGACATGTGGATTGCGCCTCCCAAACCGGGTCGGCGAGTGGCAGAGTGCAGTGCGTGACCAGCACCGCCCGCATTATTGGCAACTAGCGCGCCGGCCTCCCCTCTGCCGAGCGCGCAGACCTCCCGCATTCGCGGGGGGTCTTTTTGTTGCGTCGGCCGGTGCCCGATGAAGGGATCTCCATGACGTTCCAGGTCTACGACACGACGCTGCGCGACGGTGCGCAGCGTGAGGGGCTCAGCTACTCGGTGGTCGACAAGCTCGCGGTGGCCCGGCTGCTCGACGAGTTCGGCGTCGGGTTCATCGAGGGCGGTTGGCCCGGCGCGGTGCCCAAGGACACCGAGTTCTTCCGCCGGGCGGCCACCGAACTCGACCTGCGGCACGCGGTGCTGGTCGCCTTCGGCGCGACCCGCCGGGCGGGCGCGGTCGCCGCAGACGACCCGCAGGTGCGCGGCCTGCTGGACGCGCAGACCCCGGCGATCGCCCTGGTCGCCAAGGCGGATCTGCGGCACGTCGAGCGGGCGTTGCGGACCACCGCCAAGGAGAACCTGGCGATGATCCACGACACCGTCACCCACCTGGTCGCCGAGGGGCGGCGGGTCTTCGTCGACGGCGAGCACACCTTCGACGGCTACCGCCACGACCCGGCGTACACCGCGTCGGTGGTGGAGACCGCGCTCGCCGCGGGCGCCGAGCGGTTCGTGCTCTGCGACACCAACGGCGGGATGCTGCCCTCCCAGGTGACCGCGACCATCGCCGACCTCACCGACCGGATCGGCGTCGCGCCCGAGTTGCTGGGCATGCACGCCCAGAACGACACCGCCTGCGCGGTGGCCAACACCATCGCCGCCGTCGAGGCGGGGGTCCGGCACGTGCAGGGCACCGCCAACGGGTACGGCGAACGGCCCGGCAACGCGGACATCTTCGCCGTGGTGGCGAACCTTCAACTCAAGCTCGGGCTGCCGGTCCTACCGGAGGGCTGCCTGGCGCAGATGGTGCGGGTCTC
Organism: Micromonospora radicis; assembly: GCF_003583405.1. GTDB lineage: Bacteria > Actinomycetota > Actinomycetes > Mycobacteriales > Micromonosporaceae > Micromonospora > Micromonospora radicis. Next base: position 138,770 of record NZ_QXEC01000002.1, read on the forward strand.
CCACGCCATCGCCGAGATCGCGAACATCGCCCCCGACACCCACCAGGCGTACGCCGGGGCCGCCGCCTTCGCCCACAAGGCCGGGCTGCACGCGAGCGCGATCAAGGTGGATCCGCTGCTCTACAACCACGTGGAGCCCGAAGTGGTCGGCAACGACATGCGGATCCTGGTCACCGAGATGGCCGGCCGGGCCAGCATCGAGCTCAAGAGCCGTGAGCTGGGTCTGGATCTGGCCGGCCATCCGGAGACGCTGTCCCGGGTCACCAAGCGGGTCAAGGAACTGGAGGCCGGCGGCTGGTCGTTCGAGGCCGCCGACGCCTCGTTCGAGCTGCTGGTCCGCGCCGAACTTCCGGACGCCGCGCCGGCCCGGCCGTTCGAGCTGGAGTCGTACCGGGTGCTGGTCGAGCACCGGGAGGACGGCGCGGTGGTCTCCGAGGCGACGGTGAAGATCCGGGTACGCGGCGAGCGGGTGATCGCCACGGCGGAGGGCAACGGCCCGGTCAACGCCCTCGACGAGGCGTTGCGGGTCGGCCTGGGCCGGCACTACCCGGAGCTGCTCGACTTCGAGCTGGCCGACTACAAGGTACGCATCCTGGAGGGCAGTCACGGCACCGGTGCGGTGACCCGGGTGCTGGTCGAGACGGCCGCCGGCCGAGGTGGCGGCTGGACCACGGTCGGGGTGCACCCCAACGTGGTCGAGGCGAGCTGGCACGCGCTGGTCGACGCCCTCACCTACGGCCTGGACCGGCGTTGAGGCGGGTGAGCTAGCTGTCGGCCGCCGGCAGCCGCAACTCGGCCAGGAGCATCCGGTGGTCGCTGCCGGGTAGGCCGTGGACGGTCAGCGCGCGCACCGCGATGCGACGGTCGACCAGCACGTGGTCGATGGTGACGGGCGGGATGAGGTCACCGTCGTACGGGCCCCAGGTGCCGGCCAGCCCGGCGCCGACCGCGGCGGCGGCGTCGACGTAGCCGGTGTCGAGCAGGGCGCGCAGTGGTGCGTGGTCGAGGGTGGCGTTGAAGTCCCCGGCGAGGACGCTCAGTGGCCCGTCCGGGGTGGCCGGCGGCTGGGCGGCCAGGTCGGTGCGCCAGTAACCGGTCTGGTCCAGCGCGTACGGGGCCGCCGGGTGCGCCGACTCGACGCGTACCTCGGGCGCGCCCGGCACCCGGACCGTCGCGTACGCCTGGGTGAAACCCCAGCCGCCGCGCAGCTGCCGTATCCCGCCCCGGGCGATCGGGTGCCGGGCGTACAGCCCCGAGCCGGGCGTGCCGACGACCGGGTTGAGCTGCCGGTACGGCATCAGCCGGTCGAGCCCGAGCCGGTCCAGTTCGGCCTGGGCGGACGGGGTGAACTCCTGCACGACGAGCACGTCGACGCGTTCGGCGCGGACCAGGTCCACCACCGTCGTCGCGTCGGCGGCGCCGGCCAACAGGTTGGCGGTGAGCAGCCGTACCACCGGCCCGCTGACCGACGGTTGCGCGGCGGGCAGCGCGCGGGGCACCACGACCGCGAGCAGCACGGCGGTGGTGAGCGCCGCGACCACGGCCGGCCGGCGGCGCCGCAGCGCGAGCGCCAGCAGCAGCGGAGCCAGGCTCCCGACCGCCGCGTACGGCGTGAAGGCCAGCAGCTGCACCAGTGGCCCCCGGTCCAGCCCGACCAGGCGGGCGACCGCCCAACCGACGCCCGGTGCGACGGCGAGCCAGCACAACGTCGTACGCCCGAGCCGCGGTCCGACCCGGGCGGCGATGGTGGTCTGCACAGCGGCAGGCTAGTGCACCGGTGTCACGCGGACGCGCGGACAATGCACCGCGCTGATTCACGAACGGTTCTCCCAATTCACCTTTCGGCATTCTGTCGATTCTGAATCAGAGTAGCCGCGGGGGTGATCAGCTATTGACCCAAAGCTTTTTTGGGTGTTACGTTCCTGCTGGTCGGGTGGTCCATCCCGAGAGATAAAAGCCCAGCTCAGAGCGCATGTGGATCGCCGAGCGCAATCGCGCGTAGGTGCGGTTCGTAATTGCTGCATGCCCAGGTTCGGCGCATTGTCACCCGGCTTGGAACAGGCAATAACCGTCCCGCGTCTGGCGGGCCGGCCTCCACGGTCACAAGGGAGACCTGTCATGACCAGTTTTTTCCGACGTAAGGCGGCCGCAGTGGCGGTCGCGGCTCTCGCGTTGGCGCTGGCCGGCGGCGGGATCGCCGCTGCGAAGCCGACGAGCGGAGCCGCCCAGCGCAGCGGCCAGCAACCGGCGGTCACCACCGCCTCGCTGAACAGTGCCAAGGCCGCCCTCGCCCAGGGTGACTCGATCGGCACCCAGGCCGTGGGCTTCTACGCCACGGTGGTCAACGGCAACGGCACCAAGGCCCGGGGCGACGGCGTCGTCATCAAGTACGGCGTCGGGCAGTACGAGGTGCAGTTCGGCTCCAACGTGACCAGAGCGGTCTACGTGGCCACCATCGGCCGGCCGGACGCCTGCTGCATCCCGGCCGGCGGCGAAGCCGTCGTGGCGTCCCGGCTGCAGACCCCCAACGGGGTCTTCATCCAGACCCGCAACTCCGTGGGCGTCCCCGCCGACCTGCCGTTCCACCTCCTCGTGCACCGCTGACCGTCCCTCGTCGCCGGCCCCCGTCAAACTCATGGCGGGGGCCCGCGGCTGTCCACGGTCGTACCGGTCTGCGGCCGGTTCGTCCGGACCCGGCCGGCCGTGCCGCCCACACCCCACCTGGTGCCCTTTGCCCGCCCCGGTGCGGTCCGCGAGGTACCGGCGTCGGCGCGCCGTCTGGGCCACCGACCGCCGTAGATTCCGACGTTTGTCCGACGGCCGCCTCGGGAAGCAAGCACCGTGACGGACATCTCGGACACCATGGCCAGCCTGCCCACCCCGGCCGATCTCGGCGTGACCGCGGCCGAGCTGGAACAGACCCTCGGCGAGGTCAAGCGGGTGATCGTCGGGCAGGATCGGCTCGTCGAACGCCTCCTCACCGCCCTGCTGGCGAACGGGCACTGCCTGCTGGAGGGGGTGCCCGGCGTGGCCAAGACCCTGGCCGCGCAGACCCTCGCGACGGTGGTCGGCGGCACCTTCTCCCGGATCCAGTTCACCCCCGACCTCGTCCCCTCCGACATCGTCGGCACCCGCATCTACCGGGCGTCCAAGGAGAGCTTCGACGTCGAGCTGGGCCCGATCATGGCCAACCTGGTGCTCGCCGACGAGATCAACCGCGCCCCCGCCAAGGTGCAGTCGGCGCTGCTGGAGGCGATGGCCGAGCGCCAGGTCTCGATCGGCGGGCGCAGCTACCCGGTACCGGCCCCCTTCCTCGTGCTGGCCACCCAGAACCCGATCGAGTCCGAGGGCGTCTACCAGCTGCCCGAGGCGCAGCGGGACCGCTTCCTCATGAAGATCGTCGTGGACTATCCCGACGGCGCCGACGAACTGGCCATCCTCTACCGGATGAGCGCCGACCGTCCCCGGGCGCACCAGGTGCTCGACGCGGACCGGTTGCGAGCCTTCCAACTCCAGGCCACCCAGGTCTTCGTGCACCACGCCATCGCCGAGTACGTGGTCCGCCTCATCCTCGCCACCCGCGACCCCGGCCGGTTCGGGCTGCCGGAGATCGCCCCGCTGCTCGCCTACGGTGCCAGCCCCCGGGCCACCCTCGGCCTGGTCGCCGCCGCCCGCGCCCAGGCCCTGCTGCGCGGCCGGGAGTACGTGCTGCCCGACGACGTACGGGAACTTGCCGTGGACGTGCTGGCCCACCGGCTGGTGCTCTCCTTCGACGCGGTCGCCGACGGAGTGACCGCCGAGTGGGTGGTGCACCGGCTGATCGAGGTCGTTCCACCACCCCGGGTGGCCACCGAGCGGCCCGAGTACGCGGCCGACCTGGCCGCCGCGTGATGCGACGCCGCACCCCCGTCGCCGTACCGGCGGATCCGACGCTCGGCGACCTCACCCCGGAGCAACGGCTGCGCCGGCTCGAACTCACCGTCACCCGGCGACTCGACGGGCTGCTGCACGGCGAGCGGCGCGGCCTGCTGCCCGGGCCGGGCAGCGAACCGGCCGGCAGCCGTGAGTACCGGCCCGGCGAGGACGAGGTACGCCGGATGGACTGGTCGGTGACCGCCCGCACCACCGTGCCGCACGTGCGGGAGGTGGACGCCGACCGCGAGCTGACCACCTGGCTGCTGGTCGACGCCAGCCCCAGCATGGAGTACGGCACCGCCGAACTGGACAAGCGGGAACTGGCCGTGGCCGCGGTGGCCACCATCGGCTTCCTCACCGCCGGCCCCGGCAGCCGCCTCGGCGCCCAGGTGCTCACGCCGTACGGCCTGCACCGGGTACCCGCCCGCAGCGGACGTACCCACCTGATCCGGCTGCTGCGGGCGCTGCTGGCCGCACCGCGCTTCGGCGGACCCGACCCGGAAACCGGGCGTACCACCGACAGCGCCGGGCTGGCCGAGGCGCTGGCGGCGGTGCACCGGGTGGCCAACCGGCGCGGCCTGGTCGTGGTGGTGTCGGACTTCCTCGACGGGCTGCCCGACGATCCGCGGCTGCCGGCGGCCTGGGAACGGCCGCTGCGCCGGCTGTCGGTGCGGCACCAGGTGCTCGCGGTGGAGGTCGTCGACCCGCGTGAGCTGGAGCTGCCCGACGTCGGGCTGATCACGCTCGCCGACCCGGAGACCGGCGACTGCCGCGAGGTCTGGACCGGCGACCGGGATCTGCGCGAACGGTACGCGGCGGCCGCCGCCGCCCAGCGTGACCAGCTCCGCCGGGCGCTCCGCCGGGCCGGCGCCGGCCACCTGGCGTTGCGTACCGACCGGGACTGGGCGGCGGACATCGTGCGGCACGTGCACGCCCAGCGTCGACTGGCCCTGGCCCCGGCCGGGCCGCACCGGGGAGGTACCGCGTGATCTGGCAGTCGCCCGTCCGGCTCTGGTTGCTGCTCGGCGTGGCCGCGCTGGCCATCGCCTACCTGGTGGCGCAGCGGCGCCGCAGCCGGTACGCCGTCCGCTTCACCAACCTGCGGCTGCTCGACCGGGTGGCGCCCCGGCGACCCACCTGGCGGCGGCACCTGCCGGCCGGTCTCTTCCTGGCCATGCTGGCGTTGCTGGTCGTCGGCTTCGCCCGGCCCACCGCCGAGGTCCGGGTGCCCCGGGAACGCGCCACCGTGATGGTGGCCGTGGACGTCTCCACCTCGATGCTCGCCACCGACGTGGAGCCGGACCGGCTCGCGGCCGCCAAGAGCGCGGCCCGGCGGTTCGCCGACGGCCTGCCGGGGGAGTTCAACGTCGGACTGGTGGCCTTCGCCGGCAGCGCCGCGGTGCTGGTGCCGCCGAGCACCGACCGGGAGGCGCTGCACGACGGGATCGAACGGCTCGCCGAGGGGATCACCGGCGTGCAGGGCACCGCGATCGGCGAGGCGATCAGCACTTCGCTCGGCGCGGTGAAGGCGCTGGACGCCGAGGCCGCCACCGCGCCGCCACCGGCCCGGATCATCGTGCTCTCCGACGGCGCGAACACCTCGGGGATGGATCCGATGGAGGCCGCCGCCGACGCGGTCGCCGTCGAGGTGCCGGTGCACACCATCTCGTTCGGCACGCCCAGCGGCTTCGTCGACCGGGGCGGCCGCCCGATCCAGGTGCCGGTCGACGGGGAGACGTTGCAGGCCGTCGCCGAGGAGACCGGTGGCGGCTACCACGAGGCCGGCACGAGCGACGAGCTGCGCGCGGTCTACGACGACATCGGCAGCTCGGTGGGCTGGCGCAACGTGCGGCAGGACATCTCGGCCCGGTTCATCGGGCTCGGGCTGGTGTTCGCCATGGGTGCGGCGTTCGGCTCGATGCGCTGGTTCTCCCGGCTGCCCTGACCCTCGATCCGGCTCGACGACCTGCAGGAGCGGCCGGCGCCGGCCGCACACGTGAGGAGCGTACCGATGGCAGTGCAGACCGGACTCGGCGAGCCGCGCGGGCCCTGGTTCGTCTCCCCGGAGCTCGACCCGGACGGGCGAGGCGGCCGGAACCCGGCCGGGGGCGGGCGTGACGGCACGGCGTGGAACTGGCGTCGCCGGTTGACGGCGGGGCTAGCGGTGGTGGCGATGTCCACCGGATCGGGCGCGTTGGCCGGCGGTTGGGTGGCCGGCCGCGGTGCTGTTCCGGGTCCGGCCGCCGCGTCGGCCGCCCCGGTGCCGGCCGAACTGGTGACCGCCGCGGAGAAGACCGTGCCCGGCGTGGTGTCGGTGCTGGTGGGTGGGGCCGGCGGAGCGTCGGCGAGCGGCTCCGGCTTCGCCGTCGACGCCGAGCAGCACATCATCACCAACGACCACATCCTGGCCAAGGGGCGGGGCGGCCCGGTGACGGTGGAATTGCCGGACGGACGGCGGTTCGCCGCCGAGGTGGTCGGCCGCGAGCCCGGCAGTGACCTCGCCGTGCTGAAGCTGCCCCCGTCGGCGGGACTGGCCTCGTTGCCACTGGCGAAACCGGGCGCGACCCGGGTCGGTGAGCCGGTGCTGGCGGTCGGGTCGCCGCTGGGCCTGTCGGGTACGGTCACCGCGGGCATCGTCAGCGCGCTCGACCGCCAGGTGCGCCTCGGTGACAACCGGCACCGGGCGGTGCAGACCGACGCCCCGATCAACCCGGGCAACTCCGGTGGACCGCTGGTCAACGCCCGAGGCGAGGTGGTCGGCGTGAACACCGCCATCGCCACCATCGACGGCAACGGTTCGATCGGCATCGGCTTCGCCATCCCCATCGAACAGGTGCAGCAGACCGCCGACACCATCATCGGAAAGGGCGGCTGACTCACTCAGAGTGACTGTCCAATTACGGAGAGATGGGCGAACTGTCGGATTACCGGCCGCTGATGATCGGAAAATGGAAATATTACGCTGAGTATGGATACTGGCGTGGGTGGAGCGTCCTCTCTTCGCGGCCCTCCTGCTGGTGGGGCTCATCGTCGGAAGTGGCGTCGGGGCGTCGTACGCCCGGGCGCGGCGGGGCTGGAAGGACTACCAGACCGCCCGCAAGACCGTGCCCGGCGCGCGTCGTGCCGCCTGGCTGATGATCAAAGTAGTCACCACGAAGATCGGCGTGATCGTGTTGCTCCTGATCGGTGCGGTGGCGTACGCCGCCGCCGGTGGGAGCGATCCGGAACCCGTGGCGCCGGACCCGAGCAGTACTCCGGATCGGCCTCCGGGGCGCTAGCCTCAGGGCGTGGACGAGGGAGTGCGGGTCACCGATCGCTGGGTCGTTCCCGGCGCGGAGCTGCGGGAGCGTTTCTCCCGGTCGTCGGGTCCCGGCGGGCAGGGCGTCAACACCGCCGACTCCCGGGTGGAGCTGAGCTTCGACCTGGCCGGCTCGCCCAGCATCCCGCCGGCGCTGCGCGCCCGGGCGCTCGACCGGCTCGCCGGACGGCTGGTCGACGGTGTGCTGACCATCGCCGCCAGCGAGCACCGGGCCCAGCTGGCCAACCGGGAGGCGGCCCGGGAACGGCTGGCCGCGCTGCTGCGCGAGGCGGTCGCCCCGCCACCCCCGCCCCGCCGTCCGACCCGACCGTCGCGGGCGGCCAAGGAACGACGGCTGGCCGAGAAGAAGCGCCGCGCCCAGCGCAAGCGAGACCGGCGGGTTGACGGCGAGTAGTCGAGCGTCTCTCATTCGCCCGGCCGGGCGACGGAGAGACCGGGCCGGAGCCGCCATCACTATGTGTAGATGTTTCGGATAGCCGGGGTCAGGTGACGTCGGCGAGCGCGGCGAGCAGCCGGGCCCGCAGCGTCCCGGCCCGCTCGGCGAAGGCCCGCTGCGCCAGCACGTACTCGTGCCGGCCCTCGACGGTCTCGACCCGAACCGGCGGATAGCCCAGCTCCGATAGGTCGTACGGGGACGCCCGCATGTCCAGCTCCCGAATCTCCCGGGCCAGCGCGAAGCAGTCGGCCACCAGTTCCGACGGCACCAGCGGCGAGAGCTTGTACGCCCACTTGTAGAGGTCCATGTTGGCGTGCAGGCAGCCCGGCTGCTCATGGTCGTGCTGGGTCTCGCGGGTGGGTCGCAGCACGTTCAGCGGCCGGGCCGGCGCGGTGAAGAAGCGGTACGCGTCGAAGTGGCTGCACCGTACGCCGCGCTCCTCGACGACCTCGGCGGTGCGCTGCGGGCTCAGCCGCAACGGCCACGCCTCGTGCCGTACCTCCTGCGGGCTTAGCCGGTAGACCATCGCCCACTCGTGCATCCCGAAACAACCCAGCTGTGCCGGCCGCCGCGCGGTCGCGGCCAACAGGGCGGCGGTCCACCGCGCCGAGTCGGCCCGCCGGGCGCGGACCGCCGCGGCGTCCAGGGCGACCCCGGCGGCGACCAGGCGGTAGTCCGGGCCGAAGTCGGCGGGGTCCGCGTCGCGCAACACCACCCCCGCGCCCGGGTGCCAGCGACGCAACTGCGCCGGCCGGTACGAGTAGTAGGTGAAGAGGAAGTCCTCCACCGGATGTTTCTCACCCCGGCGACGGCGGGCCAGATGCGGGATCAGCCAGCCCTCCACCCGCTGCTCGTGGGCGCGGCGGCGGGCACGCCAGGCCGCCGCGTCGAGCACGGCGGGGGCGAGTGCGGCGGTCACGGCCCCAAGGGTACCACCGCCACCCTCGGGGCCGTGCCCGCAGGTCAGGGCACGTCCACCCGCACCCCGGCGGAGAAGACCCCACTGCGGAGCTCCAGTCGCTGCGGCGCCTCCCGGCCGTTGACCGTGAAGACCAGCGGCAACACCATCCGGCTGCCCGCCGCCATCGGCTCGGCGAAGACGTCCCGTCCCTGGTTGGCCCGCCGGGTGGCCTGCTCGTCGGTGGTCACCCAGTTCCCGTCGGCCAGGTACGCCCGCTGCAACTTGCCGTGCCAGCTCTGGTGCTCCGGGGTCAGGTTGCGGACGCCGACCGTCGCCTGGCACTGCCGGGCACCCTGCCCCGGGTCGCAGATCATCCGGAAGACGGTGAACTCGAACGCGTCCTCGCGCAGCGGCACCCCCAGCCCACCACTGACCCCGGTGCCCTTCCATGCGCCGTTGGTCGGCTGGCTGTCCGTGTCGATCGCGGTGACCTGCCGGGTGGCGGTCCACGCAGCCGCGCCCAACGTGCCGGCCAGCACCGTCGCGGCCACCGGCACGATCAGCCAGATCGGCGGGGTACGACGGCGGTTCGGTGGGCGGGGCGCCGCCGGGCGGGGGTAGACCGTACCCGGGCCGTCCGAGGCCAGCGCTGCGGCGACCGGCCGGCGGCTCCGGCGCCAGGTGACGAAGGCCACCCCGCCGAGCACCAGCAGCGCGACCGCTCCGGCCAGCAGCGCCGGAGCCTGACGGCGCCACCCCGACGTACCCTGTGGCTCGGCCGCCGTGGCACCCGGCGCCGTCCAGGTCGCGCTCGCGCAGTCGTACGGCTGCCGGCCGTCGCTGGCGAAGGCGCACGCCGGTGCGGTCACCGGCTGCCGGGCCACGGCGCTGGTCAGCGTGGTGTCAAGCGTGGTGGTGCTGCCGGGCGGCAACTTCAGCCGCCAGGTCACCTCGGTCGCCGAAGACCCGCCCGGGCGTACCTCCCGGCCGCCGTCGCTGATCGCCGTCGCCGAGACGCCCTGCGGAAGCTCCTGGCGCACCGTGGTGTCCACCGCGGCACTGCCGGCGTTACGGACCTCGATGCGGTAGCCCGGCTCGGCGCCGCCCGCCGCCGCGACCGCCACGCTGACCTTCGGCGCGGGAGCCGGTGAGGCGAGTCTGGTCGGCGTGGGCACTGCCGGCGGAGCCGACGGCATCGTCGGTTCGGGCGTCGCCGCCGGTAGCGGTCGTCCCACCGCTGCCGGGCCGTTGGCGGCCGCCGCGACCGGTCGTCCGGCCGCTGCCGGGCCGTTGCTGGCCGCCGGTAGCGGTCGTGCCGCGGCGTCGCCGGTGCTGGCGGCCGGCGGCGGTCGTTTCGTGGCCTCGCCGGTGGCGGCCGTCGGCAGCACCGGTAGGGCGGCGGTGAGGAACCCGACGCAGTGCACGATGGCCGCGAGGGCCCTGTGGTGTCGTGTCGATGCAGGCATACGAACGAACCTCCGCAGCCGACGCTAGGTGCGGTCGCACGTCGGGCGGGTACGAAGCGGCGAATCCCGCCCCCGGGGAGATCGTCGCGGGTAAGGTGCCGCACCTGCTCAGGGGCCGGACTAGATTGGCCGGGTGCGTATCGCTCGTTTCGCTCATGCCAAGGGAATGTCGTTCGGAGTCGTCGAGGGGGAGCCGGAGGCGGGCCCCGCGGGGCTCACCATCGCCGAGATCTCGGGCCACCCGTTCGGTCAGATCAACTTCAGCGGCGTCCGGTGGGCGCTCTCCGACGTCCGGCTGCTCTCGCCGATCCTGCCCAGCAAGGTGGTCTGTGTCGGCCGCAACTACGCCGAACACGCCGCCGAACACGGCAACGAGGTGCCGAAGGAGCCGCTGCTGTTCCTCAAGCCCTCCACCTCCGTCATCGGCCCCCGGGACGCGATCCGGTTGCCCGAGTTCAGCAAGCAGGTCGAGCACGAGGCCGAACTGGCGGTGGTGATCGGCGCGCCGGGGGCACGCCGGGCGGATCGGGCCGCCGCGGAGCGGGCCATCTTCGGCTACACCTGCGCCAACGACGTCACGGCTCGGGATCTGCAGCGCTCCGACAGTCAGTGGACCCGGGCGAAGGGGTTCGACTCGTTCTGCCCGATCGGGCCCTGGATCACCACCGGCCTCGACGTCACCGACCTGGAGATCCGGTGTGAGGTGGGTCGCGATCCGGAGGAGATGGAGGTCCGCCAGCTGGGCCGTACTCGGGACATGGTCTTCGACGTACCGGCCCTGGTGTCGTACGTCTCGCACGTGATGACCCTGCTGCCGGGCGACATCGTGTTGACCGGTACGCCAGCGGGGGTTAGCCCGCTCACGGAGGGGGATACGGTCTCGGTCCGGATCGACGGGATCGGCGAACTGACCAACCCTGTCGTGTCTGCGACCTGATCACTGTTTTCGCAGCTCAAGGGCGTTTTGGGGAAGTCGATTTGGCCTGTCGGTGCCGGGAGGGTAGAGTTTGATCCCGGCGCCGCAAGGGGCCGATGGGGTATGGGGTAATTGGCAGCCCGACTGATTCTGGTTCAGTTAGTCTAGGTTCGAGTCCTGGTACCCCAGCGCAGCCGAGATTCCAAAGAATCGAGGTCGCTGGATTCTGGTGGAGTTCAGCACCGATGCTCCACAGCGGGCTTCGGTCGTGAGGTCTGGTAGAGTTCGGCGGCACCACCGTCAGGTGGTGTCGCACTTGTGTTCTGGCCCCGTCGTCTAGCGGCCCAGGACGCCGCCCTCTCAAGGCGGTAGCGCCGGTTCGAATCCGGTCGGGGCTACAGATCCGGCCCGTCCCACCACGTGGGGCGGGCCGTTTTTCGTTTATCCCACCTGCCCACCGGCCGCCTCCGCTCGCCGACCCCCGCTGTGGCCCGGCACGCGGGCGTCGCTAGACTACTCCCGCACCGCCCGTGAGGGCTGGTGAACAGGAAAGTCCCTGGCCCCGTCGTCTAGCGGCCCAGGACGCCGCCCTCTCAAGGCGGTAGCGCCGGTTCGAATCCGGTCGGGGCTACCACACCAGAGCCCGTCTCGCCCCGCGAGACGGGCTCTCCCCTTCCCCTCCCGCCCCTCCCCGTTCCTTGGCCCCGTTCCTTGGCCCGTTGATCATGAAGTTATTGCCCTCATGTCCGGCGTGTCGTGGTAATCACATCATGATCAACGGGGAGGGCGGGGAGGGCGGGGAGGGCGGGGGGGTGGAGAGGGTGGTCAGAGGCCGGAGAGGCGTTGGCCGGCTCGCACCACGGCCATGGCGTGGCGTTCGCCGGGGCGGCGGCCCAGGCGTTCGATGGGGCCGGAGATGGAGATGGCGGCGATGACCCGGCCGGTGCGGTCGCGGATGGGGGCGGAGACGCTGGCCACGCCGGCCTCGCGTTCGGCGACGCTCTGCGCCCAGCCGCGACGGCGTACCTCGGCGAGGGTGCGGCCGGTGAACTTCGAGCGGGGCAGGAGTGGCATCACCGCCTCGGGCGGCTCCCAGGCGAGCAGGATCTGCGCCGCCGAGCCGGCGATCATCGGCAGTACCGAGCCCACCGGGACGGTGTCCCGCAGGCCGCTGGCCCGCTCGGCGGCGGCCACGCAGATTCGTTCGTCGGCCCGGCGTAGGTAGAGCTGGGCGCTTTCGCCGGTGGCGTCGCGGAGCGCGGCCAGCAGTGGCTCGGCCGCGGTGAGCAGAACGTCCGGCGCCGCGTTGGCCAGCTCGCCCAGCCGGGGGCCGGGACGCCAGCGGCCCTGGGTGTCCCGGACCAGCATCCGATGGATCTCCAGCGCCTGTGCCAGCCGGTGCGCGGTGGCCCGGGGCAGCTTGGTGCGTTCAACGAGTTCGGCCAGGCTGGCGCCGTCGACACAGGCGGCCAGGATGACCACCGCCTTGTCGAGAACGCCGACACCGCTCATACTGTGTCCCACAAGCCGAAATTTACCTCCCAGAATTTAGGATGTCCAGATGGTGGGAGTCACTCCTGAGCCGAGGACCCTGGCCGAGAAGGTCTGGGACGCGCACGTCGTCCGGTCCGCCGATGGTGAGCCCGATCTGCTCTTCATCGACCTGCACCTGCTGCACGAGGTGACCAGCCCGCAGGCCTTCGACGGGCTGCGCCTGGCCGGGCGCCCGGTGCGCCGTACCGACCTCACGCTCGCGACGGAGGATCACAACACCCCGACCGGGTACGCGGATCCCTCGTTCCAGCAGCGCCGTGGCGACCTGCTCACCATCGCCGACCCCACCTCCCGTACGCAGATCGAGACGTTGCGCCGCAACTGCGCCGAGTTCGGCGTGAAGCTGCACCCGCTGGGCGACGAGAACCAGGGCATCGTGCACGTCATCGGCCCGCAGCTCGGGCTGACCCAGCCCGGCATGACGATCGTCTGTGGCGACTCGCACACCGCCACCCACGGCGCGTTCGGTGCGCTGGCGTTCGGCATCGGCACCAGCGAGGTCGAGCACGTACTGGCCACCCAGACGCTGCCGCAGGCCCGCCCCAAGACGATGGCGGTCACCGTCGACGGCCGGCTCGGCCCCGGTGTCACCGCGAAGGACCTGGTGCTCGCGCTGATCGCCAAGGTGGGCACCGGCGGCGGACGCGGGCACATCGTGGAGTATCGCGGCGAGGCGATCCGCGCGCTGTCCATGGAAGGCCGGATGACCATCGCCAACATGTCCATCGAGTGGGGTGCCAAGGCCGGCATGATCGCGCCGGACGAGACCACCTTCGCGTACCTGAAGGGGCGGCCGAACGCGCCTGCCGGCGCCGACTGGGACGCCGCGGTCGCGTACTGGCGGACGCTGCCCACCGACGAGGGCGCGACGTTCGACGCCGAAGTGACCCTCGACGCCGCCGAGATCACGCCGTTCGTCACCTGGGGCACCAACCCGGGTCAGGGCGCGCCGCTGGGCGCCGCGGTGCCGGACCCGGACGACTTCGGCACCGAGCCCGAGCGGGCCGCCGCCCGCCGCGCCCTGGAGTACATGGACCTGCGGCCCGGTACGCCGCTGCGGGATCTCTCGGTGGACGTGGTCTTCGTCGGCTCCTGCACCAACGGTCGGCTGGAGGACCTGCGGGCCGCGGCCGACGTGCTGCGCGGTCAGCAGGTCGCCGACGGCGTACGCATGCTGGTGGTGCCCGGCTCCGCCGCCGTCCGGGAGGCGGCCGAGGCCGAGGGGCTGGACAAGGTCTTCACCGACGCCGGCGCCGAGTGGCGCTTCGCCGGCTGCTCCATGTGCCTGGGGATGAACCCGGACACGCTCTCGCCGGGGCAGCGCTCCGCCTCCACCTCCAACCGCAACTTCGAGGGCCGCCAGGGCCGGGGTGGCCGTACCCACCTGGTGAGCCCGCCGGTCGCCGCCGCGACCGCCGTGGCCGGCCGGCTGGCCGCCCCCGCCGATCTGTAGAAGGGCTGCGACAGATGGACAAGTTCACCGTGCACCGCGGCACCGCCGTCCCGCTGCGTCGGTCCGACGTGGACACCGACCAGATCATCCCGGCCGTGTACCTCAAGCGGGTGACCCGCACGGGTTTCGCCGACGGGCTGTTCAGTGCGTGGCGCGAGGATCCGGGATTCGTATTCAACGATGAATCATATTCTGGTGCGTCGATTCTGGTGGCCGGTCCGGAGTTCGGCACCGGGTCGTCGCGGGAGCACGCGGTGTGGGCGCTGCGCGACTACGGCTTCCGAGTCGTGATCTCTCCTCGCTTCGGTGACATCTTCCGTGGCAACGCACTCAAGGAAGGTCTCCTGCCAGTCGAGCTGGAATTGAAAGCGGTCGAAGAAATCTGGGATCTGGTCGAGTCCGACCCGGCTGCCGAGCTGACCGTCGACCTGACTGCCCGACAGGTCCGGGTGGGTGCCTCGAACTGGTCGTTCCCGCTGGACGACTTCAGCCGGTGGCGGTTGATGGAGGGCTTGGACGACATTGGACTCACCCTCCGCCACGAGGCGCAGATCGGCGCCTTCGAGGCCACCCGGTCGGCCTTCCTGCCCCGGGTCGGCTAGCCGTTCGCCGCTGTCCGCAGCCGATTTCGCCCCCGCCGGTGCCACCGGCGGGGGCGAATCCGTTACGACACAAGGGCTTTTTTCCACCGAATGTTTGTGTCCCGGCAGCACAGGGCATACCGTGCGCGCAGAATGGCTCGCGTCGAGTCAGTTGCACAATCAGGAGGAAGTCGTGAACAAGGCCGAGCTCATCGAGGCGCTCGCCGTTCGCCTGGGGGACCGGAAGACGGCGACGGCCGCGCTCGACGCGGTCCTCGCTGAGGTCCAGGCAGCGGTCACCAAGGGCGAGAAAGTGGCGATCACCGGTTTCGGGGCGTTCGAGAAGCGTGTACGGGGGGCCCGAACAGCGCGCAATCCGCGTACCGGCGAGGCGGTGAAGGTCAAGAAGACCTCCGTGCCGACCTTCCGTCCGGGCGCCGGATTCAAGGAGATGGTGGCCAGCGGCAAGGTGCCGAAGGCCACGGCGGCGGCAAAGAAGGTCGCCGCGGCCACCGCCAAGACCACCGGTGCCAAGGCGACCACCGCGAAGAAGACGACCGCGACGAAGACGACCGCGACGAAGGCGGCTCCGGCGAAGAAGACCGCCGCGGCGTCCAAGACCACGGCGGCGACCAAGACCACCGCGGCGAAGAAGACCACGGCGGCGAAGACGGCCACGGCGAAGAAGACCGCCACGGCCAAGACGACCGCCACGGCCAAGAGCCCCGCGGCCAAGAAGACCGCCACGAAGAAGGCCGCTCCGGCGAAGAAGACCGCCGCGGCGTCCAAGACCACTGCGGCCCGCAAGACCGCGACCGCCAAGAAGGCTCCGGCGAAGAAGGCGCCGGCCAGGAAGGCAGCGACCCGGCGCTGAGCCGGCCGTACGACGAGGGCGCCCACCAGCACGGTGGGCGCCCTCGCCGTGTTCCCGGCCGGACCGCCGGACCCTCGCCCCGTTGACCGGGACACGACGGCGCACCCAGAATCGCCGCACCACCCCTCGGCGAAAGAGGAACCGTGCTGCGTCACCGCCACCTCGCCACCATCACCCTGGCAGTGGGCCTCGTCGTGCTGACCGACGTGCTCCGGGTCTTCCTGCCGTCGGTCATCACCATCTTCGGGCAGGCCGCGTCGACCCCGGCCGAGCTGCTCGGTGGGTTCGCGCTCGGTTGGTTCGTACTCGCGCTCGCCGCACCGGCGCTCGTCGGACGTGTCGGCGCCCGCCCCGTCGGTGTCGCTGCGGCGGTCGTGCTGTGCGCCGCCCGGCTCGCCCTCACCGCCGCGCCGGGCGGTCGGACGCAGCTCTGGCTGGCCACCACCGGCCTGCTGGCCGGGCTGGTGTGGTTGGCCGCCATCGCGGCCCGGATCGCGCAACCGGTACCCGGGTTGACGTTGGGGCTCACCGCGGGTGCGCTCGGCCATGGGCTGGTCGGCACGCACGACCTGGTCTGGTGGGGGAGCTGGGAGGCGTGGGCGCTCAGCGTCGTACTGGTGGCGCTCCTGCTTGTCGGTGAGACGGCGCTCGTCCGCCGCCCGGACACCGGCGACGCGGTCGGGCAATGGCCGGTCGGGCAACGGCCGGTCGGGCAACGGCCGACCGGCGACCAGGCGGTGCCGGGGGGCCGAGGCTGGCTGCTCACCGGGCCGGCCCTGCTGTTGGGCGGCATGGTCGCGTTGTCACCGGCGGTCGCCAGCACCGCCATGTCGTTCTGGTTCGGCGACGCCGGCACCGCCGTACCGCCGCTGTTCGCGTTGGCCCCGCTGGGGGTCGCGGTGGCGCTGTTCGTGCTCGGCGCGCTGACGCCACCCCGACAGCGGTGGCGTCCGCTGTCACCGGTACTGCTGCTGGCGGGAGCGGTGCTCTTCGGGTACGGGCCGCCGGTGGTGCTCGGCGTCGCGATGCTGCTGACCGCGGCGGGCCTGGGCGGGTGCCTGGCCCTGACGGCCGGCTCCGGCGAGGCAGCGACCGCCACCCGGCGGGGGTACGCCGCCCTCGGCGGCATGCTCGTCTTCGCGGTCGGGGCGGTGCTCCACTACGCCGCCTACGACATCGGCTATCCCAACGGATGGCTGCCGGTCCTGGTGGCCGCCCTGGTCGGCGTCGTCGCGCTGGGTGGCCTCCGCCGGCACCGGCCGGCGGTACCGGCAGCGGTCGCGGATCCCGTCCCGGCCTGGCCGGCGGCCGGGTTGGCCGCCCTGCTCGCCTTCGTGGCCGCGTTGCTGCACGGGCCGTGGCTGGTGGCGACCAACCGCGACGGGCCACCGGAGCAGGTGCGGCTGGTCGCGTACAACATCCGGATGGGCTTCGGCCTGGACGGTCGGCTCGACCTGGCCGGGCTGGAACGCGCGGTCGGCCGCGCCGACGTGGTGGTGCTCAGCGAGGTCGACCGGGGCTGGCTGCTCAACGGCGGCCACGACACGCTGCACCTGCTCGCCGCCCGGTTGGAGATGCCCTACGTCTTCGCGCCCGCCGCGGGCGCGCTCTGGGGAGACGCGGTGTTGAGCCGTTGGCCGGTACAGCGGGCGCAGACCCGTCCGCTGCCCGCCGTCGGCGCGCCCACCGGTGCGCAGGCCCTCGGCGTCACCGTCGACTTCAGCGAGGGCGTACGGCTGGCGGTGGTCAGCACCCACCTACAGCCGCCGCCCGGCACGGATCCGGTGGTCCAGGCCCGCGCGGTCGCCGAGTTCGCGATCGCGTACGCCGACGGCGTGCCGCTGGTGGTCGCCGGTGACTTCAACACCGAACCGGGCAACCCGGCGTTCGCCGCGTTCACCGGTGCCGGCCTGGTCGACGCGTTCGCGGCGGTGCGGCCGCTGGTCACCAGTCCCGCCGACGAACCGGACGAGCAGATCGACCACATCTTCGTCTCGCCGGACCTGGCCACCAGCGATCCCGTCGCGGTACGCAGCATCGCCAGCGACCACCTTCCGGTCGCCGTCACCCTCACCCTGCCCACCGCTGCGGGGCAGTGACCCCCGGGTCCGCCCGCCGCTGCCGGCCCTGCCTTAAGGCTGCCTCGCCCTTGCTCGCCTCGCTTGACAGTGTGGTCGGGGTTGCTCAGAGGCGGTCGGCGGCGAGTAGCCGGTCGCCGCTGAAGGCGAGCAGCCAACCCCCGCCCTTGCCGGTCGTGTAGTCGCCGTTCGTCCCGCTCAGCTGCCCCAGGGCACCCGGGATCACCTTGCCCTGGCTGCACACCGCCACCGGTTCACCGGCCGCGGCCAGGGCGCTCAACCGTCCTGCGGCGGCCAGTACGCACTCGTCGGCCTGCTGACCGGCCAGCGGCTCGTCCAGGTCGCCGCTCACCTCGATCGGCAGGTCCAGCAGCGCGGCGGCCGGGTCGAGGGTCTGTAGGCACCGGCGCGGCGAGGCGGAGAGCAGTCGGGTCGGCCGGATCAGCGCGATCAGCGGGGCCAGCGCGTGCGCCTCGGACCAGCCCCGCGGATCCAGCGGGCGGCCCGCGTCCGGGCCGGACCAGGACAACCGGCTGCCGGCGTGGCCGTGCCGGACCAGCAGCATCGTGGCGGTGACCGGGGGCAGCGCGGCGAACGCGGCCAACACCTCCACGTCGTGCGGGTAGCTGACCAACGCCACTGCCTCGTCCACTTCCAGCCAGCGCACCTCGTCGACCTCGGTGCCCGGCTGGAAGCCGCCGGTGCCCACCGCCCGCATCGACCAGTAGTCGACCACCTTCGGTAGACCCTCGCTGCGGTAGCGGACGCTGGGCAGCCGGACCTCGGGTGCCGCCTGCGCGTCGCTCTCCTCGGCGACCTCCCGTACGGCGGCCAGCATCGCGTGCTCGCCCGGCTCCAGCTTGCCCTTCGGCAGCGTCCAGTCCCCGTATCGCGGGCGGTGCACCAGACACACCTGTGGACCGCCGTGCGGTGCCGGTCGCCAGACCACACCGCCGGCCGCCCGGATCGCCTCGACCATCCGCCCAGCCTATGCCCGGGCCGCCGACCCGGCGGTGCTGCCGACCCGACGCAGCAACAGCTCCTGCAGGTGGGCCTGGGTGGTCCCGGGGGTGCCGGTACGCCGGGTCCAGTTGCCGTCCGGGCCCAGCTCGAACGCGTCGACGTCGGGGCTCATCGCCGCCGCCAGTACCTCGTCCAGTTCGGCGCGGGCCACCGGGTCGCCGACCTGCACCAGTGCCTCGACCCGCCGGTCCAGGTTGCGGTGCATCAGGTCGGCCGAGCCGATCCAGAACTCGGCGTCGCCGTTGTTGCCGAACCGGAAGATCCGGGAGTGTTCCAGGAACCGGCCGAGGATCGAGCGGACCCGGATGTTCTCCGACAGCCCGGATACCCCGGGGCGCAGCGTGCACATCCCCCGGATGATCAGGTCGACGTGTACGCCGGCCTGGGAGGCCCGGTACAGCGCGTCGGTGATCTCCTCGTCTACCAGCGCGTTCACCTTGAACTGGACCAGTCCCGGCATGCCGAGGCGGACGTGTGCGATCTCCCGCTCGATCCGGTCGATCAGGCCGCTGCGGATGCCCTGCGGTGCCACCAGCAGCCGGCGGAACGCGGTCTGCCGGCTGTAGCCGGTGAGCACGTTGAACAGGTCGGTCAGGTCGGCCCCGATCTCCGGGTCGGCGGTGAGCATGCCGAAGTCCTCGTACAGCCGGGCCGTCTTGGGGTGGTAGTTGCCGGTACCGATGTGGCAGTAGCGCCGGATCTGGTTGCCCTCCTGGCGTACCACCAGGGCGGTCTTGCAGTGGGTCTTGAGGCCGACCAGGCCGTACACCACGTGACAGCCGGCCCGCTCCAGGGTGCGCGCCCAGCCGATGTTCGCCACCTCGTCGAAGCGTGCCTTCAGCTCGACCAGCACCACCACCTGCTTGCCGGCGGCGGCCGCGTCGACCAGCGCGTCCACGATCGGCGAGTCGCCGCTGGTGCGGTAGAGGGTCTGCTTGATGGCCAGCACGTTCGGGTCGGCCGCGGCCTGCTCGACGAAACGCTGCACGCTGGTGGCGAACGAGTGGTACGGGTGATGTACCAGCACGTCCCCGTCGCGCAGGGTGGCGAAGACGCTGCGCGGCACCTCGCCCTCGGTGAGCCGGGGATGGGTCGCCGGGACGAAGGGCGGATCCTTCAGGTCGGGTCGGTCGGCCTCGCCGTACAGCTGCCACAGCGCGGACAGGTCGAGCAGACCACGGACCCGCAGTACGTCCTGGGTGTCCATGTCCAGCTCGCGGATCAGCAGTTCCAGCATGTGATCGGAGATGGAGGCGGCCACCTCCAGCCGGACCGGTGGCCCGAACCGGCGGCGGGCCAACTCCCGTTCGAGGGCCTGGAGCAGGTCCTCGTCGCGGTCCTCGTCGACCTCCACCTCGGCGTTGCGGGTGACCCGGAACAGGTGGCACTCGACCACCTGCATGCCGGAGAAGAGCTGACCGAGGTGGACGGAGATGAGGTCCTCCACCGGCAGCATCCGGACCCCGGGCTGGTCCCGGTCGACCCGGACGAACCGGGGCACGTTGTTCGGCACCTTGACCCGGGCGAACAGCTCCGGCCCACCGTCCGGGTCGCGTACCGAGACGGCCAGGTTGAGCGAACGCCCCGAGATGTACGGGAAGGGGTGGGCCGGGTCGACGGCGAGCGGGGTGAGCACCGGGAAGATCTGCTCGCGGAAGTAGGTACGCAGCCGCTCCCGCTCGACGTCGCCGAGGTCGGACCAGCGCAGTAGCCGGATGCCCTCGGCGGCCAGCCCCGGCAGCACGTCGTCGACGAAGCAGCTGGCGTGCCGGGTGACCAGGGTGGCGGCCTTCTCCGCGATCAGGTCCAGCTGGGTCCGCAGCGGCATGCCGTCGCCACCGCGTACCGGCAGGCCGGCGGAGAGCCGGCGCTTGAGCCCGGCCACCCGCACCATGTAGAACTCGTCCAGGTTGCTGGCGAAGATGGCCAGGAACTTGGCCCGCTCCAGCAGCGGGGTGCCGGGGTCCTCGGCCAGGGCCAACACCCGGGCGTTGAAGTCGAGCCAGGACAGCTCCCGGTTGAGGAACCGGTCCTCGGGCAGTGGCCGGCTCGGGGCGGGCTCTTCGGGCTCCGCCGGTGGGCCCGGTGCGGCCGTCGGGTCCAGCACTTCGTCCAGCCCGGCGGAGGCGGCGGCGGGGTCGGTGCCGGCCACGTCGTCCGGGGTCGGTCGGCCGGACCGGAACCGACCGTCGGTGCCGCGCGGGCGGTCACCGTTGCGGCTGGTGGTGTCATCGGTGCCGGCGGGACTGTCGGGGCGTTCGCGAGGGGTGCTCACCCGCTCATAATCACCCGATCCGGGTTAACGCAAAATGAACTTCGGCTGGGTGGTCAGGACATCGTCGTTGTCACGACATCGTCGGCAGTGTGACGCGTACGACGTCGCCCGCGGCGTCGGTCTCGACGCGGACCCGCTGGCCGAGCCGGAGCAGGCGCAGCCCGGAGGCGTCGAAGGCGCGCGCCGGAAAGGCCAGCTCGGTGCCGTCGTCGAGCAGCAGCAGCCCGCTGCGCGTCGCCGCGTCGAAGGTCGCCACCGTGCCCTGCATGCCCAGCACCGTACACCGGGTGCCGGGTCAACCGGTGCGGCAGCCGTCGGTCAGCGCGGCGCTGGCCGAGCCGAGCCCGAGCCGGGCCGCCGCCGCGAGGTCGTCGGCGGTGTCGACGTCCCGCCGCAGGCTGGGCCAGTCGCCGGTGAGCGGTCGGGCGCCGCTGGCCGCGTGCGCCGCGGCGGAGCCGGGCCCGAACCGGGGATCCAGGGGTACGCGCGGCGGCGCGACCAGCAGCACGGTGCCCGTCCCCGGCGCGTCGGCGACGAACCGGCGTACGTCCGGCGGGCCGGCCTGCGCCGCGGCCAGCGCGGCCGCCAGTTCGGCCGGGCGCAGCGCGGGCAGATCGGCGGTGAGCGCGGCCACCCACCCGTCGGTGCCGGCTGCGCCGTGCCGGAACGCGGCGTTGAGACCACCGGCGACGTCCGGCAGCACCCGGGCCCCCGTCAGCCGGGCCGTGGTGGCCACCCGGGGATCGTCGGTGACCACCCGCACCTCGGCGACCACGGCGCAGGCGCGCACCGCGGTCAGGGTGTCGCCGGCCAGGGCCAGCGCCAGCTGCTCGTGCGGTACGCCGGGCACCCCGCCGCGCAGCCGGGTCTTCGCGGCGGTCAGGCGCTTGACCGGCACCACCACGGTCCATGGCTGACTCACACCTGCCATCCTGCCAGTCGGGCACCGGTACGCTCACTGGCCGTACCAGGGGCGAGCAGGCATGATTTCGGCTGCGGGCGTCAGGAGGACTTCCTCCGGTGGACGGGTCGGGGCGGGCATGAGGAGGCACGGTGGGTCAGCGCAGGCTGGGGTTCTGGCAATGGTTCGCCGTGGTGCTGGTCAAGCCGTTGATGACGGTCTGGACCCGGCGTACCTGGCGGGGCATGGAACACCTGCCCCAGGACGGTCCCGTGATCATCGTGGCGAACCACATCTCGCACGCCGACCCGCTGGTCTCGGCGCACTTCATCTACGACGCCGGGCGGTGGCCGCAGTTCCTCGGCAAGGCGAGCGTGTTCAAGGTGCCGGTGGTCGGCTGGATCCTGCGTCGGTGCCGGCAGATCCCCGTCGAGCGGGGTTCGGTGGACGCGGCGAAGTCGCTGGATGCCCTGGTCAAGGCGCTCGACGCGGGCGATGCGGTGATCATCTATCCGGAGGGTACGACCAGCCGTGAACCGGACCTGTGGCCGATGAAGGGCAAGACCGGTGCGGCCCGGCTGGCGCTGGCCACCGGCGCTCCGGTCGTCCCGGTGGCGATGTGGGGGCCGGAGCAGCTCTTCGACCCGCGTCGGGCCCGGTTGAACCCGCGGCCCCGCATCCCGGTGACCGTGGTGGCCGGGCCGCCGATCGACCTGAGCCGCTGGGCCGGTGCCACCCCGAGCCGGCAGGTACTCGAGGAGATCACCGACGTGATCATGCTGCGGGTACGGGACATCCTCGCCGAGATCCGTGGCGGTACACCGCCGCCGTTGTGGCAGCGCGCCGGCCGGGCCCGGGCCGAGGGCGACCGTCCGGGAACGCCGGCATGAGCGAGCGTGAGCGAGTGAACCGTCGGGTCGGCGCGCCTGTGCCTCGTGGCGGCGCGGCGCGGAGTGGAGTGCTGGCATGAGCGCTGGTGGGCATGTGGCGGTCCTGGGGGGCGGCTCCTGGGGTACGGCGTTCGCGAAGATCCTGGCCGACGCCGGGCGGGACGTGACCATCTGGGCCCGGCGCAAGCCGATCGCCGACGTCATCCGTACCGAGCGGCGCAACCCGGAGTACCTGCCCGGGGTGGTGTTGCCGGAGCGGGTCACCGGTACCGGCGACGCCGCCGAGGCGATCAAGGGTGCCGAGATGGTGGTGCTGGCGGTGCCGTCGCAGACGCTGCGCGGCAACCTCGCCGAGTGGGTCGGTCACCTGCACTCCGAGGCCACCCTGGTGTCGCTGATGAAGGGCATCGAGCTGGGCACCACCAAGCGGATGAGCGAGGTGATCGTCGAGACCGCGCAGGTGGCGGCGGACCGTGTGGTGGTGGTTTCCGGCCCGAACCTGGCGCCGGAGATCGCCGCCGGTCAGCCGGCCGCCACGGTGGTCGCCTGCACCGACGCCGACCGGGCCACGCTGGTCCAGCGGTCGATCACGACGCCGTACTTCCGCCCGTACACCAACGACGACGTGATCGGTTGTGAGCTGGGCGGGGCGGTGAAGAACGTGATCGCCCTGGCGTACGGCATCGCCACCGCGATGGGCTTCGGCCACAACACCCGGGCGACGCTGGTGACCCGGGGGCTGGCCGAGACCGCCCGGCTCGGCGTCGCCCTGGGCGCGGATCCGCTCACCTTCGCCGGGCTGGCCGGCATGGGCGACCTGGTGGCGTCCTGCTCGTCGCCGTCGGCGCGCAACCGCACCTTCGGTGAGCACCTGGGTCGCGGCGCCACCCTGGAGGAGGCGCGGGTGGCCACCCGGCAGACCGCCGAGGGCGTCAAGAGCGCGCTGGCCATCCGGGATCTGGCCCGGGCACACGGGGTGGAGATGCCGATCACCGAGCAGGTCGAGCTGGTCTGCCACGAGGGGGTCGATCCGCGGGTCGCGGTACGGGCGCTGATGAGCCGTACCACCAAGCCGGAATGAGGGTGGGATGAGCGAGTACGAGTTCCGCTCCCCGGAGCAGTACGAGCACCGCTTCCCGGCCGGTGGTGACGGCACCCGGTGCGTACGCGCCGGCCTGCCCGCCCCGGCACCGGGCGCGCCGTTCCTGCCGGGGCCGGTCTTCGCCGCGCCGTACCACCTCGACCCGGAGCAGGGCCCGGCGGCGGCGCCGAACGGGTACGGGCGGCCGGACAACCCGACCCGCCGGCTGCTGGAGTCGGCCATCGGTGAGCTGGAGGGCGGTGAGTGCCGGGTCTTCGCCAGCGGGCAGGCGGCCATCACCGGGCTGCTGCTGGCCGTCTCGCGGGCCGGCGACACCGTGGTGCTGCCGGCCGACGGATACTTCCCGGTCCGCGCGTTCGCCGACGACACGCTGGCCGGCAACGGCGTGCGGGTGTTGTTGGCGCCGACCGCCGGGCCGTACCCGTCGTTCGAGGGGGTCCGGCTGGTGCTGGTGGAGACGCCGGCCAACCCGGGGCTGGACGTGGTCGACCTGCCCGCGCTCGCCGAACGGGTGCACGCCGCCGGTGCGCTGCTGGCGGTGGACAACACCACCGCCACGCCGCTCGGGCAGCGTCCGCTCGACCTCGGGGCGGACCTGGTGGTCGCCTCCGGCACCAAGGCCCTGACCGGCCACTCGGACCTGCTGCTGGGCTACCTGGCCACCCGGTCGGCGGAGCTGTTGGACCGGCTCACCGCCTGGCGTACGGCCACCGGGGCGGTGCCCGGCGCGTTCGACGCCTGGCTGGCGCACCGCTCGCTGGCCACCCTCGACCTGCGGCTGGCCCGGCAGAGCGCCAACGCCGAGGCGTTGGCCCGGCTGCTGGCGTCCCGGGCCGACGTGTCCGGGCTGCGCTGGCCGGGCCTGCCGGGCGATCCGGCGTACCCGGTGGCCACGCGCCAGCTGCGGCGGATGCCGGGGGTGCTCTCGTTCGACCTGGGTGGCGCCGAACGGGTCGCCCGGTTCCTCGGCGCGTCCCGGCTGGTCGCGGCGGCCACCTCCTTCGGTGGCCTGCACACCACCGCGGACCGGCGGGCGCAGTGGGGCGACGACACCCCGCCCGGCTTCGTCCGGCTCTCCTGCGGGGTGGAGGACACCGTCGACCTGATCGCCGACGTGTCGGCCGCGCTGGACGCCACGGCTTGATGCCGGCCGTCTCGGCGGCGGCCCGAGCCGCCATGGTCGACCGGTTACGGCGGGCCGGCTGTGTCTGGGCCGAGGACGAGGCCCGACTGCTCGTCGCGGCGGCCACCGACTCGCGGACGCTCGCCGAACTGGTGGCGCGGCGGGCCGCCGGGGAACCGTTGGAGTACCTGCTCGGCTGGGCGGAGTTCGGTGGCGAGCGGATCGCCGTCGAGCCCGGGGTGTTCGTGCCCCGGGCGCGTACCGCCTTGCTGGTCGAGGCGGCCGCCGCGGTGACCGGGCCGGGGGCGGCGGTGGTGGAGCTGTGCTGCGGTTCGGGTGCGCTCACCCGCGTGCTGGCGCGTCGGCTCGACGCGCCGCGGCTGCTGGCCGCGGTGGACCTGGATCCGGCGGCGGTGGCCTGCGCCCGGCGTAACCTGGCCGACCTGGCGGTGCCGGTCTTCGCCGGGGACCTGTTCGCCCCGCTGCCGGTGGCCTGGCGCGGCCGGTTGGACCTGGTGGTGGCGAACGCCCCGTACGTGCCGACGGCGGCGTTGCCGCTGCTGCCGTCGGAGTCCCGCCGCTACGAGGCACCGATGGCGCTCGACGGCGGACCGGACGGCCTGGCGCTGCTGCGTCGACTCGCCGTCGACGCGCCGGAATGGCTCGCGCCGGGCGGGCATCTGGTGGTGGAGGTCGGCGCCGCGCAGGTCGACGCGCTCGCGGCGGTGTTGACCGGGGTCGGGTTGGTGCCGACCATGGTCCGCGACGACGACCTCGACGGCACCGCGATGACGGCCCGACGGCCCGACGCCGTGGCGGCCCGGCGGGACGAGAACTAGCCTCACGTCAGGTCGGTGCGGCGGGAGGCGGGTTCGGGTGGAGAGCACAACAGTGCCGGTGGTGGTCGGGATCGACAACGGTGGTACGAGCAACAACGCCACCGTGCTGACGCTCGACGGCCGGTTCCTGGTCGACCGGCTGGTGGAGACGCCCAGTGAGGTCCGGTCCGGGCCGGCGGCGGCGGTCGAGGCGATGGCCCGCTCGTTCGACGGGGTGCTGGCGCTGACCGGGCTGGCCCGCGGGCAGGTCCGCGCGGTCGGGCTGGACACGCCGGGGCCGGCGAGCGCCACCGGAGTGATCTCCTCCAAGGGGTCCACGAACTTCTCCCAGCCGGCCTGGCGCGGCTACGACATCCGCGGCGCGCTGGAGCACCGGCTCGGGCTGCCGGTGGTGTACCACAACGACGGCAACGCGGCGGCGCTCTACGCCCACCACGGGTACTTCGGCGCCGACGCGATGAACCGCTCGTCGGTGGCCGCGATCGTGGGTACCGGATTGGGCGGTGGCCTGGTCGAGAACGGCCGGGTGATCGCCGGCGCGGCCGGGATGGCCGGCGAGTTGGGGCACGTGCACATCCCGCTGTCGGCGGTGCTGGAGGCGGGGCAGCCCGTACCGTCCTGCGCCTGCGGGTTCGCCGGGGACGCGGAGAGCGTCGCGTCGCTGACCGCGATCGAGCGCAACCTGCTGCCGTATTGGCTCACCCGGTTCCCGGAGCATCCGCTGGCCGGTGAGCCGCCGGCACGGGCCGCGAAGCTGGTCCGCGGCTACGGCGAACGCGGTGACGAGTTGGCCCGGGAGATCTTCGCCCAGCAGGCGAGGGCACTCGGGGCGCTGTTCACCGTGGCGGCGAACTTCACCGACCCGCACGCGTACTTCGTCGGCGGTGGGGTGGTGGAGACGGCTCCGGAGTTCCGCGACTGGTTCCTGGCGACCGTCCGCGAGCACACCATGCTCCGGGCGGAGCAGGCCGCGCTGGCGACCTTCGCGTTGGTCCCCGACCGCGACATGGCCGGCGCCCGTGGTGTCGCGCTCGCCGCGTTGGAGGCGGTACGCGCCCAACCGGCGCCGCCGCCGCTGGTCGGCGACTGAGCCGAGGGGCTGACCGGGCCGGCGGTGCCCTTACCGGCCCGGTCAGCGGCACAGTGGGTGCGATTCCTCAGCGGGTCGGCGGTGCCTGGGCGAACGTGTTCCAGGCGGCCGCCGGGAAGAGCAGCAGCGGTCCGGCGGGGTCCTTGGAGTCGCGTACGGCGACCGTCCCGGGGACGACCGCCACCTCCACGCAGGCGCCCTCGTCGCCGCTGTGGCTGCTCTTGCGCCATCCGACCACGGCCTCGGCCGCGTTGATCGTCGGTGTCATGTCAACTACCGTCCCTTCAGGATCTTGAGGAGTGCGTCGCGGCTGGCTGTCGGGCTGAGCGCGACGGTCCGCAGGTGCTCCATGATCTTCGTGCAGGTACGCAGGTCGCCGGGGCGGTCGAGGATCATCTGACCGGCGACCGTCTCCACGGAGGCGATCATCGGATCCTCCGGATCGGCGAACTCGAGAATGTGCAGCGAGCCCCGGGTGCCCCGGTGGTAACCGGCGGCCAGCGGGATCACCTGCACCGTGATGTTCGGCAACTCGCTCATCTTGAGCAGGTGGTTGAGCTGCCCCTGCATCGCCGCCTCGTCGCCGACCGGACGCAGCAGCGCGGCTTCGTCGAGGATCGCGTCGAAGATCGGCGGCTCCTGCTCGAAGACCTGGTGTTGCCGGTCCAGTCGCAGGTGGACCCGCTCCTCGACCTCGTTGTCGCTGAGCGTGTGTGGACCGCCGCGCATCACCCCGCGGATGTAGTCGGCGGTCTGCAGCAGACCGGGCACCACCGACGGCTCGAAGTTGGCGATGCCGGTCGCCTCGGCCTCCAGCGCGATGAAGTCGATGGTGCGCCGGTCGAGCAGGTACGAGTAGGACACCCACCAGCCGGGCTTGCGGGCATCCTTGGCCAACGCCACGGCGGCCGCGACCTCCTCCGAGCGGGCCCCGTAGAGGGTGAGCAGCGCCCGTACGGTGGCGGGGCTGACCAGGGTCTGGGCGTTCTCGTAGCGGGACAGCGTGCTGCGGGTGCTGTTGATCTCGTCGGCCGCGGCCTCCAGGGTGAGGCCGGCGGCCTCCCGGTGGTGACGCAGGGCGATGCCCAGTCGGCGAGCGCGTGCGGTCTTCGGAGCCATGCATCGATGGTCGCACGTATTTGGGACTATGTACATGAGAAAACGTCGGTGAGAGTTGCATTCACACCCATGAAGCTGTCACTCTGTTAGCGCGTCCTCACCACCGGTTGTCGTGGCGACGGTGGTGGTGAGCGACCGGAGGGGATGGGGCGCGCGGCGGTCGGGTTATTCCCCCGTACCCGGCCGCCGCGTGCCACGCCAGTTTGTCGAGCACCGGAAGGGGATCGACGTGCTTGCAGAGTGTCGGGAGACCGGACGGCCGTGGCGAACCCGGTCGGCGGCCGGCGGCGCCGGCTCGCCGCTCGGGTGTCGTCTCGCTCGCGTTCCTCGGCAGGCATCCCGTACCGCCACCGGCCACCGGGTGTCCGAGGGATGGGGTGGCCGGCGATGACCCGATTCCTGGTGGTGCTGACCGACGTGCGCCCCTACGAGGCGGACGGGCGCAACGAGCGGACCGCGCCCGAGCGGCGTCGGCAGGTGGTGGGCGCGAGCAGTCGGGAGGCGGCCGAACGCATCGCCGGGGCGTTCATGGCGCTGGGCATGGTGCGGGCCGGCCGGCAGCGGGTGAAGGTGATCGCCATCGGGCGGCGGCACGCCTTCGGCGAGCGTGAGCTGGCGAGCTGACTCGACATCGGGTGGTTACGCACCGTATATCGCTGGTTGACCGAATGCGGCCGTGTCGCCTTCTCGCAGGGTATCGGCTACCCGTTCTCGCCACGCACAGTAAGGTCATCCGGGAGAGCGCCAGCAGTGCGTCCCGGAAAGGTGACCGCAGTGACCACCCCAGGCAAGACCCGCGTGGCGATCGTCTTCGGCGGCCGTAGCCCGGAACACGGCATCTCCTGTGTCAGCGCCGGCAGCGTCCTCGGCGCCCTCGACCCCGACGAGTTCGAGGTGGTGCCGGTGGGCATCACCCGGGCCGGTCAGTGGGTGCTGACCAGCGGCGACCCGCAGCAACTGGCGATCCACGCCCGTCGGTTGCCGGAGATCACCGCCGAGTCGGGCACGGACATCGTGTTGCGCGCCGATCCGACCGGCAACGGCCTGCTGGTCCTCGACCCGGCCGAGGGTCCCCGGGCGCTGGCCGATGTGGACGTGGTGTTCCCGGTGCTGCACGGGGCGTACGGCGAGGACGGCACCATCCAGGGCATGCTGGAGATGGCCGGCATTCCGTACGTGGGCGCGAAGGTCTTCGCCTCGGCCGCCGCCATGGACAAGGAGTTCACCAAGAAGCTCTGCGCCGCCGAGGGCATCCCGGTCGGACCGTACGCGGTGCTGCGCAGCGGGACGTCGCTCAGCGAGGCGGACAAGCAGCGGCTCGGCCTGCCGGTCTTCGTCAAGCCCTCGCGGGCCGGTTCCTCCTTCGGCATCACCAAGGTGAGCGACTGGGCCGAGTTGGACGCGGCGATCGCCACCGCCCGTGAGATCGACAGCAAGGTGTTGGTCGAGGCCGCGATCGTCGGCCGGGAGATCGAATGCGGGGTGCTGGAGGGCGAGGCCGGCGGCGCGCCGGAGGCGTCGGTCCTCGCCGAGGTGCGGGTGGTCGGCGACTACGACTTCTACGACTTCGAGGCCAAGTACATCGACGCCGAGGCCGCCTGCGAGTACGACATCCCGGCCGATCTGCCGGAGCGGGTCACCCGGCAGGTCCGCGACTACGCCACCCGGGCCTTCACCGCACTGGACTGCGCCGGACTGGCCCGGGTCGACTTCTTCGTCACCCCGGAGCTGGAGGTCTACCTCAACGAGATCAACACGATGCCGGGCTTCACCCCGACGTCGATGTTCCCCCGGATGTGGGCGGCCGCCGGGCTGGAGTACCCGAAGCTGGTCGACCGGCTCATCCGCACCACCCTGACCCGGGGACCCGGCCCGTACTGAGGGCCTGTGGCCTGATCTGCGCGACCGGTAGCAGCGAGGCCCGCCACCCGCAGGGGGTGGCGGGCCTCAACTCGCGTCGGTGGTCAGGAGGAGCAACCGGAGGGCATCGGGTCGGCCGAGCGGATCGAGGCGACGATCGTGGTGGCGATCGGGGCGACCCACTGCAGACCCTCGCCGTAGAAGTGCGGCACCCGTACGGTCACCGCCACCTCCCGGTCGAGCGTGGTCAGCTCCGTCGCGTCGGCCTGCTCGGTGGCGTACCAGCAGACCGAGTTGACCATGTTCAGGTGGTCGGTGGGTGCTACCTCGGGTTCGGTGCCACCGCACGCCACCGTCACCGCGGGGTCGCCGTACGCGGCGTTCTGCTCCGGGCCCGCGCTGACCGGTCGCTGCGACAGCCCCCGGATCGAGGCGGGCAGTTGGGACAGCAGGGCGCGGCAGACGGTCGCCGGCCGCTCGGCCAACGCGGGCGCGGCCATCTCGACCGGCACGGTGGACTGCGGCTGCGGCGAGGACGGCGAGGGGGCCGGCGGGGCCGCCGAGTCGTCCGGTGCGAGGTTGGCGAACGCCAGGACGCCCACCAGCAGGGTCACCGGCAGCGCCACCGCCGTGGCGATCAGCGCCGCGGAGCGACTCGTCCGGTCGGGTGCCGGTGCGGGCCCGGTGCGCTCGGTCTCGACGACCGGGGTTTCGGAGGCCTGGTCCACTTACAGCCGCACCACCGAACACGTCAGGGTGCGGGTGATCCCCGGCACCATCTGTACCTTGCTGACGATGAGCTTTCCCAGCTCGTCGACGGTGTTCGCCTCGGTGAGCACGACCACGTCGTACGGCCCGGTCACCGCGTCGACCCGGACCACTCCGGCGAGGTCCGCGATGAGACCGGCCACGTCACGCGCCCGGCCGACCTCTGTCTGGATGAGGATGTACGCCTGTACCACGACTCGACCTCCCTCCGTCGCCGCCTGCCAGGCGGCCCGAAGGGAGAAAGTACCTTACGGACCAGGTGTGATCCCTATCGGTGGTCAAGGAGAAGCGGTGAGCGAGCGAAGCGAGCGGGACGGAGAGCCGGCGTGAGCGTCGCGGGTGTCGGGGAGTTCGGCCTGATCGACCGGGTGACCGCCCGGCTGTCGTACGGATCCACCGTGCTGCTCGGCCCCGGCGACGACGCGGCCGTGGTTGCCGCCCCGGACGCCCGGGTGGTCGCCTCGACCGACGTGCTGGTGGACGGGCGGCACTTCCGCCGGGACTGGTCCGGGGCGCACGACATCGGCCGGCGTGCCGCGGCGGCCAACCTGGCCGACGTGGTGGCTATGGGCGCCGACCCGACCGCGCTGCTGGTGGCGCTCTGCATACCGGCCGACGTCGAGACCGGCTGGGTGGAGGAACTCGCCGACGGGCTCGGCGCCGAGGCCGCCGCCGTCGGTGCCAGCGTGGTCGGCGGGGACATGTCGGCCAGCCCCACCCTGACCATCGCGGTGACCGCGCTGGGTGACCTGGCCGGTCGGGCCCCGGTCACCCGGGCCGGTGCCCGCCCCGGCGACCTGGTCGCCCTGGCCGGCCGCACCGGCTACGCGGCGGCCGGGTTCACCGTGCTCTCCCGTGGTTTCCGCACCCCGCGGGTGCTGGTGGAGGCGTACCGGCGGCCGGAGGTGCCGTACCCGGCCGGCCCGCTGGCCGCCCGGCTCGGCGCCACCGCCATGATCGACGTCTCGGACGGGTTGCTCGCCGACCTCGGGCACGTGGCGAGGGCCAGCGGTGTCGCCGTCGACATCGACCGGGACGCCTTCGAGGTGGCACCGCAGATGCGGGACGCGGCCCAGGCCCTCGGTGTCGACCCGTACGCCTGGTTGCTGGCCGGCGGCGACGACCACGCGCTGGCCGCCACCTTCGGTCCGGCGACGGTGCTGCCCGAGGGTTGGCGGGTGATCGGCCGGGTCGCCGAGGGCTCCGGGGTGACGGTGGACGGGCGACCGTTCGACGGACCGGCCGGTTGGGACCACTTCCGCTGACCGGCACCCGGCGAGGTAAGGAGTCATTGTGGTCGTACCCTTTACGGGTGCAGGAGATCGAGATCCACCTGGTGCCGTTCGACTCCCCGGCGGCGCAGCGGCTGATCACCGCCGCGCTGGCCGACCTGGGTGCCCGGTACGGCGGCAGCGGCGACGAGACGCCGGTCGACGCCAGCGAGTTCACCCCGCCCGAGGGTGCGTTCCTGATCGCCCGGCTGGACGGGCAGCCGGTCGGCTGCGGTGGCTGGCGTAGCCATGGTGACCAGGGCGACACCGCCGAGCTGAAGCGGATGTACACCGCCCCGCAGGCCCGTGGGCGCGGCGTGGCCCGGGCGGTGCTGGCCGCCGTCGAACGCTCCGCCCGCGAACACGGTCGCAAGCGGATCATCCTGGAGTGCGGCGACCGTCAGCCCGAGGCGATCGCGATGTACTCCGCGGCCGGCTACGAGCGGATCCCGAACTTCGGCTACTACGCCGACCACCCGGGCTGTCTCTCCTTCGGCCGCCCGCTGTGAGCGGACGGGCACCCGGCCGACGGCTCGGGTGACCCTCGGCGGGAGACCGGGGCGGGGACACGACGATGCCGGTGGGCCACCTGGACCCACCGGCATCGGACGATCGTTGCGTACCGCGCGTCAGGCGCGGGTGACCTTGCCCGCCTTGATGCAGGACGTGCAGACCTTCAGCTTCTTGGTCGTGCCGCCACCGGCCGGGGTACGCACCGACTGGATGTTCGGGTTCCAGCGGCGGTTGGTCCGCCGGTGCGAGTGGGACACGTTGTGGCCGAAGCCCGGTCCCTTGCCACAGACGTCGCACACGCTAGCCACGGGATACTCCTGGGATTGAAACGTTCATGAGGTCGCCGCCAGGCGCTGCCCGGGCAACCTGGCCAGGGTACCCGATGACGGATCTGCCTGCCCAACCGGGCCTCCGCCGCGACACCCCCGCCGGGGATGGCGGGGCGGGGAAACCGGACGGGGCGGGACACGCCCGGCCCTCCGGCGACTGTCAGCGTACGCCAGTAGGCTTCCCACCGTGCTGGACACCCTCGACGCCGCCGCCGTGCGCCGCTGGTGTGCCGGCGGCCTGGCCGCGCTCAAGCGGCACCAGGGGGAGATCGACGACCTCAACGTCTACCCGGTGCCCGACGGTGACACCGGCACCAATCTGGTGCTGACCCTCACCTCGGCGCAGCAGGCCCTGGCGATGGATCTCGACACCGTCGCCGACGGCGCCTCGACCGCGCACGGGCACGCGCTCCGGCTGATGGCCCGGGGCGCCCTGCTCGGCGCGCGGGGCAACTCCGGCGTCATCCTGTCGCAGATCCTGCAAGGCCTGGCCGACGCGCTGGCCACGACGCCGACGGTCCGGGGCCCGGAGCTGGCCGCCGCCCTGCGCGCCGCGACCACCGCGGCGTACGCGGCGGTCGCCCGGCCGGTGGAGGGCACCCTGCTCACCGTGGTCTCCGCCGCGGCCGAGGCCGCCGAGCGGGCCGGCAGCGACGAGCTGCGGGCGGTGGCCCGGGCGGCGGCCTCGGCCGCGGCGACCGCCCTGGCCCGTACCCCCGAGCAGCTGCCGGAGCTGGCCCGCGCCGGGGTGGTCGACGCCGGTGGGCAGGGGCTGTGCCTGCTGTTGGACGCGCTGGTCGAGGTGGTCACGGGGGAGAGCCCGGAGCGCCCGGCGCCGCCGGCACCCCGGGCCGGGCCGGCACCGCACGGCCCGAGCCGGGAGACCGGCTCCACCGGGTACGCCTACGAGGTGCAGTTCCTGCTCGACGCCGGGGCCGAGGCGGTCGGCCGGCTACGCGACACGTTGACCGCGCTCGGTGACTCGCTGGTGGTGGTCGGTGACGGCGACACCTGGCAGGTGCACGTGCACGTCGACGACGTGGGCGCGGCGATCGAGGCCGGTGTGGTCGCCGGCCGCCCGTACCAGATCTCGGTCACCCGCTTCGCCGACCAGCCGGCGCCGGTCGCGGCGCCCGACGGC
This sequence comes from Micromonospora radicis, assembly GCF_003583405.1. Lineage (GTDB taxonomy): Bacteria > Actinomycetota > Actinomycetes > Mycobacteriales > Micromonosporaceae > Micromonospora > Micromonospora radicis. The sequence continues at coordinate 172,507 of NZ_QXEC01000002.1, forward strand.
CGGGCCGCCGTGGTGGTCGCCACCGGCGCCGGGATCGCCGAGCTGCTCGCCGCCGAGGGCGCGGTCGTGGTGCCGAGCAACCCCTCGACCGGGGAACTGCTGGACGCGGTACGCGCCACCGGCGCGGCCCGGGTGGTGGTGCTGCCCGACGCCCCGGCCACGCAGGCGGTGGCGAACCAGGTCGCCGAGCAGGCGCACCAGCTGGGTCTGCGGGTCAGCGTGGTACCGACCCGCTCGCCGGTGCAGGCGCTGGCCGCTCTCGCCGTACGCGACCCGAGCCGGCACTTCGCCGACGACGTGATCGCGATGGCCGAGGCCGCCGGTGCCTGCCGGCACGCCGAGGTCTGCCACGCCGGGCGCGACGCGCTCACCGTGGCCGGCCCGTGCCGCGCCGGTGACGTGCTCGCCCTGGTCGAGGGGGAGGTGCATCTGATCGGCGTCGACCTGGTCGACACCTGCGTCGCCCTGGTCGACCGGCTGCTCGGCGGCGGCGGCGAACTGGTCACCCTGCTCGTCGGGGCCGACGCGCCGGAAGGGCTGGCCGACGCGGTGTGCGAACACCTGGCGCGCCGCTGGCCCTTCGTCGAGGTGCAGGCGTACCCCGGTGGGCAGCCACACTATCCGTTGCTGGTAGGTGTCGAATGACCTCCGAAGCGTCCACCACGATGGACACCCCGCTGAAGAAGCTGGTCGGCGAGAAGACCGCCAAGGCGCTCGCCGGTCACCTCGACCTGCACAACGCCGGTGACCTGATCTACCACTTCCCGCGCCGCTACGACGAGCGCGGCGAGCACACCGACATCCGCGCGCTCGACGTCGGTGAGCAGGTCACCGTGCTGGCCCAGGTGCAGCGCACCGCGGTCCGCCCGATGCGGCAGCGCCGCGGCAACCTGCTGGAAGTCACCGTCGGTGACGACTCCGGCGGCACCCTCACCCTCACCTTCTTCGGCAACCAGGCGTGGCGGGAACGGGAGCTGCGCCCCGGCCGGTGGGGACTGTTCGCCGGCAAGGTCACCGAGTTCCGCGGCAAGCGGCAACTCAACGGACCGGAGTACGTCCTGCTCGGCGACCAGACCGACAACGAGGCCGCGGCCAGTGAACAGATCGAGGAGTTCGCCGGGGCACTCATCCCGGTCTACCCGGCCGCTGCCGCCGTACCGACCTGGGTCATCGCCCGGTGCGTGCGGGTGGTGCTGGACACCGTGGTGCCGCCGGACGATCCGCTGCCCGCCACCGTACGGGCCGGCCGGAACCTGGTCGGCCTGGGCGGGGCGCTGCGCGAGATCCACCGGCCGTCCAGCCGGGAGGAGCTGTACCGGGCCCGGCGCCGGCTGAAGTGGGACGAGGCGTTCGCCGTGCAGCTCACCCTGGTTCAGCGCAAGCACCAGGCGTCGGCCTGGCCCGCGCGGCCCCGCCCGGCCCGGGCCGGCGGGCTGCTGGCGGCGTTCGACGCGCGGCTGCCGTACGAGCTGACCGCCGGCCAGCGGGCCGTCGGCGTGGAGATCGCGGCGGACCTGGCCACCGGCCATCCGATGCACCGGCTGTTGCAGGGCGAGGTCGGCTCCGGCAAGACCGTGGTGGCGCTGCGGGCGATGCTCCAGGTGGTCGACGCGGGCGGGCAGGCCGCGCTGCTCGCCCCGACCGAGGTGCTCGCCGCCCAGCACTACCGGGGCATGCGCGACCTGCTCGGCCCGCTCGCCCAGGCCGGCGAACTGGGCGCCGCCGAACACGCCACCCGGGTCGAGCTGGTCACCGGCTCACTCGGCGCGGCGGCCCGGCGAAGGGCGTTGGCCGAGGTCGCCAGCGGTGCCGCCGGCATCGTGCTCGGCACCCATGCCCTGCTGTACGAGGGGGTCGACTTCGCCGACCTCGGTCTGGTGGTCGTCGACGAGCAGCACCGGTTCGGGGTCGAGCAACGCGACGCGCTGCGCGCCAAGGCGGAACAGCCGCCGCACGTGCTGGTCATGACCGCCACCCCGATCCCGCGTACGGTGGCCATGACCGTCTACGGCGACCTGGAGATATCCACCCTGTCCCAGTTGCCGCGCGGCCGTTCACCGATCGCCTCGCACGTGGTGCCGGCCGCCGAGAAGCCGGCCTTCCTGGATCGCGCCTGGCGCCGGTTGCGCGAGGAGGTCAACGCCGGCCACCAGGCGTACGTGGTCTGCCCGCGGATCGGCGACGACACCTCCGGTGCCGACGAGGAGCCGCCGCCTGTCGACGACAACGGCCGGCGCCCGCCGCTCGCGGTGACCGAGGTGGCCCCGCTGCTGTCCGACGGCCCGCTGCACGGGCTGCGCATCGGCGTACTGCACGGCCGGCTGCCGGCCGACGAGAAGGACGCGGTGATGCGCTCCTTCGCCGCCGGTGAGCTGGACGTGCTGGTGGCCACCACGGTCGTCGAGGTCGGCGTGGACGTGCCGAACGCGACGATGATGGTCGTGCTGGACGCCGACCGGTTCGGCGTCTCCCAGCTGCACCAGTTGCGGGGGCGGGTCGGCCGGGGCAGCGCACCCGGGCTCTGCCTGCTGGTGACCGAGGCGGCCGAGGGCAGCAGTGCCCGGGAACGACTGGACGCGGTCGCCTCCACCACTGACGGCTTCAAGCTCGCCGAGCTGGATCTGGAGCAGCGGCGCGAGGGCGACGTACTGGGCGCCACCCAGTCCGGGCGCCGCTCGCACCTGCGGCTGCTGTCGCTGCTGCGCGACGCCGACCTGATCCGCGACGCCCGGGCGGAGGCGGTCGCGTTGGTCGAGGAGGATCCGGAGCTGACCCGGCAGCCCGCGCTGGCCGCCTCGGTGGCGGCCCTGGTCGACGCCGACCGGGCCGAGTACCTCGAGAAGGGCTGACTGCCCGCCACCGCCGTACCGGGGGCGCCGAGCGGGCCCGCCGGGGTCGACGCGCGCGCAGACGCCGAGGGCGCGTCGACCGGTTGGTCGACGCGCCCTCGGTTCAGGCCGTGCCGGGTGCCCTCGTCAGTGCGAAGAGGGCACCCTCAGGTTCGGCTCAGGCGGTGAAGTGGATCCGCCGCCGCCGCGCCACCACGAACAGCACCGCGCCCACCGCCAGCAGGGCGATGGCGCCCGCGGCGATGCCGCCGACCGCGGCACCGGTCACCGGCAGGCCGGGCTCCTCGCCGCCGCCGCCTCCACCGCAGCCCTCGGGCGCGTAGACGACCTCAAGCTCCAGGTCCAGTTCGGGCAGGACGACCAGGGCCGCCTCGTCGTCGCCGGCCGGGAAGGTCACGGTCTCCGACGCGCCCGGCGCGACGGTGCGGCTCTCGGTCTTGTCGCCGTAGGTGAAGTCGACCTTGACCGGCAGTCCACCCTCCGGGTTAGACGCGGTCAGCGTGAAGGTCTCGCAGTCGGCGGCGGTGGTCACCGTCGGCAGCGGGCAGTCCTCCGGACGCTCCCACTCGTACGTGCCGTTCTCGATCACCTTGCCGTCGACCAGCACCTCGATCTTGCCGGCGTTCTCGGCGGGCACCACGGTCTCGTTGTCGGCCTTGCCCGGCTCGACGGTGACCTTCTTGGACCAGCCGTTCTCGCCCCGGACCTCGAACTCGACCGCGTACCTGGAGATCGAGCCGTCGTTGCTCAGCGAGACGGTGACGGTGCCGTCGCAGGCGGAGGCGAAGGTGGACGCCGGGGTGGTGCAGTTCTTCTCACCGCCGTTGTACCAGCCGGGCGGGCCGGCCGAACGGTTGCCGGGGGCACCCCGGTCGCCGAGCTTCTTGTTGCCGTACCGGGGGCCGTTCTCGACGATCGGGTCGATGACCTCGTCGACGCCGCCCCAGATCAGGTCGACCTGGGTGTAGCACTCCGGCACGTCGACCTTCAGCTCGATCTCGGTCTGGCCGTTACCGAGGTAGTCGCTGGCCGGTGCGCCGTAGACGTACTGCGGGGTGGAGAACTGCGGGCGCGGCGCGAAGTACGACACCAGGGTGAAGTACTGCTTCTCGTCGCTGCACAGCGGGAGGTCACCCGCCAGCTTGACCGTCGCCTTGCCGCCGGGGCCGTCGAAGGTGTGGCTGTACTTGGCCTGGCTGGCGTCGACGCACTTCGGCGCCGGGGTGCAGGCGCCGTCGGCGTCGAGCTGGATGGTCTTGTCGTTCTTCGACGTCGGCGGCTTCTTGCGCTGCGAGTCGCCCTTCTGGAACCAGGAGGCGTCCACGACCAGCGTCGCGCTCTGGGTGTCGCCGGGAACCCGCTGGACGCCCTGGACGGAGCCATCCTTCGGGATGGTCGCGCCCTTGAGTTCGACGGGCTCGATACCCTCGGTCACCAGCTGGACCGAAGTCGCCGGAGTGGCGGTGACGTTCGTGATGGTGGCGGTCTTGTGGCGCTCGCTGTTTTTCACCGTCCAGGTGATCACGCGCTCGCCGGTGAGCCGGTCGCAGGCGACCGTGCCGGAGATGGTGGTGTGGTGGGCGCTGGCCGGGGTGGCCACGATCGCGGCACCGGTCGAGCCGATGAGGGCGGCTGCCAGGACAGCCAGCGGTCGCCGTAGCGACAGCTTGGGTCGGAACACGCGTACTCCCGGGGTGAAGAAGCGTCAGTGGTGGTTCGGGGGGACGTACGGCGCTGGCGGAGCGATGCCGCGCCGGAGAGGGTGTCTCCCGAGCCGTGGGGCCGGCGTCGATGAGCCGACACCCGGCAGACCCTAGCGAGATCGTCAGTGCCGATACAGCCTTCAAGCATGGCTAAGAATGATGTTATGAAGTTGAGATCTTTTGTCTACCTGGGGTGATCGATTCGCGGCGCCGTGGCCACAAATCCATCGATCTGCGCTGCTTTCGAGCGGTCTGCCACTCGCTGCGGGGGCTGGCCTGCGGTCGCGTAGCGTCGGGGGCATGAGCAGGAGCAGGCGATGACCCGGATCGTCGCGGGCAGCCTCGGCGGGCGCCGGATCGCCGCACCGCCGGGCGCCGGCACCCGACCCACCTCCGACCGGGTGCGTGAGGCCCTCTTCAGTTCGGTGCAGGCCGAGACCGACCTCGCCGGGGTGCGCTTTGCCGACCTGTACGCGGGCTCGGGCGCGGTCGGCCTGGAGGCGCTGTCCCGGGGGGCCGAGCACGTGCTGCTGGTCGAGTCCGACCCACGCGCCGCCCGGGTGATCCGGGAGAACGTGGCGACCCTGCGTGCGGCCCCGGCCGCCCGGCTGGTCACCGGCAAGGTCTGCACCGTGCTGGCCGCCGGCCCGGAGGGCGGACCGTACGACGTGGTCTTCGCCGATCCGCCGTACGCGCTGCCCGACGACGGGGTGACCGCCATGCTCGCCGCGCTCGTCGAGGGCGGCTGGCTGGCGCCGGACGCGATGGTGGTGGTGGAGCGGTCCAGCCGCGGCGCCCCGGTCGACTGGGTGGAAGGAATCACTGGCCAGCGCAGTCGCCGGTACGGCGAGACCACCCTTTGGTACGGTCGCCGATCATGAGACGTGCGGTGTGTCCCGGCTCGTTCGACCCGGTCACCAACGGTCACCTCGACATCGTCGGCCGGGCCAGCCGGTTGTTCGACGAGGTGATCGTCGGCGTGCTGGTGAACCAGTCGAAGACCGGCCTGTTCACCGTCGAGGAGCGCATCGACATGCTCCGCGAGGTGACCGCCTCCTACGACAACGTACGGGTGGAGTCGTTCCGTGGGCTGTTGGTCGACTTCTGCCGGGCGCAGCGGGCAACCGTCCTGATCAAGGGAATCCGAGCGGTCAGCGACTTCGACTACGAGTTGCAGATGGCCCAGATGAACATCGGCCTGGCCGGCGTGGAGACCCTGTTCATGCCTACCAACCCGCTCTACTCGTTCCTCTCCTCCAGCCTCGTCAAGGACGTGGCCAAGTGGGGCGGCGACGTCACCCCGCACGTCCCCGACCTGGTCCGCGACGCCCTGAAAGCTCGCCTCTCCCCACCCCCCACCCCCTGAACCGCCCCCTCCCTCCCTCGCCGGGCCTCCCCTCGCCGCGCCGATCTTGAACTTTCGGTCCCCCCTTGACGGGGGTATGCGGCTTGTGCGGCGGCAAGAAGTGCAAGATCAACTCGAGTGGGTGCGTGGGGTGCGTACGTGTGGGGGTGCGGTGGGATGGCGACTCGCGGGGGAGGGGGTGGGGTGTGGGTGGGGTGGGGGACGACATTATTGGGTGAAGCGGGAAGTTGGCCTTAGCCCGCATGATGTAGGTCGGCCTGACCAACGACAGGAGTGAGGTGCCGGTGGACCCGCTCGACCGCATCGAGGAACTGATCGCCATCGTGGAGCAGGCGCGCTCCGTCCCGATGTCGCGCAACAACTGCATGGTCGATCGGGGCGAGATGATCGCCGCCCTCGACGAACTGCGCGCTGAGCTTCCGGCTGACCTGCGCCGGGCCGCCGCCCTGCTGGACGAGCGGGACAAGATCATGGAGGCCGGTAAGCGGGAGGCCGACCGGATCATCAGCGAGGGTGAGGCGGAACACGCCCGCCTGGTCTCGGTGAACGAGATCACCGTCTCCGCCGAGCACGAGGGGGCGCGGATCATCGCCGAGGCCCGAGCCGAGGCGCAGCGGCTGCGCGAGGAGGTCGACGACTACGTCGACACCGCGCTGGCCAACTTCGAGCAGTTCCTCACCCGGGCCCTGGCCTCCATCGAGCGGGGGCGGGACAAGATGCACGCGCTGCGGGAGATCGGCACCTTCGGCGGCGAGGAGGCGGAGCGGCCGCTGCCGTTCTGAGCGATGCCGCCGTTGACGACGGCGGCGACGCGCGTACCGTTGCCCCTGCGAAATCGGGCCGACCGCAACCGGCGCCGCGGCCCGCCACCAGCCAGGGGGCCGCCCCCGGTTCGACGTTCGAGGGCCTGTCCAGGTAACCTCGTTTGTCGGCCTCTCACCGGCCGGAGTCTGACTATGCCCAAACACTCACCCAACCCACTCGACCCCAGGTCGCCGCTGGTCCTCGACACGAGGGAACTCCCGCGCCGGCCTGGTGCGTTGCGTGCCGTCAAGCGGGTGGTACCGGCACCGTCGGACCTCGGCGTGGAGTTGATCAGCGTGCCGGAGGGCGCGGACCTCGATCTCGATCTGCGGATGGAGTCGGTGTCCGAGGGCGTGCTCGTGTCGGGGACCGTCAGCGGTCCGGTCCGGGGCGAGTGCGGTCGCTGCCTGCGCGAGATCAACGACTCGGTGACGGTGACGATCCAGGAGCTGTACGCGTACGAGAACAGCACCACGGACGCCACCACCGAGGAAGACGAGGTCGGTCGAATGCAGGGCGACCTGATCAACCTGGAACCGACGCTGCGGGACGCGGTGGTGCTCGCGCTGCCGACCAACCCGCTGTGCCGCCAGGACTGCCCCGGCCTGTGCCCCGACTGCGGGGTGCACTGGGACGATCTGCCGGCCGACCACAGTCACCAGCAGATCGACCCGCGTTGGGCGGGCCTGTCGCAACTGACCCGTACAGAGGAGTAAGAACCGTGGCCGTCCCCAAGCGCAAGATGTCGCGCAGCAACACCCGGTCCCGCCGGGCGAACTGGAAGGCCGCGGCGGTCGCGACCGTGGCCTGCCCGCAGTGCAAGTCGGCCAAGCTGCCGCACACCGCCTGCTCCGTCTGCGGCACCTACAACGGCCGCCAGGTCCTCGAGGTCTGACCGGACGCCGAGTGACGTCTCCGACCACGGGTCGGGCGACGCGCACACCCCGGCGATCGCCCGTTGCTCCCGCCGACGCCGGCCGGGTCTCCCCGGCCGGCGTCGTCACGGAGCCGGGCACCGCACGGATCGCCGTTGACCTCCTCGGCGGGGACGACGCTCCCGACGTGGTGGTGGACGGCGCTCTACGGGCGGTGCGTGCCGACCCGAACCTGCATCTCCTGCTCGTCGGCCCGACAACGGCAGCCGCCGCGCTGATCGACGCCCTCGATCCGGCCGAACGGGTCCGGATCACGCTTCGGCCGGCGCGTACCGCCGTGGACATGGCCGACGATCTCACCGCGGCCCGGGCCGACTCGACGGTCCGTGCCGCCGTCGCCGCGGTCCGCGCCGGACAGGCCGACGCGTTGGTCTCCGCCGGCTCCACCGGTGCCACGGTCACCGCCGCCGCCCTCGGGCTCGGCCGGTGGCGTGAGGTCCGGCGCCCCGCGCTGGTCGCCACGCTGCCCGGTGTCTCCGGGCCGGTCGTCCTGCTCGACGTCGGCGGCTCGCTGGAACCGAGTCCGGCGACCCTGGCCCGGCACGCGGTGCTCGGCGCCGCGTACGCCGCGGTCGCCCACGGTCTCGCCGCGCCCCGGGTGGGGCTGCTCTCCGTGGGCACCGAACCCGGCAAGGGCGACCGCGCCCGCCGCCTCACCGACCCGGTGCTCAGCGCTGCGGAACTGCCCGGTGACGCACGGTACGTCGGGCTGGTCGAGGGCTACGACGTCTGCCTCGGCACGCGCGCCGATGTCGTGGTCACCGACGGGTTCACCGGTAACGTGCTGCTCAAGGCCGTCGAGGGCGCGTACACCATGGCCGGCGGGTCACCGCCCGACGGGGGTGCCCCCCGGGCGGCCGCCCTGCTCGGGGTGGCCGGGACCGTGGTGGTCTGCCACGGCGCCGCCCGGCCCACCGACATCGCCTCCGGCATCGCGCTGGCCGCCCACCTCTGGCGGCGGGCCGCCACCGACCGGGTCGCCGCGCTGATCGCCGGGGACCGCACCGATCGCACGACCGACACCGAGGTACGCACATCATGAGCAACGACAAGCGACGGCGACCCGCCATCGGCCACCTCGAAGCAGCCTTCGGCGTGTCACTGGACCCGGACCTGCTGGAACGGGCACTGACCCACCGTTCGTACGCCTACGAGAACGGCGGCCTGCCCACCAACGAGCGGCTCGAGTTCCTGGGCGACTCGGTACTCGGCGTGGTGATCACCACCGCGCTCTTCCACAACCACCCGGACCTGCCCGAGGGGCAGTTGGCCAAGTTGCGGGCCAGCGTGGTCAACATGCGTGCCCTGGCCGACGTGGCCCGCGCCCTGGGCCCGGACGGGCTCGGCCCGTACCTGCTGCTGGGCAAGGGCGAGGAGACCACCGGCGGACGGGACAAGGCGAGCATCCTGGCCGACACGCTGGAGGCGCTGCTCGGTGCGATCTACCTCCAGTACGGACTGGACACCACCGCCATCGTGATCCATCGCCTGTTCGACCCGCTGATGGCCGAGTCCGCGGGGCGCGGGGCCGCCCTGGACTGGAAGACCAGCCTGCAGGAGTTGACCGCCGCGCTCGGCCTCGGCGTACCGGAGTACCGGATCGAGGGTGCCGGGCCGGACCATCTCAAGACCTTCACCGCCTGGGTGGTGGTTGCCGGCAACCGGTACGGCGGCGCGGACGGGCGAAGCAAGAAGGAGGCCGAGCAGCGGGCGGCGGAGTCGGCCTGGCGGACCCTCAACGCGCAGGCCGAAGCCGCCGCCGAGCCGGTCGAGCCGGTGCCCGCCGAGCCGGTGCCCGCCGAGTCGGTGCCCGCCGAGCCGGTTCCGGCCGCCGGGGCGGGCGTCGAGCCGGTGGAGGCCGCGGTCGGGGACGGGCGGGTCGCCGCCGACGTCGCACAGTCCGAGGCGCAGGCGCACCGTGCCTGAACTGCCCGAGGTGGAGACCGTCCGGCAGGGCCTGTCCCGCTGGGTCATCGGCCGACGGATCGACACGGTCGAGGTACGCCACCCCCGGGCGGTACGCCGGCACGTGCCCGGCGGTGTCCACTTCGCCGACGTGCTGGCCGGTCGGACGGTGCTCGACGTACGCCGTCGCGGCAAGTACCTCTGGCTACCGCTGGACAGCGGGGACGCGGTGATCGGGCATCTCGGGATGTCCGGCCAACTGCTGCTGCAACCGGTCACCGCACCGGACGAGACGCACCTGCGGGTGCGTTTCCGCTTCACCGACGACGGCCCCGAACTGCGCTTCGTCGACCAGCGGACGTTCGGCGGGTTGTCGGTCAGCGAGGGCGGCGCGACGCTACCCACGGAGATCGCGCACATCGCGCGGGATCCGCTGGACCCGGAGTTCTCCGACGACGAGTTCGTCGCCGCGCTACGCCGACGGCGTACCGAGGTCAAGCGGGCGTTGCTCGACCAGACACTGATCTCCGGGGTGGGCAACATCTACGCGGACGAGGCGTTGTGGCGGGCCCGGCTGCACGGCAACCGGCCGACCGACGCGCTGACCGGCCCGGCCGCCCGGCGGCTGCTCGGCCACGTGCGGGACGTCCTCGGCGAGGCGATCACCGCGGGCGGCACCAGCTTCGACGCCCTCTACGTCAACGTCAACGGCGAGAGCGGCTACTTCGACCGGTCGTTGAACGTCTACGGCCGCGAGGGCCAGCCCTGCCGCGAGTGCGGTGCGCCGATCCGCCGCGAGGCGTTCATGAACCGCTCGTCGTACAGCTGTCCCCGCTGCCAGCCACGCCCGCGAGCCGCGCTGCGCGGTTGACCGCCGGGACCGGGCGATCCGTGCCGGCGCACCCGGGGATCGGCCGGTCGGCGCCGGTCACGCTGGTGGGCAGGGCAGCCGCCAGGCGTCCAGGGTGCGGTTCTTGCGGATGGAGGCGAAGCCGTAGCCGACACTGGTGACGCAGAAGTCCGCCGTCGAGCCCGAGTACTCGACGTGGAAGACCGGCTTGCCGGCGTCGGCGAAGGGCAGCAGCTTGTCGCACTGCGCCAGCCGTACGCACTCCTCGTTGACGGCGAAGTCGAAGTCCGGTGCCAGCGCCGTGACCTGCCCGAGGTTGCCGAGCAGGCCGGGGGAGAGTTCCAGGGAGCGGGCCAGCCCGGCGACCTGCCGGTCGAACTGCAACTGGTCGTCGAACTCCAGTGGCAGGCCGGAGGGGTGCGCGTAGCCGTCGGCGTCGGCGAGCAGCACCGCACCGAAGCCCTTGCCGCGGCACAGTCGGAACCGGTCGGCCAGCACCGGCCGCAGCGCGTCCCACCGCCGTACGTCCAGCCAGCTGCGGCCGGTGCCGGCGACCGCGGCACCCCGCAGGTGAGCCGGGTAGCGGCTCGCGTCCGGGTCGTCGGGGTGCACCGACCCGACGTACACCTGGCAGACCAGCCGGCGGCCCAGCGACCGTAGCTCGGCGGTCTCTGCCGTGGTGGTGGTGACCGGGTCGAGCACGAAGACGTCCGCCTCCACCGTCGGGTCCAGCACCCCGTCCAGCTGCCACTGCCACTGCCAGTGGCGGGCCGAGGCGACCGGCCAACTGGTCGGCGCGCCGGGTGGGGTGAGATCGGGCCGGCAGGCGGCCGTGGCGGTGAGCAGCACGACAGCGACGCCGAGCGGCAGCACGCGGCCCATCCGTCGTGCCGGCTGCCCATCCCGCCCGATCATCCCCAGCTCCACGGATCGCGGGGCGGCGTCGCGCCGCCCGAGCCGGTACGCCGGCTCCGGCGTACCTCACCGGGTCAAACGAGCACAGACCTGACAAGGACTCGCGCTCCGCGGCGGGACAGGTGCGCGCGGTGCCGGGTGGTCGGCGGGCGTGGGGTCAGCGGGGTGCGGCGAAGACCTGGGTCCAGTACGGGCCGTTGCTGTTCGCCACGCCGACGCCGATCTCGGTGAAGGCGCAGTTCAGGATGTTGGCGCGGTGTCCGTCGCTGTTCATCCAGGCGTCCATGACGGCCGCTGGCGTCTGCTGGTTCCAGGCGACGTTCTCGCCGTAGGTGCGCCAGGCGTACCCGACCCGGTCGATCCGGTCACCGGGGTCGCTGCCGTCGCTGCCGGTATGCGACATGTTCTGATTGTCGGCCTGGTCCTGGCTGTGCCGCTGGGCTGCGGTCATCAGCTTGTCGTCGATGCTCAACGCACCGCAGCCGGCCTTCGCCCGTTCCGCGTTGACCAGCTCGACTACCTGCGCCGCCTGGGTGCCGGCTCCGCTGGACGGGGAGGACGTGGCGGGGGCGGGGGCCGTGGCGCTGCGGCTCGGGGCGCCCTGCCGCGCGACGCCCTGCCGGGAGGCGGCGTTGCTGCGCGACGGCGTGGGTGTGGGCCGGGCGGTCCGGCTGGGCGACGGGGACGCGGCGGCGGTGCTCGGGGAGGTGCTGGGGCTCGGACTCGGCGAGTCGAGCGTGTCGAAGGGGAGGACCGGCTCCTCCTCGGGCGCCGCGGGTGCCGTGGCGACGGGCAGGTCACCGGCGGTGGTGTTGGTCGGCGCGTCGTCGCCGGGCAGCGCGAGGGCCGCGACGCCGATGCTGACCACCAGCGTGGCCGCCGCGGCGGCACCGCCCATCACCAGCGGGCGGGACAACCGGCGGCCGGTGCCGCGCGGCGCGGCGGCGGCGGGCTCCGGCCCGGTCACCCCGCCACGGTCGTCACCCGGTACGTCGTACGACCCGTCCCATCGGCCGTGCTCGTACTGCTGGGGCTCGCCGTACCGCTGGCTGTCCTCGTACCGCTGGGTGTCCTCCCACCGCACCCGGTCGTGGGGTGGGGTCTGCTCCCACCGGGGGTGCTCGTGGGGCTGGCTCTCGTCGTGCCGGCCGAGGTGGTCGTACTGGTCGGGTTCGGGGGCTGCGTGCCGGGCGTGCTGGCCGGTGTCGTGTGCGGCGCCGATCCGGCTGGTGGGCTCCTCGGCCGACCAGCCCTGGTACCCGCTCACCGGCTCGTCGGCACGACCGGGTCCGTTCGGCTGCCAGGCCGGGTGCTGGTCGTAGCGGTCCTGCTCCGGGTACGCCCGCTCGGCCGTCGCCGGGTCGCCGGGGCGCCACTGCTCGGTGGGCTGGTCGCGGTACCAGTCGGCGGGCGAGTTGGCCGGCTCCGGCTCGTCGCCGAACAGGTACGACGATCGCGGCGCCGGGCGGTCGGTCAACCAGGCCGGGTCGTCGTTCGCCGGTTCCGGTCGCCGGGCCGTGTGCTCCGGGTCGGTCGGTTCGTTCCAGCCGTGCACGCCTGTCGCCTCCACGGGTCGGGTACGGGCCGGGGTGACGCTACGTGGTCGTTACGAACAGCAGCAACGTGGCTAAGGAAGAGTTAAGAGGACCCTGTACGTCCGGGTGAGTTGAACTGCCGATTCGGAGCGTAGAGTCGGGGTGTCCGGACAGAGTGTGTCCGCGCCGTGTGGCAGCCCCCCGTGACGGGCCAGGTAGGCATCGAGATGATCTACGGCCTGTGAAAACTTGACGAAGTGGGGGCTGTCGGCTCACTATGGAGATGTCGCCAGTCGCGCCCGGCCGTGCCCAGAATTCGTGGGGATGGTAGTCGCGTACACAAGGGCGCGCGTTGGCCGGCTTCTCCGGCAGCGCAATTCAAGGAGTCAACATGGCGAAGGCCCTCTACGGCCACGTAGGTGCGGCGCCCGATCGGCGCCTGCTCGACGAGGTCACCCGACTGCGTGCCAGGGTTCAGTCACTGGAGTTCGAGGTCACCCGGCTGCGTGCTGAGAACGATCGGCTCGCGGCGGCTGCGGCAGAGGCGGACGATCTGCTTCGTCTGGCCGAGCCCGCGCTGACCTGATCCACCTGGCCGCCACAACCGAATAGCACCACCCGCACGAAGCGCGCCGACACCAAGTGCCGGCGCGCGGTTCTGTGCGTACCCATCCGGTATGGGTGATTCGGGCGGTGCCGGCACCGGCGGTCCGGTGCCGACCGGCAGGCGGGTCGCGTGGCGCGGGCCACCTGGTCGCGGGTTAGTCTGCGGGTTCACCAGGGGTCGCGCAGCCGGGCGACGGTACGGGCGGCCACCGGACGAGGATCGAGAAGTGCATCTCAAGAGCCTGACGGTGAAGGGCTTCAAGTCCTTCGCCTCCGCGACGACGCTCAAGCTGGAGCCGGGGATCACCTGTGTGGTGGGCCCGAACGGCTCCGGCAAGTCCAACGTCGTCGACGCCATCGCCTGGGTGCTCGGCGAGCAGGGCGCGAAGGCGCTGCGGGGCGGCAAGATGGAGGACGTCATCTTCGCCGGCACCGCCGGCCGGGCCCCGCTCGGCCGGGCCGAGGTGACGCTGACCATCGACAACACCGACGGCGCACTGCCGATCGAGTACACCGAGGTCTCCATCACCCGCCGGATGTTCCGCTCCGGCGAGAGCGAGTACGAGATCAACGGAGACTCCTGCCGGCTGCTCGACATCCAGGAGCTGCTCTCCGACTCCGGCATCGGCCGGGAGATGCACATCATCGTCGGCCAGGGGCGACTCGACGGCATGCTGCACGCCAAGCCGGAGGACCGGCGGGCGTTCATCGAGGAGGCGGCCGGCGTCCTCAAGCACCGCAAGCGCAAGGAAAAGGCGCTGCGCAAGCTCGACGCGATGCAGACCAACCTCAATCGGCTCACCGACCTCACCGCCGAGCTGCGCCGCCAGCTGAAACCGCTCGGCCGGCAGGCCGAGGTGGCCCGGCGGGCCGCGGTGATCCAGGCCAACCTGCGCGACGCCCGGCTGCGGCTGCTCGCCGACGACCTGGCCACCCTGCGGACCACGCTGGACAGGGAGATCGCCGACGAGACGGCGCTGCGGCAGCGCCGTGAGCAGGTGGAGGCCGAACACGCCGAGGTACAGGCCCGGCTCGGCGAGTTGGAGGAGGCGCTGGCGTCCGACGCCCCGCTGCTCGCCGCCGCCCAGGACACCTGGTACAAGCTCTCCGCCCTGCAGGAGCGGTTCCGCTCGATCGAGCAACTCGCGCTGGAACGCCTGCGACACCTGAGCGCGACCCCCGACGACGAGCGCCCGGGCCGCGACCCGGACCAGTTGGAGGCCGAGGCCGAACGGGTCCGCGAGCAGGAGGAGGAGCTGCGCGCGGCGCTCACCGACGACCAGATCCGCCTCGCCGAGGCGGTGGAACATCGCCAGGAGCTGGAACGGCAGCTCGCCGCCGCCGAACGGGAGCTGGTCGCCGCGGCCAAGGCGATCGCCGACCGGCGGGAGGGGTTGGCCCGGCTGACCGGGCAGGTGAACTCGGCCCGCGCCCGGACCACCAGTGCCGGCGAGGAGATCGAGCGGCTCGCCGCCGCGCACGCCGACGCGTTGACCCGCGCCGAGCGGGCCCAGGCCGAGCTGGACGCGGTCGCCGAGCAGTCCACCGAGGCCGACCGGGACAACGCCGACCTCGACGCCCGGCACGCCGAGGCGGTCGCCGCCCAGGAACAGGCGCAGGCGACGGTCCGTTCGCTCTCCGACGCCGAGCGGGCCGCCGAGAAGGACGCCGCCACCTGGAAGGCCCGGGAGGAGGCGCTCGCGCTGGGCCTACGGCGCAAGGACGGCGCCGGCGCGTTGCTGGCCCGCGCCGACCAGGTACCCGGCCTGCTGGGCAGCCTCGCCGGCCTGCTCACGGTCGCGCCCGGCCACGAGGCGGCGCTCGCCGCCGCTCTCGGTGGGCTGGCCGACGCGGTCGCGGTCACCGGGGTCGACGAGGCGGTCGAGGCGATGCGGCTGCTGAAGATCTCCGACGCGGGACGCGCCGGTGTGCTGGTCGGCAGCCCCGCCGGGCCGGGCATGTCCGGCTCCGCCGACGCGCTGCGCCCGAAGCTGCCGGACCGCGCCCAGTGGGCGCCCGACCTGGTCGACTGCGACGCGCAGATCAGGCCGGCGGTGCACCGGGCGCTGCGTGACGTGGTGCTGGTCGACGACCTCGCCGCCGCGGCGGAGGTGGTCGCCGGCAACCCCGAGTTGCGCGCGGTCACCCGGGAGGGTGACGTCCTCGGGGCGTACGCGGCGGCCGGCGGGTCGGCGAAGGCGCCCAGCTACATCGAGGTACAGGCGGCCGTCGAGGAGGCCCGTACCAACCGGCTCACCGCCGAGGCGGCCAGCGCCGAACTGCGTGACCAACTGGTCGACGCGCGGGCGGCGGTGGCCGAGGCCAAGGAGCGGGTGCAGCACGCCGCCGCCGCCAAACGGGAGGCGGAGAGCCACCGCAACGCCGCCGCCCGTCGGCTGGCCGAGCTGGGCGCCGCCGCCCGGTCGGCGAAGGCGGAGACCGACCGGCTGGGCGAGTCCCGGTCCCGCGCCGAGGCGGCCCGCGACCGGGACCTGACCGCCCTGGACGAGCTGGCGGAGCGGCTGCGGCTGGCGGAGGCGACGCCGATCGACGCCGAGCCCTCCACCGACGAGCGTGACCAACTCGCCGCGATGGTGCCGCAGGCCCGGCAGAACGAGATGGAGGTCCGGCTCGCGGTGCGTACCGCGGAGGAGCGGGTGGCCTCGATCGCCGGTCGCGCCGACTCGCTGCGCCGGCAGGCCACCGCCGAACGCGCGGCGCGGGAGCGGGCCGCGGCCCGGCGGGCGGCGCGTACCCGGGGTGCGGGCATCGCCCGAGCCGTCGCCGGTGGGGCGCGGGCGGCGCTGACCCGGCTGACCACCAGCATCGCGCAGGCCGAGGAGCATCGGGACGCGGTAGCCCGCGAACGGGCCACCCGCGAGGCGGAACTCCAGGAGGTGCGGGCCGCCGCGAAGCGGTTCGGCGCGGAACTGGAACGGCTGACCAGCCAGGTGCACCGCGACGAGGTCGCCCGCGCCGAGCAGCGGCTGCGCATCGAGCAGTTGGAGGCCAAGGCCGCCGAGGACTTCGGGTTGACCGTGGAGACCCTGATCGCCGAGTACGGGCCGAGCCAGCCGGTGCCGCCGACGGAGGCCGAGGTGGCCGCCGCCGAACGTGACGGGCTGCCGGTGCCCGAGCCGGTCCGCTACGAGCGCCCCGTGCAGGAGAAGCGGGCCGCGAAGGCCGAGCGGGAACTGACCCTGCTCGGCAAGGTCAACCCGCTCGCGTTGGAGGAGTTCGCCGCGCTGGAGGAGCGCTACAAGTTCCTCTCCGAGCAGCTGGAGGACCTCAAGGCGACCCGACGTGACCTGCTCACCGTGGTCAAGGACGTCGACGAGCGGATCCTGGAGGTGTTCGCCAGCGCCTTCGCCGACACCGCCCGGGAGTTCGAACAGGTCTTCACCGTCCTCTTCCCCGGTGGCGAGGGACGGCTGGTGCTCACCGAACCGGACGACCTGCTGACCACCGGGGTCGAGGTCGAGGCCCGCCCACCGGGCAAGAAGATCAAGCGGCTGTCGCTGCTCTCCGGTGGTGAACGGTCGCTGACCGCGGTGGCGATGCTGGTGGCGATCTTCCGCGCCCGGCCCAGCCCGTTCTACATCATGGACGAGGTCGAGGCGGCGCTCGACGACGTCAACCTGGGCCGGCTGATCACCCTGATGGCGCAGCTGCGGGAGAAGAGCCAGCTCATCGTCATCACGCACCAGAAACGGACGATGGAGATCGCCGACGCACTGTACGGCGTGACCATGCGCGGCGGGGTCACCCAGGTGATCAGTCAACGGCTCAACCGGGCCGACACCGACGACGAGCGGCCAGGCCGCGGCGAGGAGAACGGGTAGTGGCTCGGGCACGCGCGACGGCGCTGCTGGTGGACTTCGACGGGGTGCTGCGTCGGTGGGATCCGGCGGTCGCCGCCGGGGTGGAACGGGAGTACGGCCTCTCCGCCGGGGTGCTCGGTGAGATCGCCGAGTCCTGGGGGCTGCTCCAGCCGGTGCTCACCGGCCGGGTCAGCCACGCCGAGTGGGTGTCGAGTGTGGCCGACGCGCTGACTCCCTCGGTGGGCGACCCGGAGCGGGCCCGCGCCGCGGTGCGGCAGTGGCAGAGCTACCGCGGCGAGGTCGACCCGCAGGTGTTGGCGTTCCTGCGCGAGGTACGCGCGGCCGGTGTCCGGGTCGGGCTCGGTACCAACGCCTCCGACCTGCTCGACGCGGACCTGGCGGCGCTGGGCCTCACCGACGAACTGGACGTGGTGGTCAACTCCTCGGCGATCGGGGTGCACAAGCCGGCCAAGGAGTACTTCCAGGCGGCGTGCCTGGCGCTGGAGGCCGCACCGGACCGGGTGCTCTTCGTCGACGACGAGGACCGGGCGATCAGTGGTGCCCGGGTGGCGGGGCTGTCGGCCTACCGCTGGACCGGCCCGGCGGACCTGCGGTACCTGCGGGCCGCGCTGGGCTGCTGAGCACGCGGCCGCGCCGAGGACGCGGCCTTGTCGGGATCACAGCGTTGCCGGGACCGTGGTGGTCAGCCGCCGGTCACGCCGTCGAGGCGTTCGCGGATCAGGTCGGCGTGGCCGTTGTGCCGGGCGTACTCCTCGATCATGTGGAGGTAGATCCAGCGCAGGCTGATCTCGTTGGTGGTGCCGTCGCGGAACTTGACGGCGCAGACCTCGTCCAGGCCGCGGTCGGCGACGACCGCGTCTGCCGCGAGCATCTCGGCGCGGAAGGCGGCGAAGTCGGCCTCGGCGTCGGCGGTGTCGACGGTGTTGAACTCGGCGTCCGGGTCGGCGTCGAAGTCGTACAGCTCGGGCAGGTCCACGCCGGCGAAGCGTTGCCGGAACCACGACCGTTCGACGACGGTCATGTGCCGGACCAGACCGAGCAGGCTCAGCGTGGACGGCGACACGCTCGCGGTCCGCAGCTGGTCGCCGGTCAGCCCGGCGCACTTGTGCAGCAGGGTGTCGCGGTGGAAGTTCAGCCAGCCCGCCAGCATGGTGCGCTCGTCACCGAGGTAGGGCTCGTGCCGGCGATCGATCTCGGGTGCTCTCCAGGTCATGTCCGCCATCGTGCGGCGCCGCCGGCCGGTCCGCGAACGGTTTTCCGGTCCCGGTGTCAACAAGGTGCCCCGCTACCACGCTGGGCGTCGACAGGGGGCCCTTGCGCTCCTCCGTGAGCGGGCCGCCGGTGTGCCGCAGCAGCGGCACCTCCTTGATGAACAGGACCGCGATCAGGGCGATCAGCCCGAACGGCGCGGCAGCCAGGAAGACATCCCCGGCGCCGTGCCCGTACGCTGACTCGACCACTGCCCGGATCGGTGCCGGCAGCGTGTGCACGTCCGGCAGGGTGCCGCCACCGCCGCCGGCCGAGGCCGGTACGCCGAGCGTGGCCAGCCCGTCGGTGAGGTAGCGGGTGACGTTGTGCCCGAGCAGGGCACCGAGCGCGCTGACCCCGACCGCGCCGCCGAGGCTGCGGAAGAAGGCCACCACCGAGCTGGCCGTACCGAGTTCGTGGGCGCCCACGGTGTTCTGCACGGCGAGTACCAGGTTCTGCATGGTCATGCCCAGCCCGATACCGATCAGCGCCATGAACACGCTGACCTGCCAGTACGGCGTGTCCGCCCGGAGCGTGCCCAGCAGGGCGAAGCCGACGGTGAGCAGTGCCGAGCCGGCGACCAGGTAGCGCTTCCAGTGGCCGGTGCTGGTGATGATCCGGCCGACGACCGTGGCGGCCACCAGCAGGCCGAGGATCATCGGCAGGGTCATCAGGCCGGACCTGGTGGGGCTGGCCCCCCGGCTGATCTGGAAGTACTGGCTGAGGAAGACCGAGGCGCCGAACATGCCCACGCCGACCGCGACGCTGGCCACCACCGAGAGGGTGATGGTGCGGTTGCGGAACAGCTGCGGCGGGATCAGCGGCTCGTCGGCGCGGGTCTCGATCCGGACCGCCGCGGCACCGAGCAGCAGGGCGCCGGCCACCATGACCGCGGTCTGCCAGGAGAGCCAGTCGAACCGGTTGCCGGCGAGCGAGACCCAGATCAGCAGCAGCGACACGGCGGCGGTGATCAGGGTGGCGCCCCACCAGTCGATCTTCACCGTCCGCTTGACCACCGGCAGGTCGAGGGTCTTCTGGAGGACGATCAGGGCGACGACCGCGAACGGGACGCCGACGTAGAAGCACCAGCGCCAGCCGAGCCACGCGGTGTCGACGATGACGCCGCCGATCAGCGGGCCGCCGATGGTGCCGACGGCCATCACCGCGCCGAGGTAGCCGCTGTACCGGCCCCGCTCCCGGGGCGCGATCATCGTTGCCATGATCACCTGGGCCAGCGCGGTGAGGCCACCGGCGCCGACGCCCTGGACCACCCGGCAGGCGATCAGCTGCCCGGTGGACTGGGCGAGCCCGGCCAGCACCGAGCCGAGTACGAAGATCGCCAGGGCCGCCTGGACCAGGAGCTTCTTGCTGGTCAGGTCGGCGAGCTTGCCCCAGAGCGGGGTGGTCGCGGTGGTGGCCAGCAGCGTCGAGGTGACCACCCAGGTGTACGCGGACTGGGTGCCGTCCAGCTCGGTGATGATCCTCGGCAGCGCGTTCGAGACGACGGTGCCGGAGAGGATCGCCACGAACATGCCCAGCAGTAGGCCGGAGAGGGCCTCCAGGATCTGCCGGTGGGACATCTGGACGGGGATCGCTCGGGCGGGGGCGCTCGCCTGAGTCATGGGTGGTGCCTCCAGGTGGAACGAGAACGTTGCCGCAGGCAACCGTAGGCCTTGGTTGCCTCAAGCAACAACATGAGGTGACCAAGGTCTATTCCGGCGCCGTTACGCCGGAATGGCGTGATCAACCGGGCGTCGACACCCGCAGCGCGGCGAAACGGCGGCGCGCCGCTTCGGGCGGCACGCGCAGTGCGGCGAAACGGTGGCGCGCCGCTTCGGGGGCGCGGCCAGACGGCGGCGTACCGTGTCGGGGCGGTCAGCCCCAGGCGTCGTTGAACTGGCGCATCAGGCGGGCGAACTCTGCCACGTCCCGTGCCGGCCAGTTCTGTAGCGCCTGCCGGATCTGTCCGAGTCGAGATGCCCGCGCCGCGTCGAACCGGCGCTGCCCCTCCTCGGTCAGGCTGAGCTGAGCCGCGCGCCGGTCACTCGGATCGGGCACGCGGCGGACCAGTCCGAGCGCCTCCAGGCTGTGAATCTGCCGGCTCAGCGTGCCCTTGCCAACGCCGAGCCGGGTGGCCAGGTCGGTCAGCCGGGTCGATCCGGAACGGCGCAGCCAGAGCAGCAACCCGTACGCGTTCGGTTCCAGGTTGGGGTGCACCTCGCTGGCGATCTCCCACGAGATGGCCCGGCCACGGCGCAACAACGCGGTCAGTTCGTGCTCGACCTCGCGCAGGCTGTCCGCCGGTTGCTCGTCCACCCGTCGAGACTACGAAGCGTCGGCACCGGCAAGCCAGCCGGTGCCGACGCGCGGTGCCCACTCCTCGGCCCTGGCCCCTCGGCGCCCGGCGCTGGCCCTGATCCCCCCAACCCTGGCCGCCTGGCTCCAACCCTGGCCCCGGCCCGGTCCTTGGCCCGACCACGGGACCGTCAGGCCGGCTGGGTCGGATCCGGGGTGAGCCGGTGGCGGGCCACCTCGCGCAGGTGCCCGTCGCTGGTGGTGCCCTCGATGATCACCTCGGCCGCGCGGCCGGCGTGGGTGAGCGTCCCCACCGCGTTGCCGAAGTACGGCCCGGCGAGCTTGCGCCACTTCACCAGCGGTCGGGGCACCCCGGCGGCGCGGGCCAGGGCCCGGGTCGCCCCGGCCGGTCCGCGCGCCCAGCCCAGCCGCATCAGCGGGCGCATCCCGGCCGGCACCTGGTTGTGGATCGGTGAGCAGGTGAGCTGGTGTACGGGGGTGCGTACCGCCGGGTCGGCGAAACGGACCCGGGCCACGTACGAGTGGTGCACGTCGCCGGAGAGCACGTTGATCGACGCCGGTGGCGGGTACGCCGGGCCGGCGCCCTTGCGGTCGTCGGGTGCGCCGTCGGCACCGCTGCCGACCCGGGCGAACAGCGCACCCAGGGCGTCGAACGAGCGGCGGAAGGCGCCCCAGTGCTCCAGGTCGAGGCCGCGGCGCAGCCGTTCCGCCAGGGCGGCGACCCAGGCCCGGGACGAGTCGGCCAGTTTCTCGTTCCACGCCTCGACATGGTGGATGCCGGGCGGCAGCAGCCAGGGCAGCGACGACCCGACGACCAGGTGGTCGTAGTCGCCGTGCACCTGGTCGACGAACCAGGACCACTCGCCGGCCGGCAGCATCGCCCGCCGGCCCGGCTCCAGCACCCGGCTGCACCGGCTGTCGAGCATCACCAGGCGGGTCCGGCCCAGGTCGAGCGCGTAGCTGAACTGGTACTGCACCTGGCGCCAGCGTTCGGTGTCGTGCGCCAGGTCCGCCTCGGTGTCGACCCGCTCACCGAACTCGCGCAGCACCACGGTGGCGTCCTCGGCCGCGGTCACCTTGGCGAAGACCGGGTCGGCGGCGATCTCGTCCGGGGAGAGGTTGCCGAGGTGCTGGTAGACCCAGTACGACGCGAGTCCGCTGGTGATCCGCTCGGCCCACCAGGGCTGCTCGCGCAGTTCGGCCCGCCAGGACGCGGAGGTGTTCCAGTCGTCGATGATCTCGTGGTCGTCGAAGATCATCACGCTGGGCACGGTGGAGAACAGCCAACGGATCTCCGGGTCTCCCCACGACTCCAGGTACAGCTTGGTGTACTCGTCGAAGCTCACCACCTGGTCGGTCGGCGCGCCCTCGGGGCGTCGTCGGCGCCGACGCAGCAGCCGCTTGATGGTGGGCGAGGTCTCGTCGGCGTACACCTGGTCGCCGAGGAGCACCAGCAGGTCGGGCAGGGCCGCCGGGTCGGGGTCGGCCAGGATCCGCCGGGCGTACGCGTCGAGCGCGTCCGGCGGCAGCTTGCGGGTGGTGGCGTGCTGCGTGGTCTCCCGGCAGGAGCCGAAGAGCAGCCGTACCGGCTGGTCCCGGTCCTCGGCGGCGCGGGTACGGATCACGCTGGGCGGGAACCGGTCGTCGGGCAGTGGCCAGGCCACCTCGTCGTCGATCAGCACCTCGTAGGTGGTGGCGCTGTCCGGGTTGAGTCCCTCCACCACCACCAGCGCGTAGTGGTGGTCGTACGCGGTGAAGGTGGTCGCGGTGCCGGCGGCGCCGCCAGGGGTGCGGACGGTGACCACCGCGGGTGCCGTGGTCTCCACCCACACGGTGGCCCGCGTACCGACGACCCGGCGCAGCAGGGGGCCGATGAGCAGCTCGGCGGGCATGTCGGACCTCCAGATGAGAGAGCTTCGACTCCTACGTACCCGGCCGGCGGTCGTACCACTGCTGGCTGTGGCAGAGACTACCGCCGGCGCCGGGAGCCGTCCCCGGCAGCGGTGGCTGAGACGTGGTCGGCGCCATCTGACAGGATTTCGGCATGACGGAATACCTCCTCATCGTTCTCGCCCTGCTCGGTGTGCTGATCCTCGGCGGCATCGGGCTGGTCGTGCCGAGGCTGCGGCGACGGCCGGAGCCGCCGCTGCCGCGCACGGAGGTCGACACCCGGGCGGAGGAGGAGCTCGCCGGTCCGCCGGTGCAGGCGCCCGAGGCGGAGCTGTCCACCGGTGTCCTGGTCGAGCCGCCGCCGGTGATCGAGGCGCCGGCACCGGCCGTCGAGGTGCCCGAGCCGACCGCCGGCCGGCTGGTCCGGCTGCGGTCCCGGCTGTCGCGCTCGCAGAACGTCTTCGGCAAGGGCCTGCTCGGGCTGCTCAGCCGCGACCGGCTCGACGAGGACGTCTGGGAGGAGATCGAGGACAGCCTGATCACCGCCGACGTGGGGGTCGACGCGACCCGCGAGATCGTCGACCGGCTGCGCGAACGGACCCGGGTGCTGGGCACCCGCTCCGTCGGTGAGCTGCGGGCGTTGCTCGCCGCCGAGCTGGTCAACGCGCTCGACCCGGCGTTGGACCGGGCGCTGCATACCTCGCCGAAGGAGGGCGTGCCGGCGGTGCTGCTGGTGGTCGGGGTCAACGGCGCGGGCAAGACCACCACCTGTGGCAAGATCGCCCGGGTGTTGATCGCCGATGGCCGTAGCGTACTGCTCGGCGCGGCCGACACCTTCCGGGCCGCCGCCGCCGACCAGCTGGAGACCTGGGCCGGGCGGGTCGGCGCCGAGACCGTCCGTGGTCCCGAGGGCGCCGACCCGGCCAGCGTCGCCTTCGACGCGGTCCGTCGGGGCATCGACACCGGCGTGGACACCGTGCTCGTGGACACCGCCGGTCGGCTGCAGAACAAGATCGGCCTGATGGACGAGCTGGGCAAGGTCAAGCGGGTGGTGGAGAAGCACGGCCCGATCGACGAGACCCTGCTGATCCTGGACGCCACCACCGGGCAGAACGGCCTGGAGCAGGCCCGGGTCTTCACCGAGGTGGTCAACGTGACCGGGGTGGTGCTGACCAAGCTCGACGGCACCGCGAAGGGCGGCATCGTGATCGCCGTACAGCGCAAGCTCGGCATCCCGGTGAAGCTGGTCGGCCTCGGCGAGGGCCCGGACGACCTGGCGCCGTTCGACCCCGCGCAGTTCGTCGACGCGCTGCTTGGCACCGAAGCCGCCGGACCGACCGCGTAACCTCGGGTGACCAGAGACAATCGCGCGTACGCGGGCTGGCGTGACCCGAGCCACCCGTCGCAGCGCCTCGGGAGACCGTACGTGACTTCGCAGGAGATCCCCCTGCACGGCGGGAACGTCAGCACCGTGGTGCGGGTGGGCGACACGGTCCGGCGTAACGCCGGACCGTGGACCCCGTCGGTGCACGCCCTGCTGCGGCACCTGGAGTACGTGGGGTTCACCGGCGCGCCGCGGGCCCTGGGCATGGACGAGCGCAACCGCGAGGTGCTGTCGTACCTGGAGGGGGAGTGCGGGGAGTACCCGCTCGCCCCGCACTGGGTAACCGACGAGGCGCTGGTCACCGTCGCCACCATGCTGCGGATGTTCCACGACGCCCAGTACGGCTTCGTCCCACCGCCGCAGGCGGTGTGGCGCTCGTTCGGCCCGCCGCCGCCGGACACCGAGGTCGTCTGTCACCACGACGCCGCGCCGCACAACGTGATCTGGCGGCCGGACGGCACCCTCGGGCTGATCGACTTCGACCTCGCCTCACCGGGCGCGCGGATCTACGACGTGGCGTACGCCGCCTGGACCTGGGTGCCGATCTTCTCCGACCGGGACTCGATCACCCTCGGCTGGAAACATCCGGACCGGCCGCGTCGGCTGCGGCTGTTCGCCGACGCGTACGGGTTGATCCCGCGCGACCGGCACCGGTTGATCCGCACCATCCGCAAGCGGATCGTCGACCACGTGGAGGGCATCCGCCGGATGGCCGCCGCGGGGGAACCGGCGTTCGTCCGGATCGTGCACAAGGGGCACCTGCGCCGGCCGATGCGGGATCTGCGGCTGCTCGACTACGAGCGGCAGTTGCTCGAAGACGCCCTGCGCTGAGCGGTCGGGGGATAGACCGGCACCAAACGGCCGATCCACCCCCGTCGAAGCGCCGAGGTGTGCGATTTTCTTCACACGTACGAAACAAGCCGTCATGGTTCGGAAACCAGCCGGGGACCCTCGGCGAAACAGCCGACTACCAGGCTTCCGCGCAACCGGCGTACGGGCGATGCTGCGCGATGCCGGGAGGGAGGGAAAACAACCCGAGAGGAGGCAGCGTGCCGGAGCTAGATTCTG
Organism: Micromonospora radicis; assembly: GCF_003583405.1. Lineage (GTDB taxonomy): Bacteria > Actinomycetota > Actinomycetes > Mycobacteriales > Micromonosporaceae > Micromonospora > Micromonospora radicis. The sequence goes on from NZ_QXEC01000002.1 coordinate 197,723, forward strand.
GTGCCACCGCCTGGATTTTGACTTCAGCCGCCCTGGTGTTGCTCATGACGCCCGGGCTGGCGCTTTTCTACGGCGGCATGACGCGATCCAAGTCCGTGCTCAACATGATGATGATGAGCTTCGGGGCGATCGGCCTGGTCAGCCTGTTGTGGGTGTTCTACGGCTACAGCATCGCCTTCAGTGGGGACATCGGCGGGATCACCGGTGATCTCTCCGCCGCCGGTCTGCGCGGCATGCTGGAGAGCGGCACCGAGGGGGGCATCCCCGACCTGCTGTTCGCCGGCTTCCAGCTGATGTTCGCCGTGATCACCGTCGCCCTGATCAGCGGCGCGATCGCCGACCGGGCCAAGTTCGGCCCGTGGCTGCTCTTCGCCGGCCTGTGGGCCACGCTGGTCTACTTCCCGGTCGCGCACTGGGTGTGGGGCGGTGGCTGGATCGGCGAGCTGGGCGTGCTCGACTTCGCCGGTGGCACCGCGGTGCACATCAACGCCGGTGCCGCGGCGCTCGCCCTGGCGCTGGTCCTCGGCAAGCGGGTCGGCTGGCCGAAGGACAAGTTCAAGCCGCACAACCTGCCGATGGTGCTGCTCGGTGCGGCGCTGCTCTGGTTCGGCTGGTTCGGCTTCAACGCCGGCTCGGCCGGTGCGGCCGACGGCGCCGCCGCCGTCTCGCTGATCAACACGCAGGTCGCCACCGCCGCCGCGGTGCTCGGCTGGATCGTGGTCGAGTGGATCCGCGACGGCAAGCCCACCACCCTCGGTGCGGCTTCCGGTGCCATCGCCGGTCTGGTCGGCATCACCCCCGCCTGTGCCTTCCTGGAGCCGCTCGGCGCCATCGCCCTCGGTGTGATCGCCGGTGCGGTCTGCGCGCTCGCGGTCGGCCTGAAGTACCGGTTCAAGTACGACGACTCGCTCGACGTGGTCGCCGTGCACATGGTCGGCGGCATCATCGGCTCGCTGCTCATCGGCTTCCTGGCAATCGAGGTGCTGGCCGGCGAGGGCAACGACGGTCTGCTCTACGGCGGCGGCATCGAGCTGCTCGGCCTGCAGGCCATCGGTGTGGTCGCGGTGCTGGTCTACTCGTTCGTGGTGGCCTACATCATCGGCTTCGCGATCGAGAAGACCATCGGCTTCCGGGCCAGCGCCGAGGCCGAGGTCGAGGGTATCGACAACGCCGAGCACGCCGAGAGCGCGTACGAGTTCAGCTCCACGGGTGGCGGCGGAGCGTTCGCTGCCGCGGGCATCGCTCCCACGGCCACGCCGAAGACCGAGCCCACCGAACCGGTGAGCGAAAAGGTCGCCGGCTAACGTTCTGCGGATGGAGGGGTTGGACATGAAGCTGGTGACCGCGGTCATCAAGCCGCACCAGTTGGACGCCGTCAAGGAGGCCCTGCACGCCCTGGGCGTGGCCGGGTTGACCGTCAGCGAGGTCCAGGGTTACGGCCGTCAGAAGGGGCACACCGAGGTCTACCGGGGTGCCGAGTACACCGTCGAGTTCCTGCCGAAGATCCGGGTGGAGGTGCTCACCGACGAGATCGACGTCGAGAAGATCGTCGACGCGGTGGTCGGTGCCGCCCGGACCGGCAAGATCGGTGACGGCAAGGTCTGGGTGACCGGAGTCGAGGAGGTCGTCCGGGTCCGCACCGGCGAGCGCGGCCTGGACGCCCTGTAGGAACACCATCGATGACCTCGTTGACCTCCCCGGAAACCCCGGCTTCGAGCCGCACGGCGGACCCGAAGGTCAACGAGGTCGTCGGCGTTCCGGCCGGGATCGGCGCGACGGCGCGTCGCGCCCGGGCGGACGCGTACGACGCCTGGCTGGCCCGGCTGGTGCCGGACCGGCCGGGCGTCGCGTTGCTCGCCGTCGGCGGGTTGGGCCGACGGCAGTGTGCCCCCTACGGCGACCTCGACCTGGTGCTGGTGCACGCCGGGGTGGCCGGGATCGACGAACTGGCCGCCCAACTGTGGTACCCGGTCTGGGACGCCGGGCTGCGGCTGGACCACTCGGTGCGGACCGTCGCCGAGGCGCTGTCGGTGGCCCAGGACGACGTCAAGGTGGCCCTCGGGCTGCTCGACGCCCGCTTCGTCGCCGGTGATCCCGAACTGGCCGACACGCTGGTCCGCAGCGCCGCCGACCACTGGCGGCGTACCGCCGTGCGGCAACTGGCCCCGCTGCGGGAGAGCACGGCGACCCGCTGGCAGGCCCACGGAGAACTGGCGTTCCTGCTGGAAGGCGACCTGAAGGAAGCGGCCGGCGGGCTGCGGGACGTGGGCATCCTGCGAGCCATCGCGCTCGCCGGGATCACCGACGCGCTGCGTCCCGCCGTACACGCCGCGCACCTGCGGCTGCTGGACGCCCGCGACGCGCTGCACCAGCAGATCGGCCGGCGGGTCGACCGGCTGCTCGCCCAGGAACGCGCCGGGGTGGCCGCGCTGCTCGGCCTCCGGCAACCCCCACCCGCCGACCCCGAGGCGCAGCCGGGCCGGTCCGAGACGCCGTCCGGCGAGGCCGGGGTGCCGCAGCCCGGGTCCGACGCCGTGCCGCGTGTACCGGACGGCGACGGTGACGCCCTGCTGCGCCGGGTGGCGGGCGACGCCCGTACCGTCAGCCACGCCCTGGACGACGCGTTCCGCGCCGCCGACCGGCTGCGCACCGGTCGTCGCCGGGGCGCCGACGGGCGGCCGGTGCGCCGACCCGTGGCCCGGGACGTGGTCGAACACGACGGGGAACTGGTGCTGGCCCGTACCGCCATCGGTGCCCGCCCGGACCCGAGCCTGTCGCTGCGGGTGGCCGCCGCCGCGGCGACCACCGGGTTGCCGATCGCCCGGGCCACCTGTGAGTGGCTGGCCGCGTACTGCCCACCGCTGCCGACGCCCTGGCCGGCCGAGGCGCGTTCGGCGCTGACCACGCTGCTGGGCGCCGGTGCCGGGCTGCTGCCCGCGTGGGAAACCTGCGACCGGTACGGGCTGATCGACCGCTGGCTGCCGGAGTGGACCCGGCTGCGCAGCCTGCCCCAGCACAACCCGGTACACCGGTTCACCCTCGACCGGCACCTCGTGCAGACCGCCTTCGAGGCGAGCCGGCACACCCGCGACGTGGACCGCCCCGACCTGCTGCTGCTCGGTGCCTTCCTGCACGACATCGGCAAGGGCCTGCCGGGCGAAGGTGTCGCCGGGCGGCCCGGCAGCCACGAGCCCGCCGGCACCTTCGCAGACCACTCCACCGTCGGTGCGCCGATCGCCGCGGCGATCGCGGCCCGGATCGGCCTGCCCGCGGTGGAGGCGGCGCTGATCGGCACCCTCGTCCGGTTGCACCTGCTGTTGCCGGACGTGGCGACCCGCCGGGATCTCGCCGATCCGGTCACCATCGCCGGAGTGGCCGAGGCCGTCGGCGACGTGACCACCCTCGACCTGCTGCACGCGTTGGCCCGCGCCGACGCCGCCGCCACCGGCCCGGCCGCCTGGTCGGACTGGAAGGGCCGGCTGATCGCCGAACTGGTCGGCCGGGTCCGGACCATGCTCGACACCGGTGCCGTACCGGAACCGCCGGCACCGGATCCGGCGCTGGTGGCGGGGCCGCTGCCGGTCGTACACCTGACCGGGGACCGGGTGGCGGTGGCCGCCGCGGACCGGCGTGGCCTGCTCGCGACGGTGGCCGGTTGCCTGGCCCTGCACCGGCTGGAGGTGCTCGCCGCCGACGCCTCGACGGTGGACGGGCGGGCCCTGGTCGAGTGTCGGGTCCAGCCCCGCTACGGGTTGCCGCCCGACCCGGTGGCGCTCAGCTCGGATCTGCGTCGCGCCGTCGGCGGCGACGTGTCGGTCACCCAGCGGCTGCGTGGCCGGGCGTTGGCGGCCCGGGGGGCCGGCGCCGAACCCCGGGTGGTCTGGCACCGCGACGCCGCCACCGACGCGGTGCTGTTGGAACTGCGCGCCGCCGACGCGGCCGGCCTGCTGTACCGGGTCACCAGCGCGTTGGACGCGGCGGGCGCGCAGGTCCGGGCGGCCCGGATCGCCACCCTCGGCGGCGACGTGGTGGACGTCTTCTACCTGGTCGGCTCGTGGCCCTCCGACGCCGAACGCGAACGCCTGGAGCAGGCCGTGCTCGCCGCGGTCTGAGGAAGGGCACCTTCTCGACGCCGGCGGTGGAGCAGGGGGCACCGCTTGACATCGGGCGACGGGTGAGGCGGCGTGGAGCGGTGTTACCGGTGGCCGGATACGCTAACGGTGGTCGGAGCGCTCATTCGGCCCCACTCGTGCTCGCCGGAACACTGACAAACGGGATGTTCGCGTGTTTGACACCTTGAGTGACCGCCTCTCCGGGATCTTCACCAAGCTCCGCGGCAAGGGACGCCTCACCGACGCCGACATCGACGCCACCGCGCGCGAGATCCGTCTCGCGCTGCTGGAGGCCGACGTCGCACTGCCGGTGGTCAAGGGCTTCATCTCGAACGTCAAGGAGCGGGCCCGGGGGGCCGAGGTCTCCCAGGCGCTCAATCCGGCACAGCAGATCGTCAAGATCGTCAACGAGGAGCTGGTCACCGTCCTCGGTGGCGAGGGGCGGCGGCTCCAGTTCGCCAAGCAGCCACCGACCGTGATCATGCTCGCCGGTCTCCAGGGTTCCGGTAAGACCACCCTCGCCGGCAAGCTGGCCCGCTGGCTCAAGGCCCAGGGGCACCAGCCGCTGCTGGTCGCCGCCGACCTGCAGCGTCCCAACGCCGTCGGGCAGCTCCAGGTGCTCGGCGGTCGCGCTGGGGTCGAGGTGTACGCCCCGGAACCCGGTAACGGCGTCGGCGACCCGGTGCAGGTGGCGAGGGCGTCGATCGAGCACGCCCGCCGCTCCGCCCGCGACGTGGTCATCGTCGACACCGCCGGCCGGCTCGGCATCGACGCCGAGATGATGCGGCAGGCCGCCGACATCCGGGACGCGGTCCGCCCCGACGAGGTCATCTTCGTCATCGACGCGATGGTCGGCCAGGACGCGGTGCGTACCGCCGAGGCGTTCCGCGACGGCGTCGGCATCACCGGTGTGGTCCTGTCCAAGCTCGACGGCGACGCCCGGGGCGGCGCCGCGCTGTCGGTCCGCGAGGTGACCGGGCAGCCGATCCTCTTCGCCTCCACCGGCGAGAAGCTGGAGGACTTCGACGTCTTCCACCCCGACCGGATGGCCAGCCGGATCCTCGGCATGGGCGACGTCCTCACTCTGATCGAGCAGGCCGAGGCGGCCTTCGACACCGATCAGAAGGAGAAGATGACCGCCAAGTTGATGGGCGGCGAGCAGTTCACCCTGGAGGACTTCCTCGACCAGCTCATCGCGGTCCGGCGGATGGGGCCGATCGCCAACGTGCTGGCCATGATGCCGGGCATGGGGCAGGTCAAGGACCAGCTCGCCGAGCTGGACGACAAGCACTTCGACCGGATCACCGCGATCATCCGGTCGATGACCCCGGCCGAGCGCACCAACCCGAAGATCATCAACGGTTCCCGGCGGGCCCGGATCGCCAACGGCTCCGGGGTCACCGTGATGGACGTCAACCAGCTGCTCAACCGCTTCACCGACGCGCAGAAGATGATGAAGCAGATGGGCGGCATGATGGGCCTGCCCGGCGGTGGCCGGCGCAAGGCGACCAAGAGTCCGAAGAACAAGCGCAAGGGTACGAAGGGCGGCGGTCGGCCGCGTACCGGTGCCGGTATGCCCGGTGGATTCCCGGGCGGCATGCCGCAGCTTCCGCCGGGCCTGAGCCCGGACGACCTGGCCGCCGGTCAGGGACTCCCGCCGGGCTTCAAGCTTCCGAAGATCGACTTCAACAAGCTCGGCAAGGGCGGCCAACCGCCCCGCTGAGCGTGCCGACGCAACGAGCCGCGTGTCGCCGACGAGGAGTGCTCGTCGACGGCGCGCAGCGGTCCGTCAGATGGTCACCAACCCGAGCCCGACCAGGCTGTCCGTGGTGTCGGCGCAGGTCGGTCACGTTCATCCCGGCCGACCGCAGGCACGCCCGGGCCTCGGCCCGGTCGACCGCAGCGCTCTCGTACCGGCGGTGCCCACTGTCCGGATCCCGGGCCACCGAGCCCGGTAGGCCGCTGGTAGTAGCGCAGCGTCCGCCCGGTGAGGCCGGACCGTCGGGCCATCCCCGGAATGGTGAGCATCTCGTCCAGAGCCGCTCGCTGCTTCCCGTGGCTCTCATGACATCGAGCGTTCCCGGGTTGAAGCGCTTCAAGTCGAGGCGTGTGACCGGGACCTCAGCTGCCGGGCGCGGAACATGGCGGATGCGGTAGGACTGTGCGCATGGCTCTGCATGTGCGCGGTGTGCTCCTGCCCGACGACGAGGTCCGGGATCTGTGGCTGGTCGGCGACCGGGTGACCTTCGACCCGGTGCCCGGCGCGGAGACGATCGCCGACCGGGGGTTCGTGCTGCCCGGACTGGTGGACGCGCACTGCCACATCGGCATCGCCCGGGGCGGTGCCCCGATCACCTCGCTGGACCAGGCGCGCGCGCTGGCCCGCATCGACCGGGACGCTGGCGTGCTGGCCATCCGGGACGCCGGCTCACCGTTGCCGTACCCGGAGTTGGACGACGAGCCCGACCTGCCCCGGCTGGTCCGCGCCGGCCGGCACGTCGCCCCGCCGAAGCGTTACCTGCGCGACATCGGTGTCGAGGTCGGTGCGGCCGAGGTGGCGGCGACGGTGGCCGAGCAGGCCGCGGCCGGCAACGGCTGGGTCAAGCTGGTCGGCGACTGGATCGACCGGGGCGTCGGTGACCTCGCGCCGGCCTGGGACGCCGACACGATGGCCGCGGCCGTGGCCGCCGCGCACGCCGCCGGGGTACGCGCCGCCGTGCACACCTTCAGCGAGTCGGCGGTGGAGATCATGGTGCGGGCCGGGGTGGACTCGGTCGAGCACGGCACCGGGCTGAGCCTCGACCTGATCGACCTGATGGCCCGGCAGGGCACCGCCCTGATCCCCACAATGATCAACATCCGTACCTTCGGCCACATCGCAGACCAGGCACGGCCCAAGTTCCCCGGGTACGCCGACCACATGCTCGCCCTGCGCGACCGCTTCCCCGAGGTGGTCCGGTCCGCGTACGAGGCCGGGGTGCCGATCTACGTCGGCACGGACGCCGGTGGCGGCATCGACCACGGCCAGGCCGTCGAGGAGATGCTCCTGCTGCACGAACAGGCCGGCATGTCCCGGATGGACGTCCTCGCCGCCGCCTCCTGGTCCGCCCGCGAATGGCTGGGCCTCCCCGGTCTGGTCGAAGGCGGCCTGGCCGACCTGGCCATCTACCCCGAGGACCCCCGCCAGGATCTCAACGCCCTCCGTACCCCCACCCACCTCATCCTCCGCGGCCACCCCCTCCCCCCACCCACCTGACCCACCCGCCCCGGCTGTCCGCGTTGATCATGAAGTTGTTGCCGATCCGCCCGGCGTGTCGTGGCAACAACTTCATGATCGACGGGGGCTCAGGAGGCGGTGGGGGAGGCGGTCAGGGCGGGCGCATAGGATGTGCGGTCATGGCGCGTGTGCTTACTCCCCGGGCTGAGGACTTTCCTCGCTGGTACCAGGATCTGATCGCCAAGGCGAAGCTGGCCGACAACGGGCCGGTGCGGGGAACCATGGTGATCCGACCGGCCGGCTACGCCATCTGGGAGCGGATGCAGGCCGAGATGGACGCCCGGATCAAGGCGGCCGGGGCGGAGAACGCGTACTTCCCGCTGTTCATCCCGGAGAGCTACCTCAAGCGCGAGGCCGAGCACGTCGAGGGCTTCTCGCCGGAGCTGGCCGTGGTCACCCATGGTGGCGGCAAGCAGCTCGCCGAGCCGGTCGTGGTGCGCCCCACCAGCGAGACGGTCATCGGCGAGTTCATGGCCAAGTGGATCGACTCGTACCGCGACCTGCCGCTGCTGCTCAACCAGTGGGCCAACGTCGTCCGCTGGGAGCTGCGTCCGCGCATCTTCCTGCGGACCAGCGAGTTCCTCTGGCAGGAGGGGCACACCGCCCACGCCACTCGCGCCGACGCCCGCGCGTACGCCCGGCAGATCCTGCACGAGGCGTACGAGGACCTGATGGTGAGCGTGCTCGGCATCCCGGTGGTGGTCGGGCTCAAGACCGCCCGGGAGCGCTTCGCCGGGGCTACCGCCACCTACACCTGCGAAGGAATGATGGGCGACGGCAAGGCCCTCCAGTTGGGCACCAGCCACGAGCTGGGGCAGAACTTCGCCAAGGCGTTCGACATCAGCTACTCCTCCGCCGAGGGGGGCCGGGAACACGCCTGGACCACCTCCTGGGGCACCTCCACCCGGATGCTCGGCGGGCTGATCATGTGCCACGGTGACGACAACGGGCTGCGGGTGCCGCCGAAGCTGGCCCCGACGCAGGCGTACGTCATGGTGGTCAAGGACGGTGACGGCGTCGGCGCGGCGGCGGCCAAGCTCCGCGACGCGCTGCGCGACGCCGGTGTCCGGGTCGCCCTCGACGACCGCACCGACACCCCGTTCGGCCGCCGGGCCGTCGACGCCGAGCTGCGTGGCTACCCGGTACGCGTCGAGGTGGGCCCCCGGGACCTGGCCGCCGGCAACGCGGTCGTGGTGCGGCGTACCGACGGGTCCAAGGCGCCCACGCCGGTGCCCGACGTGGTCGGTGCGGTGCTCGCCGCCCTGGAAGCCGACCAGCAGGCGCTGCACGATGAGGCGCTGGCCTTCCGGCAGTCGCGCACGGTCGACGTGGCGACCCTGGACGAGGCGATCGAGGCGGCGGCCACCGGCTGGGCCCGGGTGCCGTGGTCGGCAGTCGGCGTCGAGGGCGAGGCCAGGGCCAACGGGCAGGGCGTCACCGTCCGCTGCCTGGTCCGCGCCGACGGCTCGGTCCCCGACACCGAGGACGAGCCCGACCTGATCGCCATCCTGGCCCGCGCCTACTGACTCCCGCCCCCGCCCGCCGATCCCGCGCGACATCACAGATCTTGCACTTGCCGTCGGGATCAGCGCCGCTGAAGGGGCGTATCGCCGACCGTGAGCGCATGATCGGCGAGGCGTCCGGGTGGGCCGTGTGGTGGGCGGTAGGGTCGGCGGCGTGAGGTTCGAGCCGGGACGGTTGATCGTGCACCGCAACGTGCGGCGCGGGCGGATCGGGTGGGTGCGGCCCTCCTGGGTGGTCAGCGACGACGATCGCGGCCTGCTGCTCTGGCTCGCCGAGGGCGCCCCGGTGGCCGGCGAGGTGACGGCGGCCGGGCTGGGCATGCGCGCGGTCCCGTTCACCGAGTGGATCGCCAGTACGTACCGGGTCGCCGAGGGGCGGTGGAACGGCCCGCCGCTGCTGTCGTTCCTGCCCACCGGCGCGGCCCACTCCGTCTGGTGGTTCCGCGACGCGCAGGGCCACTTCACCGGCTGGTACGTCAACCTCGAAGAGCCGGGTGTCCGGTGGGACGACGGCGGGTTGGCCGGTGTCGACATCGTCGACCAGGACCTGGACGTGTGGATCCGTCCGGACCGCAGCTGGGACTGGAAGGACGAGGACGAGTTCGTCGAGCGGCTGGCCTTCCCGGAGCACTACTGGGTGACCGACGAAGCAGCCGTGCGGGCCGAGGGGAAGCGGGCGATCGCGCTGGCGGAGGCGGGCGAGTTTCCGTTCGACGGCACCTGGTGCGAGTTCACCCCGCCGCCGGAGTGGACCACCCCGGAGCAACTGCCCGCCGGCTGGGACCGCCCGCCCGTCCGCTGATCCCGGGTCGTGCCCGGCCGTTCACCGGTGTCCCGGACCGGCCCGACGGGGGGTGTGTTCTCGGTCACTTCCGGACCGCGGTGGGTGACCCGCCCCGGTCCGGTGCGAGGGATCCCGGGTGGATCTGGCAGAATGGCAGGCTGGTATCCGGCGCGTGTCCGGCGCCCTCTAACCCGGGCGCGTCGCCAGTCCACCCGAGCGGTCTCCGGCCCAACCCCACTGTGCCGGTTGGCGCTCACCCATGCACACCGCCCGCACCGGGCCGGTGAGATCGCAACAGGAGCGAAACAGACGTGGCCGTAAAGATCCGGCTCCTGCGGATGGGCAAGATCCGCAACCCGCAGTACCGCATCGTCGTCGCCGACTCGCGCACCAAGCGCGACGGCCGGGCGATCGAGTTCGTCGGGATCTACCAGCCGAAGGAAGACCCTTCGGTGATCGAGGTCAAGTCGGAGCGGGTCCAGTACTGGCTGTCCGTCGGCGCCCAGCCGAGCGAGGCGGTGCAGCGGCTGCTGGAGCTGACCGGTGACTGGCAGCAGTTCAAGGGCCTGCCGGCCCCGCCGCCGCTGAAGATGGCGCCGGAGCGGGCCGACCGCAAGGCCGCCTACGAGGCCGAGGCGAAGGCCGCCGCCGGTGTGGCCGACACCCCGGCCAAGCCGGCCAAGAAGGCCGCCAAGGCCGAGGCCGAGGCGCCGAAGGCCGAGGAGCCGGCGGCTGCGCCGGCCGCTGCGGACTCCGGCGAGCAGGCCTGACATGGCACTGCGGCCGGCGTTGGAGCACCTGGTCAAGGGCATCGTCGACCACCCCGATGACGTACGCGTCCGGATGGTCGACTCCCGTCGGGGCAAGCGGCTCGAGGTGCGCGTGCACCCCGAGGACCTGGGCACCGTGATCGGGCGGTCCGGCCGGACCGCCAAGGCGCTGCGCCAGGTGATCGGCTCCATCGGTGGGCGCGGCGTACGCGTCGACATCGTCGACTCGTACTGATGCTGCTCATCGTCGGCAGGATCGGTAAGCCGCACGGCATCCGCGGTGAGGTCACCGTGGAGGTGCGGACCGACGAGCCCGAGACGCGGTTCGCTCCCGGCATGGTGCTGCGCACCATGCCGGGAGCGGGCACCCGGGGCGGGCCGGAGTCGCCCGCCGGAGCCGGCGTGCGCTACGAGGTGCCCGACGAGCTGACCGTGGAGGCCGCCCGCTGGCACCAGGGGCGGCTGCTGGTGGCCTTCGAAGGGTCGCTGGACCGGGACGTCGCGGAGGCGTTGCGGGGCACCCTGCTCACCGTGGACAGCACCCAGGTGGCACCGCCGGAGGACCCCGAGGAGTTCCTCGACCACCAGCTGGTGGGGCTGGCCGTGGTCACGCCGTCCGGTGAGCGCCTCGGCGAGGTGGCCCGGATCGACCACGCTCCCGCCTCCGACCTGCTGGTGCTGCGCCGCCCCGAGGGGGGCACCGCGCTGATTCCGTTCGTCAAGGCGATCGTCCCCGAGGTCGATCTCGCCGGTGGTCGCGTCGTGGTCGATCCGCCCGGCGGCCTGCTCGACCTCTGACCCCGGGAGCCACCCTGATGCGTGTCGACATCGTGTCGATCTTCCCGGAGTACTTCGCCCCGCTGGAACTGTCGCTGATCGGTAAGGCCCGGGCCAACGGCACGCTGCGGCTGGCCGTACACGACCTGCGGGGCTGGACCCACGACGTGCACCGTACGGTCGACGACACCCCGTACGGCGGCGGTCCCGGCATGGTGATGCGACCCGAGCCGTGGGGCGCGGCGCTGGACGCGCTGGCCCCCGCCGACTCGGCCGCACCGAGGCTGTTGGTGCCCTCCCCGGCCGGGGTGCCGTTCAGTCAGGCGCTGGCGTACGAGTTGGCCGCCGAGCCGCACCTGCTCTTCGCCTGCGGCCGGTACGAGGGCATCGACCAGCGGGTGTTGGACCACGCGGCGGACCGGATGCCGGTCACCGAGGTCAGCCTCGGTGACTACGTGCTCTTCGGCGGTGAGGTCGCGGTGCTGGTGATCCTGGAGGCGGTGACCCGACTGCTGCCGGGGGTGCTCGGCAACGCCGGTTCGCTGACCGAGGAGTCACACGCGCACGGGCTGCTCGAGGCGCCGATGTACACCAAGCCGGCGACCTGGCGGGACCGGGACGTGCCGGAGGTGCTCCGCTCCGGCGACCATGGGCGGATCGCCCGTTGGCGGCGCGACGAGGCGCTCACCCGTACCGGTCGGCGCCGTCCGGACATGCTCGCCGCGCTCGACCCGCAGAGCCTGGACAAACGGGATGTGGCGGCGTTGGACCGGGGTGGATTTCCGGTGCCCGGACGGGATGTGGCAAAGTAGAGGGGTTGCCGGAGCCGTCTGCGCCGTGGACGGCTGCGAGGATCCTCGACCGGGGTCGGTTCGCCACGGCCACTACCCGAGGATCAGTATCACCCATCCGCGCGCCGAGTGACGGTGCGCCGTGAGCCTTACGAGGACACCGCGATGAACATCCTGGATGCTCTTGACGCCCAGTCGAAGCGCACCGACCTGCCCGCCTTCCGCGCCGGTGACACCGTCAAGGTGCACGCCCGGGTGGTCGAGGGCAACCGGTCCCGGGTCCAGATCTTCCAGGGCGTCGTCATCCGCCGCCAGGGCGACGGGCTGCGCGAGACCTTCACCGTGCGCAAGCTCAGCTTCGGCGTCGGTGTCGAGCGGACCTACCCGATCAACAGCCCGGCGATCGACCGGATCGAGGTCGTGACCCGCGGTGACGTTCGCCGTGCCAAGCTCTACTACCTGCGCGAGCTGCGCGGCAAGAAGGCCAAGATCAAGGAGCTGCGCGAGAAGCTGCCGAGCTGACCTCGACGCTGCGCCACGCCGTCCGAGCTGCGCGTATGCCGTACTCGCCAGGTCGCACTACCCTGGTCGTACGGGCGCAGCGGTACGGCGACCCGCCTCCTGTGGCGGGTGCCTCCACTACCGCCCGGAGAGTCTCGTCGAGACTCACGGGCGGTAGTCGTATCTGCGGACCGGGGAGTGGGCGTGGTACAGGCGCTTGACGACAGCGGCGCGGTCGATCCGTGGCGCAGACGCACCCGACGCGGTAAGCCGCAGATGCCGCTCTGGCAGGAACTGCCCCTGCTGCTCATCGTCGCCTTCTGCCTCGCGGTGCTGATCCGCACCTTCCTGCTCCAGGCGTTCTTCATCCCTTCGGGGTCGATGGAGGACACCCTGCTCGTCAATGACCGGGTACTGGTCAACAAGGTCGTCTACAACGTGCGCGATCCGCAACGCGGCGAGGTGGTCGTCTTCCGGGGTACCGACCAGTGGGTTCCACAGGTGGACGTGGAACCGCCGGGCGGTTTCGCCGACCGTCTCGGCCGTACCGTCGGCGATCTGATCGGGTACGGCCGTCCCGGTGAGAAGGACTTCATCAAGCGGGTGATCGGGCTGCCGGGCGACCGGGTGAGCTGCTGCGACGACGAGGGGCGGGTGCTGGTCAACGGCACCCCGCTGGACGAGTCCGCGTACGTCCTGCGCGACTCGCCGTTGGACCTGCCGCCGAACCCGGAGGAGTGCCGCCCCCGGCGGTTCGAGGAGATCGTGGTGCCGCCCGGCCAGATGTTCGTGCTCGGCGACCACCGGCAGGTGTCCCAGGATGCCCGCTGTCAGGGCACGGTGCCGATCGACAACGTGGTGGGACGGGCCTTCGCGGTGGTCTGGCCGTCGAGCCGTTGGCATTCGCTGCCGGTACCCGAGACGTTCGACAGTGTGCCCCCGCCGCCGCCGGCGGCCACCGGAGGTGCCGCGCCGCTGGTGCGGCCCACGGCCGATGGAGGTGTCGTCCTGGTTCTCCCGATTGCGGCCGGGCTATCCGTTCTCGCGCGTTCCGCGCGGTGGCGTCGATCCGAGCAACGTAGGCTCCTTCCGTGATTGACGAGCAGACCGACAAGTCGCGCCATTCCTTCTGGAAGGAACTGCCCATCCTCCTCGGGGTGGCGATCGTGGTCGCGGTACTGGTACGCGCCTTCGTGTTGCAGACCTTCTTCATCCCTTCGCCGTCCATGGAGAACACCCTCAAGATCGACGATCGGGTGCTGGTCAACAAGCTGGTCTACAACTTCCGTACGCCGCACCGCGGCGAGGTGATCGTCTTCAAGGCGCCCGTGGAGTGGAGCGGCAACCCCGCGGGAGAGGACTTCATCAAGCGGGTGATCGGCACCGGCGGTGACCGGGTGGTCTGCTGCGACGACCAGGACCGCTTGGTGATCAACGGGGTGTCGTTGGACGAGCCGTACATCTTCTCCTTCGAGGGGCACCGCGACAAGCCGGCGGACCAGGAGTTCGACGTCGTCGTACCGGAGGGACGGCTCTGGGTCATGGGTGACCACCGCTCGGCCTCCGGTGACTCGTTGGAGCACTACCAGCAGTCCGGGCAGAACATCACCTCGGCGACCATCCCGGAGAAGGACGTCGTGGGCCGGGCCTTCACCGTCTTCTGGCCGTTCAGCCGGGCCACCCTGCTGACCGTGCCCGAGCAGTTCGAGGCGATTCCCACTCCCTGACGGCGCCCGGCGGACCGTACCGGCAGGCGCGGGCCACGGGTGGGCCGTGGGCGTGGTCACCGGCGTCTGGCAGTCTGGTGCGGTGAGGCACTACACCGCGCGGCGTGCCGCCCGCGTGCTCCTGGTCGACGCGGCCGACCGGTTGCTGCTCTTCCGCGGCTTCGACCCGGCGCGTCCCGAGGGCGGACGCTGGTGGTTCACCCCCGGCGGCGGGCTCGACCCGGGCGAGACGTACGCCGAGTGCGCGGCGCGTGAGCTGGCGGAGGAGACCGGGTTGCGGCTGACCGCGGCGGCGTTCGGTGAGCCGGTCCACGCCGACCTGACGGAGTTCACCTTCGACGGCGTGTGGTACCGCCAGGAACAGCGGTTCTTCCTGGTGCGGGTGGCGGCGCACGAGGTCGACACGACCGGCTTCTCCGAGATCGAACGGGGCAGCGTCGACGGCCACCGCTGGTGGTCGACGCGGGAACTGGGCGCCACCGGGGAACGCTGCTACCCGCCGGACCTGCCGGCGGTCCTGGCCCGCGCGCTGGCCGACCGTTCGGCGCTGGTGGACATCCCGGCGGCCGGCAACCTGCCGCTGTCCGAGCGCTCGGCGGTGGTCGACGATCTGACGCTGGGAGACAACAACCCGACGGTGGCCGGAGACCCGACATGCTGACCCCACCGCGCACCGTGGTACGCCGCGAGGCGGGACTGTACGCCCTGGAAAGGGCCCTCCAGCGGCGTGGCTTCCGGTACGTCGCCGGTGCCGACGAGGCGGGCCGCGGTGCCTGTGCCGGGCCGCTGGTGGCCGCGGCGGCGGTACTGCCCGAGGGGCGGCGCGGCGAGATCGACGGGCTGGCCGACTCCAAGCTGCTCACCCCGGCGAGCCGGGAGCGGGTGTACGACGAGGTCGTCGCGCGTGCCCTGGCGTACGCCGTGGTGGTCATCCCGGCCGAGGAGGTCGACGCCCGCGGGCTGCACGTGTGCAACCTCGCCGCGATGCGCCGGGCGCTGGCCTTGTTGACCGTTCGGCCGGAGTACGTGTTGACCGACGGCTTCGGCGTCGACGGGCTGGACGTGCCCGGACTGGCCGTGTGGAAGGGCGACCGGGTGGCCGCCTGCGTGGCCGCGGCCAGCGTGTTGGCCAAGGTCACCCGGGACCGGATCATGGTGGATCTGGACGCCGCGCATCCCGGCTACGGCTTCGCCGAGCACAAGGGGTACATCACCGCGGAGCACACCGCGGCACTGCGTGCGCACGGGCCGTGCCGGGAGCACCGGTTCTCCTACGTCAACGTGGCCACCCTCTCCGGGCTGGACGGCCGCCCACCGCGCTCTCGGCGGCCGGTCGAGGCAACCCGGGACGAGCCGATGGAGCGCTCAGGCTCCGCAGGGGGTACCGTCGGCGTGGCGTTGGGCGAGCAGCCTCGGCCTCCGGCGCCGGTGGGGGAAGATGTGGTCATGGAAGGCGGAGTGCGATGAGCGCGGAAGACCTCGAGAAGTACGAGACCGAGATGGAGCTGCAGCTCTACCGGGAGTACCGCGACATCGTCCGTCAGTTCTCCTACGTGGTGGAGACGGAACGACGGTTCTACCTGGCCAACCAGGTCGACCTGCACGTGCGCAACTCCGACGGCGAGGTCTACTTCGAGGTCGAGATGCACGACGCCTGGGTGTGGGACATGTACCGTCCGGCCCGGTTCGTCAAGAACGTCCGGGTGATGACGTTCAAGGACGTCAACGTCGAGGAGTTGGAGAAGCCCGACATCTCCCTCCCCGCGGACTCCGGTTTCGGCGGCGCCTGACCCGTACCCGGTCAGGCCGGTAGCGGAGGCGGACCCCCACCCGCTCGTCCACACTGGTCCCGTCGGTACCCCATCAGCCCCGCGCGGCCTGGCTCAGCCCCGCGCGGCCTGGCTCAGCCCCGCGCGGCCTGGCTCAGCCCCGCGCGGCCGGTCGACGCATAGCAGATCATTCGTTCATCCGGGCGTTGTCCACAGGACGTCGCACCGTCCACAGGTGAGCCTCCCGGGGCGGCGAGCACGCTGCGGACCGGTGACGATCGCCGTCATGCGACGACATCTGCTCCTGTTGCTGACGACGGCCGCCCTGGTGCTCCCGTCGACGCCTCGACCGGCAGAGCCGCCGTCATCGGCCGGGCTGCCGTCACCCGTCGGGAAGTACTGGCCGGCGGCGGGGGTTGTGTTGCCGACGAGGGCCGCGGCGGGGGTGTTCCGGTGGCCGGTGGACGGCCGGCCGGATCCGGTACGCCGCTTCGATCCACCGCCGCAGCCGTGGCTTCCCGGCCACCGGGGTGTCGACCTGCTCGCCCCGGCAGGGGCGGCGATCCGGGCGGCCGGTGCCGGGACGGTGCTGTTCGCCGGCCCGGTCGCCGGACGGCCGGTGGTGACCGTGGGGCACGCCGACGGGCTGCGCACCACCTACGAGCCGGTTCAGCCGGTGGTCACCGTCGGTGCCGAGGTGTCGGCCGGTACGGCCCTGGGTGACCTGCTCGCCGGCCATGCCGGTTGTCCCGGTGCGGCCTGCCTGCACTGGGGGTTGCGGCACGGGCCGGAGTACCTCGATCCGCTGGCCCTGCTCGGTCTCGGCCGGGTCCGTCTCCTGCCACTGGCCGAGTTCGAGCCGTGGACCGGTGGGGTCAACGCTGGTCGAGCAGGGCGGGCAGCCGGACGGCGAGCCGGTCGTACTCCTCGGCCGAGTTGTAGACCTGGCCGCAGAGCCGCAGCCAACCCCGCCCGTTCCAGCTGGTGATCGCGACCTGGGTGGCCAGCCGCTCGGCGATCCGGGTCTGTAGCGCCCGTGCCGCGTCGACGGTGCTGGCCAGCCCCGCGGGCAACGGGACGATCCGCATGGCGACCGAGGGTCCGCCGGGGGCGGGCAGGTCGGCCGGCGGCACGCCGAGCGCGTCCCCCAGCACCCGCTGGCCGTACGCGGCCAGTGCCGCGTTGTGCGCCCGGACCTGGTCGACACCCAGCGTACGCAATGTGTAGAGCCCCACCGGCGCGCTCAGCCACGGGGTGTAGTCCGCGGTGGCCTGCCACTCCAACCGGCCGGGGAAGCCCGCCTCCTGCTCCCACGAGACCACCAACGGCTCGATCCGCTCCCGCCACTGTGGAGCGACCGCGAGGATCGCGGTGCCGCGTGGGGCGTACCCCCACTTGTGCAGGTTGCCCACCCAGAAGTCGGCGCCGATGCTCCGCACGGTCGCTGGCAGCATGCCGGGCGCGTGCGCCGCGTCGACCAGCACCGACACGCCATGTTCCCGGGCCACGCCGACGATGGCGGCGACCGGGAACAGCTTCGCCGTGGCCGAGGTGAGCTGGTCGACGACGAGCAGTCGGGTCCGCCCCGGACGCAGCCCCGACCGGACGAGTTGCACGATCTCCTCGGCGGTGGCGGCCAGCGGCACCGGCAGGACCCGGTGCGTGGCGCCCGTACGGCGGCACTCGCGGTGCACCGAGAACTCGACCGCGCCGTAGCCGTGGTCGGTGGTGAGCACTTCGTCGCCCGGGCGCAGCCCGAGGGACTGCAACACCACCGCCACGCCGGTGGTGGCGTTCGTGGTCAGGGCGGCCCCGTCCGGGTCGGCGCCGAGGAAGCCGGCCAGGTGTCGGCGCGCGTGGGCCACCCGGTCGACCAGGCCCTGGGTGAAGAAGCGCAGCGGGTCGGCCTCCATCTCGTCGCGCAGCCGCTGCTGGGCCCGCTGCGCGACGATCGGAACCGCGCCGAACGAGCCGTGGTTGAGGTGGCTGACCGCCGGATCCAGGGAGAAGAGCAGACGGGCGCCCGCGATCGGGTCGGGCGGCGGCGGGACGCTCACCGGCTGATCGTAACGTCGCCCAGCTCCCGCCCGCCCCGCTCGTCCGTGAACCCGCCTCGTAGATCTTGGTGCGAAGCCGCCCTCGCAGGGGCCGTCGCGTACCGAGATCGACAGCAGGGGTTCAGGCGCGGGGATGGGACCGGTGGTAGGTGGTGCGTAGGCGTTCGATGGAGACGTGGGTGTAGACCTGTGTGCTGGCCAGCGAGGAGTGGCCGAGGAACTCCTGTACCGCGCGCAGGTCCGCGCCGCCTTCGAGGAGATGGGTCGCCGCCGAGTGGCGCAGCGCGTGTGGCCCGGTGTGGGGCAGCCCGGCAGCGGCGGCGTAGCTGCCGACGATCCGGCGAGCGGTGGTCGGATTCAACCGGCCACCCCGCGCACCGAGCAGCAGGGCGTCGCGCGAACCGGGTACCACCAACACCGGTCGCCCGCGGTGCAGCCACTCGTCGAGCGCCCGCTGGGCGGGCACGCCGTACGGCACGGTTCGTTCCCGCCCACCCTTGCCGCGTACCCGGACCACCCGCCGGCCGTGGTCGACGTCGGCGAGGTCGATGCCGCACGCCTCGCTGACCCGAACGCCGGTGCCGTAGAGCAACTCCAACAGCGCCCGGTCACGCAACAGCACCGCCTCCGCCACCCGGTCGCGCGGGCCCTCACCGCCCCGATCCCGGACGCCACCGCCGGCGGCCGCGTCGCGGTCGGCCTCCGTCGCGTCGTCGGCCCCTGCTGCACCGCTGGCTTCCGTTGCGTCGTCGTCGGCTTCTGCTGTGCCGTCGGCTTCTGCCGCTCCGTTGGCTCCGGCTGCATCGCTGGCTGCCGCTTCGTAGTCGGGCTGGTCGGTCGGGACGCGGGCCGGGGCCGCGACAAGTAGTGCGGCCTGGTCGGGGCGGAGCACGGTGGGCAGGGTCCGCCGCGGGCGAGGGCTGGCCAGCGTGGCGGCCACGTCGGTGGGGAGCAGACCATTACGGTGCGCCCAGGCACTGAACGTGCGGGCCGCCGCCGCGCGCCGGGCCAGCGAGGAGCGGGCCGCTCCCATCGTCCGCAGCCTGGCCAACCAACTGCGTACCGTGTCGAGGCTCAGGTCGGCCACCTCGGCGCAGCCCATCCGGTGGGCATGGTCCATGAGGGACACCAGGTCGCCGACGTACGCCCGCACGGTGTGCGCCGAGCGGTCGCGGACCGAGGCGAGGTGGTCGGCGAAGGCGTCCACGGCGTCGCGCAGCGGCCCCGGCAGCGCCGCGTGCGTCGCCCGGGTGCCGCGGGCGTCCCGGTCCTCCGTGCCCCGCACGGGTGACAGCCTACGACCGCGGGCCGGGTCAACGGGGAACGTGGGGCCGGTACGCCGCGGCGGCCAGGGCGTAGCCGTCCTCGCGGCGTACCACCAGGGCCAACTCCTCCAGCAGGGACATCTTGCGCAGCACCGTACGCACCGCCAGACCGGCCCGCGCGGCGAGGTCGTCCACGTCGACCGTGCCACGTCGGGGCATCGCCTCCACCAGTGCCCGCGCGTCGTCGTCGAGCAGGTCGACGGGGCGGTCCGGACCGCGTGGCACCGGTGCCAGCTCACCGATCCGGCCCACCTCCTCCAACACCTGGGCCAGACCGGTCACCAGCCGCGCGTCCGGCTCGTCGCGCAGTAGCTCGTGCGCGCCGACGGACATCGCCGAGGTGACCGGGCCGGGCACCACCATGGTCGGCCGGTGCAGGGCGAGCGCCCGTCTGGTGGTCTGCGTCGCGCCGCTGCGCGCCGCCGCCTCCACCAGCACGGTGCCCCTGGTGCCGGCCGCGATCACCCGGTTGCGGATCAGGAAACGCGGTCGGAGTGGTTCGGCGCCGGGAGGCCACTCGCTGACCAGCAGCCCGACGTCGGCGATCCGGTCGAACAGCGCGGTGTTACCCATCGGGTACGGTCGATCAACCCCGCAGGCGAGCACCGCGACGGTCCGACCACCCGCGCTCAACGCCCCCCGGTGTGCGGCGGCGTCGATGCCGAAGGCACCACCGGAGACGACCGTCCACTCCCGGTCGGCCAGGCCGTATCCCAGCTCGGTGGCGACATGCAGGCCGTACGGGGTGGCGGCCCGGGCGCCGACCACCGCCACCGACCGTTCCAGCGTCTCGGCCAGCGGCCACGGCCCGCGTACCCAGAAGCAGAGCGGCGGCGCGGTTTCCACGTCGACCCGGCGGCGCGGCGCGGGCAGCCGCAGGTGGCGTAGCTGCTCGACCGTGCCGGGCCACTCGTCGTCTCCGGGTACCACGACGCGGGCCCCGAGCCGGTCGGCGCGTTTCAGCGCCTCGGTGGCGATCGCCCGGGCGGCACCGGCCTGGCCACGCGCCGCCACACTGTCGCGCAGCCCCTGCTCCGGCGCACCGCCGTCGAGCAGCAGGTCCAGCGCGGCCGCCGGGCCGAGTTCGGCGGCCAGCTTCCACACCGAGCGGGTACCCGGCTCGGCCAGCCAGGTCAGCGCCACCCGGGCCAGCGTCGTCTCGTCGTACGTGCTCACATGCCCTCTCCTGTCCTGAGCTGGATGGCCTCGGCGACGTCCTGCTTGTCCGGCCGGTCCCGCCCGTCCAGATCGGCGATCGTCCAGGCGAGCCGGACGACCCGGTCGAAGCCGCGGGCGGAGAGCGAACCGGCGTCGAGCCGGGCCCGAAGCTCGGCGGTGTCCTCGGCGGGCAGTCGCCACGGTGACTGGCGTAACGCCGGGCCGGGTATCTCGGCGTTGAGTCGCCGGCCCAGGGGCGACCAGCGGGTCGCCGCCGCCGAACGGGCGGCGACCACCCGGGCGGCCACCACCGCGGAGGGCTCGGGCGCGACGGAGGCCATCAGCTCGGCCGCGCGCATCGGAGACAGCCGGACCTGCAGGTCGATCCGGTCGAGCAACGGGCCGGAGAGCCGTCCGAGGTAGCGGCGTCGGGTCAGCGGTGGGCACTCGCAGCGGTCGTCGCCGGCCGGGTTCGCACACGGGCATGGATTGGCGGCCATCACCAGTTGGGCCCGGGCGGGGTACTCGGCGGTACCTCGGCTGCGGGTCAGCAGCACCCGGCCGTGTTCCAACGGCTGGCGCAACGCCTCCAGGGCGGCCTTGCCGAACTCCGGCGCCTCGTCCAGGAAGAGCACCCCACGGTGGGCCAGGGAGATCGATCCGGGCCGGGCCAGGCCCGATCCGCCGCCGACGAGGGAGGGCACGGTCGCGGTGTGGTGCGGGGCCTGGAACGGTGGGCGACGGAGCAGCCCGCCGTCGGCCGGCAGCAGGCCGGCGATCGAGTGCAGCGCGGTCACCTCCAGCGCGGCGGTATCGTCCAGCTCCGGCAGGATCGAGGGCAGCCGTTCGGCGAGCATCGTCTTGCCGGCGCCCGGCGGCCCGATCAGTGCCAGGTGGTGACCGCCGGCGGCCGCTACCTCCAGGGCCCGTCGACCGAGCCCCTGCCCGGCCACCTCGGCAAGGTCGGTGCCGGGCCCGGTCGGTGCCGGGACGCGGGCCGGCGGATCCATCAGTGGCGCGCCGTCACGGACGAACGCGACCAGCCGGTGCAGGGTGTCCACGCCGCGTACCCGCAGGCCGGGCACGACCGCCGCCTCGGCGCTGTTCGGGGCCGGGACGATCACCCGCCGGATGCCGGCCTTCGCCGCCGCGGCGACCATCGGCAGTACGCCCCGGACCGGCCGCACCGTGCCGTCCAGGCCCAACTCGCCGAGGAGCACCACGCCGTCCAACGGGGCCAGTGGCAACTCGCCGGAGCCGCCGAGCAGGGCCGCCGCGATCGCGAGGTCGAACGCCGAACCGAACTTGGGCAGGGTGGCCGGTAGCAGGTTGAGGGTGATCCGGCGGTTGGGCCACCGCTGGCCCGAGTTCACCACCGCGGCACGGACCCGGTCCCGCGCCTCGTGCAGGGCGGTGTCCGGCAGGCCGGTGATGACCACCCCGGGCAGGCCGGGCGAGAGGTCGGCCTCCACCTCCACCAGCTGGCCGGTCATCCCGACCAGGCCGACGCAGAGCACCCGGGCGTAACTCATCAGAACGCCCCCTTGAGGTGCTCGACGTGGGCCCGGCCGGTGCTCGGCAGCAGCACCGAGATGACGTCGAAGCGAACCTCGTCGGCGGTGGTGCCGGTGGTTGCCAGCCATGCGGCGGCGAGCCGGCGCAGCCGGTGCGCCTTGCGCGGCACCACGGCCTCGGCCGGGGTGCCGAAGTCCTGGTTGCGGCGCGTCTTCACCTCGCAGATGGCGAGCACCGGGCCGTCCCAGGCGATGATGTCGATCTCTCCGGAGGCGCAGCGCCAGTTCTGGGCCACCGGACGCAGCCCGGCCTCGATCAGATGTCGGACGGCGCATCGTTCCCCGTAGCCGCCGACCGCCCGGTTCCGCTTGGTCATGGTCGGCACCCTGCCCGGCGAGGTGGCGACGCGGCGACCCCCGCGGCGGCGAGCTGTGGACAACCGGAGGGCTGTGGACAGACGGACGATCATGCCCTCGGTGTGCTACGGGCTTCGTCGCGGTCCGCTGCCCGCGGAAGGGTGCCCGGCCAATCCGGTCCTTACTCTGCGTACCTGGTCGAATTGCCTCTCCCGCCCCTGGCCAGGGGCGGGGCCCCGATCGAGACTGTCCGGCCGGTCGCATACGGTGCCGGGCGTGGATGGACGACGTAGCTTTGCCGACGACCCGGAGTCGCGCTGGTATCCGGGTGAACGCG
This sequence comes from Micromonospora radicis, assembly GCF_003583405.1. Taxonomy (GTDB): domain Bacteria; phylum Actinomycetota; class Actinomycetes; order Mycobacteriales; family Micromonosporaceae; genus Micromonospora; species Micromonospora radicis. Next base: position 220,502 of record NZ_QXEC01000002.1, read on the forward strand.
ACAGTGGTTACCGCGATCCCGAATGGCGTGGCGCGGGGGAGGCACGGTACCGGGACGACGAGCCGCGGGCGCTCCCCGAGCAGCGGGTCGACGACGACGACCGGTACAACACCGCGACGCGGCGCTTCGGCGGCACGGATCCGTTGGGGGACATTCCCGCGGAGACCGAGCGGTACCGGGCATCACGCGCCCGCCGGGCCGAATCGGCTGATCCGGAGGTCTCGGGTGAGCTGCCCGCCGAGCGTCCGGGGCGCCGGGCGGCGCGGGAGGTGAGCCGGCCGGTGGGCGGGGATCCGTCGTTGGCCGACCCGACCCGACCCGCGCCGCTGGCCGGTTACCCGATCGTCGAGGCGAAGCGGGCGACGGACGCGGTGAACCCGCTGGAGCAGCCGACCGGGCCGATGCCACCGGTGGCACACCGCGGTGACCCGCCGACCGGCGAGGTCGGGTACCAGCAGGCCGCCGGTGAGGTCGGGTACCAGGCGCCGGGCGTACCTGCGGGGTTGCCGGCCGGCGACGGTGTCTACCGGACGCGGCGGCCGGTGCTCGCCGTGCTGTTCGTGGCGCTGGTCGTGATCTTCGAGGTGCCGGCGTTGCGGGTGCTGCTGCACGGGGCGACCGCGGATCCGGTCTCCGCCGCCGACGTACTGGTGGGTACCTTCCTGGTCGCCGGACTGCCGATCTTCGCGGCCGGCCTGTACGGGCTGCGGACCACCGGGTTCTCGCTGACCGACGGGGCGCGGGGCTGGTTGCGCCCGCCGACGGCGTACCTGACCGTCGGGCTGGCGCTGTTCTTCGCGGCGGCACTGGCCGCCGGCTGAGCCACCGGCCGTCGGGGCCGGGTCCGGCCTCCGACGGCGCGCGGCAGCTGCCGACAAGGGCACCTTCCTCGACACGAGGCGTTGAACGGGTGCCCTTCCCTGCACCCGGGGGTGGGGCGGCGGGGGAGGGGCGTACACTGGTCGACTGGCGACCGCCTCGCGCGGTCGACCTCGCGTGCCCTCTTCACGAATCGTCGTGGGGCGGCGGCCTCCCTGGTCCCGATCTTCATCGGGCCGACCATGGCCGACGACCGGGCACCAGGACGCCCGGCCGCCGGCCGGGCGCGACAACCAGGGACCGCAAGGAGTACGAACCATGGCCGTCGTGACCATGCGTCAGCTGCTGGAGAGTGGTGTTCACTTCGGGCACCAGACCCGGCGCTGGAACCCGAAGATGAAGCGCTTCATCTTCACCGAGCGCAACGGTATCTACATCATCGACCTGCGCCAGACCCTCGACTACATCGAGAAGGCGTACGAGTTCGTGCGCAACACGGTGGCCGAGGGCGGCAGCATCCTCTTCGTCGGCACCAAGAAGCAGGCCCAGGAGGCGATCGCCGAGCAGGCGACGCGGGTCGGCCAGCCGTACGTCAACCACCGCTGGCTCGGTGGCATGCTGACCAACTTCCAGACGGTGTACAAGCGGCTGCAGCGGATGAAGGAGCTGGAGGCCCTCGGTGACCTCAGCGGCACCGCCGCCGGCTACACCAAGAAGGAGACCCTGCAGCTTTCCCGCGAGAAGATCAAGCTGTCCCGCACCCTGGGCGGTCTGCGGGACATGCAGAAGCTCCCGGCCGCGGTCTGGGTGGTCGACACCAAGAAGGAGCACATCGCCGTCGACGAGGCCCGCAAGCTGGGCATCCCGGTGATCGCCGTGCTCGACACCAACTGCGACCCGGACGAGGTCGACTTCCCGATCCCGGGCAACGACGACGCGATCCGCTCGGCCGAGCTGCTGACCCGGGTCGTCGCCGCCGCGGTGGCCGACGGTCTGATCGCCCGCTCCGGCCGTCGCCGGGGTGGCGACGAGAAGCCGGAGGCGGGTGTCGCCACCGACGAGCCGCTGGCCGAGTGGGAGCGCGAGCTGCTCGAGGAGCCGAAGAAGGCTGACGAGCAGCCGGCCGTCGAGCAGCCGGCCGTCGAGCAGCCGGCCGTCGAGCAGCCGGCCGCCGTTTCCGGGCAGTGACCCCCGCCGCCGTCGGGCCACCGTCAGTTCGCTGAGGGTGGCCGGCGGTGGCCAGGCCGGGCACGAACCCCCCGGATCCGGGTACCCGGTACCTCAGACCATCCCATCGCAATCTCAACACCGAAGAGAGAGCCATGTCCCAGATCACCGCCGCGGACGTCAAGAAGCTCCGCGATCTGACCGGCGCCGGCATGATGGACAGCAAGAAGGCCCTGACCGAGGCCGAGGGCGACTTCGACAAGGCCGTCGAGATCCTGCGCGTCAAGGGCGCCAAGGATGTCGGCAAGCGCGCCGGTCGTACCGCCGCCAACGGGCTGATCGCCCACAGCGGCCAGGCCCTGCTCGAGCTCAACTGCGAGACCGACTTCGTCGCCAAGAACGACGCGTTCATCGCGCTGGCCCAGCAGCTGGTCGAGCACGGCGAGCGCTCCGGCGCGAGCAACGCCGAGGAACTGCTGGCCAGTGAGATCGACGGCCGTCCGGTCGCCGACCTGGTCCAGGAGCAGTCGGCCAAGATCGGCGAGAAGCTGGTGCTGAACCGCTTCGCCAAGCTGGACGGCACGGTCGCGGTCTACCTGCACCGCAAGGCACAGGATCTGCCCCCGGCGGTCGGCGTGCTGGTGCAGTACGCCGGCAAGACCGACGAGGCCGCCGACGCCGACGCCCGTGGCGCTGCCATGCAGATCGCCGCGATGCGCCCGCAGTACCTCACCCGGGACGAGGTGCCGGCCGAGGTCGTCGAGTCCGAGCGGCGGATCGCCGAGCAGACCGCCCGCGAGGAGAACAAGCCCGAGGCGGCGCTGCCGAAGATCGTCGAGGGCCGGGTGAACTCCTTCTTCAAGGACTTCGTGCTGCTGGAGCAGTCCTCGGTCACCGACAACAAGAAGACCGTGAAGCAGGTGTTGGCGGAGGCCGGCATCGAGGTCACCCGCTTCGTGCGGTTCGAGGTCGGTCAGGCCTGAGCCTCCCCGGGCGCGCTGCGCCCGTGGGCTGAGCAACGACACGACGAGGAGGCCGCCGGTGTACGCGACGCACACCGCGGCCTCCTCGTCCCATAAGGTCGGCAACGGCAGTTGCACACCCGGTGCGCCGGTGGGGGAAGGACGGGCGGATGACGCAGGTTGTGAGTGACCGGACGCTGGCGGTGGACGATCCGACGGCGCCGCCGCCCGGCCGGTCCCGGCGGGTGGTGCTGAAGCTCTCCGGTGAGGTCTTCGGCGGCGGCGCGATCGGCGTCGACCCGGATGTCGTGCAGGCAATCGCCCGGCAGATCGCCACGGTGGTACGGCGCGGGGTCCAGGTTTCCGTGGTGGTCGGTGGCGGCAACTTCTTCCGTGGCGCCGAGCTGCAGAAGCGCGGCATGGACCGGGCCCGGGCGGACTACATGGGCATGCTCGGCACCGTGATGAACTGCCTCGCGTTGCAGGACTTCCTGGAGAAGGAGGGCATCGAGACCCGGGTGCAGAGCGCCATCACGATGGCCCAGGTCGCCGAGCCGTACATCCCGTTGCGCGCGATCCGGCACCTGGAGAAGGGCCGGGTGGTCATCTTCGGCGCCGGGGCGGGCATGCCGTACTTCTCCACCGACACGGTGGCTGCGCAGCGTGCGTTGGAGATCCACGCCGACGTGGTGCTGATGAGCAAGAACGGCGTCGACGGCGTCTACACGGCCGACCCCCGGATCGACCCGTCGGCGAGCAAGTTCGACTCGATCACCTTCTCCGAGGTGTTGCGCCGCAACCTCCGGGTGGCCGACGCCGCGGCCTTCAGCCTCTGCATGGAGAACGGCCTGCCGATGCTGGTCTTCGGTGCGCAGGGCGACGACACCATCGTCCGGGCGGTCGGCGGCGAGAAGATCGGCACGCTGATCACCACCTGAGCCGACCGTCGATCCGAACCCGGCGGTCCCGGTGACCGGACAAGCCCCACGACGAGCACAAGAAGGAGGCGAGGAGAGCGGTGATCGACGACACCCTCCTCGAGGCCGAGGAGAAGATGGAGCGTGCGGTCGAGCACGCCAAGGAGGAGTTCGGTGCGATCCGTACCGGTCGCGCCACTCCGGCCATGTTCTCCAAGATCATCATCGACTACTACGGCAGCCCGACGCCGCTGACCCAGATGGCGTCGGTGGGCATCCCCGAACCGCGGATGGCCATCATCAAGCCGTACGACAACTCGCAGATCAACGCCATGGAGAAGGCGATCCGCGACTCGGACCTCGGGGTCAACCCGAACAACGAGGGCAACCAGCTGCGCATCCTGCTCCCGCAGATGACCGAGGAGCGCCGCCGCGACATGATCAAGGTGGCCCGGCACAAGGGTGAGGAGGCGAAGGTCGCCATCCGCAACATCCGCCGCAAGGGCAAGGAAGAGCTGGACCGGCTGGTCAAGGACGGCGAGGTCGGCGAGGACGACGGCCGGCGTGCGGAGAAGGAACTGGACGACCTGACCCAGCGCTACGTCGCGCACGTCGACGAGCTCGTCAAGCACAAGGAAACCGAACTTCTGGAGGTCTAAACCCTCCGGCCCCACCGCGTTGATCATGAAGTTGTTGTTCCCTCGCCGGCCCGGCGCGGTAATAACTTCATGATCAACGCGGTCCGGTGTGTGGGCCGCTGGTGGTACGTCCTGCCGGGCGGCCAGGTGCAGTAGGCTCGGCACGATTCCCGGCGACCCGGCGGTGAACGGTGGGGATCGGCCGGCCGACCGGCCGGCAAATCAGACGGAGCGCCTCGCGCGGGTAGGGGATGGTAGTGGTTGTGCGTCAAGTGGTGGATCTCGTACCGCTCACACCTGGTGCGTGATGTCCCACCTCGACCCCTACGGTGGCGCCGAGGCCCGCGGCTGGGACCGCCCGGACCGGTCGGCCCCGCTGCCCTGGCCCGAACCGCAACTCGAACCCGGTCCGTGGGCCCGCGACGCACACCCCGGCGCTGAGCTGCACGCCGAGCCGCAGGCCCGGCTCCATCCGCCGACCGAGCGGCCGTACGCCCGGCACCCCGAGGGCGGCGGGTACGAGGGCGGCCCCGGCGAGGAGCGCCGCGACCGGTACGACGACGGCTGGCGGGAACGTTTCCCGACCGGCCCGGACCGCCGGCCCGGCCTCGACCACGAGGACGCCCCCACCACCCAACTGGAGCCGGTACGCCCCAGCCTCGACCACGAGGACGCACCGACCGCGCAGATCGCGCCGGTGCGTACCGACGACGAGCCGGAGCACGACGAGCAGTCACCCGGCAAACGGCACCGGGGTCGACGGCGCGCCGGCGCCGGTCGCCCGCCCGGCGGGAAACCGGGCCGCGGCGGGCGGGACCTGCCGGCGGCCATCTCGGTCGGGGTGTGCCTCGGCGCCGCGGTCCTGCTCCCGCTCTTCCTCTACACTCCGGCCTTCCTACTGGTGCTCGCCGCCGCCTTCGGCGTGGGCATCTGGGAGATGTCCCGCGCGGTGCGACGCGCGGGCGCCGTGGTGCCGCTGATCCCGCTGGTCGTCGGCGGGGTCCTGACGGTCACCATCGCCTGGTTCGGTGGACTGGACGCACTCCTGCTCGGCCTGCTGGTCACGGTCGCGGGCACGCTGGTCTGGCGGCTCGGCGACGGTACCGCCAACCTCCGGCGGGACATGACCGCGGCCACCCTGATCGCGGTGTACGTGCCGTTCCTCGGCGGCTTCGCCGCGCTGCTCGCGTCGTCTCCCGAGGACGGGGCGTTACGGGTGCTGGTGACCCTGGTCGCCGTGGTGCTCTCCGACACCGGCGGGTACGCGGCCGGCGCGAACTTCGGCAAGCATCCGATGGCACCGACGATCAGCCCGAAGAAGTCCTGGGAGGGGCTGGCGGGCTCGGTGGGCGCCGCGGCGCTGGGCAGCGCCCTGCTGCTCTGGCTGCTGTTCGACGTCGCACCGTGGTGGGGTGCCGTGTTCGGGGTGGCGGTGTCGGCCGCCGCGATCCTCGGTGACCTCGCCGAATCCATGATCAAGCGGGATCTCGGCGTGAAGGACATGAGCAACCTGCTGCCCGGGCACGGCGGCCTGATGGACCGGCTGGACTCGGTGCTGTTCGCCGTGCCGACCGCGTACCTGCTGCTCGTGATCTTCGTCCCGGCGGTGAGTTGAGACATGGACCAGGTCGGCGCGACCGAGTCGGCCAGGCGGCCGACGGCGGTCCGCTCCCGCCGCCCCGGTGCGTTCCGCGCCGGGCGTGCCAGACTGGACGGGTCATGACGAGTCTGCCCCTGATCCCGGTCGACCCGGACGCGCCCGGTGCGCGTCGGGCGACGATGCCGCCACAACACCTCGCCGACCTTGACCTGGCCGGCCGCAAGGCCCTGGTCACCGAGCTGGGAGAGCCGGCCTTCCGGGCCCGGCAGATCTCCACCCACTACTTCGGGCGGCTGGTCCGCGACCCGGCGCAGATGACCGACCTGCCGGCGGCGTCCCGCGACCGGCTGGCCGACCAGCTGCTGCCCCCGCTGCTCACCCCGATGCGGGAGCTGGCCTGCGACGACGGCGCGACCCGCAAGGCGCTCTGGCGGCTGCACGACGGCTCGCTGGTGGAGAGCGTGCTGATGGGCTACCCGGACCGGGTCACGGTCTGCATCTCCAGCCAGGCCGGCTGCGGGATGGCCTGCCCGTTCTGCGCCACCGGTCAGGCCGGTCTGACCCGCAACCTCTCCACCGCCGAGATCGTCGACCAGGCGGTCTACCTGGCCGGCGTGGCCGCCTCCGGCGCGGTGGCCGGGTCACCGCCGAGGCTCTCGCACGTGGTCTTCATGGGCATGGGCGAGCCGCTGGCGAACTACAACCGGGTGGTCGCCGCGATCCGTCGGCTGGTTGCTCCCGCCCCGGAGGGTCTCGGCCTGTCGCAGCGTCACATCACCGTGTCGACCGTCGGGCTGGTACCGGCCATCAACCGACTGGCCAGCGAAGACCTCTCGGTGACTCTTGCGTTGTCGCTGCATGCCCCCGATGATGAGCTGCGCGACGAACTGGTGCCGGTCAACCAGCGCTGGAAGGTGTCCGAGGTGCTGGACGCCGCCTGGTCCTACGCGGCTCGTACCGGGCGTCGTGTGTCGATCGAATACGCGATGATCAAGGACGTGAACGATCAGCCGTGGCGAGCCGATCTGCTCGGCCGGCTGCTGGCCGGCAAGCTGGCCCACGTGAACTTGATTCCGCTCAATCCGACTCCGGGCAGTCGCTGGGACGCGAGCCCGAAGCCGGTCGAGCGGGAGTTCGTCCGGCGGCTTCGGGACGCCGGCGTGTCCACCACGGTGCGGGACACCCGGGGTCGCGAGATCGACGGAGCGTGTGGGCAGCTGGCCGCCGCGGAGGACAGGGGCACCGACCCGGCCGGGAGGATGTCGGCGTGACCGGGCGTGGCGAACGAGACCAGGAGACATAGTGGCGAGTCAGGGTCAGCGTTTCCGGCGTAAGGCGCTCCGCCGGGGATACAAGGTTGACGAGGTGGACGCCTTCCTGGACCGGGTCGAGGCGACTCTCGCAGGTCAGCCGGTGGGGGCCCCGGTCGCCTCGCAGGAGGTCCACGACGTCGTCTTCCGGGTTCGCTTCAACGGCTACGACGAGTGGCAGGTCGACCTGCACCTCGACCGGGTCGAGCGGCAGCTGGCCGAGTTGGAGGAGCGGGGCACGGGTCGGTCCGGCGGCGACGCCCGGCCGGGCCCGCCGGACCGGCTGGGTCCGCCGATGCGCGAGGAACGGGGCATGTCTCCGGTGCCGCAGCCGCCGATGCCGCCCCGGGCGATGCCGGCCCAGGCCGGTCCGCCGTACGGTCGCTACGACGAGCCGACGGGTGCCTTCGCCGGCGGGTACGACGCTCCCCGCGGCGGCTACGACGCACCGCGCGGCCCCGGCGGCCCGGGTGCCCCGATGGGTGGTCCCGGCGGCCCGATGGGACACGGCACCCCGCCGCGCGGCCTGCCCGCCGGCCCCGGTGGTTACGGTCCGCCGGATGGTCCGGGTGGTTACGGTCCCCCGGACGGTCCGGGTGGTTACGGTCCCCCGGATGGTCCCGGTGGTTACGGTCCCCCGGACGGTCCGGGTGGTTACGGTCCGCCGAATGGCCCCGGTGGGTACGGTCCCCCGGACGGCCCCGGTGGGTACGGCCCCCCGGACGAGCCGCGATTCGACGGCTTCGAGGCGGGGCGGCGGGCCCGCACCGACATGACCGCGGAGATCCGGATGCCGGACCGGGATCCGCGTCGCGGCCCGGCCGGGCCACCCGGGATGCCGCCGCAGGCGCTCGGTGGCCCGCCGATGGGTGGCCCGCCGCCGATGGCTGGCCCGCCGGCGATGGCGGGACCGGCGATGGCTGGCCCGCCGATGGCCGGGCCGCCCGGCAGCGACCTCTACCGGGTGGACCAGATCCGGCGCAGTTTCCAGGTACGCCGGTTCGGCAGCGGGTACGACCCCGACCAGGTGGACCGGTTCTTCGAGAGCCTGCTCGGCGGCATGTCCGGGCGTAACCAGATGCCGGTCAACCCGAAGGACCTGGACACGCTGCGTTTCGGGCTGGTACAGGGCGGCTACTTCGAGGCCGAGGTCGACGCCGCGCTGAAGAACGTGCAGGACATCCTCTTCGGCCGCTGACCGAGGTGAAAGGGCCCGCCTCCGGATACCGGGGGCGGGCCCTTCGCGCAGCTATCGGGGTGGATCAGGAGCGCAGGCCGTTGCGGCGCAGCACCACGTCGCCGATCACGATGAGCAGCAGGAACGCCGCCAGGCCGATCAGCCAGATGTCCTCGACCCTGCCCTCGTGGTTGCCGCAGAGCATCGCCAGCAGCGCGAACGCGGTGACGACCGCGCCGATCCGCCCGGCCTTGCGGTGCCCGGGCTTGTGCTGGTCTGGCGACGTTACCGGCTCGCTTCCTGCCACTGGTCGGTCCTTCCCTCGCGATCGGATCTCCGGTTAGTCTGGCACGCCCCGGGTCGGCCCCGACGCACGGCCCGACCGATACCGCCAGCGGCGGGCCTCGACTGGTGTGCCTGCTCGCCCGGCGGGCGCGGCGGGACCGGGCTGGTCGAGGACCGGACGTCCCGGGCCCTTCGGCCTGTCCTCGCCGGGCCGGCCGGTACTACCGGCGTCGCGGAACGATGACCACACTGCCTCCGGTAGCGTTCTGGCGTACGGCTTGATTTGTCTTACTGAGGGGGAACTGCGGTGCGAGTGACCGGTACCGGGCACGCGAGCATGCGGATCGACACGGCTGCGGGCAGCATCCTGTGCGACCCGTGGGTCAACCCGGCCTACTTCGCCTCCTGGTTCCCGTTCCCGGACAACTCCCTGCTCGACTGGGAGACCCTCGGCGACGTCGACTACCTCTACGTCTCCCACCTGCACCGGGACCACTTCGACGCGGCGCACCTGAAGCGGTACGTGTCGAAGAAGGCCACCGTGCTGCTGCCCGAGTTTCCCACCTCGGAGATGGAGGACGAGTTCCGTGCGCTGGGCTTCACGAAGTTCCTGAAGACCCGCAACGAGGAGGTCGTCGAGCTGGACGGCGGCCTGAAGATCATGATCCAGGCGTTGACCAGCCCGACCGACGGCCCGATCGGCGACTCGTCGCTGTGGGTGGAGTACGACGGGGTGCGGCTGCTCAACCAGAACGACGCCCGCCCCACCGACCTGAGCACCTTCGCCGAGCTGGGCCACGTGCACGCGCACATGCTCCAGTTCTCCGGCGCGATCTGGTACCCGATGGTCTACGAGCTGCCGCAGTCGGCGAAGACCGCGTTCGGCAAGCAGAAGCGGGACCGGCAGTTCGACCGCACCTGGCGTTACATCGACGACCTCAAGGCCGACCACGTCTTCCCGATCGCCGGCCCGCCCTGCTTCCTCGACGACGAGCTGTGGCAGTTCAACGACATCCACGGCGACGAGGGGAACATCTTCCCCGACCAGTCGGTCTTCCTGGCCGAGTACGCCAAGGTCGGCGGCACCAACGGCATCGTGCTGCTGCCCGGCAGCGTCTCCGAGATCACCACCTCCGGCGCGACCACGACCCACCCGGTGCCGCTGGAGGAGTTCTTCGCCAACAAGGTCGCCCACCTGGAGGAGATGCGCGAGCGCAAGCGCCCGATCATCGAGGCGGAGAAGGCGTCCTGGCGGCACCCCGAGATCGACGTGCTCAAGGAGCTGAAGCAGCGCATCGAGCCGCTGCTCGACGAGTCGATCTACCTGGCCAAGGGGGTGGGCGGTCCGGTCCGCTTCGACCTGGTGGGTTACGACGGCGAGAGCATCGAGTCGATCGTGGTGGACTTCCCCGGCAAGCAGGTGCGGCCGTACGCCGACGAGAAGGTCAGGTACCGGTTCCGTACCGAGCGGGCCCTGGTTGAGCACCTGCTGCACATCGGCGAGGTGGACTGGGTCAACTCGCTCTTCCTGTCCTGCCGGTTCTCCGCCGCCCGGATCGGGCAGTACAACGAGTTCGTGTACGCCTTCTTCAAGTGCCTGTCCACCGAGCGGCTCCAGTACGCCGAGGGCTGGTACGACGAGCACGAGCGGTCCGTCGACGCCGAGGACATCACCATCGGCGACTGGACGGTGCAGCGCCGCTGCCCGCACCTGAAGGCGGACCTGAGCCGGTTCGGCATCGTCGACGGTGACCAGCTCACCTGCCAGCTGCACGGCTGGCGCTTCGACCTGCCCAGCGGCCGCTGCCTGACCAGCGTCGGGCACAAGATCCGTGCGCACCGGGCCGGTGAGTCGGCTGAGGTCGAGGGCGCCGAGGTCCGGTAGCCGGCGCGGCCGGCGACCCCGAGCCGCTGGCCGCCGTGCCCGTGCCGTTGGCTGCCGTGCCGGCCATCCGGCCGTCGCCCGGTCACACCTCAGCGGCCGAGGTCGGCGAGGATGCGCTGGGCGGCGTTGTGCCCGGCGGCACCGATCACGCTGCCCGCCGGATGACAGCCGGCGCTGCCCGCGTACACCCCGTCGACGCCGGTCGCGTACGGCATCCGGTCGGCGAACGAGACGGTGTTGTCGACGTGGTGGATGTGCCCGCCGGTGATACCGAAGTGCGCCTCGATGCCGGGCGGGGGTAGCGGCACCGCGTCGGCGATCAGGTCGCCGGTGCCCGGTGCGTACCGTTCGCAGATCCCGACCAGCTGCTCGACGTAGCCGGGCAGCGCCGCGTCCCAGGTCGTGCCGGCCAGCTCGTACGGGACCGACTGGACGAACAGCGCCGACGAGTGGTGCCCGGCCGGGTCGGCCAGCGACGGGTCGACGGTGGTGTGCAGGTACCACTCGATGGTCGGTTCCGCCGGCAGCCGCCCGGCCCGCACGTCGGCCCACATCGCCCGCAGCGCCGCCATCGGTGACTCGCCGCCCGCGGAGGTCAGCGACGCCGCACCGGGCAGCAGATGGATGGTCGAGCCGAACGGGCTCGGCGCCTCCGGTGGCAGGCAGGAGAAGCGGGGCAGGCCGCGCAGGGCCAGGTTGAGCTTCAGCGTGGTGCCGGTGCGCCGGACCGCTGCCATCCGCTCGGCCAGCGCACCCGGCAGCGCGCCGTCGGGCAACAGCCCCATCAGCCGGTACGGGTCGCAGGCGCCGAGCACCACCTCGGCGCGGACCTCCCGCCCGTCGGCCAGCACGACGCCGCTGGCGGCGCCACCGTCGAGGGTGATCGCGGTGACCGGCGCGCCGGTGACGATCCGGGCGCCGGAGGCACGGGCCGCGGCGGCGAAGGTGCCCGAGACGGTGCCCATACCGCCCTCGGCGATCATCCAGGTGCCGCCCGAGCCGGGCAGTCGGCACATGTTGTGCACCAGGAAGTTGTGGCCGGTGCCGGGGTCGTCCGGGCCGGCGTTGAGCCCGGACAGCCCGTCGGTGACCGCGTACATGCTGACCAGCAGCTCGGAGCGGAAGTCGAAGCGGGCCAGGTAGTCGGCGACCGAGCCGCGGACCAGGTCGACGAAGACCTGTTGCAGCTCGGGGCGTACGTAACGCTGCGCCGTCTCCGCCACGTCGAGCGGCTCGGCCAGCCAGGCCGGGGCGAGATCCTCGCGCAGCGCGGCCAGTTCGGTCTGCAGTGCGTCGTCGGCGGCCACGTCGACGGGGGAGAAGAACTCGGTGAGCTGTGCCCGGGTGGCCGCCGTGTCGGTGCCGAACAGCAGGTACGGGGAGCCCGGGCCACCCGGGGTGGGCAGGAAGTAGTGCGGGTCGCGGCGCAGCACCGGGATGCGTACGTCGAGGGTGGCCAGCAGCTCCGGCGGCATCAGCCCGAGCAGGTACGACCCGGTGGAGTGCCGCAGCGCGGGCACCTTCGGGAACGGGTTCTCGGTCCGGGTCGCCCCGCCGATCACGTCGGCGGCCTCCAGCACCAGCACGTCCAGCCCGGCCCGGGCGAGCATGATCGCCGACACCAACCCGTTGTGCCCCGAGCCGACGATCACCACGTCGGCCCGCTCCGGCACCTCACCACCCGTCATCCCCGCACCCTAACCCCTGCACCCCCGCCGAACCCCCGCTGATCATCACGTTGCCGGCGGTGGGCGGAGAGGGCCAGGGTGGCGGAGTAACCGGCCAGCACGATGACGTGGAAGAGGTAGAGCCAGAGCAGGACGGCCACGGCGGCGCCCACCTCGACCAGGCCGCCGAAGGGCAGGCCCAGGTCCAGCGGGAGCGAGGCGAACAGCACGAAGCCGTGCAGGAAGCCGGAGAGATTCGCGGCGGTGAACGATCCCACCGCCAGCGTCGAGAGCCAGTCCGGTGACGCGGGACCGACCACCCGGAACACCCAGAGCAGCACGGGGGTGAGCACCAGCCACACCGCCAGGAACGACAGCACCACGCCGAGCGCGCCGGCCCAGCCGCCCTGGCGTACCAGCCCGGTGGTCGTCGGCAACGCCAGCAGGATCGCCAGCAGCAGTGCCGGTGCCGGGGCGAGCAGCGGCAACAGCAGCAGCCGGCCCCGCCAGCCGATCAGGTGCTCGTCGGAGCGGGGGGCCGCGACGGAGACGAATGCCCGGCGCAGCCCCTCGCCGTACAGCGACGCCGGCAGCAGCGCGGCCAGCGCGAGCCATGGTGTCAGCCCCACCCCGGCCTCGACCAGGGCGGCCACCGCGTGCGGCGCGCCGATCGCGTCCGGCAAGGTCTCCACGGCGTACGAGGTGAGCCGGCGTACCTGGTCGCCGCCGGCCAGCAGCGCGGTCAGCCAGATCGCCAGCAGGGCCACCGGCACCACCGCGATCGCCCCGTAGAAGGTGATCGCGGCGGCGTGCAGCGACAGATCCCGGCCGCGTACCGGTCGGAACGCGGCGCGGCCGATCCGCCTCGTCCGCTGCCACGCACCACCCATCCCGCCCCTGTTCCCCGTACCGGCCCCGACCACGCCTGCCCCGGCGAGTGCGCTCGACCGCGCCGCCTCGCCGGGGCGTGCGGATGACCGTCGCGGCGTAGGATCCCCGGTCATGGCCGTCGATGAGACCGAGCGCCTGGTGCTGCGCGAGTGGCGCGATTCGCCCGACGAACTGGCCCGGCTGTACGACATCTACTCGCGGGTCGAGGTGATGCGCTGGCTGGGTGGGGGAGCGGGGCGGCTCACCGATCCCGGGCAGGCGGCCGAGCGGCTGGCCGGGTGGCGGGAGCGGTACGCCCCGTACGCCGGCCGGTACGGCCTCTGGGCGATCGAGGTCCGGGCCACCGGGGTGGTCGCCGGCAGCGTACTGCTCAAGCCGTTGCCGGGTGCGGACGGCAGCACGCCGACCGACGACATCGAGGTCGGCTGGCACCTGCACCCCGACTCGTGGGGCAACGGGTACGCCACCGAGGCGGGCCGCCGGATGCTGGCCCGTGAGTTCGCCGCCGGCACGGGCCAGGTGTACGCGGTGGTGATGCCGGGCAACGAGCGGTCGATGGCGGTCTGCCGGCGGCTCGGCATGACCCACCTCGGCCGGCGTACCGACTGGTACGGCGGGACCGAGGTGGAGACCTTCCGCCGCACCGCCGGGCACTGAGCGGGGGCCGGATCGCGGGGGAGTCGAGGGCGGGAGCGTTCCCGCGTGCCGTGGGCTATCGACTTCGGCTGTCTGCGCTGGTAGAACAGCGAATCATCGTGGCGCAAGGCGATCAAGAGTCGCCGCCCGGCGCCCACTCCCCTCGAAGTGAGGTATGTACGTGCGCGTACGCCGACTACTGACAGCTTCACTCGGCACCCTGCTCCTGTTCGGACCGACCCCGGCCGCCCAGGCGGCACCACCGGACCCGGCAACCCACGAGGCGGCCGTCGGGTCGCCGCGTGGCCCCTCCGACACCGACCTGCCCTTCGGCGTCGGCCCGGCCCAGCGGGGCCGCTCCGCCGACGCACCGGGCCGGCAGCCCAGCCAGCCTGAACCGTCGGCGAAGCTCGCCGGCAAACCGCGAAACGATGTCATCAAGGACGTGCCGGCGGAGCTGACCGACGCGTCCATCGCCTACAACCTCATCCCGTACCACGACATCCCGCCCGCGTTGCGTGCCCTACAGGGCAGCGACCGGATCAGCGTGGAGGTGATCGGCCAGTCGGTGCTCGGCCGGGACCTGCACCTGGTGGTGGCCACCGCACCGATGAGCGACGCCCAGTGGAAGAACTGGCAGCAGCTGTCGGACCTGCGGTTCAGCGACCCGCACGCGGCGCAGGCCAAGCTCGCCGCAGGCGGGTACGACAACTGGCGTACGCCGCTGTTCATCAACAACAACATCCACGGCAACGAGTGGGAGGGCACCGACGCCAGCCTCCAGGTCCTTCAGGAGCTGGCCTTCTCCACCGACCCGGCGGTGGTGGACATGCTGAACAAGCACGTGGTCGCCTTCGTGGTCACCAACAACCCGGACGGTCGGGTGGCGGCGACCCGGGCCAACGCCAACGGCTTCGACATGAACCGCGACTTCATCACCGCGTCGCAGCCCGAGGTCCGCGCCGTGCGCGCCCAGCTGGTCCGCTACAGCCCGCTGACCATGCTGGACATCCACGGGTACGTCTCCTGCACGCTGATCGAGCCGACCACCGGCCCGCACGGCGACAACTACGAGTACGACCTGTACATCAGGCACGCGCTGCGCAACGCGCTGGCTATGGAGCGGGCCGTGCTCGCCACCGGCGAGACCCGGGCGAGCTGCGCCAACCCGGACGGCAGCCGGCGTAACGACATCCCGTTCCGGGACCGCACCCAGGGCTGGGACGACTGGCCGCCGATCTTCACCCCGATGTACTCGATGTACCACGGCACCATCGGCCACACCATCGAGATCCCGCTGAACCCGCGGGGCAACCTGACCGTGGCGGAGCGCCACGAGCGCACCCGGATCAACACCGCCGTCGCGGTGGCGTCGATCAAGGGCAACCTCGGCTACGCCACCGAGCACCGGTCCGAGCTGCTCGCCAACCAGTTGGAGTGGTTCCGGCGCGGCGTCGACGGCGAGTCGACCCGGCCGATCGACGACCCGCTGGCCATCTCGCTGGCCCGCGGCGACAACGTCAAGACGCACCTGCAGGACTTCGCCCGGGCGTACGTGATCCCGGCTGGCACGGACCAGCGCAGCGCCACCTCGGCGGCCCGGCTGGTCCAGTTCATGCTGGACAACGACCTGCAGGTGCACCGCGCCTGGCGGCCGGTGAAGCTGGGCGGTACGCACTACGAGGCCGGCAGCTACGTCGTGGACATGCGGCAGGCCAAGCGTGGCCTGGCCAGTGCCCTGCTGGAGGTCGGGCGGGACGTGACCAACGACTTCAACGCCATGTACGACATCTCGGCGTGGAGCCACGGTCACCTCTGGGGCGCCACCGTGCAGCGGGTCGGCACGGACGGGACGCTGGACGACAAGGGCCTGCGCCTGGTCACCGAGGCCCGGGCCACCGGTGCCGTGGCGCCGGGCAAGCAGGCGAACTACGGCCTGGCCGTCGACTCGGTGGCCGGCATCCAGGCGGTGAACCGGCTGCTCGGCGACGGGGTGCGGGTGTCCCGTACGGCCGACGGTACCTTCGTGGTGCCCGGTGACGTGTCGGTGGTCCGGCCGATCGCCGAGGAGTACGGGGTCGAGTTCGTCCGACTCACCCCGCCGCAGGTACGCGACGCCACGCCGGTGTCGAAGACCCGGCTCGGTGTCGCCGCCAACGGTGGTGAGATCTTCGCCCTGCGCCAGATGGGCTTCGACCCGGTCTCGGTGACGCACACCGCGTTCAACAACGGCACGCTCTCCTTCGCGGACTTCGACGCCTTCTTCGTCTCGACGACGGCGTTCAACCCGCTGAGCCTGGACGCCACCCGAAGCGCCGCGTTCCACCAGTGGCTGGCCGACGGGGGCACCGTGGTGGGTCGCGGGGCCAGCGGCAAGCAGTTCAACGACCGCGCCGGCCTGCTCGACGTGACGATCGCGGCGGGACGCAGCGACGCCAACGGGATCGTCAGCGTGGTCAACGACCCGGCGTCGCCGATCACCGGCAACGCCCTGCCGACCGCGTTCGTCGACGCGCCGCAGTACTTCACCCGGATCGGTGACGGCGTCCGCGTCGACCAGCGACTGGCCGCCGAGGGCTTCTTCCGCGCCGGCCACTGGGGTGGTCAGGACGCCGCCGCCGGTCACGCGGTGGTGGTCAGCGGTGTGGCGAAGGGGGCGAACGTGACCCTGTTCGGCACCGAGCCGCTGTTCCGGGCCCACCCGGAGGGCCTGTACCCGCAGGTCGCCGCCGCCCTGTGGCGGTGAACTAGCAGGTTCCGATGACAGTCGCCCCGGTCGGTGCCCAGCGCACCGACCGGGGCGGTGTTGCCAGGGCGGCGTGGACTTCGACATCTACGTCTCGCCGCCACCTCCGCGAACTGCCCGGGAACTGGTTGACGCTGCCGGCAGAATCTCATCGCCCACATTGATCGCCGCCGGTTGACGCAGACGGTCGCCGTGCGGACGGGGCAGTACAGCATGCCAGAGCAGAGCGAAGCCGGGCAGAGCCGGGCATCGGCTGCGGCAGTTGGGTCGACGAGGAGCGCGCGGCACGGCCGAGGTGGCGGCCGTGAACCGCTGGGAGAGTCGAGCGGCAATCGCCGGCAGGGGCGCAGGAGGTGATTGCCGTACGAGCCAGGCCGAAGGTGTGCCGGACCCGGTAGTTCAGGCGGCGCGCCGGTGGCAATCGTGTTGTTGCGTGATTGCACGGGGAAACAATGATTGCTCACAGCGATCACGGCTACTTCCCACAATGCCCCGGCGAGGTCCAGTCGGCCGCCGGCCGCGCCGCACCCGGCCCACCCCCAACGGTCAGGCCGGGATCAGCAACGGTCAGGCCGGGGTCAGGCCGATCAGCGCGGCCCGAGTGAGGGGTGCGGACGGGTCGGCTCGGGAAACACCGCGGGTGTGCCGGTCACCGGGTCGGGCACGATCCGGCAGCGCAGCCCGAACACGTCGGCGACGAGGTTCGGGGTGAGCACCGTCGACGGGTGACCGGTGTCGGTGACGCTGCCGTCGTGTAGCACCACCAGGTCGGTGGCGAAGCGGGCCGCCTGGTTGAGGTCGTGCAGGACGGCGACCACGGTCCGGCCGCGGGCGTGCAGGTCGGCGAGCAGGTCGAGGACTTCGTACTGGTGGGCGATGTCGAGGTAGGTGGTCGGCTCGTCGAGCAGCAGGACCGGGGTGTCCTGCGCCAACAGCATGGCCAGCCAGGCGCGTTGCCGTTGACCGCCGGAGAGTTCGGCCAGCACCCGGTCGCCGAACTCGGCGGTCCCGGTGACCGTCAGCGCCTCGGTGACCGCCTGTTCGTCCTGCGGTGTCCACCGACTCAGCGCCGACCGGTGCGGATGCCGTCCGCGTACCACCAGGTCGGTGACGGTCATCCCGGCCGGTGCCTCGATGCCCTGAGGGAGAAGACCGACGGTACGGGCGTACTGCCGCCGGCCGTACCCGCGGACGTCGCGGCCGAGGACGGTGACCCGGCCCGCCTGGGGGCGCAGTACCCGGGCGATGGTACGCAGCAGGGTCGACTTGCCACAGCCGTTGGGCCCGATGAAGACGGTGAAGCTGCCCTCGGCGATCTGGAGGGAGACGTTCCGGCAGACGGTGCGGCGGTCGTAGCCGACGGTGACCGAGTCCAGTTCGATCGCGGCTGGGGTGCTCATGGTTGCCTCCGGGGCAGCGGGTGCGGTGTGCGGCATGAGACGGCTCACCGGGAGCCTCCCCGCCAGGTCCAGGCCAGCACGAGCGCGAGGTAACCGCCGCCGAGCACGCCGGTGACCGCGCCGACGGGCAGTTGCTGCCCGGGGACGAGGCGTTGGGCGAGCTGGTCCGCGGCGAGCAGCAGGGCGGCGCCGAGTACCGCGCTGGTGGTCACCAGGGGAGCGGCGACCCGGGTGATCCGGCGGGCCAGGTGCGGGGCGGCCAGGGCGATGAAGCCGACCGGTCCGGCTCCGGCGACACCGACTGCGGTGAGTGCGACCGCCAGGGCCGTCGCGGTGCGGCGTTGCCGCCGGACGGGTACGCCGAGGCTGAGGGCCTTGTCGTCGCCGGTCTCGATGAGTCGTAGTCCCCGGGCCGCCAGGACGGCGAGCGGCAGCAGCACGGTGAGCGTGCCGACCAGCAACGGCAGGTGTGCGCCGCTGCCGTTGAGGCTGCCGACGAGCCAGACCGCCGCGTTCTGCGCGTCGGTCACCTCGGCGCGGGTCAGCAGGTACGCGTTGACGGAGGTGAGCAGTGCGCAGAGCCCGATCCCGACGAGGATGAGGCGCTGTCCGGTGCCGCCGAGCAGCAGTGTCGTGGCGGCGACCGCAGTACCACCGAGCGCCGTGCCCACCGCGGGGGTGAGCGGGGTGCCGTCGAGCACCAGCAGGACGACGAGCGCGCCGGTGGCCGCGCCAACGGTGAAGCCGACGATGTCGGGGCTGCCGAGCGGGTTGCGGCTGGCGCTCTGGAAGAGGGCGCCGGCCGCGCCGAGGGCCGCCCCGACGGCGAGGGCGGTGCCGATGCGGGGCAGCCGCAGCTCGAACAGGATGAATCGCAGACCGGGGTCGCCGCCGCCGGTCAGCACCGGCCACAGGTCGGCCAGCGGGGTGGCGTACCGGCCGCTGGCCAGCGCGCCGACGGCCAGGCCAGCGCTGAGCAGCAGCACGACGAGGCAGGTCAGGGCGGCGCGGCGGGTGTGCCGACGGAGGGTGCGTCGGCCCGGGCCAAGGGCTGGGTCGAGGGGCGGCCTGAGGGGCGGCCCGAGGGCTGGACCGAGGGGCGGGACGGTGGTCACAGTCGGGGAATCCTTCGGGCGCGGACCAGGGCGATGAACACCGGAGCACCGATGGCGCCCATGACGATGGCGACCTCGATCTCGCCCGGGCGGGCCAGGAGCCGGCCGATCACGTCGGCGACGACCAGCAGGATCGGGCCGAGGAGGCAGCTGTAGGCGACGATCCAGCCGAGCCGGGGGCCGCAGATCGCGCGGGCGGCGTGCGGGACGGCGAGTCCGAGGAAACCGATGGGACCGGCCACGGCGGTCGCGCCACCGCAGAGCAGGGTGGTGGCGAGCAACGCGAGCAGGCGGGTGCGGCCGGGGTTGACGCCGAGGGCGCCGCCGCCGTCGTCACCGAAGCGCAGCACGTCCAGCGGCCGGATCACGGCCACCGTGACGGCCAGCCCGACCAGCAGTGCCGGCGCGGCCGTGAGCAGGGCGGACAACGGCTGGTCGGCGAGGCTGCCGACGACCCAGAACCGGTACCTGTCGAACGCGGTCTGGTCCAGCAGGGTGACACCGGCCACGGCGCCGGTCAGGCAGGCGCCGACGGCCGCACCGGCCAGGACGAGCCGGCCGTCGTCGCTCGTGCCGGGGCCGCGGGGTCCGCCGACGACGGTGACCAGGGTGGCGGCGATGCCCGCGCCGAGCAGGGCGAGCAGGAGATGGCCGCGCTGGCTGCCTACCCCGGCCAGGAGGCCGGCCACCACGGCCGCGGCGGCACCGGCGTTCACGCCCAGCAGCCCGGGGTCGGCG
Organism: Micromonospora radicis; assembly: GCF_003583405.1. GTDB lineage: Bacteria > Actinomycetota > Actinomycetes > Mycobacteriales > Micromonosporaceae > Micromonospora > Micromonospora radicis. Next base: position 240,455 of record NZ_QXEC01000002.1, read on the forward strand.
AGGGGATTGCGGGTGAGCACCTGCATGAGGGCGCCGGCCAGCGCCAGGGCCGCGCCGACACAGATCGCGATCGCCGTACGGGGCAGCCGGACCTGCCAGATCACCAGGCTCGCCGTGCTGTCGCCGTGGGCGAGGAGTTCCCGCAGCACGGTGCCGACCGGCAGGGGCAGCGCACCGACGACGAGGCTGGCGGCGATCGCGGCCAGCAGGGCGAGCGCGCAGGTGAGCAGCCCGGCTGCGAGCAGTCGGGGTCGGCGTACGCCCGTGGGGGTGGCGACTGACACTGTGACTCACTTCATGGTGGAACGTTCCATCAGTGACTAAGGTAAACCTACCCTAAGCCCGATGGGAAGCTGCTTCCCCACCCGCCCCCGCACGAGAGTCGAAGGCCATGCCCGCAAACCGCCCACGTCGGCTGACAACCCGCCTGATCGCCGCCACCCTTCTGCTGGTCACCCTGGTGACCAGCGGATGCGCCGGAGGCGAGGTCGATCCGGCCGAGCCGGCGTCCGCATCGTCCGGTGCCGCGTTTCCCGCCACGCTGACCCACGCCTTCGGTACCACGACGATCGCCGCGAAGCCCACGCGCATCGTCGTGGTGGGCCTCAAGGAACAGGACTACTTCCTCGCCCTCGGCGAGGTTCCCGTGGCGATCCGCGACTGGTACGGCGCGATGCCGAACGCCGTCTGGCCGTGGGCCCGTGAGCAGCTCGGCGACGCGAAGCCGGAGGTGCTGGCCCGGGCCGAACTCGACTACGAACAGATCGCCGCGCTGCGCCCCGACGTCATCGTCGGACTCTCCTCCGGCATGACCCAGCAGGAGTACGACCTGCTCACGAAGATCGCCCCCACCGTCGCCCAGCCCGAGGGGGACGGCAGTTGGGCGGTGACCTGGCAGCAGATGACCCGGGCCGCCGGGCAGATCACCGGCCGCAACGCCGAAGCCGAGGCACTCGTCGCCGAGCTGGAACAGCGGATCGCCTCGGTCACCGAGACGCATCCCGCCCTCAAGGGCGCCAGCACCGTCTTCGCCTCCACGTACGAGGGCCAGTACTACCTGTTCAGCCCTGAGACCACCGCCTCCAAGGTGCTGCTCGACCTCGGGCTCACCATGTCACCCGAGGTGACCACGCTCACCGACAACGCCAACCAGTCCGCCACCATCAGCCGGGAACGGTTCGACCTGGTCGACGTGGACGTCGCCGTCTGGTCCGAGGCCACCACCGACCCGGGCGTGACCTCCCTGCTCGGCGACCCGCTCTACACCCGACTGGAAGTCCGTGCCCAACACCGGGAGGTCTTCCTCGGCACCGAGGCCAACGGGGCGCTGGCGTTCTCCTCCGTGCTGAGCCTGCCGTACGTGCTGGACAAGATCGTGCCGGCGCTCGCCGCCGCGGTCGACGGCGACCCGGCCACCGACTCGGAGTACAGCGCGAAATGACGGAGACGCTCACCCGGCCCGGTTACTGGACGGCCACCGTGCACGAGGTCCGGCGGCTGACCCCGCACCTGCAGCGGATCGTCCTCGGCGGCCCCGACCTGGCCGGTTTTCCCTCCCTGGGCGTACCGGACGAGTCGGTGACGCTCTACTTTCCCCGCCCCGACGAGTCCGCCCCACCACCGATGACCCTGCGCGGCGGAGTGTGGGGCTACCACGACGAGCAGTCCCCGCCCACCGGCCGCAACTACTCGATCCGGGCCGTCGACCCGGTCGCCGGCCAGCTCACCATCGACTTCGCGCTACACGAGCACGGCCCCGCCACGACCTGGGCACGGCGGGCCGAAACCGGCACCGGTCTGTTGCTGTGGCGCTGCCGCGCCTGGTACCGCCCGCCGGTGGACACCCGTTGGGTGGTGCTCGCCGCCGACCTGGCCGGGCTGCCGGCCGCGACCCGGGCCGTCGCGGAGCGGACCCCCGGCCTCCCGGTGCGGGTGCTGGTGGACCTGCCGGAGCTGGCCGACGCCCGGGACCTGCTCGCCGCCGCCGGCGACGACCCGGCAGTGCAGATCGACGTACGGGTCGCGGTGGGCAACGGGAACGGCCCGGGAAGCCTCGTCGACCGGCTGCGGGAGATGCCCCTGCCAACCGGCCCCGGTTACGTCTGGGTCGCCGGTGAAGCCGGCGAGTGCCGCCAGGCCCGGTCCGTGCTGCGTACCGTGCACCGCCTGCCCCGTGACCGCTCCGCCTGCGTGGGCTACTGGCGTACCGACGCGGCCGACTGGGCACACCGCTACGCCCGCCACCGCCCCCTCCTCGACCAGGTCTACCAGGACGCGCTCGCGGCCGGACTCAACCCGGTGGAGGCCGGTGACCGGATGGAGGATGCGCTGGAACGGATGAGCCGGTGATCGGCTCCCGCCCTCGGGTGGAGTCCCGCCACCACAGGTGGACCGGGTGCTCGTAGACACCGCCCGGGTCGCCGCCGATCAGTGCGTCGAGCAGGTCGGCGCAGCGGCGGCCGGCGTCCGAGGGCGACAGGTCGAGCGCGGTGATCGGCGGCTGGCCCAGCCGCAGGGCACTCGACTCGGTGGCACTGGCCACCAGGACGTCCCGCCCGACCTGCCGGCCCTGCCGGTGCAGTATCTGCACGGCCACCGGTGCGGTGTCCACCGAGGCGCAGACCAGGGCATCCACCCCGGGGTGGGCGAGCACCTGGTCGACCGCCCGGGACACCTCCGGCGGCGACGGTACCCACGGATGCTGTGCCATCACGGCGGCAACGCCGTGCCGGGTGCACCAGTCGCGGTATGCCGACCCCAGTTGGGCCGCCCAGTCGCCGGTCTCCGGTGGCAGCACCAGGGCGGGCTGGCGCGCACCGGCGGCCGTCATCCGGTCCAGCAGCCCGGTGATCGCCCGATAGTGGTCCGCCCAGAGCACGACCTCGGGGCGCATGCCGTCCGGGGGGCGCTCGAAACACACGACCGGCATGCCGCCGCGCATCAGGACCGGCACGAACCCGTCGTCCTGGTGCGGGTCGGCCACGATCACCCCGTCGAGCGCCCGCGCCGACCGGCGTCCGGAGGCGGTCAGGATGGTGACGTCCCGGTCGCGGGCGGCGGCGCGTTCCATGATGCCGAAGACGAACCGCATGTAGAACTCCGACGTGGACGGCACACCGGGCACGTAGACCCCGATGACGCCGGTCCGACCACCCCGCAACTGCCGGGCCGCCCGGTTCGGGACGTAGCCCAACTCCTCCACCGCCGCGCGGACCCGCTCCCGGGTCGCCTCGGAAACCCGGCCGGAACACGACAGCACATTGGAAACTGTGGATTTGCCGACCCCGGCCCGGCGCGCGACGTCATGCAGCGTGACTGGACGGGCCATCGGCTCAGTCTAGGGAACCGGGCAGCGGCCGGGACACGGCACCAGCCCACCGACGGAAGACGGTAAGCCTCATGTCCACGCAGTATCCGGCGCCGCCGCGTACGACGTCGCCCTTCGGCAACGACCATCGGAACCGACCCGCCGTGCTCGGTGCGGCTGGCGACGGGTGGGTCGAGTTCGACCTGCCCGGCGTGGGGATCGGCACCGCCGAGTACCCCGACGGGCCGACCGGTGTCACCGTCCTCAGTGTCCCGCGCGGCGCGCGTACCGCCGTCGACAAGCGCGGTGGTGCGGTCGGGGTCAGCGGCGGGTTCCCGTACCACCACGCGTTGTGTTTCGCCGGCGGGTCGAGCTTCGGCCTCGCCGCCGCCTCCGGCGTGTACGACGAACTGCTCCGCCGCACCGGCTACGCGACCGACTTCGGCAGCCTGCCGGTGGTGTCCGGGGCTGTGGTCTACGACTTCACCCCCCGGGACAACGCCGTCTACCCCGATGCCGCGCTCGGAGCCGACGGGCTGCGCGCGGTACGCGCCGACCGGGTGGCCGTGGGTCGGGTCGGCGCCGCCGTCAGCGCGACCGTCGGCAAGGTCGACAACGCGCGCGCCGAGTGGGGCGGGCAGGGTGCGGCCTTCGCCCGGATCGGCGTGGCCCGGTTGCTGGTGCTGACCGTGGTGAACGCGATGGGTGTGATCGTCGACCGCGACGGTGGCATCGTGCGCGGCAACCTCGACCCGGTGACCGGCCGGCGTCGTCATCCGGCCGACGACTACGCGGAACTGCTCGCGGCGTCCACGGCCGACCTCGCGCCGGCCGGTGGGAACACCACGCTGACCGCGGTGGTCACCAACGTCCGGATGACCGACACCGAACTCGCCCAGTTCGCCACCCAGGTGCACAGCTCCATGCACCGCGCGATCCAGCCGTTCCACACCATCGCCGACGGCGACACCCTGTTCGCCCTGACCACCGACGAGGTGACGGTGCCCGCCCCGTCGCTGCGGCTGGGCACGGTCGCCGCCGAACTTGCCTGGGACGCCGTCCTCAGTGGCGTGCGCGGCACCTGACCACACTCCGCCGATCATGACGGCCCGGGCGGACGGACTAGCGTGGCGGGTCATGGGAACGTCTCCGCGCGACCTGGTCAGGCAGCTCGGTCCGGCACGTACACGGATCGTCGGCTCGTGAGCCGGGATCGGCTCGAACGCCACCAGGTCTGGTGCTACCTCACGGCCGTGGTGCTCGGCCTGACTGTCGGCACGGTCTGGCCGCAGGCCGGGCCCGCCGTCGAGGCGCTGGTCTGGCCGGTGCTGGCGGTGCTGCTGTACGCCACCTTCACCCAACTGCCGTTGATCTCGATCCCGGCCGCGTTCCGGGACCGACGCTTCCTCGCCGCCGCGCTGGTCGGCAACTTCCTGCTCATCCCGGCCGTGGTCTGGGGGCTGGTGCAGTTCACTCCCGCCGACGACGCGCTGCGGCTGGGGCTGCTGCTGGTGCTGCTGGTGCCGTGCACCGACTGGTTCATCACCTTCACCCAACTCGGCCGGGGCGACGCGACCCGGGCGACCGCGTTGACCCCGATCAGCCTGCTGCTGCAACTGGCGCTGCTGCCCGGGTACCTCTGGCTGATGGCCGGCACCGACTTCACCGCCGTCTTCGCCCCCGCCGACGTCTGGCCCGCGCTGCTGGTGCTGCTCGTACCGTTGGGTCTGGCCGTGCTCAGTGAGGTGTGGTTCGCCCGCCGCTCCGACCGGGAGCGGATCCGGGAAGGGCTGGGCTGGTGGCCGGTGCCGCTGCTGTCGGTGGTGATCCTCCTGGTCGCCGCCGCGCACGTGGGTCCGGCCCGCGACGCGCTCGACCTGCTGCCCGTGGTCGTCACGGTCGCGGTCACCTTCCTGGCCGTCAGTCTCCTGCTCGCCAAGCTGCTCGCCACCGTCGGGAAACTGTCCACCGGGCAGGGCCGTACGCTGGCGTTCTCCCTGGGCACCCGGAACTCGTTCATCGTGCTGCCCTTCGCGATCTCGCTGCCCGGCGGCTGGGAGATCGCCGCAGTCGTGGTCGTGATGCAGTCCCTGGTCGAACTCTTCGGCATGATCTTCTACCTCTGGTTCGTCCCCCGAATCCTCTTCCCGCACCGCCCGCCCGATCGGGTGCCAGGTTGACGCGGCACGGGCTGCGGGACCGGCAATTGACGGACCTGCGGTGCGATGGCGTGCGGCGCGGGCTGTGCTGGCCGGGCTGAGCAGATTGTTCCGCTGAGGGGTGAGCGGACCTTCGTTCGATGTGCTGCGGTGGCGCGACGAGCCGTGGACCGCTCAGCTCGCCCCCGACCTGCTGCCTCCTCCGGGTCGGCAAGGGCCCCTTCCGTTGCCGGAGAAGTCAGTAAGGTGCCCTTCCTTGCGCTGCGGCGGCGTGGGGAAGAATGGGCGGCGTGAGTTCCCCCCGTGATCTTGTGCTGCTGGGTTCTACCGGATCGGTCGGCACCCAGGCCATCGACATCGTGCGGCGCAACCCGGACCGGTTCCGGGTGGTGGCGCTCGGCGCCGGTGGCGGCAACGTCGGCCTGCTCGCCGCGCGGGCGCTGGAACTCGGCGTCGAGGCGGTCGGGGTGGCCAAGGCGTCCGCCGCGCAGGACCTCCAGTTGGCGTTCTACGCCGAGGCCAGCCGGCGGGGCTGGGCCTCCGGCGAGTTCAAGCTGCCCAAGATCGTGGCCGGGCCGGACGCGATGACCGAGTTGGCGCAGTGGCCGTGTGACGTCGTACTCAACGGGGTGGTGGGGTCGCTCGGACTCGCGCCGACCCTGGCGGCGCTGCGCGCCGGGCGCACCCTCGCGCTGGCCAACAAGGAGTCGCTCGTGGCCGGCGGCTCGCTGGTCAAGGCCGCGGTGACCCGGCCGGAGCAGATCGTCCCGGTGGACTCGGAACACTCCGCCCTCGCCCAGTGCCTGCGCTCCGGCACCCGGGCCGAGGTGCGCCGGCTGATCGTCACCGCCAGCGGCGGGCCGTTCCGGGGGCGGCGGCGCGACGAGTTGACCTCGGTCACGCCGGAGCAGGCGTTGGCCCACCCGACCTGGAACATGGGGCCGGTGGTGACGATCAACTCGGCGACCATGGTGAACAAGGCGCTGGAGGTGATCGAGGCGCACGAGCTGTTCGACGTGCCGTACGCCGACATCACCGTGATGGTGCATCCGCAGTCGGTGATCCACTCGATGGTGGAGTTCGTCGACGGTTCCACGATCGCCCAGGCCAGCCCGCCGGACATGCGGCTGCCGATCGCCCTCGGTCTCGGCTGGCCGGACCGGGTGCCGGACGCCGCCGCCGCCGTCGACTGGACGACCAGTCACACCTGGGAGTTCGCGCCACTGGACGACGCGGCGTTTCCGGCGGTGGCGCTGGCCAAGGCGGCCGGTGCGGCGGGGCGCTGCCGGCCCGCGATCTACAACGCGGCCAACGAGGAATGCGTCGCCGCGTTCGTCGCCGGACGACTGCCGTTCCTCGGCATCGTCGACACGCTACAGCGGGTGTTGGAGGAGGCTCCCGATTTCGGTGAACCGGGTACCGTCGAGGACGTACTCGACGCCGAGTCGTGGGCCCGCGCGCACGCGCAGGAGATCATCGCTGCTGCGGTGGAAGGAGCTTGATGTCGTTCGCGTTCGGGGTGGCGCTGTTCGCCCTCGGCATCCTCATCTCGGTGAGCCTGCACGAGGCGGGCCACATGCTCACCGCCAAGGCCTTCGGCATGAAGGTCACCCGCTACTTCGTCGGCTTCGGCCCGACCATCTTCTCGTTCAGGCGGGGCGAGACCGAGTACGGCCTCAAGGGCATCCCGCTCGGCGGCTTCTGCAAGATCGTCGGGATGACGCCGCAGGACGACGACGTCGAGCCCGGTGACGAGAAGCGCGCCATGTGGCGCTACCCGGTGTGGAAGCGGACCATCGTGATGTCCGCCGGTTCGATCACCCACTTCGGGTTGGCCATCTTCGCGGCCTGGCTGGCGGCGATGACCTTCGGCCTGCCCAACCCCGACTTCCCGCGCAACGAGGAGCAGATCCGCGCCGAGCCCGCAGTGGTCGCCATCCAGGACTGCGTCCTGCCGGACACCACCTACCGGGAGTGCGCCACCGGTGACGCGCCGAGCCCCGCCGGGGCCGGCGGGCTGCGCAACGGCGACCGGATCACCTCGATCAACGGCACCCCGATCAACAACTACGGCGAGCTGCTGACCACGCTGCGGGCCACCACCCCCGGCAGCACCGCCACCATCGGGTACGAGCGCGACGGCCAGCCCGCCACCACCGAGACCACGTTGGCCACCACCAAGCGTCCGCCGATCGACAACCCCGACGGCCCGGTCACCGAGGTCTCCGCGCTCGGCGTGGGCCTGGTCCTCTCCACCCCCGGCCTGGTCAGCTACGGTCCGGTCGAGGCGGTCGGCGCGACCAGCACCTTCATCGGTGACATGGCGGTGGCCACCGCCCAGGCGTTGCAGCGGCTGCCGGAGAAGATCCCGGCACTGTGGCGGGCCATCACCGGCGGCGAACGGGACATCGACACCCCGATCAGCGTGGTCGGCGCCAGCGTCCTCGGCGGTGAGGCGGTCGCCAACAACGCCTGGGAAATCTTCATCATGCTGTTCATCTCGCTGAACTTCTTCATCGGGGTGTTCAACCTGCTGCCGCTGCTGCCGCTGGACGGCGGGCACATCGCCATCGCCTGGTTCGAACGGGCCCGCTCCTGGGTGTACGCCCGGCTGCGCCGGCCCGACCCGGGACGTGTCGACTACTTCAAGCTGATGCCCTTCACGTACGTGGTGATCCTGATCGGTGGTGTCTTCACGCTGCTCACGATCACCGCGGACGTCGTCAACCCGATCACCCTCTTCCCAAGGTGAGTGCCTGAAGTGACCGCTGTCAGCCTCGGTATGCCCGCCGTACCGCCGCCGCCGCTGGCCCCCCGCCGGGCGAGCCGCCAGATCATGGTCGGTTCGGTGCCGGTCGGTGGTGGCGCCCCGGTCTCCGTACAGTCGATGACCACCACCCTCACCGCCGACGTCAACGCCACCCTCCAGCAGATCGCCGAGCTGACCGCCTCCGGCTGCCAGATCGTCCGGGTGGCGGTGCCCAGCCAGGACGACGTGGAGGCGCTGCCGGCGATCGCCCGCAAGTCGCAGATCCCGGTGATCGCCGACATCCACTTCCAGCCCAAGTATGTCTTCGCCGCGATCGACGCCGGCTGCGCGGCGGTCCGGGTCAACCCGGGCAACATCCGTCAGTTCGACGACAAGGTGGCGGAGATCGCCCGGGCCGCCGCGGACGCGGGTACCCCGATCCGGATCGGGGTCAACGCCGGTTCCCTGGACAAGCGGCTGCTGACGAAGTACGGCAAGGCCACCGCCGAGGCGCTTGTCGAGTCGGCGCTGTGGGAGTGCTCGCTGTTCGAGGAGCACGGCTTCCGGGACATCAAGATCTCGGTCAAGCACAACGACCCGGTGGTCATGATCCGGGCGTACCGGCAGCTCGCCGAGCAGTGCGACTACCCGCTGCACCTGGGCGTGACCGAGGCTGGCCCGGCCTTCCAGGGCACCATCAAGTCGGCAGTCGCCTTCGGGGCGCTGCTCGCCGAGGGGATCGGGGACACCATCCGGGTGTCGCTCTCCGCTCCGCCGGTCGAGGAGATCAAGGTCGGCGCCCAGATCCTGGAGTCCCTCGGCCTACGTGAACGCGGCCTGGAGATCGTCTCCTGCCCGTCCTGCGGCCGGGCCCAGGTGGACGTCTACAAGCTCGCCGAGGAGGTCACCGCCGGCCTGGAAGGGCTGCCGGTGCCGCTGCGGGTGGCCGTGATGGGTTGCGTGGTGAACGGACCGGGCGAGGCGCGCGAGGCCGACCTGGGCGTCGCCTCCGGCAACGGCAAGGGACAGATCTTCGTCAAGGGTCAGGTCATCAAGACCGTGCCCGAGGGGCAGATCGTGGAGACCCTCATCGAAGAGGCGCTGCGGCTGGCCGACGAGATGGGCGCCGAACTCCCCGAGGAACTGCGCGACCTACTCCCCGGCCCCACCGTCACCATCCACTGACCCGCCCACCCACACGCTCCGCCGTCACGTGCCACCCGCTCTGTCGAGCGTGTGCGACCAGCGCCGTCCCACGTGCCGCCCGCCTCGTTGAACGTGCGCCACCAGCTCCGCCGTCACGTGCCACCAGCTCCGCCGTCACGTGGCACCCGCTCTGTTGAGCGTGTGCCACCAGTTCCGCCCTCACGTGCCACCCGCTCTGTTGAGCGTGTGCCACCAGCGCCGCCGTACGCATACCGCCAGCCCTGTCGATCATGAGTGTTGGCGGTCGAAGCGCCCTGCTCTCACCATGGGGCTGGTGACCAACCTGCTCAACCCGAAGATCGCCATCCTTTGTGGGCGTTTGTGGGGGCGCGGGCCGCCAACGTGGAGCGGGTTGCCGGCGGGCGCCGCACATCCATGATCGACAAGGCGGGTGGGCGGGAGGCCACCCCCGGTGCGGGTCGTGGCGTGGTTGCTCCCGATGTTGTTCGACGTGTGTCTGGTGATGTCCATGGTCACGCTCGATCCGGGATCGAGCGTGATCCTGTATCGGGGGGCGGTGTCTCGGCACCGCCGTGGGGTCGGGCGACTGGGGTCGGTCGGGCGACTGGGGTCGGTCGGGGCGACTGGGGCGGTCGGCTGATTGCGGTCGGTCGGCTGATGCGGGCGGCCGGTTGAGGGCGGCCGGTTGAGGGGCGGCCGCCCGCACTGCCGGCGGGCTCACTCGGATTCGGCGAGGATGGCGTACAGCTTGCGGCGGGTCTCGTCGAGCACCTGGGCGGCGCGTTCCCGCTGGTCGTCGGTGCCGGTCAGCATGACCTGCCGCAGCGCGTGCATCGCCTGCGCGCCCGCGTTGCGGATGTCGTGCCAACTGTTGATGGTGTCCTCGGCCACCTCGGCCCACGGGGGTGTCTGCGCCGCCGTCTCGGCCTCGGCGCGTCCCTGCTCGGTGAGGGTGAACCGCTTCCGTCCGCCGCCTGACTCCGCGGTGGCGACGACCACGCCCTCGTCCTCCAGTAGCTGGAGGGTGGGGTAGATCGATCCGGGGCTGGGGCGCCAGGCCCCGCCGGTGCGGGAGTCGATCTCCTGGATCATCTCGTAGCCGTGCATCGGCCGCTCGGTGAGCAGGGCGAGCACCGCGTTGCGGACGTTGGGTCGGCGCCCCCGGCCGCGCCCTCGGCCGCCCCGGCCGTGGCCTTCGCCGCCGTGTGGGAAGTGCGGGAAGGGTGGTCCGGCGGGGAAGCCGAAGCCGCGCATCCGGGCCTCGTGCAGGAGGTGCCCACGTCGATGGAACTTCATCTGATGTCCTTTCCTGGACTGTCGCTGATGCATCAACGATATATCGCCAATGCAACGCCGACAACTCTCGGGCAGGCGGTGGTCTGGGTGGTTCGTACTGGTCCCTGCCCGGATGGGCGGCCGGGCGTCGGGCCACGGTTACCGTCCGCCAACACGAGTAGGACGGATCTGGCAGGCTGGTAGCCGTGCTGACGGCGCCGGTGCGGCAACTGGGGGAGTCGGAACGTCGCGCGGTCGAGCGGCTGCTCGACCTCGATCCGTACGCGAGCGCGCAGGTCGCGGAGCGGGTCGCCGCGCGCGGGCTGGCGTGGTGGCGGGCCGAGGGTCGGGTGCTCGGGTACGGCTCCCGGCGCAACCTCGAATCGGTGTGCTGGCTGGGCGGCAACCTGACCCCGGTGCTGGCCGGTCGGCAGGCGGTCGCCGCCTTCGCCGACCTGCTCGCCGGCGAGGAACGGCTCTGCTCCTCGATCGTGGGGCGGGCCGATGCGGTGCTGGAGTTGTGGGACCGCCTCTCCGACACCTGGGGACCGGCCCGGGACGTACGCCCGAACCAGCCGTTGCTGGCCACCGACGCGTTGCCCGAGGTCGCCGCCGACCCGGAGGTGCGGCGGGTCCGTGGCGGTGAACTCGACCTGCTCTTCCCGGCCGCGGTGGCGATGTACACCGAGGAGGTCGGGGTCTCGCCGCTGGCCGAGGACGGGGGGCGCGGGTACCGGCGCCGGGTCACCGACATGATCCGCTCCGGCCGGGCGTACGCCCGGTTCGTCGATGGTCGGGTGGTGTTCAAGGCCGAACTGGCGGTCGTCACCCGGCGCACGGCGCAGGTGCAGGGGGTCTGGGTGGCGCCCGAGTGGCGTGGCCGGGGGATCGCCACCGCGGCCATGGCGGCGGTGGTACGCGACGCGCTCACCCGTGTCGCCCCGACGGTCAGCCTCTACGTCAACGACTTCAACCGGCCCGCCCGGCGGGTCTACCAGCGCTGCGGCTTCCGCCCGGTCGGTACGTTGGCCACCGTCCTCTTCTGAGCCGCAGCTCAGGGACGGTGCGCTGGCGGTTTCCGCCGCGTGTGCCGGCTCACCTGAAAATGCGTTGAGCCGGCCGGCTCGGCCCAGCAGGCTGGAACCTCCGCCACCAAACCGGAGGAACCGACCCATGCGCCTGCTTCGTGATCTGTGGGTCACCTCGCCTCGCCGGATGACCCTGGTGGTCGTCCTGATCATGGTCGGTGGCATCGGACAGGCGGCGACCGCGGCGCTGGCCGGGCCGGTGCTGGTCTCGCGGTCGGTCGGGTTCTTCGCGCTGCTGTCGGTGGCCCTGGTGGCCGCCGTGCTCAGCGACCTGGTGATCAGCCTGGTGATGGCCGGTGTGACCGCCGACTGGTCCGCCGACCTACGCCGACGGTTGTGCCGGGTGGCGATGGGCCAGCCCGTACCGGCCCTGGAGACCACCCCCGTCGGCGAGATGCTCGACCGCATCGACGGCGACGTCTACGACGTGGCCTCCGGGGTACGCGGTCCGGGCACCCGGCTGGCGCAGGCACTGGCCGTGGGTCTGCTGTCCACCCTCGTCGGCCTCACCGTCTGGTGGCCGGCCGGGCTGGGCATGCTGTTGGTGGTCGTCCTGCTCGCGGTCACCCTGCGCCGACCCGCCGGGCGGATCGCCCCGGCCCGGATGAAGGAGGAGGCGGCCTGGTCGGACCTGGCGGCGGTGATGGAGGAGTCCATCCACGGCCAGGACGACGTACGCACCAGCCTGGCCCGGCCGTACGTGTTGCGGCTGTACGCCCGCCGCGCGGCCGAGGTGCTCCGCCGCGGGTTGCGGGTCTGGCGGATGTCGGCGCAGGTCAACACCATCGCGGCCGGGGTGACCCGGGTCGGCATCGCGCTGGTGGTGCTCGGCGGGGTGTGGGCGCTGAGCACCGGTCGCGTCGACGCCGCCCGGCTGACCGCGATCTGGCTGCTCGCCCTCTCGCTGGGCATGACCGTCGAACACGTCAGCCGGATGGTGCCCGAGGTGCAGTACGCCCTCGGCGCCTGGGGTCGGGTGCAGCTGCTGCAGAACTCCCCGCAGGAACCGGTCGGCGGCGACGCACCGGTCGACGGGGATCTCGTCATCCGCGACCTGACCTTCCACTACCCGGCCGGCGGATCCGACGCCGACCGCGGTGCCGCGCTGCGCGGGGTCGACCTCACCTTCACCCGGGGCCGCTCGTACGCCCTGGTGGGCCGGACCGGTTCGGGCAAGTCGACGCTGGCCAAGGTGCTCACCCGGGCCGTCGACGTACCGCCCGGCACGGTGCTGCTCGGTGGCCGCGACGTGTTGGAACTGGACGTCGAGCAGCTACGCCGGTGGGTCGCGGTGGTGCCGCAGCGTACCGAGATCCTCGCCGGCACCCTCGCCGAGAACGTGGCGCTGTTCGACCCCGCCCTGCTCACCGCCGCCCGCGACGCCCTGCACGAGCTGGGTCTGGCCGGCTGGATCGCCGAACTGCCGGCCGGGCTGGACACCCGCCTCGGCGAGGGCGGGCACGTGCTCTCCGCCGGGCAGGAACAGTTGGTCGCCTTCGCCCGCATCCTGGTCCGCGACCCGCACGTGGTGATCCTCGACGAGGCCACCGCCCGGCTCGACCCGGTCACCGAGACCCGGGTACAGCAGGCCACCGAGCGGCTGCTCCGGGACCGGATCGGCATCGTCATCGCGCACCGGCTGTCGTCGGTGCGTCAGTGCGACGAGGTGGTGGTGCTGGCCGACGGCGCGGTGGTCGAGGCCGCCCCGCTGGCCCGGTCCCGTCGCTTCGCCGAACTGCTCGCGGCCAGCCACTCAGGTGCGTACGGCGACGGTGACCTGCTGGCCGCGCCGGATGCCGACTGGGACTCCGCCGAACCGGCCCTGGTCGGCGCCGCGTCCGCGGGCGGGGTCGCCTCGGTGGGCGGCGCCGGTGTGGCCAGCCGCGAGGGGCATCGGCCGTCAGCTTCGCCGACCGAGGGGGACCGCACCACCGCGCTCGCGGCCGACGACCCGCCCGGCCCGCAGGTCGCCGACCCGCCCGGCCCGCTGGCGATCGCCGACCCGTCCGGCCCGCCGGGCGCCGTCGACCAGCCCGGTCCGCCGGCGGGGGCCGAGCGACCGGGCCCGTTGGCGGTCGGTGACCAGCCCGGCACGTTGGCCGGCGTCGAACGCCGGCCGGCCCCGTTGCTGCGTACGCTGCGGGAGATCTTCCGGCTCTGCCTGAACGACCCCCGCTACGGCGCGGCGGCGGTCGGGATCTTCGGGGTGCTGGCCGTGTTCGGCCTGGACGGGCCGGTACTGGCCTGGCTCTGGGCCGACGTGGTCGACGGCACCGGTGACCCCTGGTTGCCGGCGCTGGGCATCGCGGCCGGACTGATCCTCGCCATTCCCGCGCACTACTGGACCCACCTGTGGTTCCCGGCCTGGTGGGTGCGGCAGATGCTGCGGATCAGCGCCCGCCTGGTGTACGGCCAGACCGGCCCGCGCCGGGTCAGCCGGCACACCCCGGCGGAGGTGGTGGCCCAGGGCGGCGACACCGAGCGGGTGGTGCAACTCGCCGACAACGTGCTCGACCAGGCGGTCGGCCTGATTCTGCTGGTGGTGATGACCCTGGTCACCGGCAGCGTGGTGCCCGGACTGTTCTTCCTCGGCACGATGGTGCTCTCCGGGCTGGCCGCGACGGCGTTCGGGCCCCGGCTGGAGCGGGCGGCGCGGGACACCGTGACCGCGCGGGCGGCGTTCGCCACCGCGTTGGTCTCCACGCTCTCGGCCGCCCGGACGGTGAAGCTCGCCGGGGCCACCCGGCCGGTGCTGCGCCACCTCGCCGAACTCGACACGGTACGCAGCGAGCGGCAGCGCCGGGAGATCGCCGTGCAGGTGTGGGCCCGGTCCACGCCCGCGCTGGCCAGCGGGCTGCTGCCGATCGCGGTCTGGGCACTGTTCCTCAACGGCACGATCACCGCCGCGGCGGCGCTGGTCGCGGTCGCCACGCTGGGCGCGGCCCGCTGGTTCGCCTGGACCACGGCGTCGCTGATCTCGCAGGTCCCCTCGGCGCGGGTGTGGACCCGGCGGACGGCGGAGATGACCGGGATCGAGGCGTACTCGGCGCGGGTGCCCGGTGTCGACCTCGCCGCCGGGACGGCACCCGCCCCGCCGGTGGCCCCGCGCACCCCGTTGCGCCGGCTGGAACTGGTCGGCTTCGGCGTCCGGCACACCGACGGCACCGTCGCGGTACGCGACGTCGACCTGACCGTGGAACGCGGGCAGCTGGTCCTGGTCCTCGGCCCGGTCGGATCGGGCAAGTCGTCGCTGCTGCGCGCCCTGGCCGGGATCGCGCCGCACACCGGGCAGTTGACCTGGAACGGCGAACCGGTCACCGATCCGGAACTGTTCCTGCGTCCCAACCAGGTCGGCTACGTGGGCCAGCTGCCCAGGGTGCTTTCCGGCACGGTCGCCGACAACATCACCCTCGGCCATCCGGTGGACGCCGGCCACGCGGTGACCACGGCCCAGTTGGAACACGACCTGGCCGCCACCGGCAGCGGCCTCGGGCTGCTCATCGGGCACAAGGGCACCCGGCTCTCCGGCGGGCAACTACAGCGCCTGGCGCTGGCCCGGGCATTGGCACCGCGTACCGAACTGCTGGTGGCCGACGACGTCTCCTCCGCGCTGGACGTCACCACCGAGCTGGCCCTGTGGCAGGCGCTGCGCGACCGTGGGGTCACCGTGGTGGGCTCCACCTCGAAACGCGCCGCGCTGGTCCGCGCCGACCACGTGGTGGTGCTCACCGGCGGCGTGGTGCAGGCCCAGGGGCCGTGGCGCGACCTGGAGCAGCGTTGGGGGCATCTGGCGGGTTGAGCCGGTCCGGCCTCCCGGGTCGCTGCCGGGAAGCCGGACCGGGGCGTTCAGACCGCCCGCAGGTACGGCTCGGGCCAACTGGCGTCGGCACCGAGCTTGGCTGCGGCCTGGTGCGGCCAGTACGGGTTGCGCAGCAGCTCCCGGCCGAGCAACACCAGGTCGGCCTCGCCGTCGGCGACGATCGCCTCGGCCTGCTCCGGCTCGACGATCAGACCGACCGCCCCGGTGGGCACCCGCGCCTCCCGGCGGACCCGGGCGGCCAGTGGTACCTGGTACCCAGGTTCGACCGGGATGCGGGCGGTCGGGGACGCGCCCCCGGACGAGCAGTCGACCAGGTCCACCCCGGCGGCGGCCAACTCGCTGGCGAGCACCACGCTGTCCTCGACCGACCAGCCGCCGTCCACCCAGTCCGTCGCCGAGATGCGGGCCAGCACCGGCACCTGCTCGCCGACCGTGGCGCGGACCGCGCGGGCGACCGCCAACGGCAGCCGCATCCGCCCGGCCCGGTCCCCGCCCCAGCCGTCGGTGCGTCGGTTCGTCAACGGGGACAGGAACTCGTGCAGCAGGTACCCGTGCGCGGCGTGGATCTCCACTGCGGCGAACCCGGCGGCCACCGCCCGGCCGGCGGCCACCGCGAACCCCTCCACGACGGCCGCGATGCCGGCCTCGTCCAGCGCCGTCGGCACCCGGTACTCCGGCACGAACGGCGCGCCGGTCGGCCCGACCGGCACCCAGCCACCCTCGGTGTCGGGCACGCCGCCCCGGCGCGGATCCCACGGCCGGTACGTCGAGGCCTTGAACCCGGCGTGCGCGAGCTGCACGACGGGCACCGCGTCGTGCGCGGCCAGGAACCGGGTCACCGGGCGCCAGGCGTCGACGTGCCGGTCGGACCACAGCCCGGTGTCCTGCGGGCTGATCCGACCCTCCGGCACCACCGCGGTCGCCTCGGTCATCACCAGCCCGGCGCCGCCGATCGCGCGGGCGCCCAGGTGCACCAGGTGCCAGTCGGTGGGCAGCCCGTCGGGCCCGGCACTGTACTGACACATCGGCGCCAGCGCGATCCGGTTGGGCAGGGTCACCGCCCGCAACGTCAAAGGCGAGAACAACACACTCATCCCCCCATCCTCCCCACCCCACCCCCGCCCACCCCACCCCACCCCCGCACGCCCACCCTCACCCCCACCCCCACCCCGTTGATCATGAGGTTGGCGGCGGTTTGAAGATCAATGATTGCCGTCAACCTCATGATCAAGGCGCGGGTCGGGTGGGGGTGGGTGGGGTGGGTGGGGTGGGTGGGGGCGGGGGGTGGGGGTGAGGGTGAGGGTGGTGGTCAGGGCCCAGGAGACGGCGACTGCCAGGAGCAGCCGCTCCAGTAGGCCGACCAGCGTGCTGCGGCCGATCAGCAGCATGGCCAGGCCCACCGCGCCGGCCAGTGGCAGTGCGACCGTGGCCGCGATCGCCGCGATCCGGCGCAGTACCCGGTCGACGGTCCGGCACAGGGCGATCGCGATCATGGTTAAGACCACCGCCGCCGTCGCGGCGATGCTCGCCGCGCCGTGCACCAGGTCCGCCACCGTGGCCCGCTCGAACGGCGGCAGCGGGCAGCCGGCACTGCACGTCACCGCACCGGAAAGCGTGGTGGCCAGCGCGGCTGCGACGAGCAGTGGCACCACGACCCGCCACGCCTGGCCGCTCCACCAGGCAACACCTGCGCCCCTCCGGCCCCGGTCGACGCGGTCCGACCCCCCGACCGGACCGTCGGCCCGGGGCAGGCGCCGCTGGGCCGGTGGCACGCTGACCTTGCCGACCCCCGGCGGCGGAGGGGTGCCGGAATCCGGCGGTGTGGGGGTGCCGGAATCCGGCGGTGTGGGAGTGTCGGCCCGCGGGGCGGTCCGTAGCGCGACGGCTAGCAGCAGCAACGCGGCGGCCAGCGCGAAGACGCCGATCCGGTACGTCCAGGCGTACCCGCTGTCGGCGACGCCGGCCTCGCTGACGTACCCGGTCAGGCCCGGACCGGGGCCGGCGACCACCGCGAGCGTCACCAGGGCCGTACCGGCGAGCACACCGACCGCCGCGCCGGCCGCGGCGACCCGCGCGACGCCGCGACGTCGGCCACCGCCCGAGCCGTCCGCCGAGCCGTCCGCCGAGCCGTCCGCCGAGCCGTCTGCCGAGCCGTCTGCCGAGCCGTCCGGCTGGCCGCGTGGTTCAGCCACGCCCGTGCGGCGTCGTCCAGCCGTGCAGGTCCGGGCCGAGCGGTACGACGCCGGTCGGGTTGATCTCGTGGTGGGTGGCGTAGTAGTGCCGCTTGATGTGGTCGAAGTCGACCGTCTCGCCGAACCCGGGGGTCTGGAACAGATCCCGGGCGTACGCCCACAGCACCGGCATCTCGGTGAGTTTCTGTCGGTTGCACTTGAAGTGCCCGTGGTACGCCACGTCGAAGCGGACCAGCGTGGTGAACAGCCGCACGTCCGCCTCGGTGATCGCGTCGCCCATCAGGTAGCGGCGGTTGGTCAACCGCTGCGACAGTACGTCCAGCCGGGCGAACAGGGCGCGGTACGCCTCGTCGTACGCGGACTGGGAGGTCGCGAAGCCGCACCGGTACACGCCGTTGTTGACGTCGCGGTGGATCTCGGCCATCAGCTGGTCCAACTCCGGCCGCAGCTCGACCGGGTACAGATCCGGCGCGTCCGGACCGTGCAGCCGCCGCCACTCGGTGGACAGGTCCAGGGTGAGCTGCGGATAGTCGTTGGTGACCACCCGGCCGGTGACGGTGTCCACCAGCGCGGGCACGGTGACCCGGCCGGTGTAGTCGGGGTCGGTGGCCAGGTACGCCTCGGACAGGAAGCCGATGCCCAGCACCGGGTCGAAGCCGTCCTCGTCGAGGGTGAACCGCCAGCCGCGATCGTCCCGGATCGGGTCGACGGTGCCCAGCGAGATGGCGTCCCGCAGCCCCAGCACGTTGCGCACGATCAGCGCCCGGTGTGCCCACGGGCAGGCCCGGCACCAGATCAGCCGGTACCGGCCCGGCTCCAACGGCCAGCGGTCCGCCTCGTCGGGTCCGCCTCCGGGCGGCGAGGTGGAGTGCGGGGTGACCCGCCCGGTGAACCGGTTGGGTTGGCGGACGAACGCGCCGCCTTCGCTGGTCTCCGCGCTGAACTGGGCTCCTGCCATGCCGACAACCTATCGCCGATGCGCCGGCGATATCCTGGCCGCCGGACGTCCCCGTGGACCCGGTGGACGCCGACGCCCCGACCTTCCCACCCCCGAAGGACTCGCGATGACCGTGGCATATCTGGTGGCCGGTGTCCGCACCCCGATCGGCCGGTACGCCGGCGCGCTCTCCGGCGTACGACCCGACGACCTGGCCGCACACGTCATCCGCGAGCTGGTCGCCCGGCATCCGTCGGTGGACTGGTCGCGCACCGACGACGTCGTGTTCGGCTGCGCCAACCAGGCCGGTGAGGACAACCGGAACGTGGCCCGGATGGCGGCGCTGCTGGGTGGGCTGCCCGAGCAGGTCTCCGGCAGTACGGTGAACCGGCTCTGCGGCTCGGGCCTGGACGCGTTGGCCAGCGCCGCCCGCGCGATCGTCGCCGGTGAGGCCGACCTGGTCGTGGCCGGCGGGGTGGAGAGCATGAGCCGGGCGCCGTTCGTCATGCCGAAGGCCACCACCGCCTTCTCCCGGACCGCCGAGACGTACGACACCACGATCGGCTGGCGGCTGGTCAACCCGCTGATGGAGCGGGGCTGGGGGATCGACTCGATGCCGGAGACGGCGGAGAACGTCGCCGTCGAGTTCGGCGTCGACCGGCTTACCCAGGACGAGTTCGCGTACCGCTCGCAGTTGCGCGCGGCGAAGGCCCAGGCCGACGGCCGACTGGGCGAGGAGATCGTGCCGGTGACCGTCCCGGCCGGTCGGCGTGAGACGCGCCTGGTGGAGGTCGACGAGCACCCCCGGCAGACGTCGCTGGAGAAACTCGGCGCGCTGCCCACCCCGTTCCGGGCCGGTGGCACGGTCACCGCCGGCAACTCCTCCGGTGTCAACGACGGCGCGGTGGCGCTGCTGGTCGCCTCGGAGCGGGCGGTGGCCGCGTACGGTCTGACCCCGCTGGCCCGGGTCGTCGGCACGGCGACGGCCGGTGTGCCGCCGCGGATCATGGGCATCGGGCCGGTGCCGGCGACCCGGCGCCTGCTGGAACGGTACGGGCTGGCCGTGGCCGACATCGACGTGGTCGAGCTGAACGAGGCGTTCGCCGCGCAGTCCGTGGCGGTCCTGCGGGAACTGGGGCTGCCCGAGGACGCCGAACACGTCAACCCGAACGGCGGGGCCATCGCGTTGGGGCATCCCCTCGGTGCCAGTGGCGCCCGGCTCGCCCTGACCGCCGCGTTGGAGCTGCGTCGTCGTGGTGGGCGGCGGGCCCTGGCCACCATGTGCGTCGGCGTCGGGCAAGGCATCTCGCTGCTGCTGGAGACCGCCTGACCGGTGGCGCTTCGGCCGCGCTCCCCCAGTCATCGGTGGCGAAGGAGTGCCGCAGCGCGCCGGCCGCGGTGACCAGGAAAGACCGCGGTGGATCTCCCCTGGGGATGCCGGCCGGGCCTAGAGTGGGCGATATCCCATGACCTGTGGTGACGAGTTGGGGGGTGCGCTGACCGATGTCCGACGTCGGCGCCCCGGACGGGTCCGCGACAGACGCGCTCGCGTCCGCGACAGGACCGGGCGGCTCCGGGACAGCCGCGGGCGGGCCCGCCACAGACCCCGATGGTGCCCGCCGGTACGCGGTCGAGTGGGCCCGGGCCGTACGCCGGCTCGGGTTCGTGCCGCTCAGCGGCGCCGAGACGGAACGGCTGCTGCTGGCGCACACCCTCCGGCTGGCCCAGGTCGTGCTCTCCACCGAGCCGGTGCGTCCGGTGGCGGAGGAGGTCGGTCGGGCGCTGGTCGAGGCGCACCTGACCGAGCCGGGGGTGCTCGAGTGGTCGGTGCGTACGCTCGCCGAGCGGTTCCCCGCCGAGGTGCTCGGCGGTCGGCCCGGGCTCGACACGCGGATCGCCGCCGCGCAGGGTGGGTTGGCCGCCGGCTTCGCCCGGGCCCTGCGCGACCACACCTTCGCCCAGCAGGAACGGATCGCGCGCTCCGCCTGGCAGGCCCGGGACACCGTGGCGCAGGCGTTGCGGGACAGCGAGGCCCGGTTCCGGGCGGTCTTCCGCGGCGCCGCGACCGGTATCGGCATCGCCGCCGTCGACGGCACGATCATCGACGTGAACCAGTCGTTCGGGGACCTGCTCGGTTACTCGATCGAGGAGTTCCGGCGGATCGACGTCGCGGCGCTGCTGCACCCCGAGGACGCTCCCGAGCTGTCGCGGCGGTACCAGGAACTGGTCGAGGGCAAGTTCGACGCGGCCCGCTTCGAGACCCGGTTCCGGCGCAAGGACGACGGCATCGTCTGGACCGACCTGACGCTCTCGTTGATCCGTCACGACGACGGCCGGCCACGGTTCGCCGTGGCAGTGGCCGAGGACATCACCGAACGGTACGAGCTGCAACGGCGGCTGCGCTTCCAGGCGTTGCACGACCCGCTCACCGGGCTGCCGAACCGCACCCGATTCTTCGAGCGACTGTCCGAACTGCTGGACCCGGCCGACCAGCCGGGCCGGGTCGGGGTCTGCTTCCTCGACCTCGACGGGTTCAAGGCGATCAACGACAGCCTCGGCCACGACCTCGGCGACCGGCTGCTCGTGACCATCGCACGGCGGCTGGCCGAGTGCGTGGCCGAGCAGGGCCACCTGGTGGCCCGGATGGGCGGCGACGAGTTCGTCATCCTGGTCGACGGTGCCGCCGGGGTCGACGACCTGGCCGTCGTGGCGCGGACCGCGCTGGCCGCGGTGTCTGCGCCGCTGCTGCTCGGCGATCGGCAGTTCACCGTCTCGGCCAGCGCCGGCGTCGTCGCCGCGGAACCGGCCGGCACCACCGCCTCGGAGCTGATGAAGGCCGCCGACACCACCCTGTACTGGGCGAAGGCGGAGGGCCGGGGCCGGTACGCGGTCTACGACGCGGAGCGCAGCGCCCGCGACATCGCCCGGTCGGCGTTGGCCGCCGGGCTGCCGGGGGCGTTGGACCGGGACGAGTTCGTGCTGCACTACCAGCCGATCGTGTCGCTGCTCGACGGTCGGATGCTGGCGGTCGAGGCGCTGGTCCGCTGGCAGCACCCGGAGCTGGGGCTGGTCGGCCCGGACCGGTTCATCGGGCTGGCCGAGGAGACCGGGCTGATCGTCCGGCTCGGCGAGTGGGTGCTCCGGCAGGCCTGCCGCGACGCCGCCCGGTGGCATGCGGAGTACCCCGACGCCGGGCTGGTGGTCAGCGTCAACCTGGCCGCCCGGCAGGCCGACGCACCGGAGATCGTGGACACCGTCGCCGAGGCGCTGGCCGGCAGTGGGCTACCGGCGGAGCTGCTGCAACTGGAGCTGACCGAGAGCGCGGTGATGGGCTCCGCGGGGGAGCCGTTGCGCACGCTGTACCGGCTGGCGGCGCTCGGCGTACGGTTGGCCGTCGACGACTTCGGCACCGGGTACTCGAATCTGGCGTACCTGCGTCGGCTGCCGGTCACCTGCCTGAAGCTGGCCGCGCCCTTCGTGGAGGGCATCCGGGGTGACGAGCCGGACGCCGCCGACCACCGCGACGAGCGGATCGTCGACGCCCTGGTGCGGCTGGCGCACGCGCTGGAACTCTGGGTCACCGCCGAGGCGGTGGAGACACCGGCGCAG
Organism: Micromonospora radicis; assembly: GCF_003583405.1. Lineage (GTDB taxonomy): Bacteria > Actinomycetota > Actinomycetes > Mycobacteriales > Micromonosporaceae > Micromonospora > Micromonospora radicis. Next base: position 262,758 of record NZ_QXEC01000002.1, read on the forward strand.
GCCGAACGGCTGCGGGCGTTGCGTTGCGACTCGGCGCAGGGTCGGCTGTTCGGGCCGCCGGAACCCGTCGAGGCGATCGTGGCCCGGCTGCGTGGCGCCGACCCGTCATGATCAGGCGTACGGATCGGCGTCGCTGATTCCCGCCGCGGCGCTGGGCCGCCTGCTCGACCGACGTGACGATCGGAGTCGACGTGAGCCTGACGGACACCGCAGCGGTGGTGGCGGTGGTCACCGCGCTGGCCATCCTGGCCGGCCTGGCCGGTGTGGTGGTGCCGGGCCTGCCGGCGCTGCCACTGTGCTGGGGCGGGGTGCTGGTGTGGGCGTTGTTCGGTGGGGCCGGTCCCGGCCGCTGGCTGGTGCTCGCGGCCGCCACCCTGGTCGCCCTCGCCGGCACCGTGGTCAAGTACGCCTGGCCGGGCCGGAACCTCCAGCGGGCCGGTGTGCCCGCCACCTCGCTGCTGGCCGGGGCGCTGCTCGGCCTGGTCGGTTTCTTCGTCATCCCGGTCGTCGGGCTGGTCATCGGCTTCGTCGGCGGGATCTTCCTGATGGAACGGCTGCGGCTGGGTGACACCCGGCTGGCCTGGCCGGCGACGAAGCAGGCGGTCGGTGCCGCCGGCCTGTCGATGCTGATCGAGTTCCTCTCCGGGGTGGTGATCGGCGGGCTCTGGGTGGTCGGCCTCGTGGCCACCTGACCACCCGGTGGCCACCTGATCGCCCGGTGGCCACCTGACCGCCCGGTGGCTGCCGGGCCTGGTGGTTGCCGTGTCCGGTGTTGCGACATCCGGTGTTGCGGCGTCCGGTGGTTGCCGCGCCCCGCTGACGAGACAGCCGGCCGGTGGGTTGGGGGACGCCGGGCGGTGCGGGGCGGAGTCAGGGTAGGGCGCGACGCCGTACCCGAGAGAGAGGTGACGTTTCCCCGCACCGCCGCGGCCGCCGGGCCGTTCCGAGGGCCCGGACTGGCCCGTCGCGATCGGGCCTGGTCACAGGCTCAAGGATGCGCCACGCCGAGCCAGCGTGGCAACGCAATTGCGCGCCGGGGCGATGCCGGTTTGTCGGTGGAGGGGAACGGGGTACCAGCGGTGCGGCCCATTGACGGTCGTCGGCCCGGCCGGTAGACCTTGGTGATGGAGGCTCGCGGATGAGAAGAGCGCCGCTCACGCTGGAACAACTGCGGGTCGCCGTGGCCGAGGATGAGATCGACACGGTGGTGCTGGCCCTGGTCGACATGCAGGGCCGGCTGCAGGGCAAGCGGTTCCACGCGCCCTACTTCCTCGACCAGGTGGTCGCGCACGGCAGCGAGGGATGCAACTACCTGCTCGCCGTCGACGTCGACATGAACACCGTCGACGGGTACGCGATGTCGAGCTGGGAACGCGGCTACGGCGACTTCGCGATGAAGCCGGACTTCGACACCCTGCGGCGGGTGCCGTGGCAGCCCGGTACGGCGATGCTCCTGGCCGACCTGGAGTGGCCCGACGGCGCCGGCCCGGTGGCCGCCTCGCCCCGGCAGATCCTGCGCGGCCAGCTGGATCGGCTGGCCGCCCACGGGCTGACCGCGTACGCCGGCACCGAGCTGGAGTTCGTGCTGTTCCGTGACTCGTACGAGCAGGCGTCGCGCCGCGGCTACCGGGAGCTGACCCCGGCCAACCAGTACAACGTGGACTACTCGCTGCTCGGTACCGCCCGGGTGGAGCCGCTGCTGCGCCGCATCCGTAACCAGATGGCCGGCGCCGGGCTCACCCCGGAGAGCGCGAAGGGCGAGTGCAACCTCGGCCAGCACGAGATCGCATTCCGGTACGACGCGGCGGTGGCCTGTGCCGACCACCACGTGATCTACAAGAACGGGGCGAAGGAGATCGCCGCCCAGGAGGGCATGTCGATCACCTTCATGGCCAAGCCCAACGCCCGGGAGGGAAACTCCTGCCACATCCACTTCTCGCTGCGTGACACCTCCGACGGCTCGGCGCTGCTCGGCGACGGGCCGGCGCAGCTGAGTGTCACCGGCCAACGGGTGCTCGCCGGACTGCTGGCCACCATGCGGGAGCTGAGCCTCTTCTTCGCGCCGAACGTCAACTCGTACAAGCGGTACCAGCCGGGCTCGTTCGCCCCGACCGCGCTGCGGTGGGGCACCGACAACCGCACCTGCGCCCTGCGGCTGGTGGGGCATGGTCAGGGGATGCGGGTGGAGAACCGGGTACCGGGCGCCGACGTCAATCCGTACCTGGCGATCGCGGCGCTGGTGGCGGGCGCCGTACACGGCATCGAACAGGAGCTGGACCTGGGCGCGGAGTGCACCGGCAACGCGTACGACGACGAGACGGCGCAACGCGTTCCCGGCACCCTCCGTGACGCCCTCACCCTGTGGCAGTCCTCCGAGGTGGCCCGGGACGCGTTCGGTCCCGAAGTGGTCGCCCACTACGCCAACATGGCCCGCGTCGAGCTGGCCGCCTTCGACGCCGCCGTCACCGACTGGGAACTGACCCGTGGCTTCGAGCGCCTCTGACCGGCCTGTCCGGCTCGATCTGGACGCGGGACGTGGGCCGGCGCTGCGGGTGGCCCGGGCGGTGGAGGCGGGCAACCTGAGCGTCAACTCGCACTCCTCGGTGCGGTACTGGACGCCGTTCGGCGGCATGAAGCGCTCCGGCCTGGGCCGCGAGTTGGGCCCGGACGCCCTGCACGCGTTCACCGACGTCAAGAACGTGTTCATCGGCACGGAGGAGTGAGCATGCAGGCACGGTTGCAGGACCGGGTCGCCGTGGTGACCGGGGCGGGCAGCGGGATCGGGCTGGCAACGGTGCGGCGGTTCGCCGCGGAGGGGGCCCGGGTGGTCTGCGTCGACATCGACGCGGATGCCGGCCAGCGGGCCGCCGACGAGGTGGGCGGCGGTTTCGTCGCCGCCGACGTGGCCGACGAGGCGGCGGTGCGGGCCCTCTTCGACGGGGTGGTGCAGCGGTACGGGCGGGTGGATGTCGCCTTCAACAACGCCGGCATCTCGCCGCCGGACGACGACTCCATCCTGGAGACCGGGTTGGACGCCTGGGAGCGGGTGCTGCGGGTCAACACCACCAGCGTCTACCTCTGCTGCAAGTACGTCATCCCGCACATGCGCCGGCAGGGTCGGGGTTCGATCATCAACACGGCGTCGTTCGTGGCGCTGATGGGCGCGGCCACCTCGCAGATCGCGTACACCGCGAGCAAGGGCGGGGTGCTGGCGCTGACCCGCGAACTGGGGGTGCAGTTCGCCCGGGACGGCATCCGGGTCAACGCGCTCTGCCCCGGCCCGGTGGCCACCCCGCTGCTGCGGGAGTTGTTCGCGAAGGATCCGGAACGGGCCGCCCGCCGGCTGGTGCACGTGCCGATGGGGCGGTTCGGCGAGCCGACCGAGATCGCCGCCGCGGTGGCGTTCCTGGCCAGCGACGACGCCTCGTTCATGACCGCCGCGCAGTTCGTGGTCGACGGCGGGATCACCGGCGCGTACGTCACCCCGCTGTGATCGCACCGGCACCCTTGGTGGTCGCCCTCGGGTGCTTCGGCGGCGCGCAGCGTCCGACCCCGTGAATGCGTTACGTTGCTGGTCCGTCGGGGTAGAAGGCCAGTCACGGCAGGCAAGATCGGAGCGTCGTGGACACGGCCGGGGAGGCTGCATGAACTCGGCCCAGGGGGGTGCGGACGGGGCTCGCCCGTCCCAGGCGGACGGCGGTGTCCCCCCGCTTCTCGCGGCGGCGTTCGCCGGTGGCGGTGAGATGGGTCGGCTGCTGGCCGACCACGACTGGTCGGCCGGCCCGCTCGGCACCCCCGACCGATGGCCCGCCGCGCTGGGCAACGCGATCAGCACGATGCTCGCCTCGAAGGCGCAGATCGCGATGTTCTGGGGTGACGAGCTGCTCGCCTTCTACAACGACGCCTACCGGCCGACCATCGGCGACAAGCATCCCGTCGCCCTCGGCCGGCCCGCCCGGGAGCACTGGGCGGAGACCTGGGAGGTGCTCGGTCCGCTGCTGCACGGCGTACTGCGCAGCGGCGAGTCGTACCAGGCGCAGGACCATCACTTCCTGCTCGACCGGTACGGGTTCGTCGAGGACGTCTACTTCGACGTCTCCTACGACCCGATCCGCGCCGCCGACGGCACGATCAGCGGCGTGCTCTGCATCTGCAGCGAGACCACCGGGCGGGTGCTCGGCGAACGGCGGCTGCGCGCGCTGGCCGAACTCGGCACGGAGCTGGCCGACCCGGGCAGCAGCGAGGAACTCGGGCGGGTCGCCGCCGCCGTACTCGACCGGTACCGGGCGGACGTGCCGTTCGCGCTGCTCTACCTCGACGATGGCGACGGGCACCTGCGCCGGGCCGGCGTCAGCGGCACCGAGGACGGCCCCGTCGAACCGCCCGCCCGGCTGGTCGAGGTGGTGGCGGCCGGGGTCGCCGACCGGGTGGCCACGGCCGAGCTGCTCGGTCGGGTGCCCGCCGACGCCGCCGAGGAGGCGGTGGTGCTGCCGATCAGCGCGACCAACGAGCCGGCCGGTGTGCTGGTGCTGGGCGCGGCCCGCCGACTGCCGCTCACCGACGACTACCGCACCTTCTTCGAGCTGGTCGCCGCGCAGGTCTCCCGCGCGGTCGGCAAACAGCGGGCGTACGAGCAGGAACGGGCGCGGGCCGCTGAGCTGGCCGCCCTGGACCTGGCGAAGACGAACTTCTTCGCCAACGTCAGCCACGAGTTCCGGACCCCGCTGACCCTGGTGCTCGGCCCGCTGGAGGACCTGCTCGCCGACCCCGAACTGCCGACGACGTACATCCACCGGCTCACCACGATGCACCGCAACGCGCTGCGGCTGCTGAAGCTGGTCAACACCGTGCTCGACTTCTCCCGGCTGGAGTCGGGCCGGCTGGCCGCGCGCTACGAGCCGACCGACCTGGCCGACTACACCGCCCGGTTGGCCAGCACCTTCCGCTCGGCCACCGAGCGGGCCGGGCTGCGGCTGGTGGTGGACTGCCCGCCGCTGGCCGAACCGGTCTACGTCGACCGGGACATGTGGGAGAAGATCGTCCTCAACCTGGTCTCCAACGCGGTGAAGTTCACCTTCGAGGGCGAGATCAGGATCCGGGTACGGGCCGTCGGCGGGGCCGCCCGGCTGGAGGTCGCCGACACCGGGGTGGGCATCGTCGCGGCGGAACTGCCGTACGTCTTCGAGCGGTTCCACCGGGTGCCGGGGGCCCGCTCCCGCAGCCACGAGGGCACCGGGATCGGGTTGGCCCTGGTCCGGGAGTTGGTCGAGATGCACGGCGGGCAGGTGGCCGTCGACAGCCAGGTCGACCGGGGCAGCACCTTCGCGGTCACCGTCCCGTTCGGCACCGGGCACCTGCCGGCCGAACGGGTGGCCGAGGCCGCCGGCACCGAACGTGAGCCGCAGCAGGCCGAGTTGTTCGTGGCCGAGACGGTGCGCTGGACCAGCGGCCCGGCGCCGACCGCCGCCCTACCGTCCGCGCCCGGCGGCCCGGCGGCCCGGCCGACCGGACTGGCGGCGGAGGGTCGCATCCTGGTCGTCGACGACAATCCGGACCTGCGGGAACACGTCGCGCGGCTGCTGGCACCGAGCTGGGAGGTGGTGGCGGCCACCGACGGCGTCGACGCCCTGCGGCTGGCCACCGACAACGCCTTCGACCTGGTACTCACCGATGTGATGATGCCCCGGCTGGACGGCTTCGGTCTGGTTGCCGCGTTGCGGGCCGACCCGCGTACCCGCTACGTCCCGATCGTGCTGCTCTCCGCCCGCGCCGGTTCGGCGGAGGAGGTGGCGGGGTTGTCGGTCGGTGCCGACGACTACCTGACCAAGCCCTTCTCCGGGCAGGAGTTGATCGCCCGGGTCCGCGCCAACGTGGAACTCGGTCAGCTGCGCGGCCAGATGATCCGCCGGCTGCGCGCGCTCGCCGACGCCGCCGTCGCGGTGAACACCGCCCGTTCCACGGCCGACGTGCTTCAGGTCGCGGCCCGGCACGCGCTCAGCCTCGCCGAGGCCGTCCGGGTGGTGATCGCCGCCGGTGGGGCCCGGTACGAGGCCGACGGCGGCGGTACCGCCCCGGTCGAGCCCTCCTTCGTGCTGCCACTGACCGGTGTCGCCGGCCGACGGCTCGGCGAGCTGCGGGTGTGGCGGCCCTCCGTCGAGGGGGTCGGCACCGACGAGGCCGCACTGACCCAGCTCGCCCGGCTGGTCGGGGTACGCCTGGAGAACGCCCAGCTCTACGAGGCTGAGCACCGTATCGCCACCACCCTCCAGCACAGCCTGCTGCCGCGTACCCTGCCGCAGCTGCCCGGTGCCGTGGTGGCCAGCCGGTACCTGCCCGGCAGCGCGGACGTCGAGGTCGGCGGCGACTGGTACGACGTGGTCGCCCGCGACGACGACGAACTCGTGCTGGTGATCGGTGACGTGGTCGGCAAGGGCGTACCGGCGGCAGCCGCGATGGGTCAGCTGCGCAACGCGCTGCGCGCGTACGTGCTGGAGGGATTCGGCCCGGGGGAGTCGCTGACCCGGCTCAACCGGCTGGTGGGTTCGACCGAGTCGCGCTCGTTCGCCACGGTCTTCTGTCTCTGGTTCAGCCCCCGCACCGGCCAGTTGCGCTACGCCAGCGCCGGACACCCGTCGCCGTTGCTGATCCGAGGGGACGAGGCGGCCTTCCTGCACTCCCGGGCCCTCGGTCCGCCGGTCGGCGCCATCCCGGGTACCGGGTACGAGACGGTCTCCGGCGAGCTGCGGCCCGGCGACCGTCTGCTGCTCTACACCGACGGGTTGATCGAGGACCGCGAGGTCGCCATCGACGACGCGCTGGCCCAGTTGCAGGCCGACGCCGCGCAGCCCGGTGACCACGTGGCCGATCTGATCGACACCGTCGTCAGGCGGGTCGCCGACCGGCCGCGCCGCGACGACGTGGCGGTGCTGGCGTTGGAGGCGGCCGAGCTGCACCGCTTCGCGCTGCGACTGCCGGCCGACCCGAACCGGCTGAGCGTGCTGCGCAAGCGGCTGGAGGACTTCCTGGTCGCGCACGGGGTGAGCGAGACCGACCTGTTCGACCTCACGGTGGCGGTCTCCGAGGCGGCGGCGAACGCCATCGAGCATCCGGTCGACCCGGTGCGGCCGACGATCGAGGTCGAGGTGACGGTGGAGGACCGGGAGGTGGTGGCGACGGTGCGGGACACCGGCCGGTGGCGGCAGTCGACCGGGTCGGGTTTCCGGGGCCGGGGCCTGTCGCTGATCCGGGCGTTGGGGGAGTTGTCGGTCAGCCGGACCAAGGACGGGACGCAGGTCACCCTGCGCCGGCAGCTGACCGGTTGAGTCAGGCCGGTCGCAGCCAGGGCTGCCCGCCCAGGCCGGCGATCTGGAGCACCCGGCTGACCTGCCGGGACGGCAGCACGGTCAGGGCCTGCGGGTAGTGGCCGGCGAGCCGGACCACCGCGTGGATGGCCGCCGAGTCGAAGAAGGTGACCGCGCGCAGGTCGAGCGTCACCCGGGCGGCCGGCTCGCGCAGCGCGGCCTGGAGCATCGTGTCGGCGGTCGCCATGTCGACCTCGCCGGTGACCACCACGCGGAGGTGATCACCGTCGGTCTCCGCGACGGCGGAGAAGACGGGAGGTGCGCCCCCTTGATCCACGCTGACACCTTGACACAGTGCTCCTGGTGGGGCAACAACCCGGTGCCCGGGACGGTGGTACGGGTCACCGGTGGGCCGGCGATAGGCTGGTGGCATGACCGTCCGTGCGCCGCTGACCCCCGGCACGCTCTCCCCGTGGCGGCCGGTGCCCGCCCACATCGCCCGACCCGAGTACGTCGGTAAGAAGGCACCCCGCCCGTGGCAGGGGTCGCACGTGCAGTCGCCGGAGACCATCGAGCGGATGCGGGTCGCCGGTCGGATCGCCGCCCAGGCGGTGCAGCTCGCCGGTGAGCACTGCAAGCCCGGGGTGACCACCGACGAGATCGACCGGGTGGTGCACGAGTTCCTGGTGGACCACGACGCCTACCCGTCGACGCTCGGCTACCGGGGCTTCCCGAAGTCCTGCTGCACCAGCCTCAACGAGGTGATCTGCCACGGCATCCCGGATTCCACCGTGCTGGCCGACGGCGACATCATCAACGTCGACGTCACCGCGTACATCGGCGGGGTGCACGGCGACACCGACGCGACCTTCTGCGTCGGCGCGGTCGACGAGGACGCCCGACTGCTGGTCGAGCGGACCCACGAGGCGATGATGCGGGGCATCCGCGCGGTCGCCCCGGGGCGCCAGATCAACGTGATCGGCCGGGTCATCGAGTCGTACGCGAAGCGGTTCGGCTACGGGGTGGTGCGCGACTTCACCGGCCACGGCATCGGGGAGGCCTTCCACAGCGGCCTCTACGTGCCGCACTACGACAGCCCCCGACCCACCGACGTGATGGAACCGGGCATGACCTTCACCATCGAGCCCATGATCACTCTCGGCACCCACCAGTACGACATGTGGGACGACGGCTGGACCGTGGTCACCAAGGACCGGAAGTGGACCGCCCAGTTCGAGCACACGGTGCTGGTGACCGAGGCCGGCCACGAGATCCTGACGCTGCCGTGACCGAGGCTCCGGCGATGCCCCGGGAGTCGCACCACGCGGACGTGTCCGGCGGCTGGCTGCGGCCGGCCGTGTTCGGCGCGATGGACGGCCTGGTCACCAACATCGCCCTGATCGCGGGCGTGGGTGGCGGCGGGGTGTCACCTCGCAACATCGTGCTGACCGGCAGCGCCGGTCTGGTCGCCGGTGCGATCTCGATGGCGCTCGGCGAGTACACCAGCGTCCGCTCGGCCAACGAGCAGATCGCCGCCGAGGTGGCCAAGGAACGGCGTGAGCTGGAACGCAACCCCGAGGGCGAGGCGGCGGAACTCGCCGAGATCTGGATGGCCCGGGGCCTGCCGGCGGATCTCGCCCGCCAACTGGCCGAGGCGCTGCGCCAGCACCCGGAACAGGCCCTGCGGGTGCACGTCCAGGAGGAGTTGGGCGTCAACCCCGACGAGCAGCCGAACCCGTGGACGGCGGCCATCTCGTCGTTCCTCTGCTTCTCGGTCGGTGCGCTGGTGCCGCTGCTGCCGTACCTGCTCGGTGCGACCAGCCTGGCGCTGGCCCTGGCGGTGGGCGGACTCGGCCTCTTCGTGGCCGGCGCGGTCGTCTCGCGCTTCACCAACCGCCGCTGGTGGACCGGTGGCCTGCGCCAACTGCTGCTGGGCGCCGCCGCCGCGGCGGCGACCTACGTGATCGGTGCCCTGATCGGAGTCCAGGGCGGGCTCTGACCGGGCAGTCTCCCCGGGCGGCCCGGGCAGTGTCCCTCCGGGGGTCAGCCGGCGAGCAGGTCGTCGACGGTGCCGTCGACGGGGCGGCCCCGGGCGGCCAGTTCGGTGGCCTGGCCGGTCAGCACCGCGCCCACCGCGGTCATGTCCGCGCCGGCCAGTCCGGTTCGTCGGACCGCGTCACCGGGGTCGCGGAAGTAGGTGCGTCCGAGTAGTCCTTGCACTGTGGCCGCGGCCAGCCGGGCCTCGCCGAGCATCAGCAGCGCCTGGTCGGTCTCGTACCATTCGGCCAGTCGGGCGGCGCGGGCCAGCGCGCCGCTGCCCCGGTACCACGCAGTGCGGGCGGCCGCGCTGAACTCCGCCGGCCGGGCCCGGGCCAACCGGCCGAGGTGTTCGTCGCGCAGCGTGCGCAGCCAGCCCGTCGGGTCGTGCAACGACCGGGTGGTCACGAACCGGTCCGCGGTCAGCGGCCAGCGTGAGGTCAGCTGGCGGGCCTGGCGCAGCCGCTCCGCGGCGTCGACCACGGTCAGGCCGACCAGGATGCCGTCGACCCGGCGGGTCGACGACGGTGGACCGGTGCTCGGCCGGTAGGTGACCACCAGCAACCCGACCTCGCCGTCGCCACCACCGTCGTCGTCACCGTGTGCCAACGGACCGTGCACGGCCAGCGCGAGCACGTCGGCCGGAAACCGCCGACGGATCGCCTCGGCGACCCGTTCGGCCAGCTGCCAGCGTGGATCGTCCGGGTGCTCTGCGACCTCGTCCATGCCGACCATCCCGCGTAAGCGTCACCGGCGGCGCGCCGTCGCCGGGAGCGACGGTCCGGTCACCACACCCTAGACGAGTAAGTCCGAAGTCTGGTCAGTGGTCGTAGGGGATCAGGGACCTGGTGGTGGGCTGGCCGGTGGTCCGGTTGTGCTAGATCGCGGCGGTCTTCGCGAGGAGGCGTTGCGCGATGCGTGCCGCGACGCCTTCGATGGACAACCTGGGTGGCCGCCCGGGCCGACGTTGCCGCCCGAGCCAGTGGTCGATCTTCACGTACAGTGCGGTCAGAAGGGTGTTGAGGTCGGTCGTCACAAACTGATCCTCAACGCCCTTCGTCTATCTCCACCACTCAGGGGTGTTAGGACTTACTCGTCTAGCCGGCGACGCAGTTCGGCTGGCCGGAGGCAGACCCGTGGGTAGGCGTGATTTCACCCTGAAATTTTGATTTCACCGTGAAATCAACGCTCTGAAGGTAACCCTCTCCCGGGGCTGCCAGCCACGGCGCCAGCGCGGATCATCCAATGCTGTCTATCGATCACCGACCCGCCGCACCCGACTTCGAGACACGACTAGCTAGACCTTCGCTGCGCCCGCAGCCCCGCCCCGAGTTAGGACTTACTCGTCTAGGGCTGGCGGGCTCGGCTGTCCGGCCCGTCCGAATCCCCGGGCGCGCCGCGCTCCGCCGGCACCAGTCGGAAGATCCGGATCTCCCGCCCGCCGGCCCGTTCGACGTACGCCTGGTAGGCCGGCCACTCGTCGAGCAGCAGTCGCCACAGCCGGTCCCGTTCGGCGCCGGTGGCCAACTCGCCGCGTACCGGCACCCGGCGGCCCGCCACGTCCACCTCGGCAGCCGGTTGGGCGCGCAGGTTGAGCGCCCAGGCCGGCTGGTGGGGCTGTCCCCAGTTGGAGCCGATCACCACGTACGCGTCCCCGTCGGGCACGTACAGCAGGGGATTGCTGCGGGGCTTGCCGGACTTGCGGCCGGTGGTGGTGATCACTAGCGACGGCACCAGCCCGAGCGCGACGACCCGTCCCCGGGTCAGCCGCCCGACGGCCCGGTCGACGGGCACGAGCAGGCGCATGGCGGCGCCGAACCACCGGTATCGACCGACCCGGCGGGTGAGGGGTGTCAGGAACATCCGCACAGTCTGTCGCACCGTCAGTCCAGTCGGCGTTCCACCGGCAGCCGGGATCGGGTGAACAGCGCCGCGCCGAGCATCGCGATCAGCGGCACCGCGACCAGCACGCCGAGGGTCAACCAGGGCACGACCAGCGGATAGGGCGGTTCGATCGGCCAGGCGGCCGCGTACCGCTGGTTGGTGAAGATCAGGACGATCACCGCCGCGCCCAGGCCGGCGACGATGCCCAGCGCCGAGCCGAGTACGGCGATCACGCCGGCCTGGCAGAGCGAGAGCAGCCGGCGTACCCCCGGACTGGCGCCGACGGCGGCGAGGGTGGACAGGTCGGCGCGGCCCTCGGCCGCGGCCAGGCCGGTGGCGATGCCCGCGGCACCCACCGTGACCACCGCGGACACCCCGGCGAGCAGGAGCAGCATCGGGGCGGTGTCGCCGAAGCCGCGCCGGTCCGAGAACTCGACGCCCAGCGACCCGAGTGGGCGGATCGCGGCGGCGAAGGCGCTCTCCTGCCTCCGTTCGATGGCGCTGTCGGTCTGGATCGCCCAGCCGATGTGTTCGCTCACCAACCCGAGCCGGTCGGCCGCGGCCCGGGACAGCAGCAGCCACTCACCGCCGAGTTCGCTGTCCAGCGCGTGGCCGGGTACGTCCAGGGTGTCCGTACGCTCCGCGACGTCGCCGTGGCCGCGCTCGACGCGCAGTTCCAGTCGGCCGTCCACCACGTAGCGCGGGTCGGTCAGCACCGCCCCACCGGCCCGCAGCACGGCGGTGGCGGCGGCGGTCTCGTCCGGCGTCGCTCCGGTGAGGACCGGCAGCGCCGCACCGTCGTCGACGGCCACCCGGAAGTACGGACCGTGGTAGTCCTCGGGTGACCCCTGGCAGCGCCGGTCGGCCCGGGCCCGGAGTTGGTCGGTCGTACTCAGTGGTTCGCTCGCCCGCCACGGACAGGCCCGTTCGGCCGGCAGGGTCGCGGTGACCAGGCAGTTGGCCAGCTCCGGGGCGCAGCCGGCCCAGACCAGCGGGGCGATCGTCCGGGCGCCGAGGTGTTCGCGGGCGGGCTCGGCGATCTCCTCGGGCGCGGGCGGCGGGCCGTCGTCGGGTTCGCCGAAGGTGGTGACCAGCACCGTGCTGTCGGGCAGGTTGGGCCGGTACAGCACGTCGCTGCGGGCCTGTTCGCTGGCGAGCAGGAGGCCGAGCGCGACGCTGGCGGCGACCGCGGCCATCACCGCGGAGATGGCCGGCGCCGCCGAGGACCGGTTGCGGCTGGCGTCGCGGACCGCGATGCGGGGCGCCAGCGGGAGGAACCGGCCGACTCGGGCCACCAACCCCACCAGGGTCGGCGTGGCGAAGACCAGGCCGAGTTCGCCGAGCAGCAACCCGGTCAGGATGACCGACTGGGAGGTGAGCACCGCGCCGAGCGCGGCGATGCCGGCGCCACCGGTGGCCAGCAGCCCGCCGACGACCAGCCACCGGCGGGAGGGCGTCGGTGGGGTCCGCCGGCCGGCCAGCCCGGCCATCACGTCCTGCCGGGCGGCCATCCACGCCGGTGCCAGGGCGGCGAGCACCCCGGCCAGCACCGCGACCAGCGCGATCACCACGAGGGCCGCGGGCCAGACGCGGTACCCGCCGAAGCGGTACCCGAAGACGAACTCCTCGACCAGCGGCCGGCCGGCGAAGGCCACCGCCACCCCGAGCGCGATCCCGATGGCGGCGCCGACGACGCCCAGCACCACCCCGTCGGCGAGGACCACCCGGCGCAGCATGGCGGCGTCGCCACCGGCCACCGCGACCAGCGCGAGATCCCGCCGCCGACGCCGTACCCCGACGGCGAAGGCCGGCCCGACCAGCAACACCACCTCGAGCAGGCCGAGCCCGGCGATCAGCACCCCGACGCCGAGCCCCTCGTCCGCGACCAGGCCCGGGCTCGCCTCGTCGATGATCGTGTTCGGCGGCGGCTCGGTCGACCGGGCCGCCACCACCACACCCTCCTCGTTGAGCTGCGCGAAGAGTTCGCTGGTGAGCGGGCCGGGCAGGTCGACCAGGAACGCCGGCTCGGGGTACGGCTCGCTCGGCGGCGCACCGCTCGGATGCAGGATCACCGCCGGGCTCAGCTGGTCCGGGAACTCGCCGAGGCCGACCACCGTCCAGCCGCGGGCGTCGTCCGCGGCGGCGATCCGGTCGCCGATGCCGACGTCGAGCGAGCGCCCGGCGGCCAGGTTCACCACGATCTCGTCGGCGGCGGCCGGTGCCCGACCCGCGTGGATCCGGGCCAGCCCGTCGGCGAGCGGATCGGTGAGGTCGACCACGGAGGCGGAGAGGTCGTCGCGGACCCGGTCGCCGTCCCGGGCGGAGAACGGCAGCCAGCGCAGCACCGGCAGGATCCGACTGCCGGCCGGTAGCAGGGCGGCCACCTGCTCCACGGTGGCCGGACTCGGCATCGGCTCGGAGTCGTCCGACGCCCAGCTGGTGCCGTCGTTGCTCTGTGTCACCGGCGTCCGGGCCACCACCCGCAGTTCGGCGTCCGCGCCGGCGAGCCGCCGATCCAGGTGTTCGGCGGGGGTCAGCTGGGACATGTCCGTGCTGGCCGCGAGGAAGCTGAGCGCCAGCACCGGCAGGATGATCATCGCGAGCACCAGTGCGGTACGCCCGCGAGCCCGCGTCGCCTCCCGGCGGGCGATTCGCAGTGCGGCCCGCCACGACCCGACCAGCTCGACGCCGCGTGTCCTGCCCCGTCGCCGCCGGTCGTCGCGGCTCACCGGCCGCTGCCGGAGAGCAGTGCCTCGACGCCGGCCAGCGGGGCGGTCGAGTCGACCGCCACGCCGTCGCGCAGGAACACCACCCGGTCGGCCCAGCCGGCGTGGCGGGCCTCGTGGGTGACCAGCACTCCGGCGGCGCCCGCGTCGACCCGGCGGCGCAGCAGGCGCAGTACCGCCTCGCCGGTCTGCGAGTCGAGCGCGCCCGTCGGCTCGTCGGCGAGGACCAGGCGTCGCTCGCCGACCAGCGCCCGGGCGATCGCCACCCGTTGCTGCTGCCCGCCGGAGAGCTGGTCGGGGAATCGGTCGCCCAGCTCGGACATGCCCACCTCGGTCAGCGCGTCCAGCGCGAGCCGGCGGGCCCGGCGGACGCCCGTGCCGTCCAGTTCCAGGGGCAGCGCGACGTTCTCCACCGCGGTCAGGCTGCCGATCAGGTTGAGGTGCTGGAAGATGTAGCCGATCCGGCGACGGCGCAGCCGGGCCAGGCCGTTGCGGTCCAACGTGTGCAGGGACTGCCCCTCGACGTGCACCTCACCGCTGGTCGGGCGGTCCAGGCCACCGGCGAGGGCGAGCAGGCTGGACTTGCCGGAGCCGGAGGGGCCCATCACGGCGACCAACTCGCCAGGGCGTACGGTCAGGCTCACCCCACGCAGGGCGGGTACGGCGGCCGGTCCGGTGCCGTGCGTGCGGTGCACCGCACGCAGTTCGAGTACGGCCTCGCGGGGCGCGTCGAGCGGGCCGTGCCCGCCCGGTCCGGCATCCGGGTCAGGAACGTCCGGACCGGGGAGCGCCGGCACGGATCCGCTGGCCGCACTCACCGTCGTGCCTCCTCACCGCTGAGACCCACCGCCTCGGAGCTGGGCGCCGGGCCGTTGGCCGGGGGGCGGTGCCGCACCAGGCTGGTCTCGCAGTGGTCGAGCCAGCGCACCTCGGCCTCGGCCTGGAACATCATCGCGTCCAGTACCAGCCGCCAGGGTAGGTCCTCGGGGCGGTCGCTCGCGTACTTCAGCCGGGTCAACTCCTGCAGGGCGCGCATGGTGGCGGTGCGTTGGGTCTGCACCACCGTCCGGACGTCCACGCCGGGGGTGGTCAGCGCCAGGGCCAGCTTGATCGCCAGCTCGTCGCGGGGACGGTCGGTCCGGCTGATCGGGGTGGCGAACCAGAGGGCCAGGTCCGCCCGTCCGGCGTCGGTGATCTCGTACGGCCGCTGTCCGGCCTCGCTCTCCGGCAGCGGACGCACCAGACCGTCCCGTTCCAGCCGGGAGAGCGTCGTGTATACCTGCCCGATGTTCAGCGGCCAGGTCGATCCGGTCGACTCCTCGAACGCGGCGCGCAGCTGGTAGCCGTACATCTGGCCGCGTTCGAGCAACGCGAGCAGACCGTGGCGGATGGACATGGAACCGGAGTATGCATACCTGGTATGCCTTCCGCAACCGGAGGGCGCCCACCGCCGCGTCTCCGGTCCCGGGCGGGCAGTTGTTGGATCAGCTCGGGCGGCCCGGAAAGGCCACGGTCAGCGGGGCGATCCCGGCACTGCGCCGCCAGCGGGTCGCCCGCACCGCGTAGTCGATCAGGGCGGTCAGCGCCCGGTCCCGTTCCGCCCCCGCGCTGGCCGGCAGCACCGCCCGCCAGAACACCGCCGTCCGCTCCTCGACCTGCACCGCGAGCCGCAGGGCGCTGGCCCGGTCGGTCACCGGGAAGGGCAGCGCGTACCCGGGCCGGTCCGGCGGGACGGTGCCGCCGCCGGTGCTCAACTGCACCACGAGGGCGTCGCGGCGCGCCCGGTGGGCCGCCTCCGCCTCGACTGCGGCCTTGCGTTCGGCCTCGGCGAGGCGTACCCCGATCGGGCCGTACGCCCAGATCGCGGCGTACTCGGCGGTCAGCGCCGCGGCCAGGGCCGACTCGGCGTTCATCGCAGGGCCTCCAGGTGCGTAGCCCGGGCGGCGGCGATCGAACCGAGCAGCGCGGCCCGGTCCTCGGGTGCCGCGGCGCAGGCCGCGGTGGCCGAGTCCCGGCCCGCGCGTTCGGCCTTGCGCAGCGCCGCCAGGGTGGCGGCGCGGTCGGCCGGCGGTGTGCCGGGGGGTGTTCCGGTCGGATCGTCGGGGGTGACGGTCGTCGACGGCAGGGCGGCGCCGATCAGCTGGGCGAGTTCGGCGGCGTGTGCCTCGTGTGCCTCGGCCAGCGGGGTGAGCCGGCCGGCGAGGTCGGGTTGGGCGGTGGCGGCGGCGCGCAGCCCGGCCGCGAGCCGCAGCGCCTCGTCGAACAGCGGGGTGAGCGGATCGGGACGTGGGGGCTCCTCCCGGTCGAGCAGGTCACAGCCGGTCAGGGGCACGCTGGCACCGCCGAGCGTCAGCAGCGCGCCGGCCCGCAGCACCGCGCGTCGGGAGAGCAGGTGGGACGATCCGTCCCGCCGAGTCGTTGAGCCCATCGCCACCGGACAAGTCAACACCATCGCGGCGGCCGGCGTACGGCGGTGGCGTCGGTGCGCCGCCCGGGCCCTCCTCGGGCCGGCGCGTTACGCTCTGCGCAGCCACCGGCGCGTCCGCACCGGTGGCGTGCCGGCATGGTGGCCGGCGAGCAGTGGAGGGGTCCGACAGATGACGCAGCGTGGCCGTGCCACCAGAACGGCGGGGAGACCCCGCGGCGGCCCGGCGCCACGAGGCGGCCAGGGCCCCCGTGGCGACCTCGCTGCCCGGCGGGAGCGGCTACGCGCGGTGATCGCACCGGTGGTCGACGGCGCCGGCTACGACCTGGAGGACCTGTCCGTTTCCCGGGCCGGTCGCCGGCACGTGGTGCGGGTGATCGTGGACGCCGACGGCGGCGTGAACCTGGACGCGGTGGCGGACGTCTCCCGCGCGGTGTCGGCGGCGCTGGACGCGGCCGAGGAGTCCGGCGGCGACATCGTCGCCGGTGAGTACCAGCTGGAGGTCAGCTCCCCCGGGGTGGACCGTCCGCTGACGCTGCCCCGACACTGGCGGCGCAACGTCGGCCGGCTGGTCCGGGTGACCGTCCGGGGCGAGTCGGTGGCCGGCGCCCGGGCGGCGGGTGACCGGCAGGTCACCGGCCGGGTGGTCGGCGCGGACGACGAGCGCGTGGCGCTGGAGATCGACACCGAGCGGCTGGAGTTGCCCTACGCCGAGCTGGGGCCGGGTCGGGTGCAGGTCGAGTTCAGCCGCCTCGACGAGCTGCCCGAATCAGAAGACGACGACGATGACGACGACGATGACGATGTGGAGGACGAGGAGAGGTGAACATCGACCTCGCGGCGCTGCGCGCACTCGAGCGCGAGCGGGAGATCCCGTTCGACACGATCCTCGCGGCGATCGAGACCGCGCTGCTGACCGCGTACCGGCACACCGAGGGGGCGCAGCAGCACGCCCGGGTGGAGATCGACCGCAAGAGCGGCGCGGCGCTGGTCTACGCCCAGGAGTTGGACCCGGAGGGGACCGTCGAGCGGGAGTGGGACGACACCCCGCACGACTTCGGCCGGATCGCCGCCATGACCGCCAAGCAGGTGATCCTGCAGCGGCTGCGGGAGGCGACCGACGAGGCGCACTTCGGTGAGTACGTCGGTCGGGACGGCGATCTGGTGACCGGCGTGGTGCAGGCCCACGAGGCGCGGGCGGAGAAGGGCATCGTCACCGTCGACCTGGGCAAGCTCGAGGGCGTGTTGCCGCAGTCCGAGCAGGTGCCCGGTGAGCGGTACACGCACGGTGAGCGGATCCGGTGCGTGGTGGTGCACGTGGCCAAGGGCATGCGCGGCCCGCAGATCACGCTGTCGCGTACGCATCCGAACCTGGTGAAGAAGCTCTTCGCCCTGGAGGTGCCGGAGATCGCCGACGGTACGGTCGAGATCGGTGCGATCGCACGTGAGGCAGGTCACCGTACGAAGATCGCGGTCCGCTCCACCGCGCCCGGCGTCAACGCCAAGGGCGCCTGCATCGGCCCGATGGGGCAGCGGGTGCGGGCGGTGATGAGCGAACTGCACGGCGAGAAGATCGACATCATCGACTGGTCGGACGATCCGGCCACCTTCGTCGGCAACGCGCTCTCGCCGGCCAAGGCCCTGCGGGTCGAGGTGGTCGACCTGGCGAGCCGGGCGGCGCGGGTGACCGTGCCCGACTTCCAGTTGTCGCTCGCGATCGGGCGGGAGGGGCAGAATGCCCGGCTTGCCGCCCGGTTGACCGGTTGGCGGATCGACATCCGGTCGGATGCGGAACAGACCGCCGCCTCCGGTCGGGCCGGTGCCGATCAGGTCCGGGAGCCGGGCGGCGCGGTCTCGGGTAGCTAGGGGTAGACTTCCAGCGGTGGTACGACGCGCGCAGCCGGAGCGCACCTGTGTGGGTTGCCGACGGCGTGCGCCGGCCAGTGAACTACTGCGGATCGTCGCGGTCGACGAGGGGGCTGGCTACAGCCTCCGACCCGATCCGGCCCGCAGCCTGCCGGGTCGGGGAGCGAACATGCACCCGGATCCGGCCTGCTTCGCGCAGGCAGTGCGGCGTCGAGCCTTCGGGCGGGCGCTGCGCCTCGCCGGGGTTCCGGGTGACGGAGCCCTCGCGGAGTACCTGACGCGTCAACCACCACGTCCGGTCACCCGACCGGACGAGGGTCGCTAGCAAGGTAGGACGACCGACATGAGCACACGATGAAGTCCCAGAAATGACCAGGCTTCAAGTGCACGAGTGAGGTCGCTGCGGGTGCTGCCCGCACGACCTCGGAGTGAGGAGTGCAGTGGCAGGTAAGGCCCGCGTACACGAGCTTGCAAAGGAGCTCGGGGTCGAAAGCAAGACCGTTCTCGCCAAGCTGAAGGAAATGGGCGAGTTCGTGAAGTCCGCGTCGAGCACCGTCGAGGCGCCGGTCGCCCGGCGGCTGCGAGGCGCCTTCGTCTCCGGTGGCTCCGGTGCCGCCCCGACGGCTCCGCCGTCGGCCGCACCGGCTCCGGCGGCACCGACCCCGTCGCCGACCTCCGGCGAGCCCCGGATCACCGCCAAGCCGACGCCGCCCCGGCGTCCGGCGATGCCCGGGCCCAAGCCGAAGGCCCCGGTGCCCGGCCCGCCGCCGTCGGCGGCCCCGGTCGCCAAGCCGGCGAGTGCTCATGACATCGAGGTGGCCGCCGCCGAGGCGCGTGCGGCCGCGCTGAAGGCTGAGCAGGAGGCCGCGGTCAAGGCCGCGCAGGCCGCCCGCCAGCAGCAGCGGGAGAACGTCCGCCGGGAGCCCCCGGCCGATGGGGGCGCCCGTCCGGGCCCTCGTCCGGGGCCCGGCAACATGCCGCCCCGGCCGGGTTCCCCGGCAGCCCGCCCCAGCGGGCCCGCTCCCGGGCCCGGTGGTCGGCAGGGGCGTCCGCCGGCGCGGGGCGCCGGTAACAACCCGTTCGGCATTCAGGGCAGCCAGCAGCAGCGGCCGCCGGCCGCCGGTGCCGGTGGTCCGCGGCCGAGCCCGGCTTCGATGCCGCCGCGGCCCAGCCCGGCCTCGATGCCGCCGCGGCCGAGTCCGGCTTCGATGCCGAGCCAGCGGCCCGGTCGTCCGGGTGGTCCCGGTGCCGGTCGCCCCGGTGGCGGTGGCGGTGCCGGCCGTCCGGGTGGCGGCGGTGGCGGTGGCTACCGTGGCGGCCCCGGTGGTGGCGGCGGTGGCGGTGGCTACCGTGGCGGCCCCGGTGGCGGTGGTGGCGGCGCGGGCGGTGGCTACCGTGGCGGTCCCGGTGGCGGTGGTGGCGGCGCGGGCGGCGGTTTCCGCCCGGGTGCGCCGGCCGGTGGCGGCGGTCGTCCGGGTGGCGGCGGTCGTGGCCGTGGCGGCGGCGCCGCGGGTGCCTTCGGGCGTCCGGGTGGCAAGCCGACGCGTGGTCGCAAGTCCAAGAAGCAGCGCAGACAGGAGTTCGACAACCTGTCGGCCCCGACCATGAGCTCGGGTGCTCCCCGGGGTCAGGGGCAGACGGTTCGACTCTCCCGTGGCGCCTCGCTGTCGGACTTCGCCGACAAGATCAACGCCAACCCGGGTTCGCTGGTCCAGGAGATGTTCAACCTGGGCGAGATGGTCACCGCGACCCAGTCCTGCTCTGACGACACCCTGTTGCTGCTGGGTGAGCACCTCGGCTTCAACGTGCAGATCGTCAGCCCGGAGGACGAGGACCGCGAGCTGCTCGCGCAGTTCAACATCGACCTCGACGCCGAGGTCGCGGAGGACCGCCTGGTCAGCCGTGCGCCGGTGGTGACCGTCATGGGTCACGTCGACCACGGTAAGACCAAGCTGCTCGACGCGATCCGCAAGGCGAACGTGGTGGCCGGTGAGGCCGGCGGCATCACCCAGCACATCGGCGCGTACCAGGTCCACGTCCCGCACGAGGGCGAGGACCGGGCGGTCACCTTCATCGACACCCCGGGTCACGAGGCGTTCACCGCCATGCGTGCCCGTGGTGCCCAGGTCACCGACATCGTGATCCTGGTGGTGGCGGCCGACGACGGCGTGATGCCGCAGACCATCGAGGCGCTCAACCACGCCAAGGCGGCGGACGTGCCGATCGTGGTCGCGGTCAACAAGGTCGACAAGCCGGAGGCCAACCCGGACAAGGTCCGCCAGCAGCTGACCGAGTACGGCCTGGTCGCCGAGGAGTACGGCGGCGACACCATGTTCGTCAACGTGGCCGCGAAGCCCGGCATCGGCATCGAGGATCTCCTCGAAGCGGTGCTGCTGACCGCCGACGCGTCGCTGGAGCTGACCGCTCCGATCGACGGGCCGGCGCAGGGTGTGGCCATCGAGGCGCACCTGGACAAGGGCCGTGGTGCGGTGGCGACGGTGCTGGTGCAGAAGGGCACCCTGCGGGCGGGCGACTCGATCGTCGCCGGTGGGGCGCACGGCCGGGTCCGGGCGATGCTCGACGAGAACGGCAACCAGGTCACCGAGGCCGGTCCGGCGCGTCCGGTGATGGTCCTCGGTCTGACCGCGGTGCCCGGCGCGGGCGACACCTTCCTCGCCGCGGCGGACGACCGCACGGTGCGGCAGATCGCCGAGCAGCGTCAGGCACGGCGGCGGGCGGCGGCGTTCGCCAACTCCCGTGGCCGGGCCACCCTCGAGACGCTCATGGAGCAGCTCAAGGAGGGCGAGAAGACGTCGCTCAACCTCATCCTCAAGGGTGACGTCTCCGGTTCGGTGGAGGCCCTGGAGGACGCGCTGTTCAACCTCGACATCCCCGAGGAGGTTCAGCTCAAGGTCCTCGACCGGGGCGTCGGCGCGATCACCGAGAGCAACGTCATGCTCGCCAGCGCCTCGTCCGAGCCGGTCACGATCATCGGCTTCAACGTGCGGGCCTCGAACAAGGTCCGCGAGATGGCCGACCGCGAGGGCGTGGAGATCCGGTACTACACCGTCATCTACCAGGCCATCGAGGAGATCGAGGCGGCGCTCAAGGGCCTACTCAAGCCGGAGTTCGAAGAGGTCGAGCTGGGCAGCGCGGAGGTCCGCGAGGTCTTCCGTTCCTCCAAGATCGGCAACATCTCCGGTTGCATCGTCCGGTCGGGCATCATCCGGCGCAACGCGAAGGCGCGCCTGCTGCGCGACGGCACGGTCGTGGCGGACAACCTCACGATCAGCTCGCTCAAGCGGTTCAAGGACGACGCGACGGAGGTCCGCGAGGGCTTCGAGTGTGGTCTGACCCTGGCCGGTTACAACAACGTCCAGGTCGGCGACGTCATCGAGACCTTCGAGATGCGGGAGAAGGTTCGCGCCTGATCCTGCGGTGAGCACAGGTCGAGGGGTTTACGCCGAAAGGCGTAAACCCCTTGATCATGTGGGGTGGTGGGCGGGTAGGGTCCGCAGCGATGTACACCGCAACCGCAGTATTCGACCTGCTGCTGCCGGGCGACTCCCGGTCGCTGAAGGCCAAGAGGTCCTACGTACGGCCGATCGTCGCGGCGCTGCGCCGCTTCGAGGTGTCGGCCGCCGAGGTGGGTGCGCTCGACCTGCACGGGCGCGCGGAGATCGGCGTGGCGGTGGTGGCCGCCGAGCCGGCGCACGCCCGAGAGGTGATCGACTCCTGCGAGCGGCTGGTCGCCGGTCGACCGGAGGTGGAACTGCTGTCGGTGCGTCGTGGGCTGCACGGCGCGGACGACTGACGGCGGTGGTGCTGCCACCCGCCGCCGCCCCGCGCGCCGGCCGTGGCGGCGCGGGTAGGGTTCGAGGTGTTGGGGGCCGGTGTGGCCCGGCGACGTGGACGTCGTCGGTCCTGGCCGGTAGCGGTACGCCGTGGAGGTGGCGAGATGACGGATCCGGCCAAGGTACGCCGGCACGCGGAGCGGGTGCGTGAACTGGTCGCGTCGGTGGTGCGGAGCCAGATCAAGGATCCGCGCCTCGGCATGATCACCATCACCGACGCCCGGATCACCGCCGACCTGCGCGACGCCACGGTCTTCTACACCGTGCTCGGCGACGCGGCGGCCCAGGCGGGTACCGCCGCCGCGCTGGACAGCGCCAAGGGCATGCTGCGGAGCACGGTCGGCAAGGCGCTCGGTCTGCGCCACTCGCCGACCCTGACCTTCGTGCTGGACGACGTGCAGGACCAGGTCAAGCACATCGACGACCTGCTCGCCGCGGCGCGCAACGCCGACGCGGAGGTACAGCGACTGGCGGCCAAGGCGGAGTACGCGGGCGACGCCCAGCCGTACCGGCTGGAGGACGACGAGGACGCCGACGAGGCCGAGGGTGACGAGGTCGAGGCCGCCGACGGTGCCGGCGACGAGGCCCGGGGCGGGGAACGGCGGTGACCGCCTCCTCGGGCGGTGCCCTGACCGAGGTGGATCCCGCCGCGGCGCCGCGCCGCCCGGTCGGCGGTACCGGCCCGGCGCCGGTCACGGCGGGCCCGACCGAGGCCGACTGGGACGCGGCGGTGGCGGCCGTACGCCGGCTGGCACCCGAGGGCCGGGTGTTGCTGATCTGCCACGTCAACCCGGACGGGGACGCGCTGGGCAGCATGCTGGGCTTCGGGCTCGGCCTGCGCCGGCTGGGCGTACGCCGGCTGCAGGCGACCTTCCCCGGCCCGCCGGAGGTGCCGGAGCCGTTCCGGGAACTGCCCGGGCTGGAGTTGCTGGTGCCGGCGACGGAGGCGGAGCCGGAGCCGGATCTGGTCATCTGCTTCGACGCGGCGAGCGAGTCGCGTCTCGGCGCGCTGGCCGACCGGCTGTCCGGCACCGGGGTCGCGCTGGTGCTCGACCACCACGCCTCCAACACCGGCTTCGGTGACGTCAACCTGGTCGACCCGGTCGCCGCGGCGACCTCGGTGGTCGCCGAGGAGCTGCTGGCCCGGCTCGACGTCCCGCTCGACGCCGGCATCGCCGAGTGCCTGTACGTGGCGCTGAGCACGGACACCGGCTCGTTCCGGTTCGACGCGACCACCCCGGCCGTGCACGAGATGGCGGCCCGCCTGCTGGCCACCGGGATCCGTCCGGGTGACATCTCACGGCGGGTGTTCGACAGCCGGCCGTTCGGCGCGGTGCGGCTCTTCGGCGAGGTGCTCGGCCGGGCCCGGCTGGAGCCGGCCGCCGCCGGTGGGCACGGCCTGGTGTGGACCTACGCGACGCTGGACGACCTGGCCCGGCACGACCAGCGGCCGTACGTGCTGGAGGCGCTCATCGATCCGGTCCGGTGCACCGCCGAGGCCGACGTGAGCTGTGTGGTCAAGCAGACCGGACCGGCCGAGTGGGCGGTGTCGCTACGCAGCAAGGGCGCGGTCGACGTGGCCCGGGTGGCGGACGCGTTGGGCGGCGGTGGGCACCGGCTCGCGGCCGGCTTCACCGGCCGGGGCACCGTCGACGAGGTGGTCGAGCGGATCCGGGTCGAGCTGTCGGCTCCCGCGCCGGACGGCGGTGTCGCCCGGCAGGGGTGAGATCAGGGTCGCCTCCGGGGGTGTTGACGTTTCCCAGCCTGGACCGGACGGGGAGAATCGCATGATGGAGCAACCCCACGAACTCGCCGTCGAGGCACCCCGTACCTGGGAGCGTCCGGTCGTCTGCGTGCCGGTGCTCGTCGCGCTCTCCCTGGTGGGCGGTCGTTTCCCGTCCTTCTCGACGGAGGCGAACCTGTACGTCTTCGGCGCCGGTGGTGTGCTCATCTGGCTCGGTCTGACCAATCGGGTGCCGCGCCGGCCGGCGCCGCAGCGGCTCGCCTCGGGCGCCGTCTGGTGGACGTTGCCGGTGCTGGTCTTCGGGGTCTTCGAGGGGGCCACCTTCTTCGCCGCGGCCGGTGACGACTTCCCCACCTTCTCCCGGCTGGCGGATCCCCTGCTGGAGGACCGGCTGGTGCGTTCCGCCGGTTGGCTGGTCTGGCTGTCGGCGTTCTGGGGACTGGTGCGGCGATGATGCGGACGCTGGCGATCGGTGGATTCCTGGTCGGGCTGGCCCTGTTCGGGCTGGTCGAGTGGCTGGCTCGCCGGGAGGGGTCGCGGATACCGACGCTGGGCGAGGTCTGCGCGTACGTGATGCGGTACGAGGTGGGGCCGGTGCCGGTCGGGCGGATCGGCCTGTTCGGCTTCTGGTGGTGGGTCGGCTGGCATTTCCTGGCCCGTTGACGGCTAGTCGACTCGTCCAGATCGCGGGAACAGCGCGCAGCATGTGGACCTGAACGATAACTTGGGAATCGGCCGGCGCCTTTCTGGTGCAGGTCAAGGGAGGGCGGAGCCATACCCGGCGCCGCTTCCCTCCAGGGTCGATCGACCCGGGCCGCCACGTCGCCCACTCGCCGCTCCGGCGATCCCGGAGGCGGTGTCCGGGCGCTCTCGCCACCCGCCCGTGACGCGCCGCCGCGCTCGGTGGTGCGCGCCCTGGAAGGGGTCCACCATGCCCACCAAGCCCAAGCCCGAGAACACCGACGAGGCCCGTGAGCAGGCTCGCCGCGCCCTGCAGACCTCCATGGACACCCGTCAGTGACCGTACGCGACCGGCGGTGACGTCGAGCCGTCTCGCGCGTACGGCGCCACCGCCGGACAGGTCGCCCGTCGCCGGCTGACCCGCCCCGTGCAACCCGGCCGCTCCCTTCCGCCCGGCTCGCCGCCGGACCGGTGTGGCGCGGGCCGCATCCGGTAAGTACCGTCCTCCCTTGCTGTCCTTACTCATCGCATGCCACGATCAGCGGCGATGAGCCAGCCCACCGTCACCGCCGACCGGGTCGCCTCGCCGCGCCGGATCGCCTCGCTCGCCCTGCCGGCCCTCGTGGTTCTCGCCGCCGAGCCGCTCTACGTCCTGGTCGACACCGCCGTGGTCGGCCACCTGGGTCGGATACCGCTGGCCGCGGTCGCCGTCGGTGGGACGGTGATGACCCTCACCGCCTGGCTGGGCACCGTCGTCGCGTACGGCACGACCGGGCGGGCCGCCCGTCGCTTCGGTGCCGGTGATCGCGCCGCCGCGGTCGCCGAGGGAGTCCAGGCGTCCTGGCTGGCCTTCGGTGTGGGCCTGCTGGTCGTCGTCGGCATGCAGTTCGGCGGTGGCGCGCTGGCCGGCGTACTGGCCGGCGGTGGCGAGGTCGCGGTGGCCGCCGCCGAGTGGCTGCGGATCGCCTCGTTCGGTGCGCCCGGTCTGCTGCTGGCCGCGGCCGGGAACGGCTGGCTGCGCGGCGTGCAGGACACCCGCCGGCCCCTGCTCTTCGTGGTCGGGCCCAACCTGCTCTCCGCGGTGCTCTGCCCGATCCTGGTGTACCCGTTGGGGATGGGCCTGAACGGCTCGGCGGTGGCGAACGTGATCGCGCAGACCCTCTCCGGTGTGCTCTTCGCCGCCGCACTGGTGGCCGAGCGGGTGGCGCTGCGCCCGCGTCCCCGGGTCATCGGCCAGCAGTTGGTGCTCAGCCGGGACCTGCTGATCCGTGGGGTGGCCTTCCAGGCCAGCTTCCTGTCCGCCACGGCGGTCGCCGCCCGGTTCGGCGCCGCCGCGGTGGGCGCCCACCAGATCGCGGTGCAGCTGTGGTTCTTCGCGGCGCTGGTGCTCGACGCGCTGGCCATCGCCGCGCAGGCACTGGTCGGCGCCGCGCTGGGCGCCGACGACGCCCCGGCGGCCCGGGCGCTGGCCCGGCGAATCGGCCGGCTCGGCGTGCTCTGCGGCGCGGCGTTCGCCGCGCTGGCCGCGGCCGGCACCGGCGTGGTGCCGACCTGGTTCAGCTCCGACTCGGCGGTGCACGGGCAGGCGTTGCTGGCCTGGCCCTGGTTCGTGGTGATGCTGCCGCTGGCGGGTGTGGTGTTCGCCCTGGACGGGGTGCTGATCGGCGCCGGGGACATCCGCTACCTGCGCAACCTCACCGTGGCCGGTGCGTTCGGCGGCTTCCTGCCGGCGATCTGGCTGGCCTACGCCTACGACCTCGGGCTCGGCGGCATCTGGGGCGGGCTGCTGCTGTTCGTGGTGATCCGCCTGGTCGGGCTGCTGCTGCGGCTGCGTGGCGGCGCCTGGGCGGTGACCGGCGCGGTCCGTACCGAGCGCACCCCGAGCGGGGTCGCCTGATCAGACCTGGGCGTAGAGGGCGTAGGCGATCGACACCAGAATCATGATTACGAACCAGGAGATCACCATGGCGAGGATCTTTACCGCGTTCGGGTACCGCTGGTAGAGGCGTTCCCGCAGCTGCCACCGGTGCCAGCGGCGGCGGAGCCGCTCGGCGCCGGGCAGCGCGCGGACCGCCTGGCCGATCCGGACCCCGACGGTGCGTCGGGGCGGTGGCGGATTCAGCATCCACTCGGGCAGCGTGCTCGGTGCTCGGGGGGTACGCAGGCCGACCGGTTCCTCGGTCGCCCCGGCGGGTCTGCCGTTCCTGGTCATCGTGGTCTCCCCGTGGTCCGTCGACGCCTCGCCTCGGTCGACGTCGATTCACCCATCGTGACACCCCGTCACCAGCCGAGGAAACCGGTTTCGCCCCCGGCGCTCCTCCGCCGCCGACCCGGCCGACCGGATCTGGCAGGCTTGCACGTCGTGAGCACAGACGGTCTGATCGTGGTGGACAAACCGGGCGGCATGACGTCGCACGACGTGGTGGCGCGGATCCGCCGGTTCGCGCGTACCCGCCGGGTCGGGCACGGCGGCACCCTCGACCCGATGGCCACCGGCGTGCTGGTGATCGGCGTCGGCCGGGCGACCCGCCTGCTCACGTACGTGATCGGCGCGGACAAGAGCTACACCGCCACCATCCGGCTCGGACAGGCGACCGTCACCGACGACGCCGAGGGTGACGTGATCGCCAGCGCGCCCGCGGGCGGACTGACCGACGAGGCGATCCGGGCCGCGCTGAGCGCGTCGACGGGCGAGATCGACCAGGTGCCCAGCGCGGTGAGCGCCATCAAGATCAACGGTCAGCGGGCGTACAAGCGGGTCCGCGAGGGCGAGAGCGTCGACCTGCCGGCCCGTCGGGTCACCGTGTCCCGGCTGGACGTACTGGCCATCCGGCGCGACCAGCCGGACGTGGTCGACGTAGACGTCGACGTGGCCTGCTCGACCGGCACCTACATCCGGGCGATCGCCCGGGACGCCGGCCTCGCGCTGCGGGTCGGCGGTCACCTCACCGCGCTGCGGCGTACCGCCGTGGGTGGCTTCACCCTCGCCGAGGCCGCCACCCTCGACGAGCTGGAACGACGCGCCCCCGAGGTGGTCGAGCTGCCGCTGGCCGCCGCGGCCGGCCGGTTCTTCCCGCGCCGGGACGCCACCGCGGACGAGGCGCGGGTGCTCTCCCACGGCGGCCCGCTCGACCCGGTCGGCCACACCGGCCCGTACGCGGTCTTCGATCCGGCCGGCGGGTTGATCGCTATCGTCAGCGAGCGGGCCGGCCGGGCCCGTGCGGAGATCGTGCTCGCCCCGGCCTGACCGGCGGGACGCCGGCGGCGGGACGACCGCCTCGGCCGGCGGCGGGACGACCGCCTCGGCCGGCGGTACGACAGGGAGGAGCAGCATGCAGCGGTGGCGGGGGTACGACGCGGCGCCGGGTGGCTGGGGGCGGTCGGTCGTCACCATCGGCGTCTTCGACGGTGTTCACAAGGGCCATCAGGCGACCATCGCGCACACCGTGGCCCGGGCCCGCGAGCTGGGCGTGCAGTCGGTCGTGGTCACCTTCGACCCGCACCCGGCCGAGGTGGTCCGGCCCGGGTCCCACCCGGCGGTGCTCAGCGAGCCGGCCCGCAAGGCGGAGCTGATCGAGGCGCTGGGGGTGGACGTGCTCTGCGTGGTGCCGTTCACCGCCGAGTTCTCCCGGCTGCCCGCCGAGGCGTTCGTGCACGACGTGCTGGTCGAGCACCTGCACGCCGCGCTGGTCGTGGTGGGGGAGAACTTCCGCTTCGGGCACCGGGCGGCCGGGGACGTTGCGCTGCTGGAACGCCTCGGCCGTACGTTCGGCTTCGCGGTCGAGGGCGCCCCGCTGGTGGCCGAGGCCGGGACCGTCTTCTCCTCGACGTACATCCGCTCCTGCGTCGACGCGGGCGACGTGGCCGCGGCGGCGGCCGCGCTGGGCCGCCCGCACCGCCTGGAGGGGGTGGTGGTCCGGGGCGACCAGCGCGGTCGTGAGCTGGGCTTCCCGACCGCCAACCTGCTCTGCCACCGGTACGCCGCGATCCCCGCCGACGGCATCTACGCCGCCCGGCTGGTGCGGCGGGGGCAGCGGCAGCCGCTGGGCGCGGCCGTGTCGATCGGCACGAACCCCACCTTCTCCGGCCGGGAGCGTCGGGTCGAGGCGTACGCGCTGGACTTCGCCGGCGACCTGTACGGTGAGCGGCTCGCCCTGGACTTCGTGGCGCACCTGCGGGGGCAGGTCCGGTTCGACTCGATCGAGCCGCTGGTCGCCCAGATCGCCCAGGACGTCGAGCGGACCCGCCGGGCGCTGGCCTGACGGGCCTCATCCGGGCGATCGGGACGAGGTGCTGGTAGGCTGGCGGAGACGTCGGCTGACCGACGTGGGTCCTCGCATGTCTGCTCGACGCCGCGGGTGCGAGGACGGTCCGGTAGCGGTGCCCGAGTCTGGCCCCTGCCGACCACATCGACAACCCACTGAAACAGGGAGAACATGGCGCTCGACCAGCAGTCCAAGGCCAAGATCCGCGAGGAGTACGCGACCGTCGAGGGCGACACCGGTTCGCCCGAGGTGCAGGTCGCGGTCCTCACCAAGCGGATCGCTGACCTCACCGAGCACCTGAAGGTGCACAAGCACGACCACCACAGCCGCCGTGGGCTGCTGCTGCTGGTCGGCCGCCGCCGTCGGCTGCTCAACTACGTGCAGAAGAAGGACATCAACCGCTACCGGTCGCTCATCGAGCGACTCGGCCTGCGCCGGTGACGTGACGGGGAGCGGCCCTGACCGGGCCGCTCCCCGTCGGCGTCCCACCTCGAGACACGGGCCGCGAGCACCCAGACAGGGGAGCCGTCGGCGTACCCGGTCTCCGGTAGTGGCCTCCGGGCGCCCCGGCATCTCGCCGGTGGTCCCGGGCGCTTCGATCGAAGACCGGCCGTCGGTACAGCTCCCGCTCGTGGCCCCCGATGCGAAGGAGCATTGCCGCACCATGACCGAGACCAAACTCGGCACCGAAACCCGTACCGCCGTGATCGACAACGGGTCGTTCGGCACCCGTGAGATCACCTTCTCCACCGGTCGGCTGGCCCGCCAGGCCGCCGGCTCCGTCATCGCCCAGCTCGGCGAGACGGTCGTCCTCTCCGCCACCACCGCCGGAAAGCAGCCGAAGGAGCAGTTCGACTTCTTCCCGCTGACCGTCGACGTCGAGGAGCGGATGTACGCCGCGGGTCGCATCCCCGGCTCGTTCTTCCGCCGCGAGGGCCGGCCCAGCGAGGACGCCATCCTCACCTGCCGGCTGATCGACCGGCCGCTGCGCCCGTCGTTCGTCAAGGGCCTGCGCAACGAGGTCCAGGTCGTCGAGACCATCCTCGCGCTCGACCCGCAGCACCCGTACGACGTGGTGGCGATCAACGCCGCCTCGATGTCGACCAAGCTCTCCGGCCTGCCGTTCTCCGGTCCGATCGGGGCCACCCGGATGGCCCACGTCGACGGCCAGTGGGTCGCCTTCCCGACCTACGAGGAGCTGGAGCGGGCCACCTTCGACATGGTGGTGGCCGGTCGCGCCCTGGCGGACGGCGACGTCGCGATAATGATGGTCGAGGCCGAGGCCACCGTGAACACCACCAAGCTGGTCGCCGGCGGTGCCGCCGCGCCGACCGAGGAGGTCGTGGCCAGCGGTCTGGAGGCCGCCAAGCCGGCCATCCGTGAGCTGTGCCGGGCGCAGAGCGAGCTGGCCGACGTGGCCGCCAAGCCGGTCGCCGAGTTCCCCGTCTTCCTGGACTACCAGGACGACGTGTACGACGCGGTGGCCGAGTTCGCCCGTGCGGACGTCGCCGAGGCGCTGCAGATCGCCGGCAAGGCGGACCGCGAGGGTGCCCTGGACGCGGTGAAGGCCCGCCTGGTGGAGGAGGTCGGCCCGCGCTTCGAGGGGCGGGAGAAGGAGATCTCCGCCGCCTTCCGCTCGCTGACCAAGTCCGAGGTGCGTAGCCGGGTGCTGCGCGAGCAGGTCCGCATCGACGGCCGTGGCCCGCGCGACATCCGTCCGCTCAGCGCCGAGGTCGGCGTGCTGCCCCGGGTGCACGGCTCGGCGCTGTTCGAGCGTGGCGAGACCCAGATCCTCGGCGTCACCACGCTCAACATGCTGCGCATGGAGCAGGCGCTGGACACCCTCTCCCCGGAGAAGTCCAAGCGCTACATGCACAACTACAACTTCCCGCCGTACTCGACCGGTGAGACCGGTCGGGTCGGTTCGCCGAAGCGCCGCGAGATCGGGCACGGTGCCCTCGCCGAGCGGGCGCTGTTGCCGGTACTGCCCTCGCGCGAGGAGTTCCCGTACGCCATCCGCCAGGTCTCCGAGGCGCTCGGCTCCAACGGCTCCACCTCGATGGGTTCGGTCTGCGCCTCCACGCTGGGCCTGCTCTCCGCCGGTGTGCCGCTGAAGGCGCCGGTGGCCGGCATCGCCATGGGCCTGATCTCCGACGAGGTCGACGGCAAGACCCAGTACGTGACGCTGACCGACATCCTCGGTGCCGAGGACGCCTTCGGTGACATGGACTTCAAGGTCGCCGGCACCCGGGACTTCGTCACCGCCCTGCAGCTGGACACCAAGCTCGACGGCATCCCGTCGGACGTGCTGGCCGCCGCGCTGCAGCAGGCGTACGAGGCCCGGCAGACCATCCTGGACGTGATGCAGCGGGCGATCGAGGCACCGGCCGAGATGTCCGACTACGCGCCTCGGGTGACCACGGTGAAGATCCCGGTCGACAAGATCGGCATGGTGATCGGGCCGAAGGGTCAGACCATCAACGCCATCCAGGACGAGACCGGCGCCGAGATCTCCATCGAGGACGACGGCACCATCTACGTCGGCGCCACCAACGGCCCGTCGGCGCAGGCCGCGGTCGAGCGGATCAACGCGATCGCCAACCCGACCATGCCGAAGGCCGGTGACCGCTTCCTCGGCACGGTGGTCAAGACCGCGCCGTTCGGCGCGTTCGTCTCGCTGCTGCCCGGCCGCGACGGCCTGCTGCACATCTCCAAGGTGGGCGACGGCAAGCGGGTCGAGAGGGTCGAGGACTTCCTCAACGTCGGCGACCGGGTCGAGGTCGCAATCGCCGACATCGACCAGCGCGGCAAGATCTACCTGGACAAGGTCCGCCCGGAGGGTGCCGAGGCACCGGCTGCCGCCGAGGAGGGCGGGGACCGGCCGGCCGGCCGGGACCGGGGCGACCGTGCCCCGCGGGACCGGGGCGACCGGGAGCGTGGCGGCGACCGGGGCGGCCGTGGCCCAGAGCGGGGCGAGGGCGGCGGCGACGGTGGCGAGGGCGGTGGCGACTCCCGTCCCCGGCGTCGCACCCGGCACAGCTGATCTCCGCACCGCTGTACTGAACCGCTGACCGGCCGGGCGACATCGTCGCCCGGCCGGTTCGTCACCGAACACCCCTCTCGTACTGGAAGCAGGTTGCCGTGAGTCGCACCCGGCGTTCGTCCCTTCCCGCGGCTCGCCCGGCGGCGACCCCGCCCGGCAGCGCCCGGCACGCCACCGGCACCGTGCGCGCGGCCGGCGGCTCGACCCGGGCGGTCACCCGGACGTTGAGCGAGGACCCGCTGGGCGGTACGGTGCGCCGCACGGTGCTGCCGAGCGGCTTGCGCGTACTGACCGAGGCGATCCCGGCGATGCGCAGCGTCTCCTTCGGCATCTGGGTGGCGGTGGGTTCCCGCGACGAGACCGGGTCGCAGGCCGGCGCCGCGCACTTCCTGGAACATCTGCTCTTCAAGGGCACCCACAAGCGGGGTGCGCTGGAGATCTCCTCGGCCATCGAGGCGGTCGGCGGGGAGACCAACGCCTTCACCACGAAGGAGTACACCTGCTACTACGCGCGGGTGTTGGACGAGGACCTGCCGCTGGCCATCGACGTGATGTGCGACCTGGTCGCCGACTCGGTACTGGAACCGGCCGACGTGGAGACCGAGCGGGGCGTGATCCTGGAGGAGATCGCCATGCACGACGACGAGCCCGGCGACGAGGTACACGACCTGTTCGCCCGGGCCGTCTACGGTGACCACCCGCTGGGCCGGCTGATCTCCGGTACCGCCGACACGGTCACCCCGATGACCCGCCGCCAGATCCAGTCCTTCTACCGGCGCCGTTACGTGGCACCGCAGATCGTCATCGCCGCCGCCGGCAACCTCGACCACGCCACCGTGGTCCGGCTGGTCCGGCAGGCGATGCGGGACAGCCCGCTGGACACCGACCCGGCGACTCCCGCGC
Organism: Micromonospora radicis; assembly: GCF_003583405.1. Lineage (GTDB taxonomy): Bacteria > Actinomycetota > Actinomycetes > Mycobacteriales > Micromonosporaceae > Micromonospora > Micromonospora radicis. The sequence goes on from NZ_QXEC01000002.1 coordinate 295,487, forward strand.
CGTACCGGCCGGCCAACCCGGCGGTACGCACCCGGGCCGCCAGCACCGTGGTGGAGCCGAAGGAGACCGAGCAGGCGCACGTCGTACTCGGTTGCCCCGGCATCGATCGGGTCGACGAGCGGCGGTTCGCCCTCGGCGTGCTGAACAACGTGCTCGGCGGCGGCATGTCCAGCCGGCTGTTCCAGGAGATTCGCGAGCGGCGTGGACTGGCCTACTCGGTCTACTCCTACGCCAGCCAGTACGCCGACAGCGGCCTGTTCGGCGTCTATGCCGGCTGCGCGCCAGGGCGGGTGAACGAGGTGCTCGAACTGACCCGGGCGGAGTTGGCCCGGACCGCCGCGCACGGCATCACCGAGGACGAACTCGCCCGCGGCAAGGGGATGAGCAAGGGCTCGTTCGTGCTCGGCCTGGAGGACACCGGCTCCCGGATGAGCCGGCTGGCCAAGGGCGAGCTGCTCTACGGTGACCTGATGCCGGTCGACGAGCTGCTCCACCGGGTCGACGCGGTCACCCTGGACGACGTCAACACCCTCGCCGCCGACCTGCTCGCCCGGCCGATGTCCCTGGCCGTGGTGGGGCCGTTCGCCAACTCCGACTTCCCCACCTGACCCGCACCCCCGGCCACCTCGCGTGGCGGTGGGTTACTCGTGGGTCGTCGGCGTCACGATTGGGATAGGTTGTGCCGCGTGACTGACGAGCGGGAACAGGGCACGATCCGGGTCGGCGTACTGGGTGCCGGCGGCCGGATGGGCGCCGAGGTGTGCAAAGCGGTCGACGGAGCAGCGGACATGAAGCTGGTGGCCACGGTCGACCAGGGCGACGCACTGTCCGAGCTGACCGACGCGGGTGCGCAGGTGGTCGTCGACTTCACCACCCCCGACGTCGTCATGGACAATCTGCGCTGGTGCGTCGACCATGGCGTGCACGCGGTGGTCGGCACCACCGGCTTCACCGAGCAGCGCCTCGACCAGGTGCGCGGCTGGCTGGCCGGCAAGCCGGGCCTGGGCGTGGTGATCGCCCCGAACTTCGGCATCGGCGCCGTACTGATGATGCAGTTCGCCACCCGGGCGGCCCGGTACTTCGAGTCGGTCGAGATCATCGAGCAGCACCACCCGCGCAAGCTCGACGCGCCCAGTGGCACCGCCACGCACACCGCCCGCCTGATCGCCGCGGCGCGTGCCGAGGCCGGTCTCGGGCCGGTGCCGGACGCCACCGCCGACGAGGTGCCCGGCGCCCGCGGTGCCGACCTCGACGGGGTACGCGTGCACGCGGTCCGGGCCACCGGGCTGGTCGCCCACCAGGAGGTGCTCTTCGGCACCACCGGCGAGACGCTGACCATCCGGCACGACTCGTACGACCGGGTCTCGTTCATGCCCGGCGTACTGCTCGCGGTCCGCGCGGTCCGCAGCCGTCCCGGCCTGACCCTCGCCCTGGACCCCCTGCTCGACTGAGCGGCCCTGGTCGGGTTATGCACGGCCGGGCCGGGCGCCGCCGGGCCGGGTCCGCCCGCGGATCCTGGCCAAAGCAGATCCGGGGACCGGCGTGATTTCATGGTGAGATTTTTATTTCACTGTGAAATCAGCGTTCTGAAGCCGACCGGCCCGGGTAGCCGCTCGGCTCGGCCGGCTCGCTCGGCTCGGCCGGCTCGGCCGGCTCGGCTCGGCACCGCTCGGCATCGCTCGGCTGGGCCCCCGGTCAGGTCGCCTCGGGTGGCTCGGTGGGGAGGGCGACGTGCAGGCGGAGCTGGGGGACCAGCATGTCGTCGACGTCCAGGGCACGACCCGCGCCGTCGGGTTCCCAGCCGGCGGTGGTGAGGAACTTGCGGGACGCCTGGTCGCCCTCGAACACCCAGGCCAGTGCCCGGGTGAAACCGGACTCCCGCCACAGGTCGACGCTGGCGGCGAGCAGCCGACTGCCGTGTCCACGCCGACCCCAGCGCGGCTCCACGAGCAGGTCGGTCACCGCGACGACCTCCGGTCCGAGCGCTTCGGCGGGCTCGTTCGGGGCCAACGCCTCCGGATCGACCGGACCGGAGGCGGCGAAACCCACCAGATACGATTGCTCGGCCTGCTCGACGGCGACCAGCACCCGGTGGCTGTCGCCGGGTGGCTGGCGTACCGCCGCTTCCCAGCGTTGGGCGAGCCACGCCTCGTCGAGGTCGGCCAGCACCTGCCGGGGCAGCAGCCGTCGGTAGGCGACCCGCCAGGTCGCGAGCTGGATACGTGCGATCTCGCCGGCGTCCTCGGGACGCGCCGGGCGGACAAACCCGAGAGCCATGGGACGACAGCCTACGCAGGGTGAGGGAGGCGACGGTGGCGCAGGGTGCCAGGCGGACGGTCGGGCAGATCATCGCGGTGCTCGTGCTCGCCGTCGCGGTGGCCGCCTTCCTGTCCGTGGCGGCGGCCCGGCACGGCTTCTTCGACCTGCAGGTGTACCGGGGTGCGCTGGTCTGGTGGGCACGCGATGGCGGGGAACTCTACGACTACCTGCGCCCGGGAACCCAGTACGGCTTCACGTACCCGCCGTTCGCCGCGTTGCTGATGCTGCCGATGGCGTACCTGTCCTGGCACGCGGCGATCGTGGTGAGCGTGGCCGCCGGTGTGGCGACCAGCGCCGTACTGATCTGGTGGCTGCTCGACCCGGTGGCGCGGCGGGCCGGCTGGACCCGCTGGTTCGCCTTCGCGGTGGCGCTCTGCCTGGCCGCGGCCTTCGAGCCGATGCGCGAGACCATCAACTTCGGCCAGGTGAACACGCTGCTGCTGTTCCTGGTGGCGGTGGACCTGGTCCGGCTGTTGCCGGGCGGCAGCCGGTGGGCCGGGGTCGGCATCGGCCTGGCCACCGCGATCAAACTCACCCCGGGCATCTTCATCGTCTACCTGCTGGTCACCGGCCGCGTCCGCGCGGCGGTCACCGCCGTGGGCGCCGCGACCGGGGCGACGGTGCTGGCCGCGGCGCTGTTCCCGGACGCCTCGCGGGAGTTCTGGACCACCGCGCTGTGGAACACCGGCCGGGTCGGCGAGTTGGCCTTCGTCTCCAACCAGTCGCTGCGGGGCGTGGTCGCCCGGCTCGACCCGACCAGCCCCAGCACGCTGGCCTGGCTGGCGCTGGTCGCCGCGACGGTGGCGCTGTGGGTGTGGCGCTGCCGCGCCGCCGCGTCCGCCGGGGACTTCGCCGCCGGTCTGGCTCTGACCGGCGCGGTGATGTGCCTGGTCAGCCCGGTCACCTGGGTGCACCACCTGGTCTGGCTGCTGCCGGGCCTGCTGCTGCTGGTCGACAACGGCATGGCCGCGCCGTCGCGTAGTCGGCGGCGCCGTCTCCTGCTGCTCGCCGCGATCGTCGGGTACGCCTTCCTGACCAGCCGGATCGTCTGGGCCTGGGAGCGTGACTTCACCGGGATCGACGGGTTCCTGTTCAGCAACACCTATGTGTGGATCAGCCTGGCGCTGTTGGCCTTCCTGCCGCTGCGCCGGCCCGCCGCGATGCCGACGGCGCCGGACTCACCCGGCGAGCCGGCCGGTCCAGACTCACCCGGCGAGCCGGCCGGTGTAGCGCAGCTCGACCAGATCGAGCGGCGTACGCCCGCCGGACAGCGGCACCTGGTAGGTCGACCGCTCACCGTCCGGTGACAGTCCGGCCCGCTGGTAGAACCGGCGGGCCCGGTGGTTGTCCGCCAGCACCCAGAGCCGGTACTCCGTCCACCCCCGCTCGACCAGTCCGGTCCGGGCTGCGGCGAACAGGGCCGTCGCGGTGCCGTCGCCCCAGTGCTCCGGCGCCACGTACATCGCCACCACCTCGCCGTACGCCGGATCCAGGTCGCCCCGGTCCTGGTCGTTGCGGTACGGGCCGAAGGTGGTGAACCCGGCGAGGACGCCGTCGGTCTCGGCGAGCAGGGTGGTGAAGGGGTGCTCCGGGTCGGCGGTACCCAGATCGCGGCGGCGTTGCGCCCAGGCGACCGGGTTGAGCCGGGCCAGCACCTCGTCCGGCATGATCCCGGCGTAGCCGGCCCGCCAGCCGTTCACGTGCACCCGGGCGATCGCCTCGGCGTCGGCGGGTTGCTCCCGGCGGATGGTCGGCATGTCTGCCGTTCTACGCGGCCGGGCGCGGCAGGTCCAGCGTCGCGCACGGGTGTCGTACGTCTGGCGTAGCCTGCCTGCGATGGTCGCACCGGAATCGCTCTCGCTCGCCCAGGCCCGGCGGATCGCGCTGGCCGCACAGGGCTTCGCCGACCCCGCGCCCACCGCGGCGCCCACCCGCCGTCACCTGCGCCGGGTGCTCGACCGGGTCGGTCTGATCCAGATGGATTCGGTGAACGTGCTGCAACGGGCGCACTACCTGCCGCTCTACAGCCGCATCGGGCCCTACCCGACCGCGCTGCTCGACTCGGCCGCCTACCGACGCCCCCGCGAGCTGTTCGAGTACTGGGGACACGAGGCGTCCCTGGTGCCGGTCGGTCTGCATCCGGCGCTGCGCTGGCGGATGGCCCGGGCACATTCCGACGCCTGGGGTGGCATGCGCCGCATCGCCCAGGACCAGCCGAAGCTGGTGGCCTGGGTACGCGACGAGGTGGCCGCCCGGGGCCCGCTCACGGTCGCCGAGATCGAGCACGACGCGCCGCGCCAGACCGGCAACTGGGGGTGGAACTGGTCGGCGGTGAAACAGGCACTGGAGTACCTCTTCTGGGCCGGCGAGGTGTGCGCCGCGCAGCGCACCACCTCGTTCGCCCGTCGCTACGACGTACCCGAGCGGGTGCTGCCCGCGGCGGTCCTCGACGCGCCCACCCCGAGCGACGCCGAGGCGTACCGCACGCTGGTCGGCATCGCTGCCCGCTCGCTCGGCGTGGCCGCGGAGGCGGAGTTACGCGACTACTTCCGCCTGCCGGTGGCCGGGGCCCGGCAGGCCATCGCCGACCTGGTCGACGCCGGCCAGCTGCGCCCGGTGACGGTGCAGGGTTGGCGCCAGCCCGCCTGGCTGCACGCCGACGCCCGGCTGCCCCGCTGGGTCCGCGGCAACACGCTGGTCAGCCCCTTCGACCCGCTGGTCTGGGAACGTGCCCGCACCGAGCGGCTGTTCGACTTCAGCTACCGCATCGAGATCTACGTGCCGGCACCGCAGCGGGTGCACGGGTACTACGTGCTGCCGTTCCGGCAGGGTGAGCGGTTCACCGCCCGGGTCGACCTGAAGGCCGACCGCAAGGCGGGGGTACTGCTGGTGCCGGCCGCCTGGGCCGAGCCGGGCGTCGATCCCGGCGAGACGGCCGTGGCGCTCGCCGCCGAGCTGTACCGGCTGGCCGGCTGGCTCGGTCTGGACGCGGTGGCACCGCCGGCCGCCGGCGACCTGGCCGCCCCGCTGGCCGCCGCGTTGGTGGGCGTCGCCGGTGTACGGTGAGCTTCGTGACGAGTGTTGACCGACCGGCTGCCCAGCCACCGCCACCGACCGGCGAGCCGCTCGCTGCCGGGCCAGACGGCGCCGGTCCGCACGGTCCCGGACCGGATGCTCTCGGGCCGGGCGGTATCGGGCCGGGCGAGGTCGGGCCTGATGGTGTGGGGTCGGGCGGTGTCGGGCCTGGTGGATGGCCGGCGGGCTACCCGGCCGGCTACCCGGTGGCCGAGCCGGACCGGCTCTCCCGGTTCGTCGCCCGGCTCTACGACCGCACCCCGCGCTGGGTGGTGCCGCTGGCCGCGGTCGGCTGCGTCGCCGCCGGCATCGGTTACACGCTGCTCAGCGATCCCACCCGGTCGGCGCCGGATGCCCTGCCGACCTGTCTGCTCAAGCTGACCACCGGGCTGGACTGTCCGGGCTGTGGTGGCACTCGGGCCCTCTGGTACGTGCTGCACGCCGACCTGCCGGCGGCCGCCCGGCACCACTTCCTCTTCGTCCTCGCGTTGCCTTTCCTGGCGTACTTCTTCGTCGCCTGGGCGGGCAAGCAGGCGTTCGGCTGGCGGCTGCCGGAGCTGCGGGTGGGCCCGAAGCTGGTCGGCGTCTTCCTGGGCGCCTGGCTGGCCTTCTCGGTGGCCCGCAACCTCCCCTGGCCCCCCTTCACCGCCCTATACGTCTAACCCCCGCGCACGCCCTTCACGGTGTGAAGGGTGCACTTCGCCGACCATAGGTGCAAGATCTCGTGCGGGGCGGGGCGGAGAGGGCGCGCGGGGCGGGGCGGGGAGGGCGTGCGGGGTGGGTGGGGTTAGAGTCGCGTCATGCCGGAGATGGTGCAGCCCCAGGTCAAGCTGATCGCGTGGACCCACTTCGACCCGCCGCAGGACGTGCCGTGGTCGACGGATGCCGACGGGGGGCAGGCGCTCGCGGAGTTCGCCGGGCGGGCCTGCTACCAGAGCTGGAAGAAGCCGAACCCGGTCACCGCGACCAACGCCGGCTACCTGGCACACATCCTGGAGGTCGGGCACCTCTCGGTGCTGGAGCACGGTTCGGTGAGTTTCTACTTCACCGGCGTGTCCCGCTCGTTCACGCATGAGCTGATCCGGCACCGGCACTTCTCGTACTCGCAGCTGTCCCAGCGGTACGTGCCGGAGCGGGACGCGGCGATGGTCGAGCCGACCGTCATCGCCGAGGACCCGGAGCTGCACAAGCGGTTCGTCGAGGCGGCGGAAGCGAGCGTACGCGCGTACAACGAGCTGCTGGAAGGGCTTGAGCAGCGCTTCGCCGACGAGCCGAACCCGACACTGCGGCGCAAGCAGGCCCGGCAGGCGGCCCGTGCGGTACTGCCCAACGCCACCGAGACCCGGATCGTGGTGAGCGGGAACTACCGGGCGTGGCGACACTTCATCGCGATGCGCGCCACCGAGCACGCCGACGTGGAGATCCGGGAGCTGGCGGTGGAGTGCCTGCGGCAGTTGCAGCGGGTCGCGCCGAACGTCTTCGCCGACTTCGCCATCTCCACGTTGCCCGACGGCACCGAGGTGGCGGCCAGCCCGTACGCCCAGCAGTCCTGAGCGGGCGCCCGCCCGTACGCCCAGGGTCATGAACGGCCGTCCGCCCGCACGCCGAGGGGTCATGAGCCCTTCCCCGGCGGACCCCCGCCGGCTGTCCGCTAGGTTGTCTTCATGACGCACGACCACGTTGACACACCGGTTCGGGCGGTGTCCCGCCCCTTCGGTCGGGTGATCACGGCCATGGTCAGCCCGTTCACCGCCGACGGCGCGCTCGACCTCGACGGTGCCGCCCGGCTGGCGGACCACCTCGTCGCGACGCAGGGCAACGACGCGCTGGTGGTCAACGGCACCACCGGCGAGTCGCCGACCACCACCGACGCCGAGAAGGAACTGCTGATCCGCGTCGTGGTGGAGGCCGTGGGTGACCGCGCGCGGGTGCTGGCGGGGGTCGGTACCAACGACACCCGGCACACCATCGAGCTGTCTGCTGCGGCGGAGAAGGCCGGCGCGCACGGGCTGCTGGTGGTCACGCCGTACTACAACAAGCCGCCGCAGGCCGGGTTGCTGCGTCACTTCACCGCCGTGGCCGACGCGTCCGGGCTGCCGGTGATGCTCTACGACATCCCGCACCGGTCGGGTGTGCCGATCGAGACGGAGACGTTGGTCCGTCTCGCCGAACACGGCCGGATCGTCGCGGTGAAGGACGCCAAGAGTGACCTGACCGCGACCAGTTGGGTGACCAGCCGTACCGAGCTGGCGTTCTACAGCGGCGAGGACTCGTTGACCCTGCCCGCGCTGGCCGTCGGCGCGGTCGGCGTGGTCGGCACCTCGACGCACTTCACCGGTGCCGCGACCAAGCAGATGATCGACGCGTACGACGCGGGGGACATGGCGACCGCGTTGGCGCTGCACCGTCGACTGCTGCCGCTGTTCACGGGCATCTTCCGTACCCAGGGCACGATCCTGGTCAAGGCCGGGCTGACCGTGCAGGGCCTGCCGGCCGGCCCGGTCCGGCCGCCGTTGGTGGATGCCACCGAAGACCAGCTGGCCCAGCTGCGCGCCGACTGCGCGGCAGCGGGCCTGCCACTTGCCGAATGATCAAACGACCGTACCGACGCCGGGTGACGGTGTCGCAGAATGAGGTGAACGCGTGACCGAGGCGCACAACGAGGAGGCCCAACTTCCCCCGCCGCTGCCGGAGGGCGGATTGCGGATCATCCCGCTCGGTGGGCTCGGCGCCATCGGTCGGAACATGACCGTCTTCGAGTACGACGGGAAGTTGCTGGTCGTCGACTGCGGTGTGCTCTTTCCCGATGTGGAGCAGCCCGGCGTCGACCTGATCCTGCCCGACTTCGGGCCCATCCTCGACCGGCTCGACGACATCCAGGCGATCGTGCTGACCCACGGTCACGAGGACCACATCGGTGCGGTGCCGTACCTGCTCGCCCACAAGTCCGACATCCCGTTGGTCGGCTCGCAGTTCACCCTCGCACTTGTCGAGGCGAAGCTGGCCGAGCGGCGGATCCAGCCGTACACGCTGACGGTGCGCGAGGGCGGCCGGGAACGGCTCGGCCCGTTCGAGTGCGAGTTCTTCGCCGTGAACCACTCGATTCCGGACGCGCTGGCGGTGGCCATCCGTACCCCGGCCGGGCTGGTGCTGCACACCGGCGACTTCAAGATGGACCAACTGCCGCTGGACGGCCGGATCACCGACCTGGCCGGCTTCGCCCGGCTCGGCGCCGAGGGCGTCGACCTGCTGCTGTCGGACTCCACCAACGCGGAGATCCCCGGCTTCGTCACGCCGGAGCGGGAGATCGGCCCGGTCCTCGACTCGATCTTCGCTCGGGCCCGGGGCCGCATCATCGTCGCCTCGTTCGCCTCGCACGTGCACCGGGTGCAGCAGGTCTTCGACTCGGCGGTCGAGCACAACCGCAAGGTCGCGCTGATCGGCCGGTCCATGGTGCGCAACATGGGGATCGCCCGCGACCTGGGGCTGCTCAACATCCCCGCCGGGCTGGTCGTCGGCCTCGACGAGGCGACCTCGATGCCGCCGGAACAGATCGTGTTGATGTCCACCGGCTCGCAGGGCGAACCGATGAGCGCCCTGGGGCGGATGGCCAGCGGCGACCACCGGCACATCACCATCGCCCCGGGCGACACGGTGGTGCTGGCCTCGTCGCTGGTGCCCGGCAACGAGACGTCGGTCTATCGGGTGATCAACCGGCTGGCCCGCGCCGGTGCGGTGGTGGTGCACAAGGACGTGGCCAAGGTGCACGTCTCCGGGCACGCCCCCGCCGGTGAGCTGCTCTACCTGCTCAACGTCGTACGCCCCAGCAACCTGATGCCGGTGCACGGCGAGTGGCGGCACCTGCGCGCGCACGCCCGGCTCGGCATCGAGTCCGGTGTCGCGCCGGACCGGGTGGTGCTCTGCGAGGACGGCGACGTGGTCGACCTGGTGGAGGGGCGGGCCAGTCTGGTCGGGCACGTCAAGAGCCGGTACGTCTACGTCGACGGCCTGGCCGTCGGTGACGTCAGCGAGTCGCTGCTCACCGAGCGGCGGATCCTCGGTGACGGCGGGTTCATCGCCGCGACCGTCGTGGTGGACTCGGTCACCGGCAAGGTGGTCGCCGGCCCGACGGTGTCGGCCAAGGGCTTCTCCGAGGACCAGGCGGCGTTCAACGCGGTGATCCCGTTGGTCACCGAGGCGCTCAACCGGGCCGCCGCGGACGGCATCACCGACCCGCACCAGCTCCAGCAGATCGTCCGCCGGACCGTGGGCCGCTGGGTCAACGACGCCTACCGCCGACGCCCGATGATCGTCCCCACTGTCGTGGAAGTCTGAACCGTTCGGGCGATTCGCCCGTACTCCGACCCGGCAGGCGTGCCCACGCCGGCCGGGAGGAGCGTGGCGGATGGACCGCAGGAGATTCACAGCCATCGGTGTCGTGGTGGCGGCGGTGGGCGCGGCGGCGGCGGTGACCCTGCCGTCGTTCGCCGGTGACGGCGGCGCGCCGCGTAGCGCGCCGCCGACCGGCCCGGCGGTGGTCGAGGGCGCGGATCCGGAGGTCGTCGAGGCGCTGCGCCGCGACCTGGGCCTGGACCAGGCGCAGGTCGCGGCGCGGCTGAAGACCGAACGCTGGGCGACCGGGGTGGTCGACCAGTTGCGGACCGAACTCGGCGCGGACTACGGCGGCAGTTGGCTCAGCGCGGACGGCAGTCAGCTCAACGTGGCGGTCGCCGATCCCGCCGAGGCGCGGCGGGTCCGGGCCACCGGCGCGGTACCGAAGGTGGTCGAGCGCGGGGTCGGGCAACTCGACGCGTTGAAGACCCGGATGGACCGGGCCGCGGCCGGGGCTCAGCAGGTCTCGGGCTGGTACGTCGACGTCGCCTCGAACAGCGTCGTGGTGCTCGCCGAGCCGGGCTCCGAGTCGGCCGGCTGGCGGTTCGTGGCCCGCGCCGGGGTGCCCCGGCAGGCGGTCCGGATGGCCACCGAGGCGCAGCCGCGGCTCTTCGTCGACGTACGCGGCGGCGAGGCGTACCTGAACGGCGCCGGCCGCTGCTCCGTCGGCTTCGCGGTGGTGGGTGGCTTCGTCACCGCCGGACACTGCGGCCGGGTCGGCGACCGCACCACCCACTTCGACGGATCACCGCAGGGCGTCTTCCGGGCCTCCTCCTTCCCCGGCGACGACTGGGCCTTCGTTCAGGTGAACAGCAACACCACGGTGCTGCCGGAGGTGACCGACTTCCGGGGCGGCATCGCCCGGGTCGCCGGCTCCCAGGAGGTGCCGGCCGGCTCGTCGATCTGCCGGTCCGGTTCCACCACCGGGGTCCGCTGCGGCACGGTGCAGGCCCGCAACGCAACCGTGCGCTACCCCGAAGGACTGGTCAGCGGCCTGGTCCGGACCAACGTGTGCGCCGAACCGGGCGACTCCGGCGGTTCGTGGATCTCCGGCAACCAGGCGCAGGGCGTCACCTCCGGCGGCTCGGGTGACTGCGTCCGTGGCGGCACGACGTTCTACCAGCCGGTCAACGAGATCCTGCAACGGAACAACCTGACCCTGGTCACCACGCAGAACTTCCGCTCGCTGAGCGGCCGGCGCTGATCCGGTCGGGCCCGGCGGGGTGCTGGACCTGCCGGGCCCGCCGCCGGGGCCGGGGTCCGCTGCGCCGCCGATCGCGCCGCCGCCTGCGCCGTTGGCCGCCACCGCGGCCGAACCCGGGGCCGGTCCGCTCGGGGTCAGGGCAGCGCGGCGACCGCCTCGGCGTACGCGACGCCGGTCCGTACCGCCGCGTCGACCAGGACCGTGACCTGGGTCGGGGCCACCCCGTACGCCAGGTCGGTGGCGACCTCACCGGCGAGCACCAGGTCACCGTCGCCGGGGTCGTGCACGTACGCCTTGGGTAGCAGCCGATCCCGGTTCCACCCGTTGCAGAACGCGTACGCCTCGGCGCGGCGGGTGGCCGGCAGCCGGCGGTCGGCGACCACCCGTGCGTGCAGGACGTCGCCGCGTTCCCCGGCCCGCCGGAACTGGATCACCGCGGCGCCCCAGCGGCCGAGCACCGTGCCGGCGGCGTCGAGGGTGTACCCGTCGCCGCGCCGATCCAGCACGGTGGTGATCATCTCCACGGTCAGCGCGCCCACCTCCCGCGCCGACGGCCCGTCGTCGTCCCCGGCGCTGTCCGCCCTGGAATCGTCGTCCCCGACACCCTGGTGCCCCCACGGCCCGTCGGTGCCCCACGGCCCGTCGCTCGCCTCGTCGCTCGCCTCGTCGGTCGGTGAGGCCGGGTCGTCGTCGGGCAACGGCACCGGCGGTGCGGTCGGTCGTTCGGCCAGCCAGGCGGCCATCCGACCGGACTGGTGACCGGTGCCGTTGCGGGCGTCGAAGCTGCCGGCCAGGGCGGTGGCGGCGGCGAGCAGGTCGGCACCGAGGGCGGTCACCGGCACCACGGCGACCGGCCGGCCCCGGTACGCCGGCCGGCGTACCGTCCGGTCGTCGCGGCCCTCGGCGGCGAGGGCGCAGACCAGCGCGCCCGCCGCGGCGAACTCCATCACGGACAGGTCGTCGTGCGGCTGGTCCAGTCGCGGCAACTGTTCGACGAGGATCTCCAGCCCCCGGTCGAGGTGCCCGCCGAGTGCGCAGTAGCGCAGGTGGGTGGCGAGGTGGGCGAACCCGTCGGGGGCCGACCGGTGCCGGCGGTACGCCCGGACGTGCGCCTGGGCCGCCCGCTGCGCCGCGCCCGCCCGCAACCAGGGCAGCAAGGCGCCCGCCAGGGCCGCCTCCGGCTGGGCGGTGCAGTGGGCGGGGCCGTCGAGTACCGGCTCGACGGCGGCGAGCGCCTCCGCCCAGTCGCCCCAACCGGCGAGCAGTTCGGCCTGGCGTACCGGCAGACAGTCGGGGCAGCCGGCGGCCGGGTCCGGCGCGGCGGCCCGCCAACGGCGCAGCCAGTGCCGGGCGGCGGGTTCGTCGCCGACGTGCTCGGCGACGCGGCAGCGCAACTGGGCCACCAGCGCCGACTCGTCGTCGGTCCGGACCGGGTCGGTCAACCCGTCGAGCAGGTTCCGGGCCTGGTCGAGCCCGATGCGGGGGGTGCCGAGCAGCGCCTCGACGGCGTACCGCTGGTAGCGCCGTGACGTCTCGTCGTCTGGCCCGACGCGGTGGGCGGACCCGGCCGGGGGGCGGGACCGGGTCGCCGCGTCGAGGCAGCGCCGGACCGGCTCGACGAGCCGCCAGCGTTCGCCCCCACGCAGGTGGGCCTCGACAAGTTCGGACCAGGCGTCCACCGCGGCCCGTGGGTCACCGGTGGCCTCGGCGAGCGCGGCGACGCGTTCCAGTTCGGCGATGCGGGCCTCACCGTCGGGCATGTCCCGGGCCTCGACCAGCGCGTCGGCGGCCCGCCGATCGGCCCGCGCGCCGCCGGGCAGCGCGGATCGTGGGCGTGCCCGGCCGCCGGTGGTCCACCCGGTCACGGTCGCGCCGTCCCCGCCAGCCGGCCCACCTCGGCGACCAGCCGGCAGCCGGCGCGGACGCCCCGGTCGAGCAGCCGGTCCAGTTGGTGCGGGGTGACCCCCCGTTCCAGGTCGGTGGTCACCTCACCGCAGACCCGGGCCCGGCCGGCGTCGTCGACGTGGACGAAGGCCTTCGGCCAGAACCGGTCCCGGTTCCAGCTGTTGCAGAACTCGTGCAGCGTGGGCACGGTCTCGACCGGAAAGGGGTGGATGGCGACGGTACGGACCTGGAGCAGTTCCCCGGCGTCACCGCTGCGCAGGAACCAGATGTGCGCGTCGGGCCAGCGGCCGACCAGGCTCCCGCCGGGGTCGACGGTCACCGGGTGCCCCCGGTTGGCGAGCACGGCGGCGACGAGGTCGTGGGTCAACGGCCGCAGCTCGGCCGGGTGCCCGGCCAGCGGACCGTCCAGATCGTCCTCGAACTCCGGCGACGCCATCGGCACCCCTTCGCCAGGCAGATATCACGGCACACGGTGGGGGTCGCGCTGCGACACGCGGACGCGACCAGGAAGACCGGCGTATCGCGGGGCCCGCCGTTACGGTGATGCTATGGCGGGCCGTACCTCTCAGGCGAGCCGGCGGCGCGGCGCGTCGCCGCGCGGTGGCGCGAACAACCGTGCCCGTCAACCGGCCAAGAAGACCAGCACGTCCGCGCGTCGCCGTGCCCCGGCCCGGGGTCCGGGCCCGGCCGCCTACGTCGGTCGGGCGGTCGGTGCGCTCTGGATGGGCCTGGCGCACGGCGTCGGCTGGGCGGTACGCGCCGCCGGCCGGCAGGCCGCCTCGGCCCGCGACCTCGACCCGGAGCACCGCCGTGACGGTGCCGGGCTGTTCGTGATCGGGCTCGCTCTGCTCAGCGCCGCGGCGCTCTGGTTCTCGGCCGCCGGTCCGGTCGGTGCCCGGCTGGCCGACACGGTCCGGCTCTTCCTCGGCGCCATCTCGATCGTGGTGCCGGTGCTGCTCGGCATCGGTGCCTGGCGGTTGATGCGCCAGCCCGGCGACCCCGAGCACCGGGGGCGGGGGCTGGTCGGCTGGGGTTCCATGCTGGTCGCCACCGCCGCGATGCTGCACATCGGTCAGCAGCCGGTCGATCCGGTCGAGCGTGACTTCGCCGGCGGCCTGGTGGGTGCGGGTGTGGGCAGCCTGTTGGAACGCGCGGTCACCGCCTGGGTCGCGGTACCGCTGCTGATCCTGCTGCTCGTCTTCGGCCTGCTGGTGGTCACCGCCACCCCGATCAACAAGATTCCCGAGCGGCTCGGCCTGCTCGCCGGTGCCGTGGTGGGCCAGGACGACCCGGAGACCGAGGAGGCCACCGCCGCGCCGGCCCGGCGTCGCCCGACGAAGCGGACCCCACCGCCGGTCGATCCGGACGACTTCGACGACCTGGACGACGTGGACCTGCAGGAGACCGTCGTTCTGCCACGCAAGGCGCCGTCCCGGGTGCCGGCGAGCCGCAGGCCGGCCGAACCGCCGGAGCACTCGCCCGCGCCGACCCGGGCCGAGCAGTTGGCGCTGACCGGCCTGGCCGGCGACTACACCCTGCCCCCGGCGAACATACTCGGCAGCGGCGCCGCGCCGAAGACCCGCAGCAAGGCCAACGACGAGGTGATCGCCGCGCTGACCGGCGTCTTCGAGCAGTTCGACGTGGACGCCGCGGTCACCGGGTTCACCCGTGGTCCGACGGTCACCCGCTACGAGGTCGAGCTGGGGCACGGGGTCAAGGTCGAGCGGATCACCCAGCTCTCCCGCAACATCGCGTACGCGGTGAAGTCGCCGGACGTCCGCATCCTCAGCCCGATCCCGGGCAAGAGCGCGGTGGGCGTGGAGATCCCGAACACCGACCCGGAGAACGTGGCCCTCGGCGACGTGCTCCGCTCCCGGGCCGCCACCAGCGACCACCACCCGATGCTGGTCGCCCTCGGCAAGGACATCGAGGGCGGCTACGTGGTGGCCAACCTCGCCAAGATGCCGCACATCCTGATCGCGGGCGCCACCGGCGCGGGCAAGTCGAGCTGCCTGAACAGCCTGCTGATGTCCATTCTGACCCGGGCCACGCCGGACGAGGTGCGGCTGCTGCTGATCGACCCGAAGCGGGTCGAGATGACCGGCTACGAGGGGATCCCGCACCTGGTCACGCCGATCGTGACGAACGCCAAGAAGGCGGCCGACTCGCTGGAGTGGGTCGTCCGTGAGATGGACATGCGCTACGACGACCTCGCCGCGAACGGGGTCCGGCACATCGACGACTTCAACCGGAAGGTACGCAACGGCGAGATCAAGGCGCCACCGGGCAGCGAGCGCGAGCTGCGCCCGTACCCGTACCTGCTGGTGATCGTGGACGAGCTGGCCGACCTGATGATGGTCGCGCCCCGCGACGTGGAGGACTCCATCGTCCGGATCACCCAGCTCGCCCGGGCCGCCGGCATCCACCTGGTGCTCGCCACCCAGCGCCCCTCGGTCGACGTGGTGACCGGCCTGATCAAGGCCAACGTGCCGTCCCGGCTGGCGTTCGCCACCTCGTCACTCGCCGACTCGCGGGTCATCCTCGACCAGCCGGGCGCGGAGAAGCTGCTCGGCCGGGGCGACGGGTTGTTCCTGCCGATGGGCGCGTCGAAGCCGGTGCGGATCCAGGGCGCCTGGGTCACCGAGCGCGAGATCAACGACGTGGTCAAGTTCTGCAAGGACCAGCGTGAGCCGGAGTTCCGCCCGGACGTGCTGGCCCCCGCGCAGGACGGCAAGAAGAAGATCGACGAGGACATCGGCGACGACCTGGACCTGCTGGTGCAGGCGGTCGAACTGGTGGTCACCTCGCAGTTCGGCTCGACCTCCATGTTGCAGCGCAAGCTGCGGGTCGGTTTCGCGAAGGCGGGCCGGCTGATGGACCTGATGGAGACCCGCGGCGTGGTCGGCCCCTCCGAGGGCTCCAAGGCCCGCGACGTGCTGGTCAAGCCGGACGAACTGGAGGAGGTCCTGGAGGGGCTGCGCGGCGCGGGCGAGTGACCGCGTACCGTTCGGCCGGTCCCGGACACACCTCGGGCCCGCCACCGCAGGTGACGGGCCCTTGGTCGGGCGTGCTCAGAGCGCGCTCAGGATCAGCATGCTGAGCAGCATGGCGACCACGTTGGCGCCAGCGGCGTACCAGCCCAGCGGCTTGTCGCCGAGCACCGCGCCGACGACGCCGAGGACCAGGCCGATCACTCCGAAGAGGATCGGGTTGAGTAGCAGCGCGAGTACCGCGCACACGAAGCCCACGATGGTGCAGATGCGAGCGGCACTGGTCGAGCGGGCGGTGCTGGTGGCCATGTCTGCCTCCGGATGGTGAGTCTGCCTCTGGCGTCCGATCTCTACCCACTGCGGAGACTCGCCAAGCACCTGCTGCCCGGCGGCGGTCAGTGGTAGATCTTCAGGCCGACCACCCCGGCGACGACCAGCAGCAGGCACAGGATCCGGGGCAGGCTGGCCGACTCGCCCAGCGCGAGCATCCCCACCAGGGCGGTGCCGGTCGCACCGATGCCCACCCAGATCGCGTAGCCGGTGCCGACCGGGATCTCCCGTAGCGCGTACGCCAGGCCGGCCATGCTCAGCACCAGCGTGACCGCGAAGACGGCGGAGGGCAGGGGTCGGGTGAAGCCGGCGCTGCGGTCCAGGGCGACCGCCCACGCCGTCTCCAGCAGTCCGGAGAGCACCAGCACGATCCAGGCCATCGGGTCACCTCTCGGGGCCGCCCGGGCCACCGGGGCGCCGGGACGAGTCGGGTCCAGCCACGGGGCGTCTTGGCCTGACCGGGTACGCCCACGACTCGTCCGGGATGGCCACGCGGGCCACCGGGGCCGACCGTAGCACCGCGCCGGGCGCCGCAGGCGGGTGAGCCCGATCACCCCGAGTGGACCTCAACCTCGCTTCACCTTGCACGATGGAGACATGACGCTGCTCGTCTCCGACCCGGAGGTCTCCGCCACCCTGGACGCCGCGACCACGGTGGCGGCGATGCGTCAGGCGTTGCTGGCCGCGTACCAGGGGCGGCTGGTGGCACCGCCGCGGACCGCCGCACCGCTGGCCGGCGGCCGGCTGGTGCTCACCGCCGGGCAGTTGGTCGGGCAGTGGTACGGGTATCGGTCGTACGACACCTTCGGGCACCCGGAGGCCGAACAGCTGGTGGTGCTGCACGACGCGGGCACCGGCGCGGTGCGGGCGGTGGCCGTGGGGGAGGAGCTGGGCTCCCGGCGTACCGGCGGGCTGGGCGGGGTCGCGGTGGATGCCCTCGCCCGCCCGGAATCGGCCACCCTCGGCGTGATCGGCTGCGGCGGTCAGGCCTGGACCCAGGTCTGGGCGACCGCCGCCGTGCGCCCGCTGCGCGAGGTGACCGTGTACAGCCGCTCGGCGGCCCGCCGGGAGGCGTTCGCCGCCCGGATCCGCGCCGAACTCGGCCTCGGCGCCCGGGCCGTGGACAGCGCCCGGGCGGCGGTACGCGACCGGGACGTGGTGGTGCTCGCCACCACCAGCCCGACGCCGGTGCTGACCGCCGCCGACCTGGCCCCGGGCACCCACCTGAACGCGGTCGGGTTCAAACAGCGGGGCCGCGCCGAGTTCGGCAGCGACCTGCTGGACGCCGCCGCCGTGCTGGTCACCGACTCACCGGCGCAGGCCGGGGCGTACCTCCCGCCGATGCTGGCCGCCGAACCGCCGTACGCCGCACGACTGCGTGACCTGGGCGCGGTGCTGGCCGGCGCGGCGTCCGGCCGCACCGACGCGGACCAGCTCTCGGTCTTCTGTTCGGTCGGCCTGGCCGGCACCGAGGTCTTCCTCCTCGACCACCTGGTCCGCACCCTCGCCCCGGCCGCCGCCGGCTGACCCGGGCCGCCACCCGCCGTGCCGGGTCCGGCTGCCGGTGTGGCGGCGGCCGCCCCGCCGAGCCGGCCGCGGCGGCCCGGTACCCTCGGATGGTGTCTGCCACCTCTCCTTCCGGCTCCAGCTCGGCGCACCCGGCGCCGGACCACGACCTGGCGCAGCCGTCGGCCGACGGCCGACGGGTCGCCCTGCTGACCCTGGGCTGCGCCCGAAACGAGGTCGACTCGGAGGAACTGGCCGCCCGCCTGCACGCCGACGGCTGGCAGGTGACCACCGACGGCGAGGGCGCCGACGTGGTGGTGGTCAACACCTGCGGCTTCGTGGAGAAGGCCAAGCAGGACTCCATCCAGACGTTGCTGGCCGCCGCCGACACCGGCGCCAAGGTGGTCGCCGCCGGCTGCATGGCCGAGCGGTACGGCCGGCAGCTGGCCGACAGCCTGCCCGAGGCCCAGGCGGTGCTCAGCTTCGACGACTACCCGCAGATCGCCGCCCGGCTGGACGCGGTGGTCGAAGGCCGCGAGTTCACCGCGCACACCCCCCGGGACCGGCGGGAGCTGCTGCCGCTGACCCCGGTCGCCCGCCGGGACAGCACGGTGTCGCTGCCCGGCCACGGCCGCGCCGCCGACGTCGACGAGCACACCCCCGCGCACCTGCGGACGGTGCTGCGTCGCCGGCTCGACAGCGGTCCGGTCGCCTCGCTGAAGCTGGCCAGCGGCTGCGACCGGCGCTGCGCGTTCTGCGCCATCCCCGCCTTCCGGGGCGCCTTCGTCTCCCGCACCCCGGACGAGTTGCTCGCCGAGGCCGAGTGGCTGGCCAAGACCGGCGTCCGCGAGCTGGTCCTGGTCAGCGAGAACTCCACCTCGTACGGCAAGGATCTCGGTGACCCCCGGGCGTTGGAGAAGCTGCTCCCGCAGCTCGCCGCGATCGACGGCATCGTCCGGGTCCGGGCCAGCTACCTCCAGCCGGCCGAGACCCGGCCGGGTCTGGTCGAGGCGATCGCCACCACGCCGGGCGTGGCGGCCTACTTCGACCTGTCGTTCCAGCACTCCAGTGAGCCGGTGTTGCGCCGGATGCGGCGTTTCGGCTCCACCGACCGGTTCCTGGAGCTGCTCGCCGCCGCGCGGGCGTTGGCGCCGGAGGCCGGGGCGCGGAGCAACTTCATCGTCGGCTTCCCCGGTGAGACCCGGGCCGACGTCGACGAACTGGTCCGGTTCCTCACCGCGGCCCGGCTCGACGCGATCGGCGTCTTCGACTACAGCGACGAGGACGGCACCGAGGCCGCCGGGCTGGCCGGCAAGGTCTCCGCGGCCACCGTCAAGCGCCGGTACGACAAGCTCAGCGCCCTCGCCGACGAGCTGTGTTCGCAGCGCGCCGAGGACCGGCTCGGCTCGACGGTCGAGGTGCTTGTCGACTCGGTCGACGGCGGCGTCGTCGAGGGGCGGGCCGCGCACCAGGCGCCGGAGGTGGACGGCTCGACCACCCTGGTCGCGCCGGACGGCGGCGGGGTCGACCTGGCCGCGCTGCGCCCGGGTGACCTGGTCCGCGCCACGGTGACCGGCACCGAGGGCGTCGACCTGGTCGCCGTACCGGAGGAGATGATCTCGGCGGCGCCCGGCGCGGTACGGTGACCGCGGGCCAGGACGAGGCGGGGGAGTTGTCCGGTGTGCTGCCCGAGCGGGGGCCGATGACCGGCGCGACGGGGTCGACGCCGACGCCGGTGGTGGCCCGGGTACCGGTGCTGAACGCCGCCAACGCGCTGACCGCGCTGCGGCTGATGCTGGTGCCGGTCTTCGCGGCCTCGGTCGCCGTCTCCGGCATGACGCGCCCCGGCTGGCAGGTCACCGCCTGCGTGATCTTCGCCGTCGCCTCGGTGACGGATCTGGTGGACGGCTGGATCGCCCGCCGGTTCTCGCTGGTCACCGCCGTCGGCAAGGTGGCCGACCCGATCGCCGACAAGGCGCTCACCGGCGCGGCCCTGCTCCTGCTGTCCTGGTACGACCGGTTGCCGTGGTGGGTGACGCTGCTCATCCTCGCCCGTGAGCTGGGCATCACCGCGCTGCGCTTCTGGGTGATCCGGCG
Organism: Micromonospora radicis; assembly: GCF_003583405.1. Taxonomy (GTDB): domain Bacteria; phylum Actinomycetota; class Actinomycetes; order Mycobacteriales; family Micromonosporaceae; genus Micromonospora; species Micromonospora radicis. The sequence continues at coordinate 315,305 of NZ_QXEC01000002.1, forward strand.
CGGGGTGATCGCCGCCAGTCGAGGCGGCAAGGTCAAGACCGCCCTGCAGATCATCGCCATCACCTGGTACCTGTGGCCGATGCCGGTCGCGTTGGCCGTGGTCGGTCCCTGGATCATGGCCGCCGCGGTCGTGGTGACCGTCGCCACCGGCTTCGACTACGTCGCCCAGGCGCTGCGGCTGCGCAGGACGCGTGGCTGAGCGCGCCGCCAGCGGAGTGCACCGCCACCGGGTTCACCGCGTCCGGGCGCCGCGCGAGTAGAACCCGGCCCGGTCGGGAAGGATGCCAGACGTGGGTGTCAGAGAAGCCGAAGGAGCCATGGGCAGCGCGGCGGCCGGGGTGGTGCACCGCCTCACCGAGCGGCGGGAGACGGTGGCCACCGTCGAGTCGCTGACCGGAGGGCTGCTCGCCGCCACGATCGTGGAGATCGCCGGGGCGAGCGTCGTCTACCGGGGCGGGCTGGTGGTGTACGCGACCGAGTTGAAGGAGCACCTGGCCGGCGTACCGGCAGCGTTGCTGGCCGAGCGCGGGCCGGTCGACGCCGATGTGGCGGCGGCGCTCGCCGAGGGTGGCCGGCGCCGTTGCGGGGCCGACTGGGGCCTGGCCACCACCGGGGTGGCCGGCCCGCAGCCGCAGGACGGCAAGCCGGTCGGGCTGGTCTTCGTCGCGGTGGCCGGTCCGGACGGTACCGAGGTGCGCCAACTGGACCTCGACGGTGGGCGGGACCAGATCCGGGGTGCCAGCGTGACCGAGGCGCTGCGGCTGCTCACCGAGCACGTGCGGACCGGCACGGGGGTCGGGCGCGGTACCCGCGCGGCGGAGTAGCCGGGCGGGGCGGGATGTCGTGGCGGCTCGCACCGGGTACGGTTGCGGGAAGGCTCCGGCGACGGAGCCGGTGCCGCCGCCGGGCCGCACGGCCGGGCGAACCGTGTCCCTCAGGGGAGGTGCGATGGTCCTGCTACGCCGGGTGATCGGTGACGCACTACGGGCGCGCCGGCAGGGGCAGCACCGCACGCTGCGTGAGGTCTCGTCGGCCGCCAACGTCAGCCTGGGCTACCTGTCCGAGATCGAACGCGGCCAGAAGGAACCCTCCAGCGAACTGCTCGCCGCGATCTGCGACGCGTTGGGCGCCCGCCTCTCCGAGCTGTTGCGTGAGGTGAGTGACACCGTGGCGCTCGCCGAGCAGTTGCCGGGCGTGCTGGTGCCGGTGCAGGACGAGCCGGCCGAGCCGACGCCGGTGGGCGCCGGTGCCGCGGTCGCCAAGGCCACCGGCCGGGGCGTACGCCAGGTCAGCGGCGACGGTGTGGCCGTCTCGGTGCACCAGGAGTCCCCGCTCAAGGCGACCCTGCGCAGCACCCGGGTCCGGTCCGCCGAGCGCGCCGACCGGGATGTGGTCTGCGCCGCCTGAGTGTGCCGTGGCCGCTCGGGCCCGTCGGCCGATGGTCTCGGGTGGCGACCGCCGCGTAGGGTTGATCGCGGACGTCCCCTCGTCGCCGGTACGGATGCCGTACTGGTGGTCGGCTGGGACGATGGACCCACCATCGTCGGTGGCCGAGCTGGGCCACCCGACGTGAGGGCTGGCGCAGCGACGTTACTGAGGGGATACCGCGGAGATGGCTAACCCGTTCGTCAAGGGTTGGAAGTACCTGATGGCGCTCTTCGGCGCCCGAATCGACGAGCATGCCGATCCCAAGGTGCAGCTCCAGCAGGCCATCGACGAGGCGCACCGGCAGCACCAGGCGCTCGTCCAGCAGGCCGCCGCGGTGATCGGCAACCAACGGCAGCTGGAGATGAAGCTGTCCCGGCAGATGTCCGACGTCGAGCGGTTGCAGTCCAACGCCCGGCAGGCGCTGGTCCTCGCCGACCAGGCCCGGGCCAAGGGCGACGAGGCGGAGGCCGGGCGCTACGAGCAGTCCGCGCAGACCTTGGCCTCCCAACTGGTCTCCGCCGAGCAGGGCGCCGAGGACCTGAAGACCCTGCACGACCAGGCGCTCGCCGCGGCCGGCCAGGCCCGCCGGGCGGTGGAGAACAACTCGATGATCCTCCAGCAGAAGCTCGCCGAGCGCGCCAAGCTGCTCAGCCAGCTGGAGCAGGCCAAGATGCAGGAGACGGTGGCCGCCTCGCTGGAGTCGATGTCCGCGCTCACCGCGCCGGGCACCACGCCGAGCCTGGACGAGGTCCGCGACCGCATCGAGCGCCGCTACGCCACCGCGATGGGCCGTGCCGAGCTGGCCGGCAACTCCGCCGAGGGGCGGATGCTGGAGATCCAGAAGGCCACGCTCGACGTGGCCGGTTCGGCCCGGCTGGACCAGATCCGCGCCAGCATGGCCGGCGAGCAGCTGGGCGGCGCCGCCGGGCGCGGCGCGGTCGGCGGCGCGCAGCCGGCGGCCGCCGACCCGGGTGTCGCCCGGCTGGACGAGATCCGGGCCAACATGAACCGGGACCGGGGCACCGGCGACGCGAGCGCCGCCGGCTGACCGGAGGATCGAGGAGGCGACGGTGGCCGCAGACGAGCGCACCCGCTACTTCCGCCGGCTGGGCAAGCTACGCCGCTCCGCCCGGCGGTGGAGCGTACTGGCCGGTGGGCTCGGCGGCGCCACCGTCATCCTGACGCCGTACGCGGGTATCGGGCTGGCCGACGCCTTCTGGGCCGCCGCCGCGGGCGCCGCCACGGCGCTGGCCGGCTGGCGTTGGGCCGACCTGCGGGCGCTGGCCGCCCAACCGGCCCCGCCCGCTCTCGACCCGGCCCAGGCCGCCGCCCGCAACCGGGCCCGGCTGGTCGCCGCCGTGGAGCGGCTGCCGGTCGGCGCGGGCGTGGTGGCCGAGGTGCGCCGGGCCCGCTCCCGTGGTGCGCTGCGCGGCACCAGCGCCGCGCGGCCGTGGGAACGGCTGGACCGGGCCGCCGCGACGATGGCGTCGATGTCCGGCCGGCTGACCGGCCTCGCCGAGCCGGCCGTGGCGGAGGCGGCGACCGCCGAGCAGTCATTGCGGGAGCTGGCGGACCGGGTGGCCAGCGTGGAACGGGCCGTGCAGCTCGCCCCGGCGGACGCGCGCGGCCCGCTGGCGGATGCGCACCAGGCGCTGACCGGCCAGCTGGAGGCGGGCGTGGCGGCGTACGAGCGGCTGGTGGTGGCCGCTGCCGGCTACCTCGCCGAGGAGTACCGCCCGGAGGTCGAACACCCGGCCGCCGCCCGCCTGACGGAGGCCACCGACCTGCTGCACGGCTTCGCCTCGGCCCTGTCCGAACTCCGTGGCCGCCCCGCCCCCACCCGCTGACCCCGCCCGCCCACGTTCAGTGGGCGGGTGTGATGCTCACGCTGCGGCGGCACGGTAACTCCTAAGGTCTCCCGTAGTGGGAGAAGGCCAGGGATCTTGGACAGTTTCCGTTAGCAGCTAACGGAAACTGTCCAAGGTCTCGCGTGAGCGAGTGCGGCAACGCGTCGGGGCCTGTGGTGACGGTCAACCTGATCAGTCCGGGGTGGTGACGGGGACGGGGCCGGTGAAGGGGGAGGCGCCGACCACGTTGAACGAGCGGATCCGGTAGTGGTACGTGACACCCCGGGCCAGCCCGGTGTTGGTGAAGCCCCGGCCGGTGACGGTGAAGGTGGCCGGTTCCCGGGTGAAGGCGGCGTCGAGGGCCCGTTCCACGGTGAACCCGGCGCCCTGACCGGCCGGGGTGCTGGCCGCCCAGCCCAACACCACGGTCGCGGTGTCCGGGCCGGGTGCGCTGGTGGCCACGCTGACCGAGGTCGGTACGCCGGGGGTCGGTGGGGTGGTCACCGTGGCCACCGTCGACCAGGGCGAGGCGGCACCCAGGTAGGTGGTGCGGACCCGGTAGTAGTACGTGGTGTCGGGGGCGACCGCCGGGTCGAGGTGGTGGTCGCCGACACCGATGGCGGTGGTGCCCGGCCCGCTGGTGAAGGTCGGGTTGGTGGCCCGCTGCACGTCGATGCCGGTGGCGAAGGAGCGGTTGGCCCAGCGCAGCGCGACCCGCAGCGGCGCGGCCGGCGGGATGGTCGCGGCCAGTCCGGTCGGTGCGGCGAGCTGCACCGCGGCGGGGACACTGTTCGACCAGGCGGAGCAGCTCGCCGCGTTCTCGGCGCGGATGCGGTAGTGGTACGTGACGCCCGGGGTGATCGTGGCGTCGGTGTACCGGGTCGCCGTGGCCGCCACGGTGATCTCGGTCAGCCCGCCGGTGAACGTGGGGTCGGTGGCGCGCTGCAACAGCTGGCTGGTGGCCGGGGGGTGGCTGCCGTTGCCGGTCCAGGTCAGGTTGATCGCCGGTAGGGCGGTCGCCGAACCGGGCGCGGGGGTGGCGTTCAGGCCGCTGGGTGCCCGGGGCGACACGCGCACCACCAGGGGCCGGCTCATGCCCTGGTCGCGGTCGCCGGCCGCGGCGCTCGACCAGCGGTACTCCCAGCCCTGGTTGACCAGCTGGTTGGTCACCGCCGCCGGCCGTCCGTCGAGCGGACTGACCGGGGTGGAGCCGATGCGTACGCCGGCTGGTCGGGCCGGGTCGAGCAGCCGTACGCTGTCGCCGATCTTGAACGGGAGCGGCGGCGCCTCCGGTCGTAGCGCCAGGATCACGTCCTCGGCCGGGTCGACCCGGACGATCTGCTTCCAGCCGGACTCGCCCGGATGCGGCGCCCGGATCGTGCCGTCCCGGGCGACCCGCCCGACCACCTGGACGTCCAACCCTTCGAAGCGGATCGGGTGGCTCTGCCGTCCGGTGCCGCGTACCCGCCACAGTTGGGTGCCGTCGCCGGGCGCACCGACCGGCACGGCCGGGTCGCTGACGTGCAGGACCTCGGTGGCCGGGTCGGTCGGCCCGAGCGCGAGCACGTCCTCGGCGCGCGGCCCGGCGTGCGGGTGCACCACCCCGAGTCGACCGGTGAGTCGGCCGTGTTCCGGCTCGAAGACCTGCCGTACCGCCTTCACGGTCAGCGGCAGGGTCACCGGCGCGGCGGCGCCGGCCGGGACGAACTCGACAGCCGTGGCGTGCACCGGGATCCGGGTCGGACCGGCGGTGACCGTGCCGAAGCAGGGGTCGTACGCGGGCTCGGGCACGATCGGCGGACGTTGACTGGTCGCGTACGCGCCGGGCAGGCGTTGGCGCAGCCGGTCCAGGTCGTACGGCTCGGCCGGGGTGCCGACCACCCGCAGCTGCATCAGGGTGCGGGTGTTCGGGCCGTACCCGGGCACGGCCGGCGGCGCGCCACCCCCGGCGGTCTGGTCCGGCGCGGCGCTGTGCAGGTCGTAGCGGGGGTCGAAGGCGGGGAACGGGGCGGGACAGTCGTTGTAGAGCAGCAGCGTGCTGCCCGGTGCGACGGTGGCGAAGTCCACCAGCACGTCGGCGCGTTCCCCGGGGGCCAGCAGCAGCGCGTGTCCGTCGATGGTGAGCACGGTCGGATCGCGGCGGTCGTACCGGAAGCCGACCGGCCGGTTGGGGACCACCACGGGGGCCGGCAACAGCCCGCACTCGTTGCCGATCCGGATCAGTTCGGGTCCGCGGGCGTCCGGGTCGGGCACGCCACCGGGCCGCCCGTCGGTGGGCCAGTCGGCCGGTCGGCCGGGTGCCGCGACGGCGTCGACCATCGGGACCTCACCGGCGTCGGCGTCGGACAGCCGACCCTGCGGCGTCCACATCGGTGCGTCGGAGCCGGCCCGGTACAGCTGCAGGTTCAGCCACCGGTCGGTGCAGGCGTTCAGGATCCGCCACCGGTACACCCGGGGTTCGACCTCCAGGTACGGGTAGGCGGCGCCGTTGACCAGCACGGTGTCGCCGTACACGGCGGGCACGGCGCTGGGGTGCGGCACGCCGGGTACCTCCGGCGGCTCGTCCGGGTCGGCGTCCGGGTCGTGGCGCGGATTCGGTACCGCTGCCGCGGGTGAACCGTCGGCGGCGGCCACGGTACGCGACCACGGGCCGTAGTCCCACCGGCCGGTGGGGTTGCCGCCGTCCGGCCGGTACGGGTTCTGCCGGGGCTGGTAGACGTGCGGGTGCCAGAAGCTGCCCCGGGTGCCCCAGCGGTCCCGGTCCCAGGTGGGGTCCTGGGCGGCGAGCTGCGCGTCGTCCGGTACGAAGGTCTTGTCCTCGAAGACCAGGGGCAGCTGGTCGGCGGGGAGTACCGCGTCGGCGACCAGCCGCTCCTCCGCCTCGTCGCCGAGCAGGTAGAGCCCCACCTGTCCGGAGTAGACGGTCAGCCGGGACAGCCCGAGCGTGTTGTCGTGGAACCAGAGCAGCCGGCCGCTCTGCTCGTTCGGGTAGTACAGCGTGGTGGCGCCCTGGCCGGGGTGCGCCATGTCCGGTACGTGGCTCAGCTCCACCCCGGTCGGGTAGGGCGTGATCTCACCGGCGGGCGTGATCCACTGGCCGGGGTTGCCGGCGCTGATCCAGCCGGTGGCCGCGCCGCTGAGGTGCAGCACCGCCCGGTTCTGCGGGTACGGTGCCGGGCCGCCGAGCGGGCCCGCACCGGCGCCGGGCACGGTCGCGTCCACCGGCAGGAAGAGGTCGCCGGCCGGGCCGGTGGGCAGCTGGTTGATGAACTTGATCCGTACCGGCCGGCCCCGGCGGGCCAGCACGACCGGGCCGAGGTGCCAGGCGTGCGGCGGCGGGACGACCGTGTTGTGCCCGTCGCCGTCGGTGCCCAGGTTCAGCTGCCGGTAGCCGCGCAACCGGGTCGCCGGCAGGTCCCGGTGCAGCCGCTGGGTGTACTCCTGTAGGCCGATCTCGTAGTAGTCGCAGCCCGGATGGGTGATGGTGTCGGGTACCGCGACCGGCAGGTGGGCGCCGAGCGGCGTACGACCCAGGGCGCCGAGGCCGGGCAGCGGGTCGACGAACTTGCGGATCCCGGTGCCGGCCAGCACGGTCCCGCTGGCGTCGAGGACCGGCAGCGGGCTGTACGCGTGGTTGGGTACCGAGCCGAAGCAGCGGGGGGTCTCGGTCGGATCCAGGCTGGCCGGGGTGGCGGTGCCGGCGTGGCCGGTCGTGCTGATGCCGCCCCGGCGGCCGGCCGTGCCGATCCGGCCGGTGGTGGCGGTGCCGTCGCCGGGGGCGTTGCTGGCGGTGTCGTCGCCGGGGGTGCTGCTGGCGGTGTCCGGCGGGTCCGGGTCGGTTCGGGCGTCGGGGACGGCCGCGGGCACGCCCGGCTGGTCGGTGTGGGCGGCCCGGTCGAGCCAGGTCGACCGGAGTCTGCGGAACACGGCCATGGCTCTCCCGGTGATCGGGGCGTGCCGGCCACCACCCCGACGTGGTGGACCTCGGCGCACTGTGTTGACAATCCGTGAGCGCTCAACCGCAGCATGCGACGTGACGGGCCGGTTAAGGAAGTACCCAATCGTGTCAATCTGCTGCTCATTCGGCGTGTCGGCCCGCGCCACCCCGGTCGGACGCCACCCCGGCCGGCTGTCGCGTCGGGCGGGTGTCGTGCCGATCGGGTGTTGGCCCAGGTGGGCCGGGCCGTCCTGGTCGGACGGTCAGGCCGGCCCGGCGGCGGGCTGGCAGCGCGGACACCAGTAGGTGACCCGCTCGCCGAGTTCCTCCCTACGGATGGCGGTGCCGCAGCGGCGGCAGGGCTGGGCGCGCCGCCCGTAGACGTAGCTGGTCTGCCCGCGGCGTAGCGAGCCGGTGGTGCTCTGGGCCCACCGGCCCCGGTTGGCGGCCAGCAGGTCGTGGGCCAGGGCGGCCAGGCCGGGCAGGTCGGGCACCTCCCGCACGCGCGTCCGGGGGTGGATCCCGCGCAGGAACAGCACCTCGCACTTGTAGATGTTGCCGACGCCGGCCAGGTTGCGCTGGTCGAGCAGGGCCTCCGCGATGGTCTCCTCGGGGTGTTCGGCCAGCCGGCGCGCGGCCTCGGCCGGATCCCAGTCCGGGCCGAGCAGGTCGGGGCCGAGGTGGCCGACGAGCCGGTCCTCCTCGGTGGTCGGTACCAGGGCCACGTCGTGCAGGTGGTAGCCGACGGCGGTCGCGGTCGGTGCGCGCAGCACCACCCGGATCAGGTGCGCCGGTCGGGCGCTCCACCGCTCCCCGGGGGCGTACGTCCGCCAGGTGCCGTCCATCCGTAGGTGCGAGTGCAGGGTCCAGCCGTCCGCGCCGGTCGGATCCGCCAGCCGGAGCAGCAGGTGTTTGCCGCGGCTGGCGCACTCGTCCACCCGCCATCCGGTGAGATCGGTGGTGGCCAGCCGGGGTACCCGGAAGTCGGTGCCGGTGAGCCGGGTGCCGGCCAGCGCGCGGGTCAGTACGCGGGCGGTGTTCCAGACGGTGTCACCCTCGGGCATCTCGCCATTCTCCCCCAGCCGAGCCCAATTCACGTGTATCGCTATCTGTACTGCCCTTCTAGTGGATCTATGCATATAGGCACTATCGGGGGAACTATCTGGAGGAATGCCCATGAAGTTTCCCCGTATCCCTGTCCTCACGCTCGCCATGGCCGCGGTACTCACCGTGTCCCTGCAACCCGCACCCGCCTCGGCCGCCCGGGCCGACCGCTGGCACGCCGACCTCTCCGTCGTCGATGCCGACGACGTCAACGTCCGGCACACCCGGACCGGACTGCGGCTGGCCGACGCCCGGCCACCTGCCGCACCGGCTCCGCGCAGCGCCGTCGCCGAGGGCATGCTGGTGACCCCGACGCGGAACCTCAGCCGCCCGGCGACCCGGGTGCGGGCCGAGGTCGCCGCCGCCGCCAAGTCCGGCGCCACCGCCACCGTCCAGGTCCGTGGCTGGCGTACCAGTGGCTGGACCGAGTGGCGCGACGCCGTCCCGGCCGCCGTCTTCGACCAGCCGGTCCGCCAGGTGCAGGCCCGGGTGGTGCTCAGCGCCGGCGCGTCCGGCGCGACCGCCGAGGTGCGTACCGTCCGGCTGACCGCCGACCGGGTCGCCGTCACCGCCGCCACCCCTGGCCCCACCTACCGGGTGTACGCGACCCGGATCGGCCTGGTCGGCGAGACGACCGCCAACGGGCACACCGTGGCGCCCCGGGACCACTTCGTGGCCCTGCCGTCGCGCCGTGGCCTGTCCCCGCGCAACTCCGGTGACTACACCGTCCGGGTCTGCACCACCAGCGGCAGCCGCTGCGAGTACGCGCCGGTCTGGGACGTCGGCCCGTGGAACACCCGCGACGACTACTGGAACCCCAGCGCGGTACGGGAGAACTGGAAGGACCTGCCGCAGGGCCGGCCGCAGGCGCAGGCCGCGTACCAGTCCGGCTACAACGGCGGGCGGGACCAGTTCGGTCGGGTGGTGCTCAACCCGGCCGGCATCGACCTGGCCGACGGGACCTTCTGGGACGGGCTGCAGCTCACCACGAACTCGTGGGTCGACGTCGCGTACCTGTGGACCGGTAGCGGGCCCCGAGGGGTGGTCGGCGACGGACCGCTGAACATCCGATCCGGCCCGGGTACCTCGTACGCGACACGGGGCCTGGCCGCCCGGTACGCCAACGTGCCCGTCCAGTGTTACGTGACCGGGCAGACGGTGAGCGGTCCGTACCGCACCACGAACCGGTGGAACCGGCTGGCCAGCGGGCAGTTCGTCAGCCACGCGTACATCTCGGCGGTCTGGGGTGGTTCGGTGTCGCCCTGCTGATTCGGTACGCCGAGCCGGGCCGGTGTCGGGTGACACCGGCCCGGCCGCGTCGTCAGGGCAGTTCCTCCGGCCGGGGAGCGCGCACCAGGTCCTGGTAGCGGGGGTGGCAGGCGCCGTAGACGGCGAAGTTGAGCCGGGCCATGGTCAGGCTCAGATCCCCGTTCACGCCACCGCGCACCACCTCGGCGTCGGCATCACCCTGGCCGTCGTCGGTCCAGAAGCAGACCGGACAGGTGCCACCGCCGGTCCGGGACGCGCAGCAGGGACAGGCGGCAGGCACCCAGCGATCTTCCACCCCGACAGCCTTCCACAGTGGACGTTTCGAGCGTGTGGCGCCGGACCGGTCAGGAGGCGGCGAGTCCGTCGACCCGCAGCAGCGTACCGGGGACGGCGGAGAGCAACTCGGCCGCCCGGCCACCATTGACCGAGAGGGCGACCCGGCCGGCCGAGTCGACGTGCGCGAGCAGGGCGCCGACCGGGACGTCTGCGAAGGTACGCCCGTGCACCGCCCGGTGTCCACCGGTCCGGTCGCCCGCCGGGCGGACCCGCAGTCGGGCCGGTAGCGCGGCCAGCAGATCGGCCGGGGCGGCCAACTGGACGTTGCCGAAGTGGTCCACCGTCAACACCTCGGCGACGAACCCGTGCGGCTCCGGACGCACCACCGGCTCCGGCAGCCGCACCAACGTCGACGGGTCGACCGCCGGGCCGGCCTCGGGCAGCGGCGCGCCCACCGCGAGTCGGGCCGCGACCGGCGCGAACACGTCCCGGCCGTGGAAGGTCGCCGAGACCCGGGGCGCCAGCCAACGGGGGTTGGTCAGCTCCACCGCCTGGTCCACCCCGCCCAGCGCGTCGGCGGCGTCGAGCAGCAGGCCGTTGTCCGGCCCGACCAGCAGCCCGCCCGCCGTGGCCAGGGCGATCCCCCGGCGGGCCGTACCGACGCCCGGGTCGACCACCGCCACGTGCACCCCGTACGGCAGGTACGGCGTGGTCTGCGCGAGCACCGTCGCGCCCCGGCGGACGTCTCCCGGTGGCACCAGGTGGGTCACGTCGATCACCCGCAGCCGCGGTGCGAGCCGGGCGATGGTGCCGTGGCAGGCCGCCACGAACCCGTCGGCCAGCCCGTAGTCGGTGGTCAACGAGACGACCTCGGCCGGTGCGGGGCTGCGCGTACTGCTCGTCACGACACCGGATGTTACGGCCGGTACCGGCCGCTGCCGACGGCCCGGGTGATCGTCCATCGTGGCGGAAAAGCGACAGCGGCGCTGACCGACCGGCCACTGCCCGAGACCGGGCCGATTGGGCAGACTGCCAGGGTGACCAACCGGATCCTGTCGGCCGTCGTCCTGCTCACGGCTGCGGCCGCGCTCTCGGCCTGCGGCGGTGACCCGGACCGCCCGCCCGCCGCTGGACCGGCGGCGCCCCCGTCCGCCGGGCCCACCGGGCCGACCCCGGAACTACCGCCCGGCCCGCCGGAGAACACCACCGCGGCGCCGGCCGATCCGGCCACCGCGCCGACCGCCACCGCGCCCGTCGGTGGTGCCACCGCGCCGGCCGCGCCGAGCGCCGGCAGCAGCGCCCAGCGGTTGCCGCTGAGTGCACCGCCGGTGGAGTTGCCGCCCCGCCAGGCGGGGGCACCCAGCGCCCGGGACGTCGTCGCGGCCTTCCGCAAAGCCGGGTTGAAGGCCGGCAACTCCCGGGACCGCGCCGTCGAGTGTGGACCGGACGGGCTCGGGTTGGGCTGCTCGGAGCTGGTCGTGACCGACGGCGTCGCCGTGTACGTCTTCCCCGACGAGAGCAGCGCCGACGACATGGCGCAGCGGTGGACCGGTGCGTCGTACCGCAGCGGCACGGTGGTGCTCAACTACCTGGAGGCGCCCACGCCGAAGGCCGACCGCCCCCGCTACGAGAAGGTGCTGGCGGGCCTGCGCTGAGCCCGCCCGTCCCGATCGGGCCGCAGCCGCGCGGCTCTGGCACGGCGGTTGGGCGGCGGTTCAGGCGCGGCGGTTGGGCGGTTCTGGCGCGGCGGTTGGGCGGCGGTTCAGGCACGTAGCCGCAGGCCGCGCGGGGTGGCACGGAATCCGGCGGCGGTGAGCGCGTCGCGCAGCGGGGACGAACCCACCGCCTCGCCGTCGGCGCGCTCCACCGAGATCGGCCCCAACGCGCCGGACCCGACCGCGCCGGCCAGTGCCTTGCCGGCGGCGGCCAACGCGTCGACGTCGTCGGTGAAGGAGAGGATCGTGCGCCCGCCCCGCTCCACGTACAGCACCAGGTCACCGGCGACAAGTACGACCAGGGCGCCGGCCTTGCGGCCGGCGCGGTGACCGGTGGCCGGCGGCGCCGCGTCACCGGAGTCGACCACCCGCTCCGGCCAGGGCAGCGCCGCACCGTACGGGTTCGCCGGGTCGGTGGCGGCCAGCACCAGGGCCGGGCCGCCCCGGGTGGGCCCGGTGCCCAGCGGCTCGGCCAGGGCGCGGATCCGGTCGACCGCGCCGGGCACCGCGAACTGCGCCGCGCCCAGTCCGTCGACGAAGTAGCCGCGCCGGGCCGCGCCACGTTCCTCCAACGCGGCCAGCACCGGATAGACCGCGGCGAAGCCCCCGGTCACCTGCTCCGCCACGACCGCGCCCCGGGTGAGCACCCCGTGACGCTCCAACAAGACGTCGGCCAGGGCGGCGGCCCGCCGGGTCGGGTCGGTGTCCCGCTCCGGCAGTCGGGACCAGCGGCCGGCCACCGTGGGCGGCCCATTGCGGCTGGGCAGGGCCACCCGACCCGGCCGCCGGTAGCGGCTGCGCGCCACAGCCGAGCGGGCCCGGTGCGCGCCACCGCCGCCGAGCACCGTACGCAACGGGGCCAGGGTGTCGTTGGTCAGGTGCCCGGCCCAGACCAGATCCCAGACGACCGTGGTCAGCTCGGCGTCGTCGGTGGCGCCGACCCGGTCGGCCAGGGCCCGGAAGAACAGTGCCTGCCCGTCGCCGAGGGCGTCGAGCACCGCGTCGTGCCGGGGCGTGCGGGCCAGCGCGTCGTCCGGCGGCGGCAGCAGCAGCGGTGCCACGTCGGCGTACGCGAGGCTGACCCAGCCGTCCCCGCCGGAGATCGCACCCGCACCGGCCCACACCACCTCGCCGCTGGCACACAGCTCGTCGAGCAACGCGGGGGAGTAGTCGGCCACCCGGGCCGGCAGCACCAGCCGTTCCAGCGCCGACGCCGGCACCGACGCGCCCTGCAACTGCTCGACGGCGGCGGCCACCGCCTCCACCCCCCGCGCCGCGGAGCCGACCTGCTGCCAGCGGGGCAGGAAGGTGGCCAGCGTCCGGGGCGGCACCGGTTCGATCTCCCGGCGCAGTGCGGCCAGCGACCGGCGGCGCAGCAGGCGCAACACCTCCGCGTCGCACCACTGGGTGCCGACCGCGTCCGGGGTGAACTCGCCGGAGACCACCCGTCCGGTGGCGGCCAGCCGGCGCAGCGCCTGCTCCACCACGAAGACCCCCAACCCGAACCGGGCCGCGCAGCCGGCCGCCGCGAACGGGGCGTGGGTACGCGCGTACCGGGCGACCAGGTCACCGAGCGGATCGGCGCCCGGTGCGAGGTACGCCTCGGCGACCCCCACCGGCAGCGCCACCCCGAGCGCGTCCCGCAGCCGCCCGGCGTCCTCCACCCCCACCCAGCGGTCCTGCCCGGCGATGCGGACCCGCAGTACCCGGCGGGTGGCCGCCAGCTCCGTCAGCCACCCGTCGGGCACCCCACGCTCGGCCAACTCGTCGGTGCTCAGGTCGCCGAGCTGGCGCAGCAGCTCGACCACGTCCTCGGCGTCGCGGGGGCGGCGCTGCGGGGTCAGCCAACGCAGTTGCCGCTCGGTCTCGGCGAGCACCGCCGGGTCGAGCAACTCGCGCAGGTCGACGCGGCCGAGTAGCTCGCCGAGCAGGGCCGAATCCAGCGCGAGTGCCGCGGCCCGGCGCTCGGCGAGCGGGGCGTCGCCCTCGTAGAGGAACGCACCGACGTAGCCGAAGAGCAGGGAGCGGGCGAACGGTGACGGTCGGGGCGTCTCCACCTCGACCAGCCGGACCCGACGGCCGGCGAGGTCGCGCATCACCTGGACCAGGGCGGGCACGTCGAAGACGTCCTGGAGACACTCCCGGGCCGCCTCCAGGGTGACCGGGAAGTCGGCGTACTCGCGGGCCACGTCGAGCAGTTGGGCGGCACGTTGCCGTTGCTGCCACAGCGGCTGGCGGCGGCGCGGGTCGCGGCGGGGCAGCAGCAGCGACCGTGCGGCACACTCGCGGAACCGGGCCGCGAACAGTGCCGACGTGCCGACCGACTCCTCCACCAGCTGGGCGATCTCGTCCGGGTCGAAGGCGACGACGTCGGCGCCGGGTGGGCTCTCGGCGGTGTCCGGCAGGCGTACGACGATGCCGTCGTCGGCGGGCAGCACCTGCGCGTCGACGCCGTGCCGTTCGGCGAGGCGCCGGCCGATGGCCAGCGCCCAGGGTGCGTTCACCCGGGCGCCGAGGACGCTGTGCACGGCCAGCCGCCAGTCACCCAGCTCGTCGCGGAACCGCTCGACCACCACCGTCCGGTCGTCCGGCAGCGACCGGGTCACCGCCTGCTGCTCGCGCAGGTACGCCAGCAGGTTGCCGGCGGCCCAGTCGTCCAGCCCGGCGGTCCGCAACGTGGCGGTGGCCGTCGCGTCGTCCTGCCGCAGCAGCGTGCGGACCCGGGCCCCGATCGCCCGGCCCAGCTCCACCGGTCGGCCCGGTTGGTCGCCCTTCCAGAACGGCATCTTGGCGGCCTGCCCGGGGGCGGGGGAGACCAGTACCCGGTCCGGGGTGATCTCCTCGATCCGCCAGGACGACGAGCCGAGCAGGAACACGTCGCCGACCCGGGACTCGTAGACCATCTCCTCGTCCAGTTCACCGACGCGGGCGGCGCGTTCCGCCCCGGCCAGGAAGACCCCGAACAGGCCCCGGTCCGGGATGGTGCCGCCGCTGGTCACCGCGAGTCGCTGCGCGCCGGGGCGGCCGGTCAGTACGTCGGTGGCGCGATCCCACACCAGCCGGGGACGCAGTTCCGCGAAGGCGGTCGACGGGTAGCGCCCGGAGAGCATGTCCAGCACGGCGTGCAGCGCCGAGTCGGGCAGCTCGGCGAAGGGCGCCGCCCGGCGGACCACCGCCGCCAGGTCGCCGACCCGCCACTGGTCCAGCGCGACCATCGCGACGACCTGCTGGGCCAGTACGTCCAACGGGTTGCGGGGGTGGTGCAGCTCCTCGATCGCGGCGTCGCTCATCCGCTCCGCCACCACGGCGCAGGAGAGCAGGTCGCCGCGGTGTTTGGGCAGCACCACCCCACGGGACACCGCGCCGACCTGGTGCCCGGCCCGGCCGACGCGTTGCAGGCCGGCGGCCACGCTGGGCGGCGCCTCGATCTGTACCACCAGGTCGACCGCGCCCATGTCGATGCCGAGTTCGAGGCTGGAGGTGGCGACCACGGCGGGCAGCTGACCGGCCTTGAGCGACTCCTCGATGTGCCGCCGTTCCTCCCGCGAGACGCTGCCGTGGTGCGCCCGGGCGATCACCGGTGGGGCGCCCGAGACCGCCCCGGCCTGCGCCATCATCTCCGCGGGTGTCCGGGCCGGTCGGGTGACCGACGCGGTCGCCTGCTCGGGCGTCGTCTCCTCGGCGGCGAGTTCGTTGAGCCGAGCGCAGAGCCGTTCCGCGCTGCGCCGGGAGTTGGTGAAGACGATGGTCGAGCGGTGGGCCCGGATCAGCGCGTAGACCCGTTCCTCCACCGCCGGCCAGATCGACGCCGTACGCGGGCCGGCGAGATCGTCCAGCGGTGCCTCCTGCTCGTCGAGGCGGGTCATGTCCTCCACCGGCACCTGGACGCTGACCTCGATCGTCTTGGCGGTGGCCGGTGCGACCACGTCGACCGGCCGGGCGCCGCCGAGGAACCGGGCGCACTCGTCGACCGGCCGGACCGTCGCGGAGAGGCCGATCCGCTGCGCCGGGGCGGGCAGCAGCTCGTCGAGGCGTTCCAGGGAGAGCGCGAGGTGGGCACCGCGCTTGGTGCCGGCCACCGCGTGCACCTCGTCGACGATCACCGTCTGGACGCCGCGCAGCGAGTCGCGGGCGGCCGAGGTGAGCAGCAGGAACAGTGACTCCGGGGTGGTGATGAGCACATCCGGCGGGGTACGCGCGAAGGCCCGCCGCTCGTCGGCCGGCGTGTCACCGGTACGCATCCCGACGGTGATGTCCGGCGGGGTGAGCCCGAGCCGGGTGGCGGCCTGCCGGATGCCCGCGAGCGGGGCACGCAGGTTACGTTCGACGTCGACCGCGAGCGCCTTGAGTGGGCTGACGTAGAGCACCCGGCACCGGTGCCGGGCGTCGGCCGGGGCCGGCTCACGGGCGAGGCGGTCCAGTGACCAGAGGAAGGCGGCCAGGGTCTTGCCCGAACCGGTCGGCGCCACGACCAGGGCGTGGCGCCCGGCGGCGACCGCCGCCCAGGCACCGACCTGCGCCGCCGTCGGCGCGGCGAACGCCGCGCCGAACCACTCCCGGGTCGCCGTGCCGAAGCGGGAGAGCACCGCCGCACCCGAGCCTCCGATGGAATCCGCCACGCCCCCCATCCTGCCTGCGGGTACCGACACCCGCCGACGCTGGACCGTACGGTTGTGTACGAGTTAAGACGCTCGCGGCTATTTGACTGTTCAATCCGTTAAGTCTCACTTAACTGCTTGATTGCAGCAGGCAACATAAAGTAACTTCACTCGCGGCGTGGTGAGCGGTGGAGGGGATCGGATGGCCGTCGAGGAGCGGAACTCTGGGTCCAACTGCGACGTCCTGATCCGCAAGGTCGACAGTCACGTCGCCACCCTCCGTGCCGGCCTGCACGGCGCGGACCTGGAACTGGCCGAACGGCTCGCCGGTTGCCTGCGGGAACTGGTCCTCGTCACCGCCCAGGCCAGCGCCGCCGACCGGGCGCAGGTACGGGTTGCCGTGCACTACTTCGTGCTACGCCGGGAGAGCCGCGGCCGGCTACTCTCCGTCCGCTCCCTGGCCGCCGCCCAGCGGCTGGTCAACAAGGCGGCCGGACGGCTCGGTCGCCCCGACCTGATGGTCGAGAGCCGCCCCGTACGCGACGCCGACGCTCCCAGCCCTTCGCGCACCTGATCCACCACTCACGGCCGCCTCCTGCTCCACCGTTCACGGCCGCCTCCTGCTCCACCGTTCACGGCCCGTCTCCTGCTCCACCGTTCGCGGCCGCCTCCCGCCCCGCCCCATTTCCTCGCGATGGGCTCCGGTTCCGCTGTTCGCGATCCGCTTCCGCCCCGTCCCGCGGTTGGCGGTGCTTGCGGTGGCCCTGCCTTCGTCCAGTGGTTCGCGGCGCGCCCTGCCCTCGTCCCGTTGTTCGCGGCATACCCTGCCCCGCCCGGCTGTTCGCGGCGCTTGAGGTGGCCCCGCCCTGTGTCATTGGTTCGCGGCGTGCCCTGCCCCACAGGTTCGTGGGGTATCAGCCTCTGCGCGGTACTTCGCCTCGCCCAGGCTGGCACCGCGCCGGCAAGGTCACGCTCGATCCGGGATCGAGTGTTTTCCGAGCGCGGTTGAGGCCCCTCGATCCCGGATCGAGCGTGACCTTGAGCAGGGGCAGCCGCCATCCCGCATCGTCCGGCGGCAGAGCGGGCGGCAAGGGGCAGGGCGAGCCGACCCACCTCGGCGCGCGGCAACGCGGCAGGGCGAGCCGTCCGCCCTCGCGATCTTGCGCTTCCCGTCGCAAGTTTGGTATGAGAAGCGGCTTTTATCCCGTCCAATACTGCAAGATCGCGGGGTCGGGCGTGGGGCGGTGCGGGTGCGGGTGCGGGTGCGGGTGCGGGGCGGCGTGGCACGGGGTGGCGCGGGGCGGCGTGGCACGGGGTGGCGCGGGGCGGCGTGGCGCGTGGGGTGGGGCGTGGGATGGAGCACGCATGGGGTGGCGTGGGCGGGGCGTGGGGTGGAGCACGCACGGGGCGGCGTGGGGTGGAGCACGCATGGGGCGGCGTGGGCGTGGGGCGGAGCACGCACGGGGTGGCGTGGCGCGGGGGGCGGGGCGTGAGGTGGAGCACGCACAGGTGGCGTGGGGCGGGGCGGGGTGGAGCACGCACGGGGTGGCGTGGGGGCGTGGCGTGGGGTGGAGCACGCACGGGGTGGCGTGGGGCGGGGCGTGGGGTGGGGGCGCCTAGACGCCAGATATGGGTATTTCTCGGGAAACTGGCGGCATTGGGGGCCGGAGTGCCGTTTGATCGCTTCTAGGCGCCAAGCACGCGGAACGGGCGCCGCGGCCACCTCGACCGGGGAGCGCGCGTGCTGGTACTGCTGATCCTGCACCTCGTGGCGGCCCTCGTGGCACCGCTGCTGGTGCGTTGGTGGGGTCCGCGTGCCTGCTACCCGTTGGCGCTCGCACCCGCCGCCGCGTTCGGCTGGGCGGTGCTGCGTACGCCGGACGTGGCCCAGGGCGGCGCGGTCGCCGAGACGTACCCGTGGATCTCGCAGCTGGGGCTGGACCTGGCGTTGCGGACGACCACGCTGTCCTGGCTGTTGACCCTGCTCGTCGGCGGCGTCGGCGCGCTGGTGCTGGTCTACAGCGCGCGGTACTTCCCGCCCGACGCCGCCGGGATGGCCCGGTACGCCGGGGTGATGGTCGGCTTCGCCGGGGCGATGCTCGGGCTGGTCTTCGCCGACGACCTGCTGCTGCTCTACGTCTGCTGGGAGTTGACCACGGTCTTCTCGTACCTGCTGATCGGGCACAGTACCGAGCGGCGGTCGGCCCGCTGGGCCGCGGCCCAGGCGTTGATCGTGACCACCCTCGGCGGCCTGGCCATGCTGGTGGGGTTCATCATGCTCGGCCACCACGCCGGCACCTACCGCTGGTCCGAACTGGCCGAACGGCCGCTGCCCGGCGGGCCGTACCTGGTCGTGGCGGTGTTGCTGATTCTGCTCGGTGCGTTGTCCAAGTCGGCGTTGCTGCCGTTCACCTCGTGGCTGCCGGTGGCGATGGCGGCGCCGACGCCGGTCAGCGCGTACCTGCACGCGGCGGCGATGGTGAAGGCCGGTATCTACCTGCTCGGCCTGCTCGCCCCGATGCTCGCCGTGGTCGGCCCCTGGCGGCCGGTGGTGCTGGTCGCCGGGCTGGTCACCATGGTGCTGGGTGGCTGGGCGGCGCTGCGCCAGACCGACCTGAAGCTGCTGCTCGCCTACGGTACGGTCAGCCAGCTCGGGCTGCTGGCGGTGGCCGTCGGGGTCGGTACCGCCGACGCCGCGCTGGCCGGCGTGGCGATGTTGCTCGCCCACGCCCTGTTCAAGTCGGCGCTGTTCCTGGTGGTCGGCGTCATCGACCATGGTGCCGGTACCCGCGACCTGCGGAAACTGTCCGGGCTGTGGCGCGACTCGCCGTTCCTGGCCGGGGTGGCGGTGCTCGCCGCCGCGTCCATGGCCGGCCTGCCACCGCTGGTCGGTTTCGTCGCCAAGGAGGCGGTGTTCGCCGCCTTCACCGACCGGCCGCTGGTCCTCGCGGTGCTGGTCGTCGGCACCGTGCTGACGGTGGCCTACAGCATCCGGTTCGTCTGGGGTGCGTTCGGCGCCCGCCCCGGGGTGGCGCCGACCAGACTGCGCCGGGTGGCGCTACCGATGCTGGTGCCGCCGACGGTGCTGGCCGGTGCCGGGTTGGTCGCCGGTACGGCGGCGGGAGCGCTGGACAACCTCCTGCACCCGTACGCCGAACTCTTCGGCACGGTCGACGCGCACCTGGCGCTCTGGCCCGGTCTGCACCTTCCGCTCGGCCTGTCCGGGGTGACCCTGGTCGGGGGTGCCGTGCTGTTCGCGCTGCGCGGCCCGCTCGCCCCGGCGCTGGCAAGGGTGCGCTCGCCGGTGACCGGCCAGCAGGGGTACGAGTGGATCACCCATCGCTTCGACCGGACCGCGGTGGACGTCACCAGCGTCACCCAGCGGGGCTCGCTGCCGCAGTACCTCGGCCTCATCCTGGTGGTGCTCTCCACCGTGCCCGGCGGGGTACTGCTGGTGATCCGGCCCTGGGCGCACTCGATCGACCTGTGGTCGAGCCCGGTGCAGCCGGTGGTGCTGGTGGTCATCGCCGGTGGCGCCCTGCTCGCGGTGGGGGCCCGCCGCCGGCTGACCGCCATGCTGCTGGTCGGGATGACCGGCTACGGCACCGCGATGCTGTTCGTGCTGCACGGGGCGCCGGATCTGGCGCTGACCCAGTTCCTGGTGGAGACCGTGACCATCGCGATCTTCGTACTGGTGCTGCGGCGCCTGCCGGAGCGGTTCTCGGTACGCCCGTTGCGCAGTAGCCGCTGGATCCGCCGCATGATCGGGTTGACGGTCGGGTTGACGGTCGCCGGCCTCGCCGTGGCCGCCACCTCGGCCCGGCAGGCACCCAGCATCTCCGAACGGTTCCCGAGCCTGGCCGTCGAGCAGGGCCACGGCCGCAACGTGGTGAACGTGACGCTCGTCGACATCCGGGCCTGGGACACCCTGGGGGAGTTGGCGGTGCTGGTGGTGGCCGCCACCGGGGTGGCCAGCCTGGTCTTCCAGCAGTCCCGGACCGGGCCGCGACCGCGCCGGCTGGAGGCCGATCGGGGTGAGCCGGTCGCCGGCCGGCGGGTGTGGCTGCGGGGCGGCGCCACCCTGCGCGAACGGAACCGGTCGATCGTGCTGGAGGTGGTCACCCGGTTGATCTTCCACACCGCGGTGCTCTTCTCGCTCTACCTGCTCTTCTCCGGTCACAACGCGCCCGGCGGCGGGTTCGCTGGCGGGCTGGTGGCCGGCCTCGCGCTCACCATGCGGTACCTCGCGGGTGGCCGGTACGAGCTGGCCGAGGCCGCGCCGGTGGGTGCCGGCACGGTGCTCGGCGCCGGCCTGGCGTTGGCGGTCGGCGGTGCGGTGGCGTCCCTGCTGGCCGGTGGCGCCGCGCTGGAAAGCGTCAAGGTCGACCTGTGGCTGCCGGTGGTCGGCGACTTCTACCTGATCACCTCGCTCTTCTTCGACGTCGGTGTCTACCTCGTGGTGATCGGGCTGGCGCTGGACGTGCTGCGCAGCCTCGGCGCCGAGGTGGACCGGAACATCGAGGCCGCCGGTCGCGGGGCGCAGGGGGGGCTCGCCGTGGAACGCCGTGGGGGGTCCCGATGAGAGAGTCCGGCGCCAACCTGGTGTCCTTCGTCGCGATCGGCGTGCTCGTCGGCTGTGGGGTGAGCCTGCTGCTGGAACGCAGCCTGACCCGGATCCTGCTCGGCGTCATCCTGGTCGGCAACGGCGTCAACCTTCTGATCATCTTCGGCGGGCGGTCCGGCGGCCCGCCGGTGGTCGGTGTCACCGACCCGGCGGAGATGAGCGACGCCCTGCCCCAGGCCATGGTGCTCACCGCCATCGTGATCACCCTCGGGTTCACCGCGTTCCTGCTGGCCATCAGCTATCGCAGCTGGTTCCTGACCGGCGACGACGAGGTGCCCGACGACATCGAGGACCAGCGGATCGTGCGCCGCGCCGCGCGTAAGGAGATCTCCGCCTCCGACCTGGGCAGCGAGCCACCGGAGGACGACCCCGAGCAGGTCGACACGCCGGCGCCCTGGCAGCGGTGGCGCGGGAAGGGGCCCCGATGAGCCGGTACGCGCGCCGCCCGCAGCGGGGGTGGCGATGACCGCACTCGTCCCGCTGCCGGTGCTGCTGCCGTTGTTGGGTGCGGCCCTGACGCTGCTGCTGGTGAACCGTCCACTGCCGCAGCGGTTGGTCAGCGTGAGCTGCCTGGCCGCCACCCTGGTGGTGGCGTCGGTGCTGCTGGTGCAGGCGTACCGGCACGGGCCGCTGGTGGTCCAGATCGGCGCGTGGCCCGCGCCGGTCGGCATCGTGCTGGTCGCCGACCAGTTGGCCGCGTTGATGCTGGTGGTCTCCTCGGCGGTGACCCTCTGCGTGCTGCTCTACTCGATCGGGCAGGGGCAGGGGGAGACCGGCGAGAGCGCGCCGCTGGCCATCTTCCACCCCACCTACCTGGTGCTGACCGCCGGCGTGACCAACGCCTTCCTCGCCGGTGACCTGTTCAACCTCTTCGTCGGCTTCGAGATGCTGCTCGCCGCGAGCTTCGTCCTGATCACCCTGAACGGCACCCCGCTGCGGATCCGTACCGGCTCGACGTACGTGGTGGTCAACGTACTGGCCTCGATGATCTTCCTGATCTCGGTGGGCCTGGTGTACGCGGCGACCGGCACCCTCAACCTGGCGCACCTCGCCGCGCGGCTCGACGCGCTGCCCGACGGCGTACGGCTGAGCCTGCAGCTGATGCTGTTGCTGGCCTTCGGCATCAAGGCGGCGGTCTTCCCGCTCTCGGCCTGGCTGCCGGACAGCTACCCGACCGCACCGGCCCCGGTCACCGCCGTCTTCGCCGGTCTGCTCACCAAGGTCGGCGTGTACGCGATCATCCGGACCCAGACCCTGCTCTTCCCCGGCGAGCAGGCCGGCACGCTGCTGCTGGTGGTGGCGGGACTGACCATGCTGGTCGGCATCCTCGGCGCGGTGGCCCAGTCGGACATGAAGCGGCTGCTGTCGTTCACCCTGGTCAGCCACATCGGCTACATGATCTTCGGGGTGGGGCTCAGCACGGTCGCCGGGCTCGTCGGCGCGATCTTCTACGTGGTGCACCACATCACCATCCAGACCACCCTCTTCCTGGTGGCCGGCCTGGTCGAACAGCGCACCGGCAGCACCGACCTCCGTCGGCTCGGCGGGCTGGCCCGCCTGACGCCGCTGCTCGGGGTGCTCTTCTTCGTCTCGGCGATGAACCTCGCCGGCATCCCGCCGTTCTCCGGTTTCCTCGGCAAGCTCGGCCTGCTCCAGGCCGGCGTGGCCGCCGGTGGCGCGCTGGCCTGGACGCTGGTGGCGGTCGGCACCCTGACCAGCCTGCTCACCCTCTACGTCGCCAGCCGGGCGTGGAGCATGGTCTTCTGGCGTACGCCCTGCCAGACGGTGCCGTCGACCGCGCCGCTGCCGGCGTTGACTGTCGGCGCCACCACCGTCCTGGTCATTCTCGGGGTCGGCCTGACCGTGGTGGCCGGTCCGTTGTTCGACGTGACCACCGGCGCCGCGATCGACCTGCGCGACCGTACCCCGTACATCCACGCCGTACTGCCGGGCGGACCGCCGTGACCGGCGCCGAACTGGGCGGGCCGCCGTGACCGGCGCGGACCCCGGCGCCGACGTGGCGGTCGAGCCCGGCCGGCGGGTCCGGGACCGGCTGGGCCGGTGGCGCGACCAGGCGATCGCGCTCGGCTGGCTGGTGCTGGTCTGGAACCTGCTCTGGGGCGACTTCAGCTGGGCGAACCTGTTCGGTGGGTTGGCGGTGGCCACGGTGGTGCTGCTGTTCTTCCCGCTTCCACCGGTCTCCTTCAGTGGTCGGCTGCGCCCACGTGGACTGCTGGTGTTCGCCGCGAGCTTCGTCGTCGAGCTGGTCCGGGCCAGTGCACATGTGGCCCGGATCGCGGTGCAGCCCGGCTACGTCCCCCGGTCGGCCATCGTCGCGGTGCGGTTGCGGGTACGCACCGACCTCAACCTGGCGCTGACCGCCGAGGCGCTCTCGTTGGTGCCGGGCACGTTGATCGTCGAGGTGGACCGGGCCAGCGCGACGCTCTACGTGCACGTGCTCGACGTACGCCGACCGAGCGACCTCGCCGACGCCCGCGACCAGGTACGCGAGGTGGAACGTCGGATCATCTCGGCGGTCGGCTCGGCGGCCGAGGTACGCCGGCTCAACGCCGATCCCGCCCAGCGGGCCGACCGGCCCGATCCCGCCGGCCCCGCCGATCCCGCCGATCCCGCCGGCCCCGCCGGTCCCGCCGACAAGGAGTCCTCGTGAGCGTCGTCCTGATCGCCGTCCTGGCCGGCCTGCTGTCGGTGACCGCCCTGCTCGCCCTCACCCGGCTCTACCGCGGCCCGTCGCTGCTGGACCGGGTGATCGCCGCCGACATGCTGCTGGCCACCATGGTCGGCGCGGTGGGCGCGGAGGCGGCGATCAACCGGCACGCGACCACGCTGCCGGTGCTGGTGGTGCTCGCCCTGCTCGGCTTCGTCGGTTCGGTCTCCCTGGTCCGCTTCGCCGTCCGGGAACGGCCGTGACCCCGGCCGCCGCCGACCGGCTCGGTGTTCTGACCCCGGCCGCCGCCGACCTGCTCGGCGGGGTGGCCTCGGCCGCCGACCTGCTCGGCGGGGTGACGCTGGGCGACGTGGCCGACTGGCTGGGTGCGGCCAGTCTGGTCGCCGGTGCGCTGCTGAGCCTGGCCGCCGCGATCGGGGTGTTGCGCTTCCCGGACGCGCCGACCCGGATGCACGCGGCGACGAAGCCGCAGGTCCTCGGGGTGCTGCTGCTGTTGCTCGGGGTGTCGCTGCGGCTGCGTACCCTCTCCGACATCGGCATGATCGCGCTGATCGCCCTCTTCCAACTGGCCACCGCACCGGTCGCCGCCCAGATGATCGGACGGGCCGCGTACCGCACCGGGCGGCTGGACCGACAGCTGCTCGAAGCGGACGATCTGGCCGACCGCCCGCCGACCGCTCGTGATCTTGGTGTGGCGCGGGCGGAGGGGGCGGAGTCGTGATCGACGCGCGCACCGTCAGTCCGGGTCGGGTCGCCGTCGTCGCCGCCGGGTTTCGCGGTCGGTACGCCCGCCCGGAGGGCTCGCCACGCACCACCACCTCGGGTCGGGGGTGCCTCGCCGCATGCCGCCGGTGGCGGCGGCCGGACCGGTAGAATGACGGCATGATCGACTCTTCTGCCCAGGAGGGCAGCAGTAGCCAGCCGGGTAAGCCCCGGCATCCATACGACCCGACGGCCCCGGGAGCCCTGAGCGTCCCGTGTTGATCTTCGTCGGTCTTACTCTGATCATCGTTCTGACCGTCGCGACGGGCTACTTCGTCGCGCAGGAGTTCGGCTACGTCGCCGTCGACCGGGGCAAGCTCAAGCAGCGCGCCGTCGAGGGCGACCAGGCCTCCGCCCGAGCCCTGGAAGTCACCGCGCGGCTGTCGTTCATGCTCTCCGGTGCCCAGCTCGGCATCACCGTCACCACCCTGCTGGTCGGTTACATGGCCGAGCCCTACCTCGGCGCCGGCCTGGCCGAGCTGTTCGGCGTCTCCGGCGTACCCACCTCGGTCAGCCTGCCGCTGTCGGTGGCGCTGGCTCTGGTGATCGCCACCATCGTGCAGATGGTGCTGGGCGAGCTGGCGCCGAAGAACCTAGCCATCGCCCGGCCCGAGCCGGTCGCCCGGGCCCTGGCTCGATCCACCCTGATGTACCTGGCCGTCGCCGGTCCACTGATCAAGCTGTTCGACCGGGCCGCGGTGCGGCTGTTGCGCCGGGTCGGCATCGAGCCGATCGAGGAACTGCCCAGCGGCGCCACCCCGGAGGATCTGGAACAGATCATCGCCGAGTCCCGGCTCGAGGGGCACCTCGACGCCGAGATGTCCGCGCTGCTCGACCGGGGGCTCGACTTCCGGCAGCTGACCGCCGGCGAGGCCATGGTGCCGCGGGTCGACGTGCACACGGTACGGGCCGACGAGAACGTCAGCCGGGTGGTCGAGCTGCTCGAAACCGGCCGGTCCCGGTTCCCGGTCCGCGGTGCGGAGGGCGTCGACGACCTGGTCGGCGTGATCGGCATCGCCGACGTACTGCGGGTACCCCCGGCGCGGCGCGCCACCACCCCGGTCAGCGCGGTGGCCGGCCCACCGTTGCTGGTGCCGGAGACGCTGCCGCTGCCGACGGTGCTGGACCGGCTCCGCTCCGGGCACCGTCAGCTGGCCTGCGTGGTCGACGAGTACGGCGGCTTCGCCGGCGTGATCACGTTGGAGGACATCGCCGAGGAACTGGTCGGCCCGATCCGCGACGAGGACGACCCGCCCGAGCGGGCACCCGCGCGGCAGGAGGACGGCTCGTGGGTGGTGCCGGCCCGCTGGCGGATCGACGAGGTCGCCGACAGCACCGGCATCTCCCTGCCCGAACACCCCGAGTACGACACCCTCTCCGGGCTGGTCATGCGGGAGCTGGGCCGGGTGCCCGAGGTCGGCGACCGGCTGGAGATCAACCTGCCGGTGGACGGCGACAACGGCCGGGTCGCGCCGCGAGCCCTCGTCGAGGTGCTCGCCGTCGACCGGCACGTGGCCGACTCGGTACGTCTGCAGCTCGCCCGTGGCCACGAGGTGACCGCATGAGCACCGGATTCGCGCTGATCACCTCGGTGGTCCTGCTGGCGCTCAACGGCTTCTTCGTCGCCGCCGAGTTCGCCCTGGTGGCGAGCAAGCGGTACCGCCTGGAACAGGCGGCGGCCAGCGGCGGTCGGGCGGCCAAGGCGGCCCTCGACGGTGTCCGCGAGCTGTCGTTGATGCTGGCCGGCGCGCAGCTCGGCATCACGCTGTGCACGCTCGGCCTCGGTGCGCTGGCCGAACCGGCGATCGAACGGCTGATCAGCCCGCTGCTGCACGCCGTCGGCCTGCCGTACGGCGCCAGTCACGTGGTCGCGCTGATCTTCGCGCTGAGCCTGGTCACCTTCCTGCACCTGGTGGTCGGCGAGATGGCCCCGAAGTCCTGGGCGATCACCCACCCGGAGCGTTCCGCGCTGCTGCTGGCCCTGCCGTTCCGGGCCTTCGCCCGGGTGGCCCGGCCGGTGCTGTCGGTGCTCAACGCGGTCGCCAACGCGTTGCTGCGGCTGGTGAAGGTCAACCCGCAGGACCAGTTGGCCCAGGTGCACGGCCCGGACGAGCTGCGGATGCTGCTGGAGCAGTCCCGCGAACACGGCCTGCTCGGTGCCGCCCAGCACGAACTGCTGACCAGCATGCTGGAGTTGCAGGGGACCACGGTCGCGCAGGTGATGGAGCCGTTCGACCGGATGGTGACGGTGCGCCGGGACGACCCGGTGGACCGGATCGAGCAGGTCAGCCGGGACAGCGGCCGGTCGCGGCTGGCGGTGCTGGACACTGCCGGTGACGTCTGCGGCCTGGTCCACGTACGGGAGGCGGTGCGGGCCACCGCGGTCCGGCCGGACGCCACCGCGGCGGATCTGATGAACGACGCGATCACCCTGCCGGACACCGCGACGGTCACCGAGGCGGTGGCCGCGATGCGGGCCCGCCAGTCCCAGCTGGCCCTGGTCCGCAACGGCGGCGGCCCGACCCGACCGGTCGGCTTCGTCGCGCTGGAGGACCTGCTGGAGGAGGTCATCGGGGAGTTCGACGACGAGACGGATCCAATTCCGCGCGCGGTGCGCCGACTCAGGTAGGAGCGACACGGGTGCGGCTGACGGGGGTGTCACCGGAGTCGGGCGGTACGGGCCTGACGGTGCAGACCGCGCTGGCCAATCCCAGCACCCGCCCCGGGCTACGACTGCCGGGGCGGGTGAACCTGATCGCCGGTTCCGTGGACGTTCCGGTCTACCACGTCCGGCTCGGCCTGGTCAGCACGGTCGAGTCGGACGATCCGGAGGCGCCCCGGCGGTTGTTGCAGTTCCACTCGGCGCAGGTCGCCGGCCCGCTGGTGCTGCGGGCGGGCCGGGCCCGGTCGATCCCGTTCGAGTTCCCGTTGCCCTGGGAGACCCCGCTGACCACGCTCGGCGGCGTACCGCTGCTCAGTCTGCGGATGGGGTTGCGTACCGAGGTGGCGATCGAACCGGCGGTGGACCAGGGCGCCATGGTGCCGGTCTTCGTCCACCCGCTGCCCACCCAGCAACACGTGCTCGCCGCCCTGGACACCCTCGGCTTCAGCGCGCGCCAGTCCGGCCTGGTCGACGGCCGGCTGCCCGGGGTGGCGCAGACGCTGCCCGTGCACCAGCGGTGGGGTTTCTGGGTCGGCCCGCTCTACGCCGGGCCGATCACCGAGCTTGAGGTGATCTTCGTGACCGACTCCGCCGGCCTGGAGGTGATCCTCTGGTGCGACCGGCGGCTGGCGCTGGCCGGCATCACGCACACCAGCATCAGCCGGTTCCGGATCTGGCACGTCGGCGCCGAACGGCGGGACTGGGTGGCCACCGTGGACGGCTGGCTGCGCGAGACGATCAACCGGCACGCCGCCGCGGCGGCCCACGCCGACTGGTCGGCCACCATCACCGAGTCGGCCCACGTCAGCCGCCCGCCGGACGAGCCGATCCCGCCCGGCTTCGGACTGGGCGGCACGGCCGGCGGCGCGGGCGTCGGCGGCGGTGGTGGCGGCGACGGCACCTGACGGTCGCCCGGTGGCGGCGACGGCATCCGACCGTCGCCGGCCGGCCGGTGATCCTCCCGGGCGTTCAGCCGGCGGCGAGCTTGAGGCCGAAGCCGAGGAAGAGCGCACCGACGGCGGTGGTCGCGCCGGCCGCCAGCCGCCGACGACGGCGGAACTGGACGGCCAGGAAGGTGCCCGTGAAGATCAACGCAGTTAGGTAGAGCAGGCTGGTCACCTGGGCGATCAGGCCGAGCAGCAGGAACGACAGCGCCGGCCAGGGGTACGTCGGGTCGACGAACTGGATGAAGAACGAGACGAAGAACAGGATCGCCTTCGGGTTGAGCAGGCTGATCATCATGGCCTTGCGGAACGGGCTGCGCATCTCCGCCGGCTGCGCGGCGTCGATCAGTCGCGGGGTGTCCGGGTCGTTGCGGTCCCGCCAGCGCCGCCAGGCTCCCCGCAGCATGGTCAACCCGACATAGCCCAGGTACGCCGCACCCGCGTACTTGATCACGAGGAAGGCCGGTGGGTACGCCTTGAGCAGCGATGCCACTCCGGCGGCGGAGAGGAACATCAGCACGGCGTCGCCGACGAGCACGCCGCCGGCCGCCCGGTAGCCGGTGCCCACCCCGCGCCGGGCGGCGGTGGAGAGTACGAACAGCGAGTTCGGTCCGGGTAGCAGGATGATGGCCACGGTGCCCAGCACGTACGTCCAGATGTCGGTGATCCCCAGCACGCTGGACATCATGGCGCCACGGGTGCCTGCGCGCGAAGCCTTTCCCGCAGCCTGACCTGTGCGTTCGGCCACTCGTCGATGGTCATCGAGTACTGCACGGTGTCCCGCCACGAGCCGTCCGGGCGCAGCCGGTGCATCCGCAGCACCCCTTCCCGGGTGGCGCCGAGTCGTTCGATGGCCCGCTGCGACCGCTCGTTGCGGATGTCGGTGTGCCAGGCCACCCGGACCGCCCCCAGCTCGCCGAAGGCGCGGTCGAGCAGCAGCAGCTTGGCCTCGGTGTTGATGCCGGTACGCCACCACGGTCGGCCGAGGAAGGTGTACCCGATGGTCACCGACCGCCGCTCGGGGTCGATCTCGTAGTACGAGGTGCTGCCGACCACCGCGCCGGTCACCGCGCACCGCTGCACCCAGGGCACCTGCTCGCCCCGGTGCCCGGCGGCCAGGTAGCCCCGGACGATCGCGGCCAGGGCGGCCACGTCGGTCGGCTGACGGGTGCCGAAGTGCCGCCACACCTCGGGATCGGCGGTGGCGGCGAACAACTCCTCGGCGTGCGTGAGGTCCAGCGGTTCCAGCAGCACGTGCGTGCCGCGCAGCGGAACCGGCTCGTGCCACGGCGTGCGGGCCGGCCGCAGGTACGCCGGCACGGGCACGGCGACGCCGTCGTCCGGCTCGGGCAGCCCGGCGGTCGCCCGCAGCGGCACCACTCCGGCCCAGTGTGGCAGCGCGTGGTCGGCCGGCTCGTCGGCGACGCCACCGGCGCGGGCGCGTACCGACACCTCGACCAGGGGCAGCGCCAGTACGGCGGTCTCGGCCAGTTCCCGCCGGTTCGGCGGGCGGCTGTCCGCGGCCCGGCCCGCGCCGACCTTCTCCACCAGGGCGGTGAGGGCGTCGGTCTTCTCGGCCTCGTCGGTGACCAGCCGGGCGGTGCCGTGCGCGATCACCGACCGGTAGTTGGCGCTGTGGTGGAACTGCGAGCGGGCGTAGACCAGCCCGTCGAGCAGGGTGACCGTCACACAGACCGGCAACCCGTCGCCCCGGGCGGCCAGCAGCGGCCGGCTTCCGGTGGAGCCGTGCAGGTAGAGCGTGTCGCCGACGCGGACGTGCAGGGTGGGCAGCACCCGTGGCGCACCGTCCACGGTGAACCCGAGCGCGCAGTGGTACGCCTCGTCGAGCACGGCGTGTGCGGCGTCCCGGTCGTAGCTCATCCGGTCCCGGGAGCGGCTGGCGGTGGTGCGGGCGGTTGGCGCGTACATGCTCCCACCTTCGTGCTAGTACAATCTTCTGTTTGTGTCAGCACGCTATCAGGTAACCGGTGCGACGGCCGCCGAGATCTCGGCCAGCATCGAATCGGGCATCCGCCACGCCGCCCTCACCCCCGGCGACCCCCTGCCACCGGTCCGGGCCCTCGCCACCGAACTGGCCGTCAGTCCGGCCACCGTCGCCCGCGCCTACGCCGAACTACGCCAACGCGGCCTGGTCGTCACCGCCGGCCGGCACGGCACCCGGGTACGACCACGCCCACCCGTCGCCGCCCGCCGCGCGGCGCTGCGCCCGCCACCCGCCCCCGGCCTGCGGGACCTGTCCCGTGGCGAACCCGACCCACGGCTGTTGCCGCCGCTGGGCCCGCACCTGGCCCGGCTGGCCGCAGCCGTCGGTCAGCCGGTCGGCTACCCCGACGTCGGGGTACTGCCGGAGGTCGCCGAGGCGGCCCGGACGCGACTGGCCGCCGACGGGGTGCCACCGGCGGAGGTCACGCTCACCGGTGGCGCTCTCGACGGCATCGAACGCCTGCTCGGCGCACACCTGCGCCCCGGTGACCCGGTCGCCGTGGAGGATCCGGGCTGGGCCAGCCTGCTCGACCTGATCGCGGCACTGGGGCTGCGGCCGATCGGCGTACCGGTCGACGACGACGGGCCCACGGTCGACGGGGTGGCCGCCGCCCTCGCCGCCGGAGCGCGGGCGCTGGTGGTGACCAGCCGGGCGCAGAACCCTACCGGCGCGGCCCTCTCCGCCGACCGGGCCGCCGCGCTGCGTGCCCTGCTCGCCGGGTACGCCGACCTGCTGCTGATCGAGGACGACCACGCGGCCGAGTTGGCCCGCGTACCGCTGCACCCGCTGGCCGGCGCCACCACGAGTTGGGCCTTCCTGCGCTCGGTGAGCAAGCCGTTCGGCCCCGACCTGCGACTGGCCGTGCTGGCCGGCGACGAGATCACCGTCGCCCGGGTGGCCGGCCGGGCCCGGGTCGGCGCCGGATGGGTCTCCACCGTGCTGCAACGCCTCGTCCTCTCGCTGTGGCAGGACCCGGCGGTGGCCACCCTGATCGAGCGGGCCGCCGACAGCTACGAACGACGGCGGACCGGGCTGGTCGCCGCCCTGGCCGACCGGGGTCTGCCCGCCCACGGGCGCAGCGGCATCAACGTGTGGCTACCGGTGACCGACGAGACCGTCGCCTCGACCGTGCTGCGGGACGCCGGGTGGCTGGCCGCCCCCGGCTCGCTCTACCGCATCGCCGGGCCGCCCGCGCTGCGGCTCACCGTCAGTGCCCTTGGCGAGGCCGAGCTGCCCGGGTTGGCCGACGCGCTGGCCCGCGCGGCCCGCCCCGCCCCACCCACCGGTTTCAGCGCGTGAGCACTGTCAGGTTCCGGAAGTGGAGATCCTCCGGCTCCGCCAGTGGCGTTCGACGCGCCACTGTGGGCACGAAGAAGCCCCCCGGCATCGCGCTGGGGGGCTGCTCTGTGTCGGGTCAGCCCACGGGGCCGATCTGCTTCGCCAGGTTGACGAAGCCCTGCCAGTTGTCGGGGCTGAAGTGGAGGGTGCCGCCGTCGCGGTCCTTCGTGTCACGGACCAGGACGACACCGGGGAGGTTGTCGGCAACCTCCACGCAGTTCCCGCCGCCGGAGCCACTGCGAGTTGACTTGCGCCACGTAGCGCCGTTTAGGTCCACGAGTTCACAACTTCCTTCATCAGCTCGATCGACTGACGGCGGGGGAGGGCTTCGTTGCGCACCGTCTCCCACCTTGAGAGCAGAGTATCCACATCGTCCTCCTTGTCGACCACTACCCCGCCGAGTTGGTTCTCCATCTCGCCGAGCCAGCGGTGCTCCGGAGACCGAGCAAGGCTGAACGGGCCGGTAAGCCCGACGTGCATGCTGACCTCGTCGGGAAGGAGGTGCACGCTGATGTTGGGTCGCTCGGCCAGCGCGAGCAAGTGCTTTATCTGCCCGGCCATCACGTCGCGGAAGTCCTCACTGGCCCGGCGCAGCACCGCTTCAGCGATCACCGCAACGAACTGAGGGGCGCTCTCCCCGGTCAGGATCTCCTGCCGATTCATCCGATCGGCGAGCCGCTTGTCTACCTCGTCGTCGCTGAGCGTGTCGTCGCAGCGGATCACCGCTCGGGCGTAGTCCGTGGTCTGGAGTAGTCCGGGGACGAGGCTGGGCTGGAAGCACCTGAGCTGGGTGGCGGCGCGCTCGGCGTCCAGCCAGGGCAGGAACCACGCCGGCACGCCCAGCTTCTCTACCAGGCGCTCGAACAGCCCGCCGTTGTTCAGCGCTCGGTCCGCGCCTCGGATGAAGTCCATTGTGAGTGCTCGCGTTCCGCCCTCCACTGCGCTGACGTGCGAGGCGGAGAAGCCTGCGCCACGCCCGAACGCCTCTTGCGTCATCCCGCTGGTTCCCCGGGCGCGCCTGATCTCGGCCACGACGAAGGCGGCGAGAGGGTGCGGTAGCTCGGCCATTCAGCGTCCCCCAAAGGTAAAGATCAACTACTCACCCCTCCGCATGCCATGCGCCCACTCCGCCAGCGCCGCCCACCTGCCCGAGGTGCCTTCCGAGAGTAGTGCCGTCCTTACAAGACTGTCACGCATGCGGATCCGCTCGCCTGCCGAGGAGGGCGCGGGCGGATCTTGCCAGCGGGGCCGCCCGGCTTCCCCCGTTGCCGGGCGGCCCCTCCACCAAGCAGCCTTGAGGAGACAGCCATGCGTGCCCGTCGGTTCCGCTGCCCGAGGACGGTCCTGCCGAGCTTGCCCCGGCGCAGGCGCGGTGCGAGCCTGCCCGATTGGATGCGCCAGCCCACCCAGGCGCTCCCGCTGGAGGATCTGCGCCGGGACGCGCCGAACAGCCTCGGCCGCGCCGGGTGGCTGACGCGAGCCCAGCAGTGGCGGGCGAACGGGGGCCGCTCGTGAGCCTCCTCGTGAACCTGCCGTACTACCTGCGGCACTCCCCGGCCCGGCCCGGCTGGTTGTGCGTCGTCTGCAACTCCAACTGGCCCTGCGCCCTCTGGCGCGGCGAGGACGGGGTGCGGGAGGACGAGGCGGACGTGATGGAGCGGTTCCTCACCAGCCTGCTGCGGGAGGCCCTGGTCGACCTGGCCGACGAGCAGGGGCAGTCGGCTCCGGTCGTCGTGCGGCGGATCCTCTGGTTCAAGGAGCTGTCCGACGCTGACGCCACCGCTATCGAGCGGTACATCCGCTGATGCCTCGGCTGACGCCGCACGAGGCGATGCGCCCGCTCTGGCGTTGCCGTAACTGTGGTGCGGAGTGGCCCTGCCAGCCGGCGAAGCTGTCCCTGCTGGTCGAGTACCGCGGCGACCGAACGGCCCTGCTGATCTACCTCGCGTCCCTCCTGGAGGACGCCCGCGCGCAGCTTGCCCAGCTCAGCCCGGAGCAGGATCTGAGGGAGCGCTTCCTCAGCTGGGCAAGCGCCCGCTCGACCGCGGAAGGGGCGGGGTGATGCCCCGGGAACCGAGGGTCACGTCACCCGCACCTACGCCGCCGCCTGCGAGCAGATCGCCGGGGGCTTCGTCCACCACATCCCGATCCTGACCGCGGGGATGATGGACGGCGCCGACGTGACGTTCACGCTCGCGGCGCTGCACAGGACCGGCTGCCGGGTCGAGATGGAGTTCTGGCACGGTGAGGCGGAGTCCTGCTGCCCGCTCAGCCCGCCCCAGCCGGGCGAAGGCAGGTAACCCGGGAAGGTGAACCATGCGTAGCGACTGGAACGCCCTGTCCGAGGGCGTCACAGCGGGGATAGCCGCACGGGTCGGCGGCATCACGGATCCGATGAGCACCGACCTGACCACCACCACCGCACCCGCTCCACCGGACCGGGCACCGATCCAACGGCGGAGCCTGCGCCTGCTCTTCACCACCCAGATCATCGGCGGGATCGGGGTGACCATCGGCATCGCCGTCGGCGCGCTGCTCGCCGCCGAGATCGCCGGCACCGCCGTGGCCGGCCTGGCGCTGAGCGCCGCCGTCGTCGGTGGTGCGCTGCTGGCCGTACCGGTCACCCGGATCACCACCGGGCACGGCCGCCGCCCGGGCCTGGCCTTCGCGTACACCGTCGGTGCTCTCGGCGGTGTCGTGGTGGTGCTCGCCGCGGCGACCGGATGGGTGCCGCTGCTCTTCGCCGGCATGCTGCTCTTCGGTGGTGGCTCCGCCGCCAACCTGCAGGCCCGCTACGCCGCCGTCGACCTGGCCGCGCCCCGGCGCCGGGCCCGGCAGCTGTCCCTGGTCGTCTGGGCCACCACCGTCGGCGCGGTGGCCGCACCGAACTTCGCCGCGCTCGCCGACCGCACCGGCAGCGGCTGGGGGCTGCCGGCGCTGTCGGCCCCGTTCGCCTTCAGCGCCGCCGCGTTCGTGCTCGCCGCCGGGGTGATCCTGCTGGGGCTGCGACCAGACCCGCTGCTCACCGCCCGCCGCCTCGCCGCCGCCGACACCGCCGCCGCGATGGGCGGCACCGACACCGCCGCCGCTGGCACGGCGGGCACCGACGCCGGGGCCGGCGCGGCGGGTGCCACCGGCCCGGTCGGTCCGGTGGGCGCCGCCACCCGCCCGGCGCCCGGCGGCGTAGCGGCCGAGCCGTTCGCCGCACCGGCGTCGCCGGCCCGCCGCGGTGCCGGCATGCGCGCCGCCTGGTCGGTGGTACGCGTCCGACCCGCCGCCCGACTCGGCATCGTCGCCGTGGCCGTCGGCCACCTGGTGATGGTGGCGGTGATGGCGATGGCCCCGGTGCACCTGCGGGAGTTCTACGCCGTCGACGAGGTGCTGCCGGTGGTCGGCCTGGTGCTGAGCCTGCACATCGCCGGCATGTACGCGCTGGCCCCGGTGGTCGGCTGGCTCGCCGACCGGTTCGGCCGCCGCGCGGTCATCCTCGGCGGGATCGCCACCCTGCTGGCCGCCTGCGCGGTCACCGGCACCGCCGGGCACCACACCCCCCGGCTCACCGTCGGGTTGGTGCTGCTCGGGCTCGGCTGGTCGGCGACCATGGTGGCCGGCTCCACCCTGCTGTCGGAGTCGGTGCCCGACGGGGTCCGTCCCGTCGCCCAGGGCCTGTCCGACCTGCTGATGGGGTTGGCCGGGGCGCTGGCCGGCGCGGTCAGCGGGTTTGTCATGCAGGTGGCGGGCTATCCGGTGCTCAGCCTGCTCGCCGCGGTCGCGGTGACCCCGCTGCTGGCGCTAGCGTTGCGTCCGGTGCGGACGGGCGCACCGGACGAGGAGGAGCGAGCATCGTGCGGCTGACCGACTTCTGGGCGCGACTGGAGGAGGCGTTCGGGCCGGGATACGCGGCCAGCATCGCCCGCGACCAGGTGCTGTCGCAGCTCGATGGGCAGACCATCGAGCAGGCGCTCGCCGCCGGTGAACGCACCAACGTGGTGTGGCGGGCGGTGGTCGCCGCCTATCCCGACCGGGTCCCCACCCGGCTACGCTGAGCAGTCGTTTCGTTACTTCCGCGTGTCTCTTGCCGAGTCGTACACCTGTTCGGCTATTGTCCACAGCGGGGTGCTCGTCCACAGGCCACGGCCCGTCGGCTGGTTTTCTGTCGGACCCAGCGCCTAGCGTGTCCCGCGTGACGCGAAGCTCAGGAAAGACGCCGGCGAAGGCAGGGGTGGCAACGATGGCGGCAGGTCCTGACCGGGAGAAGGCGCTAGACCTTGCTCTCGCTCAGATCGACAAGCAGTTCGGCAAGGGTTCGGTGATGCGGTTGGGGGAGCGGCCGGTCGTGCAGACCGCGATCATCCCCACCGGCTCCATCGCCCTCGACGTCGCCCTCGGCGTGGGCGGGTTGCCGCGCGGTCGGGTCATCGAGATCTACGGCCCGGAGAGCAGCGGTAAGACCACGGTCGCCCTGCACGCGGTGGCCAACGCCCAGCGCAACGGCGGCATCGCCGCCTTCATCGACGCCGAGCACGCGCTCGACCCGGAGTACGCCAAGGCTCTCGGCGTCGACACCGACGCCCTGCTGGTCTCCCAGCCGGACACCGGTGAGCAGGCGCTGGAGATCGCGGACATGCTGGTCCGGTCCGGCGCGCTGGACATCATCGTGATCGACTCGGTCGCCGCGCTGGTGCCGCGCGCCGAGATCGAGGGCGAGATGGGCGACAGCCACGTCGGTCTGCAGGCGCGGCTGATGAGCCAGGCGCTACGGAAGATCACCGGTGTGCTCAACAACACCGGGACCACCGCGATCTTCATCAACCAGCTCCGCGAGAAGATCGGCGTCATGTTCGGGAGTCCCGAGACGACGACGGGTGGTCGGGCGCTGAAGTTCTACGCCTCGGTGCGGCTCGACGTGCGGCGGATCGAGAGCCTGAAGGACGGCACCGACGTGGTCGGTAACCGCACCCGGGTCAAGGTCGTGAAGAACAAGGTCGCCTCCCCGTTCAAGCAGGCCGAGTTCGACATCATGTACGGCAAGGGCATCTCCCGCGAGGGTTCGCTGATCGACGTCGGCGTCGAGCAGGCGATCATCCGGAAGTCCGGCGCCTGGTACACCTACGAGGGGGACCAGCTCGGTCAGGGCAAGGAGAAGGCCCGCGAGTTCCTCCGGGAGAACCCGGACGTGGCCGCCGAGATCGAGAAGAAGATCCTGGAGAAGCTCGGCGTCGGGGTCGGCGCGGGTGACGCCGCCGGTGGCCCGGAGCTGCCGCCGGTCGACTTCTGAGCCTGACCAGTGGCAGGACGACGGGCCCGCACGGGGCGGGGCTGGGATGCCGGCCCACCCCGTGCGGGTGACTCCACACCGCGTCCCCGTCGAGGCCGCCGTGCGGCCGGCGGCGAGTCCGACCCGGGCACCGAGGGTGATACCGGCGGTCGGGCCGGCGGGGACGATGCCGCGCCCCGGGACGAGGCCGAGGTGGCGCGGGAGATCTGCCTGCGGCAGCTCGCGGTCCGCCCGCGTACCCGCGCCGAGTTGGCCGCCGCGCTGGCCCGCCGGGGCATCTCCGAGGAGACCGCCGACGCGGTCCTCGACCGCTACGACGAGGTCGGCATCATCGACGACGCCGCGTTCGCCCGGGCCTGGGTCGCCAGCCGGCATGCCGGTCGGGGGCTGGCCCGCCGGGCCCTCGCCAACGAGCTGCGTCAGCGCGGGGTGGACGGTGACACCGCGAGCGCGGCGCTCGGCGAGCTGGACGAGACCACCGAGGCACAGACCGCGCGGGAGCTGGTGGACCGGAAGCTGCGCTCCGCTCGGGGTGAGCCGGAGGCGGTGTTCCGGCGGTTGGTCGGCATGCTGGCCCGCAAGGGTTACCCGCCTGGGGTGGCGATCCGGGCGGTGAAGGACGCGCTCGCCGCGCAGAGCGCCGAGGCGGCGGAGTTCGCAGAGCAGATCGACGCCGACGCGCTCGCCGATGCCGAGGGGGATCCCGCGGCCGGTGGCCCGATCGACTGACCGGCGGGTGTTTCCGGTGCCATGGTGTGGGTGATCAGGGTTGCCGGAGGGCGCCGCGGTGGGGGCCGTCTGAGGAGGGTCGATGCTGAAGGGGTGCCTCAACGGTGGCCGTGGCCGGGACTCGCATCCCGCCGTGCCGTTGAGTCCGGCCGAGTTGGCAGCGGACGCGGCCCGGTGTGCGGCGTTGGGCGTCGGCGCGGTGCATGTCCATCCGCGTACCGGCGAGGGGGTCGAGTCGTTGCGTCCGGCGGTGATCGCCGACGCGGTGGTGGCGATCCGGGCCGCCGTGCCGGGTCTGCCGGTCGGGGTGAGTACGGGGGCGTGGATCGAGCCGG
The DNA here is from genome assembly GCF_003583405.1 of Micromonospora radicis. Taxonomy (GTDB): domain Bacteria; phylum Actinomycetota; class Actinomycetes; order Mycobacteriales; family Micromonosporaceae; genus Micromonospora; species Micromonospora radicis. The sequence goes on from NZ_QXEC01000002.1 coordinate 352,845, forward strand.
ATCCGCTGGCCCGGGTGGCCGCGGTACGCGCCTGGACGGTGCTGCCGGACTTCGCCTCGGTCAACGCGCACGAGCCGGGGGCGGAGGCGGTCGCGCAGGCCCTGCACGAGCGGGGTGTGCTGGTGGAGGCCGGGCTGTGGACGGTGGCGGCGGTCCGGGCGTACCAGCGGTGGCGGGTGCCGGTCGGTCGGGTGCTGGTCGAGTGCATGGCGGATTCGCCCGAGGTGGCTCTGGCGGACGCGGCGGCGATGCTCGACGCGCTGGGGCGGGGCGGTCCGGCGGTGTTGCTGCACGCGGAGGGTGCCCGGGTGTGGGCGGTGTTGGGCGAGGCGGTTCGGCGGGGTCTCGACACCCGGGTCGGTCTTGAGGACACGGTCCTGTTGCCCGACGGGTCGCCGGCTGCCGACAATGCCGCGTTGGTGGCTGCTGCGGTCGCGTTGGGTGCCGCCTGAACGGTCGGGGCGCCGCGCTAGTCGTCTTGTTTGTCCCCGGGCGTCCGACTCGTGTTTGACAGTGAGTGATGATGCAACTTCTCTCCGTCCGGGTGGTTTGATCATGACTTCTTGACCGGAGGCCGCCGGAGACCTAGCCTCGCCATAAAGGCTCACATTGCCCGACCAAGCGCAGGCTAAGCGCACAACATAGATCGCGTAACAGAACTGCATCACTTTGGCCGGTATCATCGGCCGCTGACGTCAGCTCCGGACAGGCCGGTCCGGAGCCGACGTGACAACTGCACCCGGCTCGCCGACGGTCCCGAGGGCACCGTCGGCGGAGAAAGCCACCCCACGGCCATGCGCTCCGGTCGGGCGTCCAGAGCCGTAGGAGCGTGCCCACCGGCAGTTCCTACGGCGCGACGTTCAGGGGAGGCGCGCCATGGCGAGGCGGCAGAGGTCCAGGTGGCCGGCATGAGCGGGCGAATCGTCCGGCTCGGTGCGTCCACGGCGCCGGGCGGTACGCGGCGGCGTGGCGGAGGGTCGGCATGAGTGCGGGGCGGGACGCCTGCGGCGGCGCGGACGCCGGGGCCGCCGACGAGGACGAGCAGAGTTCAGGGCGGTCGCCGGAGCCGGCCGGTACGCGACGTAGTGGAGTGCCGGCATGAGCGCGTTCGACGTCGTACTCCTGCTCGCCGTGCTGGTGTTGACGCTGGTGGTGGTGGGCGCGGTGGTCTTCGGGGCCCGGCTGCTGCGGGGTCTGCAGGCGCCGCCGGCACCTGAGGATCCGGCCTACATCGCGGAGAAGGATCGCCAGGAGCAGTCGCTGGCGGCGTTGCGTACCGCCGCCGACGAGGTCAACAGCACGATCGACGTGGCGAAGTCCGCGGCGGCGGCTGCCCGCACGGAGGCGGCAGCGGCCAAGGCGGAGGCGAAGGCGGCCCGAGCGGAGGCCCGCCGGGTGCTCGATGACGCCCGGGCGGAGGCGGACACGGTCCTCGAACGGGCGCACAAGCAGGCCGAGGCGGACGCGGAGCAGTTGCGGACCGCAGCGCGGCGCAGCGGTGAGCGGGAGGTGGCGGTGCTCGCCGCGACCACCCGGGAGCAGGCCGCCGAGGTGGAGCGGCGGGCGGCCCGGATGGACGAGCGGGAGCGGCTGCACACCGAGGAGGTGGAGCGGCTCGCCGAGCGGGAACGCCAGCTGACCGCCGCCAGTGCCGCGCTCGCCGAGCGGGAGGCGGCGCTCGCGGTACGGGAGGAGGAGCTGGCCGAGGCGGAGAACCTGCGGCGGCGGGAGTTGGAGCGGGTCGCCGGGTTGACCGCCGACGCCGCCCGTACCGAGTTGGTCGAGGCGATCGAGGGCCAGGCCAAGCGGGAGGCCGCGTTGTTGGTGCGGGACATCGAGTCGGATGCCCGGTCCACCGCCGAGCAGCGGGCCCGGCACATCGTGGTCGACGCGATCCAGCGGGTGGCCAGCGAGCAGACCGCCGAGAGCGTGGTCAGCGTGCTGCACCTGCCGGGCGACGAGATGAAGGGCCGGATCATCGGTCGGGAGGGCCGCAACATCCGGGCCTTCGAGTCGGTGACCGGGGTGAACCTGATCATCGACGACACCCCCGAGGCGGTCCTGCTGTCCTGCTTCGATCCGGTGCGCCGGGAGGTGGGGCGGTTGACGCTGGAGAAGCTGGTGCTCGACGGGCGGATCCACCCGCACCGGATCGAGGAGGTGCACGACCTGGCCCGGCAGGAGGTGGACCAGTTGTGTGAGCGGGCCGCCGAGGACGCGCTGGTGGCGGTCGGGATCACCGAGATCCACCCGGAGCTGGTCACGTTGCTGGGCCGGTTGCGCTATCGCACCTCGTACGGGCAGAACGTGCTCAAGCACCTGGTGGAGACCGCGCACATCGCCGGCATCATGGCCGCCGAGCTGCGCCTGGACGTGCCGTTGATCAAGCGGTCGGCGTTCCTGCACGACATCGGCAAGGCGCTCACCCACGAGGTGGAGGGCAGTCACGCGATCATCGGGGCGGACGTGGCCCGCAAGTACGGCGAGAGCGAGGACGTGGTGCACGCCATCGAGGCGCACCACAACGAGGTGCCGCCGCAGACCGTCGAGGCGGTGCTGACCCAGGCGTCGGACGCCTGCTCCGGTGGGCGCCCGGGGGCACGGCGGGAGAGCCTGGAGGCGTACGTCAAGCGGCTGGAGCGGATCGAGGAGATCGCCGCCGGCAAGCAGGGCGTGGACAAGGTCTTCGCCATGCAGGCGGGCCGGGAGATCCGGGTGATGGTCAAGCCGGACGACGTCGACGACATCGGCGCGGCGGTGCTGGCCCGTGACGTGGCGAAGCAGGTCGAGGAGGAGCTGACCTACCCGGGACAGATCCGGGTGACCGTGGTCCGCGAGTCCCGGGTCACCGAGATCGCCCGCTGAGCTGTGCGGAGGGGGCGCGGCGCCGGCCAGGTTGGCCGGCGCCGCGTCGTGGTGTTCGGTTCAGCCCTGCGGCTCGGTGACCGTGGCGCCGCCCTCGGGGGTGGCGCCGGGCGTGCCGGCCGGGGCGGTCTGCCTCGGTACCCGGAAGGCCCGCGTGCGGCTGCGCCGGTCGAGCCAGCCGGCGAACCAGGTGAGCAGGGAGTTGATCACGATGTAGATGACCGCGATCACCATCGCTGCGGGGATGATGTTGCCGTAGTTGGCGGCGAGGTCGTTGACGCCGCGCTGGAGCAGCTCGGGGTAGGCCACGATGTAGCCGAGCGCGGTGTCCTTGAGCAGCACCACCAGCTGGCTGACGATGATCGGCAACATGGCCCGGGCCGCCTGCGGGATGAGGATCAACTGCATGACCTGGGTCTTGCGCATGCCGATGGCGTACGCCGCCTCGGACTGCCCGCTGGGTACGGACCGGATGCCGGCCCGGAACGCCTCGGCCAGCACCGACCCGTTGTAGAGGGTCAGGCCGATCACCACGGCCCAGAACGCGCTCACCGGCTGCTTGAGCACCCACGGCAGGCCGTAGAAGACGAAGAAGATCATCAACAGCAGTGGTACGGCCCGGAAGAACTCCACCACCGCGCCGGCCGGGACACTGATCCACCAGTGCTCGGAGAGCCGCCCGACCGCGAAGATGATGCCGAAGGCGAGCGAGAGCAGCATGCCGACCGACGCTGCCTTGAGGGTGGCCCAGAGGCCCGGCAGGACGAACTGCGTCCAGGTCTTCGGGTCGGCGAACGGCTTCCACAGCCAGGCTTCCCACTGACCGGCCTGGTCGAACTTGCGGTAGAGCCAGTAGAGCAGTGCGAGTACGGCGACGCCGAAGATGACGCTCAGCACCGTGTTGCGGATCCGCGCGCGGGGCCCCGGGTGGTCGTAGAGGACGCTGCTGGTGCTCATCAGCGCTTCACCGCCAGTTTGTTGGCCAGCCAGCCGAAGAAGTAGCCGGTGGGGATGAGGAGCGCGGCGAACGTGCCGGCGAAGACCAGGAAGATCAGGATGACCGCGTTGCCGTAGCTGTTGATCAGGTCCTTCATCACGTTGGAGGACTCCATCAACCCGATGGTGCCGACGATCGTGGCGTTCTTGCAGAGCGCGATCAGGATGCTGCCGAACGGTGCGATAACCGACCGGGCGGCCTGCGGCAGTACCACGATCCGCAGGGTCTGCGCGAAGGAAAGGCCGATCGCGCGGGCCGCCTCGGCCTGTCCGGTCGGCACCGTGTTGATGCCGGAGCGGATCGCCTCGCAGACGAACGCGGCGGTGTAGGTCGACAGACCGATCACGCCGAGCCAGTAGCGGTTGAGGTCGAGTTCCTGCGACAGGCTCAGCCCGAGCGTCGAGTACAGGCCGAAGTAGCAGAAGAAGATGACCAGCGTGAGCGGGGTGTTACGGAAGATGTTGACCCAGCCTGCGCCGAAGCCGCGCAGCACGGGTACGGGGGAGACCCGCATCGCGGCCAGCAGCACGCCGAGCACCAGCGCGCAGACCGCGGACGCGCCGGTCAGCTTGAGGATCCAGAGAAACCCCGAGACGTACGCTTCGAAGTTCTTCGGATCGGTGAATACGTCCATGCTCCGGCTCCCGAGGCACGTGATGGCGGCCGTTGGCAGGCCGGAGCCGGCACCCCGAGGGGGTGCCGGCTCCGGTTTCGATCAGACAGCGCCGCAGTGGGTCAGCTTGGTGGTGTCCAGCTCCGGCGCGGGGGTGCCGCTCTTGCCCAGGGTGGCGTCCCAGGCGGCCTTGTAGCTGCCGTCCTCGGCGGCGGCCTTGAGGATCTCGTTGATCTTCTCGCAGCCGGCGGTGTCGTCCTTCTTCAGGCCGATGCCGTACGGCTCGTCGGAGAAGGTGCTGCCGACGACCTTGAACTTGCCGGCGTACTGGTCCTGCGCGGCGTAGCCGGCGAGGATGATGTCGTCGGTGGTGACGGCGTCGACCTGGCCGTTCTCCAGCAGCGGCAGGCACTTGGAGTACGAGTCGAACTGCTCCAGCTTGGCGTCCGGGTAGTTCTCGGTGATCCGCTTGGCCGGGGTCGAGCCGGTGACCGAGCAGACCGTCTTGCCGGCCAGCTGGTCCGGACCGGTGAGGGTGGAGTCCGACTTGACCAGCAGGTCCTGGCCGGCGACGTAGTACGGGCCCGCGAAGTTGATCTTCTGCTTGCGCTCGTCGTTGATGGTGTAGGTGGCCACCACCAGGTCGACGGTGCCCTGCTCGATGAAGGGCTCACGGTTGGCCGACACGGTGGTCTTCCACTCGATGCCGCTCTCCTCGACGCCGAGGCCCTTCGCGATGATCTTCCCGATCTCGATGTCGAAGCCCTCGTACTGGCTGCCGGTCTGCAGGCCCAGGCCCGGCTGGTCGGCCTTGACGCCGATGACCAGCTTCTTCTGGCCCTCGGCCTTGCCCACGACGCCACCGGCGCCGGTGCCACCCTCGTCGCTGTCCCCGCCACACGCGGCCATCGCTACCGCGAGGCCGGCAACGGCGACGACAGCCGCCATCCGCTTCATTCGCATACTTGTTTCTCCTTCTTCGAGTGGAGCCGGCCGGGTCGCGGCCCGCTCCGCTTGAGATGCCTAGTGCGTGAGGATCTTGGAGAGGAAGTCCTTGGCGCGCTCGCTGCGCGGGTTGGCGAAGAACTCCGTCGGAGCGGCGTCCTCGACGAGCTTGCCGTCGGCCATGAAGATGACCCGGTTGGCGGCGTGCCGGGCGAAGCCCATCTCGTGGGTGACCACGACCATGGTCATGCCGTCGCGGGCCAGCGAGGTCATCACGTCCAGCACCTCGCCCACCATCTCCGGGTCGAGCGCGCTGGTGGGCTCGTCGAAGAGCATCGCCTTGGGCTGCATGGCCAGCGCCCGGGCGATCGCCGCACGCTGCTGCTGGCCGCCGGAGAGCTGGGCCGGGAACTTGCCGGCCTGGTTGGCGATGCCGACCCGGTCGAGTAGGGCGAGACCGCGTTCGCGGGCCGCCGCCGGCTTCTCCCTGCGCACCTTGACCGGCCCGAGAGTGACGTTCTCCAGGATCGTCTTGTGCGCGAAGAGGTTGAACGACTGGAACACCATGCCGACCTCGCTGCGCAGCTTGGCCAGCGGCTTGCCCTCGGCCGGCAGCGCCTGACCGTCGAACGTGATGGTGCCGGAGTTGATCGGCTCGAGCCGGTTGATCGTGCGGCACAGGGTCGACTTGCCGGAGCCGGACGGGCCGATGACCACGACCACCTCGCCCCGGCCCACCGACAGTGAGACGTCGTCCAGCACGTGCAGCGGCCCGAACCACTTGTTGACCGAGTCCAGCACGATGAGCGGTTCGCCCGTCGTCACGTCGTCCACCGTCCCCCTCGTTGCTTTCGGGGTCGGTCGACCCCGGGATAGCGGCCACTGTAGGCGGGGCCGCGTGGCAGAACGCAACTCAGATGGTCACGGAGCGGTAACACCGTGGCGGATCGGGCCCGGGCGTCCGGAATCGCCCGGGTCGGGTGGCGGGAGCGGGCGGTGACGGAGATCATGTGAGGATGACCGAGCCGGTGCGGCTGACCAGGTACGCCCGTGGTGGCGGATGCGCGTGCAAGATCCCGCCGGGTGAGCTGGAGGCGATGGTGGCCGGCCTCGGCCCCGCCACCGGCACCGAGGACTCGCTGGTCGGCCTCGACCCCGGCGACCTGTTGGTCGGCCTCGACCACGGCGACGACGCGGCGGTGGTCCGGCTGGACGCGCGGACCGGCGTGGTGACCACCGCGGACTTCTTCACCCCGGTGGTCGACGACGCGTACGACTGGGGCCGCATCGCGGCGACCAACGCGCTGTCGGACGTGTACGCGATGGGCGGCGAACCGTTGGTCGCGCTGAACCTGCTCTGCTGGCCACGGGAGGTGCTGCCGCTGGAGCTGGCTCGGGAGGTGCTGCGCGGCGGCCTCGACGTCGCCCGGTCGGCGGGCTGTCACCTGGCCGGCGGGCACAGCGTCGACGACGACGGGCCGAAGTACGGCCTGGCGGTCACCGGCCTGGTCCGGCCCGAGGAGCTGATCACCCTCGACGCCGGGCGCCCCGGCGTGCCGCTGTCGTTGACCAAGCCGCTCGGCGTCGGTGTGCTCAACACCCGGCACATGCGCACCGGTGACAGCTTTCCCGAGGCGGTCGCCGCGATGACCACATTGAACCGGGACGCGGCGCGGGCGGCGGTGACGGCCGGGGTGCGATGCGGCACCGACGTGACCGGTTTCGGGCTGCTCGGTCACGCCTCGAAGCTGGCCCGCGCCAGCCGCCTGACGGTGGCGATCGACATCGCCCGGGTGCCGTACCTGGGCGGCGCCCGGGAGGCGGCCCGTGACGGCTACGTCAGCGGCGGCTCGCGCCGCAACCTGGAGTGGGTGACCCCGTGGACCGACCTGGCCGCGGCGGGTGAGGTGGACCGGCTGCTGCTGGCCGACGCGCAGACCTCCGGCGGCCTGCTGGTGGCCGGGGAACTGCCGGGTGCCCCGGTGATCGGTGAGCTGCTGCCACGCGGTGAACACCTGGTCGTGCTGCGCTGATCGCCGCATCCGGTCCGCACCGGCGCACACCCGGCGGGCGGCGTCGGCGCGGCGAGGTCGGATCGGGGCGCGCCGGTGGCGAGCGTTGCTCGCGGAACGCGCACCATACCCGATAAACTGTCATCTTCCCGCTACTCACGGCGATGGGCGTGGGGGTTATTTTGCCCAGAATGGTCACAGACCGGTAACTTGCCCCCGCCTGGGGGCAAATGCCCCCCACCATCGTTTGTAAGGCCCGATCCGAGGCCGGTGGGACGAGCACAGCGAGGAGGCGGCATGACCGAGCTGTGGAACTGGAGAATCGACCAGGTGCGACCGGTGGAGGTCTACCCGGCGCTGGCCGACGCGCTCGGTCGGGTGGTGATGCCGCTGGCGGTCGCCGACCCGGCACGGCTGCCGACGTACGCGGTGGTCTGCGACGTCTGGCAGGCACCCGGCGAGTTCGCCACGATCGTGGACTGTTACGGCGTGCCCGACGGCCTGCCGGAACTGCCCAGCATCGCGGCGCTGGCCCGGCAGTTGGACCGCAACTGCCTGCTGCGGGACGACACGCTCGACGAGACCCGGCACCTGCTGGTCGCCCCCGACGGCAGCATCCGCCCGGTGCACTTCGACGTGCGGGAGACCGACGACGGCGAGGTCCTCAGCGACCGCCGGCTGTGCACCGAGGCCGACCCGCGCTGCCGGGGCTGGTCCCGTTGCCACCGGTCACGCTGGGCCCCCGACTCGGTGAACCCGGCTCTCGCCGCCGCCTGACGGCGCCCGGCTCACCCCTGGCGGGTGCCGCCCCGGACCACCAGGTCGTCGAGCAGGGTGCGGGTGGCCGCGGCCACCGCGGCCACCGCGGCGTCGAACGCCTCGGCGTTGTGCGCCGCCGGTGCCCGGAACCCGGAGATCTTCCGGACGTACTGCAGCGCCGCGGCCGCCACGTCCGCGTCGGTGACCTGCGGGGTGTACGGCTCACGCAACGTCTTGATGCTTCGGCACACGGCTCCTCCTCGTTCCGGCCGGGCCACCGGGCCCGGATACGCTGTGCATGTCATGACTACCGCAGCGGCGGGCAGCCCGCGCACCTACCAGGTGCGAACCTACGGCTGCCAGATGAACGTGCACGACTCCGAGCGCATCTCCGGCCTGCTGGAACAGGCCGGCTACGTCCGCGCGGGGGCGGCCGACGACACCCCGGACGTGGTGGTGTTCAACACCTGCGCGGTCCGGGAGAACGCCGACAACCGCCTCTACGGCAACCTCGGTCATCTGCGGCCGGTCAAGGACCGGCACCCGGGGATGCAGATCGCGGTCGGTGGCTGCCTGGCCCAGAAGGACCGCGGCGACATCGTGCGCAAGGCGCCCTGGGTCGACGTGGTCTTCGGCACTCACAACATCGGGTCGCTGCCGGTGCTGCTGGAGCGGGCCCGGCACAACACCGCCGCCGAGGTGGAGATCCTCGAATCCCTCGACGTCTTCCCCTCCACGCTGCCCACCCGCCGCGAGTCGACGTACGCCGGCTGGGTGTCGATCTCGGTCGGCTGCAACAACACCTGCACCTTCTGCATCGTGCCGTCCCTGCGCGGCAAGGAGAAGGACCGCCGCCCCGGCGACATCCTCAGCGAGGTGCGGGCCCTGGTCGACGAGGGCGTGCTGGAGGTGACCCTGCTCGGGCAGAACGTCAACTCCTACGGCGTCGAGTTCGGCGACCGGTACGCCTTCGGCAAGCTGCTGCGCGCCTGCGGGGAGATCGACGGGCTGGAACGGGTGCGGTTCACCAGCCCGCACCCGAAGGACTTCACCGACGACGTGATCGCCGCGATGGCCGAGACGCCGAACGTGTGCCACTCGCTGCACATGCCGCTACAGTCCGGCTCCGACGACGTGCTGCGGGCGATGCGCCGCTCGTACCGAGCCGACCGCTACCTCGGCATCATCGAGAAGGTCCGCGCGGCGATGCCGGACGCGGCGATCACCACCGACATCATCGTCGGCTTCCCCGGCGAGACCGAGGCGGACTTCCAGCGCACCCTGGACGTGGTCCGCGAGGCGCGGTTCTCCTCCGCGTTCACCTTCCAGTACTCCAAGCGCCCCGGCACGCCCGCCGCCACGATGGACGGTCAGCTGCCCAAGCAGGTCGTGCAGGAACGCTACGAGCGGTTGATCGCCTGCGTCGAGGAGATCACCTGGGCGGAGAACCGCAAGCTGGTCGGCGAGACCGTCGAGGTGCTGGTCGCGGTCGGCGAGGGGCGCAAGGACGAGCGCACCGGCCGGATGTCCGGCCGGGCCCGCGACGGCCGCCTGGTGCACTTCGACGCTGGTTCCCACGCGGGGGTGATCCGGCCCGGCGACATCGTGCACACCACGGTCAGCTACGCCGCGCCGCACCATCTCAACGCCGACGGCGAACCGCTGGCGCACCGCCGGACCCGGGCCGGTGACGCGGCCGAGGCCGGGCGGTCGCCGCGTACCCCCGGGGTGTTGCTCGGGCTGCCCACGGTCGGCGCGCCGACCGTGGCGCCCGCGCCGACGACCGGCTGCGCCGCCTCGCACTGACCTGCATCGACTCCACCGCTACCGTCCTAGATCGACCGTGCTGGTGCGGTCTTTGTCAGATCTTGGTCGTTGCGGTCTGCCGGATCGGTGTCGGCCGTATCGTGCTGGCCGGTGTGGAGAATTCGTTGACTCGCGTTGGGCCGGCGGCCACGGTTGCGCAGTGGGTGGAGGTGCACCGACTGGCGGTGGCAGGCCGGGAGCCGGCGATCGCCCGACAGGTCGGTCGCCAGGTGGCGAGGGTGTGGCTGCGCACGTCGCGGTTCGCGGATGTCGAGGCCCTCGCGACCGCGACCCTGACCCTCGGCCCGGACGCCGGTGCCTGTTATGACCTGGGGTGGGCGCAATCCGCCACCGGGCAGCCCCGGCCTGCCCTGAACAGCTACGAGCAGGCCCTGCGCCTGTATCGCGAGGTCGACGACCACGGCAACGAAGCCGCCACCCTCACCAGCATCGGCCGCGTGTACAACAGGCTGGGGGATCGGCAGCAGGCTCTCGCCTACTACGGGCAGGCGCTGCCCATCGTGCGGGAGGTCGGTGACCGTGCCGGCGAGGCTGTCACCTTGAACAACATCGGTCTCGTGTACGACGGGTTGGGGGATCGGCAACGGGCTCTCGCCTACTACGGGCAGGCGCTGCCCATCCGGCAGGAGGTCGGTGACCGTGCCGGCGAAGCCGCCACCCTGAACAACATCGGCCGCGTGTACGACGGGCTGGGGGATCGGCAGCAGGCTCTCACCTACTTCGGGCAGGCGCTGCCGATCCTGCGGGAGGTCGGTGACCGTGTCGCCGAGGCTGTCACCCTAACCAACATCGGTGCAGTGTACGACGGGCTGGGGGATCGGCAGCAGGCTCTCACCTACTTCGGGCAGGCCCTGGCCATCTCGCGGGAGGTCGGTGACCGTGCCGGCGAGGCCGTCACCCGATACAACATCGCGGTGATCCATCGCGACGAGGGACATCTCGACAAGGCCATCGGTGAGCTTGAACTGGTCGTCGACCTCGACCGCCAAGTAGGCCACCCGGACCTGGCATCCGACACTGCCATGCTCGAGCAACTACGCCAAGAACGGGCAACCGCTCAGCGACCTGATCCGAGCCCTGGCCAAGGCTGACACGCCGGCGGCGCTCAGGTGGTGAAGATCGGCGAACACGGCACGGACGGCCGCAGCTCAGGCGCGGGTGCCGTACGTCCTGATGCCGCTGACGAAGGCGCCCCAGGCCGCAGGGGCGAAGCTCAGGGTTCCGGCGGCGGGGGCCTTGGAATCGCGTACGTCGATCTCGGTGCCTCGGTTGCGGACTTCGACGCACTGGCCGTTGCTGCCGGAACGGCTCGACGTGCGCCAGACGTTACGCTCCATGCTCGCTCAGCTCCTTGACGAACGTCATCGACTCGGCCGGCGACCTCGCCAGCATCCTCAGATTGTCGTACGCCGCTGACAGCCGCGCCAGGTCGCGGCTCGATTCGAGGAACAGCTCACCGGCCAGGGTTTCGATGTAGCCCAGCGGCGGGTCGTCGTGCTCGAAGCTGAGCAGGGCGAAGCCGGAGCTGTCCGCCAGGTGTGCGCCGGCTTCGAAGCGGAGCACCTGGATCGTGACGTTGGGCAGTTGGCTGACCTTGACCAGGTGGTGGAGCTGCTCGCGCAGCACTTCCGACCCGCCGACCTCGGTCCGCAAGGATGCCTCGGACAGGATGGCGTGCAACCGCAGCGGCGTCGGTTGCCGGTGCAGGACTTCCTGGCGGGTCATGCGTGCGGTGACCCGCTGCTCGACGGTTGCAGGGTCGGTCTCGCGGCCGATGATGTTGACTTCGCGGGCGTACCGCTCGGTCTGGAGTAGACCCGGCACCAGCATCGGCTCGAAGTTCTTGAGTTCGGCGGCCTCGGTCTCGTAGGCGATGTAGGTGGCGTACTTGCCACCGAGGCGCTGCCACCACCCCTCTTCGCGCAGGTCGCGGGCAAGCTCCAACAGTGACGTGCCGGGCTCGTCGTCGATCCGGACGCCGTAGGTGACCAGCAGTTCCATGACGTCACCGGCGCGGGGTTTGATCTCGCCGGACTCGATCCGGCTGATCCGGGAGGTCGAACAGCGAACGAGCTTCGCAGTCTCCTCTGCGGTCAGTCCCTTGGCATCGCGGAGCTTGCGCAACTCTCGACCGAGTCGGCGGGAACGCGGAGTTGCGGGTGCGAATCGAGGCATGTAGTGATTCTGCACCAAGCCCGGGTCGCTCGTCTGCCCCGACTCACGTGCTTATTTAGGAGATCATGCCCAGTCCCTTGCTTTGCATCATGTGATGCGCAACTGTGGTTATCACACGCAACGGCTTGGTTTTAGATCGTGTGTCCGATGTGGCATCGCTGGGAGGTGAGGGGGCTCGTGGTTGTCGAGCTGGTGATGATGATCCTCAGTGGGGTGTTGCTGGGGTTCGTGGCTGGACTCTTCGCGTTCAAGGTGAAGTCGCGGTGGTGTCCGCGCTGCGGGGAGTCCACGCACGCCGCGCCGCCGGTGCAGGGGGATCGATGAACCGCCCGCACCGACGCGACCACAACTCCGTACCCATCGGACGGCGGGTGGCTGAGCTGCGGGCCCGCCGGGGGATGAGTCAGCAGGCGTTCGCCGACCGGCTCGGCAAGTCGAAGAGCTGGGTCGACAAGATCGAACGCGGCGTACGCCGGCTCGACCGCTACTCGGTGATCCGGGAGATCGCCGACGTGCTGCGCCTCGACCCGGACCTGCTCCTCGGCCCACGCCAACCGCCACCGACCGCACCCAGCCTGGACGGGGTCGACGGGGTTCGTGCCGCCCTCGCCCGCTACCGCGACCGACCCCAGCGCACCGTCACGGCCGACCAGGCGCGCCGGCAGGTCGGGTACGCCTGGATGACCTACCAGCACGCCCGCTACCCGCAACTCCTCGACGCGCTACCCGCCTTGCTCGACGCCGCTCGCGGCACCCGCAGCCTGCTGGTGTCCACCAACCGGATCACCGCCGCCGTACTGATCAAACTCGACCACCCCGACCTCGCCTGGCTCGCCGCCGACCGGGCCGTCAGCGCCGCCGCCGGTGGTCCAGCCCTCACCGCCGCCGCCAGCATCGCCGTAGCACAGGCGCTGCGCGCCCTCGGCCACCACCACCTCGCGCTCACCGCCGCCCTCACCGCGGCGGACAGCACCGACGACGAAACCGTACGCGGCACCCTGTTCCTCCAGGCCGGGCTCGCCGCCGCCGGCAACGGCGACCGCCGCAACGCCCACGACCTGCTCGACCACGCCGCTACTCTCGCCGACCGACGCGCCAGCGACACCGACCCGCACCACACCGCTTTCGGGCCGGCGGCCGTCCAGGTGGCCCGCGTGCTCGCCGCACACCAACTCGGCGACACCATCGAAGCCATCCACCGCCACCTTCACGCCACCCGCAGCGCGGGCTGGCAACACCTACCGCCCGAACACCGCGCCGCCCACCTCATCGACGCCGCCCGGGTCTACCTCGACACCGGCGAGCCAAGCCGCGCCGGGCAAGCCCTGCTCCACGCCGACCGCATCGCCCCCACCGAAGTCCGCAGCCGCCCTGTCGCTCGTACCCTCCTCGCCCAGCTCATCCAACGCGGACCCGCAGCGGCCGACGTCGCGCGCCTGGCCACCATCGTCGGCCTGACCCGACAACCCTGACCTCGCCACCCGCCACTCGCCGGTTCCGGGTGCTGCTGCCCGGCAGCGTGTGGCCGTGCCACCGCCCATCACCGCGCGTCTTTGCTCTGCTTCAACCCACGCATCGCTGAGCCGGCCAAACCATTGCGTGGAGTGAAGCAGAGCAAAGGGCCCACCACCCCCACTCGGGGCCGCCCTGGGGCTGCCTGAATGGCCCGGTATTCAGGGGGCAGGGCCCACCCACACCCCGGCGGAACCCGGTGGCGGCTGCGCTACGCGGCCCTGGGCTCTGTGTCGAAGTCCCGGGCCGGCCTGCGGCGGCTCGCGCGACGCCTGGCTGGACACCGTTTGGACTCCGCCTCGGCTCGACCGAGGACTTCGACACAGGCCCTGGCCGCAGGGTCAGACCGAGATCCGGCCGGCGCCCGCGCCGCCCGTCACGATGGACTTCACGCTGCTCGCGCTGTCCAGGGTGTACGGGTACGGGATGCCGGCCACGCTGCCACCGGCCTGCCCGCTGCCCGAGTTGACGAAGTGGTTGTTGCGGGCCACCAGGCCACCCGGCCCGGAGTTGCCCTCACCCCGGTGGAACGGGTCCGGGGTGTTCTCGAAGTAGTTGCCCTCGACCAGCACGCCGGCGTTCATCGTGGACGCCACGCCGTAGCCGCGCACGTTGCTGTAGAAGTTGTTGTACACGTGCACCGGGTTGCCGAAGCGGACCCGCGGGTGACGCTGGTTGCTGCCGTCGAACCAGTTGTGGTGGTACGACACCCGCAGCCGGCCGACGTCCTGGCTGGCGTTGTCGTCGCTGTGCCCGAGCAGCATCGACTTGTCGTGGCCGAAGACCCGGTTCCAGGACACGGTGATGAAGTCGGAGCCGCGCTTGATGTCGACCGCACCGTCGTAGCCGGCGCTGAAGGTGTTGTGGTCGACCCAGATGTTGGTGGCCGACTGCTCGATGTTGATCGCGTCGTCGCCCCAGTTCCGGAAGGTCAGGTTCCGGATGATCACGTTGCGGTCGCCGTTGATGGTGAAGCCGCAACCGACGATCGTCGCGCCCGCGTTGCCGAGGATGGTCTTGTTCGACCGCACCCGCAGCATCCCCGAGCAGTTGATGGTGCCGGACACCCGGATCACCGCCGCGCTGGTGGAGTTGAGCGCGCTGGTCAGCGCCGAGGCGTTGGTGACCGTGGTGGTGCCGGCGTTACCGCCGCCGGTGGTGCCGCCGTTCTGGGTGGCCCAGCCGACCAGCCCGGTCTGCGGCGCCGGGTTCGGCGGGTTCGTCGGGGGAGTGCCGCCACCGCCCAACCGGATCAGCTGCCAGCGCTGGTTGGCGCCGTCGTGGTCGGCGTACTGCGAGACCATGCCCCCGTCGGCGGTGGACCACTGCCACACCTCAAGGGCCTTGTTGCTGTGCCGGCTGATGAACCGGACGTCGCCGTTGGCGGAGTCCGCGAGCCGGAAGTGCTGCTTGGTGTCGCTGCTCGCGGTCACCTGGGTGACCTGCACGCCGTCGTTCGAGTTCGGAATGGTGACGACCTTGCCGGAGTGCCGGTTGCGCAGCTGGTAGTAGCCGCTGCCCACGTCGACGAACTGGAACTGCTGGTTGTTGCCGTCGCCGCGGGTGAACTGCCGGATCTCGCCGCCGTCGGCGGTGGACCAGTTCCACAGGTCCATGGCCTTGCCGCTGTTGCGGTTGACGAACACGTAGTAGGCGCTGGTGTCGACGGTCGCCGCCGAGGCCGGGGCCACCGTCACCGCGACGAGCGCCGCGGGTAGCGCGACAGCCGTGGCGGCCAACGCCGCCAGCCGTCGGGTCAGGCGCCGCTTGACGATTGCAAGCACGGTCATTCTCCTCATCCTCTGGGTTCACGGAACGGGTCGGACGAGACGCTGGTGGTCGCGGACCGGTGGCCGGCATGGGCCGGACGGGTCCGCGTCGCGGGTTGGTACGGCGACCGGATGGTGGTGGTCCGCCGTGGGTACGCCTGGCTGCGTCGTCCGGTGCGGTCGGCAGGAGGTACGCCCCGCGGCGGTGGCTGCCGTGCCCAGCGGCAACGCTGCGGTGGCGGTCGTGCTGGTGGGTCCTGCCGTCGGATGAACTGGTCGGAACGGCTCCCGTGCCCCGCCCGGGGGGGCAAGCGCTTTCCTCAGGTAACCACAGATCGGCGTCGATGTAAATGTCGTACGCTAACAACGCCTTGACCAGCGGCGCGGGATGCGCGACGCCCCCGGTCCCGCGCGGGGAACCGGGGGCGTTACGCGTGTCGGCTCAGTCGCAGCGGCCGGCTCGGCTCAGCTTGCCTGCTCGGCGGAGCCGGCGCTTGCCTGCTCTGCTCAGCCGGCCTGCTCGGCCAGCTGGAGGAACTGCCGCTTGGCGGCCAGCGCCTGCTCGGCCTCCTTGATCCGCCGGGCGTCACCGGCGGCCTGGGCCCGGGACAGCCGCTCCTCGGCCTCGGCGACCTGCGCCCGCATCTGGGCCAGCAGCGGGTTGTCCTCCCGGGTGGTCCGGCGCCACGCCGAGTCCATCACCTCGCGGACCTTCTCGTCCACGGCGCGCAGCCGACGCTCCAGCCCGGCCGCCGCCTCGCGGGGTACCCGGCCGGCCTCGTGCCACTGTGCCTGGATGTCCCGCAGCCTGGCCTGGGCACCCTTCGGGTCACCGTCGACGTCGAGGGCCTCGGCCTCCGCCAACAGCGCCTGCTTGCGTTCCAGGTTGGCGCGCTGCTCGTTGTCCCGCGCCGAGAAGACCTCACTGCGCCGGGTGAAGAAGGCGTCCTGGGCGGCCCGGAACCGTTCCCACAGGCGCTGCTCGGCCTCCTTGGAGGCGCGCGGCGCGGCCTTCCACTGGTTCATCAGCTCCTTGAGCTGGTTGGCCGTGGACGCCCACTCGGTGGAGTCCTTGATCTTCTCCGCCTCGGCGACCAGCTCCTCCTTGACCGTCTGCGCCTGCTTGCGCTGCGAGTCGAGGGAGGCGAAGTGGGCGCCCCGCCGGCGGGTGAAGCCGTCGCGGGCGGCGGCGAACCGCTTCCACAGCTCACCGTCGGTCTTCTTGTCGACCCCCCGGATGCTCTTCCACTCCTCGAGGATCTCCTTCAACCGGTCGCCCGCGGTCTTCCAGCCGGTCGACTCGGCGGCCAGCTTCTCCGCCTCCTCGACCAGGGCGGTCTTGCGCGCGAGGGCCTCGGTGCGGGCGGCCTCCTTGGCGGCCTTGGCCTCACCGGCCTTCTCCTCGGCCACCGTGGCGAGCTTGTCCAGCCGGGCGGCGAGCGCGTCGATGTCGCCGACCACGTGCGCCTCGGCCAGTGACGCGCGGATGCGGCGGATGGTGGTCAGGGAGTGGTTGCCGTCAGCCGCGCCCGAGTTGAGCCGCGCCTCGGTCAGATCCACTTCGGTCACCAGGTCGGCGAAGCGGCGGGCGAAGTGCGCCAGCCCTTCCTCCGGCGCTCCCGCCTGCCAGGATCCGACCACCCGCTCACCGTCGGCGGTCTTGACGTAAACGGTGCCGTCCGCGTCCACCCGTCCGAAGGCAGTCCAGTCGCTCATGTGCCCATCCTCGTTCTCCCGGTGCCCAGGGAGACTCTCCCGGGCCCGCCACCGCGCAGCCAAGTTTCTCCGGGCATTGTCACAGGTCCGCCCCGGTCCACGTCGAGCGCCTATCGCCGACCGTGACCATACGGTGTCCTAGGGCCGGTGTCGAAGCCCTCGCGACTCGGCCCGACCGACAACGACGGCACCTCGGCCGCCGGTGCTTCGTGGCCGGCCCGACAACGACGGCACCTCGGTCGCCGGTGCGGCCCGGCCGGACCGATACGGTTGCCGGGTGCCACTGGTCGCCGCCGCCGTCTGCCCACACCCGCCGCTGCTCGTCCCCGAGGTCGCCGGTGCCGCCGCGCCCGAACTGGACGACCTCCGCGCCGCCTGCGACGACGCGGTCGGCCGGCTGCTGGACTCGGGTGCCCGTCGCATCCTGGTGATCGGCGCCGCCGACCGCACCGCCGACCTCGACTACCCGTTCCGGGGCAGCTTCGCGCCCTGGGGGCTGCCGCTGCAGGTGCGGCTCGGCAGCCTGCCCGACGACCGGGGCGGCGGCACCGACCGCCTGCCGCTCAGCCTGCTCGTCGGCGCGTGGCTGCTGGGCCGCCGGCCGGTCGCCGGTGCCGGTGCCACGAGCTGGCGGATGTCGACCGTCGCCACCGACGCGCCGGTCGAGGCGTGTGTCGCCCTCGGTGCCCGGATCGGGTCGAACCAGCCGTGGGCGCTGCTGGTGATGGGGGACGGGTCGGCCTGCCGGGGCGAGAAGGCGCCCGGCTACGCCGACCCGCGCGCCGAGGCGTACGACAGGATGGTCGCGAAGGCCCTCGCCGACGCGGACGCCGAGGCGCTGCTCGACCTGGACCCGGTCCGGTCCGCGCAGCTCAGGGTCGCCGGTCGGGCGCCCTGGCAGGTGCTCGCGGGCGCGGCCCGGGCGGCCGGCGGCGACTGGCGCGGCGAACTGCGCCACCACAGCGCGCCCTATGGGGTGGGCTACCTCGTGGCGGACTGGGTGCGGCCGTGATCGCCCCCGGCACGGTGGTCGCCGTGGTCGGGCCGACGGCGGCCGGCAAGTCCGCGTTGAGCATCGCCCTGGCGCACGCCCTCGACGCCGAGGTGGTCAACGCCGACTCGATGCAGCTCTACCGGGGCCTGGACATCGGCACCGCCAAACTCACCGTCGCCGAGCGGGCGGGTGTGCCGCACCACCTGCTCGACATCTGGGAGGTCACCGAACCGGCCAGCGTCGCGGAGTACCAGCGGCTGGCCCGCGCCGCCGTCGACGACATCGTCGCCCGGGGCCGGGTGCCGCTGCTGGTGGGCGGCTCCGGCCTGTACGTCCGGGCGGTGCTGGAACAGTTCGAGTTCCCCGGCACCGATCCGGTGCTCCGGGAACGCCTGGAGGAGGAGCTGGCCGCGGTCGGACCGGCGCCGCTGTACGCCCGGTTGGCCGCGGCCGACCCGGCTGCGGCGGCCGGCATCCTGCCCGGCAACGGCCGGCGGATCGTCCGCGCGTTGGAGGTGATCGAGCTGACCGGTCGCCCGTTCACCGCCGCCCTGCCCGAACCGACGCCGTACTACCCCAGCGTCCAGCTCGGCGTCGACCTGGACACGGCCCGACTCGACGAACGGATCGCGACCCGGGTCGACCGGATGTGGGCCGACGGGCTGGTCGCCGAGACCCGGGCGCTGGTCGGGCGGGGCCTTGCCGACGGGCGTACGGCCAGCCGCGCCCTCGGCTACCAGCAGGTGCTGCGCTTCCTCGCCGGTGAGCTGACCGAGGGCGAGGCGCACGACGAGACGATCCGGGCGACCCGCCGCTTCGTCCGCCGCCAACGCTCCTGGTTCCGGCGCGACCCCCGGGTGCACTGGCGGGACTCGGCCGATCCGGGACTGGTCGAGGCCGCGCTGCGAATCCTCACCGACGCTGCGCGATGATGGAGGCGTGGAGTTCACCAAGGGACACGGCACCGGCAACGACTTCGTGATCCTGCCCGACCCGGACGGCGCGCTCGAACTGACGCCCGAGCTGGTCGCGGCGATCTGCGACCGTCGGCGGGGGCTCGGCGCCGACGGCGTGCTGCGGGTGGTCTGCGCCGCCAAGCACTCCGACGGCGCCGCCCTGGCCGGTGAAGCCGAGTGGTTCATGGACTACTGGAACTCCGACGGCTCCTTCGCCGAGATGTGTGGCAACGGCGCCCGGGTCTTCGTCCGCTACCTGCTGGAGACCGGGCTGGCCACGCCGACCGCCGATCCGCTGCCGGTGGCCACCCGCGCCGGGCTGGTCCACGCCCGCCTCGACGGCGAGGCCATCGCCGTCGAGATGCGCCGCCCCCGGCGGTACGCGGCCTCAGCCGCCGCCCTGGGCGGCCTGACCCTGCCCGGCACGGCCGTGGACGTCGGCAACCCCCACCTGGTCTGCCCGGTGCCGGCCGGGCTGGACCTGGCCGGGCTGGACCTGACCCGGGCACCCGGCTTCGACCAGACGCTCTTCCCATCCGGCGTGAACGTCGAGTTCACCGCCCCGGCGGAGCCGATCGACGGGATCGACGGGCACGTGCTGATGCGGGTCTACGAACGGGGCTCCGCCGAGACGCTCTCCTGCGGCACCGGCGCCTGCGCCGTCGCCGCGGTCGCCCTGGACGACGCGGCCCGGGAGGTCGGCACGGTAGCCGTCGACGTACCCGGCGGCCGCCTGACCGTCACCATCACCGACGACTCCTGCTGGCTCTCCGGCCCCGCCCTCCTGATCGCCACCGGCACCCTGACCCTCCCCTAACCACCCCGCCCAGCCGCGTCCCGCGCCCGCGCGCCTGAGCCGCGTCCCGCGCCCGCGCGCCTGAGCCGCGTCCCGCGCCCGCGCGCCTGAGCCGCATCGACCTTGCACTTTCGGTCGAGATAATGCCCAGTTTCAGGCGTTCTGCCCCGACCGAAACTGCAAGATCTGTCGCGCGATGGGGGTGATCGTCGCGCGACGAGGGCGGGTGGCGCCGATGGGGGTGGGTGGTGAGGGTGGGGGGACCGTCAGGGGGTGGCGGAGGCGGTGGCGGCGATCTCGGGGAGGTCGGCGGGGCCGGGGTCGGCGGCCGGCGGGGGAGTGATCGCCGGGTTCTGGGCGGCGGCGCGGACTGCGGCGGCGACCGCCGGGGCGACCCGGGAGTCGAAGACGCTGGGCACGATGACCGTCGGGTTGATCTTCTCCTCGCCGACCACGTCGGCGATGGCCCGGGCGGCGGCGAGCGCCATCTCCTCGGTGAACTCCTCGGCGTGGGCGTCGAGCATGCCGCGGAAGACGCCGGGGAAGGCGAGCACGTTGTTGATCTGGTTCGGCTGGTCGGATCGGCCGGTGGCGACCACGGCGGCGTGCTTGCGGGCCTCCCGGGGATCGACCTCCGGGTCCGGGTTGGCCAGCGCGAAGACGATCGCGTCCTTGGCCATGGTGGCGATGTCGTCGCCGGTGAGCAGGTTCGGCGCGCTCACCCCGATGAAGACGTCCGCGCCGTCGAGCGCGCCGGCCAGGTCACCGGAGTAGCCGTCCCGGTTGGTGTTCTCGGCCAGCCACTGCCAGGCCGAGTTCAGGCCGGTCTGGCCGCGGTGCAGGGCACCCTGCCGGTCGTACGCGATGATGTCGCCGACGCCCTGGCGTAGCAGCAACTTCATGATCGCGGTGCCGGCCGCGCCGGCTCCGGAGACCACCACCCGTACGTCCGCGAGCTGCTTGCCGACCACCCGCAGCGCGTTGGTCAGCGCGGCCAGCACGCAGATCGCGGTGCCGTGCTGGTCGTCGTGGAAGACCGGGATGTCCAGCGCCTCGCGCAGCCGCGCCTCGATCTCGAAGCAGCGCGGAGCCGCGATGTCCTCCAGGTTGATCCCGCCGTACGCGGGCGCGATCGCCTTCACGATGGCGACGATCTCGTCGGTGTCCTGGGTGTCCAGCACCACCGGCCAGGCGTCCACCCCACCGAAGCGCTTGAACAGCGCCGCCTTGCCCTCCATCACCGGCAGCGACGCGGCCGGCCCGAGGTTGCCCAGCCCGAGCACGGCCGAGCCGTCGCTGACCACGGCGACGGTGTTGCGCTTGATGGTCAGCCGGCGGGCGTCGGCCGGGTTGTCGGCGATCGCCTGGCAGACCCGCGCCACCCCCGGGGTGTACGCCCGGGACAGCTCGTCGCGGGTCCGCAGCGCGACCTTCGGACTCACTTCGATCTTGCCGCCGAGGTGCAGCAGGAAGGTGCGGTCGGAGACCTTGCGCACGTCGACGCCGTCGAGCCCGCGCAGCGCCTCGACCACCTGGTCGGCGTGGCCGGAGTCGGCGGTGTCGCAGGTGAGGTCGACGATCACGTGGTTCGGGTCGGAGTCGACCACGTCCAGTGCGGTGACGATCGCCCCCGCCTCACCGACCGAGGTGGTGAGGCGGCCGATCGAGGAGGCATCGGCGGGCACGGCGATCCGGATCGTGATCGAGAATCCGGCACTGGGCAGTCGAGTGGTGGCCACGCTGGTCCCTCCGTCGGCGCTGAACGGCTCGTCCGCATTTCTACTCGCCCTGCTCGGGCGGTCAGCAGGCGCCCCCGTTGTTGCCGCGCCGGACGGTGGGCATATAGCAGGTGCAACGGGCGTTGACACGTGTCAGGATTGATCGGTACGTGCGCCGAAACGGACAGGGAGAGACGCTTGCGAGACCAGGAGACCTACGTTCCCAACGACGAACCAGACACCACCACCGGTGAGTACGAACTCTCCGAGCGGCAGGCGTTGCGACGGGTCCCCGGCCTCTCCACCGAACTGACCGACGTCACCGAGGTCGAGTACCGCCAGCTGCGGCTGGAGCGGGTGGTCCTGGTGGGCGTCTGGACCGAGGGCAGTCAGGCCGACGCGGACAACTCCCTCACCGAACTC
The DNA here is from genome assembly GCF_003583405.1 of Micromonospora radicis. Taxonomy (GTDB): domain Bacteria; phylum Actinomycetota; class Actinomycetes; order Mycobacteriales; family Micromonosporaceae; genus Micromonospora; species Micromonospora radicis. Next base: position 374,922 of record NZ_QXEC01000002.1, read on the forward strand.
GCCGCGCTGGCCGAGACGGCCGGCTCGCAGGTGCTCGAAGGGCTGATCCAGCGGCGCAGCCGCCCCGACCCGGCGACCTACATCGGCCGGGGCAAGGTCGACGACCTCGGCGCGGTGGTGCTCGCCGCCGGCGCCGACACGGTGATCTGCGACGGTGAACTCTCCCCGTCCCAGCTGCGCAACCTGGAGCAGCGCACCAAGGTCAAGGTGGTCGACCGCACCGCGCTGATCCTGGACATCTTCGCCCAGCACGCCAAGAGCAAGGAGGGTCGGGCGCAGGTCGAGCTGGCCCAGCTGGAATACCTGCTGCCCCGGCTGCGTGGTTGGGGCGAGACGCTGTCCCGGCAGACCGGTGGTTCGGGTCGCGGTGGCGGCGCGGGCGGCGGCGTGGGTGTGCGTGGCCCGGGTGAGACCAAGCTGGAGACGGACCGGCGGCGCATCCGCCACCGGATCGCCCGGCTGCGCCGGGAGATCAAGGCCATGAGCACGGTACGCGAGACCAAACGGGCCCGCCGGTCCCGGAACGCGGTGCCCGCGGTGGCCATCGCCGGCTACACCAACGCCGGCAAGTCGAGCCTGCTCAACCGGCTCACCGGGGCGGGTGTGCTGGTCGAGGACGCGCTGTTCGCCACGCTGGATCCGACCACCCGCCGCGCCACCACGACCGACGGCCGGGTCTACACCCTCTCCGACACGGTCGGGTTCGTCCGGCACCTGCCGCACCAGATCGTCGAGGCGTTCCGCTCGACGCTGGAGGAGGTCGCCGAGGCCGACCTGGTGGTGCACGTGGTCGACGGCACCCATCCGGATCCGCAGGAGCAGGTCCGGGCGGTGCGTGAGGTGCTGGCCGAGGTCGGCGCCGACCGGCTGCCCGAGCTGCTGGTGGTCAACAAGACCGACGCGGCCGAAGAGGAAACCCTGCTGCACCTCAAGCGGATCTGGCCGGAGGCGGTGTTCGTCTCCGCGCACCGCGGTCGCGGCATCGAGGAGCTGCGCGAAACCATCGAACGGTCGCTGCCCCGTCCGGCGGTCGAGGTGCGCGCGGTGCTGCCGTACGACCGGGGTGACCTGGTGGCCCGGGTGCATCGACAGGGCGAGGTGCTCAGCACCGCCCACCTGCCGGAGGGGACGATGCTGCACGTACGGGTCAACGAGGCACTCGCGGCCGAACTGGCTCCGTACCGCGACACGGTGCAGGCGGTCCGTACCGCCGGGTAACGCTCAAGCGGCGTCACCCGGCGGAAACTTCGGGCATGCGACACTTCTTTCATGCTCCGCACTGTTTCTTCGGTCACGGTTGCGCTCGGCCTGTTCGGGGCCACCGTGGCAGTCACCGGTGTCGCCGTGGCGGCCCCGCCGCCCGCCTCCGGGGCGGTGTCCGTCGCGCTCGGTAGCGGCGGCCCGGCGGTGGCGGCGGGCCCCGGCTCGGCGGTGACCGGACCTGGCTCGGCGGTGGTGGCGGGGCTCGGGTCTCCGTTGGCGAAGGCGGGCAAGAAGCAGTGCAGCGTCACCGACCCGCGGCTGCGCGAGTTGTCGGGCCTGGTGGTCACCCGCACCGGCTACATCGTGATCAACGACAGCACCGACCGGGACGATCGCAAGCAGGTCTTCTACCTCGACAAGGACTGCAAGGTCGTCCGCAACGTCCCGTACTCGGGCGCCGGGCCCTTCGACACCGAGGATCTCGCCGTCTCGCCGGACAAGAAGACGCTCTGGATCGCCGACACCGGTGACAACGTCACCAGCCGGCAGCGCCGCGAGCGGGTGGCGGTCTGGAGCATGCCGGTCAGCGGCAACCAGCAGCCGAAGTTGCACCGGCTGTCGTACCCGGACGGCAAGCCCCGCGACGCCGAGGCACTGGTGATCGGCGACGACAACCTGCCGCTGATCATCACGAAGGTGACCGCCGGCAAGGCCGAGATCTTCACCCCGGACGGCGAGTTGAAGACGGGCGACACCGAGCCGGTGCCGATGAAGAAGGTCGGCGAGGTGGAACTGCCGAAGACCGACACCGAGAACCCGCTGAGCACCTTCGGCCGCGTGGCGATCACCGGCGCCGCCCGTTCGCCGGACGGCTCCCGGGTGGTGCTGCGCACCTACGCCGACGCCTTCGAGTACGACGTGCAGAACGGCGACATCGTCGGCGCGCTGACCACCGGCACGCCCCGGGTCACCGCGTTGGCCGACCCGTTCGGCGAGGCCATCGCGTACTCCGTCGACGGGAAGACCTTCCTGACCGTCTCCGACGCCGGCCATCTGGACGACGACGAGCCGGTCGACATCCTCAGCTACGCCCCGTCCACCGAGGGCCCGAAGAACCTGACCGATGATCCGGACGCGGCTCGTAAGTCCGCCGGCCAGTCGTTCCTCGACGGGTTGACCCTCAACGACATCACGTACCTGATCGCCTCCGTGGGGGTGCTCGGCGCGTTGCTGGTCGGCGCGGGCATCTTCGGCATCCTGCGGGCCCGCAAGCGACCCGCCCCGGCCGGTAAGGGCCGCGATCGGGACGACGACGGCCCCGGTAAGGACGACGGCCCCGGTGGGGCGAAGGACCGCGGACGCGGCGGGGTGTACGGCGGCGCTCCGGCCGCCGGCGGGTACGGCGGCTCGCCGAACGGTGAGCGCCCGGGCGGGGGCCGATCGGGGCCGGTCTACGGGGGCGGCGGGGGCAACGGTGCCCGTCCGGCGTCCGGCGGCATGTACGGCGGCGGGGGTGGCGGTCGCTCCGGCGGGGAGGCCGCACCCGTCTACGGCGGACGTGGCGGCGGAGGTCGGCCGGCCGGTGGTGGCGTCTACGGCGGCGGTGGGGGCGGCCGACCCGGTGGCGCGCCCGGCGCTGGCGGTGGTCGTGCGGAGCCGCCGCGTGGCGGGGGCCGTGCCGAGCCGCCCCGGCGGGGCGGTGGCCCGGTCGACCCCGATCACCGTGGTCGACGGTCGGGCCGTTACCGGGAGGACAACTCCGAGCCGTACGGCCAGCCGCCCGGCGGCACCTACGGCTACCGGGGCGACCGGTACTGACCTGCGGTCGGGTACCGGTCGCGGTGCCCGGGCGTCAGATCCGGCGCAGTACGGCGACGACCCGACCCATGATGGTGGCGTCGTCACCGGGGATCGGGTCGAAGGCCGGGTTCTGCGGCATCAGCCAGACATGGCCGTCGCGTCGGCGGTAGGTCTTCACGGTCGCCTCGCCGTCGAGCATGGCAGCGACGATCTCACCGGAGTCGGCGGTGGGCTGCTGCCGGACGACCACCCAGTCGCCGTCGCAGATCGCGGCGTCGAGCATCGAGTCGCCCTTGACCTGGAGCATGAAGACCTCGCCCTCGCCGACCAGCTCGCGGGGCAGCGGGAAGACGTCCTCCATCGACTGCTCGGCGAGGATCGGCCCACCGGCGGCGATCCGGCCGAGCATCGGCACGTACGCCGGGGTGGGACGCTGTGAGCGGCTCAGCTCGTCGTCGACGTCGCCGGGCGAGCGTACGTCGACCGCCCGCGGGCGGTTCGGGTCGCGCCGCAGGAAGCCCTTCTTCTCCAGCTCCTTGAGCTGGTAGGCGACGCTGGACGGGGAGACCAGCCCGACCGCCTCGCCGATCTCGCGCACGCTCGGCGGGTAGCCGTGCCGCTCCACCCAGGTGCGGATGAAGTCGAGGATGCGTCGCTGCCGGGCGGTCAGGTCGACCGTCGCCGGGTCGGCGTAGGAGCCGGTCACCGGGGTCACCGGGCGCACGGCGGGTTGCCCGGTGCGGGCACGGGTGACGCTGCGGCGTCGGGTCGCCGGCGGCCCCGCCTCGCTGTTCTGCTGCGGGCTCTGTGGCCGGTTGGCCCGGTCCTGGGTCACGTCCGTCCTCCCTGGTCGGCGCTGGGTGCCTCGGCGGCTCGTGGTGCGTACGGTGGGTGCCGGAACAGTTGGTCGACCATGGTCGCCTCCGGCTGTTCATGACCGTATAGGTGAGATCGGTCATTTTCAAACATCTGTACGACCTATTCTCCGCGCGTCGACCCGGAAAGGGGCGACAGTCGTACGTCTGTTCTGGTAAATGGTACGTCGGGTCGTACGGGTGTTCGATCGGATCGGCGCGTCGCGGATCCGATGGCGCGCGGACGGTAACCGGGGCCACCGGTCGGCGTTGGGCTCTCCGGTTGCGGCGAACGGGGGAAGCGGGTGGGGTGTCGGGTGACGCGCCGGACACGCCGTTCAACTTGACCGCGGATCGCTGGCGACATACGGTCAACCCCTAGATGTAGTAGTCACACGGGCGTAAGTCGCCTACAGGTTGGGTTCGACTACCGACCGCACTCCCGTACCGCCGAGCCGGCGGCCATCCTACGGGGATGGCCCTGCCGTCCATTCGGCGTGCCCGGAGGCGGGCGGGGTGTCCCCGTGATCGATCGAGGAGGTCGGGCGAATGCGGTGTCCGTACTGCCGGCACGCCGACTCCCGGGTGGTCGACTCGCGGGAGGCCGACGACGGCCAGCTGATCCGTCGGCGGCGGTCCTGCCCGGAGTGCGGCAAGCGGTTCACCACCGTCGAGGAGGCGGTGCTCGCGGTGGTCAAGCGCAGCGGGGTGACCGAGCCGTTCAGTCGCACGAAGATCATCGGCGGGGTGCGCAAGTCGTGCCAGGGACGTCCGGTCGACGAGGACTCGATCGCGCTGCTGGCGCAGCGGGTCGAGGAGACCATCCGGGCCAAGGGGGCCGCCGAGATCCCCAGCCACGAGGTGGGCCTGGCCATCCTGGGCCCGCTGCGGGACCTGGACGAGGTCGCCTACCTGCGGTTCGCCAGCGTCTACCGGTCGTTCGACTCGCTCGCCGACTTCGAGCGGGAGATCGAGACGCTGCGGGCCGCCGCGCGTGCCCGTGCGGGCGTGGGAGCCGAGGCGGCCACCGCCGCCGCCGGCCCCGCGCAGTGAACTTACGAACTTCTTCAGTGCTAGTGACAGTCGGATCGCGCGGGGCCGCGCGGACGAGGGGGCGGATGAGATGCCGGGGGATGGCGTGACAACGAGCAGGGCACGGAGCAAGGCGGGCGCGGGGCTCAAGGTCGAGCGGGTCTGGACCACCGCCGGCGTCCACCCGTACGACGAGGTCGCCTGGGAGCGGCGCGACGTCGTGATGACGAACTGGCGGGACGGCTCGATCAACTTCGAGCAGCGCGGGGTGGAGTTCCCGGAGAGCTGGAGCGTCAACGCGGCCAACATCGTGACCACCAAGTACTTCCGGGGCGCGGTGGGCACCCCGGAGCGGGAGTGGTCGCTCAAGCAGTTGATCGACCGGGTGGTCACCACCTACCGCACCGCCGGTGAGGAGTACGGCTACTTCGCCAGCCCGGCCGACGCCGAGGTCTTCGCCCACGAGCTGACCTGGATGCTGCTGCACCAGGTGTTCAGCTTCAACTCGCCGGTCTGGTTCAACGTCGGTACGCCGTCGCCGCAGCAGGTCAGCGCCTGCTTCATCCTCGCCGTCGACGACTCGATGGACTCCATCCTGGACTGGTACAAGGAGGAGGGCCTGATCTTCAAGGGCGGCTCCGGATCCGGGGTGAACCTCTCCCGGATCCGCTCCTCCCGGGAGCTGCTCTCCTCCGGCGGCAACGCCTCCGGTCCGGTCAGCTTCATGCGCGGTGCGGACGCCTCGGCCGGCACCATCAAGTCCGGCGGTGCCACCCGGCGCGCGGCGAAGATGGTCATCCTCGACGTGGACCACCCGGACATCCAGGAGTTCGTGGTCACCAAGGCGCGCGAGGAGGACAAGATCCGCGCGCTGCGTGATGCCGGGTTCGACATGGACCTGGGCGGCGCCGACATCGTCAGCGTGCAGTACCAGAACGCCAACAACTCGGTCCGGGTCTCCGACGAGTTCATGACCGCGGTGGAGAACGGCGGCGGCTTCGACCTGCGCGGCCGGCTCGACGGGCAGACCATCGAGACCATCGACGCCAAGGGGCTGTTCCGCACCATCGCCCAGGCCGCCTGGGAGTGCGCCGACCCCGGCCTGCAGTACGACGACACCATCAACGACTGGCACACCTGCCCGGAGACCGGCCGGATCACCGCGTCGAACCCGTGCTCGGAGTATCTGCACCTGGACAACTCCTCGTGCAACCTGGCCTCGCTGAACCTGATGAAGTTCCTGCGTGCCGACGGTGGCTTCGAGGTGGAGAAGTTCGTCCGCAGCGTCGAGATGGTCATCACCGCGATGGACATCTCGATCTGCTTCGCCGACTTCCCGACCGAGAAGATCGGCGAGACCACCCGGGCGTACCGGCAGCTCGGCATCGGCTACGCCAACCTCGGTGCCCTGCTGATGGCCTCCGGCCTGCCGTACGACTCGGATCAGGGCCGTTCCCTGGCCGCCGCGATCACCTCGTTGATGAACGGCACGGCGTACCGCCGCTCCGCCGAGCTGGCCGGTGTGGTCGGCGCGTACGACGGCTACGCCCGCAACGCCGAGCCGCACAAGCGGGTCATGCGTAAGCACGCCGCCGCCAACGACGAGATCAAGCCGACCGGCACGGTGGCCACCGCCGTGGTCCGCGAGGCCACCAGGCAGTGGACCCAGGGCAACAAACTCGGTGACAAGTTCGGCTGGCGGAACTCGCAGGCCAGCGTCCTCGCCCCGACCGGCACCATCGGCCTGATGATGGACTGCGACACCACCGGCGTGGAGCCGGACCTGGCGCTGGTCAAGTTCAAGAAGCTGGTCGGCGGCGGCTCGATGCAGATCGTCAACCAGACCGTGCCGCGCGCCCTGCGTAGCCTCGGCTACCCCGAGGAGCAGGTCGAGGCGATCGTCGAGCACATCGCCGACCACGGCCACGTCATCGACGCCCCCGGCCTCAAGCCGGAGCACTACCCGGTCTTCGACTGCGCCATGGGTGAGCGGTCCATCGCGCCGATGGGGCACGTCCGGATGATGGCGGCGGTCCAGCCGTTCATCTCCGGTGCCATCTCCAAGACCGTCAACATGCCGGAGCAGGCGACCGTCGAGGACGTCGAGAAGATCTACTTCGAGGGCTGGAAGCTCGGCCTCAAGGCGCTGGCGATCTACCGGGACAACTGCAAGGTCGGCCAGCCGCTGTCGGTGGCGAAGCCCAACAAGGCCGCCGAGCCGGCCCCGGTCAGCACCGAGGTCGAGAAGGTCGTGGAGAAGGTCGTCGAGTACCGCCCGGTGCGCAAGCGGCTGCCGAAGAAGCGTCCCTCGGAGACCATCTCCTTCTCCGTCGGCGGCGCCGAGGGCTACCTCACCGCCTCGTCCTACCCGGACGACGGCCTCGGCGAGGTCTTCCTCAAGATGTCCAAGCAGGGCTCCACCCTGGCCGGCGTGATGGACGCCTTCTCGGTGGCCATCTCCATCGGCCTGCAGTACGGCGTTCCGCTGGAGACGTACGTCAGCAAGTTCACCAACATGCGCTTCGAGCCGGCCGGCATGACCGACGACCCGGACGTGCGGATGGCCGCCTCGGTGATGGACTACATCTTCCGTCGTCTGGCGCTGGACTTCCTGCCCTACGAGCGCCGTGCCGAGATCGGCATCTTCACCGCCAAGGAGCGGGCCGCCCAGCTGGCCGCCGAGGCCGAGGCGGAGGCCAACGGCACGGACCTGACCGCGATGGCCGCCTCCGCTCCGGTGGAGGTCAAGCCGGAGGAGCCGAAGTCCGGCCCGATCGCCCAGCCGGCCCAGGAACTCGCCGACGTCGCCGCGGTCAAGCCGGCACCGTCGGTCGGTTCCAGCACCGAACTGCTGGAGGCCGTGATCGGCAAGGCCGCCGACGCACCGCTCTGCTTCACCTGCGGTACGAAGATGCGCCCGGCCGGTAGCTGCTACGTCTGCGAGGGCTGCGGCTCCACCAGCGGTTGCAGCTGACCGACAGCCACCCGAACGAGCGGCCCCGGACGACGGTTCGTCCGGGGCCGCCCGCTGTCCGGACCTCGGTGCTCCCGGTGGGTGGGGTCACCGGGGCGGGGTGAGTTCGGCCAGGCGGGTGGTGAGAAAGGCACGTTCGGCGTCGTTGTCGACAAGCGCCAGGGCGGTGCGATAGGACTCGGCGGCCTCGGCCCGGCGATCGAGGCGGTCGAGCAGCTCGGCGCGGATCGCCGGTAGGTAGTGGTAGCCGGCGAGGCGGGTGTCCGGTGCCAGGGCGTCGACCTCGGCCAGCGCCGCTTCGGGCCCGTCTACCATCGACACCGCCACCGCCCGGTTGAGTGCGACCACCGGTGACGGCCAGCGGACCAGCAGCGTGTCGTAGAGCCGGACGATCTGCGGCCAGTCGGTCGCGGCGTAGCTGGGCGCCAGGGCGTGCAGCGAGGCGATGGCGGCCTGCACCGCGTACCGGCCGGGGTGTCCGGTGCGGAACGCGTCGAGCACCAGGCGGTGCCCTTCGTCGATGGCGTCCCGGTCCCAGCGGGACCGGTCCTGGTCCGCCAGCCGCAGCAGCCGGCCCTCGGCGTCGACGCGGGTGGCCCGGCGGGCGTCGGTGAGCAGCAGCAGCGCGAGCAGCCCGGGTACCTCCGGCTCGTCGGGCAGCAGGGTGGCCAGCGTCCTTGCCAGGTGCAGCGCGCGGGCGGTCAGGTCGGCGTGGACCAGGCCGCCGCCAGTCGGGGCGGTGTGCCCGGTGGTGTAGAGCAGGTGTACGACGGTGAGCACGGCGTCCAGCCGTCCGGGCAGCTCGGCGGCCTCGGGTACCCGGTAGGGGATCCGGGCCGCGGTGATCTTCTTCTTGGCGCGGGTGATCCGGGCCGCCATGGTCGGTTCGGGGACCAGGAAGACGCGGGCGATGTCGGCGGTGCTCACCCCGCAGACCAGGCGCAGGGTGAGCGCCACCTGCGCCTCCCGGGCGAGCGCCGGATGGCAGCAGGTGAAGACCAGCCGCAACCGGTCGTCCGGTACGGCCACCTCGTCCGGGATGTCCGGTTCGATGGCCTCGGGCTCCACCAGCAGGGGCAGTTTCGCGCGCAGCACCTGCCGTCGGCGCAGCACGTCGACGGCCTTGCGTCGGGCGGTCGCGGTGAGCCACGCACCGGGCCGGTCCGGTACGCCGTCTCGCGCCCAGGCGTCGAGCGCGGCCACGTACGCCTCCTGGACGCACTCCTCGGCGAGGTCGAGGTCACCGGCGACGCGGGCCGTGGCGGCGAGAACGAAGGTCCATTCGCGGCGGTGCGCGTCGGCCACGGCCCGTTCGGCCTCGACGGTCGTGGACGGCTTACCGCCGCGCTCGCCGCCGCTCACTCGACCGGTGGCACGAACAGCGGCCGGACCTCCACCCCGCCGTGGATGGTGGCCGGGTTGAGCTGGGCGATCTTCAGGGCGACGTCCAGGTCCGGCGCCGCCAGCACGAAGAACCCGGCGACCACCTCCTTGGCCTCGATGAACGGGCCGTCGGTGACGAGGTCGCCGCGGATCGCGGTGGCCGCGGTGCTCGGCTGCAACGCGTACCCGGCGACGATCTGCCCGCCCAGCTCCGCCACCCGCGCCGGGTACTGCTCCAGCAGCGCCACGTAGTCGGGCGTGAGTGTCAGCGGGTCGGCCGGGGCCGGTGAGTAGATCAGGACTGCGTACTGGGGCATCGTTGCTCCTCCTCGGGTCGCTGTTCATCCTCGGCCCCGGCGACCGGGGGAGCCAGCGGGAATCGACAACCGGGTGGCGGGATGCGCCCGCCCAGCCGGTGCCTAGACTGCCCCGGATGAGCGGAGAGCGCCTGCCCCTGGCGGATCGGCCCCTGACCGAGCCGCATCCGTCCCGGCTGTCGCCCGGGCATCCGGACCGGGCGCGGATCCTGGCCGCGCACACCGCCGCGTTGTCCGCCGGAGCGGCCGGCTACCCCGACCCGGCCAGCGGCTTGTTCGTGCTGACGGCCGGCTTCCTGGCCCGCCGGGGCACCTGCTGTGGCCGGGGCTGCCGGCACTGCCCGTACGTGACGTGAGCGCTCAGGTGGCGGCGACGAAGACCCGGGAGGCGACCTCGCGGGGCAGTCGGACGCTCTCGCCGGAGCGGTCGATGGAGACCCCGTCGCGTTCCTGCGCCACGGTGACGGTGGCGCCCGGGTCGACGCCGGCGGCGTGCAACTGCCGGAGCACCTCGGCGTCGGTCTGCACGCTCTCGCAGATCCGCCGGACGATGACCTTGCCGGCGAGGCCGGGGAAGGCCAGGTTGCGCTCACCGTCGATCGGCTCCGGCTCGGCCTGACCGGGCGAGCCGAGGGCGTCGAGGCCGGGGATCGGATTGCCGTACGGCGACCGGGTCGGCCGGTTGAGCAGGTCGTACACCCGCTTCTCGACCGCGTCGCTCATCACGTGCTCCCAGCGGCAGGCCTCCTCGTGGGCCTCCTCGTAGGGCATCCCGATCACGTTGACCAGCAGCAACTCGGCTAGCCGGTGCTTGCGCATCACCGACACGGCGGTGTTGCGGCCCAGCGCGGTGAGGGTGAGGTGCCGGTCACCCTCCACGGTGAGCAGGCCGTCGCGTTCCATCCGGGCGACGGTCTGGCTGACGGTGGGGCCGCTCTGGCGCAACCGTTCGGCGATCCGGGCGCGCAGCGGCGGCACGCCCTCCTCCTCCAGTTCGAGGATCGTACGCAGGTACATTTCGGTCGTATCGACCAGGTCGTGAGACTTCATGGTTTCAGCGGCCCTCCAGTGGTCGATGGTACCCTGCCGCACCTGCCCAGCCGGTCGCCGAACCGCGGCGGGCCCCGGCGATGGTGTTGACTGGACCTCATGTCCGGTACCGAGGATCTTCTGGTCGAGGCCGGGCGGCTCGCCGCCGAACTCGACACGGCCGACCCACCCACCCTGCTCGACGTCCGCTGGCGGCTGGTCGGCCCGCCCGGCCGCGACGACTACCGGGCGGGGCACCTGCCGGGGGCGGTCTTCGTCGACCTGGACACCGAACTCTGCGGCCCGCCCGGTCCGGCCGGCCGCCACCCGCTGCCCGACCCCGCCGCGTTGCAGGCGGCGCTGCGGGCCGCCGGGGTGCGCGCCGGTCACCCCGTGGTGGTGTACGACGGCGGGGACGGCATGTCCGCCGCCCGCGCCTGGTGGACGCTGCGCTGGGCCGGGCACGGCCCGGTACGGGTGTTGACCGGCGGCTACCCGGCCTGGCTGGCCGCCGGCCTGCCGACCAGCACAGAGCAGCCGAACCCGGCCGAGGGCGACCTGACCGTCCGCCCCGGTGCGCTGCCGGCGCTCGACGCGGCCGGCGCCGCCGAGCTGGCCGCGGCCGAGAGCGGTCTGCTGCTCGACGTGCGGGCCGCGCCGCGGTACCGGGGCGAGCACGAGCCGGTCGACCCGGTCGCCGGTCACGTGCCGGGCGCGGTGAACCTGCCGGCGCCGGAGTACGTCGCCGAGGGCCGCTTCCCCGCCGCCGAGGTGCTGCGTGAACGGTTCGCCGCCGCCGGGGTCGTTCCCGGCGCGCCGGTCGGGGCGTACTGCGGCTCCGGGGTGACCGCCGCCCAGGCGGTGCTCGCGCTGCACCTCGCCGGCCGACCGGACGCGGCGCTCTACGTCGGCTCCTGGAGCAACTGGGTCGCCGACCCGGACCGCCCGGTGGCCACCTCCGGTACGGCCGACGCCTGACCGGCCGACCAGCCGACCGCGTGCGACCATGGGCAGATGTCCGACGACACGGTGGTGGTGTGGGACGAGGCGCTGCTCGCCTACGACCTCGGAGACCACCCGCTCGATCCGGTGCGGGTGGAGCTGACCGTCGCGCTCGCCCGGGAACTCGGCATCCTGCGCCGACCCGGGGTGCGGATGGTGCGGCCCACGCCGGCCGACGACGCGCTGCTGACCCGGGTGCACGACCCGCGCTACCTGGACGCGGTGCGGATCGCCCCCCGGGAGCCGCTCTTCGCCGGCTTCGGGCTCGGCACCTCGGACAACCCGGTCTTCGACGGGATGCACGAGTCGAGCGCCCTGGTCGCCGGGGCGACCGTGGCCGCCGCCGAGGCGGTGTGGCGGGGTGCGGCCCGCCGGGCGGTGAACGTGGCCGGCGGCCTGCACCACGCGATGCCGGCCCGGGCCGCCGGGTTCTGCGTCTACAACGACCCGGCGGTAGCCATCGCCCGCCTGCTCGACTTGGGCGCCGAGCGGATCGCGTACGTGGACGTCGACGTGCACCACGGCGACGGGGTGCAGCAGATCTTCTGGGACGATCCGCGGGTGCTGACCGTCAGCCTGCACGAGACCCCGCTGGCGTTGTTCCCCGGCACCGGCTTTCCGGACGAGACCGGCGGCCCGGGCGCCGAGGGCACCGCGGTCAACATCGCGCTGCCGCCGGGCGCCGCGGACGCCGACTGGCAGCGCGCCTTCCACGCGGTCGTCCCGTCGGTGCTGCGCGCCTTCCGTCCCCAACTGCTGTTCACCCAGTGCGGTGCGGACGCCCACCGCGTCGACCCGCTCGCCGACCTGCACCTGTCGGTGGACGGGCAGCGGGCCACCTACCTGGCGCTGCGGGCGCTCGCCGACGAGCTGTGCGACGGCCGCTGGGTGGCCACCGGCGGTGGCGGGTACGCGCTGGTGGAGGTGGTGCCCCGGGCCTGGGCGCACCTGTTGGCGGTGGCCACCGGCGCGCCGCTGGAACCGGCCACGCCGACCCCACCGGCGTGGCGGGAGTTGGCCGCGGCCCGCCGCCCCGGCCTCGACGTGCCGTTGCGGATGACCGACGACGTCGACCCGGGGTACGAGCCGTGGCAGCCCACCGGTGAGCCGAGCCCGGTGGACCGGGCGATCGCGGCGACCCGCAAGGCCGTCTTCCCGCTGCTCGGCCTCGATCCGTACGATCCGCGCGACTGAGCCGGCCGGGGGAGGGCCGCCCGAGGTGACCACAGCCGAACAAGCCGTCGACGTACTGCTCAGCGACGGCAGCACCGTCCAATTGCGACCGATCCGCCCCGCCGACGCTCCGGCGGTCGTCGCCATGCACTCCCGGTTCTCCGAGCGCACCCGCTACCTGCGTTACTTCTCGCCGTACCCGCGCATCCCGGAGCGGGACCTACAGCGCTTCGTCAACGTCGACCACGTCGACCGGGAGGCGTTCGTGGTGCTGGCCGGCGAGCGGATCGTGGCCGTCGGGCGGTACGAACGGCTCGGCCCGGCCGCGCCCGACGCCGAGGTGGCCTTCGTGGTCGAGGACGCCTACCAGGGGCGGGGCATCGGGTCCGTGCTGCTGGAACACCTCGCCGACGCCGCCCGGCGGGCCGGCATCGTCAACTTCGTCGCCGAGGTGCTGCCGGCCAACGGGGCCATGCTGCGGGTCTTCGCCGACTTCGGGTACCAACTCCAGCGGCAGTTCGCCGACGGCGTGGTGCACCTGACCTTCCCGATCGCCCCGACCGAGGCGACCCTGGAGGTGCAGCGTGGGCGTGAGCACCGCACCGAGGCCCGCTCCATCGCCCGGCTGCTGGCGCCCCGCGGTGTCGCCGTCTACGGGGCCAGCGCCACCGGTCAGGGGGTCGGTGCGGCGGTGCTCGGGCACCTGCGGGACGGCGGTTTCACCGGCGCGGTGGTGCCGGTGCACCCCAGCGCGGTGCGGGTCGCCGGGCTGCCCGCGTACCCGTCGGCGGCCGACGCCGGGTTGCCGGTCGACGTGGCGATCGTGGCGGTGCCGCCGGAGTCCGCGCACGAGGTGGTCGCGGACGCCGCCGCGGCCGGGGTGCACGGCCTGGTGGTCATCTCCGCCGGCTTCGCGGAGTCGGGCGTCGCGGGCGCCGCAACGCAGCGGGCCCTGGTCCGCGCGGCGCACGCCGCGGGCATGCGGGTGATCGGCCCGAACTGCCTGGGGGTGGCGAACACCGATCCGGCGGTACGCCTCAACGCCACCCTCGCCCCGCGCCTGCCGGTGCCGGGCCGGGTCGGCATCTTCAGCCAGTCCGGTGCCTTCGGGGTGGCGCTGCTGGCCGAGGCGAACCGCCGTGGCCTCGGCCTGTCCAGCTTCGTCTCGGCCGGTAACCGGGCCGACGTCTCCGGCAACGACCTGCTGCAGTACTGGCAGGACGACCCGGCCACCGACGTGATCATGCTGTACCTGGAGACCTTCGGCAATCCGCGCAAGTTCGCCCGGCTGGCCCGGCGCATCGGACGGGACAAGCCGGTGGTGGCGTTGGCCTCGCCGGCCCGCCCACCGGGGGTGGGCGACTCCGCCGGCCCGGACGAGCTGGCGGTGAGCGCACTGTTCGCCCAGTCCGGGGTGATCCGGGTGGACACCGTCGCCGAGCTGCTCGACGTCGGGGTGCTGCTGGCCAACCAGCCGCTGCCTGCCGGTGACCGGGTCGGTGTGGTGGGCAACTCCTCGGCGTTGACCGGCCTGGCGGCCACCGCCTGCGCCGCCCAGGGGCTGACCGTCGCACCGGGCTACCCCCGTGACGTCGGGCCACGGGCCAGCGCGGCCGAGTTCGCCGAGGCGCTCGCCGCGGCCGCCGCCGACGAGCGCGTCGACGCGCTGGTGGTCCTCTTCGCGCCGCCGCTGCCCGGCCAGTTCACCGGCACCGAGGCGGACTTCGCCGCCGCGCTGCCCGCCGCGCGGACCGCCACCAAGCCGGCGGTGGCGACCTTCCTGGTCGGCCGGGCGCCGGCCGGCGTGCCCGCGTATCCGAGCGTGGAGGAGGCGGTACGCGCCCTGGCCCGGGTCACCGCGTACGCGGAGTGGCTGCGTCGGCCGCCCGGGGCGCTACCTGAGCTGCCCCGGGTCGACCCGGCTGCGGCGCAGGCGGCACTGCGCGGCGACGGCGCCGACGGGTCGGCGTTGCTCGCCGCGTACGGCATCGAGGTGGTCGAGTCGGTCCGGGTCGGCTCGGCGCAGGAGGCGGTCGCGGCGGCGCAGCGGCTCGGTTTCCCGGTGGCGCTGAAGGTTGCCGCGGGTGGGTTGCGGCACCGGCTCGACCTCGGTGCGGTACGGCTCGACCTGGCCGACGTCGCTGCCGTACGCCGGACGTACGCGGAACTGGCGGCGGCGTTCGGCACGGACGTGCTGGTGCAGCCGATGGTCCCGCCCGGGGTGGCCTGCGTGGTGGAGCTGGTGGAGGATCCGGCCTTCGGGCCGGTCGTCGGGTTCGGACTGGGCGGGGTCGCCACCGAGTTGCTCGGTGACCGGGCCTGGCGGGCGGTGCCGCTGACCGACCGCGACGCCGCCGAACTGGTCGAGGCGCCCCGGGCGGCGCCGCTGCTGCGCGCACACCGGGGGGCCGCCCCGGTGGACACCGCTGCCCTGGCCGACCTGCTGCTGCGGGTGGGGCGGCTGGCCGACGAGCAGCCCCGGGTCCGCGCCCTGACGCTGAACCCGGTGCTGGCCCGCCCGGACGGCCTGTCGGTGCTGCACGCCACCGTCCGGATCGGCTCGGCGGCGGCCCGCCCCGACACCGGTCCGCGCCGGTTGTGACCTGGGCGTCAACCCCGGCTGGAGATCTGCTGCACCGCCCAGGCGTTGCCGTCCGGGTCGGCGAAGAAGACGAAACCGACGTTGTCCAGCGGGTCCGGTACCGGGCGCGGGTTCTTCCCGACCACCTGGACCTCGCTCACCTCGACGCCCCGGTCGAGCAGCTCGGCGCGGGCCTCGTGCACGTCCGGTACGACGAGTTGGAGCCCCTGCAACGATCCCGGCGGCATGTCCGGCACGACCCCCTTGCCGATCACGATCGAGCAGCCCGAGCCGGGTGGGGTCAGCTGCACGATCCGCGCCTCGTCGTTGATCACGGTGTCGTGGTCGACGACGAAGCCGACCTGGTCGGCGTAGAACGCCTTGGCCCGGTCCACGTCGGAGACCGGCACGACCACCACTTCCAGGGTCCAGTTCATGATCTTCCTTCTGCTGTCGTCGCCAACAACTCGGCGAGCCGGAGGTAGCTCTCGGTGACGCCGCGGGCCATCGGGTAGCGCAGTGCCGTGGCCCGCCCGTCCGGGGTGTCGAAGCGCAGCGTGGTGGTGACGGTGGTCCGCCCGGCCAGTTCGGTGAAGTCGTGGCCGACCAGGGTCTCCCCGGGGTACGACTGGTCGTCGAAGAGTTCGGTGTAGACGAGGCGGTGGGGCGGTGTGATCTGCCGGTAGTGCCCACTCTGGCCCATCCGCTGCCCGTCCGGCCCCTGGGAGACGAATCGCCAGTACCCGCCCACCCGCAGGTCCACCGCGCACTCGACCAGCCGCCAGCCGCCTGCGCCGTACCAGCGAACCAGCAGGTCGGGGCGGGTGAAGGCGGCGAAGACCAGCCGCGCGGGCGCGTCGAACATCCGGCTGAGCACGATCTCCCGATCACCGGGTGTCTCGACGACGAGGTGGTCGTCGATCACGTCGTCTCGCCGCCTCTCCGCTCGGCCGCCCTGGCCTGCTCGGCCGCGTCGGCCTCCTCGCCCGCCCTGGCCTCCTCGCCCGCGCGCAGTTCGTCGAGCAGTTCGTCGAGTCGCTGGTAGCGCTGCGCCCAGTGCTCGCGGTACGCCGCGAGCCAGGCGGTGGCTTCCTGCAGCGGCCCCGCCTCCAGCCGGCACGGGCGTCGCTGCGCCACCTGGGTCCGGCTGATCAGTCCGGCCCGTTCGAGCACCCGCAGGTGCTTGGAGATCGCCGGTTGACTCATCGCGAAGGGCGCGGCGAGTTCGGTGACGGTCGCTTCGCCGCCGGCCAGCCGGGCGAGGATGGCCCGTCGGGTCGGGTCGGCCAGCGCCGCGAAGGTGGCGTCCAGATCGATGTGCACTGTCTATAACCTCTCGGTTCTATAACCAAGAGGTTTACCGGCTCGGTGTGGCCGAGTCAAGCAGGACAACGAAGATGTCGGCCCCGGCGAAACCGCCGAAGCCGACATCGTGGACGTCTCACCGGGTCAGCAGGCGTACGTCTCCAGGCGCTGGGCCCGCTCCGGCGCCCGCAGCTTGAGCAGCGTCACCTTCTCGATCTGCCGGATCCGCTCGCGGGACAGGCCGAACTCGCGGCCGACCTCGTCCAGGGTGCGCTGCCGGCCGTCGTCGAGCCCGAACCGCAGCCGGATCACCGCCTGCTCCCGCTGGGAGAGGGTGGCCAACACGATGCTCACCTCGTTGCGCAGTTCCCCCTGCGAGGCGGCGTTGTTCAGCCCGGCGGACGGGTCGGCGGCGGCGACGAAGTCACCGAGCGCGCTCTCGCCGTCCTCGCCGACGGCCTGGTCCAGACTGACCGGCTCCCGGTCGTAGGAGATCAGCTCGATCACCTGGAACTCGGGCACGTCGAGCGCGCGGGCGATCTCGGCGACGGTGGGCTCGCGGCCCAGCGAGACGGCCAACTCCCGGCGCGCCCGGACCATCCGGTTGACCTGCTCGACCATGTGCACCGGGATGCGGATGGTGCGGGCCTGGTCGGCCATGGCGCGGGTGATGGCCTGGCGGATCCACCAGGTGGCGTAGGTGGAGAACTTGTAGCCCTTGGTGTAGTCGAACTTCTCGACGGCGCGGATGAGGCCGAGGTTGCCTTCCTGGATGAGGTCGAGGAAGGCCATGCCCCGCCCGGTGTACCGCTTGGCGATGCTCACCACCAGCCGGAGGTTGGCCTCCAGCAGGTGGTTCTTCGCCGCCCGGCCCTCGCGGGCGATCAGCTGGAGGTCGGCGCGCAGTTCGACGGAGACCGGAGTGCAGGTGGCCAGCTTCTCCTCGGCGAACAGCCCGGCCTCGACCCGCTTCGCGAGGTCGACCTCCTGAGCTGCGGTGAGCAGCTTCGTCCGACCGATTCCGTTGAGGTAGGCCCGAACCAGGTCGGTGGAGACGCCGCGCTCGTCGGTGGCGTCCAGGTCGGTGAGGGTGTCCATGCCGGGCTCGGCCTCGGTCCCGGCGTGCATCCGGTGCTCCATCATCTGCAGGGCCATCTCCGTCTCCCCGTTCTGTCGCCCGGCCGCGTTCTGCCGGTGAAACACAGCTTGGCGGTTGGGGCGTAAAACGGGAGTGAGGCGATCGAGAACCCGACAGCCGTTCACCCACGGGTTCGGGCAAATCGGTGATAGGCGCTGTCCGACCCGGTTACCGTGCCTGCGGCCGACGGGACTGCCCGTCGGTGTGGCGCGGCAGACGACCCGGCGACGGAGGCAGCGGTGGTCTTCAAGCGGATCAGGCAGGCGATGGGCGTCGGCGGCCCGTCCGTGGCGACGGTGCTGGTCGACCCGAACTGCCTTCCGGGCGGCCGGCTGGAGGGCACCGTCATGGTCACCGGGGGCGAGCACCCGGTGGACGTGTCGTACCTGGCCCTGGGGCTCTCCACCCGGGTCGAGGTGGCCAGCGGCGAGAACGGGTACGCCACCGACGAGCAGTTCCACCGGCAGCGGGTCACCGGGCCGTTCCGGCTGGAGCCCGGTCAGCGGTACGACGTTCCGTTCCGGTTCGACGTGCCCTGGGAGACCCCGGTCACCGTGTTGTACGGGCAGCACCTGCCGGGAATGTCCGTGGGGCTGCGTACGCAGTTGGCGGTGGCCCGTGCCCTGGACCAGGGCGACCTGGACCCGGTGGCGGTGCACCCCCTGCCGGCCCAGCAGCGGCTCCTGGACGCGTTGCTGCGCCTCGGCTTCCGGTTCGCCCGGGCCGACGTGGAGCGGGGACACCTCTACGGCGTACACCAGACGCTGCCGTTCTACCAGGAGATCGAGTTCTACCCGGCCGCGCAGTACGCGGGCGCGATGAACCAGCTGGAGGTCACCTTCGTCGCCGGTGCCGGGCAGTTGCAGGTGGTGCTGGAACTGGACCGGCGCGGTGGGCTGCTCACCGCGGGGCGGGACGCCTTCGGCCGGTTCGCCGTGGAGTACGCGACCGTCGACCAGACCGACTGGGCGGCCCGACTCGACGACTGGTTGCGCCAGTCCCTGCGGCGGCGTGGTCTCTTCGGCTAGGGCTAGGCGCCGCCGCACAGGTCGAGCAGGACGGTGCGAGGGCCGACGTTGACGCTCTCGACCAGCATGTGGGCGCGGAAGCGGCCGGTCTCGACCCTCGCACCCCGCTGGCGCAGCGCCTCGACGACCGCCCCGACCAGCGGCTCGGCGACCTCGGCCGGGGCCGCCGCGGTCCAGCTCGGACGGCGGCCCTTGCGGGCGTCGCCGTAGAGGGTGAACTGGCTGACCACCAGGATCGGCGCGCCGACCTCGGCGGCCGACCGTTCGTCATCGAGGATCCGCAGCTCGTGCACCTTGCGGGCCATCGTCCGGGCGGTCTCGGCGGTGTCGGTGTGGGTCACCCCGAGCAGCACCAGCAGCCCGTCGGAGATTGCGCCGACCACCTCGCCGTCGACCGTGACGCTGGCCCGGCCGACGGTCTGCACCACCGCCCGCATCAGCGCACCACCGCCCGGCCCTCGGACCGAGCCTTGTCCGCCGTGGCCGTCACGGCCGCACCGGCTCGACGAAGCCCCGCTCGACCAGGTGCGCCACGATCGGACCGGCGGCCTCGGCCAACTCGTCCACGGTGACGTCGTGCGCGGCGGCGAGCAGCGCGAGTTGGTCGCGCAGCGGCAGCCGCCCGTCGGCGCCGCCGACCAGGGCCAGCACCAATGGGTCGATCTCCTCGGTCCAGCGCAGTCCGTGCGGCATGGTGAGAACCTGCCGGTCCACCCCCCAACCTTCCGGGCCGATGGTGGCCTCCTGGTGCAGTCGAAGGCCGTCGGTGGCGCGGTAACGGGCGGCCAGCACCCCCTCGGTGCCCTGCTCGCGCAGCCAGTCGTGGCGGTCGAACCAGGTGGCGATCCGGTCGCCCAGCGGCGCCTCGACCCGCTGGCGCAGGTCCTCGACCCGCAGCACCGGGTCGTCGTGGCCGCCACGCCGCAGTGAGACGATGCCGAAGCCGATCGCCTCGACCTTGTGCGCGTCGAACCAGTCCAGCCAGTCGGCCATCCGCTGCGGGTCGGCCTCGCCGACGTCGGTCAGCCACAGGTCGACGTACGACATCGGGTCGGCGACCTCGCGTTGGACGACCCAGGCGTCCAGTCCGGTGCCGGCGAACCAGCCGGCCACCCGTTCGCCCCAGTCCTCGCCGGACACGTGCACCCAGTTGGCGAGGTACTGCATGGTGCCGCCCTCGGTGAGCAGCCCCGGCGCGGCGGCGGCCAACTCGGCGCTGATCGCGTCGCCGACCCGGCCGGAGTCGCGGTAGACGTGGGTGGTGGCACCCGGCCCGACCACGAAGGGCGGGTTGCTCACCACCAGGTCGAAGCGGCGACCGGCGACCGGTGCCACCATGTCGCCCCGCAGCAGTTCCCAGTCCTGGCCGTTGAGCGCGGCGGTGGTGGCGGCGAAGCGCAGCGCGCGTGGTGACACGTCGGTGGCGGTGACCTGCCGTGCGTGGGTGCTCAGGTGCAGCGCCTGCACACCGGAGCCGGTGCCCAGGTCCAGTGCGCGCTCCACCGGCCGACGAACCGCCGCGCCGATCATGGTCTGGGTCGCTCCGCCGATGCCGAGCACGTGCTCGGCGTGCAGCGAACGGCCGGGGCGGGCGCTGGCCGGTACGTCCGCCAGCACCCACCAGTCGTCGCCGTACGGTTCCAGGTCCAGCCCCATCCGCACCCCGTCGCGGTACCGCTCGACCAGCCCGGCATCGAGGGCGTCGGCGATCGGCAACGGGGCCAGGGCCGCGGCGACGGCGGGTTCCGGCTCGGTCTGCTCGCAGATGAACACCCGGATCAGGGTGGCGAGCGGGTCGCCGTCGGTGGTGGCGCGCAGGGCGGCCCGGAAGTCGTTGCGGGCCACCGCCGCGGTCGCCTGCGGACCGAGCCGCGCGGCGATGCCGGCCGCGGTGAAGTTGGTACGGGTCAGCGCGGTCCGCAGTGCCTCGACACCGGCGGGGGAGAGCAGCATGTCGTGTCCGTCCACCCCGCCATCCTGCCTGGTGACGTCGGGCCCGGCTGGTACCACCCGTGACATTCAAAGTCAATCGAAGTGCATCTCTGTTATATCCATCGATCCAACGCTAGCATCTGCTGCAACTCAGTCCACGGGGCGGACCGCCCGGCCAGAAGCCCGGTCGGCCGCCCAGGTAAGGGAGGCAGACGATGTCCTCAGGATCCCCCGCGCGGCGCAGCCTCATCCGGGCGTTCGCCGTCGTCGCCACCGCGGCGGCCGTCTCCGCGGCCAGCACCACCGCCGCGGTCGCCGCACCCACCGGCGAGATCCGCGGTGCCGGTGCCTCGAACGCGATCAGCGGAAGCTACCTCGTGGTGCTGCGCACCGACGCGGTCGGTGCCGCCGGCTCGTCGGCCGCCCGCGCCGCGGTGCCGGACCGGGCCAGCAACCTGGTCAAGCGGTACGGAGGCAGCGTCTCCGACGTCTACAGCGCGGCACTGACCGGCTTCGCCGCCAAGATGACCCCGAACCAGGCGGCCCGCCTCGCCGCCAACCCGGCCGTCGCCTACGTCGAGCAGGACCAGGCGGTGTCGATCGACGCCACCCAGAACAACCCGACCTGGGGCCTGGACCGCATCGACCAGCGCAACCGGCCGCTGAGCAACACCTACACCTACCCGAACACCGCCTCCAACGTCCGGGCGTACATCATCGACACCGGCATCCGGACCACGCACAACGACTTCGGTGGCCGGGCCACCTGGGGCACCAACACCGTGGACAGCAACAACACCGACTGCAACGGCCACGGCACCCACGTCGCCGGTACGGTCGGCGGCTCGACGTACGGTGTGGCCAAGGCCGTCCGCCTGGTCGCGGTGAAGGTGCTCAACTGCTCCGGCGGCGGCACCACCACCAGCGTGGTCAACGGCGTGAACTGGGTGACCGCCAACGCGGTCAAGCCGGCCGTGGCGAACATGAGCCTCGGCGGCGGCGCCAGCAGCACGATCGACAACGCGGTGGCCAACTCGATCGCCTCCGGCATCAGCTACGCCGTGGCGGCCGGCAACTCGAACGCCAACGCCTGCAACTACAGCCCGGCCCGCACCTCGACCGCGATCACCGTCGGCTCGACGACCAGCACCGACGCCCGTTCGTCCTTCTCGAACTTCGGCTCCTGCGTGCACATCTTCGCGCCCGGCTCGAGCATCTCGTCGGCCTGGCACACCAGCAACACCGCGACCAACACGATCAACGGCACCTCGATGGCCTCGCCGCACGTGGCCGGCGCCGCCGCCCTCGTGCTGTCGGCCAACCCGACCTGGACGCCCGCCCAGGTCAAGACCTACCTGATCAACAACGCCACCACCGGCGTGATCACCAGCCCGGGCACCGGCTCGCCGAACCGCCTGCTGTTCGTGGTCAACTGACCGGGATGTGAACCGGCCCGGCGGATCAGCGATCCGCCGGGCCGCTTCGCGTCGCGGTCACCGCCGATCAGGTACCGGCCGGCGAGGTTACGCCGCCAGTTCGACCACGGTGGACGCCGGCAGACCCACCGCCGTGTCCCTGGGGAAGGCCCGCGCGGCGCCGTCGACCTGCACGCTGACCTCGCCACCGGGCGACAGCGGGGCGGCGCCGTCGAGGATCCGGGCGGTGATCCGGGTGCCGTCGGCCAACCGGAGCCCGACCAGGGCGTCGTGACCGTGGAAGTCGTGCCGCAGGACGGTCGCGGTGACCGCGCCCGGGCCGGCGGTGAAGCGCACCTGCTCGGGCCGGACCAGCACGGTCACCGGACCGTCGGTCACCGGACCGGCGACCGGCACCACGCCCAGCGCGGTCCGCGCGGCCCCCTGCTCGACGACCGCCGGCAGCAGCACCGCGTCGCCGACGAACCCGGCCACCCAGGGATCGACGGGCTCGCGGTAGACCGTGGTCGGCGCGGCGGCCTGCACCACCCGCCCGTCGCGCAGCACCACCACCTTGTCCGCCACCGACAGCGCCTCACCCTGGTCGTGCGTGACCAGTACGCCGGTGGCACCGTCGGCGCGCAGCGCCTCGCGTACGTCCTGCCGCAGGCCCGCCCGCAGCCCCGCGTCGAGGGCGCTGAACGGCTCGTCCAGCAGCACCACCGACGGCCGGGGCGCCAGGGCCCGGGCCACCGCCACCCGCTGCTGCTGCCCGCCGGAGAGCTGATGCGGCATCCGGGCGCCGTAACCGGCGAGACCGACCAGGGCCAGCACCTGCTCGACCCGGTCGGACCGGCGGGCCGCCCGGTCCAGGCCGTAGCCCACGTTGTCCGCCACGCTCAGGTGCGGAAAGAGCGCGCCCTCCTGCGGCACCACGGCGATGTTGCGCCGGTGCGTCGGCACGTGGCGGCCGCCGCCCGCGACCCGGTCACCGTCGATGCGGATCTCGCCACCGTCGATCCGTTCGAATCCGGCCAGGCAACGCAGCAGGGTCGTCTTGCCACAGCCGGACGGGCCGAGTACGGCGGTCAGCTGACCGGAGGGCACGCTGACGTCCGCACCGGCCAGGGCGGTGACCCGCCCGTACCGCTTGACCACGCCACTGAGCACGACGTCGCTCATGCCAGCTCTCCCGCTCCGCTCTCGCTCATGCCAGGTTCTCCTTGTCGAGCAGTCCGCTGCGGGCGACCAGCAGCCAGGTGGGTACGGCCGAGATCAGCACGAGCAGCGCCGCGTAGGGTGCCGCCGCCGCGTAGGCGCCGACGGCCGTACTGGTCCACAACTCGGTGGCCAGGGTGTTCATCCCGGTGGGTCGCAGCAGCAGGGTAGCGGGCAGCTCCTTCATGCCCGCCAGGAAGACCAGCGCCGCCCCCGCACCGATGCCGGGCAGGGTCAACGGCAGGGTCACCGTCCGCAGCACCGTCCACGGACCACGCCCGAGGGAGCGCGCCACCTCCTCCAGCCCGGCGGGGGACTGCGCGGCCGCGCCGACCACCGCGCCGACCGCCAGCGGCAGGAAGTGCGTGGCGTACGCCAGGGCCAGCAGCCAGTGCGTCTGGTAGAGCGGGTACGCGACGTTGATGCCGAAGAAGATCAGGGACAGCCCGATCACCACGCCGGGCAGGGCGTGGGCCAGGTAGGCCAGCCGGTCCAACACGGTGGTCAGCGGTCCGGGCGCCCGCGACGCGAGCAGGCCCAGGGGCAGCGCCAGCAGCATGGTCAGGGCCGCGCCGGCCAGCGAGACGGTCAACGAGTTGCCGGCTGCGGCGAGCACCTCGGTCAGCGCACCCGGGCGGGACACGCCGGCCGCCAACCGTCGCGCCAGGTTCACCGCCGGCACGCCGAGGGCGAGACCGGCGACACCGAGCAGGGCTGCCACGACCGGCCACCGAGCCGCGCCGAGCGACAGCCGCGGCGCGGGTCGCCGGGCGCCACCGAGTTGGGCGTACCGGGCACCCCGACGGCGGGTGGCGGTCTCACCGGTCAGCAGCAGCAGGGTCAGGGCCACCAACACGCTGGACAACACCAGCGCTCCGGTGCGGTCGAAGCCCAGGTCGAAGGCGATGAAGATGGCCCGGGTGAAGGTGTCGGCGCGCAGGATGGCGACCGCGCCGAAGTCGGCGAGGACGTAGAGGGCGACCAGCAGCGCACCGGCGGCGGTGGCCGGCCGGATCTGCCGCAACGTCACCGCGGTGAAGGTCTGCCAGCCGCTGCGGCCCAGCGACCGGGAGACCTCCTCCTGCGCGGGGTCCGCGCCGCGCAGCGCGGCCGCGACCGGCAACAGCACGTACGGGTAGGAGCAGAGGGTGAGGACCAGGGCCGCCGGCCAGAACCCCTCCAGCCGGGGAGCCGCGGAGACCCAGGAGAAGGCGGCGATGTAGGTCGGTACGGCCAGCGGCAGCGAACCCAGTACCGCGAAGGTCCGGCGGCCGGGCAGGTCGGTACGGGTGACCAGGAAGGCGGTGCCGACGCCGAGCAGCACGCAGCCGGTGGTGACCACCGCGGCGAGGCCGATGCTGCGCAGGGCCAGCAGCGCCACCCGCTCGGTCCACAGCTCCGCGGCGATCCGGTCCCAACCGGCCTCGGCGGTACGCACCGCGAGGTAGGCCAGCGGGATCAGGGCGACGGCCACCGCGGCGGTCGAGGCCGCGAGCAGCGCCGGCCGGGGCGCCAGCCGACGCATCCGCCCGGGTACGCCGGACAGGGCCGACCCGGTGCGGATCGGCCCTGTGCTGGTCGGCGGAGCGGTCAGGGGACCAGCCCCGAGTTCTTGATCATGGTCACGGTGGCGTCCAGCGTGTCCAGGTCGTTCAGGTCGATCTGCGGCACCGCCAGGTCGGCCAGCGCCGGCACGTACGCCGGGCCGGGCACCCCGGCCACCACCGGGTACTCAAAGGTCTGCTCGGCGAAGTAGGTCTGCGCCTCGGTGCCGA
The DNA here is from genome assembly GCF_003583405.1 of Micromonospora radicis. Lineage (GTDB taxonomy): Bacteria > Actinomycetota > Actinomycetes > Mycobacteriales > Micromonosporaceae > Micromonospora > Micromonospora radicis. Next base: position 400,081 of record NZ_QXEC01000002.1, read on the forward strand.
GCAGGAAGTCCACGAACTTCTGCACGTCCGGGTCGTTGGCGGCGCGGTTGAGTACGCCGACACCGGCCACGTTGACCAGGGCGCCGGTGTCGCCACCGGGGAAGAAGTGCAGCTTGACCTTGAGCGCGTCCGGGGGGGTGCCCTGCTCCTTGGCGATCTCGCCCAGGTAGTAGTGGTTGACCAGGCCCACCGGGATGACGCCGCTGCCGACGTCCTCCAGGATCTTGCCGTTGCCGTCGCGGATCTGCGGGTCGTTGTCCTTGAGCCCGCGCAGGAACTCCTCGGCCTTGGCATCGCCGTGCTGCACCCGGATGGCGGTGACGAACGCCTGGAACGAAGCGTTCGTCGGCGCGACGCCGACCTTGCCCTTCCAGGCCGGCGCGGTCAGGTCGAACACCGAGGCCGGCAGCTGGTCGGCCTGGATCAGGTCCGCGTTGTACGCCAGGACCCGGGCCCGGGCACTCACGCCCACCCACTGGCCGTTGCCGGCCCGGTACGTCGCCGGCACCTTGGCGGTGGTCTCCTCGCTGAGCGTGCTGAACATGCCCCGCTTGGCGACCGTGCCCAGCGCACCCGCGTCCTGGGCGAAGAACACGTCGGCCGGCGACTTGTCGCCCTCCTCGACCAGCTGCGCGGCGAGCTGCGCGGTGTTCGCGTAGCGCGCGTTGACCGCGATGCCGGTCTGTTCGGTGAACTTGTCCAGCAGCGGCTTGACCAGCTGCTCGTTGCGCCCGCTGTAGACGGTGATCTGCTTGTCGGCGGCCTGGCCGGAGTCGGCCGCGGCGTCCTCCTCGCCGGATCCACAGGCGGCCAGGCCGAGGACGAGCAGACTGGCGGCGAGCATGGTGCCGGCGGTACGGCGGCGGGTGACAGGCACGGCAAACCCTTTCGTTGGTCCGGCGTCCCCAGCCGTCCGTCGGCCCGGGGCGTCTGACGCGCAGAAGTTAGCACAGCCTAACCTCACTAGAGAACTCGGATGCGTGCCGGATCACGCCCGCTCCGGCGAGAAAGGGCAGGATGGAGACATGACGCTCGCGTTGCCCATCGACCCGGCGGCGAACCAGCTCCTGTTGCGCAGTCCGCTGGCGCTGCTGGTCGGGATGGTGCTGGATCAGCAGGTGTCGATGGAGAAGGCGTTCTCCTCGCCGTACGTGCTGGCCCAGCGACTCGGTCACGACCTGGACGCTCGGGAACTCGCCGGCTACGACCCGGACGCGCTGGTGGCGCTCTTCGCCCAGCCGCCGGCCCTGCACCGGTTCCCGAAGGCGATGGCGGCCCGGGTCCAGGAGGTGTGTCGGGTGCTGGTCGAGCGCTACGACGGCGACGCCGCCCGGCTCTGGGCCGACCCGGCGGACGGCCGTGACCTGCTCGCCCGGATCGCCGCCCTACCCGGGTTCGGTCGGCAGAAGGCGCAGATCTTCCTGGCCCTGCTCGGCAAGCGGTTCGGCGTACGGCCGCCGGGTTGGCAGGAGGCGGCCGGCGGTTACGGCGACCCGCAGGCGCACCGTTCCGTCGCCGACGTCACCGACGCCGAGTCGCTGCGCCTGGTCCGGGAGTACAAACAGCAGATGAAGGCGGCGGCGAAGGCGAAGACCGCCGGCACCTGACCGCCGGCTGCCGCAGGACGCGGTCAGGCGGCGCTCGGCTGCCCCAGCGCGGCGATGGCCCGCCGCACGTCGGCCAGCGAGACGGTGGCCGAGTCGTCCAGGTCGGCGAGGCCGGCCTCGATCCACTGCCGCATCAGGGTGGTCACGCCGATGCCCCGGGCGTCGGCGGCCGCTCGGACCCGCTCGTACGTCTCCAGCGGCAGCCGGACCGAGCGGCTGACCATCGGGGTGTCGGTGTCGGGGGTGGGTAGTTCCACCGGGCGACTCTCGTCGATCAACTCGGCGAGCCGTTCGCCGCCGCTGTGGAACTGCTTGGTCGCGTCGTGACGGTCCATCGTCACCGCCTCCTCGTCTGCGGAGATCTCCGTACGGTCTCGTCGTAGCGCTTGGTCTCGACGTCACTCAACTCGCGGGCGGAGAGGATGTCCCAGTCGTTGTCGGTCCCGTCGGCCTCGGCCAGCAACACGGCCACCCGGCGCCCGTGCGCGGTGGTGGCGTACACCACCATCACGTCGTCGCCCAGGTGGCGGATCACCCGCCGGCCGCTGTGCAGCGCATCCCAGACTTCCCCCGGTGTGACGTCGTAGACCCGCAGGTTGGCCAACGCCTCGTCGGTGAAGCTGAACCTGCTGCCCACGGGCCGAGCGTACCACGGTCGTAACACGTCGATCCCGGCGTCGACGTTGCTCGTCGCCGTGCCCTCGCGGGTGACAGGATGGAGCACGACTCCCGAGGAGGTAACCGGTGAAGCGTCAGGCGTACCAGCCGATCCTGATCACCGACGCCTCGCGCAGCCAGGACGACCAGCTGACCAGCCGGCAGCGGCGGTACATCGCGATGATGGGTGTCCGGGTGGCCTGCGTGATCGTCGGCGCGATCCTGGTCGGCATCCGGGCGCCGCTGCTCTGGCTCTGGCTGCCCCTGGTCGCGCTGGGCATGGTGCTCGTTCCCTGGCTTGCCGTGCTGCTGGCCAACGACCGGCCGCCGAAGGACCGGCACCGGCTGGCCAACCGCTTCCGGCCGGGGCCACCGGCCGAGGCGCCGGCGAGGAGCCTCACCGCCGAGGAGCGCCCGCACAAGGTGATCGACGCCGAGACCTGATCACCGCAGCCCACGCCAGCCCCGGCGCCGAGGCCGGAGTCCGGACCCGACGCCGCCCGGGCGGCGTCCGGCTCTGGTCACGCCGAGCCGGCAGGCCGGGATCAGCCGGCCGGGCGGGCGCCGACCTGGGAGACCGCGGCGGCGCCGAGGTCCGCCGCCCGGTCCAGGGCGACCTTCGACGGTGCCCCGGCCAGCCACGCGGCCAGCAGGCCGGCGGCGAACGCGTCTCCCGCTCCGGTGACGTCGACCACCGCCACCCGTCGGGCCGGTACGGCGGTCACCGTGGCCGACCGGTCCACCCACGTCGCCCCCGCCGAACCCTGCTTGACCACCACCCGCCGCGCCGAGGCGACCAACGCCCGCCCCTGCGCCACCGGATCGAGCCCACCGGCCAGCACGGTCGCCTCGTCGGTGTTGACCAGCAGCAGGTCCACGTCGCGTACCCAGGCCAGGAAGGCCGCCGGCCCGACCGCGCGCAGCGGCGCCGCCGACGCCGCGTCGACGCTTGTGGTCAGGCCGCGCTCGCGGGCGGCGGCCAGCGCGCGCAACCCGGCCGGGCGGGAGTCGGCGTCGAGCAGGGCGTACCCGGACAGGTGCAGATGCGTGGCGTCCGGCGCGGCGGCCAGCGCCGCGTCCACGTGCGCCGGGCGCAGCCGTACGTTCGCACCACGCTCGGTGATCATCGTGCGTTCGTCGCCGGCGGCCAGCACGATCACCGTGCCGGTGGGCCATCCGGCGATCCGCTGCACCGCGCAGTCGACCCCGGCGGCGGTCAGCTCCGCCACCCGCTGGCGCCCGGCGTCGTCGTCGCCGACCGCGCCGACCAGGGTCACCGGGATGCCCTGCGCGGCGAGCCAGGACGCGGTGTTGGCGGCCTGACCGCCGCCGGCGAACTGGATTCCCGCCGCTGTGTCCGAGCCGCGGGCCAACGGGGCGGCCAGTACCGCCACCACGTCGGTGATCACGTCCCCGACGACGAGGACACGGCCGCCGCCGGACACCGCCGCGCCCGCGCCGCCGTGGGCGGTCCGGCCACCCGGTTCGTTCACGCCGAGGCGTCGGCGCGGCGGGCGGCGGCGACCGCGATCCGGGCGGCGAGGTCGGCGTTGCGCAGGATGATCCGGACGTTGACCGCCAGGCTCGCGCCCTCGGTGGCGGAGTGGAAGTGCGCCAGCAGGTACGGCGTCACGGCCTTGCCGCTCACCCTGTCGCGGTCCAGCCGGGCCAACCCCTCGGCGAGGGTGCGATCGTGCAGTTCCGGGTCGAGCTGCTCGTCACTGGGCAGTGGATTGGCGACGATCAGACCACCGTGGTGCACGCCGTGCTGGGCCCGGGCGGCGAGGGCGGCGGCGATCGACTCCGGGGAGTCGACGGACCAGTCCAGGTCGAAACCGCCGTCGGTGATGAAGAAGCCCGGGAACCGGCGGGTGCGGTACCCGACGACGGCCACTCCGAGGGTCTCCAGGCGCTCCAGCGTGGCACCCACGTCCAGGATCGACTTGACCCCGGCGCAGACCACCGCGATCGGCGTCCGGGCCAGGGTGACCAGGTCGGCGGACTCGTCGAAGGTCTGTGCGGCCTCCCGGTGCACCCCGCCCAGCCCGCCGGTGGCGAACACCCCGATACCCGCGGCGGCGGCCACGGCGCTGGTCGCCGCCACGGTGGTGGCGCCGTCCGCGCCGGTCGCGGCGGCAACCGCGAGATCGCGTACGGAGAGTTTGGTCACACCGTCGGCGGTGGCCAGCCGGGTCAGTTCGGCGTCGTCCAGGCCGACCACGAGGTCACCGGCGACCATGCCGATGGTGGCCGGCACCGCCCCCGCGTCCCGAACCGCCTGTTCGATCTGCCGAGCTACCCGTAGATTGTCCGGCCGGGGCAGGCCGTGCGAGACGATGGTGCTCTCCAGGGCGACCACGGGACGCTGCTCGCGCAGCGCCTGGGCCACCTCGGTGCCGTAGCGAAGGTGAAAGTCGGTCACAGTCGCCCACCGTACTGCCGTCACCCGGGCCACCTCAGGTGGACCGGGTCACGGGTGACCTGCCAAACTTGTCGGTTGGAGGTGCAGACGTGAGTACACAGGTCCTCGAACGTCCGGAGCTGAAGGACGCCGACACCGGTCCGGAGATGTTCCACTACGTCCGGAAGGAAAAGATCGCCGAGAGCGCCGTCATGGGCACGTTCGTCGTGGCGTTGTGCGGCGAGACCTTCCCGGTGACCAAAACCCCCAAACCCGGCTCGCCGGTCTGCCCCAAGTGCAAGGAGATCTACGACTCGTACCGGGAGTGAGCCCGCCGCGGGCGCGTAACCTGCGGCGGTGACCACCTCCACCGCCCTGCTCCTGGCCGACCTGGCCGGGGTCGCGGTCTTCGCCGCCTCAGGTGCCTCCGCGGCGGTGGCCAAGCGGCTCGACCTGTTCGGGGTCGTCTTCGTCGGCTTCGTCGCCGCCCTCGGCGGCGGAATCGTCCGGGATCTGGTGATCGACGAGGTGCCGCCACTGGCCTTCGCCGACTGGCGGTACGCGAGCACCGCCGCGGTGACCGCGGCAGCGATCTTCTGGCTGCACCCCCAGTTCGCCCGGCTGCGCACCACCGTGCTGGTGCTGGACGCGGCCGGGCTCGGCCTGTTCACCGTCGCCGGCACCCTCAAGGCCCTCGACGCCGCGGTGCCGCCGCTCGGCGCCTGCCTGATCGGCATGATCACCGCGATCGGCGGCGGACTCGTCCGGGACCTGCTGACCGGCGAGATTCCGGTGGTGCTGCGCCGGGAGATCTACGCCGTGGCGGCGCTGGCCGGTTCGATCCTGGTGGTGGTCCTCGACGGCCTGGGACACACCGGACCCATCCCGCTCACCGCCGCGGTGCTGCTGGTCTTCGGCGTACGTCTGGTGGCCCTGCGCCGCCGCTGGTCGGCGCCCGTGGCGACGTTCCGACCGCCGGGCACCGGCACCCCCGGCCCGGCACCCCGCTGACCCGGCAGTGGTGAACGGCACGACCGGATGGGTGTGGCGTCGAGTGGGGGCGACGGGCGCCGCTGGTTATGCTGAGTCGGCCTTCGCGGCGGTCGGTGCGCGGAGGCGTTTTCATGGGGCGGCGCAGCCGTGCCCCTCGGCCCGGTTCGCCGGCCTGCGGTCGGGCCGTCGTGCGCAGCGGAGAGGAGCCAACGCGTGGCAGCCCGGACGCCGACGCTCGAGACGTTCCCACCCCTGCGCGCCTGGCAGCGCAAGGCACTGGTGGAGTACCTGCGTCGTCGCAGCGAGGACTTCACCGCGGTCGCCACGCCCGGCGCCGGCAAGACCACCTTCGCCCTGCGGATCGCCGCCGAACTGCTCGCGGACGGCACCGTGGAGGCGGTCACCGTGGTCGCCCCGACCGAGCACCTGAAGAGCCAGTGGGCAGCCGCGGCGGCGCGGGTCGGCATCCAGCTCGACGCCGCGTTCCGCAACGCCGACGTGCACTCCTCGGCGGACTTCCACGGCGCGGTGATCACCTACGCGCAGGTCGGGATGGCGCCCCAGGTGCATCGGCGGCGCACCATGACCCGGCGGACGCTGGTCATCCTCGACGAGATCCACCACGCCGGCGACTCGCGTACCTGGGGCGACGGGGTCAAGGCGGCCTTCGAGCCGGCGGTACGCCGGCTGATGCTGACCGGCACCCCGTTCCGCTCCGACGACAATCCGATCCCGTTCGTCGAGTACGAGCGCGGCGGGGACGGCCTGCTGCGTTCGCGAGCCGACTCGGTGTACGGCTACTCCGACGCGTTGCGCGACGGCGTGGTGCGGCCCGTGCTGTTCCTGGCCTACTCCGGAGAGACCCGTTGGCGTACCAACGCCGGTGAGGAACTGGCCGCCCGGCTGGGCGAGCCGATGACACAGGATCTGGTGGCCCAGGCGTGGCGTACCGCCCTGGACCCGGCCGGCGACTGGATGCCGCAGGTGCTGCGCGCCGCCGACGCCCGACTCGGCGTGCTCCGGGAGGCGGGCATGCCGGACGCGGGTGGCCTGGTCATCGCCACCGACCAGCAGGCCGCCCGCTCGTACGCCAAGCTCATCGAGCAGGTGACGGGGGAGAAGGCCGCGGTGGTGCTCTCCGATGATGTGGGCGCCTCGGGCCGGATCGCGACGTTCGCGGCTTCCGAGCAACGGTGGCTGGTGGCGGTGCGGATGGTCTCCGAAGGGGTGGACATCCCCCGGCTGGCGGTCGGCGTCTACGCCACCAGCGCCAGCACGCCGCTGTACTTCGCCCAGGCGATCGGCCGGTTCGTCCGGGCCCGCCGGCCGGGGGAGACCGCGTCGGTCTTCCTGCCCAGCGTGCCGCACCTGCTCGGGCTGGCCAGTGAGATGGAGACCGAGCGGGACCACGTCCTCGGCAAGCCGAAGGAGCGGGAGGGCTTCGACGACGACCTGCTGGAGCGGGCCCAGCGCGACGACCAGGCCAGTGGCGAGTTGGAGAAGCGCTTCGCCGCGTTGTCCGCCACCGCCGAACTGGATCAGGTGATCTTCGACGGTGCCTCCTTCGGTACCGCCGCCCAGGCCGGCACGCCGGAGGAGGAGGAGTACCTGGGCCTGCCCGGACTGCTCACCTCCGAGCAGGTCGCGGCCTTGCTGTCCAAGCGACAGGCCGAGCAGTTGGCCGCCCGCCGCCGTCGGGCCGCGGACCGGCAGCCCGAGTCGTCCCCGGTGGCTGCCGCACCGGCACCGATGAGCGCCGCCCAACGCCGCGTGGCGCTACGGCGTCAACTCAACGCCCTGGTCGCCGCCCAGCACCACCGCACCGGCCAACCGCACGGCAAGATCCACGCCGAGCTGCGCCGCCTCTGCGGCGGCCCCCCCAGCGCCCAAGCCACCATCGAACAACTAGAAGAACGCATAGCCACCGTCCAAACCCTCTAACTCCCCCTCCCCTCCCCCCCCGCCCCGCCCCGCTCCCCTCCCCCTAACCCGCCGCGCGTTGATCATGAAGTTATTGCCCGGGAGAGCGCTTTCCCGTGGCAATAACTTCATGATCAACGCGCGGCGGCCGGGCCGGTGAGTGGGAGGGGGCGTGAGAAAGCCGGCCGGAGGGCCCTGGTGGGCTTCTCCGGCCGGCTTTATGTCGGGTTGGGACTCAGTTGGCCATCAAGTCGGCGCCGCGCCAGGTGAACTCGGGGTCCGTCGCGTACCGCACGGTGATCTTCACGAGATCCTCGGCGTACTTGTTGGCGTGGTGCCCACAGAACACCAGCTCACTGCCACCCGAGAGGGTGATCCTGAGCTTGCCGGCAGCATTGCAGCGGTCGCACCGTTCATCGGCGGCCGGGGGGCTCACCGTCTCGGGCGGCGGCGTGAGGGTCGGGGTCATCGCCTTCCTCCTCTGGTCGTCACCGATGAACACTCTCTTCGGTCTTGGTCACCTATCGTGCAACATCCTGGTCGGGCCTCGCCTTCCCTGTGTGCCCGCGGGGGACCGAGGTCACACCTGGCACCGACAGTGTGCCGTGCACCCAGGGTGCCACGTCAACGATCACATTCGTGCAACCACCTGATCACCATCCGGCGTTGACGCCAGGTGATCAAAACGACACGATGGGTTGACGAATGCTGATCAGTCGAGGTAGTCCCGCAGTACCTGGGAACGCGACGGGTGGCGCAGCTTGGACATCGTCTTGGACTCGATCTGCCGGATCCGTTCCCGGGTCACACCGTAGACCTGCCCGATCTCGTCCAGCGTGCGCGGTTGGCCGTCGGTCAGGCCGAACCGCAGGCGTACCACGCCCGCCTCGCGCTCGGACAGCGTCTGGAGCACCTGCTGGAGCTGGTCCTGCAGCAGCGAGAAGGAGACCGCGTCGACCGCCACGACGGCCTCCGAGTCCTCGATGAAGTCGCCGAGCTGGCTGTCGCCCTCGTCACCGATGGTCTGGTCGAGCGAGATGGGCTCCCGGGCGTACTGCTGGATCTCCAGCACCTTCTCCGGTGTGATGTCCATCTCCTTGGCCAGTTCCTCCGGGGTGGGCTCACGACCCAGGTCCTGGAGCAGCTCCCGCTGGATCCGGCCGAGCTTGTTGATCACCTCGACCATGTGCACCGGGATGCGGATGGTGCGGGCCTGGTCGGCCATGGCGCGGGTGATGGCCTGGCGGATCCACCAGGTGGCGTAGGTGGAGAACTTGTAGCCCTTGGTGTAGTCGAACTTCTCGACGGCGCGGATGAGGCCGAGGTTGCCTTCCTGGATGAGGTCGAGGAAGGCCATGCCCCGCCCGGTGTACCGCTTGGCCAGCGAGACGACCAGCCGGAGGTTGGCCTCCAGTAGGTGGTTCTTGGCGCGCTCGCCGTCGCGGGAGATCCAGAGCAGGTCCCGCTGCATCTCGCGGACGAGCTTCTCCTCGCCCTCGTCGGCCGCGCGCAGGCGCTCGGCGGCGTAGAGCCCGGCCTCGATCCGCTTCGCGAGCTCGACCTCCTGCTCCGCGTTGAGCAGCGGAACCTTACCGATCTGCTTGAGGTACGCCCGGACCGAGTCGGCCGAGGCGGTCAGCTCGGCGTCCCGACGCGCCTGCTTGAGCGCCTCGGACTCCTCGTCGTCCCACTCGAAGTCGTTGTCGGTGGCGGAGTTCGCGGCGTCGGCCTCGGCGGCCTGGGTCAACTCGGCCGGCTCCTCGACCACCACGTCCTCGATCTCGGCGGCGAGCTCCTCGGGATCGACCTCCCCCTCGGCACCCGCACCCTTGCCGGCCGCCTTGGCGGGCTTCCCCGCGCTCGCGGCGGCCACCGTCGCCTTGGTGGCGCGGGTCGACTTCTTGGCCGGTACGGCCGCCTTGGCGGCCACCTCCGCCGTCGTCCCGGCGGTCTTGCGTGAAGTCGCCTTGCGCGGTGCCGGAGCCGGCGCCTCCTCGGCCGCGGGCGCCTGCTTCGGGGCGGGCGGCGCTGCCTTCTTCGTGGTCTTGGCGGTGGTGGCGCGGGACGCCGGGGTGGCGGAGCGGGCGGCGGCGACCCGGCGGCGGGTGCTGGCCGAGCCGTCGACCACCACGGTCACTCCGGCCTCGGAGAGCGCCCGCAGGATCTTCTTGGCCTGGGCCGGAGTCACCTCGGCGGACTCGACGGTGCGCGCGAGCTGGGCCGACGTGAGCTGGCCGCCGGCGCTCTGCGCGTGGGCGATCAGGGTGTCGGTGAGCGAGCGAACGTCGGCGCCGGTCTGGCGGGGTTCTGTCACGAATGACCTTCCGGAGGCGAAGAGCGAGCACGGCCGGATCGTCCGGCGCAGCACGGGGCACCGTGCCGGGCGATGTGGTTGAGGAACCCCCGTGTCCCGGGCCGACCGGTCGTTCGGCCGTCCGTGGCGCGTGGGCAGGGGTGAATTGTAACGCCGTCTGCGGCGATCATCCTGCGCCGCACGGCTGATCGGCGGTCTGGACCGCCGATTCGGTGCGCTTGTGGACTTTGTAAGGATGATACCCGCGTACGACCCGGATACCCGGCTGTGCGGAAAGGGACGGATGATGGATCGCTCGACGCCGGCGCAACTGCTGGAGATCGCGGTCGAGGTGGCGCGGGGCGCCGCCGCCACCGCGTACCGGATGCGGGCCGAGGGCGTCTCGGTCGAGGCGACCAAGAGCACGGTCACCGACGTGGTGACCGCCGCCGACCGGGCCGTGGAGCGCCAGATCACCGTGGCCCTGCGCCGGCTGAGGCCGGACGACGCCGTGCTGGGCGAGGAGTACGGCACGGTCGAAGGCGGCACCGACGTGCCGGCTTCGGTGCGGTGGATCGTGGACCCCATCGACGGGACGGTCAACTACCTCTACGGTCTGCCGCATTCCGGCGTGTCGATCGCCGCGGAGGTGAACGGGCAGGTCGTCGCGGGTGTGGTACGCAACATCCACACCGGCGAGGAGTGGACCGCCACGGTCGGCGGCGGCGCCTGGCGAGCCGGGCAACGGTTGCGCTGCTCCGCCGAGACCGATCTCGGGCAGGCGCTGGTGATCACCGGGTTCGGCTACGACCCGGCCCGCCGGGCACACCAGGCCCGGGTGGTGGCCGAGCTGATCCCCCGGGTGCGGGACATCCGCCGGCTGGGTGCGGCCGCCGTCGACCTCTGCCTGGTCGCCGAGGGCCGGGCCGACGCGTACTACGAGAAGGGGCTGGCCGCCTGGGACCAGGCGGCCGGGGCCCTGGTCGCCACCGAGGCCGGTCTGCGGGTCGGCGGGCTGCGCGGACGTGCGCCGGGGCCGGACATGGTCATCGCCGCGCCACCGGCGCTCTTCCGGCCGCTGCACGAGCGCCTGGTCGAGTTGGACGCGGCCGGCGGGCCCTGACCGGGAGCCGGTCGGACGACCGGCGTTCTGGCCGGTCGTCCGCGCAGATCGGCCCGTCCGGTCAGGTCTCCCGGGCCGAGGGCCGGGTCAGTTCTCCACCGGCAGCGGGCAGGAACCGGGCGGTGCCACCGGGGCGCCGAGGTCACCGATCGACTGGTTGACCTCGGTGGTGGTGGCCAGCTGCTGGAAGGCGTTGCCGAGCACCACGTCGACGACGTCGCCCTCACGGGCGGGGTCGTAGCTGAGTTCGGCGGCGCCCAGGAAGTACGCCCGCAGCAGGTGCGCCGACCCGACGCCCTTCGGGCCGTAGCGCAGCATCGCCACGTCGTCGATCTTCTTCTTCTCGGTGCCTTCCTCTTCCACCTGGAAGTCCCGGTTACGGAAGTCGTCGCCGACGGTGGCGGCCAGCCCGGGCCGGTCGGTGCCGTTGAGCACCTTGATCTTGACATCCTTGTGGTCGCGCAGGGTGACGTCGGCACGTGGCCAGTCATCGGGGCAGCCCTCGGCGGTACCGGCGCTACTCTGGGTGTCCCGGACGATGGCGACCGCGACGAACACCAGGGCGACCACCGCCAGCATGCCGACGATTACGAGTGCTCGCACTCGCGCAAAGCTCATCAGGGCGCTCCCGGACAGTGAAGGGTGGCGGCGGCTGCCAGCGGTCGGGTCGTCCCGCCAGCGGCCGGGTACGCCGCTGAGGTTAACGGTTGTCCGACTGTCGCGTGGAAACAGTCCGACATACCGGCGCGCCATCCCAGAACCGGGTAGTACTACCCCTATCTTCGTGTCGCCTGAGTCACATTGGGAACAACTTCCCGTGCAGGGGCGTACATCTCAGCCACAAGGGCGGTATACATGCCTCGCCCAAGGGGGGGTAGGGTTCCGCGCTCGCCGGGGAGATTCTCCGGCGGTACTGACCCGAGCTGTCGTCGGGTCGGGTGGCCGACACTAGCGATGGCCGGCCAGCGGAACCGAAACAGCGTCGTCCGGCGTTACAACCGGAAGCGACAACATCGAAATGGGAGAGTGAAACCGATGGCCACCGACTACGACGCCCCGCGCCGCGACGAGGTCGACCTCGGCGAGGACAGCCTGGAAGAGCTCAAGGCACGGCGCGTCGACTCGCAGTCGGGCGCCGTGGACGTCGACGAGGCTGAAGTGGCTGAGAGCTTCGAGCTGCCCGGCGCCGACTTGGCCGATGAGGAGCTCACGGTCAAGGTGCTGCCGATGCAGCAGGACGAGTTCCGCTGCGCTCGCTGCTTCCTCGTGCACCACCGCAGTCAGTTGGCGGTCGAGCGCAACGGCGAGCTGATCTGCCGAGAGTGCGTCTGACCGACGGGCACGACGACACCACCGCAAGCGGCGGCTCCCGAGTGGAGCCGCCGCGGCCCGGCTCGGCGAGCGCCGGGCCGGTTCACCTGATTGACTCGTGAGCATGGCCGCCGTGCCGGCGGTCGTCCAGCCGGGAGGTCGGGCAGTGAGCGAGCGAGTCATCGGCAGGGTGTGGTGGTGCCTCCGGGCGGTCCGTGGGGGAGGACCGGCATGAGCGGGCGGAGTGCCGACAGCGGCGCGGCTGACGGCGACCGCGACCTGGGTGCCGCGGCTGGCGGCGATCGTGGCGTGGGTGACCGTGGTGCCGAGGAACTGGGTACCACGATCGCGGCGCTCACCGCCGACGAGATCGAGCCCGCCAAACGTCGCCAGCTGGTCGTCCGCCTGGTCAAGCAGGCCCGGGCCCGGGGGATCGGTGGCCTGTTCAAGCCGAAGACCGCGCTGCGTTGGATGGTCGACACCGTCGCCGAGGTGGCTCCGCACGTGCCGATCCGTGACCTGGCCACGCTGCGCCAGCACTTTCCCGGGCTGGACGACGAGGAGTTGGCCGACCGGCTGGTACGCAACGCGTCGCGGGCGACCGCCGGGGTGGGCGCCGCCGGTGGGGGAGCCTCCGCGGTGCAGTGGACGGTCACCCCGAGCCTGCTCTCCGCGCCGGTGCTGCTCGCGGCCGAGACGGTCGCGGTGGTGACGATCGAGCTGAAGCTGACCGGCGAACTGCACGAGGTCTACCGCGCGCCGCTGCCCGCCGGTGGTACCCAACGCACCGTCGCGTTGCTGCAGGCCTGGGCCAACCGGCGTGGGGTCAACCCGATGATGCCCGGCGTGGGCGTGGGTGCGGTGCTCGGCACGGCCGCCCGGCACGAACTGCGGGACACCCTGCTCAAGCGGTTCGGCCGGAACCTGACCACGCTGGGGCCCTTCCTCACCGGTGCCGCGGTGGCGAGCTACCTGAACCGGCGGGCCACCCGTACGCTCGCCGACCAGCTCCGCACCGATCTGCGCCGGCAGCGGCGCGGCCTGCCCGGTGCACCGCCGACCCTGCCCGGCGCTCCGCCGACCCTGCCCGGCCCCTGACCACCGGTGGGTCCGCGCCGCGGAGCCGGTCCGGCCGGATCCGCCGCCGCCCGGGCACGACGGTCAGCGGGACGCGTCGCGGGCGGCCAGGAGTGCCTCGGCCAGCGCGACCGGGTGCCGGGAGCTGACCACCCAGAACGGGGTGGGGTCGGCCGGGTCGTCGAGAACCACCTGGACCGCGCCGGAGACCCAGGGCCGCTGGACGACGAAGGCCAGCGGATCCGCTCCGACGCCGAGTACCTCACGTCGGCCGTCGGCGTCCAGCGCGATGGCGTCGGCGACGAAGCGTGCCGGTAGCCGGGCGTCGTCGACCTGTAGCTCACCCTCGGACACCGCGATCCTGATCCGGCCCAGCCAGGCCATCGCGGCCACGGCGGCCGGCAGCAGCACCGCGAACGGCAGCCAGGCCCGCACGCCGGCTCCGCCCATCCACACCTCCAGCGCGAGCAGCGCGGTGGTGGCCAGCCCCGCGAGCCACAGCCACCAGGGCAGGCGGAGCCGTTCGGCGTACGCCGGGGTCGCCGTGGTGGACGAAGGTGACGTGCTCACTCGTGCCAGGGTACGGCGCCCGGATGCCGGGGTACCGGGCAGGATGGCAGGGTCAGCCCAGCGGAATCAGACGAAAGAGGGGAACCGTGACCGACGTGGTGCCCGTGCCGGTCCGGCAGCTCGACCCCGAGCTGCCGCTGCCGGCGTACGCCCATCCCGGTGACGCCGGTGCCGACCTGGTGGCCGCCGCCGACGTCGAGTTGCCGCCCGGCGGTCGGGCGCTGGTGCCGACCGGCGTGGCGATCGCCCTGCCCGAGGGCTACGTGGGCCTGGTCCACCCCCGATCGGGGTTGGCCGCCAGACTCGGCGTGACGGTGCTCAACGCGCCCGGTACGGTCGACGCCGGCTACCGGGGTGAGATCCTGGTCAACCTGATCAACCATGATCGGGCCGTGCCAGTGAAGATCTCCCGGGGCGACCGGATCGCGCAACTCGTTGTGCAGCGGGTGGAACGGGCGGCCTTCCATCCGGTGGCCGAGTTGCCCGGGTCCGGGCGCGGCAGCGGCGGGCACGGCTCCACCGGCGGACACGCCGGGTTGGTGCCGCCGCCGGTGACGACGGCGCGGACGGAAGAGGTGGCACGGTGAGTGCGAACAGCGGAGGGTGGACGAAGTGATCTTCTCCCGAAAGCGGGCCGCGGGGCGGCACGCCCGTGACGAGCGGGGCACCGAGGCGCCCGACGGCGTCGAGGCGACCGAGGCCGAGCCGGCGCGCGGGCCGTACGACGTCTCCGAGGCCCCACCGGGGGTGCAGCGGCTCGACCTGGGCAGCCTGCAGATCCCGGCGGTGCCCGACGTCGAGGTGCGGGTGCAGGCGGACCAGCAGGGCGTGATCCAGCAGGTCGTTCTGGTGCACGGCAAGAGTGCCCTGCAACTCGGCGTCTTCGCGGCCCCGCGCAGCGAGGGCATCTGGGACGAGGTACGCGAGGAGATCCGCCAGTCGCTGTTCAACGACGGCGCCGCCGCGCAGGAGGCCGTCGGGGAGCACGGCACCGAGTTGCACGCCCGGGTCCGTACCGAGGACGGCCTGACCGACCTGCGGTTCGTCGGTGTCGACGGGCCGCGCTGGATGGTCCGCGCGGTCTACCAGGGTGCAGCGGCCACCGACCCGGCGGCGGCCGGTCCGCTGGCCCAGTGCCTGGACGGGCTGGTCGTGGACCGGGGCATCGAGGCCAAGCCGGTCCGTGAACCGCTGCCGCTGCGGCTGCCCCGCGAGGCGGGCGAGCAGGCCGGGTCGGCGGGCGAGCAGGCCGCCGAGGTCGACCCCGCACCGGCCGCCGGCACCCGCTGAACCGGACGTCACCGCACCGCCGGGACGGCTCTGATCGGCGTACGCTGGCGGGAGCCGTCCCGGCGGTGTAGCCGTAGCGGTGCGGTGCTGTAGCCACAGCGGTGCTGTAGCCACAGCGGTGCTGTAGCCGTAGCGGTGCGGTGCCGCCGCAGTGCGGCGGTGGGAGAGGTGGCGCGGAGGTCATGAGCACCGACGAGGGTCGGGGTTCGCTGCGGCGGATGCTGCGTCGGCTGACCGCGAGCGAGGCCGAGATCGAGGCGCAGCAGTTGCAGCGGGAGAGCGCCCGCTGCGGGGGCGTGCCGATGTTGCAGTGCGCGCGGGGTGAGGTGGTCTCGGTCACCGGGCGGCTGCGTACCGTCGTGTACACGCCGCGCACCAACCAGCCGGCGCTGGAGGCGGACCTCTACGACGGCAGCGACGTCGTCACGTTGGTCTGGCTCGGGCGGCGGCACATCACCGGCATCGAGCCGGGGCGGCACCTGACCGCGAAGGGGCGGATCGCGCTGCGGGACGACCGCAAGGTGATCTACAACCCGTACTACGAGCTGGAGCCGTCGACGTGAAGCCGTGGTCGTGGGGGATGAGAGACTGTCCGAAGAGCCCGCAGCGAGGCTCCCGACGGTCCTGGAGAGGCGGGCGATGACCACCGGACAGCACCCGGGTACCCAACCGGAGACACCGGCGGACGAGGAGCAACTGCCCACGGTCGCCGAGCAGATGGCCGACCAACTCGGCGGTTGGCGGGGGCTGGTCGAGTCCAGCATTCCGGTGGTGGTCTTCGTCGTGGTGAACATCCTCGGCGAGCTGCGCCCGGCCGTGATCGCCTCGGTGGGCGTGGCGCTGCTCATCGGTGGGCTGCGGCTGGCCCAGCGCCGGCCGGTGCGGCACGCCGTCAACGGGCTGTTCGGCATCGGGATCGGTGCCGCCATCGCCTGGCGTACCGGCGAGGCCCGCGACTTCTACCTGCCCGGCATCCTCTACGGCATCGGCTACGGCCTGGCCCTGCTGGCCTCGGCGGCGATCCGTCAGCCGCTGGTCGGCTGGCTCTGGTCGGTGCTGGTGGCCAAGGGCAGCTCCGAGTGGCGCGACAACCCGAAGCTGGTGCGGACCTTCACCGGGCTGACCGTGCTGTGGGGGGTGGTCTGGCTGGCCAAGGTGGGCGTGCAGGCCGCGCTCTACCTCGCCGAGCAGGACACCGCGCTCGGCGTGGCCCGGCTGGCCTTGGGCTACCCGCCGTACGTCCTGCTGTTGTTGATCACGGTCTGGACGGTGCGCCGGGTCACCTCGGACGGGGAGCCAACTCCGTTGCCCAGCACCTGACCGGCGGCGCCGGGGCCACGCCCCGGCGCCGCGCAGGCGCTAGCGCGACTCGCGGGTGCGTTCGACGCTGTCCGGGCCGAGTACCACCGCCCGTACGGCGTCCTCCATCTCGGCCGTGCAGACGAAGATCAGCTCGTCGCCGGCCTCGATCGGGTCGTCCGGGCTGGGTACCAGCACCCGCTTGCCGCGCAGGATCGCCACCAGGGCGGCGTCGCGGGGCAGCGGCACCGAACGCAGCGGCTGCCCGACGTACGGCGCGGTCGGCGGCAGCGTGATCTCGACCAGGTTCGCCTCGCCCTGCCGGAACGTCATCAGCCGGACCAGGTCGCCGACGGTGACCGCCTCCTCGACCAGCGCGGCCATCACCCGTGGCTTGCTGACCGCCACGTCCACGCCCCACTGTTCGGTGAAGAGCCACTCGTTCTCGGCCCGGTTCACCCGGGCGACCACCCGGGGGACCGCGAACTCGGTCTTGGCCAGCAGCGACACCACCAGGTTGGCCTTGTCGTCACCGGTCGCCGCCACCACCACGTCGCAGCCGGCGAGGTCGGCCTCCTCCAGGCTGGCCAGCTCGCAGGCGTCGGCCAGCACCCAGCGGGCGTCCGGCACCCGCTCGGGCCGCAACATCCGCGGCTGCCGCTCGATCAGCATCACCTGGTGGCCGTTCTCGATCAGTTCCTGGGCGATCGAGCGGCCCACGTTGCCCGCACCCGCGATGGCCACCCGCATGGTCACTTACCGCCTTCCGGTGCCGCCGCCACCGCGGTGACGGTCGCCACCATGTCGTCGGTGACCAACATGAAGACCTGGTCGCCCTCCTGCAGCACGCTGGAGGTGGTGGGCAGGGTGCCGATGCCGAACCGCAGCAGGTACGCCACCCGGGCACCGGTCGCCTGCTCCAGGGTCCGCACCGGCCGGCCGATCCACTCCTTGTGCACCGGCACCTCGATGATCGAGACCGTGCTCGTCGGATCGCGGAAGATCTCCACGTCGCCCTCGGGCAGCAGGTGCCGCAGCATGCGGTCGGCGGTCCAC
This sequence comes from Micromonospora radicis, assembly GCF_003583405.1. Classification (GTDB taxonomy): domain Bacteria; phylum Actinomycetota; class Actinomycetes; order Mycobacteriales; family Micromonosporaceae; genus Micromonospora; species Micromonospora radicis. The sequence goes on from NZ_QXEC01000002.1 coordinate 417,678, forward strand.
CGCACGGTGGCCACGGTGGGGATGCCGAGCCGTTCGAAGACCTGCGCCCGGCGCTGGTCGTAGATGCGAGCCGCCACCCGGGACACGCCGAACGTCTCGCGGGCCAGCCGCGCCGAGATGATGTTGGAGTTGTCGCCGCTGGAGACCGCCGCGAAGGCGTCCGCCCGCTCGATGCCGGCCTGGCGGAGCACGTCGCCGTCGAAGCCGGCGCCGGTCACGGTGGTGCCGCTGAAGTCGGCCCCCAGGCGGCGGAAGGCGTCGGCGTCCTGGTCGATGACCGCCACCGAGTGCCCTCGGGACGCCAGGCTGTGGGCCAGGGTCGAGCCGACCCGGCCACATCCCATGATCACGATATGCACGCTGCCCTCCCAAGCTGCGTACCGCCGCCGGTTTCCGGCGGGCCTGCCACGTCGTGGCGTACGGCGGGAACCGACGGTACCCGCTGCCCCGCACGGCCCGCACCGCGTGGGTCGGCCGGCCTGACGGACGCGCGGTGACTGGTCGTACGCTTGCCGGTTGTGGCCCGAACCCTGTTGAAGCGGCTGCTCGTCGGTCGACCGTTCCGGTCCGACCGGCTCAAGCACACCCTCCTGCCGAAGCGCATCGCCCTGCCGGTGTTCGCCTCGGACGCGCTGTCCAGCGTGGCGTACGCGCCGGACGAGATCCTGCTGATGCTCTCCATCGCGGGCGCCTCGGCCTTCGTCTTCTCGCCGTGGGTGGCGCTCGGCGTCGTCGTGGTGATGCTGACCGTGGTGGCCAGCTACCGGCAGAACGTGCACGCCTACCCCTCCGGCGGCGGCGACTACGAGGTGGCCACGGTCAACCTGGGCCCGCGGGCCGGGGTCGGGGTGGCCAGCGCGCTGCTGGTCGACTACGTGCTGACGGTCGCCGTGTCGGTCTCCTCCGGGGTGGCCAACCTCGGCTCGGTGATCCCCTTCGTGGCCACCCACAAGGTGCTGATCGCGGTCGTCGCCGTGGTCCTGCTCACCGCGGTCAACCTGCGTGGTCTCAAGGAGGCCGGCAGCGCGTTCGCCATCCCCACCTACGGTTTCATGATCGTCATTGTCGGCATGATCCTGACCGGGCTGGTCCGGATCGTGGTGCTCGGCGAGGACCTGCGTGCCCCCAGCGCCGACCTGGTGATCGCCGCCGAGTGGCACGACACCACCGGTTGGGCGATGGCCTTCCTGCTGCTGCGCAGCTTCTCCTCCGGCTGCGCCGCGCTGACCGGCGTGGAGGCGATCTCCAACGGCGTACCCGCGTTCAAGGCGCCCAAGAGCCGCAACGCCGCCACCACCCTGCTGCTGCTCGGTCTGGTCGCGGTGACCATGCTGGTCGGCATCGTCTGGCTGGCCCGACTCACCGGACTGCAGTTCGTCGAGGACCCCGGCCTGCAGATCGTCGCCGGCCCCGAGGGGTACGTGCAGAAGACCGTCACCGCCCAGCTCGGTGAGACGATCTTCGGCCCCGGCTCGGTGCTGCTGTTCCTGGTCGTCGGGGTGACCGCCACGATCCTGTTCGTCGCCGCCAACACCGCGTTCACCGGCTTCCCGGTCCTCGGCTCGATCCTCGCCCAGGACCGCTACCTGCCCCGGCAACTGCACACCCGGGGTGACCGGCTGGCCTTCTCCAACGGCATCCTCTTCCTGGCGGCCTTCGCGATCGTGCTGATCATCGGCTTCCAGGCCGAGGTGACCAAGCTGATCCAGCTCTACATCGTCGGGGTGTTCGTCTCGTTCACCCTCTCCCAGGCCGGGATGATCCGGCACTGGAACCGGAAGCTGCGCACCGAGCGGGATCCGCAGGTACGGCGCCGGATGGTCCGGTCCCGGGCGATCAACGCGTTCGGCATGGTGATGACCGGCGCGGTGCTGGTCATCGTGTTGATCACCAAGTTCCTGCTCGGCGCGTGGATCGCCATCGTCGCGATGGGCGTGATCTACCTGCTGATGCTGGGCATCCGACGGCACTACGACCGGGTCGCGGTCGAGCTGACCCCCGAGGACGACGGTCGGCCCGTGCTGCCCGCCCGCAACCACGCCATCGTGCTGGTCAGCAAGCTGCACCAGCCGACCCTTCGGGCGGTGGCCTACGCCCAGGCCACCCGGCCGGACACGCTCACCGCGGTGACCGTCAACGTGGACGACACCGACACCCGGCAGTTGCAGGCCGAGTGGGAGCGGCGGGCCGTACCGATCCCGCTGACCGTGATCGACTCGCCGTACCGGGAGATCACCCGGCCGATCTTGAACTACGTGGCCGGCGTCCGCCGCGACTCGCCGCGCGACGTGGTCACGGTCTTCATCCCCGAGTACGTTGTCGGACGCTGGTGGGAGCACCTGCTGCACAACCAGAGCGCGTTGCGGCTGAAGGGCCGGCTGCTGTTCGAGCCGGGGGTGATGGTGACCAGCGTGCCGTGGCAGCTCGCGTCGACCGCCGGCAAGGACCTGGACCGGATGGACGCGACCCTCGGCCGCGGTCCGGCCCGTGGCCCCCGGGCGGCGCCGCCGAGCACCCCGCCGGTGGACTCCGTGCCGTCCGGGCCGGGTCAGCAGTCGAACGGAGAGACACGATGAATCAGGGAACCCGCCAGCTGGACACCCCCGGTGCGGAGACCGGCCGCGGTGGGCTTACCGAGGCCGAGCGGGTGGAGCTGACCGTCGCCGCGGTCGCGCCCGGTGGGCACTGCGTGGCCCGGGTCGACGGCCAGGTGGTCTTCGTCCGGCACGCGCTGCCCGGCGAGCGGGTGGTGGCCGAGGTCACCGAGGTGCACCGGGGTTTCGTCCGGGCCGACGCGGTACGCGTGCTGGCGGCGGCGCCGGATCGGGTCACCCCACCGTGCCCGTACGCCCAGCCGGGTCGCTGCGGTGGGTGCGACCTGCAACACGTGGCGCCGGACGCGCAGCTGCGCTGGAAGGCCGACGTCGTACGCGAGCAGCTCATCCGGCTCGGCGGACTCGACGAGGCCGGCTGCGACGCGCTCGACGTACGGGTCGAGGCGCTGCCCGGCGGCCCGCTCGGCTGGCGTTCCCGGGTCCGCTACTCGGTCGACGCGGCCGGCCGTGCCGGGCTGCTCAAACACCGCTCGCACGAGGTGGTCCCGGTGGACCGCTGCCTGATCGCCCATCCGGCCGTCCAGGAACTGCCGGTACTCACCTCCACCGGTGCGCACTGGCCGGACGCCGACGCCGTGGAGACGGTCGCCTCGACCGGCGGAGACGTGACGGTGACCGCGGTCGCGGCCGGGGACACCCGGCTGGTGAGCGGCCCGGACCGGGTCCGGGAGCGGGCCGCGGGCCGGGAGTGGACGCTGCCCGCCGCGTCGTTCTGGCAGGTCCACCCCGCGGCGGCGGACACCCTGGTCGGCGCGGTGCTGGAACTGGTCGGGCCACGACCGGGGGAGCGGACCTGGGACCTCTACGGTGGCGCGGGCCTGTTCGCCGCCGCGCTGGCCGAGCGGGTCGGCACGACCGGCCGGGTGACCCTGGTCGAGGCGGCCGACGACAGCGTCGCCGCGGCTCGGCAGAACCTGGCCGACCTGCGCCAGGTGGAGGTGGTGGCGGCCCGGGTGCAGACCGCGCTGAGCCGGCGCCGGATCACCGGGCCGGTCGACGTGGTGGTGCTCGACCCGCCGCGCTCCGGGGCCGGTGCCCGGGTGGTACGCGACCTGGTCGCCGCCGCGCCGCGGGCGGTGGCGTACGTGGCCTGCGACCCGGCCGCGTTCGCCCGGGACGTACGGGTCTTCACCGACCTCGGCTGGCGGCTCGCGGCGCTGCGCGGCTACGACCTCTTCCCGATGACGCAACATGTCGAACTGGTCGGGCTGCTGCTGCCGGCGCGGTGAGTCGGGTGTGTGTGCTGCCGGTGGGGTGGGTCGGCGTGTCGCCACGCCGTCCCCGGGTGCGGGGCTGACCTCGCGCTCAGCATCGATGGCACCGGCGACCGGGCTGCGCCGTGCGCGTGGGCCGATAGACTCTGCGGTCATGAGTGTTGAAGAGGACACGGCCAACCAGGGCCGGCTGCTCGCCGCGGTGCAGGGTCCGCAGGACGTCAAGCGGATGTCGGGCACCGAACTGGACATCCTCGCCGCCGAGATCCGGGACTTCCTGGTCGCCAAGGTGTCGCGTACCGGCGGGCACATCGGTCCCAACCTGGGCGTGGTGGAGCTCACCCTCGCCCTGCACCGGGTCTTCGACTCTCCCCGTGACCGGCTGCTGTTCGACACCGGCCACCAGGCGTACGTGCACAAGATCCTCACCGGCCGGCAGGCCGGCTTCGACCAGCTGCGTCAGCGCGGCGGGCTCTCCGGCTACCCCAGCCAGGCCGAGAGCGAGCACGACCTGATCGAGAACTCGCACGCCTCCACCGCCCTGTCGTACGCCGACGGGCTGGCCAAGGCGTACGCGCTGCGGGGCGAGGCGCGCAGCGTGGTGGCCGTGGTCGGTGACGGGGCGTTGACCGGCGGCATGTGCTGGGAGGCGCTGAACAACATCGCCGCCGCCGGCAACCCCCTGGTGATCGTGGTCAACGACAACGGCCGGTCGTACGCGCCGACCATCGGCGGCCTCGCCGACCATCTCTCGACGCTGCGGCTCAACCCCGGCTACGAGAAGGTTCTCGACGCGGTCAAGGACGCGCTCGGCTCGACCCCGCTGGTCGGCAAGCCGATGTACGAGGTGCTGCACGCGGTCAAGAAGGGCATCAAGGACGCCGTCGCCCCGCAGGCGATGTTCGAGGACCTCGGCATCAAGTACGTCGGCCCGGTCGACGGGCACGACGTCGCCGCCGTCGAGACGGCGTTGCGCGCGGCGAAGAACTTCCGCGGCCCGGTGATCGTGCACGCGGTCACCCGCAAGGGCTACGGCTACCGCCCCGCCGAGGAGGACGAGGCGGACTGCTTCCACGGCCCCGGCGCGTTCGACATCGCCACCGGCAAGTCCACCGCCGCGCCCGCCGTCAAGTGGACCAACGTCTTCGCCGACGAGCTGGTCGCGATCGCCGACGAGCGGCCGGACGTGGTCGGCATCACCGCCGCCATGGCCGAGCCGACCGGCATCGCCAAGCTGGCCCGCAAGTACCCGGAACGCACCTACGACGTGGGCATCGCCGAGCAGCACGCGGCCACCTCGGCGGCCGGCCTGGCACTCGGCGGGCTGCACCCGGTGGTGGCGCTCTACGCGACCTTCCTCAACCGGGCCTTCGACCAGGTCCTGCTGGACGTGGCGATGCACAAGCTGCCGGTCACCTTCGTACTGGACCGCGCCGGCATCACCGGCCCGGACGGGCCGAGTCACTACGGCATCTGGGACATGTCGGTCTTCGGGGTGGTGCCCGGCCTGCGAATGGCCGCCCCCCGCGACGCCGCCACCCTGCGTGAGGAGCTGCGCGAGGCGGTCGCCGTCGACGACGGTCCCACCGTGCTGCGCTACCCGACCGGTGCGGTCGCCGCAGACCTGCCCGCCGTGCGGCGCGTCGGCACCGTCGACGTGCTGACCGAGTCGGCGCGTACCGACGTACTGCTGGTCGCCGTCGGCTCCTTCGGCCAGTTGGGCATGGAAGTCGCCGCCCGGGTCACCGAGCAGGGCTACGGCGTCACCGTGGTCGACCCTCGCTGGATCCGTCCCGTCCCGGCCGAGCTGGTCGAGCTGGCCGCCGGGCACCGACTGGTGGTGACCGTCGAGGACGGCGTCCGGGCCGGTGGTGTCGGTGACGCCCTCGCCCAGGCGATGCGGGACGCCGGCCTCCGCGTGCCCCTGCGTGACCTGGGCGTACCGGTCGCGTGGCACCCGCACGGCTCCCGTGGTCAGATCCTCGCCGATCTCGGCCTGACCGCCCAGGACGTCGCCCGCGACGTCACCGGCTGGATCTCCCGCCTCGACACCCACCCCGTCGACCCGATCCCCGTCCCCGCCAACAACACCCCCACCCCGAACTAACCCCTCCCTCCCTCGTCCCTTCGCCTCTCCCTCGCGCGTCGACCTTGCACTTGCGGTCGCCGGTACGCGGCATACGCACCTTCAGCCCGGACACAAACTGCATGATCGAGGGCGCGAGGGCGCGAGGGCGCGAGGGGGTGACGGGGTTAGCGGTGGGGGGAGCCGGCGGTGCGGTAGTGGGTCTTGTCCTCGGCCGCGAGGCTGAACGTCTCGCGGCGCTCGGGGAGCGGGGCCACCACCAGGCCGGGCCGGTCCACCAGGCGGGTGGTGTCCGGCGGTACCGACAGCGTGGTGTCCTTGGTGGACCGCCAGCTCAGCACGACCAGCGGCTGCTCGGGCACGGGCAGTTCGTAGACCTGCAACGGGTTGGTGCGGTCGGCGGGGGAGAGGACCACCGGGCCGTCGACGGGCCGGTAGACGACCGCGGTCATCGTGCCGTCGGCGGTCTCCCAGGTCAGCTGCTCCAGTTCGGCCGGTTCGCCGCCGCCGAGGGCCACCTCGCCGAGGGTGCGGATGGCCAGTTTCGCCTTCGGCCACGAGGCCGGTACCGAGTCGGGGGCGTCCCGGTCGCCGATCCGCCGGGCGATGCTGCCGAACGGTCCTTCCGTGGCGGACAGCAGACAGGTGTCCAGGTCGGTCAGTGCCCGTCGGCCCGAGCCGCTGTCGTCGCGGACCAGCGGGTAGCGGGGGTCGGTGATGCCGGTGCCGAGATCGAGCAGCCGGTCGGCGGATCGGCCGCGCGGCAGCGACGTGGTGGAACGCAGGGTCGCGGTCACCGGCACCGCCCGGCACGAGGGTACGTCTACCGGTTCGGTGAGGCCGTCCTTGCCGGCGATCGTGCGTCCGTCGGGGCCGGTCAGGCGACGGACCCGTTCCGAGGTGAGGTAGCGGCGCCCGTCGGTGCTCTGCACCGGCAGTACGTCGGAGTAGACGAGGTAGCCGGGGTCGGTGTACTCGGTGGCGTGGGTGACCCGGTACCCGTCGCCGTCACCGGCGAGTTGCAGCAGCCAGGAGGCGGCCTGTCCGGGTACCGAGGCGGCGACCAGGGCCAGTGGGGCGCCGTCGACGCGGCCGGAGAAGAGGATGCCGGAGGACGGCACGTGCACCCGGTCGTCCGCGGGGGACCGCCAGTCGCGTACCGCCCGGGTCACGGCGGCGGTCGCCGTCGCGTCCTCGGCCAGCGAGCCGCGGGGCGGCCAGACGGTCAACGAACCGTCCAGGCTGTCGTAGCCGACGCGCAGGTCCTGTGGGCGGCGTTCGGCGACCGGCCCGCAGGCGGTGACGGTGACCAGCAGGGCCGACAGGCCGGTGGCCGTCAAGCCGCGCCAGCGGACTGCAGCCACCTGTTACGCCCCCGATCGCATCGGTCGTCGTGTCGGAGGGCAATAGTACGAGATGTCCCGACGATGCCTCGCGCCGCCTCACGCTGCGTCGCGTCGGCCGTACACCGACCACAGAGGACACCGCGTCGACTTGGGGGCTATCTCCCTACTCGGGTAGACTCCGCCGACTGTGACGCCTGCTGAGACCCGCGCCGCATCGCCGCCGGATTCCGACGACGCCGCGGGCTCGCCGTCCGAACCCGTCACCCAGGGTGAGGGTACGCGGGCCACGCCGCCCGCCACCGGCACGCCGGCCCCGGATGCGTCGCCGATCGATGTGTCGCCGAGCAAGTCGTCGGCGGGCGCGGTGGTGGCCGGCCCGGCGCCGACCGTGGTGGCCGTCGGCCGGGTCGGCGAGCCGGAACCGACTGTGGACGCCGGTGCGGCCGGGGACGCGGCGGACGCCGACCGGGCGGCTCCGGCGCGCCGGTTCCGGTTCCGGTGGACGCCGCGCCGGGTGGACCTCGCGGTCTTCGGTGGCTTCCTGCTGGTCGCGATCTGGGTGACCAGCCAGATCTGGGCGGATCCGGCCGGTCGGGTCGCCTCTCTCTACAGCAGTGACCCGGCTCAGGTGCAGTTCTTCCTGGCCCACTCGGTGCGGGTGGTGCTGCACGGGGAGTTCCCGTTCTTCACCGAGCAGTTCAACTATCCCGACGGGGTCAACCTGATGGCCAACACGGCCATCCTGGCGCTGGGCATCCCGATGGTGCCGGTGACCCTGCTGTTCGGACCGGCGGTGACCTTCGTGGTGCTGGTCACGCTGGCGCTCGCGGGCACCGCGTCGGCCTGGTACCACGTGCTCTCCCGGCACGTGGTGAACAACCGGCTGGCGGCCGTGGTGGGTGGCTGGTTCTGCGGCTTCTCACCGGCGATGCTGTCGCACGCCAGTTGGCATCCGAACATCATCAGCCAGTTCCTGCTGCCGTTCATCGTCTGGCGGGTCATGGTGATCACCCGCTCGACGCGGCCGTACCGGGACGGGGCGCTGCTGGCGCTGCTGGTCACCGCGCAGGCGTTCATCAACGAGGAGATCCTGCTCTTCACCGCGATGGGCTGCGGCATCTTCCTGATCGCGGTGGTCGTCCAGCGTCCCGCGCTCTGGTCGACGGCCTGGCGTCCGCTGGGCAAGGCGGTGGCGACCTGCACGGTGATCGCCGGCACGCTGCTGGCGTACCCGCTGTACATCCAGTTCGCCGGGCCGATGGCGTACCACGGTCTCAGCGACGCGGTACGCGACTACGGCAACGACATCGCCGCGTACTTCGCCCCGGGCTCGCCGACCATCGGCGGCAACCAGCGGGCGAACGTCAACCTCGCGCCGAACTACTCGGAGGAGAACGCCTTCTTCGGTTGGAGCCTGGCGTTGATCGCGGTCGGGATCGTCCTCTGGCTCCGCCGGGAGGTGCTGGTCCGGGCGCTCGCCGCGACCGCCGCCTTCTACACCATCCTCTCCCTCGGCGAGCGGATCACCTGGTGGGACCGGGAACTGGTGGTCGGGCCGTGGGAGTGGCTGGTCCGGCTGCCGCTGCTCGACGCGGTGGTACCGACCCGGTTCGGCATGATCACGAGCGTGGTGGTGGCGATCCTGCTCGCCCTGGCGATCGAGCGCAGCCGGTCGCTGCCGCTGGACCCCCGGACCCTGCGTACGCTGACCGCCGGTGGCCTGGTGCTGGCGCTGCTGCCGATCGCACCGATGCCGCTGCCGATGACCTCCCGGCCGCCGGTTCCCGAGTTCATCACCTCCGACCGTTGGCGCGACTACGTCGGCCCGGACCAGACGTTGGTGCCGATCCCGGTGCCGAGCATGGGCAACACCCACGGGATGCGCTGGGCCGCGGCCACCAACCTCGACTTCAAGATCCCGGGCGGCTACTTCCTCGCCCCGCGTAACGGCAACACCGGTGACCCGGGCCGGTTCGGTGGCCGACCCAGCGGCATCGGCCGGCTGCTGGAGGGTGTCGCGACGACCGGCCGTACTCCCGAGTTGGACGACCGGCAGCGGCGCCGCTGCCTGGACGAGCTGCGGCACTGGCGGGCCGCGGTCCTGGTGCTGCCGGTACGCCAGCCGCACTCCGAACCGCTGCGGCAGACCGTCGAGCAGTTGGTCGGCCCGGCCCGCCTCGAACTGGACGTCTGGGTGTGGGACGTGCGGGCGTTGACCGACCCGGCGGTCTGATGCCGGTCGGCACCGCCGAACGTCCCGCCGAGGTCACCGCCGCCCGGCGCCGGTGGCTGCCCCGCCGGGCTCCGGATCTGGTGGTGGTGTTCGGCTATCTGGCGCTCGCCGGGTGGCTGAGCAGCCGGCAGTGGGGCCGGCCGGACCGGCTGTTCCACCAGGCCGGCGACCAGATCCTCTTCGAGTGGATGCTGGCCCGGGCGGCGCGGGCGGTGCTCGGCGGGGAGGACCCGTTGTGGAGTGACGCGTTGAACGCCCCCGGCGGGGTGAACCTGATGGCCAACACCTCGGTACTCGGCCTGGGGATACCGCTGACTCCGGTCACCGCGCTGTTCGGCTCGCAGACCGCCTTCCTGGTGGCGGTGGTGGGCTGCCTGGCCGGTACGGCGACCACCTGGTACGTCCTGCTGCGCCGGCGCCTGGTCGAGTCCCGGTGGGCCGCCGCCGTCGGCGGGCTGGTCTGCGGCTTCGCCCCCGGCATGGTGGCCCAGGCCGGGGCGCACCTGCATATGGCCGCCCAGTTCCTGGTGCCGGTGATCCTGGCCCTGCTCTTCCGCCCCGAGCCAGCCGCCGCCCGAGCCGCCGACGACGCCGCCCGAGGCACGGGCCGGGGCGGTGGGGTGTGGTGGCCCGGGGTGCTGCTCGGGCTGGTGGTCACCTACCAGGTCTTCCTCGGCGAGGAGGTGCTGTTCTTCGTGGCGCTGGCCGCCGGGGTGTTCGTGTTCGGGTATGCGCTGGCCGACCGGGCGGCGGCCCGTCGGCTCGCCCCGGCCGTGGCCGGTCGGGTCGGCGTGGGTGCGGCGGTGGCGGGCGGGCTGCTGGCGTACCCGTTGTGGTTCCAGTTCTTCGGTCCGGGGCACTACCGGGGGATGCCGTTCCACGCGTACGGCTACCAGCTCGACGCGGCGTCCTTCACCGCGCCGGCCCGGCAGACCGTGTTCGGTGACCAGCGTCCGCCGGGCCTGCTGGCGCCCAACCTGACCGAGGAGAACTCCTTCTTCGGGCCGGTGCTGCTGGTGCTCGCCGTGGTCGTCACGATCTGGCTGTGGCGCCGCCCGCTGGTCCGGGCCCTGGCCGGATGCGGGGTGCTGTTCGCCCTGCTCTCGCTCGGCACGCCGGTACGCCTCGACGGGGCGCTCACCGAGTTGACCGGCCCGTACCGGCTGGTCGCCGGGTTGCCGCTGGTCGACCACGTGGTGCCGGCCCGGTTCGCGTTGGTCTGCGTACCGGTGCTGGGCATCCTGGTGGCCCTGAGCGTGGACCGGATCCGGTCCGTCGGCCGGGCGCCGGTGCGGGCGCTGGGGGCCGCCGCGGTGGCCGTCGCCCTGCTGCCGCTGGTTCCGACGCCGATCCGGACCGTGCCGGTCGGGCCGGTGCCGGCGTTCGTCGCCGAGGGCATCTGGCGGGAGTACGTGCCGGCCGGTCGGACCCTGGTGGCGGTGCCGCCGGTCACCAACGCCGGTCGCAGTCCGGCGATGCTCTGGTCGGCCCGGACCGGGCTGGCCTTCACCGCACCGGGTGGCTTCTTCATCGGCCCGGTGGCCGCGGACGATCCGACGGCCCGCTGGGGCGCCCCGGACCGGCCCACCTCGGTACTGCTGCGTCGGGTGGCCGACACCGGTGAGGTGCCGTCGGTCACCGAGGCCGACCGTCGGCAGGCGGTGGCGGACCTGCGGCACTGGCGGGCGGCGGTGGTCGTGCAGAGTGGACTGTCGACCGGCGAACCGGTGCGGCGTACCGTCGAGGCGCTGCTCGGTCCGGCCCGGCGGATCGACGACGCGCTGGTCTGGGACGTCCGCCCGCTGGTCGGCTGAGCCGCCCACGCCGGTCGGCCGGTGGCCGGATGGCAGACTTCTCGGGGTGAGTGACGTGGCCGCGACGCCGACGGACGGCGAGCTGGAGAGTGTCAGTCTGGTCGACCTTGCCGTCGCCCGGCTGACCCGGGAGATCCTCAGCGGCCGGAGCGACCCGGGCGAACGACTGGTGGAGGAGCAGCTGACCCGGCGGCTCGGGATCAGCCGGGCGCCGTTGCGCGAGGCGCTGCGGCTGCTGGCGCAGCGCGGGCTGGTCGAGCACGTGCCCCGGCGCGGGGTCCGGGTCGCCACCCTCTCCGACCGGGACGTCCAGGAGCTGTACGAGCTGCGCGACGTGCTGGAGCGGTTCGCGGTGCGGGCGGGGATCCCGGTGGCCGGAGAGAGCGAGCTGGCCGGGTTGGGGGCCGCGCTGGACCAGATGCGCGAGGCGACCCGCGCCGGTGACCGGCTGGCGGTAGCCGAGTCGCACCGGGCGTTCCACGTCGCGCTGGTGGCGCTGGCCGGCAACCGTCAGCTCTCCGGGGTGTACGAGTCGATCCTGGTGAAGTTGCAGCTCTACATGGCGATCAACCTGCGCCGCGAGGCGGAGGTGGCGCAGCCGCTGGACGGGGTGCACCGGCACGAGCGGCTCTACGCCGCGGTCGTCGGGGGAGACCCGGAGGACGTCCTCGCGGTGCTCTCCGAACACGGGGCGCGTTCGTACCTCCGGTGAGGCCTGGCCGCCCCGCCCGCGTCGAGGCCCCGCCGGACCGCCGTCATCTCGTCGTTACCTGCCGTGCCGACGCTCGAAACAGAACGGTCGACAATCGACTGTATGCCAGAGCGGATCGGATCCATCTCGGAGTTGCGTGCGGCGTACCGCGACGGCCGGCTCACCCCGGTCGACCTGGCCGAACGCGTCCTGGACGGGCTCGCCGGGCGGGACCGGGAGCCGGTCTGGATCAGCACGGTCGCCGGCAACGAGCTGCGGGCCCGCGCCGCCGAGTTGACCCGCGACGGCGATCCGGCGGCCCTGCCGCTGTACGGCATCCCGTTCGCCGTCAAGGACAACATCGACGTGGCCGGCATGATCACGACCGCGGGCTGTCCCGACTTCGGGTACCGGGCCACCGAGGACGCCCCGGTGGTGCGGCGACTGCTCGACGCCGGTGCCCTGCTGGTCGGCAAGACCAACCTCGACCAGTTCGCCACCGGCCTGACCGGTGCCCGCTCGCCGTACGGCAGCTGCGAGAGCGTCTTCGGCGGCGGGCTCGTCTCGGGCGGGTCCAGCTCCGGTTCGGCGGTCGCGGTCGCCGCCGGCCAGGTCTGCTTCGCCCTCGGTACGGACACCGCCGGATCCGGCCGGGTACCGGCGGCGCTGAACGGGATCGTCGGCGTCAAACCCACCCGTGGCCTGCTCAGCACGGCCGGGGTGGTGCCGGCCTGCCGGTCGCTGGACTGTGTCTCCGTCTTCGCCACCGACGTCGCCGGTGCGATGCGGGTGTGGCACGCCGCGCGTGGGATGACGGCGGCCGACCCGTGGGGGCGTCCGCTGCCGGCGGAGCGGGTGGATGCCCGCATGCCCGGGACGCTACGCCTCGGCACCCCCCGCACAGAAGAGCTGGACTTCTTCGACGACGCCGGTCAGGCGGTCCGGTTCGCGGCCGGTGTCCGGCGGCTGCGGGGGCTGGTCGGTGCCGCCCGACCGGTGCCGCTCGCGCCCTTCCTGGCGGCGGGCGACCTGCTCTACCAGGGGCCGTGGGTGGCCGAGCGGCTGGCCGCGCTGGACGGCTTCCTGCGCGCGCGTCCCGACTCGGTCCTCCCGGTCACCCGGGCGGTGTTGGAGACCGGGCGGCGCTACGACGCGGCCGACGCCTTCCGGGGTCAACACCGCCTGCGTGAGCTGCGCGCCCAGGTCGACCGGCTCTGGCAGGAGATCGACGTGCTGGTGCTACCGACCGTCGGTACGACGTTCACCCTCGACGAGATCGCCGCCGACCCGATCGGGCGCAACACCACGCTCGGCCGGTACACCCAGTTCGCGAACCTGCTCGACCTGGCCGCGGTGACCGTGCCGAACGGGTTCACCGCCGCCGGTCGCCCGGCCAGCCTCACCCTGATCGGCCCCGCGTTCAGCGACACCACCCTGGCCCGACTCGCCACCGCCTTCACCACCACCGGCGGCGACTCGGCGACCGACCCGGCCCGTGGTCCGGACGAGCCGACTCGCGGCCCGGCGGCCCCGGCCGCTGCCCGGACGTCAACTGATCAAGCGGCGGCCGACCAGCCGGCGGGCACGTCGGCCCAGGTGCTGCTCGCCGTCGTCGGCCGGCACCTGGCCGGCGAGTCACGCAACGCGGAACTGGTCGAGCTGGGAGCCACCCTGGCTGGCGCCGCCCGCACCGCGCCGCTCTACCGGCTCTACCGGCTGGACAGCGCCGACGGCGTCGGGTTGCCGGGGCTGGTCCGGGTCGCCTCGACGGCACCGGACGGACACCCGATCGAGGTCGAACTCTGGCGGCTGTCCGGCTCCGCCGTCGGTCGGCTGCTGGCCCGGGTACCGGCGCCACTCTCGCTCGGCTGGGTCCGGCTGCACGACGGGCGCGACGTGCTCGGGTTCCTCTGCGAGGCGTACGCCGCCGGTCCCGACGCGGAGGACATCAGCGCCACCGGCGGGTGGCGTGCGTACCGGCGGACGGTCGGGGCCGTCCGCGACCCGGGACACCCCGGTTCGGCGGAGACGACGACAGGAGGAGAGCGAGGATGGGCAGCATCGGGCCGGTGACGGCCAACCCCTACCCGTGGCCGTACGACGGCGTGGTGGACACCGCGCGTACCGCGGTGCTCTGCATCGACTGGCAGACCGACTTCTGTGGACCGGGCGGCTACGTCGACACGATGGGCTACGACATCAGCCTCACCCGGGCCGGACTGCCCGCCACCGCCCGGCTGCTGGCGCACGTCCGCTCCCTCGGGATGCTGGTCGTGCACACCCGCGAGGGTCACGACCCCGACCTGTCCGACCTGCCGGCCAACAAACGGTGGCGCTCGGCGCGGATCGGCGCCGAGATCGGCGGCGCGGGGCCCTGCGGCAGGATCCTGGTGCGGGGCGAGCCGGGGTGGGAGATCGTGCCGGAGGTCGCCCCGGTGCCCGGCGAGGTGGTCGTCGACAAGCCGGGCAAGGGCGCCTTCTACGCCACCAACCTCGACCTGGTGCTGCGTACCCGGGGCATCACCCACCTGATCCTCACCGGCATCACCACCGACGTCTGCGTGCACACCACCATGCGCGAGGCGAACGACCGGGGCTACGAGTGCCTGATCCTCTCCGACTGCACCGGCGCCACCGACAAGGGCAACCACGACGCGGCGCTGCACATGGTGACCATGCAGGGCGGGGTGTTCGGCTGCGTGGCCACCTCCGACGACGTCATCGCCGCCACCACCGAATGAGGTGAAGCAATGCCGACCATCACCGCCGCGCGGCCCGCGGCGTACGCGTTCGACCTGCACACCACCGCGCTGCTCGTCATCGACATGCAGCGGGACTTCCTGGAGCCGGGTGGCTTCGGCGAGAGCCTGGGCAACGACGTCGGCCAGCTGCGCCGCACCATCGGGCCGCTCACCGCGTTGCTGGCCGGCGCCCGGGCGGCCGGCCTGACCGTGCTGCACACCCGCGAGGGGCACCTGCCCGACCTCTCCGACTGCCCACCGGCCAAACTCGAACGGGGGGCGCCGAGCCGGCGCATCGGCGATCCCGGCCCCAACGGCCGGATCCTGATCCGGGGCGAGTACGGCCACGACATCGTCGACGAGCTGGCTCCGCTGCCCGGTGAACCGGTGATCGACAAGCCCGGCAAGGGTGCCTTCTACGCCACCGGACTGGACGAACTGCTCGCCGAGCGGAACGTCCGCAGCCTCCTGGTCACCGGGGTCACCACGGAGGTGTGCGTACACACCACCGTCCGGGAGGCCAACGACCGCGGGTACGAGTGTCTCGTGCTCGCCGACTGCGTCGGGTCCTACTTCCCCGAGTTCCAGCGGGTCGGGCTCGACATGATCGCCGCCCAGGGCGGGATCTTCGGGTGGGTCGCCGACTCCATGGACGTGCTCGCCGTGCTGCCCACCACCCCCGTGTTGCAACCCTCCTCCTGACCGGGAGCAGCCATGGTCCCCAGCAGAACCCCCACCGCCGCACTGCCCTACTGGGTACGCGGCGACACCAACGCGTTCTTCGGCTTCGGCGTCAACGTCCTGGTCAACGTGCTCACCCTGACCGGGCTCTGTCTGTTCGTGGTGAACCTCCCCGAGCGGGAGGTCTTCGGCACCATCCTGCCGGCGCTCGGCATCGCTTTGGTCGCCGGCAACGTCTACTACACGTACCTGGCCCGACGGCTGGCCCGGCGGGAGCACCGCGGCGACGTGACGGCGCTGCCGTACGGGCCGAGCGTGCCGCACATGTTCATCGTCATCTTCGTCATCATGTTGCCGATCTTCCTGCGCACCGGAGATCCGCTGCGCGCCTGGGAGGCCGGCCTGGCCTGGGCCTTCATCATCGGCGTGATCGTGTTGATCGGCGCCTTCGTCGGGCCGTACATCCGCCGGTTCACCCCCCGGGCCGCGTTGCTCGGCACCCTCGCCGGCATCTCCATCACCTTCATCTCGATGAACCCGGCCGGGCAGATGTGGCGGATGGCCTGGATCGCCCTGCCGGTCCTCGCGCTGCTGCTGATCGGCCTGCTCACCGACGTGAAGCTGCCGTTCAACTTCCCGATCGGGCTGGCCGCCCTGCTGCTCGGCACGGCGATCGGCTGGCTCGGCGGGGCGATGTCGGTGCCGGACGTCACGGCGGCCGCGCGGGACATCGCGTTCGCCTTCCCCACCTTCCAGTTCGACCTGCTGTGGCGCGGCCTGACGGACATGGCGCCGCTGCTGGCGACCGCGATCCCGCTCGGCGTCTACAACTTCACCGAGGCGATGACCAACGTGGAGAGCGCGGCGACCGCCGGGGACAACTACAACCTGCGCAGCGTCCTGCTCGCCGACGGCGCCGGCGCGGTGATCGGCTCCGCGCTCGGTTCCCCCTTCCCGCCGGCCGTCTACGTCGGTCACCCGGGCTGGAAGGCCGCCGGTGGCCGGACCGGCTACTCGATGGCCACCGGCGTGATCATCGCGTTGCTCTGCTTCCTCGGGATGTTCTCGCTGCTCGGCGCGATCTTCCCGACCGCCGCGATCGTGCCGATCCTGCTCTACATCGGGCTGTTGATCGGTGCCCAGGCGTTCCAGGCCACCCCCCGGGCACACGCGGCGGCCGTGGTGGCGGCGCTGATCCCGAACATCGCGGCCTGGGCGACCGGGCAGATGAACAACGCCCTGGCGGCAGCCGGCACCAGCGCCGCCGAGGTCGGCGACGAGGCCCTCGCCGGCGCCGGAGTGGTCTACGACGGGCTGCGGGTGCTCGGCGAGGGTGCCATCCTCGCCGGCCTGGTGCTCGGTGCGATCGTCGTCTTCATCATCGACAAACGCTTCGCCCGCGCGGCCGTCTTCGCCGCCGTGGGTGCGCTGCTCGCCTTCGTCGGCCTGATCCACGGCGAGGAGGTCCAGTGGAACGCCAACGGTCAGGTCGCCCTCGGCTACCTCTTCGTGGCGGTGGTCTGCGGGATCTTCGCGCTCGGCAAGTACCCGCCCCGGGTGCCCGAACCCGAGGAGATCGAACTGGACCGCCAGCACGGCGGCGGCACCACCGACACCGCAGTGCCGGTGCCGGCCGTCGCGGCGGGGGCCGGGGCGCCGGCCGGTACCGAGGCGACTTCCGCGCCGGCCGATCCGGTCGACGGTGGGAAGCGTGAGCCGGCGGTGAGCGGCTGAGCCGGTCGGGCCCTCGGGTCGGGTGGACCCTGGACCGGGTGGACGCCGGGCCGTGGACGACCTCGGCCGGGGAAGAGAGGACGTACCGCATGGAGATCGACCGGCCGGACGTGGTCGCCGAGGTGACCGCGGCCTTCACGGGCTACGAGCAGGCCCTGGTCGACGGGGACGCCGACCGGATCTGCGACTACTTCTGGGATTCCGACCGGACGGTGCGCTTCGGCGTCGCCGACCACCAGTACGGCCTCGACGCGCAGCGCAAGTGGCGCTGGGCGCAACCGCCGCTGCCGCCGGGCCGCCGGTTGGTCGACCCGGTGGTCAGCACCTTCGGCCCCGACCTCGCGGTGGTCACCGTCCGGTTCGGCTACCCCGGTGACCCCGTCAGCGGCCGGCAGACCCAGACCTGGGTACGCCTGCCGGTCGGCTGGCGGATCGTCACCGCCCACGTCTCGACGGTCGCCGGCTGAGGCGCCGCCCGGGAGGGTCGGGTTCGCCGCCGCGGCGGCGAACCCGACCACCGGTCAGACCCGGTCGCGTACGTCCCAGAGCCACACGTCGTCGACCCGCTGCGGCTCACCGAGCAGGGCGGTCATCAGCTCACGCAGCACCGCCTCCTTGGGATGGGCGCCGAGTACCACCACCGAGGCCCGCCAGAAGCGGAGGTCCTCCACCGCCTGCCGGCGGTTCTCGTCGGTCAGTTCGGGCAGCGCACCGGCGTCCATGCTGCGGTAGATCAGGGTGCTGGTGGGCCGGTTCGGTGCGCCGAAGACACCCTCGCCGTCGAGGTTGGGGCCGATGAAGTAGCCGGCCGGGATCGGGAACTGGTGCTGGGTCAGCGCGCTCCAGCGCAACGTGGACAGACCGTGCACGTTGCTCGGGATGGGCACCGGCACCAGCGTGTGGCCGTCCGGCACGTACGGCTGCCAGGCGCCGGAGGTGATGAAGGCCGGCGGCGGGTCGACCGGCTCGGCCGGCAGCGGGGTGGGGATCAGCGGTACCACGGCCGCCGCGACGGCGACGTACCCGATCGGCCGCCGCCAGCGCGACCACCGGCGTTCGGCGGCGGGCTCGGGGGTACGCGGCGCCGGCACCGGCGGGCGGCCGTTGCCGGCGACCGCGTCCCAGGCCAGGGCGAGCAGTACGCCGAGCGCGGCGGTGGTCACCAGGGTCAGCCGGGTCGGCATCATCATCTCGACCAGCGGCAGGTCCTCCGGGATGTACGACCACGGGCCGGGGATCCCGGTCAGCGCGCCGTTGAACCGGATCTCCGGACCGAGCGCGGCGACGGAGAAGAGCACCACCAGTACGGCGAGGATCCGGGCCACCAGCGACCGGCGGACCAGCAACGCCAGGGCCACCACCGACAGCAGCACCAGCGGCCAGCCGAACCAGGTGTTCTGCTCGGTCAGCCCGATGGTCGCCTCCACCGCCTCGTTGCCGGCGATGGTGTCGCGGGGGAAGGTGACGAAGGCGACGACGTCCTCGCCCCAACTGTGGAACACCCCGCCCTGCAAGCCGCGGTAGGACTGCGGGCCGTTGAACTGGAACCAGATCGGGTAGGCGGTCAGCAGCAGGGCCAGGCCGCCGCCGAGGCCCAACCCGGCGGCGAAGGTGCCGGCCCGTTCCCGCGCCGCACGTGGCCGCATGACCGCGTACGCGATCACGATGACCAGGCAGGCCATCGCCGTGAGCAGCAGCATCTCCTCGTTGATGAAGATCTGGTACGCCACCAGCAGGCCCAGCACCAGCCCGTTGCGCCGCCACCGGCCCGGCTCGGCCAACCGGAACACCCGCACCACGATCAGCGGGAGCAGGAAGTTGGAGACGAAGTTGGGCTGCCCGTTGGCGTGGTGCACGATGCCGGGGGCGAACCCGAGGAAGCCGCCGCCGACGAAGGCCGCGGCCCGCGAGCGCACCAGGTGCCGCGACAGCATCCAGTACGCGGTGCCGGCGGTCGCGGCCAGCGCACCACCGAGGTACAGCGCGTACACCACCTGCGGGCCGAGCAGCCAGGTGAGGGGCGCCAACGGCAGGGTCACCCCGAGCAGCGAGGTGTTGGCCATCATGTTCACCCCGTCGGGGGCGTTCTGCTGCGTACTGAACAGCGGGTTCTCCAGGTTGCGCACCGAGTACGCACCGTGCGAGAAGAGCCACTCGAACCAGCTGTGGTCGGTGGGCAGGTGGGACGAGACGCGGTTGTTCACGTCCACCCAGTAGTTGAGGCAGACGACGACACCGAGCAGCACGTAGGCTCCGATGACCAGCACGTCGGCCCGGTGCGGCCGGCGTCGGGGACGCCGTGTTTCCGCTTCCGCCTCGACGGTCGGGGAGACGGGATTCAGCGAGGGATCTACCACCGGCACAGCCACGACGGGCCATCGTACAGGCGGGCGCCGGGGATCCCCGACGGCCGTGAGGGGCCGCGTGTGGCGCGCGGCGGGGAGGACGAGCGTGACGCTGATCGACCTCGGTGACCTGTCCGGGCCGACCACAACCGAGCCGACGGCGCGGCGGCGCCCGGCCGGGTTGCGGCGTCGGGCCGCCGGCCGGTGGTGGTCGATCGGGTTGGTGACGGTGGCCGCGCTGGTGGCGCTGGCCGGTGCCGCGCCGCCCGGCACGCGGGTGCACGCGACGGTGCCGGCCGCTCTGGGGTCGGAGTTGTTCCTCGCCGAGGAGTACATCTTCACCATCACCCCGGCGCCCCGGGTGACCGACGGCACGCAGGAACTCGCCGCCTACCCCCGGCCGACCCGGGCCACCGTCGCACCGCGGCAGCTGACCGCACTGTGGCGGATCCCGGTGCCGCCCGGGCACCGCTTCTACCGGGTGGAGACCGTCGCCGGTGACGGCGTGCTGCTCGCCATGGTGCCGCCAGGGAATACCGGCGGCGACAGCCAGACCGTGTTGCTGGACGTGCGTACCGGGCAGGAACGGTGGCGGACCGTCGGGTTCGGTACGCCCGACCCGTCGGGCCGGGTACTGCTGCAGACGTTCGGCTTCGAGGAACCGATGACGCTGCGCGCGGTCGACCTGGCCGACGGTCGCGAGCTGTGGTCGACCACCTCGCCGCCGGGCTGGTTGCAGCACCACTGGCGGGACGGGGTGATCGACGCCATCGTGCTGTCCACCAACGCCGGTGACGTCGACGTGCTCGACGCGACCACCGGCGAGGTTCGGCACCGGCTGCCCCGAAGCGCCGCCCATCCGTCCGCCTACCAGCAGTCGTCGCTGGTCGGAGACCTGGTGCTGGTGGTCAGCAACTCGCGGGTCGTCACCGCGTACGGCATCGACGGGTTGGTGCGGCGCTGGCAGACCACCCTGCCGCTGGCCGAACAGGTGACCCGGTGCGGGGAGCTGCTCTGTGTCCAGGCCGGCGGTGGCGGCACGCACGTCCTCGACCCGGCCACCGGCGCGCTCCGGTGGCGCACCGACGTGGACGCCGAACTGCTGCGCGTCACGGGCGCCCGCGGCCTGGCACAGCTACGCGGCAGCCCCGGCCGGGAACTGGTGCTGCTCGACTCGGCCACCGGCGCGGTGCTGACCGACTACGCCGCCTGGGCCTCGGTCGCCTCCTACGAGCAGGAGCAGGAGCTGTACGGGGTGCACACGATCCCCGAGGTGGGCCTCGTGCTGGCCCGGCTCGACCCGGCGCAGGCACAGCCGCGCCGGCTCGACGTGCTGGCCGGCGCGGCCGGCGGCTGCCAGAGCCGCGACGGCCTGATCGGCTGCCGCCGCCACGACGGCGGGTTCGGCGTGTGGCAGCTGCCGGAGTGAGCGGGGGCGCTACCAGTTCGGCTGCGCCGGGCGGGTCGGCAGCGGCCGGTCGGGCGGCCGGATCACGTACGTCAGGCCGCCGCTGGCGACCTGCCAGGCGTGCTCGAACGGGGCCCGTGGCACGACCCGGCGTACCGTCTCGTCGTCCGGCGCGTACGGGTCGTTGACGATCGGGTCACCGGTGGCGGTGAAGCCGACCAGCACCAGCAGGTGCCCGGTGGTGTCGTAGTCGAGTCCGGGCACCTCTCCCCGCCGGTACGCGGCGGAGAGCACCAGCGGGATGCCGGCGGCCACGAACGCCTCCGCCTCGGCCAGCGACCGGAGTCGGGTCACGAAGGCGTCCATCCCCTGCGACCCCGCGTACGCGGTGGTGAACGACCAGTTCCCGGTCCCGTCGTAGGCGTGGTCGTAGCACTGCCGGGCGGCGTGCACCACCGCCGGCCGGGGTCCGGGCGGGCGGACCCAGGCGTACCGCCGTGGGACGGGTGAGGCGCCCCAGTAGGCCAGCACCATCGCCGCCGACGTGGGGCTGCACCAGCCGTCCCCACCGCCACCCAGCCACCGGTGGGTGCCGGTGTGCCGGCGCTGGGACCAGCACGGCACGTCCAGTACCCGGCCGGTCGCCGGCCCCGGCCGGGTGCTCGGGGCCACCGGGTCGCCCTCGCCGGTCGCGCCGGCCTGGTCCGCGCCGGCCTGGTCCGCGCCGGGCGGGTTGGTGCCGGTCGGGGTGACCGGGTCGCCGCTGGCCACCGCGCCGGCCGTGCGCAGCACCGGGCCGGCGCGGGCCCCCGCCGGGCGGAGCAGCGTCAGTCGCAGCTGCCAGCCGGTCACCGTCGCCGCGCCGACCACCAGCGTGTCGGTCTCCACCCGGGCGGCGGCGTCCCGCTGGCCGGGCACCGAGGTGCGCCGTACCGCGCTGTCGTCTGCGGTCCAGTCGCCGAGCGCGTACCAGCGGGTCGCCGGGCCGCTGGCGTGCCAGCCGCGCAGCTCGGCCCGCAGCCAGCAGCCGGCCGGGGCGTCCGCGGTCCAGGAGGGCACCACCTCGCGTACCGCGAATCCGGCCGGCACCGGCGGCGACGTCCAGGTGCCCCACTCGTAGCGGCGGAGGTGGCCCGCCGGGTCGGGGTGCACCAGTCGCCGGACGACGCCGCCCGGTGCCAGCCCGCGGCGGGCCACCCGCAGCCCGAACCGGCGGCCGGCGGCGCCGTCGGTGGGGAACCGGAATCCCCGGTACACGATGTCCCGAGCCGCTGCCGTCACGTCCCACCCTCCGTCGCTTCCTGCCGGCAGCATCGTGCAGGTCGAAGGTTTCCGGCAACACCGCACCGGCGTGCCCGTCGGCTTGGCCACCGGCGCTAGGTTGACGAGTTGTCGTCGCCGGGAAGGGGCTGGGCATGCGGGTACTGGTGGTCGAGGACGAGCGCAACCTCGCCGACGCGATCGCGCGTGGCCTGCGTAAGCGTGGGATGGCGGTGGACGTGGCGTACGACGGCGACAGCGGCCACGAGATGGCCTTCGTCACCCGCTACGACGTGGTGGTGCTCGACCGTGACCTGCCCGGCATGCACGGTGACCAGATCTGTGCCGAGCTGGCCGCCTCGGGCGCGCTGACCCGGGTACTGATGCTCACCGCCAGCGGTACGGTCGCCGACCGGGTCGAGGGCTTGCAGCTCGGCGCCGACGACTACCTGCCCAAACCGTTCGCCTTCGACGAACTGGTCGCCCGGGTGCAGGCGCTGGGCCGGCGGGCCACCCCGGCGGCCCCGCCGGTGCTCGAACTGGCCGACCTCGTCGTCGACCCGGCCCGCCGCACGGCCACCCGGGGCGGGGTGGCGGTGGAGCTGACCAACAAGGAGTTCGGGGTGCTCTGCGAGCTGCTCAAGGCCCGCGGCGCCGTGGTGTCCAGCGAGGAACTGTTGGAACGGGTCTGGGACGCCAACACCGACCCGTTCACCACGATCGTCCGGGTCACCGTGATGACCCTGCGGCGCAAGCTCGGCGACCCGCCGCTGATCGAGACCGTGGTGGGTGCCGGCTACCGGACGGCCGAGGTGTCGGCGTGACGGGCCCGGCACGCCGCCGGCTCAGCCTCCGTATGCGACCCACCCTGCGGCTGCGGCTGACCCTGCTCAACGGGGTGCTGCTGGTCGGTGCCGGGGCGATCCTGGTGCTGCTGGCCTGGTTGCTGGTCCGCGACGCGTTGCGGCCCACCGACGAGCTGCTGCCCGGCACCACGGTGCTGCTGGCCGACGGGCGTTCGCTGGACGCCGCCACCTGGCAACGGCAGCTGGTCGACTCGGCCTCCGGGGAACTGCTGGCCAAGGGGCTGGCCGCGCTGCTGGCGATCGGCACGGTCGGCGTGGTCGGGGCGTACGCGGTCGCCGGCCGGGCGCTGCGACCGCTGCACCAGGTCACCGCGACCGCGCGCCGGCTCGGCGAGACCACGCTGGACCAGCGGATCTGCTACTCCGGGGCGGACGACGAGGTGGCCGAGCTGGCGGACACCTTCGACGAGATGCTGGACCGGATCGCCGCCGCGTTCGAGGCGCAGAAGCGGTTCGTCGCCAACGCCTCGCACGAGCTGCGTACGCCGCTGGCGGTGATGCGTACCGAGATCGACGTGACGCTCTCCGACGACGAGGCGGACACCGGCGAGTACCGCCGGATGGCGACCGTGGTCCGGGACGCCTCCGAGCGGGCCAACGGCCTGGTTGACGCGCTGCTGGTGCTGGCCCGCAGCGAGGCGCAGGCGGGGCGGCGACTCGGCCGGCGTACCGAGTGCGACCTCGCCGCCGGCACCCTCAACGCGTTGTCCGCGGTACGGCGGGAGGTCGAGCGGATCAAGCTGGACGTGCGGACCTCGCTGGAGCCGGCGCCGGTGGTCGGCGATCCGGGTCTGCTGGACCGGCTGGCCGGCAACCTGATCGAGAACGCGGTCCGCTACAACCATCTGCACGGCCGGCTCTGGGTGCGGACCGGCTCGGACGGCCACCAGTCGTGGCTGGTGGTGGGGAACACCGGCTTCGAGGTCGACCCGGCCGACGTGCCGGGGCTGTTCGAGCCGTTCCGCCGCGGTGGCCGGGAGCGGACCGGGGCGCGTGGGTCGGGACTCGGTCTGTCGATCGTCCGGGCGGTCTGCGATGCGCACGGCGGCACGGTGACCGTGGTGGCGCAGCCCGGCGGCGGCCTGGAGGTGACGGTGACCCTCCCGGCGGCCGACGCCGTGCCGACGGCGGACGCCGCCAGGTGACCCGACGGCGGTCGCCCGGCCACCGCCCATCCCACTCCCGCGACGGCCGTCGGGCCACTCCACGGGGCGGGATAATCGCTTGATCAGCGTGAGAGGTTGGGCCCATGACTTCGACAGTCCACTGGATCGACTTCGACTGCGCCGACCCGTACGCCATGGCGACCTTCTGGGCCGAGGCGACCGGGATGCGCCACGACCCGGACAACAAGCCGGGCGAGGAGGAGTGCGCGTTGTTCTCGGGCCCGGACGACGCCGATGGCGGCCTGCTCTTCCAGCGGGTACCGGAGGGCAAGACGGCGAAGAACCGGGTGCACCTGGACCTGAAGCCGACCGACCGGACCCGGGACGAGGAGGTCGAGCGGCTGCTCGGCCTGGGCGCGTCGCTGGTCGCCGACCAACGCCGGCCGGACGGCACCGGCTGGGTGGTGCTCGCCGACCCGGAGGGCAACGAACTCTGCGTGGAACGCGGCGCGGCGGAGCGGGCCGAGGCGGCCGGGCAGTCCTGAGACCGCTGGTGCGCCCACCGGTCAGGACACCGGCTGCCCCGCGCGCCGCAGGCGTACGGCGTCCTGGCTCGGTGGCGCGCCGAACTGGCGCCGGTACTCGCGGCTGAACTGGGAGAGGCTGCCGTAGCCGACCCGCCGGCCGACGGCGGCGATGTCGTTGCCGTCCGCGGCCAGTTGCAGGCGGGCGTGCTGGAGCCGGATCTGTTTCTGGAACTGGATCGGGCTCATCGCGGTGACCGCCTGGAAGTTGCGGTGGAACGCCGACACGCTCATCCCCGCCTGCTGTGCCACCTCCTCGACGAGGAACCGCTGCGGGTAGTTCTCGCGGATCCAGCGCACCGCACGGGCGATGTGGCTGAGGTTGCTGTCGGGCAGACCGAGCTGGCGGACCAGCGCGCCCTGGTCGCCGGTGAGCAGCCGCCAGAGGATCTCGCGTTTGACCAGTGGCGCGAGTACCGGGATGTCGCGCGGCTGGTCGAGCAGGCGGACCAGCCGCAGGACGGCGTCGAGGAGTTCGCCGGAGGCGGTACTGACGGCGAGCCCGGCCGGCATCTCGTCGCCGACCGCCGGCAGGTCGCCGGGGGCGAGCTGCAACAGCAGGTCGGCCACCGTGGCCGGGTCGAGGTTCAGTCCGACACCGAGGCCGGGAAGCTCCGGGCTGGCCTCGGTGAAGTGGCTGCTCACCGGCAGGTCGACGGAGGTCACGAGATACTCTCCGGCACGGTACTGGTACACGCGGTCACCCAGGGCCAGTCGTTTGGTGCCCTGGGTCACCAAGGCCAGCACCCGGCCGTAGATCGTCGGCGTCGGCGGGTACGGCCGGTCGGCCCTGATGATCAGCACGTCGTCGATCGTGGTGGTCAGATCGGGCCGGGCGTGGCGGGTCAGCAGGCGGCACAGCTCGTCGAGGGCCATGCCTGCGATTAAACCGGCACGGCCGCCGGGCGACGCCCACCGGTGCCGGTCGTTGCCGGGCCACTGCCGGCCCGATCCGCGTACCGGCCGGATCGGGCAGGATCACGCCAGAGTTTGCGACTTCTGGGCAACGCGTCCGGGCACTGCGCCTGGTTCGATATGTCTCCGGGAGGCTGGCCGTGTCTGAGGAGCCGCGTTGACCGAACTCGTCGGCCGTCACGCCGAGCTTGCGCAGCTCTCCGACTTTGTCACCCGGCTGTCCGAGCGGGGCGACGCGCGGCTGCTCTGGGGTGAGCCCGGGGTGGGCAAGTCGGCCCTGATCGCCGCCACCGCGCACCTCGCGCTGGCGGCCCAGCTGCGGCTGCTGCGGGCCTCCGGTTCGGAGTTCGAGGCCGACGTCAGCTACTCGTGCCTCAACCAGCTGCTCCTGCCGGTCCACGCCGACCTGGAGCGCCTGCCACCCGGGCCCCGGGAGGCGCTGGCGGTGGCGCTCGGCTTCCGGGCCGGCCCGCCACCGGACGCGCTGCTGGTCTGCAACGCCGCGTTGATGCTGGTCAAGGCGGTCGCCACCGAGGTGCCGGTGGTCCTGCTGGTGGACGACGTCCAGTGGGTCGACCGGGCGAGCGCGATCGTGCTCAGCTTCATCGCCCGCCGCCTCGACGGTTGCCGGGCCGGCCTGCTGGCCTCGGCCAGGACGGGTACGGCGAGTCTGCTCGACCCCCGGGGACTGGCCGAGATCGTCGTCCCGCCGCTCGACGACGAGGCCGCCGGACGCCTGGTCGACGCCACCTTCCCGCAGTTGACGCCGCGGATCCGGCAGCGGCTGCTGGATCTCGCCCAGGGCAATCCGCTGGCTCTGATGGAGCTGCCGGCGACGCTGGTGGGGGCCGTCGGGCGCACCGCCGGGCGGGCGGAGGTGGTGCCGCTCAGCGACCGGCTGCAGGCGATGTTCGCCGCCCGCATCGCCGAGCTGCCCGAACCGACCCGCCGGCTGTTGCTGCTGGCCACCTTCGAGGGCACCGGCGACATCCGGATCCTGCGCGCCGCCGGTGACGACCAGCCCGGGCTCGCCGCGCTCGCCCCGGCGGAACGGGCGCAGCTCGTACGGGTGGACGACGCCACCGCGCGGATCGCGTTCCGGCATCCGCTGATCCGGTCGGCGATCGTGGCGATGTCCACCCACGAGGAGCGCCGCGGTGCGCACGTCGCCCTCGCCGGCGCGCTCCACGGCGACCAGGAACGTCGTGCCTGGCACCTGGCGGCAGCCGCCGTGGGGCCGGACGAGACGGTGGCGCAGCTGCTGGAGATGGCGGCGCATCGCGTCATGCTGCGCGGGGACGCGTTCGCCGCGGTCGCCGCGCTGGTCCGGGCCGGGGAACTCAGCGTGACCAGCGCCGACCGGGCCCGGCGCCTCGCCGAGGCCGCGTACATCGGCGTCGAGGCCAGCGGCGCCGTCGACGACGCGAAGACGTTGCTGACCGACGCGCGGCGGGCGGCGCCGGACGACACGGGCAGCCTGCACGCGGCCAACGCGGCCGCGTTCCTGATGCTCAACGGCGACGGTGACGTCAACACCGCACACCGGCTCCTCGTCGGCGCCATCGAGACCGGCGACCACGGCTACCGGGCCGAGGATCCCGCGCTCATCGAGGCCATGCACACCCTGCTGCTGCTCTGCTGGTACGGCGGCACGCCCGCGTACTGGGAGCCGTTCTACCGGCTCCTCGGCCGGCTCCGACCCCGGCCACCCGACGTCCTGGCCCTGGCCGGCCGGACGTTTCCCGACCCGGTACGCACCGCGGTGGCGGCGCTGCCCCAGGCCGATGCGATTCTCGCCGCGCTGCCGGACGAGACCGACCTGTCCCGGATCGTGCGGATCGGCACGGCGTCGGTCTACCTGGACCGCCTCGCCGACTGCCGCGAGTCCTCCTGGCGGCTGGTGCGGCACGGCCGGGACGGTGGACCACCCCGGCGGCACCTCGGCGCCCTGATGCACCTGTGCCTGGACGACTATCTCGTCGGCCGCTGGGACGAGGCCGAGGAGCTCGCGCGGGAGGGGCAGCGGATCTGCGCGGCGAGTGGCTTCTCGTTCTTCGCCTGGTACTTCCGGTACAACCGGGCGATCATCGCTGCCGGCCGGGGACGCTTCGACGAGGCGTACGCCCTCGCCGACGAGATGAGCCACTGGGCGCTTCCCCGCGGCGTCTCGGCGGCGGTGTCCTTCGCCCACCATCCGCGCACCCTGGCCGCTCTCGGCCAGGGCGACTGGGACGCCGCCTTCCGGCACGCCGCCGCGCTGAGCCCACCCGGTGTGCTCGCCTCCCACCTGCCGCACTGCACCTGGGTGATGTTCGATCTGGTGGAGGCGGCGGTGCGGACCGGGCGCACGGTCGAGGCCAGCGCCCACGTCGCGGCGATGCGATCGGCTGGCGTCGCCGCGCTGTCGACCCGGATGGCGCTGCTCGTGGCGGGTGCGGAGGCGCTCGTCGGAGACGACGACGCGGCGACGGACCGGTTGACGGAGCTGCTGGCCGACCCGGCGACACAGCGGTGGTTGTTCGAGGTGTCCCGGATCCGGCTCGCCCTCGGCGAGAAGCTGCGCCGCGGCAGGTCGGCGTCGCAGGCCCGGCGGCACCTGCTCGCCGCCCGGGACGGATTCGCGGCCATGGCCGCCACACCGTGGCTGGAACGCACCCACGCCGAGCTGCGCGCCGCCAAGTACCGACTCGCGGACGTACCCTCGGACGGGCCGTCCGCCCTGACCGCCCAGGAGTCGCAGATCGCGCAGTTGGCGGCGAGCGGTCTGACCAACAAACAGATCGCCGAGCGCCTGTATCTGTCGCACCGGACCGTCGGCGCACACCTGTACCGGATCTTCCCCAAGCTCGGTGTCGCCTCGCGCGCCGGGCTCAGGGACGCGCTGACGACCGATCCCGGGTAGCCGGGCGGGGCCGGGGGACGGCGGAGCACGGGGCGCTCAGGTTGGCGGCCTGGGCCTCCTTCTCCGCCAGTAGTCCCTCCAGCAGCCGGCGGGTGGTGGGATCGTCGTCGCCGACCCAGCGCACCGCCTCCTGCAGGGTCTGGACGAGAATCCGCGCCCCGATCAGGTTCTGGGTCAGGATGCCGGCGAGGTCGCCGTCGGGGAACGTCTGGAACGCCACCCGGGAGCGGCCGGTCAGGTGCTGTGGATCGAGGTCGGCGTGGTACCCGAGCTGCCGGATCCGGGCCGCCAGCAGCCGTGCGCCCGCGCGGTCCCGGTCCGCACAGGCGTGCAGGAACTCCGCGACGGGTCGGTCGGCCGGCGCGCCGACCAGCAGCGCGTGCTGGTCGTGTTGCAGCGACGCCACGACCAGGCTCGCCAGCAGGACGTTCAGCAGTTCCGCCAGGGCCGGCAGGTCGGCCCGGTTGGACGGGGTGACCGGCCCGTCGTCCAGGTCGAACAGCGCCCGGTCGCGCAACTCCCGCGTGCGTACCACGGGTGGCGGCGGTCCGGCGTCTTCCCGCCCGGCTGGCTTCGTCATGCCTCGATGGTCGGGCGCCGGCCACCGCCGTACATCTGTCAAACGACCTAACGCCCGTCCGGGGTGCCGCTGCCCCGGCCCACGCCCGGGTCGGGCCCGTACCCGGCGCCTGCGGGCCGGCGAACCCGGCCGGTCGCCGGGTGGGGTCCGCCGCCGATCGGCCCGGGACGCTAGGTCGTCGTCCGTGGCACCCCGGGAAGCCGCAGACAGATGACTGATGAGCGCGGCCCGGCCAGGCCGAAGAGTGGAGCCCGTCAGTACGCCGATCCGGCCTCCCGGCCGGATGCGTCAGGAACGAGAAGAGGTACGCCATGATCGTCCATCACGGTTTCCACGCCGTCATGACCGCCCGGCCGGGCCGGGGTGACGAACTGGTCGCCCTGCTGCTCGACGCGCCCTCCCTGCCCGACGACGACTGTGTCGTCTTCCTGGTCAGCCGCTCCGGCACCGACCCCGACGTGGTCTCGGTCGCCGAGGGATGGACCAGCCGGGAGGCGCACGCCAGGTTCTTCGCCGCCGATCCGGCACAGGCGTTCGTCGCGCGGCTCCAGCCGCTGCTGGCCGGCGAGTCGCACTACACCGACGCGGTACCCGTCGGCGGCAAGCCGTCGTTCTGAACCGCCACCGTACCCATCGAGAGCGCAGGAGCCGACCATGAGACTCGCCCGACCCGACATCGATCCCGAGCTGCGTACGCTGCTCGCCGACCTGCCCCTGTCGTCCCAGCTCAGCACCGAACTGCTCGCGCAGCTCCGACAGCTTCCCGCGCCCCCGGTCGAGGGCCTTCTCGACGGGCGTGCCGTGCAACGGCGCGAGGTCACCGTGGCCCGGGCCGACGGGGGCCGGATCCCGTTGTCGATCTTCAGCCCGGAACGGACGGAATCCACCGGGGCGCCGTGCGTCTACTGGCTGCACGGCGGCGGGATGGTGATGGGGGACCGCTTCTCGCAGATCGACATCCCGCTGGAGTGGCTCAACCGCTTCGGTGCGGTCGTGGTCAGCGCGGACTATCGGCTGGCGCCGGAGGCCACCGGCACCACGCTGGTCGAGGACTGCTACCAGGGCCTGCTCTGGACCGCCGAACACGCCGCCGGGCTGGGCGTCGACCCGAACCGCCTGATCGTCGCCGGGATCAGCGCCGGTGGTGGCCTGGCCGCCGGTGTCACGCTGCTGGCCCGCGACCGCGGCACCCCGCCGATCGCCGCCCAGGTGTTGATCTGCCCGATGCTCGACCACCGCAACGACACCACGTCGAGCCGTCAGTACTCGGGTGAACCGGGGGTCTGGACCCGTGAGATGAACGAGTTCGGCTGGCGGTCGGTCCTCGGCGACCTGCCGGACTCCGAGGTGCCCGCCTACGTCTCGCCCGCTACCGCCGAGGACCTCGCCAACCTGCCGACCACCTACATCGACGCCGGTACGGCGGAGGTGTTCCGCGACGAGGACGTCGCCTACGCCAGCCGGATCTGGGCCGCTGGCGGTCAGGCGGAGCTGCACGTCTGGGCCGGCGGCTGCCACGGCTTCGACGCCCTGTTCCCCGGTACCCGCGTCGCCACGGCGGCCCGTCGTACCCGCAACAACTGGCTCACCCGGGTGCTGACCTCGCTCCGCGCCGACGAGCGTCGCGCCGTCACGACGAGTGCGCCGTGACCGCGTTCGCCGCCGCCCCCGCCGACCCGACCGCCCCGTCGACGCGGGCCGGCCACGACGACCGGGCCGCGTTCCTGCGCGAGTTCCTCCGCGCCCCGTTCACCGTCGCCGCCCTCACCCCCAGCGGCCGACCGCTGTCCGAGGCGGTCACCGCGACCGTGCCCCGCGACGGCGCGCCACTGGTGGTGGAACTCGGCCCCGGCACCGGGGCGTTCACGGCGGCGATCCAGCGGCGGCTCACCGCCGGCGGGCGGCACCTGGCCGTCGAGATCAACGCCCGGTTCGCCGAGCGGCTGGCCGCCCGCTACCCCCGGGTGGACCTCGCCGTGGCCGACGCGCGCGGCCTGCGGGACATCCTGACCCAACGCGGCCACGACCGCGCGGACGCGATCGTGAGCGGCCTGCCCTGGGCCGCGTTCGCTCCGGACCGGCAGGACGACCTGCTCGACGCGGTGACCGCCGGCCTCGCCACGCACGGCGTGTTCACCACCTTCGCGTACGCGCACACGCGGTGGACCCCGCCGGCCCGCCGGCTGCGGCGTCTGTTGCGGGCCCGCTTCGCGGAGGTGGTGCCCGGCCGGACGGTCTGGGCCAACCTGCCGCCGGCCTTCGTCTACTACTGCCGCCACCCCCGCCCGGCCACCGCGCCGACGGGTCCGACGAACGAACGGGTGGGTCGACCATGAAGATCGCGATTGTCAGCGGCGCCAGCTCCGGGATCGGCCGAAGCGCCGCGGTCCACCTCGCTCGGCGTGGGGCCGGCGTGATCCTGACCTACCACGGCAACCGGGACGGCGCCCTGGAGACGGTTGCCGCCATCGACGGCGACGGCGGCCGGGCCGTCGCGCTGCCACTCGACCTCGGCGACAGCGCGGCCTTCCCGGCCTTCCGCGCGGCGGTCGAGGCGGCACTGCGCGACACGTGGCAGCGGGACACCTTCGACTTCCTGGTCAACAACGCCGGATCCAGTCGGCTGGCGTTGTTCGAGGACACCACCGAGGACATCTTCGACACGCTCGTGCGGGTGCTGCTCAAGGCGCCGTTCTTCCTGACCCAGACGTTGTTGCCGCTGCTCGTCGACGGCGGCGCGATCGTCAACACCACGAGCAACGCGGCCCGGCGCTCCGGCATGGAACCCGGCTACTCCGCGTACGGCAGCATGAAGGGTGGGCTGGTGGTGTTGACCCGCTACCTGGCCAAGGAACTCAGCACCCGGGGCATCCGGGTGAACTCCGTCTCGCCCGGCGCCACCCGCACCCGGATCGCCGGCAACGCCTTCGAGCGCCATCCGGAGGCGATCCCGGCGATAGCGGCGAGGACCGCCCTCGGCCGACTCGGCGAACCCGACGACATCGGCATGGTCATCGCGACCCTCCTCGCCGAGGAGTGCCGGTGGATCACGGCGCAGGACATCGAGGTCTCCGGCGGCTACAACCTCTGACCAGCCGCGGCCGGTGACCCCGAGCCGGCACCGGCCCTGTCTCAGCGACGGTGCCGGTCGCCGGCCGTGCCCGGATCGTCGTCTCGTCGAACCGATTCCAGCTCCTTCACGACCTCCCGCATCCGGTTCCGGTCACCGGCGCGCTCCAGGACGTCCAGCAGCCGCTCGGCGGTGTAGGCGTACCCGGCGTGGCCGGGGCTGGTCTCGGGTCGGCGGGCGGCGAGCGCCCGCTCGAGAAGCTCGATCGCGGCCACGAACTCGCCCAGATCCGCGTTGGCGGTCGCCAGGTTCTCCAGCGTGGCCAGCGTCGCGGGCTCGACTTCACCGAGGGTCCGACGACGTGCCTCGTAGGTCTCGGACAGGACCACGCCGGCCGACCGCGCCTCGCCCAGCTGGGCCAACACCGTGCCGAGGTTGTGGGCGGCCGCCAGGGTCGCGGGGGCGTCGGCGCCGAGCAGGGCGGACCGGGCGACGCGTACCCGCTCGTAGAGTCTTCGCGCCGCGTGCAGGCCGCCGTTCGCCTCGTCGAGCGAGGCGGCGACGCGGACCATCTCCTCGAGAGTCACGAGGTGAGCCGGGTCCGCCGGTGGCGCCGAGCCGACGGCTTCGGCATCCGACCGTTGGACCGGCACCGGTCGCGCTGCCCTGGCGTTGCCGTGGTTGGCCTGCCGCCACACGTCGAGCAGCGCCGCCGTCTCCTCCGTCGAGGCGGCGCAGGCGGTGGCGAGAGCCACGACGAACCCTCGTGGGATGTGGCCGTCACCGGAGAGATGGCGGCTGATGGTCGACCGGGACAGTCCCGCGCCGGCGGATCGGTTGTCATCCGCAATCTGCCGTACGGATCTGCCGGATTCGGTCACCAGTTCGTTCAGTAGTTGCCGGAGTCTGGCGCGCGCGGTGACCGGCCCGGTCGATTCCGCGAACACGGAGTCGCTGCTCATGAGATCCCCGCAGTTGTCGTACCGTGCTGTCCGGTGGCGTGTCCCGACGACAGTAGACGGTGCCGACCTGTCCCGGGACGGCCGCACAGTGTCTCGTTGGCGACTCGGACCCGGCTCGGGACGGCCGCAGAATGTCTTTCGACTGGTCCGACGTGACCATTTACGGCCGTGTTCGTCCACCCCCATTGCTGGGTGATCGGGACAGCCTCAACTTGGATCTCGATCCGCGCTACCTGCGGGACCGAGACCACGGAAAGGTGCCAAGCCAATGGCCGTCATCTTCATTCACTGGCTCCTCACGGTGGATCCCGCGCCGGCTCCGATCTGGCTGCCGTCCGCCACCGCCGCCCTCAAGTTCCTGTCGGCGCTCGTGGGGTTCCTGGCCACCGCGGTACCGGTGGCCCTGCGGGTGTACCGGTCGGCTCGTCAGTGGCTCCGGCGGTGTGCCGTCAGCCGAGGCTGACCAGCGCGGCAACCCGTCCACGGGCGCTCTCGTCCGGTCGTCCGCCCGGTCCCGTCGGGGGCCGGGCGGGCGCGTCCCGTCGGACGCCGCCGTGGGCTGGTACCCCGGTGAGGAACGCGTGCCACGCGGGCCGGCTGATCCGTAGTGCCGGACCGTCGGGATCCTTGCTGTCCCGAACGAGTACGGCGGCCTTCGCGCTCGCGACCTCCACGCAGTTTCCTTGGCAACTGCGGGAACTCTTGCGCCACGACACGGGCGTAGGCATGTCGCCCAACGTTCCTCCTCCGTCGGCGGCCGACGTCTCGCCACGGTCGCTGGGGCGATGAGCGGGCCCGATCGTGCGGCGATCCAGAGTGTAGATAGTTTTCGATGTGCAGGCTAGCCTGTCCGAAGAGACCGATGTTCTTCCGAGGTGGGTATCCAAGAACAGGACACGAGTATGCTGCTTTCCGGTTGATCTCGCCGTGGTCGCCTGACCAGTGCGCAATCGGAAGCAGGCGGGTCGCGCGAGGAGGTGGCGGTGCCCGGCGGTGGTTTCGTGGACAGGCCGGCGCGTGTGCGCCCGGCGCCGTTTCGGGACGAGTGTCGCCGAGGCATGCGCGACTCCCGCCCGTCCGACGACGATGAACCGACATCGCCGGTTCGGCTGGCCGTCTACGCGGCCGGTACGGGGGTGATCGCCGTGTCGGCCGGAAAAGGGCTCGGCGACCTGCTGTTCCCCGACAGTGGAACCGCGAGAATGGCGACGCTCGTCGTCATGATGCTTGTCGTCGGCGGCGTCGCCGGTGTTCTCGCCGATCCTGTTCTGTCAGCCATCTCGGCTGCGCGGAGACGTCATCGTCGATAGCCCCTGCGCTTCTTGCGGTGCGACCTGGCGAGGGTCAAGCCGAGCAGGGCGATGGCGCCCGGAACGGAAATTGCGAATCCGAGCGTGCTGGCCGCAACAACCATCCAGAACACGCCGACGAGGCAGGTGATCATGGCGAGCAGGGCCATGGCGCTGACGAGCATCTCGTGGTCGCGGAGGACCTCGCGGAGAAGCCCCAACCACGTCAGGCCCGGCTGGTCCGACACGGGCTGCTGAGTGGTCTTCCGGAACGGCAGGTCGCGGTCAGACTCGGCCACGAGGCGCCACCGCTCGTCGGTCGGTCCCAGACCGGGCGGTGAGCCACGAGCCGTACCTCGTCATGAGCGCGGATGAGCTGGCCATGGTCAACCTCCTTAGGTCTGGTTCGGAGCCGCCTGGCTGCTGGGTGCCGGCGTCGGGTTGGGGTCTACAGGGCGGCGAGTGCGTCGTCCAGCAGGCGCTTGAGGTCGGTGCCGGTGACGGCGCGGGACTGGAGACTCTCGAACGACGATTCGACGATCTTGATGCGGTCCTCGTCCTCCCGGGTGGTGAGTTCGCCGGTGGCGTTCTCCTCGTAGATCACCGGCGGATCGTCGACGTTGGAGAACTCCAGGAGGACGTACGAGGACTGTCCCATTCCGAGGTGTGCGCCGCTGCTGAAGGGGATCACTCGGAAATCGACCTTCGGGCTCTTCAGCGCCACCTTGAGTCGTTCGAGTTGCTCCCGCATGACGCTGGTGTCACCGACCTCGGCACCGACCACCCGCCGAATGGCCGCCTCGTCCACGACGAAGTTCGCCTTGGTCAGGGTGCCCTTGCTGGTCAGGAGTCGCTGGCGCCATCTCATCACCTCGACCTTCTGCGCGATCCGTCGCTCCACCTCGGCCTGTTCCTCACCGTTGAGGGACGATAACTGGTAGGCGTTCCGGAGTACGGCGGTCCGGTATTTCTCTGTCTGTAGGAGGCCGGGTACGTAGCACGGTTCGAAGGAGTGCAGGGCCTGTGCGATCTGTTCGTTCTCCAGATACTCGCGGAAAGCCTTGGAATGGACGTTGCTCATCTGGGGGAGGCTCGGGCGTCGGGCGATGTCCGCAATTCTGGTGAACTCCCGGACGGTGCTGTCGTCCGAGATCCGGTAGAGCGACAGAAGGGCGAGCAGATCGGTGTGGGAAACCCCGACCTCGCCGCTCTCGATCCGGGTCACCTTGGACTGGGACCAGTGCAACTCGGCGGCGACCTGCTGCTGGGTGAAGCCCGTCGTCCGGCGCGTACGCGTGAGACGACGACTGAGCCTCCTGCGTTGATAGGCCGGCGCTTCCACTAGATTCGTCATGTCATCCGTCCGTTACCGTGAGTGATTTGCCTGGCTCTCCAGCGAGGTCAACTCCCCTCACGTTACTGCGAATATGCAGAACGACTATCTGGGCTGCATATGCTGTGATCGATGTCACCTGCACGTTTGCGGGGTCGGTCGACGTGGGTAAGGAGCCGGCTGGGCGGTCTGCGTGAACCGCTGGGTCACGTACAAATCACGGAGCGCAACCGACGCGTTCGTATCGTGTTCGTTCCACTCCGCCGGGTATTCGAACGCGGGCGTCGCGGTCGTTGTCAGTGAATTCACAGGAAACTGCTTCGAATCCGCTTTCCCGGCGCGTCGCCGGACGGAGAGTCAGCCGTCGGCGCGCCGCCGGTGGAACGTCTCGTAGCCGGTCAGGGCGATCACGAACGCGATGAGCAGCCCGAGGGCGGCCAGGCCCGGCAGGAACCGGGCGGCGGGCAGGAGCAGCAGAACCGCGACCGGGGCGAGGAGTTGCACGATGGTCACCGACCGGACGCTGAAGCCGAGGAACGCCGCCCGGCCGGCGAGGAACAGCGCCACCCCGCCGACCAGGGCCACGGCGGCGGTCCAGCTCAACCGCAGCTCGTCGGGGTGGCCGGGCTGCTCGACAGCCATTCGTTCGAGGACCTGCTCCACGCCGAGCGAGTGATAGATGATCCCGGCGATCATCGGGAAGTGGGCCAGGCTGTAGGCGTTGCCGGCGATCCGCCCGCGGCGCTGGCCGGACTCCGCCGTCAACACCTGCCCCGCGGCTGCGGCGTTCTGGGCGTACAGCCCGTACAGGCACACGGTGCCGGTGAGGGTGAACATCGCGGCCAGCAGGATCGGCCCCTGGATCATCTGTGCGCCGATCCCCGCGCCGACCGAGATCAGCGACTCGCCGAGTGCGATGATCAACACCAGGCTGTGCCGCTCGGCGAAGTGGCCCGGACTGCGCACCGCCCACCCGCTGAAGATCGAGGCGATCAGGCCACCGGCCAGGTCGACGGCGAGCGCCGCGGTCCAGAGCACCAACTGGGCGAAGCCTTCGAGCACAGCACCGAGGACGAGCGGGATCCAGGCCAGCGCGGTGGTGACCGCGTAGATGTGGACCGTTCTCCGCAGCCGCCGGTCACCCTCCGCGGCCCAGTGGTACAGCACCAGGTGGACCGTCCGCAGGACGATGTAGGCCAGCACCAGGATCAGTCGCGGCGTCAACATGCCGGGACCGGACTGCCACGCGTCGGGGACGACCAGGGCGACGAGGAAGACGGCCGCCATCGCGACGGTGGTGCCGGCCCGGATCACCCCGATGTCGATCCGGGCCTGGTTGCCCAGCCAGGAGTAGACCAGCCAGCAGATCCAGAGCAGTAGCAGGACGACGAGTCCCTGGGCCAGGGTCCGAGGTGTGGGCCGCTCGCTCATGAACTCGGTGACCCGGATGAAGGCGAAGACGAAGACCAGATCGAAGAAGATCTCGTACAGGGTGGTCCGGTGGGTCTCCGTGGTCATCACCAGGCGCGACCGGAAGATCGGCTGCATCGCACCATCCTCATCGGCCCGCCTGCCCCGGCGGTGGCATTCGGCGTCACACCGACCGGGGCGTACGCCATAGCGCCCGAGGTGACCGTCGTGGTCGTCCGAACGGGTGACCACCCGCGACCCCGGCCGTCCGGGCCGTCGCGCTCGCGGGGGTGCTAGCCGCGCCCCGCGTCGCGTTCGGCGAGTTGTTTGAGGGTGAGCAGTTGCCGTCGGGCACCACCAGCACGTAGGGCAGGTAGGCGTTCATGATCATCCCGGTCAGTTGTACGCCGGGCTCGATGGAGAGGATCCGACCGTGCCTGCGCCCACCGGCGGTGGTGAACGCCTCTCCCACCCGGGGGTTCGGGAAACCCGACCGCCGGGGAGAGCGCCGGCCGAGATTGTCGATCCAGGCGTAGGAGTACGGCGCCAGCCGGATCTGGGCGACCCACGGCCAGACCAGTACGGCCGGCGCCGCCACCGGCACGCCTCGCCAGGCCCGAAGCGGGGGCGACGACGAAGTCGTCCGCCGTTCCCTTGCCGGTGCCGACCTCCACCACGGAGGATGGCGTACCGCCGTGGTGCCCATGCTGGAGCGTTGCGGCGGAACGGCGAACGGGTTGCCCGCAGACGGAACCGCGGTGACCACCCTCCTGGGGTGGCCACCGCGGTTCCGTCTGCGGGGGCGGGCTCAGCCGGCCAGGCTGGCCACCCCGCGGCGCAGGAAGCGTTGGCCGGTGACCCGCTCGCTGGTGCCGGTCCGGTCCAGGTACGGCGTGACACCACCCAGGTGGAACGGCCAACCCGCTCCGAGGATCATGCACAGGTCGATGTCCTGGGCCTCGGCGACGACACCCTCGTCGAGCATCAACCGGATCTCCTCGGCAAGGGCGTCCAGCGCGTTGCGGCGTACCTGCTCCTCGGTGAGCGGTTGGTCGCCGACCACCAGCAGCTTCGCCACCTCGGCGTTGATCTCGTCGTCGACGACGATCGGCTGGCCGGAGTCGGCGATCCGCTTGAGGTTCTCGCTGACCCCGTACCGGTCCGGGTACGCCGCGTGCAGGGTGCCGCCCACGTGGTACGCCACGGCCGGGCCGACCAGCTGGAGCAGGGCGAGCGGACGCATCGGCAGGCCCAACGGGTCCAGCGCCCGGTTCGCCACGTCCAGCGGGGTACCCGCGTCGACGGCCGCGAAGACGGTGCCGAGAAACCGGGTCAGCAGCCGGTTGACCACGAACGCCGGAGCGTCCTTCACCAGCACACTCGACTTCTTCAGCTGTTTGCCGACCGCGAACGCGGTGGCCAGCGTGGCGTCGTCGGTGCGCTCGCCGCTGACGATCTCCAGCAGCGGCAGCACCGCCACCGGGTTGAAGAAGTGGAAGCCCACCACCCGCTCGGGATGCGTCAGGTCCGCGGCCATCGCCGTGATCGACAGCGAGCTGGTGTTGGTGGCGAGCACCGCCTCCGGCTTGACGATCTTCTCCAGTTCGGCCCAGACCTGCTTCTTGACGTCCAGGTCCTCGAAGACCGCCTCGATGACGAAGTCGGCATCGGCGAACGCGCTCTTGTCGACCGAGCCGCTG
The DNA here is from genome assembly GCF_003583405.1 of Micromonospora radicis. Classification (GTDB taxonomy): domain Bacteria; phylum Actinomycetota; class Actinomycetes; order Mycobacteriales; family Micromonosporaceae; genus Micromonospora; species Micromonospora radicis. The sequence goes on from NZ_QXEC01000002.1 coordinate 456,563, forward strand.
ACCAGGCCGTACAGCTTGGCGGCGGTGCCCTTGTCCATCCGGCCCCTGCTGACGGCCTTCTCGATCTGGGTGTGCACGTAACCGACACCGGAGTCGACGCGGGCCTGGTCCAGGTCGGTCAGCACCACCGGCACCTGTAGGCGGCGGGCGAACAGCAGCGCGAGCTGGCTGGCCATCAGGCCGGCGCCGACGATGCCGACCTTCGTCACCGGCCGGGCCAGGCCCTTGTCCGGTGCGCCGGCCGGTCGCTTGGCCCGCCGCTGCACCAGGTCGAAGGCGTACAGACCGCTGCGCAGTTCCTCGGAGAAGACCAGGTCGGCCAGGGCCTCGTCCTCGGCGGCGGTGCCGGTGGCGAAGTCGGCGTCCTTCGCCGTCTCCAGCAGGTCCAGCGCCCGGTACGCGGCCGGCACCGCACCGTGCAGCCGCTGGTCCAGCGTCTGCCGGGCGAAGTAGAGCACGCCCGCCCACATGTCCCTGTCGACCTCGGGCCGGGTGACGGTGACCTCGCCGCGTACCACCCCGGCAGCCCACTCCAGCGACCGCTCCAGGAAGTCGGCCGGCTCCAGCAGCACGTCGGCGATGCCCAGCTCGGCGGCCTGCTTCGGCTTGAGCATCTTGTTCTGCATCAGCGGGTTCTGGATGATCACCTGGGTCGCCGCCGGGATGCCGATCAGGTTCGGCAGCAGCTGGGTGCCGCCCCAACCGGGGATCAGGCCGAGCGAGACCTCGGGCAGCGCCAGCGCCGCCGCGCCGCCGGAGAGCGTCCGGTAGTGGCAGTGCAGCGCCAGCTCCAGGCCACCGCCCATCGCCGCGCCGTTGACGAAGGCGAAGGTCGGGACCGGGCTGTCCTTGAGCCGGGCGAAGACCCGGTGGCCGAGGCGGCCGATCTCCAGCGCCTGCGCCCGGTCGGCGAGCAGCGGCAGACTGGTGATGTCCGCGCCGACACAGAAGATGTACGGCTTGCCGGTGACCGCGATGAACGCCGGGTCGGCGGCCAGGGCAGCGCTGATCGCCTCGTCCAGGCTGGTCAGGCCGCCCGGACCGAAGGTGTTCGGCTTGGTGTGGTCGAATCCGTTGTCGAGGGTGATCAGGGCGGCCGGACGGTCCAGCCCCGGCACGTTCACCTGGCGCAGCAGCGCCCTGGTGACCACCTCGTTGGGTGCCGCGAGGCTCACTGAGTCTCCTTTGTTCCCGACTGCGGGGCTCGCAAGCTCACTCCTCGCGCTCACCTGTCCCCTCCGTTCCCGACTGCGGGGCTCGCAAGTTCACTCCTCGCGCTCACCTGTCTCCACCCTCCCAGTGCGGGTTCTCCCAGATGACCGTGCCGCCCATGCCGATGCCGATACACATCGCGGTGAGGCCGTAGCGGACCTCCGGGTGTTCGGCGAACTGCCGGGCGAGCTGGGTCATCAGGCGTACGCCGGAGGAGGCGAGCGGGTGGCCGATGGCGATCGCGCCGCCCCACTGGTTGACCCGGGGGTCGTCGTCGGCGATGCCGAAGTGGTCGAGGAAGGCGAGCACCTGCACGGCGAACGCCTCGTTCAGCTCGAACAGGCCGATGTCGTCGATGGTCAGGCTGGCGATGCGCAGCGCCTTCTCCGTCGACGGGATCGGGCCGATGCCCATCACCTCGGGCTCGACGCCGACGAAGCCGTACGACACCAGCCGCATGGCGACCGGCAGCCCCAACTCGCGGGCGACGTCCTCGGCCACCAGCAGGCTGGCGGTCGCGCCGTCGTTCAGGCCGGCCGCGTTGCCGGCGGTGACCTTGCCGTGCGGGCGGAACGGGGTCTTGAGGGTGGCGAGCTTCTCCATCGAGGTGTCCCGGGGCGCCTCGTCCACAGTGGCCAGACCCCAGCCGGTCTCCGGGTCGCGGATCGCCACCGGCACCAGGTCGTCCTGGAACTTTCCGTTCGCGTACGCCTTCGCGGTCTTCTGCTGCGAGGCGAGCGCGAACGCGTCGGTGCGCTCCTTGGTGATGTGCGGAACCCGGTCGTGCAGGTTCTCCGCCGTGGAGCCCATCACCAGCGCGGATGGGTCGACCAACTTCTCCGCCACGATGCGCGGGTTCGGGTCGACGCCCTCGCCCATCGGGTGCCGGCCCATGTGCTCGACACCACCGGCGATCGCCACGTCGTACGCGCCCACGGCGATCCCGCTGGCGACGGTGGTCACCGCGGTCATCGCGCCGGCGCACATCCGGTCGATGGCGAAACCGGGCACCGTCTTGGGCAGACCCGACAGCAGCGCGGCGGTACGGCCGATGGTCAGCCCCTGGTCGCCGATCTGGGTGGTGGCCGCGATGGCCACCTCCTCGACCCGCTCCGGCGGCAGCTGTGGGTTGCGGCGCAGCAGTTCACGGATGCATCGGATCACCAGGTCGTCGGCGCGGGTGTTGGCGTACATGCCACCCGCCTTGCCGAACGGGGTACGGACGCCGTCGACGAAGACGACATCCCGAACTTCACGGGGCACTGGAGCCTCCTAGCCGGCACTGGCGTTTCCCCGAACATTACCCGCCAGTAACAATCCCCGCCCCCGCTCCGCCCTGTGGCCCACACCACACCACCCCCGCCCGGCCCCGCCCGGCGTTGATCATGAACTTGTTGTCACGACACGCCGACGACCGGCGCAACAACTTCATGATCAACCCCTCTGGCCGACGGGGTGGGGGTGGGGGTGGGGGTGGGGGACGGGGTGGGGGTGGGGGTGGGGTTAGGGGGGTGGGAGGAGGGCTTCGGCGAGGGCGGGGAGGAGCAGGGTGAGCTGCCACTCGCGGGCGTTCATGGTGCGTAGGGCTTCGGCGACCGCGCTCTCGGTGATCTCCTCCGGGGGCTGCCAGGCGATGCGGCGGATGGTGTCGGGGGAGATCAGGTTCTCCGGTGGCAGGTTGTGCTCGGCGGCCAACCGCAACACCAGCTCGCGGGCGCGGGCCAACCGCGCGGCGGCGGCCGGATCCCGCTCGGCCCAGCGGTGCGGCGGCGGCGGTCCCTCCACCGTCGGCGTCACCGGCAACTCGTCGTCGGGCAGTTGCCGCGCGTCGTCCAGCGCCGCCAGCCAGGTGCGGGCCAGCCGGCGTACCGACCGGCCACCGAAACCGGGCAGGGTGAGCAGGGTCTTCTCGTCCTTCGGGTCCAGTTCCGCCGCGGCGACGATGGCCGAGTCGGGCAGCACCCGACCCGGCGCGGAGTCCCGGCGGGCGGCGATCTGGTCCCGGGCGTACCACAGCGAGCGGACCCGTGCCTGGGCGCGCGCGCCGCGTACCCGGTGGATGCCGGAGGTACGCCGCCACGGCTCGGCCCGCACCCGTGGCGGACGGGCACCGGTACGCACCAGCGCGGCGAACTCCTCCGCCGCCCACTGCGACTTGCCCTGCCGGGTCAACTCGGCGTCGAGCGCGTCGCGCAGGTCCGTCAGCAACTCCACGTCCAGCGCGGCGTAGGTCAGCCAGGACTCCGGCAGCGGCCGGCTGGACCAGTCGGCGGCGGAATGGTGCTTCTCCAGGCTGAAGCCGAGCAGTTGTTCGGTGAGCGCGGCCAGGCCGACCCGTTCGAAGCCGGCGAGCCGCGCGGCCAGTTCGGTGTCGAACAGTCGGCGCGGCCGGAGTCCCAACTCGGCCAGGCAGGGCAGGTCCTGGTTCGCGGCGTGCAGCACCCACTCGGTGTCGGCGATCACCTCGTCCAGGGCGCTCAGGTCGGGCAGCGGTACCGGGTCGATCAGCGCGGTGCCGGCGCCCCGACGGCGTAGCTGCACGAGGTATGCCCGCTGGCTGTAGCGGTAGCCGGAGGCGCGTTCGGCGTCCAGGGCCACCGGCCCGTTGCCGGCCGCGAATCGGGCCACCACCTCGGCCAGTTGCTCCGGTGCGGTCACCGGATCCGGGGTGCCCTCACGGGGCGCGGTCAGCGGCACGGACTCGCCGCCGGTGGGTTCGGTCCCCGCGTCCGACGGCTCCGGCCGCGCCGACGGCGGGTGGTGCGGATCGGTGCCCGTACGGCTTGCGGCGGCCCGACGGCGCAGGGGTGGTTCGTCGGTCACCTGACAACCCTAGTGCGCGAGCGGATCGCGCGGCGCGCACCCGCCCTGCCGCGTGTCGGCTCAGCCGGTGGTGGCGGGACGGCGCTCCGGCAGGGCGGTGACGCCGGGGGGCGGCAGGCCGGCGGTGGAGGCCAGCAGCGTGCACCAGGCGTACAGGTGCGGGGTGAGGTCGACGCCGGTCGGCGTCCACGAGGCGCGGATCTCGATGTCGGCGGTGGCGGGCGGGCCGGCCAGGTCGCCGAACCGGTGCGAGGTGGTCTGGGTGATCGTTCCGCCGATCGCCCGGTAACCCGCCTCCTGGGCGTCGAGGGCGTCGGTTAGCCAGGTCCAGCCCACCCCGGCCAGCAGCGGATCGGCGGCCAGGTCGGCCTCCAGTTCGGCGGTGACGTACGTGACCAGCCGCAGGGTGCCCTGCCATGCCTCGTGTCCGGCCGGGTCGTGCAGCAGGATCAGCCGCCCGGTGGCCACCTCGTCGTCGTCGCGCAGCACCGACGCGGAGAGCGCGAAGGCGTACGGCGCGAGTCGTTGCGGCGCGCCCACCTCCTCCAGGCAGATCTCCGGACGGGGCGTGGCCGACCGGAGACCGGAGACCGCGCGGGCGAACGAATCCGGAAGCGCGATCGGGGGGGCCATGTCCGCAGCCTAAGCCGCCGCCCGCTGTCCGCCCGGGAGGGCACGCCGACGATCGACTCGCCGATGATCTCCGGCGGGCGGTGACCAAACCCGTCGCGACCCGTCCCGTGACGGTGTCAATGCGCCCGGGTGCCCTCGTTCCACGTCACAAACAGGGCGGTGGGGGTGGGTGCGCGGATACCCGCGTGGCACGATGGCCGCGATGACCACCGACAGCACGGGCACCGCCGCCCGAGACGACGCATCCCGCCCCGGCGGGCCCGCCGACTCGCCCTTCGTGCGGGCGTGTCGCCGCCGGTCCGTCCCGCACACCCCGGTCTGGTTCATGCGGCAGGCCGGCCGTTCCCTGCCGGAGTACCGCGAGATCCGGGCGAATGTGGCGATGCTGGAGTCCTGCCGCCGCCCCGAACTGGTCACCGAGATCACCCTCCAGCCCGTCCGCCGGCACAACGTGGACGCGGCGATCCTGTTCAGCGACATCGTGGTGCCGGTCGCCGCGGCCGGGGTCGACCTGGACATCGTGCCCGGCACCGGGCCGGTGGTGGCCGAGCCGGTGCGTACCGCCGCCGACGTACAGCGGATCCGGCTGATCGGCCGCGACGACGTCCCGTACGTGGACGAGGCGGTCCGGCTGCTGGTCAAGGAGCTGGGCGACACCCCGCTGATCGGCTTCGCCGGTGCCCCGTTCACCCTGGCCAGCTACCTGGTCGAGGGCGGGCCGTCGCGTACCCACGCGAAGACCAAGGCGCTGATGTACGGCGAGCCCGAGCTGTGGCACGCCCTGGCCGATCGACTGGCCGAGGTGACCCTGGCGTTCCTGCGGGTTCAGATCGACGCCGGAGTCAGCGCGGTGCAGCTCTTCGACTCCTGGGCCGGTGCGCTCTCCGAGGCCGACTACCGCCGGTTCGTGCTGCCGCACTCGACGAAGGTGCTCGCCGGGCTCGCCGACGCGGGTGTACCGCGGATCCACTTCGGGGTGGGCACCGCCGAACTGCTCGGCGCGATGGGCGAGGCCGGCGCCGACGTGGTCGGCGTCGACTGGCGCACCCCGCTGGACGTCGCGACCGGCCGGATCGGGCCGGACAAGGCGGTGCAGGGCAACCTCGACCCGTGCGTGCTGTTCGCACCGTGGCCGGTGATCGAGGCCGAGGTACGCCGGATCCTCGACCAGGGCCGGGCCGCGCCGGGGCACGTGTTCAACCTCGGCCACGGCGTGCTGCCGGAGACCGATCCGGAGGTGCTCACCCGGGTGGTCGCCCTGGTGCACGAGCTGTCCGGCCGGCCCGCCGACCGGGACTGACCGGCGTGGCGACGCGGTGGCGGGTGGCGGTGGTCGGTGGCGGCATCACCGGCCTGGCCGCCGCGGTCCGGTTGCGCGACCGCGCACCCGCCGGCACCGAGATCACCGTGTACGAGCAGTCCGGCGCGCTCGGCGGCAAGCTGCGCACCGGTGAGCTGGCCGGCGGCCCGGTGGAGTTCGGCGCCGAGTCGTTCCTGATGCGTGACCCGGCCGGTGGCGAGTCCGCGGCGGTGACCCTGGTCCGCCGGCTCGGCCTGGCCGACCGGATCGTGCACCCGAGTGTCGGGCAGGCGGCGCTCGTCGTCGACGACGAACTGCGGCCCATCCCCGGCGGCACGCTGGTGGGCGTACCCGGTGATCTGGACAGGGTGGCGGCGGTGGCCCGGCCGACTCCGGCGGCCGACCGGGACGAGGGCCGGCCGCTGCTCGGCCCGGACCAGGATGTCTCCGTCGGCGCGCTGGTCCGCGCCCGGTTCGGTGACGAGGTGGTCGACCGGCTGGTCGACCCGATGCTCGGCGGGGTGTACGCGGGCCGCGCCGACGACCTGTCCCTGGCCACCACGATGCCGGCCCTGGCCCGTGCCGCCCGTACCCGGCACACGCTGCTCGACGCGGTCCGGGCGGCGCAGGCCGCCGCGTCCCGCGCCCCGGGCGAGCCGGTCTTCGGCACCCTCGACGGCGGGCTGACCGCCCTGGTCCAGGCCGCCGCGACGGCCAGCGGGGCGACCGTACGCGACAACGCGACGGTCCGTGGGCTGACCCCGACCGGCGCCGGTTGGCGGCTCACCGTCGGGCCGACCCGCGACCCCGAACACGTCGACGTCGACGCCGTCGTGCTGGCCGTGCCGGCCCGGCCGGCGGCCCGGCTGCTCGCCGGCTTCGCCGAACCGGTGGCGGCGGGCGTCGGCGAACTGGACTACGCCAGCGTCGCGCTGGTCACCCTGGCGCTGCCCGAGCCGGCGTTGCCGCAGCTCTCCGGTTTCCTGGTGCCTAGCACCGAGGGCCTGCTGATCAAGGCGTCGACGTTCTTCACCACCAAGTGGGGGCACCTACGGCGGCCGGACGGGCTGGCGCTGGTGCGTGCCTCGGTCGGCCGGTACGGCGACGAGGCCCAGCTGCAACGCTCCGACCAGGACCTCGCCGCCGTGGTGCACCGGGAGTTGTCGGCGGTGCTCGACAGGCCGCTGCCCGACCCGGTCGCCGGGCACGTGCAGCGGTGGGGTGGGGCGTTGCCGCAGTACACCCCCGGTCACCTGGACCGGGTGGCCGCCGCGCGCTCGGCACTGGGGTCGGCGCATCCGACGCTGCGGCTGGCCGGCGCGGGCTACGACGGCGTCGGCATCCCGGTCTGCGTCCGCTCCGGCGAGACGGCGGCCGAGGAGATCATCATGGCACTGGGAGGATCGGGTAGATGACCGAGCAGACCAACGCGGCCCGGCTGCGGGAACTCAACGACACCATCCGCTACACGATGTGGTCGGTGTTCCGCGCCAGCGCGCCGCTGCCGTCACTGCGGGACAACGTCACCGGCGAGGTCGAGTCGCTGATCGAGGAGCTGGCCGGCAAGGACGTGGTGGTCCGGGGCACGTACGACGTGGCCGGGCTGCGCGCCGACGCGGACCTGATGATCTGGTGGCACTCCGCGTCCAGCGACGACCTGCAGGACGCCTACCTGCGGTTCCGCCGGACCACGCTGGGCCGGGCGATGACCCCGGTCTGGTCGCAGATGGCGCTGCACCGGCCGGCCGAGTTCAACAAGAGCCACGTTCCGGCGTTCCTCGCCGGTGAGCAGGCCCGTGCCTACCTCTGCGTCTACCCGTTCGTCCGCTCGTACGACTGGTACCTGCTGCCCGACGCCGAGCGTCGGGAGCTACTCGCCGAGCACGGCCAGATGGCCCGGGGCTACCCGGACGTACGCGCCAACACGGTCGCCTCGTTCGCGCTCGGCGACTACGAGTGGATGCTCGCCTTCGAGGCCGACGAGCTGCACCGCATCGTCGACCTGATGCGTGACCTGCGGGCCTCACGGGCCCGGCTGCACGTGCGCGAGGAGGTTCCGTTCTACACGGGTCGCCGGCGCCCGATCGCCGACATCATCACCGCCCTCGGCTGACGCGGGGCGGGACCGGCGGACCGGCCGGGGTCGCGCCCGAGGGAGAGGGGCGCGACCCCGGCCGGGGTTCAGGCGGTCGCCGTGCAGGTCAACGTCGGGGTACTGGTGCTGGAGCCGGAGCCCAGGAAGCCGAACGTGGTGCTGGCTCCGGAGCCGAGACTGCCGTTGTAGCCGACGTTGGTGGCGGTCACCGTGTTGCCGCTGGAACTGACGGTGGCGTTCCAGGCCTGGCTGACCTGTTGGCCGTTGCCGTACGTCCAGGTCACCCGCCAGCCCTGGATCGCCGCGTTGCCCGCGGTCACCTGCACCTCACCCTGGAACCCACCCGACCAGGTCGAGGTGACCCGGTAGGTGGCCGAGCAGGCGCCGGCCGGCGGCGGGTTGCTCGGCGGGGGCGTGGTGGGCGGCACGGTGGTGGGCGGGGGAGTGGTCGGCGGCGCCGTGGTGGGCGGTGGCGTGCTGCCGCCACCGAACTGCACGTCGCTGCAGATGTAGTACGACTGGTCGAAGTGGCTGGCCTGCCAGATGGTGTAGATGACGTGCCGGCCGGTACGACCGGGGGCGTTCACCGGGATCTCGATGGACACCCCGTCGACCTCCCGCTGCCACTGCGAGGCGGGGGTGTTGCCGATCTGCCCGACCAGTTCCAGGTCGGACCAGGCCAGCGGCTTGGTCAGCGGATCGTAGCCCTGCCGGGTCGCGTACACCCGGATGTAGTCGGCGCCGTGGCTGGCCTGGTCGAAGAACTTCAGCCGGAAGTTGTTGGCGACCGGGGTGGTCCGCCAGGCACCGACCGCGTCCATGGCGTTGTACCGCCCGCTCTCGGTGCGGCCGCCCGAGCAGAGCTGGCCGTTCGGGATCGCGGCCTGGTGGTTGCCGGCCACGCCCTCGCGGAACAGGCCGTTCCAGTTCCACATGGCGTTCGGGTTGGCCTGCCAGGCCTGCCAGCACATCGGGTCCTCGGTGGCCATCCGGGGGTTCTGGAAGTCACCGCCCCAGCGCTGCCAACAGCCGTAGTTGCGCGACGCGGGGTTCACCACCGAGCCGTGTGCCGAGGCGGGTTTGACCAGCGCGGTGCTGAGCAGCAGCATGGCGACGGCCGCGACGGCCAGCAGCCACCCGGTGCGGGATGATCTGATCAGGTTGGACATGGAGCCCCCAGGGGGAGTCGTCGGATCGCGACATCGCCCGGACGCTCGGGAGTTGCCCCTCCCGGGCCGGTCGGCGCGTGGCACCGTTGTGCTGGCTCCGTCCGGAAGAATGGCACAAAACATCGCCTTCCGTCAATGGTGGCGGAGGGTGTGGTTCAGCGGTCGCGGCGCATCGGGGTGTGCGGGATGCCGTCCTCGACGTACTCGGGGCCGCTGACCGTGAAGCCGTGCCGGGCGTAGAAGCCGACCAGATGCGACTGGGCGTCGAGCACGCACGGACCGTCGCCGACCTCGGCCAGCGCCGCGGTCATCAACCGCCCGGCATGGCCACTGCCGCGCGCCGACGGCGCCACCACCACCCGTCCGATCCGGGCCACGCCGCCGGGGTCGGCCAGGATCCGCAGGTACGCCAGGGGAGCTCCGTCGTGGGCCAGCCAGAGGTGCCGGGTGCCGGGCTCCACGTCCCGGCCGTCGAGCTCCGGGTACGCGCACTCCTGCTCGACCACGAACACGTCGACCCGCAGTCTCAGTAGGTCGTGGAAGGTGCGGGCGTCCAGGTCGGCGAAGCCGGCGACCCGCAGTTCGGTGCTCGACATCCCGCCAGGCTAGGACGTCGCGGACCACCCGCAACCCCCGCCACCACGCGATCTTGAACCTTCGGTCGCCGACCTGGGCGAAACATCCCCTGTGCGGGACGGAAAGTGCAAGATCTCGAGAGGTGGCCGGGGCGCGCGTCGGTCAGGCGGGGCGGGCGCCGACGGTGTCGCGGATCTCGGCGCCCTGTTCGGCCTCCACCGCGCGGGCGCAGTGGCCGCAGCAGAAGAAGCGCCCGGAGACCTCCACCCCGTGCCCGATGATCTTCACCTGGCAGTGCTCGCAGATCGGGGCCAGCTTGTGCGCGGCGCACTCGAAGCTGTCGAAGGTGTGTACGTCGCCGCTGACCGTACGCACCTCGAAGGCCAGCCAGTAGTCGTTGCCGCAGACCTCGCACGTCGCCACGACGCTCATCCCTCCGCAAGCCGGTGTTTGGCCCAGCCTGCGGCAGGTCGCGGGTGGGTTCGGTGGGAAGTGGGACGGATCCCCCGGAAGGGGCGGCGTGTCGCCCCCGCGTGTCGGCCGTTGTACCAGGTGACCTGGCCGGTGGCGGCGGCCCGGCCCCGCCTCCGGCAACCAACCGGGAGGAAGATGATGATCAAACGAAACCGGCTCTTCGGCAGTCAGACCCGGGTCACCTTCTGCCTTCCGCGGGACGCCCCGCCCGGCACGGTGAGCGTGGTGGGCTCCTTCAACGGATGGCGGCCCGGTGAGCACGTGCTGGTGGCCCGCCGTGACGGCACCCGGACGGTGACCGTACGCCTCGGCCCGGGGCGGCACCGGTTCCGGTACCTGGCCACCGGTGGCGTGTGGTTCGACGACGAGTCCGCCGACCGGGTGGACGACCAGGGTGGCCTGCTGGTGCTCTGAGGGCCCGCTAGCGGCTGCCTTTATTGACAGTGGTCTTTACTGTTAACAAGGTTTAAATTATGTTGGTGGCACCTCACCAGGCAACACGCCGCAAAGGAGCCGCCGTCATGCGTCGAAGAATCACCCTTCCGCTCGTCGCGACGGGCGCCATGCTCGCGACCCTGGCCGTCGCCACCCCCGCCCAGGCCCACGGGTACGTCTCGGCACCGCCCAGCCGCCAGGCGCTCTGCGCCCAGAACCGAGTCCCCGACTGCGGGCAGATCAGGTGGGAACCGCAGAGCGTGGAGGGCCCCAAGGGGCTGCGTAACTGCCACGCCAACATCTCGCACTTCGCCGTCCTCAACGACGACAGCCGGGGCTGGCCGGCCACCTCGGTCGGCACCACGGTGACCTTCACCTGGGTCAACACCGCGCTGCACGCCACCCGCGACTGGGAGTACTTCATCGGCAACACCCGGGTGGCGGTGTTCAGCGGTGGCGGTCGCCAACCGGGCTCCACCGTCTCGCACACGGTCAACCTCTCCGGCTACTCCGGCCGGCAGAAGCTGCTGGCGGTCTGGAACATCTCCGACACCGCCAACGCCTTCTACTCCTGCGTCGACCTGCAGATCGGCGGAGGTGGCGGCACCCCCACGCCCAGTCCGACCCCGACCAGCCCGCCGCCGCCCACCCCGACGGCCACCCCGACCAGCAACCCGCCGGCCGGTGGCACCTGGACCGCCGGGCGCGCGTACGCCGTCGGCGACCAGGTCACCTACGGCGGGCGTACGTACCGCTGCCGGCAGGCGCACACCGCCATCGCCGGCTGGGAGCCGCCGAACGTACCGGCGCTGTGGACCCTGCTGTGACCAGCGGGAGGTGCGGTCGGACCCGGCCGCACCTCCCGTCGGTCCGGCGCCCGGCGCACCGTGACCGGGTGCTGGTCGGCTGGCTGGCGGCAGCGCTGATCGTCGCGCTGGGCGCCGCCGGATGCGGCGGGCCACCGACGGCCGGTGCGACCCCGGCACCACCGGTCGTCGCAACACCGGCACCCGTCGCGTCCGCAACCCCCGGCGTGGCCGAGATGACCGGCATCGACCTGCTGTTCCTGTCGATGACCGCCGGACACACCGAGCAGACCCTGGAGATCGTCCGACTGGTCCGGGACCGGCTCGCCGACACCGAACTGCGGACCCTGGTCGCCGCCATCGAGGTAACCGAGGCCGACGAACTGGCCACTGCCCGGGACTGGCTGGCCCAGGCCGGGCGCACTGCCCGCGCCGACGACCACACCGGCCACGGCACCGGCCCGGACCAACTGGCCCGGCTGCGCACCGCCGTGGACGGCGAGGTGGACGCGGTACTGATCGAGGTGCTCAGCGCTCACCAGCGGGGCGCCGCCGACCTGGCCCGGGCCCACCTGGCCGCCGGCACTGACGAACGGGTACGCGACCTGGCCCGGCGGATCGAGCAGTCGCGTACCGCCCAGGTGGCGCTGCTGGCCGCCCGCCCGGCGGCCGCCGGCTGACTGGTGCCCAGTGCCCAGTGCGTGGCGCCCAGTGCCCGGCGCTCAGTGCGTGGCGTCCGGTGCTCGGGCGCTCAGTGCGCGGTACCGGGTGCCGGGCCGGGGGTGGGGTCAGGGGTTGCTGGGGTCCAGGCGGATGGAGAGCGAGTTCACGCAGTGCCGGGTGTCCTTCGGGGTGAAGCCCTCGCCTCGGAACACGTGCCCGAGATGGCTGTCGCAGCGGGCACAGCGGATCTCGGTGCGGCGCATGCCGAGTGAGTTGTCCTCGATCTCCCTGATCGCACCCGGGATGGCGTCGTCGAAGCTCGGCCACCCACAGTGCGAGTCGAACTTCGTGTCACTCGGGTACAACTCCGCGCCGCAGGCCCGGCACCGGTACATGCCCGGCGTCTTGGTGTCGACGTACTCTCCGGTCCACGCCGGCTCGGTGCCGTGCTCACGCAGCACCCGGAACTCCGCGGGGCTGAGCCGGACCCGCCACTCGTCCTCGGTGCGGGGCAGTTCACTGTCGGGAAGAGTCACGTGCCAACGGTACGTCGAACGTCGGACCCATCGCATATGGTCGCGAAATGGCAGGCACGAAGGCCCCGGCCGAGGAGATCGAGATCGCCGGGCACACCGTACGGCTGTCCAGCCCGGATCGGGTGATCTTCCCGAAGCGGGGCTTCACCAAGGCCGACGTCTTCCACTACTACCGGGCCGTCGGCGACGGCATCATGCGCGCGCTGCACGAACGGCCGACCACCCTGCAACGCTTCCCGGACGGCATCGAGGGAGAGATGTTCTTCCAGAAGCGGGTGCCGACCCGGGGCGTACCACCGTGGGTGCGGACCGCCGAGATCAGCTTCCCCAGCGGGCGTACCGCCGCGGAGCTGTGCCCGGCCGACCTGGCCCATGTGGCCTGGGCGGCGCAGATGGGCACCGTCGTGTTCCACCCCTGGCCGGTGCGCGCCGTCGATCCCGACCACCCCGACGAGCTGCGCGTCGACCTGGATCCGCAGCCCGGCACCGACTTCGCCCACGCGGCCACCGCCGCCGCCGAGCTGCGCGCCATCCTCGACGAGTTGGGCGTCGCCGGCTGGCCGAAGACCTCCGGCGGCCGAGGCGTGCACGTCTACCTGCGCATCCAGCCGCGCTGGACGTTCGTCGAGGTGCGGCGGGCCACCATCGCGTTGGCCCGGGAACTGGCCCGTCGCCGTCCCGACCTGGTCACCACCGCCTGGTGGAAGGAGGAACGCGGCGCGCGGGTCTTCGTCGACTTCAACCAGATGGCCCGCGACCGCACCATCGCCTGCGCGTACTCACTGCGGGCCAACGCCCGGGCCACCGTCTCCACCCCGGTCAGCTGGGACGAGCTGCCCGACGTCGACCCCGACGACTTCGACCTGCGGACCGTGCCGCAGCGGCTGGCCGAGCGCGGTGACCCGCACGCCGGCATCGACGACACCGGGTGGGACATCACCCCGTTGCTGGAGTGGGCCGAGCGGGACGCCGCAGCCGGCGAGGGTGACCTGCCGTACCCGCCGGACCATCCGAAGATGCCCGGCGAACCGAAGCGGGTCCAACCCTCCAAGGACCGCGACCGCCCCCGCTGACCCGGTTGCCGTCGGCTCCAGCGGACACCGGCGAGCGGGTGGCCCCGCCTGCCTGGTCGGGCGGTCCCGCTTGGTCGGGCGGTCCCGCTTGGTCGGGGCGCCGGGTCGATGATCGGTCAGAGACTGAGCTTCATGCCTTCGTGGCTGGCGACGAAGCCGAGGCCGAGGTAGAACCGGCGCGCGTCGTGGCGGGTCTTGTCGGTGGTGAGCTGCACCAGGCCGCAGCCGCGCTGCCGCGCCTGCTCGATCGCCCAGGTCATCATCTGCCGACCGAGACCGCCGCCCCGCCGGTCGGAACGGATCCGGACCGCCTCGACCAACAGCCGTTCGGCGCCGTGCCGGCCGAGCCCCGGAATGTAGGTGAGCTGTACGCAGCCCACCACCTCGCCGTCGGACTCGGCGACGACAAGCTGGTTACGGGGGTCGGCGGCGATGTCCGCGAACGCCTGCTCGTACGTGGCGTCGACCTCCCCGACGTCGCGGGTACGTCCCAGCACGTCGTCGGCGAGCAGATCGAGCACGGCGGGCAGGTCCGCCCGGACCGCCTCCCTAAAGATCAGGTCGCTCATCCCGCGAGGGTCGCACAGCGGCGCGAACCGATCTCCACTCGCCCGCGACACCCACCGTCCACCTCCGTCGAGACCCTCCCGCCGTCGCACCCATGCCCCCACGTCCCCTCCGCGCACAACCCCGCGTCGGTCGGCTCTCTCCGCGCTGGCCCTCTTCGCGTCGACCTCTCTTCGCGTCGATCTTGCGTTTCGTGTCCGGGCAAAGGTGGATTCTCCTGGCGTATCGGTGACGGAAGTGCAAGACCGCCGGACCGGGCGGCCGGGGCCGGGTGGGGCTCGGCCGGACGGGGCTCGGCCGGACGGGGCTGGGGTGGGCGGGGCTGGGGTGGGGGTGGGTGAGGGTCGGCCCCGGGGTGGGTGGATGGGTAAGGGCCGGCCCCCGGTGTGGGGGTCGGCCCTTGGTGTTTGGAGAGACCGGCAGTAGGCGGGGCGTTTGGGTGTACGGGACCCT